>JAUBST010000034.1:0-87012 GCA_036702215.1 Microcoleus sp. F6_B6
TTGACAGTTGACAGTTGACAGTTGACAGTTGACAGTTGACAGTTGACAGTTGACAGTTGACAGTTGACAGTTGACAGGCAAGCAGTCATTAGTCATTAGTTATTGTGCCGATCGCACTTTTGCTAAAATTTAGAAGTGCGATCGCTCTTTTCCCCAGTCTAGTTTACAATTGTTCCGGGTCAATTCCCATCGATCGCAGTCTTTCTGCCAGTACAGCAGCCCGCTGTTCGGCTTGTTGGGCCCGCTGTTCGGCTTGTTGGGCCCGCTGTTCGGCTTGTTCCAAGCTGCGAGAAACCTCCTCATAACTTGCAAACGGTTCGCCGTCAGGGCGATAAATTTGCAACTCTTCACCCGACAAATCAAAGCGAATTCCGAGTCGGGGGCTGACCCAATTTTCGATCGCATCAATTACGTCCAAACGCCCCTCTGAACGCATCCAACCGCTGAAATCGTTGCGTTCCGGGTCGTACAGGTAATATTCATCTACGCCGTGGCGATCGTAAAATACCTGTTTTTTATTCATTTCTGTTAGCCTGTTACCGGGAGAAAGAATTTCAAACACCACTTGCGGCGCGATATTTTCTTCTTCCCACTGTTTGTAAGAACCCCTATCTCCTTTCGGTCTTCCCAAGACTACCATCACATCCGGACCGATAGAAGTTTTGTTATCTCCTTCGACGGGATACCACAGCAAATTTCCCGCTACAAATACATTCGGGTCGTCCGCAAATAGCCACGCTAAATTTTGTTGTATGATGAGTATCCAGCGAAATTGTTTGGTATTGTCAGATATTGGTTGGCCGTCGCTGTCGGGGTAAATTACATCAGGTGTTTGAGGAGACTTGAGTTGAGTTACCATAACTGTTGTCCGGCGTGAATAACTGTTGAATTTAATTTTAGCTTGTGGGAAGGGTGAGAAGTGCGATTCCCTGCGGAATAGCTACGCTTCACGACTTCTCAATACAAAAGCCTATTCCTCATTCTCTTTTGTCTCTCTCTTCTCGAACTCTGCGCCCTCTGCGCCCTCTGCGGTTCATTAAAAAAAAATCTCACTCAGCATCGAAAACAGGGCAGACACCGCCCGCCCTACAAAACTACTTCCTCAGCAACTTCACCCCGCGAATCGAATAATCCAAAAGCTCAATAGGGTGCATTAAAGTAACTTTCTTTCCCTGCAACTCCAAATGCTTCTTAATTTGCAAAGAACAACCCGGATTAGAAGAAGCAATCAACTCCGCCCCAGTATTCAGCAAATTCTCCACCTTTTGCACTCCCAATTCATCAGCAACCTCCGGCTGAAGCATATTGTAAACCCCCGCACTCCCGCAGCACAAAGCCGCATCCACAGGTTCTTTTAACCTCACCCCGGGAATTTGTTGCAGCAACTGACGCGGCTGCAAACTAATCTTTTGTCCGTGCAACAAATGACAAGCATCCTGATAAACAATGGTCAAATCTCCATCAATCAAAGGATTGAGTTTCGCCGTAATTCCCGCACTTGCCAAAAACTCTTGCACGTCCTTCACATTAGCAGCAAATTTCTCAGCTTTCTCCCGATAATCCGGGTCATCTGCTAAAATGTGACCGTATTCTTTCAAAGTGTGGCCGCACCCAGCAGCGTTGATAATCACAAAATCAACGCCAGTATTTTCAAAGCTATCAATCATCTGTCTCGCCAAAGCTTTCGCCTGTTCCGCTTGGCCTTGGTGTTCCGGCAAAGCAGCACAGCATCCCTGACTTTTCGGAATCACAACCTCGCAACCGTTAGCCGTCAAAACTCGCACCGTAGCTTCATTAACTGGCGAAAATAACAGCCGCTGCACGCAGCCTAAAATCACGCCAACTCGATAGCGTTTTTCGCCTTGTGCCGGAATTACGTCGGGCAAATTATCGCGGAAAGAATCAACAGTAACTTTCGGCAAAATTGATTCCATTGCCGCCAAGCGAGGAAATACTTTTTTCAGCAAACCTGTTTTGCGGACGAGTTTTGGCAGTCCTAATTTTTGATAAATAAACAGCGGTACAAGCAAAGGCCGCAATCTGTGAGGATAAGGAAAGAGATTAAAAATCAGAGTTCGCATTACATTATCGGAAAAAGTGCGTTCCTGATTTCTGGTCACTTGGTGGCGAGTTGCGGAAATTAACTTGTCGTATTGAACTCCAGACGGACAAGTTGTAACGCAGGCCAAACAGCCCAAACAAGTATCGAAATGCTGCGAGGTTGCTTCATTTAATGGTGCGTCGCCTTCGTTGATTGCATCCATTAAATAAATGCGACCTCTGGGGGAATCCATTTCTTTGCCGAGTACCCGATAACTCGGACAAGTTGACAAGCAAAAACCGCAGTGCACGCAAGTATCGATTAATTTCGGGTCGGGCGGATTGTTGGGGTCGAAACCCGGAATTTCGAGGGTTTGCAAGTGGGGATTTTGTGCTAGGAAATTGCTTTCTTTGGCAGGTCTTAAATCGTCGCTGGGAATTTGAGATTTTTCTGATGTTTGCATAGGAAGAAGTTCGGCAACGGATTCTGTAACGGATGTAACGGATGTCAGGAAGAAGTGAAGTTCGGCAACGAAGCAGTGTACAAGATGTAACGGATGTCAGTCCGATGTCCGTCGGAAGGAGGAAGAAGGAAGAAAAAAATTTAGTTATATAGGAGAGAAGTCAGAAGCAATCGACCGCATGGATAAAGTGCAATTAAGAATGTCCTAAACCTCACGACCAAAACTTCTGTTCTTTTCTCTTCCTTTGCGGTCTTCGCGCCTTCGCGGTTCGTTAAAAAACAAATCGTGTTCACAACTAATTCAGACTAGGAATTTAAAAAAACCCAACTCCTGACAACAAATTTTAAACTAAATACCGCTTATAAAACGATGGGGACTCAAAATATTTTCCGGGTCAAACTGCTGTTTAATCCGGTGCATTAAATCGATCGCACTTCCAGTATAGCCCCAAACATCTAACTGTTGCTTGATGTCGGCCGGCGCTGCTAAAACAGTCAGAAAACCGCCTTTGGCTTCGCACCCTCTGCGTACCTGCAACAGCGTTTCCGCAGTCGCAGTCTCAAACCGCAAAACCCCCAAACCGCTGCCTGCATGAATCCAAGCGTCCTGTACGGGCAATTCGTTAATTGCCGGTACAGCTTCCGACGGTCTGATTCCTATTTTGCAAATAATTGCCGGCTTTGTGCCAGAATCCCACATTGTTTCTGGCAATCTTTGCCATAACTGATGCTCATCATTTTCGCAGCAGTTAGTGCCTTGCAAACCCAACTTTTCGCCAACTTCCAGCAAGCGGGCTGATTGTTGTTTAACGCTTTCTGCGATACTTTGAAATCTGACGATTAATCCCGTGCCCTTTCCTAAGCCTAATTTTGCGACTAATTCAGGCGACAGCAAATCAACGGCTGTTGGTGTCAAAGCAGAGGATAATAAGATTTGAGCCGTTTGGGACAAAGCATTAGTTTCCCCTGTCAGCACTACAGTTCCCGATGATTCAGGCAGCGGATAAACTCGGAAAGTTACTTGACTGATGACGCCCAATGTGCCGTAAGCACCAGTAAACAGTTTCATCAAGTCGTAACCGGCGACATTTTTAACAACTCGACCTCCGGCTACCGCAATTTTACCGTCCGATCGCACAAAGGTTATTCCCAACAACAAATCGCGAACCGCCCGATAGCGGTGCCGCAAGGAACCCGCATCAGCAGTAGCTACAATGCCGCCCAAAGTTGCCTGTTGCGGATACGCCGGATCGATCGGCAAAAATTGACCTGCTGCCGCTAAAATTTTCTGCAAATCCGCAAACTTCATTCCCGCTTCCGCAGTCACGGTTAAATCGCCCACAGCGTGTTCTACAAGCCGATTCAGGCGCCCCGTACAGACGGCAATTTTGACTTCCTTGACTAAACCGCCCCAATCGAGTTTGCTGCCGCTTCCCGCCGGCAAGACTGCACAGCGATTTTGCCTTGCCCAAGCAATGACAGCCGCGAGTTCTTCCTGAGTATTCGGGTAAACGGTACAATCTATTTTCGTGCCCGGGGCAACTGCTTTTTCTACCCGTTCTTGCCAAAGTACCTCTGTGTACTGCGGCAGACCGATCCCAGCAGTGCCGACAATACTTTCTAATTCTTGTGTGCTAACGTAATTTTCGGTATAAAAAGATTTCATGAAGGTTGCGAGACGCCCGGTAAAAAAAATCATCAAAACACTGCGTAAAACCATTAAATATTAATACGGGCCCCATATTCAAAAGATGAAAAAACAAATGTCTCAAAACCGACTTTCTGTAGGAATTACCGGTCTCAACGAAGTGATTGGCGGCGGCCTTATTCCTCAACGCTCTTATCTGGTTCGCGGCGGCCCGGGTACTGGCAAAACTACACTGGGCTTTCACTTTTTGACCGCAGGTGTGGCTTTGGGAGAAAAACCCCTGTTCATTACTTTAGGAGAACCGGAAGCGCAACTGCGCGCCAATGCCGAAACTCTCGGTTTTGATATTGAAGCGATGGCGTTCCTCGATTTGAGTCCATCCTCAGAATTTTTTACAGAAGTTCAGACTTATGACATTTTCTCCCCCTCCGAGGTTGAGCGAGAACCGACTACACAAAAGATTATCGAACAGGTACGGGCGGTCAAACCAGATCGGGTGTTTTTGGACGCGATCACTCAATTTCGCTACTTAGCTGCGGATGAGTTTCAGTTTCGCAAGCAAGTTCTGTCTTTTCTGCGGTTTTTGGTGGAAGGGGGGGCGACGGTGGTGTTCACGTCAGAAGGCACATCAAGTGCTCCCGATGACGATTTGCAATTCATCAGCGACGGAGTAATTTATTTAGAACTATTGACACAAGGGCGCACCCTGTCTGTCACCAAGCTGCGAGGTTCCAACTTCCGCAGCGGCCGCCATTCGCTGCGCCTGACTGAGGCTGGTATGGAGGTATTTCCGCGACTGCTGCCGGACAACTTTCAACAGGATTTTGTTGCGGAAGCGATTTCTTCAGGGGTTCCAGAAATGGACGAACTGCTGCACGGGGGACTGGAACGGGGGACTGTGACGGTGATTAGCGGGCCTAGCGGCGTGGGTAAAACGACGGTGGGGATTCAGTTTATGAAGGAAGCAGCAGGAAGGGGGGAGCGATCGGTAGTTTACATTTTTGAGGAGTCAAGTTCTACTCTCCTGCGCCGCTGCCAATCAGTTAACATCCCGGTTGACGCGATGATCGGGCAAGGAAGTCTTGCGGTGAGACCCGTGGAACCTTTGCTGTACTCGCCGGATCAGTTTGCCTCTATGGTACGCCAGGAGGTGGAGCAGGAAAAGACGCTGATTGTGATGATTGACAGTATTTCTGGCTATCAGCTTTCGATGCAGGGGCAAGATTTGGTGAACAATTTGCACGCTTTGTGCAAGTATCTCAAGAATATGGGAGTCACCGTTATCTTGATTAATGAGCTAGAAGCCCTTAGCGGAGATTTTCGGCTGACCGAGGTCGGGATTAGCTATTTGGCTGATAATCTTCTGTTTATACGCTATCTGGAACGCCAACTGCATAATAGGACAGAAATCCGCAAGGCGATCGGAGTAATTAAAAAACGAGTCAGCAATTTCGAGAGAACTCTGCGAGAACTCGAGATAACTCGCTACGGCATCAAAGTCAGCAAACCGATAGCGGGGCTGCGTGGCATTTTGAGTTCGGCGCCGGTGTGGATTGAAGACGGAGCGGAGCAAGATTGAATCGGGGTTTATCCTGCTGTTTTTGGGCAATTGGAGCTAATGCGTGCAGTCGCGAATCAAATTAGTAGGGTGCGCGCCGCGCACCTCACCACTAGCCTCAGTCCTGGAAAACTTAAATATATTGGTAAATTTGTGTATTTTTCGACTTTTATCGTAGTGTAGTTTTCAATTCTCTGAAATACAGTAGGGGTAAAGGGCACGCTGCCGTGTCCTTTACCCCAGCATCTCTACTTCACTCAACTGAAAACCCATGTAATCCCTCGCCGAAAAGTAAACTAATACCAAATAAAAAAAATCCCACTTGAGGCCACCTCCAAACCCATCATATACAATCAGTCACTCCCCAATCTAAAATCTAAAATCTAAAATCTAAAATGGTATAACCCGTATTTAAAGGAAGCTGATAAATGACTGAAAACTCAATAATTTTAGCGGTTGACCGCAATCACCGAAACTTGGAACTCCTAGCACAATTTCTCAACAAAGAAGGATACCAGATGATCGCAGCTTATAGCTTTGAAGATGTTGCACAAGCTATCAGTCAGCCTGCTAGAATCGGGATGGCTTTAGTAGATATTTCTGGTTTCGACCGCCGGATTTGGGACTGCTGCGAAAAACTGCGAAATCACCAAATCCCTTTTATGATACTCTCGCCCAAACAAAGCGCTGCCATTCAGCACGAAAGCCTCTGCCACGGTGCTCGGAATATGTTGATAAAACCTTTGATCGTTAAAGATTTGCTGGGAATTGTTCACAGCTTGCTAGGAGAACCTGCGTGAGTCAAATTTTATTGCTTGTCGAACAGAAAGAAAATCGCCGTCTGTTATTAGAATGGCTAGCAGTTTACTATGAGGTAGTGCTGCCAAACTCAACCGAAAATAGCGAGGATTTTTTATCCTTTAATCAATCTTTTGACCTGGGGATTATTGACGGTCTTGCCCTGAAAAACCACTGGCAATGGGTGGCCGCCCAAAAACAGGCAGAACACCCGGTATCCTTGCCTTTTCTTTTGATTACATCCCGCTCGGATGTAGGGATGGCAACGCAATTTATTTGGCAAAGTATTGACGATTTGATTATCGCTCCGATCGAGAAGATTGAATTGCAAGCGCGGGTGGAGATTTTGCTGCGATCGCGCCAGTTGTCTTTAACTCTCAAATTGTCTCACGACCAACTCGATCGCACTCTGCAAACAGCCCAAGAACTCAACGAGATGAAAACATCTTTGCTGTACATGATTGCCCACGACGTTCGCAATCCTTTGAATTTCATTATCGGCACTACACAACTTCTTAGCAAGTACAAGCTGACATTAACAGATGAGAAAAAACAAGAACTGCTAGACAAAACCCAAGCAGCCGCCAAAGGTATCGATCAGTTATTAGACGATGTTCTGCTGCTAGGCCGTGTTGAGTCAGGACAAGCCGGGTTTTGCTTGGTAGCGCTAGATTTAGCAAAGTTTTGTAATGAGTTGGTAGCGGAATTTCAGAGCAGCCTGAAGTTGAAACCTCAAACCGATCCGGTGACGCTGATTTTTGTGAATCACAGTCCATCGGCGATGGCGTGTTTGGAGGTAAGCTTGCTCCGGCGCATTCTGGGCAATTTGCTGTCAAATGCTATTAAGTATTCTCCCCCAAATACCGAAGTAATTTTTGAATTAAAAGTTACTGAAACCGAGGCTATCTTTTCTATACAGGATGCAGGAATTGGCATACCTGTCGCAGACCAAGAACGGTTGTTTAATTCATTTTACCGGGCTAAAAATGTCGGTCGAATTCCCGGTACTGGACTGGGGCTGAGCATTGTTAAAAAATGCGTGGATTTGCACGGAGGCGAAATTACTTTGACCAGTGAAGAAGGCGTAGGCAGTACATTTACCGTAACGCTGCCGATCGCAAAAATTGAACAAGAGCAACTCTCGCCTGCAACGCCTTAAACTAGATGCAGGCATTTTCTTGGGATTTCAAGACTGGATTTTTCGCAGGGATGATGAATGGTTGGTTGCTCATTTTTATTACAACATCAATGGGAGGCTTTTGATGGTTTTTTCGCGGGCAGTTGCAGCGGAAATTTATCACGAGCGATCGCATGGCTGGCAGAAAATTCACACTGTTTTAAACTGCATCGCATGGCTGCTATTTCTATGTCAAAAAGTAACGGCTTCTAGCTATTTTCTGGAAATTATACTAATTCTCAAAACTCATGCAACAGTATTTGTAGGGTGCGTCGCCACCCTGAAATCTTAAAGAATATCCACAATCTTTGAGCGAGGCACCCTACACTCAGGTGAGCGCAAACAAACCCCCACTCATCATTGTTGCTTTCTGGAAGCGAGAATACGTATTACTTTGAGGTGGCAAAAAGCACTGGTCTATCAGTGCGATTATCAAAATAAAAATTGTCCGAAACCATCGCCAAAAATACAGTAAACTACTCTCTTCCCTGTTGCTTATTACTTTTTTATTATGACTAATTCAAAGTTCTAAAGGAGCAATAGCATTTAACAAATTTTCTAGGATAAATCGCAGCAAAGATTGAGTTGCTAATATTAAACCCAATCGAGCTTGGGCGAGTTTTGGATGTTCTATTTTAACTTCTCCCCAAATTCGGCACTGGCTGTAAAAAATCTGAAAGGCTTCGCTCAAACTATTGGCCAATTTGAAATAATTGACTGGTTTTTCGCGCTTGTTTACCTCAAAATTAGGATATAAATTATCTAACACTGTTAACAGTTGCGATATTAAACTGCGTTCGGCTGGATGCACTAACCGCAGCCGATCGCCCTCGTCAATCCAAGGAATAGGATTTGGACTCGCTAGCGACCAAATTGGCGGCGCTGTAGCGACATCGGGCTCGGCGATCGCAATTATCCGATCGCGGTGGGCCATTCGCAGCAGGGAACAGCAGCGCGCGTGGCTGTACTGAATGGGAAACAGCCGATCGGCACACACAACAGGAGATAATATTCGAGATTCTGGAACTGGGAGGTTTGTTTGAGCCAAACGCTGCAACCAGACGGCTAAACCTGCATCAGTCAACTCCAACTCAATAATCCCCGCCGGCGCGACTTTAACGGCGAAATCTGGGCAGCACAGCGGTTTGAGAGTTTCGGCAAGTTGTGCGGCGATTGTCTGCGGTGTCTGCTGCCAACTTTTAGCTAATTTCAGGGCGATCGCAGACACGTACACCACCCGCGCGCTATCTTTACTCCGATTTAAGGGAAATATTGCACCATTCTCAATTACTTGTTTAGGAACAGGCATCTTGCCCGTTCCACGAGAAGAAAATTCATCTCTCGTGGAACGGGCATCTTGCCCGTTCTTGAGAATGGTGCAACCTATGAGATTTAATGGAATTTCCCCTAGTGTTTCCTGCTGGCCGATCGCCCTTTGGAACCTTGAAAGCAAGAAACACTTCACTGTAACTTCCGGGCACTGCCAGATATTTGCTGTATCCATATCGGCTCATCCTACCGTAAGAACAACGATCCACTGTTACCACTTGCACTGTTCTTGTACGTTAAACTGCTGATATCAGAGATAGTCGATCGGCTCCCCCGAGCGAGGCTACATCGAATTCATGTGCTTTCTAGCGATTTTTTTGCTAAATATACAATAATTAACGACAAATTTTTTGTTGAACTCTACCATATTGATGTATTTTTTGCTACATTAAATTTTTAGGTAAAACTAAGAAAAGTCAGCACAGTTAAGAAGCGTGCAAGCTCGATCGGGGGTTGGTTGTCTCACTTTGTATTGCACTGCTGGCAAAAGCTGTTTTTCTCACTGATTAAATATATCTCAGAGCCTCACTTATGCAATCAACTTCCACACCTGTAGAGACTATCGATCGACCTTTTATCACTTGGCAGCGAATTATCGACTGGGCCCAGGAACACTACCGCTGCCGGACTTTTAGCAAAGACGAGCGGATTCCCGCAAGACCCGGACTGCTGTATTTAGTTCAGAAAGGTTCTGTGCGGCTCGTAGGCAGCGCTCAAGTTAGCGCTGCGGCGGCAAAGTCAAAATCCCCTGACAAAACTACAGAAGAAGCTTTTTTGGGCTTCGTCGGCGCCGGTCAGCCCTTTGAACTGGTTGCTCAGTCTCCGTTTACTCTCCAAGCTTACGCTCATGCCGATCAAACTCACGTAGTGTGGATGTACTGGCACGACTTGGATAACTGGCCTCACTTTCGCAGGGAAATTTTGGATGCGTTTCGCTACCAACACCAGCGGAAACTTCTCTGGCTGAGCACTTTGGGACAGCGCCGGACGATCGACCGACTGCTGGGATTTCTCACTTTGCTGATCGAAGAGTTCGGCGAACCTTACGTAGGTGATGGCGAACCGGAGGTGGTTCGGGGCTACCGGCTGCCTTGGACATTGACTCACGCTCAAATTGGCAGCGCAATTGGCTCAACGCGGGTGACGGTGACGCGGCTGATGGGTAAGTTGCGATCGAAGGGTTTGATTAATACTGAGGATGACAATTTAATCTGTTTGCCGGCTAAGTCTACCCCCCAAAAGACAAAAAACCAAAAACAGGACGTAGAAGCATTCCTCGAAGATTCTCTGGAAGATTCTCTGGAAGATTCCCTCGAAGATTCCCTCGAAGATTCTCTGGAAGATTCCTTGGAAGATTCCCTGGAATAATTTGTATAATATCCTGCGGGCGATTGCCAAAACACTGCGCGTAGCTATTAGTTTTTGGCTGCCAGGGTGTCTGTCGCTCGACAGTGTACGATAAATTGTGTAAACTTTTCCAGTTCTCTCTCTTGTGCGACTGACAATGACCAAAAATTTCTAGATGGTACCCGCCACGCGATCTATCCGTGGAATCAATCCAAAATCTCAAATCTAAAATCCTCAATCCCCCGAATTTATAAGAGCGCAAGTCAATCCAAAATCAAAAATCAAAATCAAAAATCGAATGACCGATGACAAGCAAAAATCTCGAATCCCGAACAGTCAGCAACGGGTGGTATTCTGCGACTTTGACGGCACGATAACCGTTGAAGAAACTTTTGTGGCAATGCTCAAGCATTTCGCACCGGAACTGTCGTCTCAACTGATGCCTGAAATATACGCTAGAAGGCTGAGTTTGCGATCGGGAGTGCGGCAGATACTAGAGTCTATTCCCTCGGAACGTTACGGGGAAATTGTGGAATTTTCTAGGGGAAGGCTGATGCGGCCGGGATTGGTGGAATTGCTGGATTTTTTGGACGAGAAAAAGGTGGATTTTACGATCGTTTCCGGCGGTCTTCGGGTCATGGTAGAGACGGTAATGGGCGATTTGGTACACCGGGCGAGGGTTATTTACGCTGTGGATGTGGACGCTAGCGGCCCTCGCTTGCAAGTCAATTCTGAGTTTGAAGGAGATGAGGAATTGGTGTCTAAGGTGCGGGTGATGGGGCAGCACCCCGCCGAGGAACAGGTGGCAATCGGAGATTCGCTGACGGATTTTAATATGGCTTTGCAGGCTTCGTCGGTGTTTGCGCGCGATCGGCTTGCCGAGTATCTAGACGAACAGCAAAAGCCTTATACTAAATGGGATAATTTTTTTGACATTCTGGAAAATTTGTCCCAGAAATGGAAGTGAAACTATCGCCTTTCTCAGGTAATATAAATTCCGTTTGCATCGGTATTGTATGATATTAAATTTCGTAGGGGCGGGTTCACCAACAATAATTGCCCGTAACAGACAATATAATAAACCCGCCCCCTTGCATAAGCTGTCGCGCATTTAAATTGTATGTTGAGGGCGGGCTCTCCCGCCCACCCCACAAGAATTTGATTGTTTTTTAACAGACAATTTAAATGTAGAATAGCTTATAAGTCCGATGCTACCGGATTTGATATAAGCTTTGCACGGATTACCCGACGTTTAGATATGCCAGCGCAATTCCTATTAAAGTAAAAAGTAGATTAAAAACTGAGGATTTGTAAAGAATGAGTGGCGATTTGAGATCGGATTTAATTGCAGCAGCCAAACATTTTTACGATCGCGGTTGGATGGTTGGGACTGCTGGCAATCTTTCAGCGCGCTTACCAGATGGCAGTTTTTGGATTACTGCTAGCGGCCGCGCCAAAGGGCAGTTAACTAAAGAAGATTTTATTAGAATGAGCTCAGACGGCGCAATTGTCGAGCAACCTGTTCCCGACAGCCGCCCTTCGGCCGAAACCAGCATTCATTTAGCCGTTTACAATTGTTTTCCAGACGCTAAAGCTTGCTATCACGTCCACTCGATTGAGGCAAATTTAGTTTCTCGGCTAACAGCAGGAGATGCAGTGCCTTTACCGGCGATCGAAATGCTCAAAGGTTTGGGGGTGTGGGAGGAAAACCCGCAAGTGTCGATACCCCTCTTTACAAATTATTTAGAAGTCCCTAAGATAGCCAAGGAAATTTGCGAATTATTTGCCATTTGTACGCCCTCTGTACCCGCTTTGTTAATTCGCGATCACGGCATCACAGTCTGGGCAGACTCGCCAGCCGCCGCCTACAATTACGTAGAAATTGTAGAATACATTTTTCGCTATACGATCGCCGCCCGCCAATTAAATTTAGATTGAAGATTTGGGATTTGAGATTGAGCCGTGCATGAATTCGCAATGTAGGTGCGCCTCAAGCAGCTTACGGCTGTTGCCGCTATGATTAGTCTCTCAAACCACTTTTTGTATCCAGGACTCTAGGAAACGAGCAAACATTCAGAAGAGACAACAGTTATGGCTAAATATACCAGAATTTTATCCATAGATGGAGGCGGCATTAGAGGAATTATTCCCGCGCAAGTTTTAGTTAGCGTTGAGTCAAAGCTGCAACAAAAAAGTGGCAACCCAGATGCGAGAATAGCTGACTATTTTGATTTAATCGCGGGCACGAGTGCGGGAGGAATTTTAACTTGCATTTATTTGTGTCCAGATGCCGAAAATCCCAGCAAGTCTCGGTGGGCGGCCCAAGACGCTGTTAATTTTTCGATTAAGAGCGGCCGCGACGTTTTTCAGACTTCATTTTGGCAAAAAGTTAGATCTCTAGATGGTTTGAGAGATG
This sequence comes from Microcoleus sp. F6_B6, assembly GCA_036702215.1. Lineage (GTDB taxonomy): Bacteria > Cyanobacteriota > Cyanobacteriia > Cyanobacteriales > Microcoleaceae > Microcoleus. The sequence continues at coordinate 12,777 of JAUBST010000034.1, forward strand.
AGAAATATCCCAGCGATCCCTTAGAAAAATTATTTTGGGAAAATTTCAGAGATTGCAAACTCAGCGAACTGCTAAAACCTTGTTTGATTTCCAGTTACGACATCGAAAGGAGAAAAGCTCACTTCTTCGATCGAATAGATGCTCAAAAATGTCCAGCAGAAGACTATTTTATTAGAGATATCGCCAGAGCCACCTCGGCAGCTCCCTCTTATTTTGAGGTTTCTAAAATCTACTCTTTTAGCAATGAATGCTACGCTTTAATTGACGGGGGAGTATTCGCAAACAATCCCGCACTTTGTGCCTATGCAGAAGTTAGAAATAAATTCAGAATTCCCGAAGATCGCCCCGACAAAGGCCCGACAGCAAAAGATATGGTAATTTTATCATTGGGAACGGGAGAAGCTCAGAAAAAATACCCATACGAAAAAGTAAAAAGTTGGGGTCAAGTTGAGTGGGTGGAGCCTTTGATTAATATCATGATGACGGGAGTTGCGGAAACTGTAAATTATCAACTAATTCAAATTTATGATGCGGTTGAAAGACCGAATCAATATTTGAGAATTACTCCAGATTTGAGCCACGAACAACCGCTGCTGATTGATGATGCGTCGGAAGAGAGGATATCGGAACTACTGAGAATTGGCAAGGATCAAGCCGAAAAGAATAATGAACAGTTGGATAACTTTATCGACTTATTACTTGCGGAGTAGTCAGTCATATTGTAGGGTGGGTTGGGCGCGGCGATTAAGTTAAGTCACCAATAAATAAATTTTAAACCGCGCCTAACTCACCAACCGCAGGGCTGACCGACAAAAAATATATGTTGACAAATCGTGCAATAATTGCTGTACAATTGCCTAAATCTCTATTTAGCAATGCTTCGCCCTGTTTGCAATTAATCGCGAGCCGTCAGTAATTGGTTAAAAAATACCAAGAAAAGCGCGATCGACATTTTGATGAAACCTTCAATAACAGGTGGTTTCAGCGGTTTTTAGTGACGCTGTTCCTGGGCGGCCAAGTGCTGCTACGCATACTCATCGGCAAAATTGACCGCCGCCAAATCATGGAACATTTAGTAACAGTAGGCCTGGATTCTTTCCGATCCGTGCTGCTAATAGCCCTTTTTGCCGGCATGATTTTTACCATTCAATCCGGCAGAGAATTGGTTCGCTTTGGGGCGGTTGGGGCGATGGGAGGTGCTTTTGCTGTGGCATTTTGCGGCGAATTAGCACCACTTTTAACGGCGGGCGTGGTGGCGGGACAAGTAGGTTCGGCTTTTGCGGCGGAGATAGGAGAAATGCAGGTGACGGAACAAATAGACGCCCTGTATATGTTAAGAACAAATCCGGTAGATTATTTAGTAGTGCCGAGGGTGATAGCTTGCTGCATCATGCTGCCGATTTTAACAATTTTTGCGGTAGCGGTGGGAATTTTGGGCGGGCTATTTGTAGCGGTTAATTTTTACAATTTGGAACCGTCGGTATTTTTGGAATCGGTGCGGACTTTTTTGGGGCCTGGGGATTTAGTAACTGTGGCGATTAAGAGTTTTATTTTTGGGTTGATAATTGCCCTTGTCGGTTGCGGTTGGGGATTGACGACGGTGGGCGGAGGGAAAGGAGTAGGCAAAGCTGCAACGGCTGCGGTGGTAACTTCTTGGGTGTTGATTTTTGTGGCGGATTTCTTTTTATCGTTGTTGATATTTCATGAGTTGAGGATGCTGAAAAGTTGATAATCTTGGCGATTTTAGATTTTAGATTTTAGATTTTAGATTTTAGATTTTAGATTTTAGAATTGAAGCGTTGACCCCAGGGATAAACTCGGGTGTTCCTTTATCGGATACACGTCAATACGCTTGGGATAAGAATAATCTGATTTCCTTTCACAAGTCGGGAACTCTCATAAATGCGTGAAATGAAATTCGTCTGAAAGCGCTAACCCAAGCGTATTGGGATACAGGTTTTTTATCCACGGATGAATCCGGGGGCTTGTATCCTGGATGCTTTCGTTCAAGATGCTTAAATATTAAGGGTTTAAACAATCATCAACGCCCGGCGCCGCCAAGGCGATTGCTACAAAATCAACATGAAGATTTTTTAAACCGCAGATGAACGCAAACAAACGCTGATGCAATTTTATCAGCGTTCATCCGCTGATATCTGCGGTTTAAAACTCTCAACTTTAGATGGTAGATTGGAGAAAGGAGGGCGATACACTCGAATTGCCTCAATAGGAACTTTCCCATCTGCTTCGGGGAGGATTTCGAGGGTGTGTTTGGAGTTGCTCAGATTCTGAGCTAATGTTGTAGAATACTCGCGGCTTGAATCTACAATTTGTGGAGGAACGTATAAATCAACAAACATTGGCCGCACCTGCCAGGAAATCTCAAAGCCTTTAGGCGTCGGTTTTTTAGAGTATTCATAGGCATTTTTCAGCCACCAGTTTCTCGGTTCAATCACGATGCGGCCGGAGTTGGAGACAAACATTTCGTCGTTTGTACCGCTGCCGTCGTAACCTGTTTTAGAACCTACAACGTCAAATTTAAACTTGCTGGCGTCGCTGTTAATCTCAGTAATTACGGCTTTCCAATCTTCGACGATTAGCGGTTTTTGGCTGGATACTTGGATGATTGCCGGCCAAGGGACGCCAAGACTAACGCTAGGTCTGGTGATGCTGTAAAGTTCAGGAAATTCTGAGGGTTTTTTGCCGTCGATCGCAATTTTAGCAGAAATTGCCTTGCCGTTGAAGGTTTTATCGGCGATCGCATCTATTCTATTTCCTTCAAATTCTAAAACCAACTTGCCATCTTGCCACTTAACATCGTTGCCAACAGTATAGGTTTTCACTAAATCCTGCGGCGGCTGAGGAGAATTTGGCTTGTATCGCAGATGCGGTTTTATGAGGGCAGCTAGGAGAAAGTTTCCCCAATCGTTGAGGTGAACTTCATCGCTCAATAGCTGTTTTGGTTCCAAGCCATTGTCTTTCAAATACTTGCGCCAAGGTTCGCGAATTTCCGCGATTTCGCAGCCGTATTTATCTGCCAACTCAGGCAGCCATTTAGTAGAATGAGTGTTGTGCCATTCGTATCTTTTGAGTTGTTCTGGATCGTCGCTGTTGCCTGTCGGCAGCCACTGGATGTGGTCTGAATGCAAGAGTATTTCGCTAGCAGTCCGGCGGCGGACATTGGCAATTATGGCTTCGTAATCTTCATCGCCTCCGTAGACGTGAAAAATTAGCAAGTCGGGATAAAAAGGATACAAATCGTGTTCGCTGGGACGGATTAAAATCGGGGCGGAAAATCCTCCTAGCGCCCGATTTTCCCAAATCAAATCTGCATTGGGAAATCGCTGTTTCAAATCATTCGCTACATCTTGGGACCACTCTTGCAGAGTGATGGATTGACCGTAAAATAGGATACGTACTTGGTGTCGTTCTGTTGGAGTGCTAGTCGCAAGTAGCCCCATCGTTCTTTGAATCCTATCTCCAAAAGTAGCATTATTTGCAATAGGAGCGGGCGGGGGAAATGGCGTAGAGGCAACTATTTTTTTTATCCCCGGAAGTAACAGGAAGCTCAGACACAAAAAAAGGAGCCACAAGTAGCGATAAATCTTGGATTTTCTGCTATTTCCTTGGTGTTTTGCCATTGTTTTATTTTTTCCTGTCCGTTTCACTTGGATCGAGGCGACTGCGGGATGAATGCTACGCCTCTAATCAGTAGCTGTCGTGCTTGTGGGCGCACCTGTGCGAGTGGCTGTAGTGTGGGCTGTATGGAAATATATTACCAAATTGAGCGCGAGAAAAAGTGATATAATGCCAGCTAATTAATTGCAGGAGATCGATCGCACGTCAAATGGATTACAAAACAGCCCGCAGTTTTCTGATCGACCAAGGAACCGCCCTGGAAACCAAGAAAAATCCCGACGCCTTCCTGATGCGTCTCAAACAAGGTCAGCCTCCCGTACCCGGACAGGTGACATCGATTTTATTAGCTTTAAAAATATTGTTTGAGGGGCTGCAAGAATCTCCAATGCTCGACCGACAATTGATCTCGGCACTGCATTTACTGTCCGTAGAAGGTTTGCAGCAATTTGAAGCTGGACTCCGCAGAGGAGTTTCTTGGCCGCCGCTGCTGAAGGAAGACTTAAATCGAATTGCGATCGCAGTCAAGAATATCTTTTCCGGCGTCTGGCAATAATTAGCTCGGCAACCGCCGAACCCGATACCCACCGCCAGCCAACTCAATTTTTATTATACATTTTTTTCGACAATTATTTGTAAAACTTTATGTTAATCTTGCTACATTTACCCTCAAATTGTGGCATCTTAATATCAGAATCAGATTTCACAAACATTTGGAGATACTACTCATGAACGCCGAAGAAAAAGCCAGACAACTAATTGCACGAGAAAGGCAGCATAGCGAACACTTGCACGAATCTATGCTCAACCGTTCCTCCCACGAGCTAGAAACACCTGGGGAGGGAATTGCTGAAGAAAAAGCCAGAGAATTAATGGCTCAAGAACGGCAGCACAACGAACACCTGCACGACTCTATGTTAAGCCGTTCCTCCCAAGAGGTAGAGGCATCGATCGCACCCGATGACACTCAAAAATAAATTTTGTTAACACAAGACTTGCGGAAACCTACAAGAAACCGGGTTTTTATACCATTTTTCATACCATAACAAAGGGCAGTAAAAATGTTTTTGTGTAAACAACCAGGTTTCTGGGTCCCGGAAGAGTTCAGTACAGCAAAACTCTACTCAAATCGAGGAGAATTTGAGGTGCACTCAAAACAGCCACTGCTCGGTTGGGAGCCGCGATCGCCAACCTCCACGCGCCATATAAAGCAATAGAAAATGCCAAGTTCTACTGCTCGCGAAAGCTTTCGAGGGAGGCCAAAAGAGCTGGCAGTCCCGCTAGCGAGGCCGACACCAGGGCCTCATCTTTGTAAACTCGCGATCGCAGCATACGGGTACTTTTAGACGCAGATGTGAAAAAGCTTCGCCGTGGGGAATTTTCGGTTTCAACTCGCCCTAAATTTTTTGTTTCTCGCGTCTCGCAAAACATAGCAGTATCCTCGCAGTATCGTCAATTAATCCCTAAATATGCGCCCGTAAAAGTTCTCAGGGCTTGCTGTATATGTCTATTATTGCTCAGATAGGTAACAGAGATGAAAGCATGAAATAATTATTCACGATAGACGGGGATCAACTTAAACTGCATCACAATTTTTATTAATTTGTTAAGCGGCGGGTTGGTTTAAGCCGATCGCCCGCGACGACACAGACACCAGCAACCAAAATCACCGATTTCACAGGAGGAACGCGGATCGATGATGCTAACTCTTAGTCCACCAACAGTTATAAGTCAAATCAAGCCGACTGTCGAAAGCTTGCGCGACGGAGACTACCGCTACCGAGACTCCTTTGCGATCGATCGACCTTTCAGAGAAATTCAATTTCGCAAACAAGACAGATACATCACCGGCAGCGATTCCGACCAACGCACGGGAAAAAGTTACTGCTTCCGGGGCATCCCCCAGCACAACAACATTATTAACATCACGGTAGCGATCGAAATTTCCCCAAAAACAGCCCAGCAAACCGAGTGGAAATTAGCACCGGGAAACCCCATTAATTTCGACAGGCTTTATCCCCTGCAAGCAGGGCCGGGATTAGAATTGTACAAATGTTTGACGGCATTTTTACCAAAATTGAAGGATTAGTTATAGCCGTTCTCAAAAAGATGAGGTATGATTGACAGATTATATAATTAATTAAAACGTATAGGGCCGGGGCCCAACTACGTACCTCATCTTTTTGATAAAGGTTATATATCATGTCCGATCGATTAACCATAATATCCCGGTCGGGGCGGGTTTTTGAGATGGTCAATTATTGGCAGGTATTGTGGGTGAACCCGCCCCTACAAAAATCGCGGTCGATCGACCGGACATGAAATTATTCGTTACTTGTTAGTGGTTATTTCTTAATCGCTTTGGCTTGTTAATAACCAATAACATTCGTTAACAGTTAACAGTTAACAGTCAACCGTCAACAGCCAACATTTAACTCCCTAAGAACCAGCATTTTCCAATTCTTCCCGCAGCATTTCCCGGTAGACTTTCGGCAAACGAGAACTCATAGAATTGTTCTCAATTCCATATCCCAAACTCGTCCACGTTCCCGAAAGCATCCGCAATACCTCAGTTAATCTTTCCTGCCGCAGCATCTCTGAAATATCAGCTTTCCAAAACTTGCGATCGCTCAACCAAGCATAAACCACAGCATCCTGATCTTCTGGTTGAAAACTGTAGTCTTCCCAGAACAAAAAATTAGCACGACGGGCCTGATAGCGCTTAGCCTTCTCCTTCCAAGTCGTAGTCAGAAATTGATACCTGCCCGCAGCGGTAGTACACTTGCCCCGATTCGGACCGTTAACAATCTTCACGCACCAGTCAGGATGGCGGCTCAAATCTAATATGTATTTGCCACCGTAAACAACGTGATAAGGTCGAGCAACATTCGACTCGCTAGCAGAAATAGTTCGCATTAGCGCTCGAATGTAAGGATCGCCCGTTTTCATAGCCAGCGGCGGGAATTTTCTCACCTCACTCCCCGACTGCAAAAATTGCTGATTTCCCGGCAAATTAGCAACCAAAAAAACACCGCCGCCAATCACAGCGCCGATTAAAAGTAGAAATCCGAGGATTTGAATTTCCGATCGCCTCAGCAAACCCCTTTTTCGACGGCTCAATTTCTCAGCTTCGAGCAAAGTCATTTCCATTTCCGCAATTTCGGCTAATTTTCTAGCCACCCGCATCCGGCGCACCCGAAAATCGTATTGATATAGCGGCGCGGCTAACAGCGTTAAACTCGATAAAGCCGCCGCCAATTTGCTCAGCCAGAAATCGAATTCACTGGCTACCGCAACATTTGTTAGAGTAGATATTCCTGTTAGTAACTGAGCCGGATCGATCGATCGCGCGGGCCAATAAAAAATGGCAAGTTGCACCAACAGCGACAGATTAAATGCAAAAAAAAGCACTACAACGGCATTCAAGCCTTCTCGCAAGTGCGATCGAATACCAATGTGCCTGCCCTTGAACTTGCGCGCAACGCGAAAGCGACCCGGCAGCATAATTAGTAAGGGATTTAAGATTTTGACGGCGAACAAATGAAAAACAAAAAACAAAGGCAACTGAATCAGCCAAGCCGCCAGCAGTAGAGTCAGAAAGCCAATATCGTCGCTGACAAAAGGAATGCCCCTGCGAAGGACAAAACTAAAACTCTGAGCGAGAGCAAATGCCCTTAACCACGAAATCGGATAGGGGAACCAAGCTGGCCACTTGAGAGTTTTCATGCTGCGAGAACGAAATTTTAAGGGCAAATCGTAAAACTATAAAGATTTTGCCAGATTTGGCGATCGGAAAATTGGTGTAGGGTGCGTCAGCCCAAAGCTTTGACTCAAATCAAAGTTTTTTTTGTCTGGCGCACCGAACCCAAGCGAAGCTAATTCAATCAAATCACACTGGCAAACAACTCCTCAAAACTCTTGTGCGGAGCCTCCGCCTTCGCCACAATTTCCACAACCTTGTTGCGAGAAGCCGGTTGAAACAGCGCCTCCACGCACACTTGGGCTACCTTGGTGCGCGAAATGCTGCTCTCAAACATTGTGTCCGCGCTCCTCATGACGATCGCATCTGAATTATCCTCATTTTTGAGACCGCCCGGACGGACGATCGTATAAGTTAGGCCGCTTTTTTGCAAATATTCCTCAGCTTGTTTCTTCCAAACCAAAATCAGCCAGAACAAATTCAGCGGGTGAAAAAACTGAGAAACGCACAGAGAAGTCACAAGCACAAAATGCTCGATGCCCTTAGCCTTAGCTGCATCCACCAAATTTTTAGTACCTTCAAAATCTACCTTGTAAGGGGCTGTCGGGTCCAAACCAGGGGCCGCCCCTGTCGCGCACAGCAATACCGTACTATCGCCGATGGCATTGCTCAGGGAAGTCGCATTTAATACATCCCCTGTCACTAACTCAGCCTCCGGTGGTAAAATTTGTCTAGCTGTCTCTAGATTTCGGACTAAGGCGCGCACGGGAATACCTCGCTTGACTAATTCTGCGACGATGCGGCGGCCAGTCTGACCTGTGGCTCCTGCTACAAATGCTTTCATAAGTCGAGTTATGCTGAACTAGGGTAAGTTTTGTTACTATCAATTTCTCAATTGTAGGGAGGAAACTTCTTTAACACATCCCCAACCGGACTGATTGGCGTGTATAACAGGAGAGCATACGATGAAGCAGGATTCCGTTGAATATCAAACTGTTGAAGCTTCTGACGAAAACTACTACTCAGATGCGAGTTTCCGACAGCCCGAAAGTGGAAGCGCGGATGCACCAGAGGAAGTTGAGCCGATTTGGTTTCACACGCATTTTGAAGACAGCATGGAGATGTACGCCGATGCCCAGACGGTGGCGAACCATTTGAACAACCACAAGACTTGGTTTTGCCAGTGCGCTTCGCCGATGAAGGCCGAGCCGATCGGCGATAACGGGTACGATTTATTAATCGGGCGTTTTGGGGCTTTCGGCTACTGCGTGGAAGCGAGAATTGGTTTAGAGTTGCTGCCGCCTGACGCTGAAGGCTGCTATTTGATTAAGACTATTCCGGTTCCGGACTATACCTCGCCTGGGTATGAAGTGGATTTTCGATCGGCGATGAAGCTAGTGGAGATACCGTCTCAGGATTTTGCCGCCGATTGGCCTGCGTCGGAACGTGCTAAGCTGCCGCCTGCGATTACCAGCGCTACGTGGAAACTGGATTTGGCTGTGGGAGTTTGCTTTCCCAAGTTTATTCGATCGATGTCTCAGCCTTTGATAGAAAAAACCGGCGATGCGCTTTTGGAAAAAATTATCAAACAAGTTAACCGGCGCTTGACTTATAAAACTCAGCTTGTTTTTCACCAAAGTTTGGGCATTCCTTTTCCGAAAAATCCTAAGAAGCATTAAGTGCGATCGCACTTAATCACATTTGTAGGGCGCTGATGGCGCACCTTACCATTAAGTGCGATTAAGTGCGATCGCAATAACTCATATCATTTTTTATTTGAGACTTCGGCGTTAGCGCTATGTCGAACGATTTTAGATTAAACAATTGGGAATAACTGTTTTTGTATGGGTTGGGATCGCGGGTATACAGTTGCTTTTTTGAAACTGATATCATTTGAAACCGCTCTCACTTCCTTCGCCTGCTTAGGGCGTACCTTACCCCTATTTTATTGCACGGAACCCTGGCGCGACCAGTTATATATCTCCGAGCGATTGACCGCGATTAAAGGCTTAGGAAGGGTTGACAATTTTTCCCCTTTCTATTCAATATCTTGGTGATATCATGTCCGGTCGATCGACCGCGATTTTCGTAGGGGAGGGTTCGCCAAAAATACCTGCCAACAATCTCCCATCTCAAAAACCGTTCGGCTGACGCTCACGGCGAAGCCCGCCCCGACCGGGATATTATGGTTAATCGATCGGACATGATATGAGGGGAATCCCTACAGGAATCACGGTTAATTGAGCGGACATGATATTAATCCCAACAAGCCAATTATTGCTAATACAATTTAAGGGTAAGGGCGTGATTGTCTTTTGACATATAGCCTTTCTCAAAAAGATGAGGTATGATTGATAGATTATACAACCACTTAAACGTATAGGGCTCGCATCCCAACTACGTCCGCGAATATGAGAGTTCGAACCGCTATATCCTCTTTTATTATCACCATAATTGGTTTTTATTAGGGGTAAAATTAGCATTGGGTTGGACACAATAGTTTTAAGTCTGAGGTCATCAACTTCGAGAGCCTTGTTATTAAAAGACTCTCTTTCTGTTATAATGGTTTCACTGCTTATTGCCTCATGATTGAGCAATGTAGCCGACGCAGTTCAAAGCGGGCTCCGATCGCCCTCCGAAACCAGCAAGTGTCTCAGATCACAAGGCAGATCGATCCCCCTCACTGCCAAACAACCTAAAATTATGTCAAATTAAGTAATGGGTTATAGAATAACTCTTGCCATATCCCTAGAAAGTTATGACAACAAAACTAAGAGCTACCCACACAGACAAAATGGAGAGAGACTTGCACCAGTTGAGGGCAGACCAAGAACTGATTCTCAACCAAGTAGACAATGCGATCGCTCTGTTCGACTCGTCTGACTGCTTAGTTTTGTTCAACAAAAAATTAGCCGGAATCTGGGAACTGTCGCCAGAATGGCTGGAAACAAAGCCGAAGTGCCACTTGCTGTTTGCGGAAATTGTCGATCGGGGTTACTTGTCCCTTCAGCAGTGGCAAGAATTTCAGCAAGCACTCGAAAAATCTCAGGATGAAAGTTTATCATTTTATTTCGAGCAATCCAATGCGGTTTGTTTGGAGGTGTGCGCCACGATTACCAACAGCGGCGGACGGCTGTTTACCTTTCGAGACGTTACGGTATACCAAAACTCCCAAGCTAGCCTGAACGCAGAAGTCAGGCGGCTGAGATTTCTTTTAGGTTTAACCGAACGCCTGCAAAAATCTGACAGTTTGCAAGAAATAGGTCAGTTTGCCCTCACCTATTTAGTAGAGGCAATGAATGCAGCTTTCGGAGATGTCAAGGTGATTGACGGCCTGGGAAACGACCGGCAAGCGTCGGGGATTTGCAACCAAGTTTCTGGTCAATTTTTGGCTACTTACGGGGAACCCGTAGTCGCAGGAATGCAAGAATTGCTCGACCAAGGCATTCCCTACGGCATCGGTTTGCTGTGGGAAGTGGTGAAAACTCGTAAACCTTTGTTCGTAGAGGATTATGCCCAACATCCCAATGCCGTGCCGGAATTTCGGCATCCGGGAATCGGACAACTGGGCATTTTTCCGATCGCAGCCACGGACGGTACAATTATTGGCGTACTGACACTGGAGTCCCGCAACGTCAAAAAACTGCAAACCGCCCTCAACCAAGAAGTGCTGGAGGCTGCTTGCCGGACTCTGGGGGCGGCGATCGAGCGGGCTCAGACACAAGAAAACCTGCGCCAAGTTAACGAACAATTAGAGTATTCTTCTCAGTTGAAATCTGAGTTTTTAGCCTCGATGTCCCACGAATTGCGGACGCCTCTCAACAGCATTCTCGGCTTTTCTGACTTGCTGCTGCGGCAAACGGCCGGACAGTTGAGCGATCGACAAATCAACTATTTAGACCTGATCGAAAAAAGCGGCCAGCACTTGTTGCAGTTAATTAACGATATTCTAGATCTTTCTAAAATTGAAGCGGGGAAAGTAGAACTCAATTTACAACCGGTTCGCGTTCACGAACTCGCGACAGACTGTATAAAAATGATGCAGCCGCGGGCAGACAAAAAGCGAATCGGTTTGTCTTTAGAACTCGACTACCGCATTACTAAAGTTTGGATCGACGAACGGCGAGTGCGACAAATTGTGATTAATTTACTTTCCAATGCCATCAAATTTACCCCAGAACAAGGACAAGTTAAACTCAGCGGGCGTCTGGTCTACGGCAGTGAAATAAAGGGCGACTACCGACCGGATTGTTCTCCTGTAAATGCCAGCACTCCTTATTTTTGTTTTGAGGTGCAAGACTCCGGCATCGGCATTCCTCAAGACCGCTGGCACTTGCTATTTCGACCTTTTCAACAGGTCGATTCTTCCCTGACTAGACGGCACGAAGGTACAGGTTTGGGTTTGGCTTTGACTAAACGTCTGGCAGAATTGCACGGGGGAACTGTTTCTTTTCAATCGGTTTGCGATCGGGGAAGTCTTTTCCGCGTTTGGCTGCCTTTGACGGAGATGCGTCAACAGTTGGGAAACTTTGCTTCTTGTGCTTTGAATTCCAAGTTAGTCCCTGCTTCTGCGATTGCTTTACCAATTGGCAGCAAACGGATTTTGGTTGTCGAAGACCAGCCTTTTAACCAAATGTTAATTTCTGAGGTGATGGAATTGGAGGGGTACGGGGTAGAGATACTCGCGAATGGTTCGGCAATGGTCGATCGTATTCTCGCTGCTTCTACAGCCCCGCAGTTGCTGCCGGATTTGATTTTGATGGACATTCAGTTGCCGGATGTTGACGGCTTTGAGTTGATGCGTCGAGTTAAAGCAGATCCTGTCTGGGAGTCGGTACCGATGATTGCTGTGACGGCGATGGCGATGCCTGGTGACCGCGATCGATGTTTGGAAGCAGGCGCTTCTGGTTATTTGAGCAAGCCGCTGGATTTGAATTTGACGATCGCAACTGTCCGTTCTTTTCTCACTTAAACAGCATTTATACAAAGCTTCTCAAAGTAACTCTTAGCTTGCGCGGGATGAGAAAAGCTTGTCCATCAAAGTGCCAATAAAAATTTGCGTGAAATGATTTAGACGCGCTATACAATAGATGATGACGCGATTCAGACATCTAGAAAATATCAAAATGATAGCTAAATGCACGTTGTCAGTCGGAAAAGATTAAGAGACTACTGCCAAAGTCACGCTGATTTCTGCGAAGCGCTCGATGACTGGTATAAAATTGCCAGTAAACCAGCCTGGACTAATCTTGTTGAAGTTCAAGCTGTTTATCTCAAAGCTGAAGCAGTTGGAAATTTTACAGTTTTTAATATCAAAGGAAATAAATATCGCTTAATCGCGAGTATTAACTATGAGAAGCAAATTATTTATATAAAATACGTTTTCACTCACGCCGAGTATGATAAGGCAACCTGGAAAAATGACTGTTACTTTTGACCTAAAAATTTACAGTAGCTTGCTCTCTCAATATCAGCCTCGAATTATCAAAACTGAAGAGGAAAACGAGATATTTTTGGAGATTGTTGAAGAATTACTCTCACGTCCAAATCTGACTCCCGAAGAAGATGCGCTGTTGGAATTGCTGGTAAAACTGATTGAGGATTTTGAAGAACGGCACTATCAACTTAATAAATCAACGCCAAAGTCAAGGCTGCTGCATTTGATGGATGATCGGAGTCTAGAAGCAGAGGATTTAGTAGAAATTATGGGTTCGAGTGAGGCGGTAGTTGAGGTAATTAACGATCGGCTAGAAATCAGCAAGAAACAAGCTGAGGCTTTGGGGAGGTTTTTTCACGTCGATCCGGGGTTGTTTTTGTTCAATTAAGCGATCGCACTCTGTAATGTCTCCGAGGGCGATCGCATTCAAGTAGATTGATTTAGTGAGGGTGGGGGCGATCGCACCTGGGCCGCTGCTTGGATAGTTGCAAAGCGATCGCTACGCCTCTAATTGCCGATTTACCGGACAATAGTGGAAAAAGCATACATATAGCCATCATTACGGTGAATTGCTTGACAGTATTTGTGACGCACTGGACCCACCTTTCCTGTTGCCTCCATCATCTCAAAAACTCCACTTGCTCGTACAATTAGCCTGCCGACATGAGTACCCACAAACTTTCCCGTGGGAAGAGTTGCTTTTACTATGTCGCCAGTTTGACAACCAAAAAATTCCTTGCATCGCGTCTTGTGTTTCATCGGAAAGCCATATTTATTAGGCTGGCACATCTGACGACTTCCCCATCCTTTAGCTGCGATTGACAAAGGCTGTGAAGTCAAGATTTTTAAGTGGGACACTACTCCCACACAAGCTGCATCTAGCCAATGAGTTTTTGGTAATTCCAATCGAGTACGATTGTATTTGGTTCTACCACCTGTTCCAGTGTCAACTGGTAATGATGTTTCTTTCAGTCTGTTGAATAGTTGCCAGCGGGTACTATTTATTGTTGCTGCATCTTTCAATGGTTGTTTGGCTTGTTTTGCGCTCCGATTTAACAACTCTGGTTTTTGTTCTAAAAAATCTTTAAGCTCTTGATTGCCTTTGGCTTCGTTGCAGTGACGGCAAGCAATTGTCAGATTAGAAACTCTTGAACTTCCCCCTTTGGAAGAGGGATGGATATGTTCAATTTCTAAGGGAATATTTTGAGCGTTGCAATAAGCACATTTTCTCTCCCATTTTTCTAATAAATATTCTCTAATCTCGTAGCCTGCCAGTTCTCCTTGTTGATACTCAATACCCGATATTTCAGGATTTTGCATTGCCTGGGTGTCAAACTTAACTAACTCCTGAGATATTCCTGTAATTGGAACATATCGGCGTATACGGTTCACCCAAGTCAGAATATTTTCTACTCTTGATTCTAGACTGGGCGGCAACCATCCCGGTTTTCTAGTACGGTTTAAAAACCGCGCTCGCCGATACCTAGTTTTCCGGTTTCTACGGTGACGACGCATAGCACGACGCGATTCTAAGTCATTCTTAATTTGTTGTCCCCTGTGGGTTAATTCGGCACCCCAGATTACTTTGTCATCTCGGACAATGGCTAATCCACTAACCTTAGAACCCGGATCGATTTTTAATTGATGGGGCTGTATTTTGGGAGCGGATACTGTGTATTTGAGTACGATCGTAAATGGGTAACGCCGATAAATAGCGGCAAGCCGATGTTTTAGCAATCGCCTTGCTTGTCCTGGCGGTACTGGGTTAAGCTGTTGTCCATTGGTGTCCACAACAAATACAAAATTAGACATGGATGTCCTCCCTTTCGGGGTCATGTTTTCCTCGCCAATGTTTTCAGGGCTTGTGATGCCAATCGCACTTCCTTAACCAAATACAGATGTTTAACGATTGACGACAGGGCTACAAGCTGGAAAGCACCCGTAGGTGTCATCACCTTGAAAACGTAGTTTGTAACTTAGGCTGGCTATCTCTCCAGTGTTTGAAGTCGTTGTCCACTTTTGTCCACTGTTTGGTGAATAGCACTCACTCCTCAAAAGAACCATCCCCAAGCAATTCCAACAACTCATCCCAAGAACAACCAAAAGTTTCCTTAATACGGCTAACTGGGTCTATTTCTATTTTTGCCATTGGCTGCATAGCATAACGGCGAACGGTATTGTATGGGACGCCTGAACGCCTGCTTAGTTCGCTCAGGCTCCAGTTCCGCTCCTCGCTAAGCTCTTTTACTTTGATTTTTACTCTGTACATACTCATTAGCTTATGAGTATTTCAGTGTCAGAACTATAACTCTCGCATATACATATAGAGGGTTACATCTTGACATATACACGCTAGCGTCATAACATGAGTAATAAATCAAAAGCCAGCGCGGACACTTGGTAGGTAGAGGCGCTGGCTATTGCTCCCTTTTGAAATGGAGATAAAACCATTATGACCTATAAAGAGTGCCTCAAGCCTTGGGCGGTGGCCCGTTTGCTTCCCAACTTGCAGTGGGCGATTGTCGGGCGATACCGCAATCGATCGGACGCTGACGGACATCTTCTGTTGTGCCGCCAGCGAGTCCCCGATGTCCGATTGAAAGTTGTGTTTGCTTTGCCCGATCGCACTGATTTGACACCTCAGAACCGATAACGGATGGTAGAAATCGGTTTTTTAGGCAGAACTTACGCCAGGGCCGACAAGAAACCGGGTTTTTTACCTAATCTGCGGACTGCAGCAGAGGATTTGCGTAAAAAAACCCGGTTTCTGACCACCCGTGCGTCCAGGAGTATGTCACGGAAAAAGAAAACAGCCCTGCGTGAGGCTGTCTTCGATCGCACTATTGTATTTGCCACTGCTGGGCATCTTACTTTTCCAACTGCCACTAATGCTGGGTTCACTGCCACAGAGGTGTAATTTATTACATTTTATGACGCGAAACGCTAAACTTAATATTAGAGAAATTTTAGATTGAATGTAAAATCAACTTATATTAACCTAACTCAACTATTTCGGCGAGCCATCGGGGACATCTCTTTTGAGCAACGAGGGGAAAGAGTAAAGAATACAGCACAATCAGTTCTGGACGCTATTAGACTAAAGAAACCGGGTTTTTTACCCCGATTATAAGTCTGCATGCAGTATTTTCGGCAAAAATCCGATTTCTAAGCGATCGTGCGTCAATCTTAGCTAAATACCTAAATCCTTCGTTCTTACCGATCGGTGGCCAAACTTTACCTATCATATTCCATGTCAAACAAGTCGCCCTGCATCATGCTGGTTGATGACGAGCCAGCTAATCTGACTTTACTGGAAGAGTTATTGCACCTGCAAGGATACGCCACAGTATCAGCACTATCTGGCGATGAAGCGCTCTCCCTCGCCCGCGCATCTCGACCCGATTTAATTTTACTGGATATTATGATGCCGGAGATGGACGGTTTTGATGTGTGCGATCGCCTGCGGAAGGATACAGCATTGCAAACTGTACCGGTGATTTTTTTAACTGCCCTCGACGACGATACCTCTCGCCTCCGAGGGTTAGAAATGATGGCCGATGATTACTTGACAAAGCCTTTTAACAGTCGTTTGTTGCTGGCGAAAGTGGAAAATATTTTGCAGTTGAGTCAAATGCGATCGCAAGCTGTATCTTCCCAATTCAACCAGCAAGTGAAAGAGCAAAGCAAGCGCCAAATTGCCGCAGCTTGGGAGGCAAACGAATATCTTTCCGAAAAATTTCAGCTATTTGTGCCCGAGCAACTTCTCGGACGAATTGCGCCCCAAGGAATAGAATCTATTCAGTTGGGCAATGTCACAGAAGAAGAACTGACTATTTTATTTTGCGACATTCGCGGGTTTACTGCGATCGCAGAATCTCAAGATGCTCGCGAGACTTTTGAATGGTTGAACGCTTTTTTTACTCAAATGAACGATTGCATAACGTCCCACGGCGGGTTTATTGACAAATACCTAGGCGATGCAATCATGGCAGTATTTGACAAGCCGAACTCTCACGCTATGAATGCGATCGAAGCGGCAGTAGCAATGCAAGAAAGATTGCAGGAATTTAATGCCAGCCGCCACAAATACAATTTAGAATCTCCAGTCAATATCGGTACCGGAATTCATACAGGTATGGGCATGATCGGCACTTTAGGTTCCGATCGCCGCATGGACTCTACAGTCATCGGCGATGTAGTAAATACAGCTTCTCGGTTAGAAAATTTAACTAAAATATACGGCTGCCAAATTATTGTTAGCGAAAAGGCGATCGTTCATGCGAGAGAATTTATAAATGGCATAAGTTCCAACTGCAACTCAAAAGAAAGTCTATTATTAAAGTGCGACTTAGAAGTGGAAACACAGGAGAGTATTATTTCTACTTCTGGGGCGACTGCTGCTGACAGCCTTTTGCCCAGCAACAATTATTACTATCGCTGGATCGATCGAGTAACCCCGCGCGGCAAGCAGCAAGCTATTGAAATCTACGAAATCTGGATCGCATCCAGTCCTGACTCGGAGGCAAAGCGGCTTACCCAAGTTTTATTTGACAAAGGAATTCAAGGATGGCAATCCGAAAAATTTGTCGCCGCCTTGGGATATTTTCAGCAACTAATCGAACAAAACCCTGCTGATACAGTCGTCAGTTTTTATATAAATCGCTGTCAGGAAAAGCTAGGTTTGACACCTGCAACTAGCAGTTCAGAAAGATTTAACTTTTAGGGCGGGCTAGAAGCCCACCCACAATAGTTTAGATTTATTGCAAAAGTTGCTAACTATCCTGCATTGCATCTGCGTTGCGTCTGTGCTTTCCCTATCAATGAAAGATTTATGCAATAAGTCTAATCTAATTGGAGTTAGCATCAAACAGCCGTCAAAACTTGCTCTCTCAACTTCCCGATTAACTCGTTCACCCCCCCCGCATTCAAACGGTAACTCAAAGGATGACCGATTAAATAAGCCGAACTTTCAAACAAAACATCAATTTCCACCAAACCATTTTCCCGCAAAGTTTTGCCAGTCGAAACCAAATCCACAATTGCTTCCGACATACCCGTAATCGGCCCCAACTCCACAGAACCGTAAAGCGGCACAATTTCCACCGGCAAATTCAAATTGTGAAAATATTCCCTCGCACAGTGTACGAACTTAGAAGCAACTCTACCGTGAGGAGGCAAATCCACCGTTCGCCGGTAAGAACTAGATTCCTTCACGGCCACAGACAGCCGACACGTGCCAAATTTTAAATCAATTAAATTGGCAACTTTCGGAGTTTTTTCCCGCAAAACATCATAGCCAGCAATCCCCAAATCGGCTTGACCGTATTCCACATAAACTGGCACGTCGTGAGTCCTTACTAGCAAAGCTTTGGCAGTGCCGGTCGGGTCATAAATTTGAAGTTGTCGGTTAGAGGAATCGAGAAAAGCGCTGAAGTCTAATCCAACCGATTTAAACAGCCGAATGCTATCTCCTAACAGTCCGCCTTTGGGAAGTGCAACAGTAATCATGTCAATTTTTAGAGTGTAAATTGCTCGAGTTGGAAAGGGGCCGATCGCGGTCTAAGCAGAAACAGCTTTTACCCTACTCAGAATAACACATAGAGTTCACAGCTAAAAATAAATTTCCGGTATTGCTCGCTCCTTTGTTTGGGTATATATTATATTTAGTAAGTTTTGATTGATTCGCGTTTTTCAAGGGCGGTCAGTATGGAAAACAATCAAGAGTTTGAGAGTCAACAATTGGACAGAAATTTTCACAGTGTAAACCCGGATTCCCTCAAAAAAATTACAGTAGATGAAATCCTCTCAGGCGGTGGTGTAGAGGCAGAGGAAATGCACTATACAGTGACCGTACCTACCGCTAACGATGCCAAAATCCACAGAGACAGATCGTTAGATGCCAAATCAAGTGTGTTCGATACAGCCCCCCGATCGAAGTTTGCAGAAAAACGCGGAACGCTGGGAGGCTGTTAATTTGACAACTCTGGGCCCTAGAAGGGCAGAGATTCTTGTATCATTCAGTCCACTTAATAAGTACAGCTTCCTGTACTTACCGCAAGATGGTTCTGTCCTCAAGCTTTCGACTCATTGCAGAGTCTTGTTCCCGTGTGCCCCACGGTACAATTCAAAACCCAAAATACTGGTTTCTAGGCGTACTTGTTGCTCGAAGTTTTTACCCGCGCAAGCTTTTCTGCGCCCAAGCCCATAACTTCAGTTTTCAAGGTGCGTTGCCTTCAGGCGACTGGGTTTTTAATGTGGTTGAATACCCTAGCCACATTACAATATTATCACGACCAAGAATAAAAAGTCGTCCTAGAAGGACGGGGGCTTTAGACCCAATTTTTTGGTAAAATGCTTGCAGAGGCTGGTGCAGAAAACGGGCCGATCGCCCGATCGCCATTGTGTCTCACGGCTTTGTGTATTCAACTCTAAAACTTAAAATTGCACGAACGATCGGAAATAGCTAACAGCTACATTATGACCAAATTGACTCTGGTAATCGGCAACAAAAATTATTCCTCTTGGTCGCTGCGCGCTTGGCTGGCGATGAAACAAGCTGGACTGGAATTTGCCGAGGTGAGAATCCCCTTAGACTGGCCGACAACCAGTGAAGAAATTCGGCGCTATTCTCCTTCGGGAAAAGTGCCAGTTTTAATAGATGGCGATCTCAAAGTGTGGGAATCTTTAGCAATTTGCGAATACATTGCCGATCGCTATGCGAATGATTTGTGGCCGGCGGATGCAGCGGAACGGGCGATCGCCCGTTCCATCTGCGCCGAAATGCACGCGGGGTTCCAAAATTTGCGCGAAAACATGCCGATGGACTGCCGCAACCGCTATCCGGGTGAAGGGAGGACTCCCGGTGTAGAAGCAGAGATCGCTCGCATCTTTGCCATTTGGCGCGAATGCCGCCAAAAATTCGGAACAGGCGGCAATATGCTGTTCGGAAAATTTACAGTTGTTGACGCTATGTTTTCCCCAGTTGTGATTCGTTTTGTCACCTACGGAGTAAAATTAGATTCAATAGCAAAAGCTTATGTGGATGCGATTTTAGCCTTGCCTGCCATCCAGGAATGGGTAGCAGCAGCTTGCAGCGAAACGGAAAGTATTCCACGCATTAAAATCTAGCCAAAATCAGTTTACTTAACCTAAAATCTCAAATCTCAAATTTGAAATCAGGATGCGGATTCTTTTAGTTGATGATGAAGTTGAGTTAACTGACCCTTTGAGTCGAGTCTTAACCCGCGAAGGTTATACAGTTGATGTAGCATTTGACGGAGCAAGCGGCAGCAATTTAGCCATGCAGGGCACTTACGATTTGCTAATTTTGGATTGGATGCTGCCGAGACAAACTGGACTGGTAATTTGCCAAAAGTTGCGATCGCAAGGACGGAATACGCCAGTGCTATTTCTCACCGCCAAAGATACCGTAGACGATCGCGTACAAGGACTCGACGCCGGTGCAGACGACTATTTAGTCAAACCTTTTGAACTGCGAGAACTGCTAGCCAGAGTCCGCGCATTGCTGCGGCGGCCTCCTACTTTTGATGCCGAGGTTGCTGTCGGGCGGCTGCAAGTTGCAGATTTACAGCTAGACTACGACAATCAATTAGCTTATCGGGGCGATCGCACAATTGATTTATCAGAAAAAGAATGTCAGTTATTAGAATACTTAATGCGCCATCCCGGTCAATTGCTAACACACGAACAAATCCACCAGTATTTGTGGAGCGAAGCAGAAAAACCCAGCAGCAATGTATTAGCAGCTCAAATTCGCCTGCTGCGGCGCAAAATAGAAGCCCCGGGCGAATCTGTACTAATTCACACAGTCTACGGCAGAGGCTATCGCTTTGGAGAAGCCAATTAAAAATAACAGACATTGTACAAAAATCCCTCTGCCCTCTGCCCCCTGCCCTCTGCCCTCTGCCCTCTTCCTTCGGCTATATTATTTATTATCGAGAAAGTATGCTCCCTAAACCAGCCTTTACCAGAAAGAATTGGTTTAAAGCCCCAACCATAAGTGGGAGAAATTAAAAGAAGACTATTCATTACTCCAATCCTCTGACTTCCAGGTAGAGGTCGCTATAAACTGTCAACTGTCAACTGTCAACTGTCAACTGAATGAAGTATCTTGACAAACCAAAGTAATTACTGTCACCTCCGGGGGACAAAATAGCCTTCCCGGCGAATAAGTCCCCAAACCGCGATTCACGTACAGCAAATTACTCCCCACCTGATGCAAACCGCTAGCCCATTCCCAGTGAGTAACTACTCCATCGCCAGCCGACAGAAAAGGAATGAACTTTCGGATTCGTTTAGGAATCCAATAGCCAATTTTTCTGACCCAAGCGTACACAGGCCCGATACCGGGAATAACGATTTGACCGCCGTGAGTGTGCCCAGACAACTGCAAATCAATCCGCCAATTTTGCAGCTTTTCAGCAGTATCAGGATTGTGAGACAATACAATCCGAGGAATCGCGGGATTTATTGATACCATTACAGGTTTAGGCGCAAAATCGCCCGACCCAAAATCTGCCAGCCCAACTAAAGCCAATTCAGACCCCAAAGGATAGATTGCTTCGTTGTATAAAACCCGAATCCCGACGCTATTTAAAGCATTAGCAACCTCTGTTTTTGCCCCCGGCCAATAGTGGTCGTGATTGCCCAAAACCGCGTAAATTCCCACCCGACTTTGCAAGTTTTTCAATCGCTGCACTAATGTGTAAATAGGTGCGGGGTCGTAGGTAATAAAGTCACCGGTTAAAAAAATCAGATCGGGTTCGGCTTCGTTGACCGCAGCAATCGCCTCTTCTAGCAACCATTCCGACAGCCGCACCCCGTCATAGTGAAAGTCCGTAAGCTGTACAATTTTAGTACCGGATAGATTTGCTGGAAGATTGGCGATGGGTATCGTTAAATACTCTACTCGCAGTTTCCCAGTTAAGAACCTGTGCATAAATCTAAGGTTTATTGATGACAGAGCGCCACCTCTAGCTTAGCAAATAAACAAGCAAGACTGCAAAACTAGATATTTTTCCCTTTTCCTTCTGTCCTCTGACTAATGACTGCAGTCCGAGACGCAAAAAGTGGGATTTCATCAATAGAATTGAAACAGAAATGCCCAATCTTCAGTTAGGCTTTCTTGCAAAAATGTTTTGGTCTTGCGCGCCCAACCACTAGAGCATTTTTATAATATTATGACTTGCGTAACAAGCTGTTTAAAATGCTATCAATCGTTTTCAGACTGGCATTCCCCGGTCCGCATCTATATTCTTTTGCCAATTTTCAAAGCTGAGACTTGCACCGCATCCCCGTAGAATCGGGCAACCACGGGGGGAATTGCCCCTACCAAACACTATCTCATCACTAATGATTTATTACTAACTATAGCGCTTCTCAAAAAGATGAGGTACGTAGTTGGGATGCGAGCCCTATACGTTTAAGTGGTTATATAATTTATCAATCATACCTCACCACGCTTGAGAAAGGCTATAGGTGGAAATCAACACGGCTTGGGGAGGCAGAGTTTTGCATTAATAATAAACTGGCAGCTAGTATAAATCATTGCCTTACTGCCCCTACGATATTTTATTTTTTGTGAGTCTGCCTACTTTTTAACTAATAACTTTTGACGAAAGCCGCTTCTTCTCAATATATTGCTGGTGGTAATCCTCTGCCATATAAAAATCACTAGCAGGTTTGATTTCGGTGGCAATGTCTTTGTCGTATTTACCGGAAGTTTGCAATTTTTGTTTGGAGAGGCGAGCGGCTTTTTCTTGTTCCCAATTGTGATAAAAAATCACAGACCTGTACTGTTCGCCTCTGTCGGGGCCTTGGCGATTGATTTGGGTAGGATCGTGACAGTTCCAGAATACCTCTAGCAGTGCTTCGTAACTCACCTGCGATCGATCGTACTCTAGCAACACGGCTTCAGCGTGACCGGTCACTCTGGCGCAAACATCGAGGTAGCAAGGATTCGGCCAGTGACCTCCTGTGTAGCCCGCAGCAGTCGAGACGACACCCGCAACAGCGCGAAACTTGTGTTCAACTCCCCAAAAACAACCGGCGGCAAATGTGGCTTGTTCCATCGTGTTACTCATCGTATTTGAGATCGAACTGGGCACTAAATTATGCTTGACATATTCCCATTAGTGTGCATTCCCAAACTAATCGCGGCTGTACGTAGTTTAGCAAATATTGTCGTGCTTTCTCCAAGGGTTCTAAGGGCGATCGACTAATTCCGCCTGCCAAAAATTGCTGCCAGTAACAGTGCTGTAAATAATCGATTAACCACAACTGAGATTCAGTATCTAAAGTTTTATCAATTTCCTTAGCCAATTCCAAAGCCGACCGCAAATTTTGAGGCAACTGCTTCACCTTTTGCAGCAAATCATCGGGTATAGATTGCAGTTGCTGCCAAATAGCAATTGCCTCGCCAGGACTGCCTTGAGCCATCCCCATTACCTCGGGATGGGATAAAATTTCTGCGAATCCGGCTTGCTGCAAAACTTGTGCCATTGCTTCGGGATTCAGCCGAGAAAACTGGATTTTTTGACAGCGAGAAATTAAAGTTGGCAGCAAAGCTTCCACTGTCGGAGCAATTAAAATGAGGGCTGCTTTTCCCGGTTCTTCTAAAGTCTTCAACAAGGCGTTAGCGGCTCCCTCACCCATTGTTTCTGCTTGTTCCAACACTACGACTGAACGCGCCGCTTCTAGCGGCGGTCGGCTGAGAAATTCACCTATTTCTCGAACTTGTTCTAAGCGAATTTGTGGCGGTGCTTTCCGCTTTAAACCGGCTTCCTCTGCTTCCTTTGGTGTAAGCCGTTTGCCTTGGTTCATATAAGTTGGTTCCACCCAGAGTAAGTCTGGATGATTTCGCTGCCTCACGCGATTTTGCACGGAGGCTATTAGTCGGGTTTCGGGAATATTTGCTGAGAATAAAAGCTCGATGAAACACTGGGCTGCTAAACTTTTGCCGGTGCCGTTAGAGCCGATAAATAAGTAACCTGGAGCAATGCGGTTTCGCTCGACTGCTTGTGTTAGCAATTCTACTGCTTGATTTTGTCCGATTAATGATGTGAAATAATTCATGTGACAGTTGACAGTTGACAGTTGACAGTTGACAGTTGACAGTTGACAGCTTGCCCGAAGAGCGCAGTTGACAGTTGACAGTTGACAGTATTCAGTTGACAGAAGGAAGTTATTGTAGAGTGCGTCAGGGGCGCTGAATGTAATGACTACCTATTCAAGAATTTTGCCCCGATGGCTACCCTATAGTGAGTTAGTTACAACGAAGAAACCGGGTTTTTTCTCGAAATTGAGGATTTTTAGCAAATATTTCGTAAAACACCCGGTTTCTGGCTATCTATGTAAGCTTACTTTTCAGAATTGGTATTATTTAAATATCCCCAAGCTTCTAACCTGCGAGTTACGATAGCTTGAATTTCCTGAGCGACTTCATATTCAGGGCGATCGGCATTTATCCGGACAATTCGAGATTTATTTGCCTCGGCTAACTCCGCAAAACCTTGCTGCACAAGGCGGTGAAACTTCAAATCCGCTTGCTCGATCCGATCGCGCTCTCCCCGTGCCCTTACCCTCGCCAAACCCGCCTCCACATTAATATCCAGCCACAAAGTCAGATCGCTTTGCAAGCCGCCGGTGGCAATTTCATTCAACTGCTTAATTAAATTTAAGTTAAGACCGCGGCCGTAGCCCTGATAAGCAATTGTAGAGTCAGTAAAGCGATCGCACAAAACAATTTTTCCCTTCAATAACTCGGGTTTTAGACAAGTTTCGACGTGCTGAGCGCGATCGGCCGCGTACATGAGCAATTCTGCTCGATCGGATACAGATTCGCCCGCATCTTGTTTCAGCAGCAGATGTCGCAGTCCCCTTCCCAACTCCGTACCCCCGGGTTCGCGAGTAGCCAGCAAAAGGACTTTCTGAAAGCAGCTTGCTTGCAGAAACTGTATCAAGCGCTGCATTTGCGTAGTTTTACCCGCACCTTCAACCCCCTCAAACACGATAAGTTTGCCCTTCATTGCCCTAACTTCCCACCGGAATAAAATAAATCCATATTGTTCTGTGCATCTCTTCTAGTTTCGGTATGATAATAAAGTCTAAATGCCTCACGGCTGGAGTTGTCTATGGCTCGCTATACTGGTTTTTTTATCGTTGCCGTTCCGATCGACCGTCTCCGTCAGTCCCTGATTGAAATTTTAGAGTCATGCAATCTTGATATTATCTACAATACAGGAGATTCCGTCATGGCTCGCGAACTTCCCGGTCAAGTTTCCATTGCCAAACTTGTCACCGCAGAAGTCCTAATTGAGAAAAACACGGCCAGCGACTCAGAGGTTCGCATGAACTTCGTGATTAAAAACGAGGAACTGCCACTGCAAACCAACAACCACTGCCGTCAAATGTTCGAGCTAGTCAGCCGTTCAATTATGAACAACAATAATTGGCGGCTATTGGAAAGTATGGCACTGTAGCCATCAGTCAGTCGATTTTAGATTTTAGATTTTAGATTTTCGATTGACTCTACAGATGAATCAGGGGGTTCTAACTAATGTCGAAACTTCTTGGCTATCGACTCCTGGTGTGAGGGGTTTGTCACCCTCTGGGGAGGAGGTCATCAGTCATTAATTTCTAACTAATGACCGATGACCTCCTACTTTTATCTGTCATCCATAAATTTAAGATCGAAATCCCCGGCGCAGCAGCAAAGAATTTGTAACAACGCTAACAGAACTAAACGCCATAAATGCCCCAGCAGCCGCAGGACTGAGTAGAATTCCGGTTGCAGGCAGCAAGATACCCGCTGCAACCGGAATTCCCAGAGTATTGTAACCAAAAGCCCAAAATAAGTTTTGGCGAATCTTGTTGAAAGTAGCGCGACCCAGCTCGATCGACTTAACAACATCCATCAAAGCATTTCGCATCAGCACAATTTGAGCAGTCTCAACTGCTACATCAGTGCCGCAGTGCAAACCGATACCGACATCAGCTTGAGCCAAAGCCGGGGCGTCATTGATACCGTCCCCCACCACAGCCACTTTACAGCCTCGGGCTTGCAAAGTCGCGATCGCCCTCGCCTTCCCCTCCGGCCGCAAAGAGGCCAAAACATCAGCCTCCGGCAAACCTAGCTGCTGCGCCGTCGCCGCCGCCGCCGACGGCGTATCCCCCGTCAGCATCATCACCCGCAATCCCATGCCCCGCAAACGTTCCACCGCCGCCTTAGCATCCGGCCTCAGAGTATCTTTTAGCCCGATTACCCCCAGCAAAACGCCCTCAGAAGCCACGTAAACCGCCGTTTTGCCTTCCCAAGACCCCGACAATTCCGCCGCCACAGCGACCCCCTGCTCCTTCATCCACTCGGCATTCCCCGCGAACACCCGCCGGCCCTCCACCAAAGCAGAAACCCCGAATCCCGGTTCCGTGCAAAAATCCTCAGCAGCTAGCACCGGCAAACCTTGCTGTTGAGCTTCCAGCAAAATCGCTGCGGCGATGGGATGACAAGCGCCCCTTTCCACCGCCGCCGCAATTTGCAGCAGTTTTGAGTCAACCGTACTGTCAGAAACTCCATCAATTGTCGAACAAACCTCTTGTTTCCCTCCAGAAACCCCATCAATTGTGGAACAGACATCTTGCCTGTTGCCAAAAAATCCATCAATTGTGGAACAAACATCTTGTTTATTTCTAACATTAATATCTGAGTTCAAATCCCACTCAGAATTCTGGAAAATCGGCAAATAATCTGTGAGTGTGAGATTTCCGGTTGTCAGAGTGCCAGTCTTGTCAAAAACCACGGTATCTAATTGATGCACCCGTTCTAAAACATCGCCACCGCGAATTAAAAGTCCGCGCTCCGCCCCGATGCCAGAACCGACTAAAATTGCAGTTGGGGTAGCCAGTCCCAAAGCGCAGGGACAAGCGATGACTAAAACTGCGATCGCCAATTTCAAACTCAAAAGCAAAGGCGATTGATAATAGATAATTGGCAATTGATTTCCCATGCCCAATGCCCGATGCCCGATGCCCAATGCCCCATGCCCGATACCCAATGCCCCATGCCCGATGCCCATTGCCCCATGCCCGATGCCCATTGCCCCATGCCCGATGCCCATTGCCCCATGTCCTAAAAGCACAGAAGGCCAAATATGAGTCCCGGCAAAATACCAGAATAGGAAAGTTAAAACCGATATCGCCATTACCCCATACACAAAATATCCCGCGACAGTATCAGCTAAATTTTGAATCGGCGCTTTGCGAGTTTGGGCTGCCTGCACCAAAGCCACCATTTGAGCTACAGTTGTTTCCTTACCGGTGCGAGTTGCGCGCATTACAACTGCCCCGGATTTATTGATAGTTCCGGCGGCAACTGTATCTCCTGGTTGCTTCAAAACCGGCATAGATTCCCCAGTCAGCATCGACTCATCTACGGTTGTTTTGCCTTCGGAAACTTCGCCGTCTACCGGTATTTTTTCCCCGGGCAAAACTTGCAGCCATTCTCCGACTCGGACGCGATCGGCTGGAATTTCAATGTATTGTGGATTGTAGACCTCTGATGTCGAATTTAAAGGCAATTCTTGCGATCGCAAATCTAAACTCGGAAGTTTAAAATCAACTAAGCGGGCTTTCGCCGGCTGCAATGCGATTAAAGCTTGCAAAGCTGATGCAGCGCGCCGTCTGGCTTGCTGTTCGAGAGTTTTGCCCAACAAAATAAAGCCCAGCAGCATCACCGGTTCGTCAAAAAAGCACTCCCATCCCATCCGTGGAAACAGCAGCGCGGCGTTGCTAGCGGTGTAAGCTGTAACAGCCCCTAAAGCTACCAAAGTATTCATGTTGGGTGCATTTCGCCACAAACTGCGGCACCCGTCAACGATAATCGGGCGGCCCGGTAGCAGCAATGCTAGGGTGGCGAGTCCCCAGTGAAACCAAATATTGCTGAGAATTGGGGCTTTTGTGCCGAGTACGTGACCTAAACCGGATAGAATAATTAAGATTAGGGCGATCGTCAATTGCTTGATTTGCTGTCTAATTTCTTGCCGCCGCCGTTCAATTGTTGCCGCTTCTGCTTCCTGCTGATTGTCTCCTAAACGAGACTGACAGGGAAATCCATTATCAGTCAACTTTTTCGCTAAAGCTTCTGCATCGACAGCCCCCGGTTGACACTCAACCGTCGCAACTTCTACGGCCAAGTTAACGCAAGCTGAAATGACGCCTGAATACTGCATGAGTTGGCGTTCCACAGCTTTCGCGCAGCCGGCACATTTCATCCCGCCGACATCGAAAGTAACAAGTTCTGGCGGTGATTCGTTAACTGGTAGGATTTCTGGTTTAATTTCGGGGATTGTTTTCGGCAAAAATTGCATGGTTTTTTTGTATTGATTAGAATATTTCGCCACTGCTGAAATGGTTGAATGCACTGTTTAGACAAATGTCTATATTTTTATCGTAGATAAATATTGCGGCATCTTCCAAAAGTGTTAGTTTTTTTTAATTATTATTAGTTCCCGGCTGTTAAATTCTTAGTCCGGCAGGGGTTTCAACTACTTGCGGAATGCGAGTTTAATGCTAAGACACGGTTTGGACGCGGCAGTGCCGTTTGCCTATTTGATATAATGAGCCAATTGCCCAGTTAGTATCCAGCTTTTATTTGACGAATTTAGCTATGACAGAAACACCAAAATTTTATATTATCAAACGTCCTGCCGGTAATTGCGAGATTTTGCCGTTGGCGCAACTCGAAGAACAAAACCCCAGTATTATTGAAAAGTGGGGCCCTTACGATTCGCCGGAAGATGCCATCGCCCGCCGCATCGGATTAATTCGCGCCGGAAAATGCCAGCCAACCAACCAATTTTAGATTTTAGATTTTAGATTTTAGATTGAAGAGAAGAAGGACTAAAATTCTGACTGCAAACCAGGTTCGCAGTCGTAGGGTGCGTCAGGAATTAGCAACTAGATTGTGGAAAAATCACCAGCCCTGACGCACCAATATTTTAGCCGTCAGGTGCGTCAGGAATGAGAAACTCAATTATTGACAAATCACCTTCCCTGACGCACCCTACATTATTAGTCGTATTCTACTTGGGTTTCGCCGGTGCTGCACTCGGCTTTACCTGTGCCGCATTTGATTTAGGTGGCGCTGCATTCGGTTTCGACTCAGCCTTATCATTCCCGGTTTTACCAGTAACTTGCTTTGTCAAAACTTCCATAGCTTTGGCGTACTGCGGATCGGCCACCGTAGCAATTTTATCGCGATCGCGCCTCAATTCCTGTTTTTGAGCCTCGGTGAGTTCTACCTTAAAATCCGGTTCAATCCCGGCGTGGTTGATATCAGTGCCGTTGGGAGTAAAATACTTGGCAATTGTCACCGCCAAACCGGCACCGTTGCCCACGCCGCGTACTGACTGAACTAAACCTTTACCAAACGTCTTTGTTCCCACCAAAACCGCGCGTTTGTTGTCTTGCAAAGCGCCGGATAGAATCTCGCTAGCACTGGCTGAACCGCCGTCTACCAGTACAACTAACGGTTTGTCTGTGAGCTCTGCCTTGTTTGCAGTTTGTCGATCGGCCTCGCCTACTCGATCGACCGTCGAGACGATCGTACCTTCTTTGAGCCACATCCGAGCAATTTCTATACTTCCGTACAGCAACCCGCCGGGATTGGAACGCAAGTCTAAAATATAGCCCGTTACCTTTTTCTGTTCCAAATCCTTAATTGCCGATCGCATTTCCGATGCAGCATTCGCACTGAACTGATTTAAGCGAATATAGCCGACTTCTCCGATCGGGGTTTTCTGCACCGATTTCCGCACGGGATGAATTTCAATTTTAGCGCGTTTCAGCTTGAATTCTAATTCCTTGCTTCCCCGCAAAATAGTCAGCGTCACTTCAGTATTCACCTGGCCGCGAATCAAAGTTACCGCCTGATTCGTATCCATGCCTTCTGTGCTCTTGCCGTCAATCTTAGTAATGATATCTTTTGCTAGAATACCAGCAGTAAAAGCCGGGGTATCTTCGATCGGCGAAATCACCACCAACTTTTTGGTTTCCTCATCTTGAGTCAACTGAATCCCAACCCCTGTAAGTTCCCCAGAAGTTTCAACCTGCATATTTCTGAACTCTTGAGGGTCCATAAACCGCGTATAAGGATCGTCAAGCTTCTTCAGCATTTCCCGAATTGCTTTGTAAGCTTCGTCGTCGCTGGTATAAGTCCGGTTCAAATAATCATTCCGCACCGCTTTCCAGTCAACCTGGTTAAAAGTGCCATCCACATAGCTTTTGTCAATAATCTGCCAAACTTCATCAACCAATTCTTTAGGGCTTCCTCGAAAAGAAGCCAGAGATTTAGAACTGCAACCAGTGTTCGCAAGAGTTACAGCAGTGAGTACCACTGCTGCTGCACTTAGAACAAGCCCTCGTTTTGTTATAACCATTTGTCTGACGCGCGGGACGAAAAGAGTTCAGAATAATTACGCTCAATCTAACACAGGCAAGGCCAGGTCGCGTTTGGCGTACATATATTATTCCACTTTGCCCTGTTCTGCGGTGTCAACTTAAGACTGAAACCCTCTATCTCTTTCGTTTGTATCAAAGTCTCGATCCCCCTAAATCCCCCTTAAGAAGGGGGACTTTGAGCGTTATTGTCCCCCCTTAACAAGGACTTTGAGCGCTCTTGTCCCCCCCTTACTAAGGGGGGCTAGGGGGGATCTCCGGGTTGAAAACACTCCCTAGGGACGATCGAGAGCAATTAAGGATCGACCCAGCGATCGTCCGATTTAATCAAGTTAATCAATTCTGCCACGCCTCGGTCTTCCGGCACTTTCTTAATTTCTTCCCGGCCCCGGTACAGCGAAATATAACCCGGTTGCTTCCCGACGTAGCCGTAATCAGCATCAGCCATTTCTCCAGGCCCATTGACAATACAGCCCATTACTGCTATGTCCAAACCGGTGAGATGCTTGGTCGCCTCTCTCACTTGGTGTAATACTTCCTCTAAATTAAACAAAGTGCGACCGCAGGAAGGACAAGCGACATACTCAACCATCGTTTTCCGCAGTCCCAAGGCTTGCAGGATGCTGTAGCAGACGGGAATCTCCTTTTCTGGGGCCTCTGTCAGCGAGACGCGGATGGTGTCGCCGATACCGTCAGCTAACAAAGGTGCCAGGCCTGCGGTGGATTTGATGCGGCCGTATTCGCCGTCTCCTGCTTCCGTGACGCCGAGATGCAGCGGGTAATCCATGCCGAGTTCGTCCATCCGGTGCACCATCAAGCGGTAAGCAGCCACCATCACCGGCGCGCGGGAGGCTTTCAGGGAAATTACGATATTTCGGAAGTCGAGGGATTCGCAAATTTTGATGAATTCTAGGGCGGATTCTACCATGCCTTCGGGCGTGTCGCCGTAGGTAAACAGCATCCGTTCGGCGAGGGAACCGTGATTGACGCCGATTCGCAAAGCTTTGCCTTGGTCGCGCAGGGAAATCACCAGAGGTTCCAGGGTTTCGCGAATTTTTTCGCCAATTTCGGCGAATTCGGCGTCGGTGTATTCGGTTCTGTCGGCTTTCGGCTTCTCGAACACGTAAAGTCCCGGATTGATTCTCACTTTGTCTACGTGTTTGGCCACTTCCAGGGCAATTTTCATGCCGTTGTGGTGGACATCGGCGACGAGGGGCACGGGTTGGTAGGTGGCGTGCAGTTTTTGCTTGATTTCGGCTAAAGCTTTGGCGTGGGCCATGCTGGGCACGGTGACGCGGACGATTTCGCAGCCAATCTCGTGCAAGCGGCGAATTCCGGCGACTGAACCGTCGATGTCGAGGGTGTCTTCGTTAATCATCGACTGTACGACGACGGGGTTGCCGCCGCCGATCGTGACGCTACCGACTTTGACGGGCCGAGTTTTGCGGCGTTTGATGGTGGTGTCGAAGGTTGGTTCGGTGGTGGGGGTTTTAGTTGGATTTGGTAGAGTTTGCATAAGTGATTGCTGGTGTTCTGTTACCAAGCTCTATAAAATTCTGTTTCCTATTTTTCAGGTTGCCATAGAAAGGGTCTGTTTGGACAAAGAGGTTTTGGGATTTAGGATTCTTAATGGGATTGTGGCGAATTTGTCGATCGAATTATGTGGGAAAAGGGCGATCGAACTAAAAGCCAACCATCACCGGGAAGGCGAAATGAAGTTGGGCCCGTGGAACTAAACCGAACTTATAAAATACAGTTAAAATACAGGCTAGGCCGAGATAAAAATTAATATTGGTTGGCGGTGAGGAGAATGGTTTGGGAAGCGGGGCAGCGGTTAAATGGCGATCGGTATATCATTGAAGGCAAGTTAGGTGAAGGCGGCTTTGGCATCACCTACCTAGCGCAGAAGGCGCAAAACAGGCAGCAGGTTGTCATCAAAACGCTGAAAGATGAATTATTGAGCGATCCAAACTTTGCCACGTTTCGGGACAAATTCCGGGATGAGGCGCTACTGCTATCTTTGTGCAGGCATCCCAATATTGTGCAAATAGACAACTACTTCCCTCACGATAATTTGCCTTGCATTGCGATGGAATATGTGGCACGAGAAGATTTGTGGAAATGGGTGAAAAGGCGAGTTTTTCTGTCAGAAACAGAAGCTTTAAACTACATCCGTCAAGTAGGAGAAGCCGTAATAGTAGTTCACGAAAAAGGTTTGCTTCATCGGGATATCAAGCCACAAAACATTATGGTGCGTGACAATCAAGATGCAGTTTTGATTGACTTTGGTTTGGCACGGGGTTTTATTCCAGATCGCACTCAACAAATGACTTTTGGATTAACACATGGTTTTGCGCCTCCCGAACAGTACGGGGAAATGGGCAGATTTGCTGAGTACACAGATGTTTATGCTCTGGCGGCAACGCTATACTATATGCTAACGAGTACACCACCAACTGCTGCATTTATGAGAGCTTTAAATCATCCTTTAAAGCCGCCGTTTCAGATTAATCCTAATATTAGCGATGCGGTGCATCGGGCAATTCTTCAAGGGATGGAAATGGATGAGACAAAGCGCCCTCAGTCGGTGGAAAAATGGTTGGATATGCTTCCACAAGCCACTATTGGTAATTGGGCGCAAAGAGGGGGTGTTTCGCCAACGGTTCATAGCCCGCAGCCACCGCCACAACCGGTAAAATTGATTTCAACAAAAGGAGTTGATTATCGTAAACTCGATCGGCTGTTGGCTAGCGGAAAATGGCAAGAGGGGGACAAGGAAACGGGGAAGAAATTGCTGCAGGCAGCGGGTAGAACAGAGGATAGCTGGCTGAGAGTTGAAGATATCGATCGATTCCCCTGTGAAGACTTACGAACTATTGACCAACTTTGGGTAAAATACAGTAACGGACGTTTCGGCTTTTCGGTGCAGAAACGCATTTATAAAAGTCTGGGGGGAAGCAGAGAATATGATCATAAAATTTGGGAAGCTTTTGGCGATCGGGTGGGTTGGCGTGTAAATAACAAATGGTTGTACTACAAAGATCTAAAATTTAACACCAAAGCACAAATTGGCCACCTCCCCTGTGGGTGGGGTGGGGGGAAGAATGGTTTATCGGTATTATCTCTTCTCTCGCGTCGAGACTTATAGAGTGTAACATCTAAGGATTTCATAATTTTGTTGGCTATAGATAGATTAAAGCCACTAGAATACAATGTTAGAAAAAGGTGCAAAAAGTGGCAGACCTTTCAATCCCTCGAAAGCTGGCGGAAAGATTCTCAACTTATCTTATCAAAATGTTAAAATTACTGATAAAGGCGTTGCCTTGGTTGAAGCTCATGTTCGCAGATTTAATCCAGTTGGTGAAGCTGAGCTAAGAATGGTTGAAAGGTTAAGAGGTATCACCACACAAACCCTTGTAGCTGAGCCTGTTGATTTACGCTTTTATACTCACGAGTTACGCGAGTATCTCAGGTATAAAAAGCTTGGCTACCCAACGGGACAACCCGCTGACCCGGATGAGGCTTATGAACTTTGGAACAATGCTCACACAGCTACTCTTGAAGATTATAAATTAAAAGAAGGATTCGGCGTTTTATTTCATCCGAGCGTAGAGGAATTTTGATGAAAAACCTAACTCAATTAACCCAGCTTGAATTAGTGCTGCTGGAATTAGTAGCTAAAGGTCAAGGAAAGTGGAGTTGGTACGAACTCGCGAATGCACTTTCCCGTAGAGATGTACCGCGAGAACCTGACATGATGGTTGTCTTAAAAAAACTCGCTGCTGAGGGCTTGGTTCAACGATATGTAGAAACTAATTCGCCTCGCGACAGATGGGAATTGACGCCAGAAGGGTCTATGGTGTTGGCAAACGCAAAAGCAGATAGTCAAAGCAGAATTATACGTTATGCAATTGCCATCCAGAAATCAGAAAGCAATTATTCTGCTTATGTTCCAGATTTACCCGGATGCGTAGCAACCGGTACAACTATCGAGGAAGTCGAACAGCAAATTAAAGCAGCAATAGTTTTTCATTTAGAAGAGTTGCGTCAATCTGGTTCGTCTATTCCTGAAGCGAGGACTTTATGCAAATATGTTGAAGTTTAACTTAGAAACCAGATTTTTAGTTTGCATTAACAATCAAGACTATCAAGCATCCTTGGAAGTGCGAAAAATCTATCTAATCATACCCGATAATCGCGCTGCGGAACATCAATTTATCCGAGTTATTGATGAATCCGGCGAAGATTATTTGTATCCAGTCGCGTATTTCGTGCCGATAGAATTGCCGAAATCCCTAGAAGCAGTATTTGCACAGACAAGGGTTATGTAGGGGCGGGTTCACCAACATCTATGTCGCTCAATAACAATCTAAATAAACCCGCCCCGCCCAATATTGTGTTACAATAAATCAACCTGAGTGTTAATATCGCAAATGTATGACAGCTAAAATACACATCAGCAAATTAGGTAATTCCTTGGCTTTGCCAATACCAGACTATATAGTAAAGTTTCTCAACCTTAAAGCCGAAGATTCAGTAATTTGCAGCATAGAAAATGGGAAACTGGTCATAGAGCCTGCAAATAAGAAAATATCAAAGTATACCCTAGATGAATTACTGGCAGGCGAAATAGAATCTAGCGAAGAAGTCTCTTGGGGAAAACCAGAAGGAGAGGAAGTTTGGTAAAGTATATCCCCGAACGAGGTCATTTTATTCGCCTCAATTTTGACCCTCAATCAGGACACGAACAAATGGGGACTAGGCCTGCACTGGTGGTGAGTCAAACTAAATTTAACCGAAAAATGGGGTTTGTGTTCGTCTGTCCCATTAGCAACACACAACGCAAAAATCCGTTTTATGTTCCCATTCCAGAAGGTGAAGCGATAACAGGTGTAATTATGACGGATCAACTCCGTTATGCAAGATTATCGCGCAAGGCAGGCAAGTTTTCTTAGTGAATGTCCAGAAAATATAATGGAGGAAGTTTTGAGGCGAATTCAACCTATTTTGTTTGATAATATGACTGTTGATGAATAGTCAATCAAATTATAAACTAGATTTGTAGTTGGCATTAAGCATCAAGAGTATCCAGAAATCTCTCTCGCGGATGATGCGATCGCCCCTCCTCCCCAGCAAAACTAAAAGATGTACTGGCAAATCCCTTCACAAGTCCAGGCTCAGCAGTTAAATAATCTGAGGTTTTCCATTGGACGATCGCACAAACTCACCCGCCAGCGCTGTTAACAACCGCCGACCTCTAATTATCGCAGGAATTCTCCTCGGTATCGGTCAATCCGGCTTTTTTGACGGCATTGTGCTGCACCAACTCCTCCAGTGGCACCATATGTTTAGCAGCGTTGAAACCGATACAACCGTTGCCGGTTTAGAATTAAATACCCTCGGAGATGGATTGTTTCACGCTGCGGATTGGTTGGTAACAGTAGCGGGAATCTTCTGTTTGTGGCGTGCTGTGAAACGCAAAGATGTTCCTTTGTCCACTCAAACTTTTTTGGGTTCCATATTAATTGGTGCTGGATTGTTTGACTTTGTTGAAGGCATTGTTGACCATCAAATTTTGGGAATCCACCACGTCAAACCAGGTATTAACGAGTTAGCTTGGGATTTAGGATTTCTCGTCCTGGGTCTTATTTTAGCGCTGTTAGGTTGGATGCTGGTACAGAGTGAAGTTCCCGCAGATACTAAAGTTTAAATGAATCCAGAGATTGGGAATTATACCAAATCCGCAAAAATCCCTGATTTTCTTTTTAACTCATCAGTTCATCCCGCCGCCGACTCCAACCAGGCGATCAAATCCTCTTGACTCCTAAAATCCAACAAAGCCTCTCCCAAATCATCTAACTGTTCCGCAGATAATCCCTGGATGCGAGTTTGAAATTCCTGTGTTACCTCACCCACCCGCCGCACCAGTAGACGCATAATTAATCCTATTTCCCCCTCAATTTTACCCCTTTCGATTCCCTGTTCGATTCCCTGTTCGATTCCTTGTTCGATTCCCTGTTGTATTCCCTGTTCAATCCCCTGTTCAATCCCCTGTTGTATACCAATTTCTATCCCTTTCATCACAGACCCGATTTGGTCTTGGATAAACATTTCTCGCTTGTCTACATCATTCAATTCGTCTAGTGTCAAATTTGCTCGGTTGGCAATTTTCAGCGCGGTATTAATCTCTTCAACAGACTCCAATGTATCTGGTACTGCTTCTAAAGAGGGCGCATTTTTCATAAAGTAAATCCATTTTTCCGGCAGATTTTCGAGTTCATTCAATTCTTTTTTGAATTTCGGCAACTCGACAAACACTAACTTTAACTCGCAGTTGGGATAGACGAATTTCTCTTCAGTTTCTGTGAACTCAAAATTAGAAATTAATTTTTCGGTGTTTTCAAATAAGATAAAGTCGGTGATGGTTAAAGCAATCACTGGATTTAACTTTAAATAACCTTCTCCGGCTTTGAGTTGAGTAGAATAGGTTTTGGCTGCATTGTACACTACCCGTTTTTCAAAGGCGGCGACGTTGAGTACCTGCATTTCCACAATCACGGTTTTGTTGCCGGTAATCTTGGCTTTGACATCCAGGTAAGTGTCTTTCAATCCTGTAACGCTTCCTGCTGAATAAGGGTCAATGATTTCTATTTCTTGGATTGTTGGTTCTCCGTTATACAGCATTGCATTTAGGAAGCTGATTAAAATTTCAGGATGTTCGGAAGAAGCGAATATTTTTTTGAATGCAAAGTCTGTTTTGGGACTGATGAAACGCATATTATAGAAGGAAGAGGGAAGAGGGAAGAAGGAAAATGAAATATTTTAGGGATTTTTAGGTTGGTAGTTGCGCTTTACAACCCTTAGCGCAACTACGAAGTTTTTCAATTATCAGCCTGTGGCTTCAGTAGTAGTTGCAGGCGACATAACTAGCTTTCCAGTTATATCCATCGTCGCCAGCTTCAGCACTTCATTAAAAGCTAAACCCCGAATTTTGAGTTCCCACCGAATGCCTTTTGCTTTCATTCGCTTGGCTTTCCGCATATCGACATCAGCAGCTTTTTGATGCAAGAGCAAATATTTCATTGCTGCTGTAGCTTCTACTTTTGTGGGAAATGCAATATAGGTGATAAATCCGCCGTCCCAGTGATTGGCGTTGCGGACACTGCTGATAGTCGCCACTCTCGGACTAAAGCGGTTCCAGTAAAAGTCGCTGTAGCCGATCGACTCTGTTTTAACTTGGAGTTTGTTTGCCATTTGACTTAACTCCTATAACCTTGTGTGCGGGGTGCTGGCATTACCTTTTGGTTTTGCTATTTATATTATAGCAAATTATTCAAGAATGGGGAATTGGAAATTAAGAATTGATGACTGTTAACTTTTGGCTGATGACAACTGCCAACTGACAACTGACAACTGCCAACAGTCAACTGCCAACTGACTAAAACCTCAATTCATATTCAGCAGTGACGCGATTGTCTCCTTGAAAATTAGTCGAACTCCTGAGTAAAATTTTGTCGCTTATACGATACCGTAAATTAAATTCAGTAGGCTGATTAGCTGACAAAACCCTAATGATTGATGCTGAAAGATTGCGCGTGATATCGGCCCCAACTTCCAAACCTAAACCGAGAGAACCCCCACCAGAAGCGGTTCCAGAACCCGATCGCGCTGTTTGTGCTTCGTTACCTCTGATTCGAGTGGGAAACAAGCGGAATTCGCTCAATCCTGTGGCGTTGGTAACAGCAGATTGAATGTTGTTCAATAAACCCGCACCGGCTAAATTTGCGATCGCCAGTGTACTGTCTCCCTGTCCCAAAGTCTGCACGAAACTGCCGCCCAATAGCGCTACAATCTCGATTTCCGATCGACTCGGAGAACTCCTCAACTCCAGACTTTCCGCCAACTGAGAAGCCCTTCCCTGCACTAACGCTTGAATTCTGACACTCCGCACATTGCCGAAAGTTGTCGGTTCGTCTGCTATTTCAGAGGCTACAGATGTGCCGGGAGTGCGGAACCGCGTTACTTCCTGCACCGAAGTTGCTAATCTCACATCCAGCGTCGGATCGAGTCCTTGTGCTGGTACAAAGGTAGCAGTCTGCGGGTATCCTCGATCGAGTCTAAACTCTGTGGTAAACAAATTCACCGACCCGGAAGTCAACCGAATTGTACCCTCCGGGCGAAGGTCATCTAAAGTTCCATTCACCGTCAAACCCCCAGTCGCCTGAAAACTCAATATCGGCGCACTCGTTACCCGAATTCCCCGGCCCAAATTCAGCCGCAAATCGTTCAATCCAACTTCAAAGGAAGGGGTAGTCGGAGTCGCAGGAGAAGCAGAAACATCAGTTGTAGGGGAAGCAGCAACATCAGTCGCAGGGGAAGGCGAAGATGTGGAATCAGAATCAGAATCAGAAGCAGAAGAGGACGAAGCTAACTCAGTTGTGCCGGCGCCGGGACTCCGGAGAAATACTTCGCCGTCGTACAGTTCAATATTACCGCTCAACTGCGGGCGCCTGGCCGTGCCCCTTGCTTGCACTTGACCGACAACGCCTCCGCTGTACAATCCTCTGAGATTCACTGCTAACTTGTCGAGATTTACAGCCAAAGGATTATCCGCATCGACATCGCCCTCAGCAAAGGGCACAGACAGCGGAATCACGCCAGCGGCCACAACTTCTCCCTGACTCAACTGTCCCCGAATTCCTTCTACCCGAATACGATCGCCCTCAAAGCGCACCGTCCCAGTTAGCCCTGTCAGCGGTTCTGGGAAGGCTCTCGCCCGGACGGTTGCATTTTCAAAATTCGCAATTCCTTGCGCTACAGGGTCTTGCAGCGTCCCTCCCACGCGAATTTGCACCTGTCCCTGACCGCTGACCCACGCAACTTGCGGAGTCAATACATTAATAATTGCCAAACCTTCATTTTGCAAATTCGCCCTCAAATCGATTTGATTGCTGTCAGCTTTCACGGCTGCAAACGGCAACTCAAAAGGCAAACTTCCCTGCACTTCAATCGGTTCGGTTTGAGTTACCAAAGCGCTGCCGCCAAAATTCAGGCGGGCGTTGCTGTAACTGAAACTGCCGTCGGCTTGTTTAATCGGTTCTCCGTTTAGCGTACCGTCAAGCAAACTCAATTCCCCGGTGGCTTGCGGATTTTCCAAACTGCCGGCCAAATTCGCCCGCAAATTCAAATTTCCCGTGACATCCACAAAGGGCAATTCCACCAGTTTTGCTAACTCTTCGACGGGTACATTTTCTACCCGCAACTGCCCGGATTGAGCTTTTTGCCCGAGTTGTCCCGAAAAGCCGATCGCACTTTTTCCCGATCGAATTTCCAAAGGCAAAACAGTTAAAATCCCGTCCTGAAAACTGCCGTCAATACTGAACTGTTCGGCGACATATTTTCCCCACTGCCAATTATCGCCTTTCACGTTAAATTGAGCTTGTACACCCGTTTGCAAAGAACCGGCGACAGCTATTTCCGCACCAAAAGTGCCTTGCAATTCAGATAAGGCAGGCAATTTTTCCGATGATTTTACTGCCTGCTGCTGCTGCAAAATTGTTTCAATTTCTGCCAAGCGGCGCAACTGTTCGATTAGCGGGGCATCCGGTTCTCCGACTGCCACAGTTTGCACGTCGCCGCTGTCACCGTAAACGGGAGGTTTTATGCCTCGCGCTAAATCGCCTAAATTGAAATATTGCAAAGCGGCTAAAACCTGCTGCAAATTCCCTTGCTGGACGCTAACTTTCCCGGCAAATTGCGGGTTGGCGCCTGTTTGAACATTGCCGGAAATTAAGTATTGACCGCTGCCTTGACGTAATATGCCGTTGGTGAGAGTGGCGCTGCCGTTAGCGTAGCTGAATTCGGCTTGGAAACTGTCACCTTTAATGTAGCCGATCGCCGGTTGGGCGATCGCAATTTGTCCGGTTGCTTGCAAAGTCGCCGGATTTAACGGCAGCTTCCAACCGGGCACGTTAACTTCTCCCGAAACCGTACCGGTAATCGGCCCCAAACCCGCCTCTTTACCGGGTGATAAATTCAAAGCAGCGAGGGGAAAATCGCTTAAATTAACTCGCAAAGTTTCTCCCTCGGTTTGGCCTCTAGCGACAGATTCCCCGCGTTGAATTAAGAAAGATGTCGGCAGAAAAGATTGATTTAAAGCTACTTCAATTTTGTCGCTTGCACCGGCCAAACGCAAATCTACACTTTTCCCAGCATCCGCATTCACAGTCCCCGCCAGTACCGGGTCAAAAGCGATTTGATTTACTGCTAAATTTCGCACTTCCACGTCGCCAACTAAGCTGAGGGCGGCGAGGGTTCCGGTGAGGCTGCCGGTAAAATCGACATTGCCGCGCAGGGGTGGGTTTTGCTGTGAGGAATTGTTGCCCGCAATTGAAGACAAAAATGCTAACTGTTCTGCAGGCAAAGCTTCCAGGTTAAAGTTGGCGAGTTTGATATCCAAATCTAAGTTGGAAATTGAAGGCAATCCTTTACCTGCCAACTCGACGTTAACAAAGCCGTTTGCCGTCAAACCGGGAGTTGTGGCGTTCTCAATTTCTACCCGCTTGCCGTCCCAATTAAATACTGTCTCAAAAGGTTGTTTCAAAAACGGCAATTCCGAGATGCGGAAACTGCCGCCGGCGCGAACTGTTTGTGGGGAAGCGGCAATCGGGCCGGATAAATTGATATTGCCGTTAAACAGTCCTCGAAGCTGGGGGAGATTTTGGGCACCGGAGACTAAACCTTGGCCTTGCAAGCTTTGGCGCTGGGCTTCAAAGGCTTGCTGGAAGCGACTTAGAGCAATTTGCTCCCCCTCGATAGACGCGCGCCAAT
Organism: Microcoleus sp. F6_B6; assembly: GCA_036702215.1. Lineage (GTDB taxonomy): Bacteria > Cyanobacteriota > Cyanobacteriia > Cyanobacteriales > Microcoleaceae > Microcoleus. Next base: position 53,852 of record JAUBST010000034.1, read on the forward strand.
TCCCCGATGCGGCGCTGCCTTTAGCATTGACAATTCCTCCGCCGTTGGCGAGTCGAATTTGTCCGTCGCCGTTGGCGGTGATGCCGTTGGCGGTTAGATTATCTACTGTTCCTAAAATGCGGACTTGGCCGTCGAGGGTTCCGTTAATTTCTGGCGGTAAATCCGCTGTCAGCAAACCTGTTTGTTTGAGGGTTTGTTCTAAATTGCTGACGGCAATTCCGTTGGTTTCTAGCAATGCTTGCAAGTTGCCGTTTTCCAATTTTGCCGTAGTATCGATCGCCCCGAGTCGATCGACCAAAATCCGTCCTTCTCCATTAGCACTAATTCCCTTGGCTGTCAAGTTATCCAAACTGCCCGCTGCTTGGAATTCGCCGTTAACTCTGCCGTCAAATCCTTTAGGCAAAGTCGCTGTCAGCGGAAACAGTTGGAGATTGCGAACAGTTTGTTCTAAGCGGCTGAGAATAACTCGATCGGCATCGGCGAAAGCTTGCCAGCGTCTGTCTTCTAATTTACCTCTAAAAGCGACAGCACCGTCGGCAATATTGAGTTTGCCGCTGCTGTTGACAGAAATATCGGCGGCGGTTGAATTATCAAGATTGCCGCTGGCTTGAATTTGATTCGATATTTGTCCGTCTAGCGATTTTAGATTTTGGATTTTGGATTTTAGATTGTTGATATTGGCGACTGTTTGGGGATTGTCAGCAGTGAAAGCCAAGCCAACATCTAACAGCGGCAATCCTAAATCTACCAGACGGCTGATGGAAGTGCGATCGGTTTCTGCAATTCCCTGCCAATTTCCCGCTGCCAATTCTCCTTTAAAATTAACATTGCTTTCGGCAAGATTGAGTCTGCCGCTGCCGCTGGCATTGATGCTGCTAGCAGTCAAATTGTCAAGAGTTCCCGATGCTGTAAATTGACTCGATAGCTGTCCGCCGATCGATTTTAGATTTTGGATTTTGGATTTTAGATTGTTAAGATTGGCAGATTGCTGATTTTCGGGATTGAATGCTGAAGCCACATCTAAAATCGGCAGGGTCAAATCTACCAAGCGGTTGATGGAAGTGCGATCGGTTTCTGCTGTTGCTTGCCAGTTTCCCGCTACTATTTCTCCATTTAAATTGACATTGCTGTCGGCAAAATTGAGCCTGCCGTTGGCATTAATATTGATGCCGCCGGCAGTCAAATTGTCAACATTTCCCGCTGCTTGAAATTCACCTGCTAGCTGTCCGCCCAGCGATTTTAGATTTTGGATTTTGGATTTTAGATTGTCTAGATTGGCGGTCGTTTCCCGTGCTAAAAACGGCAATCCAATATCAATTAATTGATTTACAGCAACTTTTTCAGTGTTGCCAACAACTTGCCAGTTCCCCGATTCGAGTTCGCCATTAACGTCAACTATACTGTCAGCAATATTCAGCGTTCCTTTGCCCGTCGCTGCGATCGCCTTTAAACTCAAATCATCCAGAGTTCCGGCAGCTTCGGCGGTTCCGCTGAACAAACCGGCTAGTTCAGGAGGCAAATTAAGCCCCGGTACGACTTGCTGCAAACGGTTAAGGGCCACGCCATTGCCCTCAATGATAGCTTGCCACTGACGGTCTTTTAGCGCAGCATCCACGTTAACAGAAGCGTCGCCAATCTTCACAACCGTATTTTGCAAATCCGCCGAGTTCCTTGCGGCTCGAATTTCGCCCGCTGCGGGGAAAGTTGCTTGCGGCGCTTGCCATTGAACTCTCGCTTGAATGTTGTCTAACGGGCCGAAAATTTGAGCTTTGGCGGAGACACTGCCAATATTAACACCCGCAGGAATTGGGAGAGCGTAAATTTGGGCGAGATTATCTGCAGGCACGTTTTCAACTTGGAAGTCAAACACCAAACCCGATCGCGAATTCTCACTTCCCAACGCAATATCAACTTCACCTTTGCCGCCAATTTTACCACCCGCCGCCGGCACTACCAAAATATCGCTCAAAGTCAAAGCTAAAGAGGAAAACGGGGGAATAGAAGATTGAGCATTGGGATTTGGGGTTTGAGCCATTCTCCCCCGTTCCAATTTGAAATTAGTGCTAATATTGTTTAATTGCAGTCGATCGACTGTAGCAGGTTTTGTCGAGGCGATCGCACCTGTCAGCACAGGCATTGCAACGGTTCCAGTCAGCTTGGCATCCGCCTTGACTTCCCCCGCCACAGCCACGGGCAATACTACTTTCTGCCCTAACTCTGTTTCCACCGCACTGACAACACTTGCAACAGCCACTGGTTGCACGTTCGTTGTCAGATTGAAGCTAGCTTGTTGGAGATTAAAATTAGTTCCAGTTGCAACTGTTCCTGCTATTTTCAGCGGAATTAAACCGTAATTAGCCGCCAGACTATCGACAATCAAATTAGTTCCCTGAAACCGCAACTGACCGCTGCTATTTTGTATAATTTGTTTCAGCGGAGCAATACTCGCTTGCACTCCTCCAAAACTAGCTGCTCCGGTAATTCCCGATACTTTATTGTCTCGCAGTTGCACGGTCAAATTGCCATTAGCCAGACCTTTTTGTAAATAAATGCCGGGAAGTTTCAGCAAGCGAGCGAGGTCTGGCAAAGGCAAGTTTTGACCTTGCAACTGCACGTTAGTTTGAGCCACAGGTAAGAGAGAATCTGCTTTTACTATAAAATTATCGCTGTTAGTAAACTGACCGTTTAGTTCGTAGAGAACGCGCTGATTTTGGTCGCGAAATAAAACACTGCCATTTTTCAAATTAACAGAAATCGGAGCCGAAGTTTTCTGTCCGACTGCCGGACTCGGAACCAAAACTGCGGCGACATTTTCAGCTCGAATTGCCTCAACTTCAGTTTTAAATAAACCCGGAGATTTTTGCTCCCTAGTTGGAATATTAACCCAGCTTCCCCGAGCATCCTGTTCGATATAAGCGCTGGGTTTAACTAAGGTAATGTCTAATTTGAGAGTGCGGTTGAACAGCAGTTGCCAGATTGAAAATTGCACTTCCACTGCTTCTGTAGAAGCGTAATCTGGATCGGTTGGAGTTGCAGGTAAAGTCGATCGGCCAAACCGCAAACTTGTCGGAGAAAATCTCTCCAAACGTCCGATTTGCACAGGCCGCTCCAGCAACTGACTGACTTCAGTTTCCACCAAAGGAGCTAACTTTTCCCGCACCCACTGGTATCCTACCGCCGCCGCAACCAAGGCGATAATGCCCAATCCCGTACCGCTAAGCAGCAGCAGACGCCACCAGCGGCGGTGGGGACGGGGTGCGAGTTGATTTTTGTCGTCGTCCGAGTTAGTCATGGGTGTTTCTCAGAAATCAGAGAATTCAGGAATTAAGGGAATCAGCCGATTTTAGACAGGTATAATTTCTGTGATTCGCCAGGGTGGCTTCTGCCTTTGGTAGACTCACAAGTGAGGTCGGAAGTGCCGATCGGGCGTAAGCGTTGCCCGCGCCTGCGGCGGCTACGCTTACGCAGAGGAGCGAATTTCAAGATTCACGTCCCACTCCGGGGCAGAGTCCAATAACCTTTACTAAACTTAATCAAAACACGCAACACCACCTAAAACCAAGTCCTCCAAAGGTCCCAAATCCTCTCGATCGCGCCAGTGCACGATCGGCGGTCAATCTAAAATCTAAAATATCAAATCTCAAATCGGTTGGATTCCCCCCGCAGTGCAGGATCGGTGGTGAATCTGAAATCTCAAATCTCCAACCGAGTCCTCCAAATACCCCAAATCCATTCGATCGCGCCAGTGCACGATCGGCGGTCAATCTAAAATCTAAAATATCAAATCTCAAATCGGTTGGATTCCCCCCGCAGTGCAGGATCGGTGGTGAATCTGAAATCTCAAATCTCCAACCGAGTCCTCCAAATACCCCAAATCCATTCGATCGCGCCAGTGCACGATCGGCGGTCAATCTAAAATCTAAAATATCAAATCTCAAATCGGTTGGATTCCCCCCGCAGTGCAGGATCGGTGGTGAATCTGAAATCTCAAATCTCCAACCGAGTCCTCCAAATACCCCAAATCCATTCGAGCCCGCCATTGCACGATCGGCGGTCAATCTAAAATCTAAAATATAAAATCTAAAATCGGTTGGATTCCCCCCGCAGTGCAGGATCGGTGGTGAATCTGAAATCTCAAATCTCCAACCGAGTCCTCCAAATACCCCAAATCCATTCGAGCCCGCCATTGCACGATCGGCGGTCAATCTAAAATCTAAAATATAAAATCTAAAATCGGTTGGATTCCCCCCGCAGTGCAGGATCGGTGGTGAATCTGAAATCTCAAATCTCCAACCGAGTCCTCCAAATACCCCAAATCCATTCGAGCCCGCCATTGCACGATCGGCGGTCAATCTAAAATCTAAAATATAAAATCTAAAATCGGTTGCCCGATCGCTCCTAAGATAAAAAAACGGTGGTTAAGAAGGTCTTTAAAACTTATGCGAGTGTTCGTCTTACTCTTCAATGCCCGCACCGAGAACGAGGGAATTCATACCATTCAACTCGGCGATCGCAATAAAGTTCTGATGTTTGAGTCAGAAGACGACGCCACCCGCTTTGGCGTGATGTTGGAAGCTCAGGATTTCCCCGAGCCCACTGTTGAGGCGATCGACGAGGAGGAAATTAAGGAGTTCTGCGACAGTGTAGATTATGATTGGGAACTTGTGCCCGCTGGCGCGCTGGCTATTCCGCCAGAAGACAATGTAACACAGACTCAGTGGCAGCCGGACTCCGAGCCCGAGCCCGACCCGGATTCTGAGGTTTCCCAAAACGAACTGGATTCTATTCGCCGCCGACTCGAAGGACTTTTGTAATGGGAAGTTCGGCAACGAGTAGTGTACGGGATTGAACGGATGGATATTGAGGATCGAGGTGAAGAAGGAAGAGGGAATAAGGATAAATTTGATATCTTCCAGCGCGATCGATCCTAGGCTCAATTTCTAGATGAAGGCTTCCAGGCTGAACCGGGGACTGTTTATGTCTCTTGACTTCGGTTGCTAGCCGACAACTGACAATTAACAACTGACAAAAAATGAAGAATTTGGAAGAACGGGGCCATCTGCTGACGGAACAGGTGAATGCCAACAGCGAGAATTTAGACCAACTCAGTTCGATCGAATTAGTGGACTTGTTCAACCGGGAAGACGCCCAAACCTTAAGCGCGATCGCCCGTGCCCGCGAAGATTTAGCCCGGGCGATCGACATTGCAGCCGAGTCTCTGCGTCAAGGAGGCCGCCTGTTTTACGTCGGTGCGGGTACTTCCGGGCGTTTGGGCGTGCTGGATGCCGCCGAGTGTCCCCCCACCTTCTGCACGCCGCCAGAACTCGTACAGGGCATAATTGCCGGGGGTGCGGGGGCTTTGGTGCGGAGTTCGGAGGATTTGGAGGATCGGGCTGAGGATGGGGCCGAGGCGATCGCCCACCGTCAAATTACCAACTTAGATGTAGTTGTCGGGATTACGGCTGGAGGTACGACGCCGTTTGTGGCGGGCGCTTTGCAGGCGGCGCGCCAGCGGGGGGCGAAGACTGTGTTTATGGCCTGCGTACCCGTCGAACAAGTGAGTTTTGAGGCTGATGTTGATATTCGGTTGTTGGTTGGCCCGGAGGTAGTGGCGGGTTCGACGCGCTTGAAAGCCGGTACAGTCACAAAAATGGCTTTGAATATCCTTTCGACTGGGGTAATGGTGAAGCTGGGGAAGGTTTACGGCAATCGGATGGTTGATGTGGCGGTGACTAATAAGAAATTGCGCGATCGGGCTGTGCGGATGTTGCAAGATTTGACTGATTTGAACCGGGAGGAAGCGGGTTTTTTGCTCGAAAAAAGCGGCAAGTCGGTTAAATTAGCTTTGATGATGCACTGGACTGGTTTGGAGAAGGAAGAGTGCGATCGAATTTTGGGCGAATTTCAAGGCAATTTGCGATCGGCTGTAGCGTCAATTAGTCATTAGTCATTAGTCATTAGTCATTAGTCAGTAGTCATTAGTCAGTAGTCATTAGTCAGTAGTCATTAGTGAGTGGTGATTTGTTAGCACAATGCCTTTCGGCGATGATGCCCCATGCCCCATGCCCCATGCCCCATTCTCCATGCCCCATTCCCCATTCCCCATTCCCCATTCCCCATTCAGTTCTCAACTGTCATTTGCGATATCGATTCCAAAAATTGTGCAATCTCTTCTGCGGATCTGATGTGATAAACACTTTTGGTATTTTGAGCGCGATCGACATACTCCCGATATTTGGGAGTCAAATACTTGTGACACAACCAAAGAACGCGGTAACTATTAATTGAACTCTGCAATATCGGACTGTTTTGGGGCCAGCCTTCTGGCGGTATAAAGCTACCTGAAATCAGTCGTTTAGTCACCCACCAAAAATGCACGTATAGCGGTAAATCGACAAAAATTAGACTATCCGCCTCATTGAGTCGCAGCCAGAGGGTTTCCCTGCAACCAAACCCGTCAATAATCCATCGATCGGTCGCCAGAATTTTCTCATGAGTATGCTTGTATTCTTCATTTGGAACCTCAGCGCCCCCAGATTGATATTGAATCTTATCCAAGATGTAAATTGGCAAACCGGTGATTTCCGATAATCTCTTGCTGAGAGTTGATTTACCGCCTCCAGCGTTACCAAACACGGCTATTTTTTTCATAATTTCCTTTTTAGTAATTTAGTTATAGCCTTTCTCAAAAAGATGAGGTATGAATCACACCTTATATAACCATAATAACGTATAGGGCCGGGGCCCAACTACGTCCGCGAATCTTTTTGAGAACCGCTATATTAGTAATTAGTCATTAGTTATCAGTAGCAGACTAAAAGCTGAAGGTATATCTAACTTTTAGCTTTAAAAAAAGTCAATTTCGGTGATTTTTGCGCGGCTCATTGACGTTTTTGAGAAAGGCGATTAGGGTAAGTAAATATACTTTTTTTTTCGATCGCTTGGATATTTTATCCGACAAGCGAGCTCGGCCCGGCATAGTCGATCGATTTTTAAAATATCTGTCAAATCTAATGCGATCGCTCCTTAATTAAAAAAGCCGTTTCTGAAGCCGATGCACCTAGTACGAGACTGCTGGATACTCTACCCACTTTGAAATTTAAAACCGAATCCTATGCAACCAAAACATAACCTTAACCTATACTCATTCTTGGCGTATCTCCCCTGGCTGAAGAAAAGCTACACTGCCAAAATTATGCTGGTTGCATTTTTAGGCACGCACGTTCCTTTGCTAACCTTAATGGTTTGGTTTCTTACCTCAAACGCTTACTCTGTAGAGACATCAGTCGGGGTTCTGCTGGTTGCTCTGCTGGCGACATTAGCGGGTACGGCAGCAACGCTTTATACGCTGCGCTACCTCCTTCTTCCGGTAATCTTAACCTCGGAGGCTCTACAAAACTACCTCGATACAAGAACATTGCCGAACTTACCCACAGAGTTTGCTGATGAAGTCGGTACGCTGATGGCAAATTCCTCGCAAACGCTTTACAAACTAGATGAATTGATTCATTACATAACCCACTACGATGAACTGACTGGATTGCCCAATCGCGACTTATTCTGCGATCGCCTGAATCAAACCCGATCTCAAAATCACTCACCCCTAGTCGCAGTGCTGGTATTGGGTATCGACGATTTCACGGGGATGCGCCATGCGTTGGAGCCTGCGATATGGGACTTACTAATTAGAGCCGTTTCCCAACGGGTGGTAAACTGCATGGATCGGTCAGATGTGTTGGCGCGTTTGGGCGACGGTGAGTTTGCGATCGCTCGCAGCGAACTCCCCTCGCTGGAGAGTGTGGTCAAGCTATCCCAACTGCTGCTGAGTACGCTAGCAAAACCTTTCTCTGTAGAGGGTCAACAAATCCACCTCACCGCCAGTCTTGGCATTACATTGAACCATTTAGAAAATACCAATTCTGCAGAGCAACTTCTTCAGCAAGCTCACTTCGCACTTCACCAGGCAAACCAGCAAGGGCGGAGTCACTATCATTTTTATTCACCCGAAATGAACGTTCAGTTACAGGAGCGACTGATCCTAGAAAATAGCCTGCGCGGAGCGCTGGAGCGTAACGAACTACTGGTTTACTATCAACCCCTGATCGACCTCGACAGCGGACAGGTGACAGCAACGGAGGCGCTGCTTCGCTGGCAGCATTCTACAGAGGGTTTGGTCTCTCCGGCACAATTTATTCCGATCGCCGAAGCCAATGGCGAGATCGTGTCCATTGGTGAATGGATCTTGCGAACGGCTTGCGCTCAAACCCGTAGCTGGCAACTGGCTGGGCGGCCAGCGCTGCGGATTTCGGTGAATCTGTCGGCTCGACAATTTGAGCAGGCGAATCTGGTTGAGATGGTTCGCGAAATTTTGGCCGAGACGGAACTCGAAGCTGCGTATTTAGAACTGGAAGTGACTGAAACTGCCTTGATGACAGACATTGAGCGATCGGTCAAAATCTTGATGCAACTGCGAGAACTTGGGGTGTCCCTCGCCCTAGACGACTTTGGCACGGGTTATTCTTCCCTCAACTACCTGCAACGGTTTCCAGTTAATATGCTCAAGATCGATCGATCGTTTGTCCGAGATGTACTGTCTAACCCGAACAGCGCCACCATTACTGATGCCATCATTGCTCTGGCAAAAAGTCTGCGGTTAACCATCACCGCAGAAGGCATTGAAACCAAGGAGCAGCGTGACTACCTGCAAGCGCGAGGCTGCGATGAAGGTCAAGGGTTTTACTTCTGTCGCCCTGCTAACGCTGACACGATCGCCGCACTGCTAAACGAGTCGTTTCAGTCTGATGCAGCATCTATCCATATTCCCACCCACTTTTAAGCTGCACCACTGGCTTTGACTGGGAGTGCGATCGCAAACTCAATACCCATGCCTGCGGTTGAGTTGACTGCGATCGTGCCGCCGTGTTTTTCCGTCCAGGACTTTATAACAACCAATCTCTCAAAACAGCCGCCCGGATTGTACTCTCAAAGTTAAACGTAAAGCGCTCTCGTTTTTAGATTCCCGACAATCAAGCATCCAGGATACCCGCCACGTGATTCATTCCTTCGCAGACTCAGGACGGAGGAATAAAAAACCTGTATCCGATGAAACTTGCCCCCCTAATTTATCTCGCGCAAGTCAATGCTTAAATCTAAAATCTAAAATCTAAAATCGCGCAATCGATTGACTTCTCCAAGAAGTCGGGAATCTGGGTATGCTGTTTTTTAGGCGTTGACAAAAACAGAAGATGTAAGCTGACTTTGACTTGCACCCTGCACGATTCCCAAATAATTGTTCCCCGACTTAATCGCCCAAGAAGCGATGATTGCACCTCCATCCAACTGCAAACTCACAGCTTCAAAAGTCAAATTTGCAAATCCGATACCGTCAGTCAAACCAATTTTATCCCCAGCACCCAAATCGACGATTACATCTGCACTAATTAAAGTAGGCGAAGCAGACAAACCTCCTGCTAGGATAAACGTATCATTTCCAGCACCGCCGATCAGCATATCTTGCCCGCGATCGCCCGCCAACAAATCGTCGCCGTTACCGCCAATCAAGATATCATTTTCTTTGCCGCCGCGCATAGTATCGTTACCGTCCGATCCGATTAGCCGATCGTTATCGTTGTTGCCGCTGATAAAATCATTGCCAACACCGCCATCAATTGAATCCGATTCTTTGCCGCCCGACAAGCTGTCATTGCCGCCTGCGCCATTAATTGTATCAGCACCTTGCATTCCATTAATGCTATCAGCACCTTCTCCCCCGGTGATATTATCTTTGCCGGAAAGGGCAAAAATTGGCAATCCCGCAGCATTTACAGGTATTTGACTGTCGGCACTATCTGATAGGAAATAATTGCCGCCGCTGGCTGTATTTTTGGGTGCTGTTGTCGGGCTGCCGTCCCCTGTAGCATTGGGTATTGGCGAAATAATCGATACCAATGTGTTGGGAGTTGGTGTGGGAGTTGGTGTGGGAGTTGGTGTTGGTGGGGGATTGACACTACCGTCAAGAGAAGTCGCAAAAACTTGCGTCCAATAGTGATTCCAATTTTCTGTGCCAGTATCGTCGGCTAAGAAATAGTAACCGATGCCAATTTCTTTGAGATTTGGGTTGAGAATGTTAGCGCGGTGCCCGCTGCTGTTCATCCACGATGAGACAACTTGTTCGGGTGTAGAAGAACCCGCAGCAATGTTTTCTGCTGCCGCTGAGAATTGATAGCCCGTTGCAGAAATCCGGCTTGCTAATGACGAACCATCTTTTCCGGTATGGGAAAAGAAGTCTTGCAGTGCCATGTTTTGGGTGTGATTTTCCGCCGCATTTAGTAACTGAGTATTTAAGGTTAGCGGGGACAAACTCAATTTGCCGCGTTCTATGTTGGTAAGTTCTAAAACTCTATTAATAAAGTTTTGATTCGTTGCGGTTGGTGCGACTTGAGAGACCGATCGCTCTCCTGTTAAAATGTCCGAGGACTGAGAACCTGAATTTTGTAGTTGTTCAAGCATGGGGACGATCAAGAGTTTTAAGACTTGGTTTTGCTGGTAGATGGCTTACTGTCTTAACGATAGTTTCCCCGATCGCTAGATGGCTAGGTACAATTCAATAAATTCAATAATTGTATTAATCCCTGCCGCTGCTTTATCTATTTTGATTATAGCTGTTGTCAAAGTGCGGATGTCAAGAGCCCGGCTATGATTGGGAAAGGGAAGAGTGCGATCGACTTTGAGGAGAGTTTTCAGGAAATTCGCGTGAAGCGAAGCTATCCCGTAGGGAATCGCCCGTGGCATCAATACAATTTTAGATTTTAGATTTTAGATTTTAGATTTTAGATTTTTCCTGATTGTTAAGGTTGGCGCTACGCATCCAGCGTGCTGGCTGGCTAGAAACCCGGTTTCTACGAGTTTTGCACAGAGGAACGACAAATATAGGAAGAAACCGGGTTTCTGAATTATGCGTGCGATCGCGAACTGAGTTTTTAGTAGAATCTTCACAAAAAATTCTAAATTTATTCAAAATTCACAACCGGGCAGGCTTGTTCGCGATCGGCAAAGCAATCTCAAGATTTCACACTATTTTCTTGTCCGACTTTAGCCTCCCGAGCAACTTGCTCAACCTCATCTTTGGCGAGAATTTCCAAAGCCGCCTCTGCTTCTGCACCGCCCAACCGCCCCAAAGCTTGGGCGACTCTGTAACGGATCTGCCAATCAGCATTGGAAGCGTAGGGAAGCAGCAGCGGCAGCGCCCGTTTATCTCCCAATTCACCTAATGCGCTGATGGCAATGGTTTGGATCAATTCATTTTCAGAATTCAGGGCATTTTCTAACATCCCAAAGGCTTTCGGATCTCCCATTTCTCCCAAAGCCGCGACGATGCTTAGTTGCACCAGCCATTCAGAGGTACTGGTATAAACTTGCTGCAAATCTTCTAAAGCATCGGTTAATTTCAATGCGCCCAAAGCATCGGCTGCTGCTGCTTGCACGTCGGGTTCGGGATCGTTGTTCAGGCTGTTTCGCAGTACCTCTAAAGCGTTCGGCAGATTCTGCGTGCCGAGGGTTGATAATTGGCTGACTGCTGCGTAGCGAACCCTGACGTTTTTGTCGCCGATCGCAATTTGAATCAGTTTATAGGCGATCGCGGGTTCTAGTTGGCGCAGTTGGTTGACTGCGAGCAGTCTTTCGCCAAAATCCTCGGAATTCAGCAATTGTTCGACAGACTCAGGGGTAATGCTCATTCGATTTTAGATTTTAGATTTTAGATTTTAGATTTGGTAATTGGTAATTGCCAAAAGTCAGCGAGATTGAAAGAGCGATCTGCTCATTTTCTGATACAGTCCTGGAACTGCACCAGATTAATTTAAGATTCGGCAGCCATCGATCGGATAATATCTCCCCTAGTGAGGATGCCGATTACTTTGCCTGCAGTATCAACCACCGGCAATCGGTGGATGCTGCGATCGTGCATCAGTTTGGCAGCTTCTTGGACAGATTTGTCGGGGCCAATGGTAACTGGCTCTGTACTCATCGCTTCTCCTACTGTTTGTCCTAAAGCCTTGTGGAGTTCTCGTTCGTAACGAGATGGATTTTCCAAATAAATCACGCTATCGAGCACCATGATATAAGCGGGCGGAGTTACGCCGGTTTCCCGCCACATCAAGTCTGTTTCGGAGATAACTCCTACCAACAAGTCATTCTCATCTACGACGGGAAGACCGCTAATGCGTCGATCGGCTAAAATTTTAATCGCTTCGTTCAAGGGCATTTCGGGTCGCGCCAAAATCGGCTCGCGACTCATTACATCGGCTACTGTTTTTGGCATGATTAGCGGTTGATTGAGTTGTTGCTCTAAATCGATCATATAGGGAAAGCGTTACACAGACTGAAGAAAGGCAGCTCTGCTGAAAGGATTGGTTTGAAGGTAGTAAAGGAGGAAAAAGTTTGAATGCCAGAATTTTGCTGTTTTTTTCGATCGCACTGTAAAATTCTGCCGTTTGCCTCTCTCCGGCGGGCGATCGGTCGGACAAGATTGTTAAGATATCTTAAAGAGCGGATAAGTCCTTACCAATGCCAGAATCTCCAGCCCGAGAACCAGACTCCCAACCAGAAGCGCGCTGTGTATTGGTTTGCCAGTATCAATCTTGCCTGAAAAATGGTTCAGCAGCAGTGCTAGCTGCTTTTGAAGCCCAACAAGTTGCAGGGGTGAAAGTGGAAGCCTGTAGTTGTCAGGGACAGTGCACCACTGGCCCGACTGTACGAGTTACCCCAGACGAAATTTGGTATTGTCGAGTTAAACCGAGTGATGTACCGTTGATTGTGGAAGAGCATCTCAAAGAGGGAAAACCTTTAGAGGCGCTGTTCAATCCCAGAATTCATGCGCGTTATTACTATTAAGATTGACTTGATTCGGTGAAACTTCCAAGATCGGGCGCATCTAATTTGAATAGTTATTGTTAAGGAACTGGCACTTTGAAAATCCAAGGAATTGCGCTTAGTTTGTTAGTCCTAATTCTGGGGCGACCGTCTGCGGTGGCTGCTCAAACGCAGGCGGTTGCTGGGGATATTTGTCCTGGGGAATTGGGGGCGCAAGTAGATGCGATCGCCAACCGTCCCGAATTTAGCCGATCGCGCTGGGGCATTTTGATTCAACCTCTATCTTCTACTGCTACTCTCTACAGCCGCGACGCCCAAAAATATTTTATTCCAGCATCAAATGCCAAGCTGCTAACCACAGCCGCTGCTTTGCAGAAACTCGGTACAGATTTTCGGATTAAGACTTCGGTTTACAGCGGCGAAAATGGCAGTTTGTACGTTGCCGGCAGGGGAGATCCGAGCATTGCTGAGCCTCAGTTGAAATCCTTGGCGCAGCAGTTGAAGCAGCGGGGAATCAGTCAAGTTAACCAGTTGATTGGCGATGACAGCTATTTTCAAGGCACTGCAGTCAATCCGAATTGGGAATGGGAAGACGCGCAAGCTGGCTACGGCGCGCCGGTTAACAGTTTAATTTTCAATCAAAACGCGATCGACCTTCTCTTGTCCCCGCAGGCGATCGGGCAACCTCTGAAAGTTACTTTTGCCGAACCAAAGCTGGCAAACCAGTGGCAACTTCAGAACAATTCAGTAACAGTCGCCGAAAACGAATCCGAGTTTATTGAAATTGGCAGGGAGTTCGATCGACCGATAATTCGAGTGAGCGGACAGTTGAAAGTTGGTGGCGAACCTGAATCAGCTTATGTCGCAGTTGTCAACCCCGCTAATAATTTTTTGCAGTATTTTCAGCAAGTTCTGGCGGCTGAGGGAATTCCTGTTAAACAGGCTTTAGTTGCCTCGGCTTCTCGCAATTTAAATCAAGAATTAGCGACCGTTGAATCGCCGCCGCTGGCGGAATTGGTGAAAGAAACTAATCGCGAAAGCAACAATCTTTATGCAGAAGTTTTATTGAGATTGCTGGGAAAAGTTACAGGCGAGATGCCTGTGCCACAAGAGGATACAGGTGAAAGCGGTTTGAAAGAGCTAAAGACAGCTTTAACTCAATTAGGAGTAAATCCAAACAGCTACAGATTAGCCGACGGTTCCGGCTTGTCTCGGCACAATTTAATTAGTCCCGAAGCCTTGGTGCAAACTTTGAGATTCATGGCGAATTCACCTGCTGCATCTATTTACCGCCAGTCACTGCCGATCGCTGGCGAGAGCGGCACTTTGAAAAATCGCTTCAACATTACACCAAACCGCGTAAATTTGCAAGCAAAAACAGGAACTATGAGCGGAGTTTCGGCGCTGTCGGGATATATCGAAGTTCCAAATTACGAGCCGCTGGTGTTTAGCATTATCGTCAATCAATCTGACCTATCGACTGCAAAAATGCGATCGGCAACGGACGAAATTGTGCTATTATTGAATCGCCTGCGCCGCTGTTAAAACAATACATTTAAGGCGATAAACTTGCAGTCAGTAGTTACACCTCAAAAACCGGACACCCCAAAACCCTACAAGTTTTAAGTTTCATTAGATTGCGCCGACGGGGATCGAAAAGCAGCTACAATAAAAGTAGAAAAATTAACACCATTGGGCCGTTTCAGCCTGCTACCAGTCGGCGGGTTGTGTACTTCCCGAAAATAAGTCTAACTTTCCAACTATGAATTCTTTCGATTCCGAACAGCAACACATCTTTGTCGAAACCAACAACATCCGCCTGCACTGCGTTTCTCAAGGAGAAGGCGAACTCGTTCTCCTCCTGCACGGGTTTCCAGAGTTTTGGTACTCTTGGCGCCATCAAATCCCTGCCTTAGCGCGTCATTTCAAGGTTGTGGTGCCGGATTTGCGCGGCTACAACGATTCCGACAAGCCGGAAAGCGGCTATGATTTAGATACCCTGAGCGCGGATATTCGCGGTTTGATTTCGAGCCTCGGTTATACAAAAGCTCACGTTGTAGGTCATGATTGGGGAGGGGCGATTGCGTGGCACTTAGCTCAAAAATTCCCCGAACAACTCAACCGCTTGGCAATTTTAAACGCTCCGCACCCGCAGCGATTCGTGCAGGAAATGGCGAGCAATATAGATCAAATCCGCCGCAGTTGGTACGTTTTTGCGTTTCAGGTTCCCGGCATTCCCGAATGGTTGATCCGGCAAAACTTGAAAGATTTTGTGCACAATGTTTTCCAAGGACAAGCTGTTCGCAAAGGATCTTTTAGCGCTGAGGAAACTAAGATTTATCAGACTGCTTTAGAGAAGCCGGGAGTATTAGCCGCCGCTATCAATTATTACCGGCAGATGTTTCACCCGCAGAGGCTTTGGAATTTGGCGGAGAAATTAGAACCTGTGACAGTACCTACTTTGGTGCTTTGGGGAGAAGAAGATGCGTTTTTGAGCCACAAACTTGTAGAAGGTTTAGACAGATTAATTACGGCTCCGTTTAAGTTGAAATTAGTCCCTCACTGCGGTCACTGGATTCAGCAGGAAGCGCCGCAAACCGTGAATCGAGAATTGCTGAGTTTTCTGAGAAATTCTTCTCGTTCTGTGGCTTTGGCATAAAAAAAATTAATGCTTGCAAGTAAGAACGGGCTCAGGGGCCCCTTTTTGAGTTGTAGGGTGCGTCAGATTCGAGATTCTCAATTTGCACAGAAAGTATTTTTCTGACGCACCGATTTTTCCAAGGTGCGTCAGTTCTGAGATTGTTGGTTTGTAACGAAAATAATGCTAGCTGACGCACCCTACTTATTTATCTAATAGCAATGCTTAAGACAGCGTGATTATGACCGCTAAGAGTATGTATTACCTTATAAGTATTGAGTTCCCAAATTATAATAGTGCTGTCGGCAGCAGCGCTAGCTAAGCGCGTACCGTCGGGAGTAACTTGTAAACTTCAAACCTATGTCTTTAGGCAGTGGCCATAACTCTTCTGGAAGTAATTCAAAAGCCTTCATTCCCAAACAAAAGTCACAGACAAAATCAAAAAAACTTCGACCAATTTTATAAATGTTGTCATCAAACTCATCAACTTTAGCCCAGTAAATATCGTAACTTCGATCGGATTCTTTATAACTTCTCAAATCCCAGAATAGTATGTTACCTCTATCATCATGTCCAAACATCAAAGCTGAATCTAACAAACTTTCAAGCTCTCGATCCCATTCATGGTTCTTTGACGGATATTCTCTAATTTGTTCTTTTATGGATTTGGTTGCTAGGTTCGATCGAGAAAATAAGTCGCTACTTGGACACCGAATTGCTATAAAATCTCCAAATATTCCCGAACCAAAGATTTGGCAAAATCCTTTATAATCAGCAGGTAAAATTAGGTGCATTTCAGTTTCAACTCGGCTCAGCTCTACTTCTGTTAAAATTCCCGGTTGATAATTTATAGTTACTTCTAATATTTTCAGTAGTTTTTGCCATTTCTGCATTTCCATTTTTCTATGTAGTATTAGTTAACCAAAAACTTTGAGACCAATTATAAAATTTCTTAGTAATATCATGTGCTGTCAATTGACCGCAATAAAAAACGTTTTGTGGTGCGTATTCCGCACGAAGAAGTTCAGAGGACTGAAGTCCTAATAATGTTTTTCCAAAATTATGCAACAGTAGACTGTATTGATAGAAGATAATTCTATCCAGCTACTCAATAAGCATTGTAGCAGCCTTTTAAAGCAATGATATATAGACTTTCACCAACATGAGGTACACCAGATTTTTCTTGTCTTGCCCTTGCCAATATAAATAATCGCCCCAAGCCTCATCCGTCCATGCTAACTTTCTAGTCATCCAACAAATTTCGCTCTACCACTTTCCCCTGCTTAAACTGAGCAATAGAACGCTCCTAATGGGCAGCATTGGCGGGAGATTTGAGTAAATGAAGTGTTTCCAGCAAACTATTAAAGAACTCTAGCGACATCACCACGGCATCCTCCGCATCCCGTCTAGTGATGATGGTATAGTAGTCCGTATCTTCCACTACTCTGTCTAAAACAGCCTTGAGGTTATTTCTCGCTTCGGTAAAAGAAACAATATTCATCTACTTGACATTTGTACTACTTACTGTACAACTATAGCAATCCGCAATATATTCGCAATCCCAATCTCATATCGTGTCCGGTCAATTTACTGGTTCTATGGCTGTTTTACTGGTTTATATCAATTCCGTTAGCATCGGAATGATATAAACAAACGGAGGACACCGCGAGTGCCTTAGTCCCTACAATTGATCGTGGTAGGGACTAAGGCACTCGCGGTGTCCTCTATATCATTCCGGTGCAGCCGGAATTGATATTACTGGTCTACTGGCTGTGCTTCTTAACTCATGCAAGCGACAAGCGAGCCTCGATCGCAAAAATTAAATTCGAGGCTCGCTTGTCGCTGTTGAGCGTTACTTTTGCAAAGAACGAAAGTAACGAGTAAACAACCAGTAAACGAGTAACAATTGAGGACTAAAAAACTTAGATTTCTTCGTCCAAACCATCTACATCATCTACATCATCTACATCATCTACATCATCTACATCATCATCTACCTCATCTACCTCAACAGGAGCGACAGAATTAGCAGAAACCACAGCACCTGTCTCAAGTTTCTTTTTAACTAGCTCCTCAATTTCATTTTTGAAATCGATGTTTTTCTCCATGTGCTGGATCACTTTGTCTCGTCCTTGAGCTATGTTCTCTCCGTTGTAGCTATACCAAGAACCTTTTTTGATGATTACTCCCATTTCGTCGGCCAAGTCAGTCAGACAGCCTAAAGTAGAAATGCCTTTGCCAAATACAATGTCAAATTCGGCAATGCGGAAAGGCGGAGCAACTTTATTTTTAGCAACTTTAACTTTCGTGCGGTTGCCGTATTCTTCGGTACCTTTTTTTAAGCTTTGAATGCGGCGAATGTCGAGCCGCACGCTGGCGTAGAATTTGAGTGCGTTGCCGCCTGTTGTTGTTTCGGGGTTGCCGTAAGTTATGCCGATTTTCTGCCGCAATTGGTTGAGGAAAATGACGGTACAGCCGGATTTGCCGATGTTGCCGGTGATTTTCCGCAAAGCTTGACTCATCAAGCGGGCTTGCAAACCCATGTGAGAGTCGCCCATGTCGCCTTCGATTTCGGCGCGGGGGACGAGGGCGGCTACGGAGTCAACTACTACGATATCGACGGCGACGGAACGCACGAGTTGATCGACTATTTCTAGGGCCATTTCGCCGGTATCCGGCTGGGAAACTAAGAGATTTTCAATATCGACGCCTAAAGCTGAGGCGTAGGTGGGATCGAGGGCGTGTTCGGCATCGACGAAGGCTGCGATACCGCCGGATTTTTGGACTTCGGAGATCGCGTGGAGGGCTAGAGTGGTTTTACCGGAACTTTCGGGCCCGTAAATTTCAATGACTCGGCCTTTTGGCAAACCGCCACCCAAAGCAATGTCGAGTGTCAGGGCTCCGGTGGGAATGGTTTCTACCTTCATGCGAGTGGAGTCTCCCAATCGGACGATCGCCCCTTTGCCAAAGCTGCGCTCGATTTGGGAGAGTACGGAAGTTAGAGCTTTTTGCTTTTCTGAGTTTTCAGTGGAAGTTTTTATAGACGCTTCTTTTTTTGGCATTTGCGGTACGCGGGTAGACCCCTTGCGGAGCTTGTTGATTAACTGTACAACACGTATGTTAGCAGTTATTTTTGGGCTCTGGAGCTTCTGGGAGGATCTGGCTGAAGATTCTTGATTTTGGGGGTGGTTCAGCCTCAGCCAGCTTTCAGAAGGCTCGGATCTAGAAGGTATTCGGCATCCGGCAGAGGGTAGAATTATTGTCTGTTGGGATATGTACTGGGTATCGATCGCTCCTTGAGTGAGGTTTAAGATGGTCTGCAGTGCCAAATTCCGTCAACCGTAGCTATCCCGCAGAGAATCGCCACAATTAGGACAAGCATGGGATCTACAACACATCAAGACACATCTGTTAATATCAAAAATTCCCGCTGGCTGATGAACTTATTGGCGATCGGCATTTTACTAGGTATCGGATTTCGGTTCTTCGAGATCGATCGCAAACTTTACTGGCACGACGAAGCTTACACATCAATCCGCGCCGCTGGTTTCACCCGCCAAGAAATCGACGGCGAACTATTCCAAAATCGGATTGTTCCGGCACCAGAATTGCAAAAATATCAGCGGATTAAACCGGGAAGTACGGAAGCAGACACAATTCGTTCTTTGGCACTCGAAGACCCGCAGCATCCGCCTTTATACTTTCTCATGGCTCGTTGGTGGATGCAGCAATTTGGCAGTTCTCTAACAGCATCCCGCAGTTTGCCAACAATATTGAGTTTGCTGTCGCTGCCTTTGATGTACGCTTTAGCTCGGGAACTTTTCGCCTCGAATTTGGCTGCGTTATTAGCAACAGCACTTTTGGCTTTATCTCCCTTTGACATATTGTTTGCTCAGACAGCAAGGCAGTACAGTTTGCTGACAGCCGCAGTTATTGGCAGCAGTTGGCTGCTGCTGAGAGCAGTGCGGTTGCGGGGTTGGCAAAATTGGGTATTTTACTCGCTGGCGATCGCCCTTGGTTTCTACACTCACCCTTTCTTCAGTTTAACACTCATCGGACACGGAGTTTTTATAATTGCTTACTGGTTGTTTGTCAAAAAAAGAGAATTGGAAGGTCACGTCACTAATTCCCTATTTTTTCTAGCAGTAATAGCAGCTTTAATATTGTATTTCCCGTGGATTTACGTGCTGGCGACCAACCTGGAACGAGCATCAGCTACGACAGATTGGACGCGAGTATCTCCTGGTTTGCTGTATCTTGTCAAATTGTGGGCGCTCAGCTTTACAGCCTTATTTTTTGACTTGGACTTCGGGTTTGATAATATTTGGAATTATCTGCTGAGATTGCCATTTTTGCTGTTAATTGCGGCAGCGATTTACAAAATCTGCCGCCGGACTAGCAGTTCAACTTGGCTGTTTATTGTAACATCAATTTTTGTACCTTTTTCGCTCCTGGCTTTACCGGATCTAATCTTAGGCGGCAAACGTTCCGCCGTCAGCCGCTATCTGATTTCCTGCTTTCCGGGAGTGCAGCTAGCAGTTGCTTACTTGCTCGCTTGTTACCTGAAAACTCAACAGCGGTTTTGGCAAGTCATTTTAGCCTTGGTATTTACAGCAAGTATAGCATCCTGTACGGTCAGCGCTTTTTCTGATACTTGGTGGAGCAAAGACTTGAGCTATTTTAATGCTGAAGTTGCCAAAATTATTAACAAAGAGGCGATAGCTAACCGATCGATTAAAGATACAATTGTAGTTAGCGATCGCGGCAACGATTTTACGAACATGGGAGATTTGCTTTCTCTGAGTTATTTGCTCGACAAAGACGTGCGGTTGATCCTGATGAGCCAGTCGCCAGAAATCGAGATGCTGAACAAATATTCGGCTCCCCTCGTATTCCGCCCTTCGGAAAAATTGCGATCGGCACTCAAGCAAAATCAACGCCGCCTAGAGCCAATATTGGAGTATGCCAGACTTTTTCGAGTGCGGCGAGCTTCTTAGAGCAGCTTGACAGAAATGGACGATCGTCCCCGGTAGAGTGCGTCAGTCGATTTTAGATTTTAGATTTTAGATTTTAGATTTATTGGACAGATGAATCTGGAAGATTAAAATTTGGTCGAAAATTTTTGGAGCTTCACGACAGGAGTATGTGGCCCGGTATCCGTTTTTGGGCGGGGTCATAAAAAACTGTTTGAGTTGCCTCAAATATTTCGACTGAGACACCTTAAATCTATATTGGGGCATTTTTGTCAAAATTCCCGCTAAACTGCGTCAGAAAACAACTGTGTCAGTTGTCTCAGGTATTTAGGCTGACGCACCCGACATTATCAGCAATAATTATTTGAATAGTTAGGATCGAACGCAATGCAAGAGTTAAATAATTCATCTTCCGAATCCGCGCAGAAGTTTCGCGAACTTCAGACAGAATTACGCGAACGTTGGCGAGCGATCGAAGAATTCGACAGCGGAGATTGTGACATTATTATCATTCCTTCTCTCAGCTTAGATCAGCAAGAAATGCAGAAAGTTGAGGGTGCTTACCACTACGAAGAGCGGCATTTATTTTCATTGATTCGCCTGCGAAATCCCCGCACGCGCTTAATTTACATTACCTCGGAGCCTTTGCACCCGATGATTGTGGATTATTACCTGCAATTGCTGCCGGGAATTCCATTTTCTCACGCGCGCGATCGGCTTTTGCTTTTCTGTGCTTACGATGCTTCTGCCAAATCCCTCACCCAGAAAATTTTAGAGCGTCCCCGCTTGATGGAGCGCATTCGTCAAGCTGCGCGGCCGACAAAATCTTATATGGTTTGTTACAACTCGACGCCCTTAGAACGCGAGTTATCTGTTAAATTGGGGATTCCTTTGTGGGCTAGCGATCCCGATCTGTTATACTGGGGAACAAAAAGTGGCAGCAGGCAAATTTTTAAAGAATGTGGGTTGCCTTATCCTGACGGTTCCGAGTTGGTTTGGAATGCGGAAGATTTAGCGGAAGCTGCCGCTCAATTGTGGGAAAGGCAGCCGCATTTGCAGCGGATGGTAATTAAGTTAAATGAAGGTTTTTCGGGGGAAGGGAATGCAATTTTAGATTTGAATTCTATCGCCGGTAAAGCGCCTAAAGAAAGAGCGAAGGCAATTGGCGATCGCTTCCATAATTTGCGCTTTCAAGCAGCGGGCGAAACCTGGGAAAATTTTAGCAGCCGGATTCCCGAATTAGGGGCAATTGCCGAAGCATTTATCGAAGGAGAAGAAAAGTTATCGCCCAGCGTTCAAGGCAGAATTGTCCCCAGCGGCGAAGTAGAAATTCTCTCAACCCACGACCAAATTTTAGGAGGCCCAGACGGTCAAATTTTCTTAGGCTGCCGATTTCCGGCCGACGAATCTTACCGGCTGGCATTGCAAGAATTGGGATGGAAAGTCGGGAAAAATTTAGCCGAAAAAGGTGCTTTAGAAAGATTTGGAGTAGATTTTCTCGCGGTGCGGCAACCAGACGGCAAGTGGGATATGCAAGGAATAGAGATCAACCTGCGTAAGGGCGGCACAACTCATCCGTTTATGGCTTTGAAGCTGTTAACAAACGGTAGGTACGAACGTACTACGGGATTGTTTTACAGTCAGCAGGGCCGTCCGAAATATTATGTTGCTTCGGACAATTTGAAAAAAGAACGCTATCGGGGATTGTTGCCGAACGATTTGATGGATATTATTGCTGACAATCAACTGCACTTTGACACCGGTACTGAGACGGGCAGTGTGTTTCATTTAATGGGCTGTTTGTCGGAGTTTGGCAAATTGGGATTGACGAGTATCGGCAATTCGCAGCAAGAGGCAGAGGAGATGTATAACAAAGTGGTGAAAGTTCTCGATCGCGAAACGTCAGGCGATTTTAGATTTTAGATTTTAGATTTTAGATTCGATCGAGTCAGTCAGCTTAGAGCCCCGGCTTCTTGAAGAAGTCGGGGCTCTAATATCCCTCGCGTTTTGTATAGCAAACGATAAGACGATTAGGGCGATTTGAGATTTGAGATTTGAGATTTGAGATTCGATCGAGTCAGTCAGCTTAGGAATGAGAATTAAATAACTTATACAAGGAAAGTGGAGTGGGCGTCCCGCCCGCCCTTTTTGGACGGGCGGGACGCCCATCCCACCATAACAATTAAAATTGTAAGTTATTTAATTCGCGATCCTTAGAGCCCCGGCTGTTGAAGAAGTCGGGGCTCTAATATCCCTGGCGTTTTGTATAGCAACCGACAAGACGATTAGGATGTTCTCAATCACCGAAACCATTGCTATTATTCAATTTGCCTTCTTCCTTCTTCCTTCTTCCTTCTTCCTTCTTCCTTCCGTTAGAGCTAATTATTAGCGGGATAAAGGGGCGTGGGGTCGATCGAACCTGTGCGGTTGAGCGGCCAAAAACGCACAATTGCTTTACCGATGATATTTTGCTTCGGCACAAAGCCCCAATAATGGCTGTCACAGCTTGCGTTGCGGTTGTCGCCGAGCACCAAGTAAGAATTTGGAGCTACAACTACAGGCCCGTAGGGATACTGCGGAATTTCTTCAATATATTTTTCCTGTAGCGGCTGCTTGTTAATAAAAACTTTTCCGTCTTTGACTTGCACAGTGTCCCCTGGAAGTCCGATAACTCGCTTGATATAGGCATCTTTGATCGGTGGCGGCTGTCCCGTGCACAAACTAGCCGGGTCAGGAGGCATAAATACGATAATATCTCCTCGCTGGGGGTCTTGGAATCGATACCTTACCTTATCTATAATTAATCGATCGTTAATTTGTAAGGTTGGAAGCATCGAGCCAGTGGGAATGTAGCGAGCTTCGGCAACCAGGGTGCGGATGCCAAAGGCCAAAAATGCTGCTAAGCCGATCGTCTTAATTCCTTCGATCCAAGGATTTTCGGTGTCTTGCGATGGTTTTTCGTCGGCTGACTTGTCTAGACGAGTCATAAGTATTAAGTGACTGAGCTGGATACAAATTATAAACTTAATTCAGAGTTTTTTCAGGAAATCTGCAAAATCTTTGCCGGCAGGGTGGGTTTTTGCATTGGCACTGTTAATTGACGAGTTCAAAACCTCGATTTGCGTGCGAATATTTTTTTTATGACTCGCTAGGAATGCCTGCCCATAAAAAAATATTTGTTGCTTTACAGGAACCTGCCTCTCACTTCAAACCTGCCCAATAAGAAACCGGGTTTCTTACATAGATATATCGTCCTCAACCTGTTGTTTTTGGTATAAACCGGGTTGGCGATCGCAAGTCCGATTCATATTTCTTACTATTAGCAGACCTATTTTGAGGATAAAATTTTTCTAGGCTCACACACACATCACTGATTTAATTATAGCTTATGCCGACCACATCAAGTTTGTTAATCCGCCGCGCTCGCATTTTGTTACCCGATGGGGAGTTTTTGGTAGGGGACGTGCAAATCTGCGACGGCAAAATTGTTCGGGTTGCTCCTGAAATTGCCGAATCGGGCGATCGAGAAATAGATGCGATCGGCTTAACTCTGTTACCCGGAGTCATTGACCCGCAAGTTCACTTCCGGGAACCGGGTTTAGAACACAAGGAAGACTTGTTTACGGCTAGCTGTGCTTGCGCTAAAGGCGGCGTCACATCGTTTCTGGAAATGCCGAATACGCGACCCCTGACAACAACCCAAGCTGCCTTAGATGATAAACTAAGCCGCGCTGCCGAGAAGTGTTTGGTCAATTACGGCTTTTTTATTGGTGCAACGCCCGAGAATTTGCCGGATTTGTTGAGTGCGAATCCGACTCCGGGAATTAAGGTGTTTATGGGTTCGATGCACGGTCAGTTGTTGGTCGATGGAGAAGCAACTTTAGAGGCGATTTTTGCTGCGGGCGATCGACTGATTGCGGTACACGCCGAAGACCAAGCTAGAATCAACCAGAGGCGTCAGCAATTTGCCGGGATTTCCGATGTTGCCGTGCACTCGCAAATTCAAGACAATCAAGCAGCTTTGTTAGCAACTCAGCTAGCATTAAAACTTTCTAATAAATATCAGCGCCGACTGCACATTCTGCACCTTTCAACTGGGGATGAAGCTGAGTTGTTGCGCCAGGAAAAACCGAGTTGGGTCACAGCGGAAGTGACGCCGCAGCATTTGTTGTTAAATACCAGCGCCTATCAAAAAATTGGCAGTTTAGCTCAGATGAATCCGCCTTTGCGCGAACCCCGCGATAACGAAATACTTTGGCAAGCTTTACTCGACGGCGTAATTGATTTTATCGCCACCGACCACGCGCCGCACACATTAGCAGAAAAAGCTCAAGATTATCCGAATACGCCGTCGGGAATGCCCGGAGTCGAAACATCTTTGCCTTTGATGCTGACCCAAGCAGTAGAGGGAAGATGTACGGTTGCTCAAGTTGCTAACTGGATGTCGGCAGCAGTTGCCAAGGCTTATAATATTCCGAAAAAAGGGGAGATTTCTCCGGGTTTTGATGCAGATTTGGTATTAGTAGATTTGGAGAATTATCGACCAGTCGTGCGAGAAGAAATGGTGACAAAGTGCGGCTGGAGTCCCTTTGAAGGTTGGAATTTGACTGGATGGCCTGTGGTCACGGTTGTGGGAGGAAAAGTTGTTTTTGAAAATGGTAAATTGGATACAAATGTGAGAGGAGAAGCCTTGACATTTGACGCTGAGTAAGCATGAATTTAACTCAAGTGTTATAATTGGGTATTCCCGATCGCAAAGGCGATTTTACCCATGCTTCTCCAAGAACTAGAAACACAACTCCTGGCCTTAACTCCGACTGAGAAAGCTGAAGCCATCCGGCTTTTAACCCAAAGTTTAAACAATAGCTGGCCAGGAATTACCAAAACTCCCGACGTGTGTGGCGGCGATGCTTGCATTGCCAAAACTCGCATCCCAGTTTGGGGACTGGTAGAATCTCGCCGTCTGGGTATAACTGAATCAGAACTGCTAAATGATTATCCTCATATTAGTGCCACCGACTTAGTGAATGTTTGGAGTTATGCTAATGCACATCTTGATGAAATTGAAGCAGCCATCAAAAAAAATCAGGAAGCGTGAACTATGGCGCGTATTTATGCTGACGAACATTTCCCGCGCATAATTAGCGAATTCTTCTTGCGAACAGCGGGTCACGATGTGTTAACAGTTCAAGAAGCAGGCAATGCTAATCTGGGAATTCCAGATCCAGAGGTGCTAGAATTTGCTGCGAGTAACGATCGAGCTGTTTTGACATTAAATCGATTTGATTTCATCGGACTGCACAACCGACACCCAGACCACGCGGGCATTATTGTTTGTAAAGACGATCGAGATAGAAATCAGTTGGCAATACGCATCAATGAGGCTATTTCGATTGAGGAAACTTTGAGAGGTAAATTGATTCGAGTCAACCGTCCGCCTCAGTAAGTTCGATCGTCCAGATAAATTTACAATATAGTTTGTATTTCGCCGCTGTCCTGCGTGTCGCCAACTGAACATTATCAAAGAAAATATATTTGTAGGTTCAGTCTGCAATACCGACTTACCAAACCTTTGGAATTGCGACAATTTTTGACCCTCAATCAAAAATATTTTGCTAAAATAACTGTATATTCTTCTATTGCAAAGGCGACATTACCAATGCTTTTACAAGAACTAGAAACACAACTCCTGGCCTTAACTCCGACTGAGAAAGCTGAAGCCATCCGGCTTTTAACCCAAAGTTTAAACAATAGCTGGCCGGGAATTACTAAAACTCCCGACGTGTGCGGCGGCGATGCTTGCATTGCCAAAACTAGACTTCCAGTTTGGCTGTTCGTGAGTTTGCGCCGTCAAGGTTCAAGCGATGCTGAACTTCTACAATTTTATCCTCATTTGAATGCTGCGAACTTAGTAAATGTTTGGACTTATGCTGAGGCTAACTCCGAAGAAATTGAAACAGCACTCCGAGAAGAAGCAGCAGCAATGATGCAGGAAGTATAATTTATGGCACGTCTCTATGCAGACGAACAGTTCCCGTTTCCTGTTGTGGCATTGCTGCGAAATTTAGGTCACGATGCCCTGACTATTCAAGAGGCCGGAAATGCCGGAGATGATGACCCCGAAGTATTAGCCTTTGCTGTGAATAACGATCGGGCGGTTATGACCCAAAATCGTCGGCATTTCATTCGCTTGCACGCTCAACAACCAAATCATGCTGGTATTATCGTGTGTACAGACGATAAAAATCTAGAAAGGTTGGCAACACGCATCAATGATGCTATTTCTGGTGAAGAAAGTTTGAGAGGTAAATTGATTCGTGTCAACCGTCCGCAGTAAGTTCGCGCTGAGATGTTGCACCATTCTCTCTTAACAGGCTTTCAGGCCTGTTCCACAAAGAGTGAATTTTCTTCTTGTGGAACAGGCCTGAAAGCCTGTTGCTGAAAAGGCTGAGTGAGAATGGTGCAAAATTTAAATTCGATCGCCTTTTCTCAAATTTCTAATTGCCAATTCAATAACTCGCCATTCCCAAGAACTTCAATTTGCCGCCCGTTATCTAGATAACTCAAAGAAATTTGCAAAGAATTATCTGGTTGGTACTGCAATCTTTCCGCCCATTCGATCGCCACAATTCCCAAATCCCTTTCTAACCCATCCCAATAACTTTCTAAGTGCAAAGCCTCCGCTTCTTCGGGTTCCAGTCGATACAAATCTAGATGGTACAGCGGAACTCGCCCAGCAAAATACTCGTTAATCAGCGTGAAAGTAGGACTCTCGATCGAGTCTGAGATTCCTAAACCTTCAGCGATGCCTTGAACCAAGGTAGTTTTGCCCGCACCTAAATCTCCTTGTAATAAGATTACAGTGCCCGGGGGGAGCGATCGACCTAACGCCACACCAAAGTTGCGCGTAGCCTCAGAATCTGGAAGCAAAGTTTTCATTTCAATAATTAGTCATTAGTCATTTGTTATTTGTTATTTGTTATTTGTTACTCGCGGGCTGCTAATAACCAATAACCAATAATATTAGTCAACAGTCAAGAGTTAACAGTCAGCAGCTTAAATGTTCTGGGCGCGGCCGTACCAACGCAGCAACATTCCCGCCAACCTTTGAGAATTGTGGCGAATTAAACCCGTATTTCGATCTTCATCCATGACATTGGCGATGACAATTCGCCGCCCCAATTGCGTTATGGCTTCTCGATCGAGCACAACCGGATAAGAATTCTCCTGAGAATAGCGGATCAAAGCCTTTGCAGAAGGGACTTTGCCTTGAACTACTACAGCGTCGAACAGCGGCCGGCCGCAAGCGCGGTCGATCGCCCGAATGTGGTCTGCAACACTGTATCCGTCTGTTTCCCCCGGCTGAGTCATAATATTGCACACATAAATGCGCGGAACTTCGCTGTTGGCGATCGCATCAGCAATTTCCGGCACCAACAAATTCGGAATGACACTCGTATAAAGACTCCCCGGCCCAATAATAATAAAATCCGCTTCCCGAAGACCTTCCACAGCCCTAGGTAATGCCGGAGGATTAGCAGGATTACAGCCTATTCTGAGGATTTTTCCGTTAGCTTTTGTAATGCTGGACTCCCCCTCAATCCTGCGGCCGTCTGCCAGTTCTGCCCACAAAGAAACGTCGCTCAGAGTGGCCGGCAGCACTTCTCCCCTCACTGCTAAAACTTTAGAACTCGCGGCGATCGCCTGTTCCAAATCTCCAGCAATATCGCTCATCGCCGTCAAAAACAAATTCCCAAAACTGTGGCCCACCAAACCGTCACCAGCCCGGAAACGATATTGAAATAACTCAGTCAATAACTTTTCCTCATCTGCCAAAGCCGCCAAACAATTGCGAATGTCTCCCGGCGGCAAGACCCCAATTTCCCGCCGCAGCCGCCCGGAAGACCCGCCGTCATCGGCCACCGTGACAATAGCAGTGATTTTGGCGCTGTAATCCTTCAATCCCCTGAGCAAATTAGAAAGCCCCGTACCGCCCCCAATTGCCACAATTTTCGGGCCGCGGT
Source organism: Microcoleus sp. F6_B6 (assembly GCA_036702215.1). Taxonomy (GTDB): domain Bacteria; phylum Cyanobacteriota; class Cyanobacteriia; order Cyanobacteriales; family Microcoleaceae; genus Microcoleus. The sequence continues at coordinate 82,357 of JAUBST010000034.1, forward strand.
GCAAGCGGCGGTGGTTGAGGAGTCGATCGACCAGTTCCTCATTCCCTTCGGGCATCAGCACTTGAGTAATAGAGTTCAAACTGCGAGTTTGCCCCCACAGAATTAACAAAATCCCGCCAGCCACGATCAGCGGGCCCGACACGTAATTGGGAATAACATCTGCAATCCACGCCAAAAAATTTCTCAACAATTGCAATAAGAAGAAAATTGGAGTCATCCCAGTCCAAATCGCTAAACCCAAAGTGGCAAGTACCACGCCGCTAGCACTAATCAGCAGCCACCGTTTCACTAACAGTCCGGGGGCTAACCACTTAAACCACTGGTGAACTCGCCCGTTCCGCAAAGAAGGGGCGTAAGGATTTCTGGATTGGGCAAAAACCTGCTTGGCTTTAGCCAAGACGCGGAGGGCTTTAGGAAGTGAACTAATTGACATGGTTAATTAGTCTTAAGGGTATTGGAACAGCTCGATCTGACAAATTTACAATACAAGAGAGTTTTGATTCCGGCAGTCAATTTAAGTAATTAGTGATTAGTCATGAGTCACGAGTCATTAGGTAGACTGATGACTGAGGACTGACAACTTATTGATAACATCCTATGGCTGAGCCACTAATCGAACTCAAGGGGGTAAGCAAGTCCTTCGGCCAGAACCCGATCCTCGATCGAGTCGATCTGAGGATTTATCGGGGAGAAGCCCTGGCAATTATTGGCCCTTCCGGGACGGGGAAATCTACGATTCTGCGGATAATTGCGGGTTTGTTGGCCCCGGATGCCGGTGAGGTTTTCGTTCAGGGACAGCGCAGGGTCGGATGGGTGGACGACGTGGCAGATCCGATCGGAATTGGGATGGTGTTTCAGCAAGCGGCTTTGTTTGATTCGCTGACGGTGGAAGAGAATGTCGGTTTTTTACTGTACCAGCATTCTAAGCTGCCGCGCCGCCGGATTCGGGAATTGGTGGAGGAGAAGTTAGAGATGGTGGGTTTGCCGGCAATTGGCGAACGCTATCCGGCGCAGTTGTCTGGGGGAATGCGGAAGCGGGTAAGTTTTGCCCGCGCCATCATGGCGAATCCCGATAATGCTAGAGACAATCCAGAGGTTTTGCTGTACGACGAACCGACGGCGGGTTTAGATCCGATCGCTTCGACGGTAATTGAAGATTTAATCCGCGACTTGCAGGCGGCCCAAGGTGTTTGCAGCACTTATGCGATCGTCACTCACCAAGACAGTACCATCCGCCGCACTGCCGATCGCATCGTGTTTCTCTATCGAGGCAAAGTGCAGTGGGAGGGAACTGTCAGCGATATTGCATCGACAGATAATTTACTTATCCGACAATTTTTTAGCGGCAGTGTTACTGGGCCAATTCAAGTGATTGGATAGTCAGCCAATTTTAGATTTTAGATTTTAGATTTTAGATTGATCCACGGATAAATGCTCTTTCTTGAGGATTTTCGATTGTCGATTTTGGATTGATTCCACGGATCAATCACGTGGCGGATACCACCTTTGAAATTCTTGGTCATTTCAATCTAAAATCTAAAATCTAAAATCTAAAATCTAAAATTGACTGATGACCAATGAGTAACGATTAATAACCAATGACCGATGACTGAGGAGGTAATATGCGATCGCGAACTGTAAGAGAAGGTTCTGTCGGGTTTTTAATTTTAGTAGGAATCGGTTTATTTGGCGGCTTAGTGCTCTGGCTGCGGGGCGTGCAGCTAGGGAACCGCAGCTACAAATTCGCCGTAGAATTTGCCAGCGCCCAGGGAATGCAAATAGGCACGCCCATCAGGTATCGCGGGGTTGCAGTCGGTAAAATTACCGCCCTCAAACCGGGTTCCAACGGCGTAGACGTGACGCTGGAAATTGCCCCCGGTACTTTAGTGATTCCCCGGGATGTTACGATCGAAGCGAATAAATCCGGTTTAATTGGCGAATCGTCGATCGACATTACCCCCAACTCGATTTTGCCAGAATCGTTACTTACCGCCAATCCCGTTAGTGCCGACTGTCCCCCTGAGATTATCTGCCAAAATTCGCGCTTAAAAGGTCAAGCTGGAGTCACTATCGACGAACTAATTAAATCCACAGTCCGCCTAGCTAATTTCTACACCGACCCCGCGCTGTTCAACAATATTAAATCCCTGGCAGAAAATACAGCCAACACCGCTAAAGGCGCAGCTAAACTCACTCAAGATTTATCGAAATTAACTCAAACTGCCCAAACCGAAATCAAAAATTTAAATCAATCTGTCAGGGGAGACATTGGAAGCTTAAATCAATCGGTTAAAACCGAAATAGCAAGTTTAAATCAATCATTAAAGGGAGAGGCCAGCACTTTAAATCAATCATTAAAGGGAGAAGCCAGCACCTTAAATCAATCGCTAAAGACGGAAATATCAGCAGTCGCGGCTGATATTTCTAAAGTAGCAGCTACGGCGGACACTTCCACAAAAGCCGTATCTGCCGCTGCGATCAATTCTGCTAATTCAGTAACTCAAGCAGCCAATCAAGTTACATTAACAGCCAACCAACTCAATTCTTTAGTAGCAACCAACCGCGCCAGTTTAGTTTCAACTCTGAATAACATCAATCAAAGCAGTCAGGAACTGCGGGTAGCTGTCAGCAGTTTGAGTCCGACAATTAATCGCATCAACCAAGGACAACTGCTGAACAATTTAGAAGTTTTATCAGCGAATGCAGCCCAAGCTTCTGGTAATTTGCGAGATTTATCCAGCCAGGTAAACAATCCGACCACTTTGCTATTATTGCAGCAAACTCTAGATTCTGCACGAGCTACATTTCAGAACGTCCAGAAAATTACTTCCGACGTGGATGATTTGACAGGAGATCCGGCTTTCCGCAACAACATTCGCAGGTTGTTCAACGGATTGGGAGGCTTGTTGGGTTCGACAGAACAACTGCGACAGCAAGTTAAAGTAACTCAAACATTAGCTCCACTTTCTGAGAAAGTAAATGCGAGTAAAACTGCCATAAATCCATCAGTGGAGCCTGGATTTCCTCGCTTGCAAAAACAGCAAAAATTGCCTGTTATACCTTCTCAAACTGCCAGGTCAGCCGAACCAGTGGCTCCCCAAAATACCCCTTAAAACAGTGTATCATTGAATAACCGCAATTATTGCAAGATTCGCGACTTCCTATAGTTAGTAAGGTGGGCTATACGCACTCCGATTACAGCTAGTTAATAAGGTGCGACTTTCGCACCCGGCATTAAATTTATTGTCCAAATCCTATTAAGAAAAAACTCTTTCAATCTCAACAAGTAAAATCAATGACGCAAACATTATCGAAATCGGCTGAAAGCAAAGCCCAGTATACTGTAACTTGGGAAAAATTGCCAGATGACTTTAAATTACCAGACGATCCTGTGGAAAACATCGACCAACCACTTTTAGCCGCCGCCCTCCGAGAAGCCTTGGAACTCGCAGGATTTATCCTAGCTTCAATGCTAATAGCTTCCAATTTTGGACTCTGTGCCAAAATTAACGACAAAATAGTAGTAAAAGCACCGGATTGGGTGTACGTTCCCTCGGTATTGCCAGCAGAAACAGGAGAAGTTCGCCGCAGCTATACGCCCAATGCTGAGGGAGAAGTACCCGCAGTAGTAATGGAATTTTTATCGGATACTGACGGCAGTGAATATTCAAATAAACCGACATATCCTTACGGGAAATGGCGGTTTTACGAGCGGATTTTGCAAGTACCGATTTATGTAATTTTTGAACCTAAATCGGGAGTATTGGAAGTGTACAGACTCTCGACATCGGGAGAATACGAATTGCAAGAACCGGATGCTAATCAGCGATTCTGGATAGAATCAATGGGTTTATTTATGGGGGTTTGGGAAGGTGAAAAATCTCAGAGAACGGGTTATTGGTTGCGCTGGTGGGATGAGAATGGCAATTTGCTGCTGTGGGGTGCCGAACGGGTGGAACAGGAACGGCAGCGCGCCGAAGAGGAACGCCAGAGGGCCGATCGACTTGCAGCATACTTGAGAAGTCAGGGCATCGAGCCCGATGGAGTTTGAGGGTGTAGGGCTCGCGCGATCGAACAAAAGTTAATAAAATTGAGAAAACAGTTGCGCTCTCAAAAGCTTAATCTAAAAAAAGGATAAGGAGAAAACATGACACAAACAGCAGTCAAAAACTCTGTCACCGATAGTTGCCTGATTCTAAGAGGAGTGAGTTGGTCGCAATTTGAATCGCTAGAAGCCGCTTTTGAGTCTGTCGGCGGTATCAAATTTGCTTACTTAGATGGAATTTTAGAAATTATGGCAGTTAGCCCAGAACATCAAGATACAAAGAGTACCATTGGTCTTTTGTTAGAAGCATACCTGAGAGAAAAGGGCATCCGATTTTATGTTAAGGTGGACCGACTTTGGGAAGAGAAGAACTATGGGCAAGAAAGGAGCCTGATGAATCATATAATTTGACGACTAAAAAGGCAATTCCCGATTTGGCGATCGAAGTTGTATTCACCAGCGGTGGCATCGATAAACTTCAACTATACAAGCGGTTGGGCATACCTGAAGTTTGGTTTTGGGAAGATGGAGTGCCAGGGTAAACGCATCTTAATTTTAACCCAAGATGTGATATTGTTAAAGGTTAGGTAAATTATCATGTAGTTATTTGT
>JAUBST010000035.1:0-20252 GCA_036702215.1 Microcoleus sp. F6_B6
TAGATTTTAGATTTTAGATTTTAGATTTTAGATTTTAGATTTTAGATTTTAGATTTTAGATTTTAGATTTTAGATTTGAAAAGTGTGTTGAAGTCGATTGAAACCAGACCTCAATTTCTCAGAATTCAGCACAGATATCTTTACTGGTTTTGACTTATCCGAGATGCGATAACAATTATTTTAGCTATTCTTTGGCAAACTGGTCATGGGGAAATTTAGTCATTCTTGGGAAGCACTTTATTCCGAAAAAAACTAAATTAATTATATCTAATTTTAAAAGAGGATTGATTGAGGATAGCTTCTATGTTAGATACCCAATATTTTAAAGAATTCAGGTATCTAAGTTTTCTGTTTTTTGAGTTGGGGTGACTTATTTAACCCAGATTTAGGATAAAATCTCAAATCGCCAATTGAGCGACTCTCCCCTGTCACTGCCGCGAAAGGGTAAACTGGACAAAGTTACCGAGAGTACAAAATCATGGCTAAATTCGATCGACCTTTAAGCTACCCCACAACCCGCAAAATCGACCAAACAGACGACTACCACGGCGTCAAAGTATCAGACCCCTACAGGTGGCTGGAAAATCCCGACTCTGAGGAAACTCAAGCTTGGGTGGAAGCCCAAAATGCAGTTACTTTTGCCTACCTCAACGAAATTCCGGCGCGGGAAAAAATCAAACAGCGCCTGACTCAACTTTGGGATTACGAGAAATACGGCATACCTTTCAAAGAAGGATCTCGCTATTTCTACTACAAGAATGACGGCCTGCAAAATCAATCCGTACTCTACACGTTAACATCCCTCGACGGCGAACCGAAAGTATTAATTGACCCCAACACTCTCTCAGAAGACGGAACTGTTGCTTTGGGTGGGATAGCTATCAGCGAAGACGGCAAACTTATGGCCTACGGTTTGTCAACTTCCGGTTCCGACTGGCAGGAATGGAAAGTCCGAGATGTGGCAACTGGCGAAGATTTATCAGACCATTTAAAGTGGATTAAATTTTCAGGAGCATCCTGGACTCACGACGGCAAAGGCTTTTTTTACAGTCGCTACGACGAACCCAACGAAAAAAGCAAGCACGAAGACGTTAATTATTACCAAAAACTGTTTTACCACCAACTCGGTACGCCCCAATCTGAAGACGTATTAATCTACGAGCGACCCGACCAGAAAGAGTGGGGATTTAGCGGCGGCGTCACCGAAGACGGGCGCTACTTAATTGTCTCTGTTTGGCAGGGAACGGAAACTAAAAACTTGATTTTTTACAAGGATTTAACTGCACCGGAATCAACTGTTGTAGAACTCATTAACGAATTTGAGGCTGAGTACAGTTTCATCGACAATGACGGTTCTATTTTCTGGTTTCAAACAGACTTGAATGCACCGCTGGGCCGCGTAATTGCGATCGACACCAACAACCTAGATCCCTCATGCCTCGCTGGTGACGAAAGTCAAGAAAAATTCACAGAAATTATCCCCGAAGCAGCAGAAACTCTCGAAGGCATTGGTCTCCTGAACAATCAATTTGTCGCTTCCTACTTGAAAGACGCCTACACCCAGATTAAAATTTTCAACTTAGACGGCTCTTTCGTGCGAGAAGTTGCCTTGCCCGGAATCGGTTCGGCGGGAGGATTCGGCGGCAAGCGGCACGACACGGAAACTTTTTATGCGTACACCAGTTTCACTGCACCAACCACCATTTATCGGTACAATCTGGTGACAGATGAAAGTACGATTTATCGACAGCCCAAGGTCGATTTTAATCCAGAGGATTACGAGACAAAACAAGTATTTTACCCGAGTAAAGACGGTACGCAAGTACCCATGTTTATCACGCACAAGAAAGGCTTGCAGTTGGATGGCAACAACCCCACATACCTGTACGGTTACGGCGGTTTTGGCGTGTCGCTGACTCCGAGTTTTTCTGTTAGCAATGTCGTGTGGCTGGAGATGGGTGGAGTTTATGCGATCGCCTGTTTGCGGGGAGGCGGCGAGTACGGCGAATCATGGCACCAAGCAGGCACAAAGTTGAATAAGCAAAACGTGTTTGATGACTTTATAGCTGGCGCTGAATGGTTGATCGAAAACAAATACACCAAACCTGCCAAATTGGCGATCGCAGGTGGCAGCAACGGCGGTTTATTGGTGGGGGCTTGTATGACTCAGCGGCCGGAATTGTTCGGTGCGGCATTGCCCGCAGTCGGCGTTATGGATATGCTGCGCTTCCACAAGTTTACCATTGGCTGGGCCTGGACTTCTGAATACGGTTCTCCCGATAATGCCGAGGAATTTCCCACAATTCACGGCTATTCTCCCCTGCACAACCTCAAACCCGGAACGGCTTATCCGGCGACAATGATTACAACTGCCGATCGCGACGATCGCGTGGTTCCGGCCCACAGTTTCAAGTTTGCTTCTGCCTTGCAAGAAAGCCACGCGGGAGAAAAACCCGTGTTAATTCGGATTGAAACCAAAGCGGGACACGGTGCCGGCAAACCCACTGCGAAAATCATTGAAGAATTGACAGATGAATGGGCTTTTTTAGTGCGGACACTCGATATTGACGGAAACCATCCAGGATACCCGCCACGCGATCGATCGGTTCAGAAATAAAAAACCTGTATCCGATGACACTTGCCGAACGTATTTATCTCGCGCAAGTCAATTCTTTAATCTAAAATCTAAAATCTCAAATCGCGCAATCGATTGACGCTTAGCAAGCCGCGTTTGGGGGTGCGATCGACGCAGTTTCAAGATTTAGATAAAAAGAGGGTGTAAAGGGCGATCGTACTTTTTGAATTCAAGGGCGATCGTTCTTTTTTGTCACCGCAATCCTGTTATTAACATATATAATTTGTCAAGGTTTTTTGTTAACTTTTGTAGCGTTAACTTGCTATTATTACATGGTTGTGAGTTTACTGCAACCCAAATTAGTATCAGTATAAATCTCTAGAAATGCCGTACTCTCAACTTTCAATCGCGATCGCACCTCAAAGTCAAAATCTGCCAATTTTTAGGCAATTAATATTTTCAGTATATTTACAGTTCAATCTGTCTGAGCCAGCCTCAATGTCACCAGACTCAGAACAGCGGTATGAGGGGTCAGACCCCTTGTTCTGACCGAAGGGTAAGTAATTGACCGTGTAACTAACGTTAGACCTGATATCATTTTTCCCAAAAATACAGGGTTTTGGCTAATATAAAGGCTGTGACCCCTTATTCATGTTATGATTGGCAGCGAGCGGCCGCATCAGGACACATCCAAGGGCGATCGCTGCAATTCCTCTCTAATGATTGCCTAACATCACAAATAACAAATAGAGGTAAATATTATACATCCTAAAAATAATTATTTTTCAAAACTTTATACTTGAAAGTTTATCGTCATCTCTGAAAAGGGGTAGCTTAGATTTAGCAACCAAATTAACAAAAAATTAAAACCAGCCCAAATCTGTCAAATTTGTCATTTACACAAACACGGAAATCTACCAACATGCAGACTAAAATCTTGAGACAAGCCAGCCATAAAGCAGAGACCGCTCTCCAAAAAAATTTAGCGATTGTGGATTCAAAAGTAGAAAACTACCAAGAGTTTCTCAGGGGAGTGAAACCCGATACAGAAGTAATCCTGCTCGATCGAACCCGGAATGGAATCGAACAAATTGCCGAAATTGCAGCATCAAGGCACAGCCTCAACAGCATTCAAATAGTTGCTCACGGCGCATCAGCGTCAGTAGAAATCGGCTCCACAAAACTCAATATTCACAATATAGAAACCTATTCCAGCCAATTGCAGCAGTGGGGTAAAGCTCTCAAAGAAACAGGTAGTATTCTGCTGTTAAGTTGCAACACAGGCGCCGGAAAATCAGGTATAAAATTTATACAAAAACTCAGTGAAATAACAGGAGCAAATATTGCCGCTTCCAACAATCTAACAGGGAGTGCAGCATTAGGTGGCAACTGGGAATTAGAAATTGCCACAGGAGAAATAAATACCGAAATAGCCTTTGAAAAAAAAGTCCTAGAAGGCTACACATCAGTCCTCGCTACCTTAGCCGCTGAAGAATTTAAAAATTCAACAGTAATCGGGCCTTGGATATATGGAGTTGGCAACTCCACTACAGCTAACCCAGGCTTAACCGCAGGTAGTACAGCCAATCCCAGCGGCGTTGTTCCCGCTTTAGGGACTGGCGATCCACCCGGAAGCGGTACTTTGAGATTAACCTCAAACGCCTTTGGACAAGCAGCTTTTGTAATCTACAACAACCCCATCTCAGCCACTGAGGGTCTGAGAGTTACCTTTGATTTTTTTGCCTATAACAGAGGTACTGTCGTTGATAACCAGGGTAACCTCCGTGGTGCCGATGGCATTAGTTTTTTCCTGATTGACGGAACCGCTACGCCAACACAAGCGGGAGGCTACGGTGGCTCTCTTGGTTACGCTCAAAATACCAATTCAAATTCGCCCGGTATTGTAGGAGGTTATTTAGGTGTCGGATTAGACGAGTTTGGCAACTATTCTAGCACTATTGCTGGAAAACAGGGCGGCGGGACCCCGCTAGCTGATGCAGTAGGACTTAGAGGCAGCGAAAGCACATCTTATAATTTTTTAACTAGCACAGTCGTTGCCGGTGGCATAGACAATAAAGATACAAGCATTCGCGCTGAAGCTAAAAGAAGCGTCCAAATTACCTTATTCCCGACGACTTCAGCAACACCTAACCGTCTTACAGTTGCCTTCGACTTGGACGGCAACGGCACATTTGATGCGGGCGAAACACTGCTCGATATACCAAATTTGGAAACCATAAACGGAGCAGTGCCACGTACTTTTAAATTTGGCTTTGCTGCTTCCACAGGGGGAAACACAAACATTCACGAAGTTAACAATGTCGTCGTCCAAAGTATAGATCCGCCTACAGTCGTAGCCGACGTTTCCATTGTTAAAAAAGGCCCGCTGTTCGCCATACCCAACAGCACCATTACCTATACGATTACCTCCACAAATAACGGGCCGGACAGCGCCGAAAGCGTCCTGATTCAAGATCCGCTCCCACAGGGCTTAACTTTCGTCAGCACTGACAACGGCGGTAGTTTCAATCCCACAACGAGGACGGTCATCTGGCCGGCGATTCCGACTCTGGCTAACGGTGCTAGCGTCACCCGCACCATCACCGCCACAGTTCCCTCAACAGTCGGCGCTGCCTTAACTAACACTGCCTATAGCAGCTCGAGCACTTTCGACCCAGATCTAGCTAACAACAATAGTTCCCAACCCATCTCTCAAGTCTCAACTACAATTGTTGATGCTCTTGCCGATGTTGTTACCACCAAAACCGGGAATACGGCAGCAGCACCAGGTGAAAGAGTTAATTACATAATTTCGACAGTCAACAACGGCCCTAGCACGGCCCAAAACGTCACCATTACCGACAGCATCGTTCCAAATTTAACAGGAGTGACCGTATCCAACGGTGGCACTTACGATGACGTTACAGGTATTGTCACCTTCCCGGCTGTCAGCTTAACCAGTGGTCTGACCGCCACCAACACAGTCAGCTTCATCGCACCTGCATCTGCATCCGGCAGCGTCAGCAACACCGCCAGAAGTACCTCAGCTACCCCAGATCCTTTTCCTGAAAACAACAACGGCACAGATCCGCTGGCTACAGTCACCACAACTCTGACACCTAGTGCCGACGTTGTTACCACCAAAACCGGGACTGCTGCTGCTGCACCAGGTGAAAGAGTTACTTACACAATTTTGACAGTCAACAACGGCCCTAGCACAGCCGAAAACATCACAGTTACCGACAGCATCGTTGGCGGTGCAACAGAAGTCAACGGCGGTGTCTACGATGCCGCTACAGGTATTGTCCGCTTCCCACCAGTTACCAGCTTAGCCAGCGGTGCCACCGTCACCAACACAGTCAGCTTTATCGCCCCAGCATCCGGCAGCGTCACCAACACCGCCAGAAGTACCTCAACTACCGCTGACCCCACTCCGGGCAACAACGAAGCTACAGTCACCACACCTCTGACACCTAGTGCCGACGTTGTTACCACCAAAACCGGGACTGCTGCTGCTGCACCAGGTGAAAGAGTTACTTACACAATTTTGACAGTCAACAACGGCCCTAGCACAGCCGAAAACATCACAGTTACCGACAGCATCGTTGGCGGTGCAACAGAAGTCAACGGCGGTGTCTACGATGCCGCTACAGGTATTGTCCGCTTCCCACCAGTTACCAGCTTAGCCAGCGGTGCCACCGTCACCAACACAGTCAGCTTTATCGCCCCAGCATCCGGCAGCGTCACCAACACCGCCAGAAGTACCTCAACTACCGCTGACCCCACTCCGGGCAACAACGAAGCTACAGTCACCACAACTCTGACACCAACTCCCACACCGACACCAACTCCAACTCCCACACCGACACCAACTCCAACTCCCACACCGACACCGACACCGACTACAACTCCCACACCGACACCAACGCCGACTACAACTCCCACACCGACACCAACGCCGACTACAACTCCCACACCGACACCAACACCGACTACAACTCCCACACCGACACCGACACCAACTCCCACACCGACACCAACACCGACACCGACTACAACTCCCACACCGACACCAACACCGACTACAACTCCCACACCGACACCAACACCGACTCCAACTCCCACACCGACACCAACACCGACTACAACTCCCACACCGACACCAACACCGACTACAACTCCCACACCGACACCAACACCGACTCCAACTCCCACACCGACACCGACACCGACTCCAACAGACAACCAACCGCCAATTGCCAACAATGCCAACTCCAGCCTCGGACCCAACAGCAGCCAGTTAGTCACGGGATTGGGAGGCAGCGACCCCGACGGATCGATCGCCTCTTACACCATTAACACCCTGCCTTCACCAGACCAAGCAGTTCTGTTTTTAGGAGATCCCGCCAACGGCGGCGTACCGGTAACACCAGGTCAAGTCCTGACTCCAGCACAGTTGCAACAACTATTTTTCCAAACAACTGGCAACTTTACAGGAGCTAATTTCACCTACAGCGCCACAGACAACAGCGGCGCCTCCAGTCCCGCTGTCGCTACTGTCGCGGCCATACTTCCAACTGACAACCAACCGCCAATTGCCAACAATGCCAACTCCAGCCTCGGACCCAACAGCAGCCAGTTAGTCACGGGATTGGGAGGAAGTGACCCCGACGGGTCGATCGCCTCTTACACAATCAACACACTGCCTTCACCAGACCAAGCAGTTCTGTTTTTAGGAGATCCAGCCAACGGCGGCGTACCGGTAACACCAGGTCAAGTCCTGACTCCAGCACAGTTGCAGCAACTATTTTTCCAAACAACTGGCAACTTCACAGGAGCCAATTTTACCTACAGCGCTACCGACAACAGCGGTGCCACCAGTCCCGCTGTCGCTACTGTCGCGGCTATCTTGCGGCCGGGTGCGCCAACTCCCACACCAACTCCAACTGACAACCAACCGCCATTAGCAAACAATGCCAACTCCAGCCTCGGTCCCAACAGCAGCCAGCTAGTCACGGGATTGGGAGGAAACGACCCCGACGGGTCGATCGCCTCTTACACAATCAACACCCTGCCCTCACCAGACCAAGCAGTTCTGTTTTTAGGAGATCCAGCCAACGGCGGCGTACCGGTAACACCAGGTCAAGTCCTGACTCCAGCACAGTTGCAGCAACTATTTTTCCAAACAACTGGCAACTTCACAGGAGCCAATTTTACCTACAGCGCTACCGACAACAGCGGTGCCACCAGTCCCGCTGTCGCTACTGTCGCGGCCATACTTCCAACTGACAACCAACCGCCAGTTGCCAACAATGCCAACTCCAGCCTCGGACCCAACAGCAGCCAGTTAGTCACGGGATTGGGAGGAAGCGACCCCGACGGGTCGATCGCCTCTTACACCATTAACACCCTGCCTTCACCAGACCAAGCAGTTCTGTTTTTAGGAGATCCCGCCAACGGCGGCGTACCGGTCAGGGCAGGTCAAGTCCTGACTCCAGAACAGTTACAGCAGCTATTTTTCCAAACAACTGGCAACTTTACAGGAGCCAATTTTACCTACAGCGCTACCGACAACAGCGGTGCCACCAGTCCCGCTGTCGCTACTGTCGCGGCCATACTTCCAACTGACAACCAACCGCCAGTTGCCAACAATGCCAACTCCAGCCTCGGACCCAACAGCAGCCAGTTAGTCACGGGATTGGGAGGAAGCGACCCCGACGGGTCGATCGCCTCTTACACCATTAACACCCTGCCTTCACCAGACCAAGCAGTTCTGTTTTTAGGAGATCCCGCCAACGGCGGCGTACCGGTCAGGGCAGGTCAAGTCCTGACTCCAGAACAGTTACAGCAGCTATTTTTCCAAACAACTGGCAACTTTACAGGAGCCAATTTTACCTACAGCGCTACCGACAACAGCGGTGCCACCAGTCCCGCTGTCGCTACTGTGGCGGCTATCTTGCGGCCGGTTGGGCCAACTCCCACACCGACTCCCACACCGACTCTCAACCAACCACCAATTGCCAACAATGCCAACTCCAGCCTCGGTCCCAACAGCAGCCAGCTAGTCACGGGATTGGGAGGCAGCGACCCCGACGGGTCGATCGCCTCTTACACAATCAACACCCTGCCTTCACCAGACCAAGCAGTTCTGTTTTTAGGAGATCCGGCCAACGGCGGCGTACCGGTCAGGGCCGGTCAAGTCCTGACTCCTGAACAGTTACAGCAACTGTTTTTCCAAACAACTGGCAACTTTACAGGAGCCAATTTCACCTACAGCGCTACCGACAACAGCGGCGCCACCAGTCCAGTCGCTACCGCTACGGTGGATGGACTGATAGCGCCAACTCCAACTCCCACACCGACTCCAACTCCAACTCCCACAACACCAACTCCAACTGACAACCAACCGCCATTGGTCAACAATGTCAACTCCAGCCTCGGGCCCAACAGCAGCCAGTTAGTCACGGGACTGGGAGGAAGCGACCCCGACGGGTCGATCGTCTCTTACACCATCAACAGCCTGCCCTCACCAGACCAAGCAATTCTGTTTTTAGGAGATCCAGCCAACGGCGGCGTACCGATCAGGGCCGGTCAAGTCCTGACCCCGGAACAGTTGCAGCAACTGTTTTTATTCACGACAGGCAACTTTACAGGAGCTAATTTCACCTACAGCGCTACCGACAACGACGGCGCCACCAGCCCTGCTGTCGCTACTGTGGCGGCCATACTTTCAACTGACAACCAACCGCCAGTTGCCAACAATGCCAACTCCAGCCTCGGACCCAACAGCAGCCAGTTAGTCACGGGATTGGGAGGAAGCGACCCCGACGGGTCGATCGTCTCTTACACCATCAACACCCTGCCCTCACCAGACCAAGCAATTCTGTTTTTAGGAGATCCAGCCAACGGCGGCGTACCGGTGAGCGCAGGTCAAGTCCTGACGCCAGAACAGTTGCAGCAACTGTTTTTGTTGACGACGGGCAACTTTACAGGAGCCAATTTCACCTACAGCGCTACCGACAACAGCGGTGCTATCAGTCCCGCGCCCGCTACTGTGGCGGTTATCTTGCAGCCGGTTGGGTCAACTCCCACACCAACGCCGCCATCGCCGATCGTCTCAAATCCGATCGGGGAAACAGATACCGACTGTTTGTGTCAGCCCGTTATGGAAAAACCGGGAATTGACTTTGCGCCCCCGTCGCAACCGCCTGCAGTTGGATTTGTCCGGCCTATTTCACAATTTTCAGAGGGACAAACCACCAAAGGAACCGACGGCGATGACTTCATCGCAGACACCAAAGGCAACCAAAAAATTGTCGGTTTTGAAGGCAACGACCTGCTTTTAGGTGAAGACGGCGCGGACGAAATTCACGGCAACGAAGGCAATGACACGATTTTTGGGGGCATTGACTCCGATATTGTTTGCGGAGACGAGGGCAACGATATCGTATTTGCAGGCAAACAGAACGACTGGATTGCCGGCGATTTAGGCTCGGACACTCTGTTTGGAGATCGAGGTGCGGATACGATTCTCGGAGACACCGGGCAGAACAACTCCCAGAGTCCTGACGATGCTCGCGATTCGATCTTCGGAGGCGAGGGTGCAGACCTCATTAACGGCAACGAGGGCGACGATACCATCCACAGCGGCAAAGGTGACGATATTGCCCTTGGAGGTAAAGAAAATGACCTGATTTGGGGCGAACTCGGCTCCGATACGTTGTTTGGTGGCATCGGCTCCGACAGCTTGTTTGGGGGCATCCGCGACCAAACGGCCAGCGACTCCCAGGGACGCGACTTGCTGTACGGAGGCTTCGGTAACGACTTCCTGCACGGCCAACAAGACAACGATACGCTGGTTGCAGGCAAAGATAACGATCGCGCTTACGGAGGTAAAGGCAATGACATCATCTACGGTCAATTAGGCTCCGATACCCTCTACGGTGGTGAAGGAGCCGATACTGTGCTCGGCGACAGCGGCAGTTCCCAGCCCATCGGGGATATCGGGGAACAAGACTTGCTCTTTGGTGGCAGTGGCAACGACATCCTCGGCGGCGGCCACGGTAATGATACGGTGCAAGCAGGTAAAGGCAATGATGGTGTTTGGGGTGGCAAAGATAATGACCTGATTTGGGGCGAGCTCGGCTCTGATACCCTTGTCGGCGACAGCGGCGACGACACCATGTACGGCGGTGCTCGAAGTCGAGTTCAAGATGTTGGCGGCCGGGACTTGCTGTTGGGCGGTACTGGTGCTGATGTGCTGTTGGGCGATGAAGCTGACGATACCGTCAGTGGCGGTGAAGACAACGACTTGATTTACGGCGGCAAGGCTAACGACCTCATACACGGAGATCGGGGTGACGACTTGATTTACGGCGGTGACGGCAGCGATGAACTCTGCGGTGACGAGGGCAGCGATACCATCTATGGCGATCGTGCTGATAACCGGGGTGTCTCGGTGGGGGCAAACGACAAGCAAGACTGCATCAACGGCGGTGACGGCGATGACTTGCTCTACGGCAATGAAGGCCAAGATACTATCAACGGAGATGCTGGCAGCGATACCCTGATTGGCGGTAAAGATAACGACCTGCTCAATGGGGGCGCTGGAGATGACTGGCTGTTTGGCGACTTGGGCGAGGATACTTTAATTGGAGGTATGGGGAGCGATCGATTTGTGTTGAATGGTGAGGGCGGCACTGATACTGTGATTAACTTCGAGGTAGGCGTCGATAAGTTTGTTTTGACCGACGGGCTGAGTTTCCAGCAGTTGCAATTTAGCGCCACTCCGAACGGTACCTTGCTGCTAGTAGCAGGAACCGATCGGGTTGTAGCGAATCTGGTTGCGGTTAAGGAGGCGATCGGCTCCTCGGATTTCCTACCAAATCTCTCTGAACTCTAGAATTGGCGGCGAAAGTCTCCTGTTCTGGCGAACAAAACGCCACAGCAGATCGGAACTTCTGTGGCGTTCCTGGCAATACTCAATCGGGGTTAGAAACTTTGTAGCCCTATACTCTTGACATCGCTCTTGCAGTTGCCTTTTGTCCCTCTCTAAAATGCTAAAAAATCAAGGTGTATTCAAGCCGGATTTGGTATATAGCGGTTCTCAATAAAATGAGGTACACACCGCTCGCAACTGATGCCCTATGCCCTATGCCCTATGCCCTATGCCCTATGCCCGCTCCTAATGCGTGTACCTCATGTTACGCTCGAAAGGCTATAATATCAAATCTGTTAGCTTCGGGATTATTCATAACTTTACGATTTTTATCGGCGTGAATCAGCTTCAATTCCTTGTCATCTACGGTTCGAGAAATTTAATTTTTTTACCGCAGATGAGGGCACATTAACACAGATTAACGCAGATTAGTTCGATTAATTCCTGTTGCAATCTTTGTGACGATCGAGTGTTTACTACCAACTAATTTTATTGCGTTGTACGATCGGGCTTCAGAGCCAACTCAAATTCATCACTAATTCCCCATTCCCATGCCATCGATCCACAATAGAAGGAAAGAAGAGATACACGGGTAGATATTTTTCCTTTTTCTTGGCGAAGCCCCAATTGCCCGTAATCAATTCAAATACTTAGCTTAGGATAGCGAAATCTGCTTGCGTAAAAACAGCCGACGCGGCTGACCGAACAGCCAACCAGTCCAATTCCAATCCACCTGTTGCAAGCGATAGCCGGCCTGATAGTACAACTGTCGCGCCGCGTGATTATTTTCCAGAACGTGGAGGTAAATTTCAGAAAATCCCCATTCTCTGGCTGTATCCTCGCAGTTGCTGAGCAATTGTTGAGCAACCCCTTGCCGCCGGTACTCCGGGTGAACGGCTAAATTCGACAAATAAGGATAGTCAGAAGTCGGGATTTGCCAGGGGAAGCGAGAACGCAGAGCCATTTCTACTGTTCCTGTTATGCGCTGAGCTCGGTGCGATCTGTAATTCTGCGTTCCCTCCTCGCGCGCGACTAGCTCAGCAACCAGACAAATGTAATGTTCTGCCTTAGAACGCAGTCGATTTTTTAAATCTTCGTAAATGCCCAAACGCAACACTGGATACACCCATTCTACAAACCCCTCGCGGGAGTGAAAGCTCATGGCTAAAATATCAGCTAGCTGCGTTAAGTCGTTGGGCGCAGCCACCCGAATCGAAAAACCCGAAAGTCCGGGAGTTTGTTGTTGGTGAGATGGTGAGGAAAAAAATGAAGGATTCACAATGCCAGGCCACTATATTAATTTTTTTACGCGGGTTTCTAAGCTACCCTCTTAGAAAAATCACTGATGTTATACTGAGCTGATAACGTAACTTATAGGCATAGTTTATTAGCCTGATTAAATTACATTTTTTGTGCTTGACTTTAAGTAGTATTTGAGGTAAAGAGAAAATTTTTAGCATTGGATACTCTAGTTATGAAAAAATAAAACTCATCCCCTAATACTAGATTTGTGGATAAGCTATTTTGCTTTTAAATTGAAGCTCGATCGCTGGCTGGGGGCCGGCGTCCAAGAGTTTAAGTAAACCGTAGCTTACAAATTAAATGCGCGACTGCTTAGCGGGCAAGGTATTAAAAACAATCACAAAGGTTTTAACGTCAGGTTCCCGGAATCCTACCGCTCTCTGCTTGCGGAAATACCCGATCGAATATAATTTATCCGTCAAGCGGTAGTTGAAAAAACCAACGACTGACCGGACTAACACTCCCGCCCGGTGGCGCGTCGGATGTTCCCCGCCGCCCCCCGACCTGGCACCGCAGCTTTCAGCAGTTCTGGGCTATTCATCGCCCGTTCCCGATCGCACCGGCTTTTCCTGTTGAGCTACTGGGTACTTTTCCCACCTCCAATTTAAATTTGGATGCCTGGAAACTGTCTGCAGGGGTTTTCCCCGTCGGTTCGATACTCTGCTGCGCGCGAGCGAGACCTTCAAAACCTCGATCGAGCTGATTGACCCTGCCCAAAAACCGATACAACCCACCGACACTCGTCGGGAACCGATCAAAATTTTAGACCCTAGTTCAAGCTCCGCGATCGATCTGTGGAGAAAATCTAAAATCTAAAATCTAAAATCGACTGACCGGTTTCCACAGAGTACATCCCTAGCTAAGATTAACAGATGGATGCTCGATCTTGCGGTGTTTCGCCACAGTAATTGGCCTGTCGGAGGTCTGCAAGAGGCACAAAAAATGCCGAGATCGGGGAAAAAAGTGCAAGTCTAACTAAAATGGTACAGCAATTGCGTCACTCCCACAGACACCTCTGTGGTCTGTGGGTCTCCCCTGAATATCAGTCAAGGGCTCGGCGCCGGATTGCGGTCGGTATCCCGGGCTGACGGTTCAAGTTGCTGTTACTTGTGGGAAAAAACACAGGCGAAGATGTTGGTTGTCTATTGTATCTTGCGGCGGGCAGCTTTCACATACCAAATAAAACAGTCTCAGGCGCTAGGAGCAAACATAAATTTGGCAAATCAACTCACAATCAGGACGGTTATTCCTATGTACTCTGAGATATCCAGATGGCAGTTAAAATGGCCAGCTTTGTCTGCGATCTATTGCTGCACAAAGGTAAGGGTGAAAAAAAAACTTACCGGGAGACGAGTTTATGTGAATATCATTAAATAATAAAATTGGGGTGCACGACAGATAACTGTGGCTCAGAAGAATTCCGAATTGAAAACCCAGACATCAAAAATCAAGGTTGATGCTTGCCTCGGCATACTCACAACAACTTCATATTCACGAATTATTGTGATACCATTTTCCCAAAATAATGGCACTCTAGGCAAACTCCCAATCCTTATGTCATCAGTCATTCGCTATAGAAAATCGAAAATCTAAAATCGAAAATGGTATGACTTCAGCAATTTAAATCGGCGAATTCTTCCTTTGATCAGACTTATTAAATCGAACAGCCCCGGGGCACAGGAGAACGGTGCATGAATTCCCAAGAAAATCCTAAGCTAAAAATTCTGATCGTCGATGACGAACCGGATAACCTCGACTTGCTTTACCGCACCTTCCATCGAGACTACAAAGTGCTCAGAGCCGAATCTGGCCCCGCTGCTCTCGAAATTTTGGCAAAAGAGGGAGAAGTTGCGGTGATTATCTCCGACCAGCGAATGCCAAAAATGAGCGGTACGGAGTTTCTCAGCCTGACGGCGGCTCAGTACCCCGACGTGATCCGAATTATTTTAACTGGCTATACGGATGTAGAAGATTTAGTAGAAGCTATTAACGCTGGCAAAGTATTCAAATACGTTACCAAGCCTTGGGATGCTCAAGAGCTGATAAATCTTGTCAGTCAAGCTGTTGAGACTCACAATCTTCTGAAAACGCGCACCAACGAACTGCGCCGTGCTTTGAGCCAAGAATCGCTGCTTTATGCCGTTACCAATACTATCCGATCGGCTCCCAATTACCAGCAAATGCTGCAAAGAATTGTGGAAACTGTCGGGCAGATGTTTGAGGTGAGTTGCTGTCTGCTGCGGCCGTTCCAAGACGGCCGGGTGGCAGATGAATGGTTCGTTTACCAGAAGGTCGAAACTAAAGGGTTGGGGGGCGATGAGGAAATCACGCCCGGAGATGCTTCTGCTGCGGAACTATCCCCGGATTTGCTGCCGGATTTGGTTTGGGAAACTCTGGATGTGCAGGTGATTCAAGATGCCCAAACTGACGGTCGAGTTTTAAACTGGAACAATCAGCAACGACAGCAGGCTTACGAAGCTGCGAATATTCGATCGAGCTTGATCGTACCGCTGTTTTACAAAGTCGAACTGATGGCAGTCTTGGCGCTGCACCAGTTCGAGAAACCGCGCCAGTGGCAAGACCACGAGGTACAGTTGGTAATTACGGTGGCAGACCAAGCGGCTTTGGCGCTTTCTCAAGCCCGGGCTTACGAACGGGTGCGGGCGCTAGCCAAGCGGGAGGCCTTAGTCAATACTATTACTACGGCAATTCGATCGAGTCTCGATCCCCAAAATATTTTTGCAGCCATTACTCAACAACTCGGCCAAGCTTTGCAAGTTGACGGCTGCGCCCTATCTCTGTGGACAGAAGATGATGAATACGTCCAATGCGTGGGACTATACGACACACATAGGGATACCGTGGCTGTAGAACAGGGTTTTATTGACAATCCAGAGGTAGTTGCGAACCCTCCTGGCCCTGAGACTGTTTCTGGCGATGCTGCTGCGAACACTCGCGCCTGGGTTTTTGCCCATCCTTCCCTGCCGCAGTCTTTGGTGCCGATTCGGGGCAATCCGGTGTTGCTGCAAGTTATGGTATCAAAAGAGCCGGTGGCGATCGAAGATCTGGAGGAACACCCCGAGTTAAATGTTACAGAACTGCAAGTTCGATCGCCAGCCCGCGCTCTATTAGTCGTTCCCTTACTCTCGGAAGGCAAAATCATCGGCAGCATTTCCCTGCGCCAAAATCGCAGCATCCGCCGCTGGAACCTCTCAGACATCGACCTGGCTCAAATAGTCGCAACTCAAGCGGCTCTAGCCGTGCAGCAGTCGCGCCTCTACCAGACTACCAGACAGCAAGCAGAAAGGCTTCTGGAAGCCGATCGGCTCAAAACCGAGTTTTTCCAAAATATCTCTCACGAGTTCCGCACGCCTCTAACTCTCACAATCGGCCCTCTAGAATCAGCTTGCGGCCGCAAAGAAGACTTGCCCTACGAACAAGCGGTAATCGCTTTGCGTAATTCCCGCCGCCTCCTGCGCTTGGTAAATCAACTGCTGGACTTGCAGCGGCTTGATGCCGGACGGATGCAGCCGAGTTTTCGCCCCTGCGATTTAGTCGGTTTCTGTTACTCTACCGCAGAGTCGTTCCGCGCCTACTGCGAGAAAAAAGGACTGCACTTAATTACTCAACTGCAAGAATGTCCTTTAATTTATTTGGATCTGGAAAGATTTGACAAAGTTATTTACAACCTGCTGTCAAATGCTGTTAAATTCACCCCAGAAGGTGGAACTATCACCCTGAAAGTTGAATCGGCCGGCGCTCACTGCTTGTTGCAAGTAAAAGACACGGGTATCGGCATTCGCACCGAACAAATTCCTTATTTGTTCGAGCGGTTTCGCCAAGCCGAAGGTTCAGCTAGCCGTTCCTATGAAGGCAGCGGCTTAGGTTTGGCACTTGTCAAAGAATTAGTCGAACTCCACGGCGGTCTAATCTCAGTTGAGTCAGTTTACGGTGAAGGTACTACTTTTAGCGTTTGGCTGCACTTCGGTTCGACTCACTTGCCCCCGGAACAGGTACTAGAAATACCTGCGGAGTTTCACTCATCCAAAGCTGCGGTGGAACTGGCCGATGTGGAGGCGGAGCTGTCGGAAAATGAGGCAGAAAATCATAACTTTGAGGCGCTCCAACCGATCAGATCGGAAACAGCAGTGGGAACGGTTTTGGTGGTTGACGACAATCCTGATTTGCGCTTTTATGTGTCGTCAATTCTGCGAGATTCCGGCTTTGCTGTTTTGCTCGCCCGCAACGGAGAAGAAGGATTTGCCGTGGCTAAAAAACGTCGCCCTAATTTAATTATAACGGATTTGATGATGCCTTTGATTTCTGGCTTGGATTTGATTAAGATGATTCGAGAGGATGAGGAATTGCAGGGAACTCCGGCAATTTTGCTGACTGCTAAAGCCGACGAAGATACTCGAATTGAAGGAGTAGAACGGGGTGCAGATGCTTATTTGTCCAAGCCTTTTAACGATCGAGAATTGTTGGCGGAAGTGCGGAATTTGATCGCCCTCAAACAAAACGAGCGCCGAGTGCAGCAGTTGAACAGTTATTTAACTGAGTCGGTGCTGCGCCGATTTTTGCCGCCGGCGATGGTAAAGGCCGCAGCGGCTGGAGATTTAGCATTGGATTTGCGCCCGGAACCGCGATTGATTACTATTTTGTTTAGCGATATTGTCGGTTTTACTCAAATGTCAAATACGCTGCGATCGCGCCGGGTAGCTGAGCTGTTGAATGAATATTTGGCGGCAATGACTAAGGCTATTTTTGACAGCGGCGGTACGGTGGACAAGTTTGTTGGAGATGCGGTAATGGCTTTCTTTGGCGCGCCGGAGGAACTAACGCCTAACGAGCAAGTACGCCGCGCTGTGGCTGCTGCCGAGCAAATGCTGCGAGCTCTCAAGGAGCTTAACAAGGGCTGGTTGGAGCAGGGAATTGTTGGGGAAAATGGGGTGTCTCCGTTGCGGTTTCGCTGCGGGATTCACCAGGGTACTGCGGTGGTGGGGATGTTTGGCGGCCCTGACCGATCGGATTATACTGCGATCGGACCGAGCGTGAATATTGCCGCCCGCTTGCAAGAGGTGACGGAACCAAACACGGTGCTAATTTCGGCGGCGGTTGCAGATTATGTTGAGGAAAATCGCATTGTTAAATATAAGCCTTTGAAACTAAAGGGAATTGATGAAACTGTATTGACTTTTTTACTAAATTGTGATTAGTCATTAGTTGTTTGTTAAGCATTATATGTTGAGATCCCACGCACAATCTCGGAAACAACCTATTCGTAAATACAGCAGATTTCAACTGAGTGAATTACATTCACCCACCCGCCCCTGGGCTTTTTTATATCGATTCCGGTGCAACCGGAATCGATATCAATTGTTTAATCTTCGATCTAAAATCTACAATCTAATCACCAAATTTCAAGATTCCAAATGGCGGCTGGGGAGTCAACTCTAAAATCTAAAATCTAAAATCTAAAATCTAAAATAGACTGACATTCCTTGCTTCCATCTATCAAAAGAGGGAATTTTTTTAAGCGTTCATCGGCGGACAACCTCTCTCTAGAGAACGGTTCAGCCGATCGCTCCGATCGAGTAGAAATAGAATGTCATATCTGATTGTGTATTGTATGAAACTGAATTCTTTGACGAAACGGCTTTCGACTGTCGGTCGCTGGATGGCTGCAACTGTGCTTTGCGTGTCAGCGATGGCCTTCGTTTGGCAAGGTGCATTTTTCTCGAACACCGCAGCAATGGCTTCTCCTGCTGTAAACATCGCAGCAGCAGATGCGGGCGATGCGGTTAAAGAAAAAGCCAGCAAAGATGCTGGACGAGCCAAGAATTTTATCCGAGATACAGAAGAGAAGGTTAAGGAAACTGCCAAGACAAATGCTGCTAAAGTCGATCGAGCATCGGATAATGGTAGTTTGGTAGAGCGCAAAGCTAAGAAAGACGCGGCCACAATTGAGAAAAGAGCAGAAGAAGATTCAGCTCGGACTCAGGAAGCAGTAGATGATACCAAGAATGTTGTAGAGCGCGCTGTTGACAGCATCAAGGATGCTTTTGGCCAGTAGAAAATAAATAAGTACGTCAGCGCAAAAAAACAATAATATCTTGCACGGGCTTGTAGGGGCGGGTTTTGCAGCGATTTACAGTAAGAGCGAGTCGATAGTTGCAAAACCCGCCCTCTTCCCAAGTGAGGTTTTTTTGTACTTACTTACTTGAAACTGGAAGATTGATGTACGTTGACCGACACCTCGATACGGATCGTCGATCGTGTTACCGACCCCAACCCATGCTTTAAAATTGCCGCAAAAAGCGCAAATCGCTAGCATAAACCCGGCGAATGTCGTCAATTTCATAAAGTACCATTGCGAACCGCTCGACCCCAAAACCGGCCGCAAACCCAGTATATTTTTCTGGGTCTAAACCCACTCCTTTAAGAACGTTAGGATCGACTGTGCCGCAGCCTAAAACTTCGAGCCATTTGCCGTTCCACTGCAAATCAACTTCGGCAGAAGGTTCTGTAAACGGAAAGTAACTCGTGCGGAAACGAATCGGCAAATCTTGCCCGAACATTTGCCGCAAAAACTCTTTAATTGTACCTTTCAAGTCAGTAAATGTCAGACCTTCATCTATTGCTAAAAGCTCAATTTGGTGGAAGACTGCTGCGTGAGTAGCATCAACAGTATCGCGGCGGTAAACGCGGCCGGGAGAGACAATCCGAATCGGCGGTTTGTGCTGTTCCATGTAGCGAATTTGCACCGATGATGTCTGAGTCCGGAGCAAGTCGCCACCTGGCAGGTAAAATGTATCTTGCATATCCCGCGCCGGGTGGTCTGGCGGTGTGTTGAGCGCCTCGAAGTTGTAATAATCTGTTTCCATTTCCGGGCCGTTGGCGACGGTGTAGCCGAGGCCGACAAAGATATCGAGAGCGCGGTCTATGACGGCGTTTAAGGGGTGAACGCGGCCTTGGGGGCGAAAAATCCCCGGCATGGTGACATCGATGGTTTCTGAGGCTAATTTGGCTTGGATTTGGGCGGTTTGGAGGGCGGCGCGCTTGTCTTCTAAATCGGCTTGCAGGGCTTCTTTGACTGTATTGGCGATCGCGCCTACTTTGGGACGCTGGTCTGGCGACAGTTTGCCCATCATGCCTAAAATTTGAGAGAGTTGGCCTTTTTTGCCGAGGTAGCCGACGCGCAACTGTTCGAGTTGTTCGAGAGTATTGGCAGTGGCGATCGCACTTTTTGACTCTTGACCGAGGGTTTCTAGTTGAGTTTCAATGTCGCTTAGCTGGACAGTCATTTTGATTTTAGATTTTAGATTTTAGATTTTAGATTGATGGCAGTTTTGGGCCAAGTTGAGTTTAGCGCAATTTGGGCTCGACAGTCTTGTTGATTTTAGATTTTAGATTTTAGATTTTAGATTGATGGCAGTT
>JAUBST010000035.1:20262-82973 GCA_036702215.1 Microcoleus sp. F6_B6
TGAGTTTAGCGCAATTTGGGCTCGACAGTCTTGTTGATTTTAGATTTTAGATTTTAGATTTTAGATTGATGGCAGTTACGGATAATTTGTAATATGTAATTCTAGGTTAGAGCGATCGTCCTAGTTGAATCTAGTTTAGTATTGTTATAAGGCCTATAAAAATTTCAATGAAACTTTTAATTAGCAACGACGACGGCATCTTTGCACAAGGCATCCGCAGCCTCGCCAACGCTCTCGCCGCCGCAGGTCATGACGTGAGCGTTGTTTGTCCCGACAGAGAGCGCTCCGCTACCGGCCACGGCCTTACCTTGCACCAACCCATCCGCGCCGAAATTGTCGAATCTATTTTTGAGCCCTCAGTCCCAGCTTGGGCCTGTTCGGGCACTCCCGCCGACTGCGTGAAACTCGCTTTGTGGGCTTTACTTGACAAACCGCCGGATTTTGTCCTTTCCGGTATCAACCACGGGCCCAATTTAGGCACGGATATTATCTGTTCGGGCACGGTTTCGGCCGCAATGGAAGGAATTATGGAAGGCATTCCCAGCATTGCTTTCAGCCTCGCGAGCTATACTTCCCAGGAATTTGGACCGGCGGTGGATTTCGCTGTCACCTTGCTGTCGCAGTTGGAAAAACAGCCACTGCCCAAACCGGTGCTGTTGAATGTCAACATACCGGCAGTCACACAAGCAGAAATTACCGGAGTTGCGATCGCCCGTCAAGGCATTCGCCGCTATTTCGACATATTTCAAAAGCGCACCGATCCGCGCGGCAAAACTTATTATTGGCTGGCTGGCGAATTGTTAGAAGATGTAGAAGAAGCCCCCGATTCGGCGGTTTGGCATGATATTCCTACGGACGTACAAGCTATTCGCGACAACAGAATAACGGTAACTCCCCTGCAATACAATCTCACCTGTGCTCCCGACTTGCACTCGTTGCGGGATTGGCAATTTGAAGGTTTTCCCAAGCAGTGAGCTCCGATCGACCCGATCCGAGCGGTAAACTAGGAATTAAGGAAAAGTGCCTCTCAAGGTCTATACCTTAAGCGTTAACACAGGCTCCCAATTACTTGTTAGTTTTTTTTACTCAAGAAAAACAGTTATGAACGCTCCCACCTATAACACTCATTCTGTCACTTGCCCGATCTGCAACCGTTCCAGCGTCGTAGGCCCAGTCGGGATGGTCAGTGGACTATTCACTTGTCCCCACTGCCATTCTCATATGGTAATTAGCTGGAGCGGTCATTTTGTGCGCGATCCTTTTAGTCTCAAACAACTGACGGTGGGAAAGATGCTCCGGCGCGAGAGCAGACCGTTAGCTCGCCTTCAGCGGGACTTTGGGCTGGGTAAGCCTTTGCCGCTGATTGCTATTTTGGGCAGTGTGGTCTTTTTCGGGTGTGCGCTCGCCGCTACGGAACAATCGCTAATCCGACAGAATACACTGCAAGGATTTTTAGAGTGGGTGAGCGGAACTGGTAATTCCGAAGATCCCTCACGTTAACATTTCTTAAAAGAAATTGTGACAGATACTGCGTGCAAATATCTATTCCTTTAGGTAGAAATCACACTATTTTAGCAATTGCATCCATCTTGAGCTATGGGTAAGCACTTAGACGCCTTGCCCTTCATCCTGTGTCCAAAAACGTCAAAACCCCAGTCCGGCAGGGTTTAAAACCCCTGCCTCAAAGCTCGATTCCGGTGGACTTAAGTCTCAAGACAGTGTTTCGGGTTAAGTTGACATATGTAGCGGTTATCAAAAAAGTGAGCTATAGTCCTATGCCCTATGCCCTATGCCCTATGCCCTATGCCCTATGCCCTATGCCGCATAGTACCTCATATGAGAGATCGAAAGGCTATATCGCATCGCTCAATTTTGAAACTCAGCAATTTTTCTAACTGCTGCTTCCAAAATTGCTGGCGACTCGACTAAGGCAAATCGCACGTAGCCTTCTCCTGATTTCCCGAAACCGGCACCGGGGGAAGCTGCGACTCCTGTACTCTGTACTAGCTGAGTGCAAAATTTCACGGAATCTCGGGCCCAAGGTTCCGGCAGTTTCGCCCAGACGTACATGGTGGCGGGGGGTACGGGTACTTGCCAGCCGATGCCCTGTAGCGCGTTTACAAAGGCATCCCGGCGTTTTCTGAAGGTTTCTACGCTGGTTCTAACGGTATCTTGAGGGCCGGTTAAAGCTGCGATCGCTCCGTTCAAAATCCCTCGGTATTGGTTAAAGTCCACTGCGGCTTTTACCTGTCGCAGCGCTGCAATTAGTTCGGCATTGCCGATCGCGTATCCGACTCGAAAACCTCCCATACTGTAGGATTTGGATAGTGTAAAAAACTCGATCGCCACACTCTTATCTCGATCCGCCTGAAAGATTGACGGCGCCATCAATTTTCGATATTCTTCCTCGTTACCAGACTCTGCCTCTATGAGAGAATTGCGATCGTCAAATACCAAATCCACATAAGGGAAATCGTGAACTAAAACTAGCCGGTGTTCGCGACAAAAAGCCACTGCTTTCTCAAAAAAAGCAACCGGGGCGATCGCAGTTGTAGGATTGTGAGGATAGCTCAAAACCATCATCTTCGACTCAGCCAACACTGCTGTCGGAATATCTTCAAATATCGGCAAAAACGCATTTTCTGCTAATAGCGGCATCGGATAAATTTGACCGCCAGCCAAATGCACACCGCCCGCGTGGGAAGGATAGCCCGGATCTAGCAGCAAAGCAAAATCTCCAGGGTTGAGTACAGCTAAAGGCATATGCGCCGTGCCTTCTTGGGAACCAATTAACGGCAGCACTTCGGTTTCTGGATTCACTGCAATCCCAAATTTTTGCTCGTACCAAATAGCTGCTGCTTCCCGGAAAGATTTCGTCCCGTTAAACAGCAAATAGCCGTGGGTGCTAGTGTCGGACAGAGAATGTGCGATCGCCTCTGTAATGTGAGCCGCCGCCGGCAAATCCGAAGAACCCAGAGACAAGTCAATCACATTCTGCCCCGCTGCTCTAGCTTGAGCTTTTGCCCGATCCATATCGGCAAATACATTAAATTGCAGTGGCTCTAAACGTTTAGCAAATTGCATATTTTTTTAACTTTTAGGAACTTTAAGTAATTTTTTATTTTAAGAACTTATTATTTAAATTTTTGCTGTGGCATTCTTATTTGCTTGGTGAATGTTTTTTTATAACCGCAGAGAGCGCAGAGTCAATGGATTTTAGATTTTAGATTTTAGATTTTAGATTTTAGGATTGACTTGCGCGAGATAAATTCGGGGACTCCTTTATCGGATACAGGTTTTTTATTTCTGGACGGGTGAATCACGTGGCGGGTATCCTGGATGTTTTCGGTTCGAGAGGAATATCGAGGAGACAATAGAGATATTCAAAAAAATGCGCTTGCTATAATTGTGAGTTGGGAGTTGGAAACTCCCGAATCATATCCAAACTTTATAAGTGAGCGTCGAGCAAACCGATCAAAGTTTGTTTAGTAATTGCTCCTTCGTGAGAAAGCACTACCTCGGCATTTTTAAACAGCCTGAGAGCTGGGACTCCTTCTACTTTATACTGCTTGACAGTATTAGGATTGGGGTCAATTTCCATTTTAACCACTTTCAGCCGATCGCTGTAGTTGGCCGCCACCCAGTCTACCGAAGGCGCGATCAGTTTGCAAGGCCCGCACCAACTAGCCCAAAAATAGGCAAGCACTGGTTGCTCAGCTTTCAGGACTTCTGTTTCAAATTTTTCGTCGTTAATGACAATTACACTGTTGCTCATGGTTCTGGGATTATTTTTTGTAATTTATTTCTAAAGCACCGGCGGGCGTGAAACTTGCACCAACTTAGAAGACAAGCCCAAAAAACTGTTACTAATTTTAAAACATTCTGCGAATTATTGAGTAGAAACTAAGGACTCTGGACTAATGGCTAATTCTGTTTGGCGTTTAATTCCGCAGCTACAAGCGTCTGGGATGTTGCAGATGGCGATCGACCACTGGCTGCTGGAACAGCATCTAGCGGGGAAAAATCCCCCAACTCTGCGATTTTACACTTGGCAACCGGCGGCGATTTCCTTGGGCTACCACCAGCGGCGATGGCCGGAGTTGTGGCAGCAGTTGTCTTGGCAGGGAATGCCTGTGGAGTTGGTGAGGAGGCCCAGCGGCGGGCGCGCCGTGCTGCACCAAGGGGATTTAACTTATGCAGTTGTGGCGTCGGGATTTGGAAGCAGCCGCATGAAAGCTTATCAGACTA
Organism: Microcoleus sp. F6_B6; assembly: GCA_036702215.1. GTDB lineage: Bacteria > Cyanobacteriota > Cyanobacteriia > Cyanobacteriales > Microcoleaceae > Microcoleus. The sequence goes on from JAUBST010000035.1 coordinate 24,511, forward strand.
TTTGCGAGTTTTTGATTGAGGGTTGGAGGGCGATGGGTTTGGATTTGCAATACGGGGAAGCTGGAAGGGGTTACATTCACAATCCGAATTGTTTTGGTACTGCGACGGGTGCGGATTTAGTTACGCTTGATGGCCGCAAGTTAATTGGTAGCGCGCAATTGCGACGGGGTGATGCTATTTTGCAACACGGTTCGATGCGTTTGCAGCCGGATGTTAAATTGTTTTCTCAAGTGTTTGGGGAGGAATTAATTCCTGTGAAATTACCTCTATCTGAAGGGGGAGATGATTTGATTGCAACTGTAATTGATGTTTTGAGTGCGGCGGCTTGTCGCTGTTTTGGGATTGATTTGGAGGTGCAGCCGCTTTCGGATCGCGAATGGCACGATATAGCAGATGTTGAAGGAAGATGGAAGAAGGAAAATATATTAGATACTAGATACCTAACTTCTTGAAGAAGTCGGGTATCTCGCTAAAATTGCCAATCTAAAATTGGAAAACTCATCTATGGCTGCTGCTCAATTTCAACGATCGGCTCTTTGGCAATTTCGCCCCATTTCACTGAATCCAGCAAGCTTTCCCAATCAGCAGTTAATTCTGCATCATTAGGATTAGCGCGGCGAATGGCAGCTAAGGTGCTGAGGGCATCTTGCCAAATCCCATTTTCAGCATAAATAACGGTTTTCTGGCGCGGATCTGCCTTCTCTAATTGACTGCGGATATCTGCACTGAGTTCAACTCGCCGTAAAACACCGCTTTCGATCTCATCGCCCGATCGGTCTTGAGAGTTGCAAATCACTGTAAAATTCCAACGGTAACTTTTGCCTACTTCCAAGGGCGGCACATTTGTGTTAGCGGGGATACTAACACCGATCACTCCTGATAAATTGGTAATTGTGAGATCCTGTTTATAAATCTGGTTGCCGCTTTGATCTTTTAGGATAAATTCGGCTGATTCCGCCTCTGTTTTAGGCAAGTAGAAAAAGAATGTTGGATACTCCGAAACAGTCCGTCCGATCTTATTTTTAGGCACTAAAGCTGTGAGACCTAGCGGACTAATACTCGCGCAGCCACCGCGCACAGGCCGTCTCGGTTGAGCGGGGGGCCGATCGTCAATATCTTCACGGGGCTGAATGAAGCGCGGCCCTCCCGGTACAGTGTCTGGCTGGCCCACGTTGTTGGGAGTCGGCTGTCCCACAACTGCTAATTGGGAAGCATCAAGTGTTGCTATCAATACTATTGAGCCAACTGAGGTCAGAGTGATGAGAAACTTAGTAATTTTTTTCATATTAACTCCATGAATTTTTAGGGAGAGATTCTCTCTTTTTATTTCTTTTTCCTTCCCAATATCCGGTAGACATTAACTTTTTGTTCCCTGCCTCTTAAAGGCAAAGCTCCCCAAGATTCTACCTCAAATTTGTCGGCCAGATGCAGTAAGGTTTCTTCTGCAATCAATATCCGGCAAGTGTCCTCATGCCGATCCTTTTCGCAGCTTTCTAGCCGAGAGGCAATATTTACGCTGTCGCCGATCACTCCATATTCTAAACGGGTTGTGCCTCCCAGACTACCCACCATAACAGGCCCTGTAAAGATGCCTACTCGCATTTTTACGGTCGGTAAACCGCGTGTGAGCCAATTTTGATTCATTTCTGGCAAGCGGGAACTGATTGCTAAAGCGCAAGATACGGCAAGACGAGCATCTTCTGCAATTTCTTCTGGAGTGGTGCGGGGAATGGGTACGCCAAATACTGCCAGCATTCCATCTCCGGTAAATTTATTAATCACGCCTTGATGTGCTTGGACTTCTTGGGCCATTGCTGATAAATACTCATTTAACCAACTCATTACCACTTCTGGCGGTAGTTTTTCGGAGATTGTACTAAAACCCTGCACGTCGGTGAGGACGATCGTAGCAGTAACTTTTTGCCCTGGCAATAACCCCGATTCGAGCAGATGGACGCGCTCTTTCCACAGGGCATTGGCGATCGCGGGTGAAGTTTGTTGTCCTAATAATTTCATCACAATCCCTTGCTGTTGTCTCGACTGCTCGTATTTATAGGTGACTGCGACTCCTGCGGTGATTAAAAGTGCCATAGCAGGGGAAATTAGAGGTATCCACCCCTGTTGCATGAAGAGGAAAAAGGTGAATCCGAATAATGAGCCGCAAGCTGCGATCGCACTTCCCATCAAATTTAGGGATTTTTCTAGCCGCCAAGCTAAACAGCCGCCGACTGCGCCCCAAACAGCGATCCAGAGAATTTCTTGCCATTCGTCCCAATACCAAAATAGCCCTTGGCCGTCTAAAACTGCACTGAGAATTTGGCTGGTGGCATTTGCGTGAATTAATACCCCAGGCGTAGGGATATTACCGTTTTTACTAGCGCTGTAAGGGGTAGAAAAAATATCTTTTACAGTTGGGGCTGTCACCCCGATTAAGACTATTTTACCTTTTACCAATTTGGGGTCAACTTTGCCACCCAAAACTTGGCTTAGCGTTACGATTTCTGCTATCTCTTTAGAAGAGCGATAATTGAGCAAAATTTGATAGCCTTGAGCATTAATATTTTGATAGCCTCCTGAGTCAGACCGCAATCTTGAAAATACTATTTTATTAGCCTGGATCTCTTCTTTTTCTGTTAAATTAGACTCTACTTTTTTACTGTTTAAATAGGCAAAAGCTAGCCGCATTGACAATGAAGTATGTGTCGTTTTACCCTCGCTAGCAAACATCAAATTGCGACGCACTATACGGTCCGGATCGACTACTAAATCGTTAAATCCTACCCGATTCTCTGGTATGTTAGGATTTGGTGGCACTCGCTGCTGCTTTGAGCGGCCGCGGAAGGTAATCGGAAATACTTTGGGGTTTTTCAATTGAATTGCTAATTCTGCATTACCAGGCTCGTAGGGAATGTCGCGAATTATATCTATGCCAATAGCTGTGGGTTCAAGACGCGCTATTTCTGCGATCGCTTTTGCTAAAATGCGATCGGAAATTGGCCATTTTTCTATAGTATTAATATCCCGCTCTGTGACTTCAACTATCAGCAACCTGGGGTCAGGACCCCGATCGGGCCGCAACTGCACCATGAGGTCGTAAGCATTTAATTCTAGTGGCTGCAACCCGCCTAAATGCCGCACTCCCAATAGAGTTCCGGTCACGACAATCCAGATAATAGCAAGAGGCTGCAAGTCAGGAAAGGGGAAGAAATAAGTTAAGTTTTTTCCACGTCCATCTGCCAATTTCTGATAAATTCTCTTAAAGAATTTGGGCATAAAATTTTTTGTTTTAACCCTTATTGACAAAGTTTGATACATCTTAACCGATCGCTGATGCCCCTTACCGATGCCCAATTTTTAATTTTCCTGTGCAGTTTTGGCGATCGCACTTAACTGCAATCCTTGAGGATAGCTGTTTTCTTCTTTGCTGCGCTTGATGTCGGCCGTTGAAATCTGGGGTTTGAGGTATTTTGCTAAAACTTTAACCACGTCGCCCCGATCGATCGTCCCCGCTACTGAACCAATCGGCGAGAGGACGATGATTCGGGGGAGTTGACGGGCTTCCATGCTGTTAATTACTTCTGCGATGGATGCTTTTTCGGAGACTGCGGGGGTTTTTCCCAGAGGTTTCAAAATGTTGTGCAAAGTCTGATGTTGCCATTGACTGCGTTCTGTGAATCGGATATCGTCGATCGACACTAAGCCTAAATCCCGCCCGTTGGTGGCAGCAATGTAAAATGGAAACGGATTGACTTCTAACAAATATCGATCGGCAAATTCTCGCAGAGTCAAATCTGCATCTACCACTCGAAACTCGCGGCTCATGGCATCGCTGGCTTTAATTTTAACCAAGGCTTCTTGCAGTGAAGTCAATCTGCTGTAAGCAGCGGCATTGCGAATGCCAAACCAGCCGATCAGCGCAATCCACAAACCGCCGTACTCGCGGGCTAAAAAGCATAAACTCAGACCCAAAGCAACACCCATCCAACCTAAAACTTGTCCTGTTTTTGCCGCCCAGCGAACGCCGGCAAATCGAGAGCCGGTGATTTTCCAAATTGCTGCTTTTAAAACTTGTCCTCCATCCAAAGGCAGGCCGGGAATTAAGTTAAATAATCCCAAAACGAGATTGATGAGTGCTACCCTTTCGGTGACAATTGCTAACAAACTTTTTGGGGGAAGAACTTGAGAACCCAAACCTAGGATTACAAACAGCGCAAAGCTGACTAAAGGGCCGGCAATAGCTACTTGAAAAGCTTGACCGGGAGTTTTTGATTCCGAGTCGATCGAAGCTACTCCGCCAAATAAGAATAAGGTTATAGAATTAACTTTAATGCCTTGCGATATCGCCGCCAAGCTGTGTCCGAGTTCGTGCAAGAGTACGGAAGCAAACAGTAGCAGAGCTATTGCTAACCCCGCACTCCAGGAGAGCGCAGGCCCCCACAGGCGGTAACTGATGGCGTATTCGCGGGTTGCTAAGGCTAAAATTATAAACCACGAATAATCTATAACTAGGGGGATGCCAAATAAAGAGCCGATTCGCCAACCTGTCTGCATGAAGTTTCCTGGGAAAGGAGAGCAAGAAAGAGTTTCTATTATATCTTTTCTTCCCCTTGCCTTTCCCCTGCCCCTGATTTTTACAGAACTCCGGCGTTACCCAAGCCCAAAATTACTCCGGCTCCGAGCAAGTGGCCGAAGCTGGTTGTTGCCAGCAATTCTGGTACGCCGAAGCCTTTGAACATTCCAGGGAGTGCCACGGGTAAAGCTGGGCCCTTGCCTCGGTTTTGCTTGTTGATCCCGTAGTAGCCGATCGCGATCGCCAGCAAATTACATAAAATCATTGTCAGTCCTACCATTGGCGACCACTCTGGTGTTGAGGGAGCGGTAGATTGTACGGCTAACAGCAATGATGAGGTGATCATGTTCTTATCTCCTGATTTCACAGATAAATTGATTTCCAAGATTATAAAAAGCGGTTTGCATTAAACTAAGATTTGTTTTAATAGTTAACAATTCGTTGATATTTTGATACAAATTCGGAACGGAGGAGGAAGAGTGCGGGTTAAAATTTGCGGAATCACTAAATTAGACCAAGGAATTGCGATCGCCCGCTTGGGAGCCCAAGCTTTGGGGTTTATCTGCGTGCCGGCTTCCCCCCGCTATGTCAGCCCAGAAACAATTCGCCTGATTGTCGAGCAGTTGCCGGAAAATGTCGATCGCATCGGCGTTTTTGCCAACACCACAATAGAAAATATCTGTCAAGTAGCGGCAGAGTCAAATTTAAGCGGGGTGCAGTTGCACGGAGATGAAACAGCGGAATATTGCGATCGGCTGCGGGAGTTTTTGCCGCGAATTGAAATTATCAAAGCCCTGAGAGTTAAGACTCCTGAAACTTTAGCCACCGCTGCTGTTTATGCTGTTCGTGTCGATACTTTACTGCTGGATGCTTACCATCCAGAGCAATTGGGCGGTACTGGTAAAACGATCGACTGGATGATGTTATCAGAGTTTAGACCGCAGTGTCCTTGGCTGCTGGCGGGCGGTTTAACACCCGATAATATTTTAAATGCAATTGATAGCGCGATCGGCAATAACTTCAGCGGTGTTGACCTTTCTAGCGGCGTAGAAATAGCGCCGGGAGATAAAGATTTGACCAAAGTTGCTCAGTTGTTTGCTAATTTAAGTCAACTTGCTAATCATTGATAAATTGGCAATACCAAATTCGCGCTTTTTATGCGATTCATTCTTTAGTCTGCGCGAGCGAAGCCTGCCTTATACAAGGCAGAACTCGTTTCTACAGTAGCAATTTCAACCGCAGATTATTCCCTTTATTGTTTTATCGGCGGATCTCAAAAGTACGCGCGGCGGAGCTATCTTGAAGGGAATCGCCCTCCGGGTCTTCGTATTCCAAAACCAACTCGCTCACCCTAGCACCGGTGGGGCCGCGGCGGCACCAACTAATCATTTGTTCAACAGCTTTTTTGGAGCCTTCAAAGACAGCCTCGACGCGGCCGTCGGGGAGATTTCTTACCCAGCCGCCCAGGCCGAAATACTTTGCTTGATTCCTCGTTGAATATCGGTATCCTACTCCTTGAACTAATCCCGAAACAAAAACCCGGACTCTGACGGGCGGCAATGATTGGTTTTCCATAAACGGTTCAACTTACGGCTAACATCTGTTTGAAAATTTTAAGGATCGGTTTGATTATGTTAAATTTTAGTGCGATTCCCTACCCTTCGGGAACCCCTGCGGGGAACGGGATAGCTCCGCTTCACGCGCTGCCGGGATTCCTGATACGCCGCATCACCCTGGCTTTTTCAACTATTCCCGATTTCACTGATTGGCTGGTTGTAGCTATGCTCGCGCTGGTTTACACTTCTATAGCTCTTTCTGTCGGTTTTTGGTCGGGATTTCTAAAAGTAGACGTGCAAACATCTCGGCGTACAATTTTGGGAGTGCTGATTGGCTGTTTGTTAAGTCCGGCTATCACCGAGGAATTATTGTTCCGGGTGTTAATGCTGCCACACCCGTTCGAGAAGGCTTCTGGCTTAATGCTGTGGTTTTGGGGAGGCGCGAGTTTGGCGATTTTTGTAGTTTACCACCCGCTGAACGCGCTGACTTTTTACCCGGTTGGTCGATCGACCTTTATGAATCCAGTGTTTTTGCTGCTGGCGGCAATTTTGGGAGTTGCGTGCTCCATCGCATACCTGCAAAGCGGTTCTATCTGGCCTGCGGTGGCGGTTCACTGGCTTGCAGTGACAGCCTGGCTGTTGCTGCTGGGCGGTTACAGGAGGCTGTATGGTTAAATGTAAAAAGTCCAGCATCACTATTTTGTCGGGAGGATCTCAGTTGTGGGTATCATAGGAGCGATCGTAGGTTTTTTGGCAGGGGTAGCAGTTGCTTACTGGTTAGTGGAAAAGCGCTTAAAGAAGCAAAAGCAAGAATACTTGCAGCAAACTCGCCGAATTACTGAGGAAATAGAATTAGCTCAGATGTCTCGGGTGCGACAAGCTGTCGAATCTCAGCAAGGAGAACGGGAAAATCAGCTTAGAAAAGCTACTATCGAACACGAAAATTTACTCAGACAAGTTACTACCCAATACGAAAACCAGCTCAAACAAGTTGCGGCTCAATATGAAAACCAGCTCCAACAAGTTTTGGCAGAACGCGACAGTCAGCTTCAACAAGCGGCCAGCATAGACGAGCAGGAGATGCGGCGACAAATCAGCGAGGAATTAGAAGCCGCTAACAATGCTAGGATGCAGCAAAATATCCAATCTTTGCAAGCAGAACACGAACATCATTTACTTAGAGTTGCTGACGAATTGCATCTAAATTATCAAGCGCAGATGGAGCAACATTTGCAAAACTTGCAAAACGAACACGAAATTCGCTTGAGGCAAGTTGCTGAAGAATATGAGAACCGCGAGGTTGAGATGCAGTTAAACATGGAGGCTTTGCAAGAGCAATACGAGAGTCAGTTGCAAGCGGCTCACGAGCAGTTGAGAGAGCACGAAGCTCAAATGCAAGCTACTATCAGGTCTTTGCAAGAGCAGTACGAGAGTAATGTACCACAACAAGAAGTCCCGGAGCAGCAGTTCAGTCAGTTAAATTCACCAGAATTTGGAGAATATTTACCACAACAAGAAGTTTGGCAGGAACAGTCAAGTGAGTTAAATCAAACAGAAGTTGAAGAAGAGTTAAATTACACAGATTTTTCCGAACCACAACCCAGTGATTTACATCAACCACCAGTCGAACAACAGCTTCCAATTACCAGACAAGCACCAAACTATTCCCTACCGCAGTTGATGGGATGCGTTCAAAGTCAGGAAAAAGAAACCCGGAAGTTTGCAGCGTCGGCTTTAGGTAAAATGGCTGCTGCTAATGCTCTGAGATCGGAAGGTCAGCGAGCAATAGAAACCTTGGGAAAATTAGCTCAAGACATTCACCCGGAGGTTCGCGAAGCTGCTGTGGAAGCACTAGCAATGATTAAGTCTGAAAAAGTGATTCCGCTGTTGCAAAAAGCTTTGCGAGATATAGATAGCGGTGTGGCTAAATCGGCAAGTGCTGCGCTCAATAAGTTTAAGTTTTATCCGCGCACTCCGCCGGCTAAGCCGAAAACTGTTGATGTAAAGAAACCAAAGCGTTAAGCATTTACGAGGATAAATATAGCAATTGTAAATTGCTTGCAACACAGTAGGGAGACAACATTGCGGTGTCCTTACCGAGGTGCTATATTTCACTCCATTTCAATTACTACCACAAACTGTGGAAGTTGGGTGGGAAACGAAATCAAACTCAATTATTCGATCGACAACTCGCCCAATTCTTAGCAGAGATAGCAGATACCCCGCTGTTTAAAACCGCAGGCTGAAACCTTTTTTAGCAACTGGCGATTGAAATCGCTTCTTGTATCTTCACGCATCCTGTAGGGGCGGGTTTTACCAATTATCTATGCCAGAAACCAACAATATAATAAACCCGCCCCCACTTGGGCGGCAAATCTCGAATATCAGGTTAATCTGGGTTATCGGTTGTGTGGGGGCGGGTTTACAAGATTGTTTGCGGTTATCAAATATTGTTGGTAAAACCCGCCCCTACAGTTAACTCGCGACTGATGACTAATTTAAAATCGCTGCTTTGTACCGAGTATAAATTTGAGGTCGCCGGAGTCGCTAACAGCCATATCTAAGCGAATTAATCCAAAGGACGATCGCACCCTCACACCCACCCCAACACCCGCCCCAGTCCCCGGTTTGTCCCTGACTACGGCCGGTTTTCCGAGTACGCTATCTCCTGTTCCCAAATCCGACGCAAAATCAACAAATATCACGCCGCCGACATCCTGACCGACAGGAAACCGATATTCGCCGGAAGCCAAAAAATAACTCCGGCCGCTGCCAATGTCCCCGCTATCGTAACCCCGCACGGAATTGCGGCCGCCGAGGCGAAAAGCTTCCGTTGGCGGCAAATCCCCGATTACCGTGCCCGCTTGCAAGTTAAATGCCAGCATTTCGGGCAAGGCTTCGGACTCGCTGATGCCCAACAAAGTTAGTGGTACATACTGTATATAATTCGCTAACAGCCCGTTACTCACAATGTTTCCTCGACCCAAAGGTATCGACTGCTCGGTGCTGAGGCTGAGAATCGAGCCGCTGGTAGGGTTGAAGGGATTGTCCCGCCGATCGAGGATTGCGCCAAAAGAAACAGTGTATAGCTCGTCAACGCCGCTGCCGCTGAATGTGAGAGGATTTCCGAGTTCGTCGCGGCGGGCGATATTTAGGTTGCGATCGCGCGTGCTGATATTTGTATAATTCAGTCCCAAAGTCGATTGCCAATCGCCCAAAGGTCTGGTAAACCTGAGATTTCCCCCCACCCGAATTTCCCTTACCCGGTCTCCGTTGGGCAAATCAATATCTTTGTTGAAAATTTCCGATATTCTGCGATCGCCAAAAGCTCTCACACTGTATCCCAAACGGTCTTCGGCGGCAACGTAAGGGCTGACAAACTGGACATCGTACTGGATACCTCGGAGGCTGGGTTCAAGTTCCACCGCCAGCCGCTGCGGGGTTGTTCCGAAAGTTCGATCGGTATACGAAAGAGGAACAGCAACGCCAACATCATCACTAAGAGTGGCACTCACGCTAAAAGAGCGAGCCGATCGCTCTTGAACGTTGTAGATTACATTAACATCCGTGCCAACTTCTTCGATCGAAACCGTCACTTTCTCAAACAATCCCAATTGCTGCAACTGCTGCAAATCCGATCGTACAACTTCCCGGCTGTAGTTATCTCCCGCCTTGAGTTTGAGCTCGCCTCGGATAAAATCTTCCGAAATTCTGCCCTCAATTGGATTCCCTTTTCTATCAACAGCTTCGCCTCGGGAATTGACAAAGCGAATTTTCACCTCTGCAACGTAAACGCCTTCAGCATTGCCCGCTTGACCCATTTGTAGAGTACCGCCTAGCTGTCGGGCGTTGCTGTTTGTTGCTTCGGGGATTTCGGCGTTGGTTGCCAGCGGGACTGGAGTTTTTAACACAGATGTAAAATCTTTGTTGTGGCTGGATTTGAGTGAGGGCGATCGGAGTTCTGCTGAAGCTGCCAGCTCATCGGATGCCGGCAAATCCTGCACAGTTGGGTTCAAACCAACTAACCCCGCATCCATTGGTGTGAGCAATCGCCGACAGACCGCCAGGGACTCAAGTCTCTGGCTAATAGCTGAAGTCCTCTGAAGAGGACTAATGAGTTCTTCAGTCCTCTTCAGAGGACTTTCGCTTTGAGGCAGGGGTTTCAACCCCTGCCGGACTGAACGCGCATCAGGCCCGTCAATCTCTGCTGAACAGGCATCAGGCAAGTCAATTTCTGCGGTTTCCTCTCTAAACTGGGCCTGAGTCGGTGCGGCACTCGGATCGATCGCCCCGGCTGCCAATTCGCCCCCAGCCAGCGCCGCCAAAGTCAAAAATGCAATAATCGCAATTCGCATAGACATTAAATTTAAAGCACACCCAACGCATATTACCCAAAACCGGGCCCGAGAGCATAATTAGCCGAAAAGAAACCCGGTATTGTTGAGGCTACCGGGTTTCTGGGATGCTGAAATGTGGGAAAGTTCGATCGACTGCGGGCGATCGTAAAATTTGTTTAAATAGCTTGTCGAGAAACTCGTTTCTCAAAATGAGCCTGAGTCTGCTGCAACAGTTGTTCGCGACTGTCCTTAGCGGTGGTAATGGTAGGGAGCAAGTTGCGAGCTTGTAACGTCATGTGAAGCTGTAGGTGTGCTACGTACTCACTGACATCTTCGCGAAGAGAGCAAGCCGGGTACTGTTTTAAAGTAGAGTTCAAAGTGTTCTCCTGCTTTGGGTTTGTAGTTTTTTCTAATAATCATAGAGAATATCACGGTCTATTTCTAAGTGCGTACTCCGTAATGAAGTTTAACCTTTGAACTGCTTTATTGTTACAATTCTTTACAAAAAATTCTTACCTATCAGGAGTCGATCCCCATGCAGCCTCAAGCACTTGTAGGACAAAAGCACACATTAAGTATATTTGTCAATAGCACCGCCCAAACAGCCACCTACCTCGACATCGGGTGCGGCAGACCCTTATTGATGCTGCACGGTTTCTTCGGAGAGAAGACTTGCTGGCTGCCATTAATTGAGTTATTGCAATCTCAGTTTCGGTGCATCAGTTTAGATATGTTGGGTTTTGGAGAATCCAGCAAACCAGAAATCCGCTACGACGTAGCTGTAGAAGTTGCTTTTGTCCGGCAAGTTGTAGAACAACTAAATATCGAGCCCTGCTGCATCATCGGGCATTCTTTTGGCGGTTGGGTCGCATCTGCCTATTCCCTAAAATATCCTAATTCTGTAAGCAGTTTAGTGTTAGCAGCACCTGCGGGAATTCGGGACGACAGTTTTTGCGGTCAATACGATGCTTTGCGACCGCTGCTGTGGGAAACCCCAGCCGTTGATTGGGCCTTGCAGTTGGCAAAACCTTTTGCTAGTTTAGCGGGAAAAAGTGAGAAATTGCAGCAAATTTCCGGGTGGCGCAGGGAGTTAATGTCTCAACCAGTAGCCAGGTCATTTTTAATGAGTCGGATGCGGCCGGAAGATGCAGTTGATACAGTAGAAAAAGAAATTCACAAATTGCAAATTCCTACCTTAGTCATCGCAGCAGATAGCGACGAAACAATTCCTCTATGGCACTGTCAAACCTACGCTAACGAGATACCGGGCGCCGAGTTAGTAATTATTGCCAATTCCACTCACGGGTTGCCCCAAACTCAAGCTCAAATCATGGCCAAGTTGATTAGTAAATTTTTGGATAATTAAGAAAAACTGTGCAAAAAGCCGAATCAGGAAAATTGTGATAAGCTTCAAATTGAAAATAATTGTGTTTGAGTATACTGCTTGAGTATGAAAAATAGAATATATTGGTTAGTGTCTTGTACAAAAAAAAATTTATGGCTCTCAAATCTTGTGTCAGCAAAAGCTACAGACATTTAGTTGAGTCGGGGGCATTAGCAATGGCGAGACTGAACAACTACTTTAATCTGGAAGAAATTACGACAGCCAGAAAAATTAGTGCTGCGGTAATTAATATCAGCGGTCGCCAGCGAATGCTTTCCCAACGAACGGCTTTTTTTTGCATGAGGTTAGTTTGCTCCTCGAATGCGGCAGAAAGAGCCAAACTGCGCGGGAATTTGTTAGAGGCGATCGAGCTTATGGAAAAATCGCACCGCGACTTAATTAATACTGGCAGCAGCGTCAACTCAGCGAGTCCCCCTTCAGACGCCCTCAAGGCAATGTATTTTGAGGCGCCACTGTATCTAGACAAACAAGTCCGCAGATATATCGATCGAATTAAAGCATTCGTACAAGTTCCCGATGCCGAACTCAGGCTGGAAAATCCCGATCTGCAGTACATTGTCGAAGCAGCGGGCGGCGATTTGCTAGAAGCTTTCGATGCGGTGGTGAGTCAATACCAGCAAGAAAGCGAAATCGAACAATTTGAAATCGACCTCAAACAGGTTGAACTTTATCAAGAAAGTTGTGCTGCTACCGCGAAAGCGGAAGCTCAAGCCGCCGAGATCGAGCGCGCAGTTGGCGAACTCAAACAAACTCAAGCTCAACTCCTCCACAGAGAAAAAATGTCTTCGCTGGGGGCGCTAATGGCTAGTATCGTCCATGAAATTAATAACCCAGTTAGTTTTATTTACGGCAACTTAAGCCATGCGGAAATTTATATTCAAGATGTGCTACACCTGCTGCGTCTATATCAAGAATGCTATCCCAATCCCTGTCCCGAAATCAAAGCTCAAATTGAAGAGATGGAGCTTGATTTTCTAGTGGAAGACTTGCCTAAAGTTATGTCTTCGATGCAAATGGGTTCCAATCGCATTCGCGAAATTGTTAAATCTATGGGCAACTTTTCGCGAACCGATAACAGTAACATGACCATGTGCGATTTGCACGACAGCATTGACAGCACCGTGTTAATTTTGCGAAACCGTCTCACTTCTCAAATAGACCGCCGCGACATTCAAATAGTTAAAAATTATGGAAACTTGCCTCCTGTAGAGTGTTATTCAGGACAGCTCAATCAAGTATTTATGAATCTAATTACCAACGCGATCGATGCTTTGGACGAGGTATCACAAAATCAGCCCTATGCGGCGCTAAAAATTTCGATCGCCACAGAATTAGCAGGGTCCGATCGCGTGAGGGTGCGGATTGCTGACACGGGAACCGGAATGACACCACAGATAAAAGAGCGAATGTTGGAGCAGTTTTTCACCACCAAGGAAATCGGTAAAGGTACCGGTCTAGGATTGTCTATTGTCTACAAAATCTTAGTAGAAAATCACCGAGGATCGCTCCGGTGCGAGTCGGAACCCTGCAAGGGAACCGAGTTTATCATTGAACTGCCGATCCAGCAAACTTAAGCAATTTACTAATCATCCCAGTTTATCTATGTTAACTGTGGCACCGGCGTCCCGCCTGTGTTAACTGTAGTTATAATTGACACCTGTGCTACGCTAATTCGAGCTTCAAAGTTGGCAACAGCTTTTCTAAATTTCTGAGAGATTTCTGTTGCCAAGGAATATCATTTGAACCCAATACCAAAAGTTGAATCGTTTTCTTTTTTCGGACGCTAATGACAAATTTAGACAGCATACTGATACCAGAACTGTTAACAAATTCCAATTGTTTTAGGTTCAAGGTAATAGTAGGCGGTTCCCCATTGGCGACCTCATCTAACAATGCGGCTATTGGTGCATACTCTGCCGGGCCGCTCAGGCTGAGTTCGCCTTGGAAAGTGAGTGTGACTGATTCTGGATCGTACTGAATGCTGTAATCTTCACCTTTAATTTCTTGAATGCCCATTGTGATTTGGTTTCCTGACTAAAATCCTGCGATCGCACAAGAGAGTAAATATTGAAATGCGAGAAACTAGACCCTAATTTGAACCACAGTCGTAACAATGATGGTATCACTATCTGGCCTGCGATCGAATTTCCAACCTATTTTAGCTGAATAGTCATTAATCATCGTCAACAATCCCAATCCCGACGTATCGCTTTCAGATTCCGCATTCTTTTCAAGCTGCTGCAAATAAAGTTCATTTGGATCGGAATCCAGAATTTCTTCAATAAACTCCTTCAAATTATTTGCCCCTTGTGGATTGACACTATTACTGGCAAAAATTACCGCCGTCACATCTGTTTCACCAATAAAGTGTATGCCAAATTTTACCTTAAAATTGGTATCATCGTTATTAAATTTGATCGCATTTTCTAACAGTTCGTTGGCTACGTAGCTCACAGCTCCCTTGCTTTCTTTTATCCGTTTCGCGCTGCTAGCATCCTCCTCATCCACCGGTAGAAAGCTAGACAAATAATCGGCTACAAAATGAGCTGAAAGCCTGTTATTGCGCCAGCGCTGTTTGATGGGGCGAGAACTGGGGGTAAATGTAAGTTCTAGGGAGTCGTGTTCAGGAGGAAATTCTTCAATTAATTCTCCAAAGATTTGTGTCATTGTTTTTAAGCTTCCAGATGTCATGATTTTTCTCCCTACAATTGATGTATTAATGTCACTTCTGGGTGAATTTCCACACGCCATTCCAGTTAGCAGGAATACTATTTTTTAACAGCGATTGGATGCGTTTTAGGTAAACTTGACTGGGCTTGTCATCTGGATTTAGGGCTACTATCTGTTCAAAACAAACTATGGCGTTAGCAAAATTTCCCTGACAATATTCTTGGAGCCCCTCCTCAAATATAGGCAAAGTTTGAATTTTGAGCGATCGCACTGGTTCTACTTCAACATCTAACACCTCACAAACTGTAATGGCTTCTTGTCTGCCTTTGACAATAGCCCGATCCAAAAAACGGATATGATACTTTTCGGGTTGACTCAAACGTTGTACCACATCTCCAGAAATTAATAAAGATACGCCATAATACTTAGTCAAACCTTCCAGACGAGCGGTGAGATTGACATGATCTGAGATCGCATCTGCTTGCATCCGATTCGCGTCTCCAATAATCCCGACCATCGTATCGCCCACATGGATACCAATACCAATCTTCAGCGGTATATCCCCATTTATTTTACGGCTTTGATTGTATTTTTGCAACCGCTCCAACTTCACAATTCCTGCCTGAATAGCATCATCAACGCCATCGGGAAAAACTGCCATGACTCCATCTCCAATATACTTGACAATAAAACCGTTGTGCTTCCGAATTTCGGGACTGATTTGCTGTAAATAGTTATTGATGAAGTCAAAGTTTTCTTGAGGAGTCATTTGCTCCGCCATCGTGGTGAACGAACGCATATCGGAAAACAGAATTGCCATCTCTTTGCTCACGTGATCTCCAAGCTGGAAATCAACCATGCTCTGTTTGCCGAGAAATTGGAGAAATTCATCGGGAACAAAACGTCCGTAAGCCTGCAAAAGTTTCTCTAATTCTTGTTCCCGCGCTTTCACAGTTTGCACCATATGAGAAAATACCTGTGCCAGTTCTCCCAGTGCATCACTGCGCGCTGCCACATCTGACAATATCTCGGGTTGAAAGCTGTTGTTTTTTACAGCAATAGCTGCATCTATCACCTTTTTTACCTGCTCGATGTAAGTCTGCATCTCTCGATTTTTATGATGGATCTGGTTTTCCAGATCCGTGGAGTGTTGCGTGATAATTTCTACTAAGGTTTCATAGCTATTTTTTTCATCCTCTACTTCCTCGAGTTTTTGGCTCAAATCCTGTAGCTGGGTATGGAGTTCTTCTGGAGATTTAGATGGTGATAAATTGATTTGTGGTTTCATAATTTAAACTTCCGAATCGGGAAGCACAAAATTGCTTGACTCGCTCGCTGTAAAATATTAAAACTTACACACGCCAAACTCGAAATCCTGTTTCTGCTTCGATGCTCGGTCACTAAATCCAAGCTCCTTCCTAGAAACCGGGTTGACGACCGTCCGTCACTCATAAATTATGCACGACATTGCCCTGTTGCTTCAATACTAGCAAAGTAATGTCATCAAATACCTTTTGTTCTCCAATAAATTTTTGCAAATCAGCGATGGTGGCTTCCTTGATTTGTTCGGCGCTCAAATGCCAGTTTTGAGAAACCACTTCACAGAGTCTTTCGATACCGTAAAATTTTTTGTGGATATTTCTAGCTTCCGGGATGCCGTCAGTATAAAGCACCACCCCGTCCCCCGGCTCTAAGTCAACTAAAACATGGCTGATCCAATCGGAAATATCCTCATCTAAGCCGATAGGAAATCCTAAGTCCATCATGTTAATACGCTCAATTTTACCGCCGCTTCTGACTACGAGAGTTTCCTCGTGTTGACCGCTAATACTAACTTGACTGTCTGCGTAATTGAGAAGAGCAAGACTCAGGTTTTTGTCCGAGTTCATCCGCTGAAGATTTTTATAAAGAGTGCGGTTGATGGTATCTAAAAACCGAACCGGGTCTATCTCTTGAACTTCTTTCAAAGCGCGAACAGCAGCTTGAGTCATTACCATCAAAATACCGCTTTCTAGTCCGTGTCCGGTGACATCACCAATGCAGATCGTAACCACCCCGTCAGTACAAAGTACGTCGTAATAATCGCCACCAACTTCATCTGCTGGTTTCATAAAGCCAGCGATATCTAACTCTGCAATTGCAGCTAATTCCGCAGGTTTCGGCAGAATTAACTGCTGCATTTGTTTGAGGATATCGAGTTCGGCACTCATCCGCAGATTTTCGGTTTTCAGGCGTTGGTTGAGGGCAGAAATTGCCTGATTCGCTTGGGCTAGTTGGGCTGTACGTTCTTCAACTTTATCTTCTAGAGTTTGATATAGCAGAGCATTCTCCAGCGAAATAGCTGCTTGGGAGGATAGAATTTTTAAGACTTCCAATCTGTCAGGAGTAAATGCACCTGGGGCGGCACTATTTTCTAAGTACAAAATGCCGATCGCTTTACCTTGGTTAACTATGGGAGTACACAATACTGATTTAGGTTGGTGCTGAATAATGTAGGGGTCGGCAGCAAAAAAATTTTCAGTTGCAATATCATTAATTACCAAGCTTTCTTTGGTACGCCAGACGTAGTTAATGGCAGTGATGGGAAGATGTTGGCTTTGAGAAAGGGGAATATTCGGCAAATAGCAGCGCTCGTCTAAGAATTTAGCCACAATCGATAATTGATCGGCTCTTTCTAAGATGATGGAGCCTTTTGAGGCTCCCGCATTTTGAACCAAAATTAGGATAAAAGTTGATAGCAATTCCTCGACGTTTGTTGGTCCTGATATGGATTGAGAAGCTTTAATAACTGTTGCCAAATCCAGCAAAGTGCCAATCTTCTTGCCAGTAGAGGTGAGGGTTCTGACTATAGTTGGCTCGATTGTATCTCCCGGATACAAACTTGTTTTTTGTTCCAGAATCTGGCTGAGTAATTGGGGATATTTTTGTTCTAAATCATGAATTTTTGCTTGAGTTCCCCAGCGAGCATAAGCGTAGTAAGCGTCCGTTAGATAGACGCGGGCAATTTTATCTTTGCCTAATTCAAGGTAGAATTTAGCTGCCAATTCGCTGAAGAGTGCTTCTTCTTGGAGGTATTGGTTTTCTTTGGCCGCAGCAATGGCGCGATCGTACAAATCCATTGCTTCCAGCCTGTGTCCCAATACTCGTGATATTTCTGCGGCTACTAAGTCATACTTGTGCTGATAATTCATCGGTGCATGGAATGCCCAAGTTTGCATTTTTTCCTGATTGGCTGCAACTTGGTTCAAGTATTGTTCTCGATCGATCGCATCAGCATCGGGATACAGCGCCACGAGGGCGAGGGAATGGTAAAAATTGTACTGGGGAACCATCATCAAGGAGCCGACACCAGCGACATATTGCTCTGCTAGCCGGGCATTTTCCGCAGCCCGATCGCGATCGCCAAACAAATAATTCAGCACCAATTTAGCAAAATAAACCCCAAAGATGGAAGAGACATTATTGGCTGCCAGCAAAACAGGCAACATTTCATCTTCATTAAAACTCTCCCCAACTAACCGACAACTGTCCTCAGCTAATCCTTGTAAGTTTAATGTAAGCTGCCACCAAATTTTAGTATAATAAGTCTGATATTCTTGTTTATAACTTAGCATGAGATCGAGATACTGCTCGTATTTTTTATCTACAGATATTAATTCTTCACCGCTAAAAAAGCTGTAGATGCAAAGATACATAGCCGAATAGCAAGCATACTCGATATCGCCAGTTTCTAAACCGCTTTGGACTGCTGATACCAAAGACGGTATGCTAGCTCGACTGGGTTCTTTCCAATGTCTCACGCAAGCATTGTACACCATCACAACTTTCGATTGAAATTCTTGGGATGGGAATTTATCTAATACCTGCAAAGATAGTTCGCCGTATTGATAGCCTAATTCAATTTCTCCGATTACTTCACAGATTAAACTGCAACAAGCATAGGCATAACTAGCCGGTGCAGAGTTCCCATATTTGCTACAAATACGTGCCATTGTAAACACAACGGCTGGGTAAAGTTCTGGACTAGCTAGATAAGCCGCAGAAGCGATCGCACATAAAATCCTCAAAGCAGCAATTTTATAAGGATCGTTAATTTCGGGCAAATTAGCTAAGGCAGATATCTCTACTGTAGCGGGAAGTTCTGTTTCCAAAGAAACACCCAACATTCCCAAAGCTTGCAATCCAGTATCTACTGCCGATTTCATCTGATTTTGAGCAATATAAGACTGAATTTGCGCTTCGTAAACTCTGAATTGATCGAGGAGATTGTGCGATCGAGATAGAACTATTTCCGCCAGTTGGTGCGACAAAGCGAAATTGGCATTCAAATATTCGGCTTCAACCGCTTCTACATAAAGATCGATCGTCAAGTCGTATAAATTTGTCCAGCTATCATCTGCTAGCAGGTTTCTGCCGATAGTTAAATAATCCACAGCAGCAGCATAAGCTGTAGAAGTTTTAGCTTTACGTCCCGCAATTAAGTTCAAGGAAGCTAGTTGATGTTTTTCGGTGCGATCGCCAATTAATTCCAATCCACTATTCAAGTGGTTGACAATATCAAATATCCGATCTTCTTTTTCATCTTCTGGGGTATTACTCAACAACAATCTGCCAATTTTTAGGTGAGTTGACTGTTTTGCCTCATCGGGAATCAAAGAATAAGAAGCTTGTTGAACGCGATCGTGCAAAAATTTGTAACTGGGTAATTGACAATCGGCAACAGCTAATGGTGCAGAGTCCCCATCACCTGCAAAAAATTTGTAAACTTCACTTTGCGGTAAAATTATACCTTCTTGCAATGCTTTCCATAAATCAGCCGCAGTGTCTATTTGAGATTTTTCACAAACCACTGCTAAGGTTTCTAAATCAAATTGACTGCCAATACAAGCAGCTATTTTTAAAATATTTTGAGTAGTTAGCGGCAATTTTTGCAATTGATTCGCCATAAATTCGACGACATCATTGCTGAGGGCCAATTCTCTAATTTTAGCAATATCGCACTGCCAACCACCCCTTTCTCCCCCATCCAACGGAGTAAAATCGAAATATATTAACTTATCTTCATGCAGCTTTTTTAGGAATTGATTGCTAAAAAAAGGATTGCCTTGAGTTTTTTGAAAAATCAATTCTGTTAAATAAATCGAGCGATGCTGCGGACAACTTAAAGCATCAGCAACTAAACAATTTAAATCATTTTTTGTAAGTGGCGCGAGAGTAATTTGATTAATGATAGGGGCTGGTCGCTCAAGACTGCGATTTGGTAGATTGCGAATCTCTGATAAAGTCAGCATTAATGGATGAACGCTGGAAACTTCATTGTCTCGATAAGCGCCAATTAGCAGCAAATGTTGACCTTCTGATTCGCCTAGCAACAATTCCATTAATTTCAAAGATGCGGAATCAGCCCATTGCAAATCATCTAAGAAGATAACTAAGGGGTGATTTTTTGTAGCAAAGACACGAATGAACTTTTGAAATAACAGATTGAAACGATTTTGTGCAGGAGTTGGTTCTAACTCCTGGACAGCAGGTTGCTTGCCAATCAGCAGTTCTAATTCTGGGATAACATCAATAATTACCCCAGCATTATCGCCTAAAGCGGACAAAATTTGGGCTTGCCAATGCTGAACTTGAGTAACACTTTCTGTCAGTAATTGCTGCAGGAAACTTTGCAAAGCTTGCACCCATGCTGAGAAGGGAATATCGCGCCTAAATTGGTCGAATTTCCCTTTGATAAAGTATCCCCGCTGCTGGACGATTGGCTTGTGAACTTCGTTAACCACAGCGGTTTTGCCAATCCCGGAAAAGCCTGCTACCAACATGATTTCGGTAGTAGCTGTACGGGGGAGTTTCTGAGGCGATCGGCTGCTACTAGGGGAAACCTCCAAATCGGCGGCTGCGGAATTTTCCTGGGGACAGGCGACGCGGTGGAAGGCTGCTAATAGGGCCGAAACTTCGGTTTCTCTGCCGTAAAGTTTTTCGGGAATGACAAAGCGTTCGGAAATGTCTCTACTCCCTAATTCAAACAGTTGAATAGTGCCACGATCTGAGTATTCTTTTAAGCATTTTTCTAAATCGTGTTTGATGCCACCAACTGTTTGATAGCGTGCTTCCGCTGTTTTCGCCATCAGTTTGAGCACTATGTCATTCAATACTTGGGGGATGGCAGGATTGAGGGCGATCGGGTGAATTGGCTGGCGAGCAATGTGAGAGTGAACCAATTCCATCGGGTCGTTAGATTGGAATGGCAATTGTCCTGTCAACAGTTCGTAAAAAGTTACTCCTAGCGAGTAAAAATCGGTGCGGTAGTCAATCCCGCGATTCATTCTTCCAGTTTGTTCGGGAGATATATAAGCTAATGTCCCTTCTAAGATGTTGGGATTTTTAATTTCTGGATTTTCGCGAGGCAAAAGCGAGGAGATACTAAAGTCTATTATTTTTACTTCTTGAGTTTTATGGTTAATTATAATGTTCTGCGGTTTGATATCTTTGTGAATAACTTTACTATTATATATTGCTTCTAAACAAGAGCAAATTTTAATGGCAATTTGGAAAAATTTTTCGAGGGTAGCGGTAATTTTATCCTTGAGGTCCCAAGCATCAGTGGTGATGTATTCTGCTAGAGAAATTCCGCCAAAATCCTCCATCACTAAGGCAAAACCGTTACGGTATACTTCCAGACTTAAGTGTTTGACAATACCGGAATTTTCAATATTTTTGGCAATGGTGTACTGATTGCGAAACTGCACCATTTCGCTGAAAGTCGGATACTCAGATCTGAGCAGTTTGATGACGACGGGTTGATTGTTTGATTCCGAAAAACCTCGAAAAACCAAGGTTCTGGGGCCAGAGTAGAGTTCTTCGACCGCCCGGTAGCCGGGAATTGATATCAGGGTCATAGTTGCTATACTAAATGTTGAAGGAAGGGGGCAAAAATCGACGGATCGATGCAATTGGGGCAATGGTTTCAGCGATTCAGAACGTACTTGCCGCCGCTTAGGTTGCTAAATCCCGGTCAGCTTTTAGTTCAATCAATATAAAAAAGTTTGCGGTCATTAGTGATTAGTTTACTACAGCCCGCAAGGTTTAGGGACGATTTGACCAAAAAACAACGATCGATCGCAAATCACATCAATTTTGTTAAAAACCTTTGAAGCGCTTGCTTCGCAGGATCGATCGCCTGTTGAAGTCACATTTGGGATATTCAGGTTCCTGTTGGTTGAATTCAGTACAAATTTCTTGGTACATCGCTATTTTTTTATTGTCGGAAATAGAGTTAGGAAAATTTGCGTTTTCGTTTTTGACTACTCGTGCAAATTGCGGATATAGTTCGTCTTGCTCGACTCGCGGCTGGTCGTAGAAAGCTTTGATGGCTGGTATAGTCGAAAGATGCTGTTTCTCATTTATTTAGATACCCGAATAGATATTTAATAACTAATGTGGTAGAGCCAGCGTTTTATATAATTTTATTCACAGATTTTTTATATTGAACACAGCAGATGATACTAAATATCGTTTTTACAAAAGCAGCGATGGGTGAATAAAGCAAGAAGTAAAACAGACAAAACTTAATCCTTTTTCTTGATAACAAGCAAGGTAATGTCATCAAATACCTTTTGTTCTCCAATAAAGTCTCGCAAATTATCAATGGCGGCTTCCTTAATTTGTTCGGCGCTCAAATGCCAGTTTTGAGAAACCACTTCACAGAGTCTTTCGATTCCGTAGAATTTTTTGTGGATATTTCTAGCTTCCGGGATGCCGTCAGTATAAAGCACCACCCCGTCCCCCGCCTCTAAGTCAACTAAAACATGGCCGATCCAATCGGAAATATCCTCATCTAAGCCGAGCGGAAATCCTAAATTTATGGTGTCTATCCGCTGGATTTGACCACCTTTCCTGACCACAATAGTTTCCTCATGTTGACCGCTGATACTAATTGTGCGATCCGCATAGTTGAGCAAAGCTAGTGTCATATTTTTGTCGGAGTTCATGCGCTGGACATTTTTATAAAGAGTGCGGTTGAGGGTATCTAAAAAACGCACCGGGTTGGATTCTTGCAATTCCTGAAGAGTGCGGACAGCAGCTTGAGTCATCACCATCAAAATGCCGCTTTCCAATCCGTGTCCGGTGACATCACCAATGCAAATGGTGACAACCCCGTTAGTACAAAGTACGTCGTAGTAATCACCGCCTACTTCCGAGGCTGGCTCCATAAATCCGGCAATATCTAAATCTTCGATGGCTGCAAGTTCAGCAGGTTTTGGCAGAATCAACTGCTGCATTTGTTTGAGCATATCGAGTTCGGAGCTCATGCGGAGGTTTTCCGCTTTCAGGCGCTGGTTGAGAGCGGCAATTTGTTTAGTGGCTGTAGCGAGTTCAGAGGTACGTTCTTTAACTTTATCTTCTAAAGTTTCAAAGGATTCTTGCTGTTGTCTCGCCATCCTGTTAAAGGAATTTGTTAAGGTTTCAATTTCCCAAATCTGACTGGAAGCAACGTTCTGGTTGAGCGCACCACCTGCTAGATATTCTGAAGCTCGAGCAATTTGATTCAGGGGTCGAGTAATCCAGCTAGCGGTGAAAAGACCTACTCCAACAGAGATAATGAGAGCCACAATACACAGCAAAATGGTCTGGCGAGTGTTAGCATAAATTTGCGCCATAAAGTCCGCTTCAGGAACTACTACTACACTCAGCCAATTGAGGCCGTACTTGTCAGTTAGCGGAGAAACTTGGATAAATTGGCGCTCGCCGTTCAGCTTAAAGTCAAGTTGAACAGTTCGATCGATATCTGCCAAATTTTTGAAGCGATCGAGCAGATAAATCACACTTTGACGCATCAGCGGGTTGCTGCTTTCCTGTGCTTTGAGCCGCTTTGTATCTTTGCCGGTTCCCACCGAAAGAGGCTGTTCTTTAACGGAAGTGGCTATTAACTCACCCTGGGGTTCAATGATAAATACTTGACCGGAATTACCCACACGTAAAGTTTGCAGGAAGTGGCCAATTTGATCTAGTCCCATCTGGCAAGTCAGCACGCCAATTAGTTTCCCTGCGGCATCATAATAGGGTAGACTCGCATTAATTTGCAGCGTACCGTAGCCAAAATTAATATAAACTTCACTCCAAGCGGCCTGTTTTTTCTCAACAGCTACTCTGTAAAAAGGGCGCGTGCGAACGTCATAATTGGGCGTGTTTTTTTCGATTGTTGTCGGGTTTCCATTATCGTCAAGGTTGTAATATATCAAGTCGCCACCCCCGGCAATAAGTTGCTGGGCAAGCTGAGGTTGTTCGATCCCAACCAGCCGATTTACCCAACCCACACGCAGGTACTGACCTTTTTCGTTGGCAATTCCCGCGTGACCGATCGACTTAAATTGCAGAACTTGTTTCCAAAAATAGGGTCGAGCTTGCTCCAAATCGTCAAAGTTCAACACTCCCAAAGGTACAGCATCCAGATTGATCTGATTCACCAGTGGCGGAGCTTCCAAATAGGTTTGAACGCGTTCGTAAACTCTCGCACTCACTTCCTGGCGCAACTGACTAACAATATCGTTGACTATCTGCTCTCCGTTTCTGTAAGAGAGATAGCCAACGCAGCCAACAGCAGCCAAAATTTGGAGAACAAAGGGAACTACCAAGACATTGCGGAGACGGAATTTGCCAGCTCTGGAGACGATCGCGCTTTTTTCTGAAACCATTATTAAAAACACTCCCAGCGGGCAGTTTACAGCATACTCAGAAAAAGAGACTATACAATCGATCCTAAAATATGCGATCGCGAGTTACTCAGAACAGTTTTGAATGTATTTAATAGCGGCGGACAATGTTATCATATCAAAAACTCAACAAACATCAACCAATCTGCGTCCATCAGCGGTTAAAATAAAACAATAAATCCCCAGAAAAATGCAAATTACTCAATCCCTCCACAGCGCCATCCTCATCTCCAACCTGGAACAATCCCAACACTTTTACAGCACCGTACTAAAACTGCAAAAAATCGATCGAGACTTAAAATTTCCCGGAATCTGGTATCAAATCGGCGACTTCCAGCTCCACCTAATTTTAGGTGCAACAATTATCCCAGATGCCGTAGACCAAGCCAAATGGGGACGCAACCGACATCTAGCATTTTCTGTTGCTAACTTAGAGGCAGCCAAACAGCAGTTAATCGCTCACAATTGCCCGTTTCAAATGAGCGCGTCAGGTCGATCGGCATTATTTACCCAAGATCCCGACGGCAACATCATCGAACTCAGCGAGTAACAGATGAAAATTATCGCTTATTCTTACACCGAACCGCTACTGGAAGCAGCACCCGCACCGGAAATTTGGGGTCAAGAAGTCGATCGCACCTATCAAGACTTAGGAGGGAGGCAACAACTGCAGCAACTCCTCAAAGACTGCGAAACAGAACCAGTCAAATACCTATTAATTCAGCGGTTTGAAGAACTAGGCGACACATTGCAGCAAGTGTGTTCGCACCTCGCCCAACTCGAAAACCTCGGCGTCGAAATCATCGTACAAGCAGAAACAGAACCGCGAAACCGCAAAAATTTGCTGCTAATCCTCGCAGAAATCCAGCGCAGCCAACACAGCCGGAGTATTCGCAAAGGACACGCGCGCAACCGCATCAAATCACGGATGCCACCGGGTAAGGCTCCTTACGGCTACCGGCGCGGCAAAGATTGTTACACGATCGATAAAACCACCGCCCCCACAGTCAAAGACTTTTTTGAACACTTTTTAATTTACGGTTCCTTGCGAGGTTCCGTGCGGTATTTAGCCAAGAAATACAGCAAAAAAATTTCTGTAAGTACCGGCCGCCGCTGGCTGACAAATCCCGTCTACCGAGGCGATTTGGAATATCAAAACGGCCAAGTAATTTCTAACACCCACGTCCCGATTATTTCCAGAGAAGAAGCCGCCCAAATAGACAGGTTGCTGCGTCGCAACCGCTGCCTTTCTCCTCGCAGCGCTAGCGCCCCGCGTTCCCTCGCAGGTTTGGCAATTTGTGCAGAATGCAAATCGCCCATGACGGTTGCCAAAGTTACCTCCTACCGCAAACAAAAAGAATACCTTTATTTGCGACCCATTAACTGTCCAAAACAGCCTAAATGTAGCGGCCTTTCCTACGATGAAGTATTGCAATTAACCATCGCCGGTATTTGTCGGGATTTACCCGATGCTGTTGCTGGGTTGCAAATGCCGAATATGAATGGAATTAAAGCAGGAATTGTCAGGGCGATCGCATCGAAACAAGAAATCATAGAGCAACTTTTCGCCCTGATTGACAGCGGCATTTTAGACACGGAAACGGCCGAGTTGAGAGCATACAAAATTCGCACCGAAATTGCCGAACTGCAAAGCAAATTGGCGCAGCTACCCCCAGTAAATTTGCGAGAAACTGCCCAAACAGTTTCCCTGCCGCAATTTTGGCTCGATTTATCAGAATCAGAACGCAGGTTTTACTTTCGAGAATTTATCGATCGCATTGAAATCATCAGAGAAAATAAAAAATGGAAACTGCAAATTATTTTCATTTTTTAAGGATTAGCTCGACCTTCATCCGCAGCTTCTAGGTGAGATGCCGGACTTCTTAAAAAAGTGGGGTATTTGGGTACTCCCTTAGTTCGCTAGGAGTAGACTTCGTTTGACAAGCATCGATTTCAACCGCTGAATTATCTTTTTTAGCTTTTAGCCAATAGGCGATTATCTCTCCTTTTCCTTTAATCGCGATCGCACCTCTTTCCTCAAATAAATACCGCTCTTTTAACAGTTCGTAAATATCAGCAGTAACTTGAATATCTCCCGGTAATCCTTGAGATTCCATCCGAAAAGCAACATTAACAGTATCTCCCCACAAGTCGTAGATAAATTTTTTAGTGCCAATTACGCCAGCAACTACGGGCCCTGTATGAATGCCAATCCGAATTTGAAATGGTTCGCCTCTGTCAGTTTGAAAATCAGCGATCGCTTCCTGCATATCCAAGGCCATATTCGCGATCGCTTCTACATGATCTGCCCTCGGCACAGGCAACCCCCCCGCTACCATATAAGCATCTCCAATTGTTTTAATTTTTTCCAAACCGTGTTTTTCAGTTAGTTGGTCAAACCTTGAAAAAATCTGGTTCAGTACATTTACCAATTCTAGAGGTAACATTCTAGCAGCAATAGACGTAAAATCTACAATATCGGCAAAAAGAACTGTTGCTGAATCAAACCTCTGGGCAGGATAACCCTCGCCCTTTTTCAAATTTTCAACAATCGCTGCGGGTAAAATATTCAGCAATAAATGATCCGACTTTCTTTGAGCAAGCCGTAAAGCTAACTCAGCCCCCTGCCGCTCTTTAATTTCGTTTTGCAAACGTCCGACAAGTTCTTGGCATTGCTTCGTTTGCTCTTGAAGTAGCTTTTGTTGACTTTGAATTGTTAACTGATTTGCCACTCGTGCCAATACTTCTTTACCTTGAAAAGGTTTAGTAATATAGTCAACTGCTCCCACATCAAAGGCTTTCACCTTATCTGCAACGTCATCTAAGGCGCTTAAGAAAATAACGGGAATGGAACTGGTTTTTGGTGAAGCTTTCAACTTTGCACATACCTCATATCCATTCATGTCTGGCATCATCACGTCCAGCAGAATTAGAGTCGGCGGAAACTCTTGCACTGTAGCGATCGCCCTTTGTCCGTTCAGCGCTTTACGCACCTCATACCCTTGTGCGGTCAAAATTGTAGATAAAAGCCGCACATTATCTGGCTTATCATCAACTACTAAAATGTTGGCTTGAATTGTAGGAAATTGATTGCTGTCCATGCGCTCGCTCGCGGTAGTTTGTCAAGATAAAATATCTTAATAATTAAGAAGTTGACATCAAAAAAACGCAACAGTAAAAACTCCGATTTTTTCTCCTAAAAATAGATGGCAAAGAGACGTTATTGGGGGTTAACGTTAGGATTTTTTTTAAGAATAACCTCCTAATTTTAGATTAGTAGAAAACTGGTATTTTCACCTCGTCGCAACTGCTGATTGCGCTATGTCTATAATATCGTCGAATAGGAAATCCTGCACCAAAGTAGTTAAATACTCGGCAGCTAAGGCAAACTCGCTGGGCAATTCCTCAATCAACTTAACAATTTTATCGTCGCAACATTCATGAGCAGCATGAGATATCTTTTCTACCCACTCAAGAGGCATCCTAGCGAGTTGTGACTCGACTGATTGATTGCTATACACTACCCTAGTTTCACTTTCATTTGCTAGTGGTGCATCAACAGATTCTTCGTAAATGTAACGCATTCCTAAAAATTTTTCCATTTTCGCAAACAATATCTTTGCCTCGAAGGGTTTACGCATGAAATCATCGCAGCCTGCTGCTAAAATAGTTTGTCGTTCCTCTTCAAAAGCGCTAGCAGTAAGAGCAACTATTACAGTTTGTTTTCCGAGAGGATGAGCTTTAATTTTTCTGGTGGCTTCATAGCCATCCATGACAGGCATCTGCATATCCATCCAGATCAGGTGCGGCTGCCAATCCTCCCATACAGCAATAGCTTCTTCACCATCTCTAGCCGATCGCACGAGGAGGCCCAGCGGTGACAATAATCTCTCTATGACTAGGCAGTTATCGGCGCGGTCGTCAACAACCAAAATCCGGTATTCTGGTTGATTCGGTGCTAAACTAATTACTTTTTTATGCGACTGAAAAACTTTAATTTCGCTGGGAGTGGCAAGGCTGATTTGAATATCAAATGCAAACTTACTTCCCAACTCAGGCGTACTCTTGACAGTAATATCTCCTCCCATCATTTGTACAAATTTGCGGCTAATTGGTAAACCTAATCCAGTCCCCTGTTGAGACATTTGACCTGTTTTTGTTTGCTCAAAGGGTTCAAATAACTTATTCATTTCTTCTGCGGAAATGCCCGGGCCAGTATCTTCAATTTCAAACTGAAGGCGTAAGAATTCCGGACGAAGTTCATTCGCGTTTACACAATCACAGTCCGCCAAGCTTTCGGACTGATTAAAACCAGTGTACCATCCGGGTTGTTTTTGTATAGCTGCGGTTTCAACCGCTAAGCTTTCGGAATGTTCAGAACCCCCGCCGGCAAGTTTTGTTTGTGTGTCGAACAACTCTGCGGCTTCAGCCCTCAAACTTTCTTCTACCTTCTTTTTAACTCGCAAAGTAACGCTACCCGTCTCTGTAAACTTGATCGCATTTCCTACAAGATTAATCAGAATTTGGCGCAATTTACCTTCATCTCCCCTAACAAACTGCGGTACACCGTCACCCACTTCTAAATTTAGCTGCAATTTCTTAGATCTAGCTTTTAATCGAAACATTTCTTCTAAGGTTTTTAGCAATCGCATTAAATTAAAACTGCTTTCATTAAGCTGACTTCTGCCCGCTTCAATTTTGGACATTTCCAAAATATCATTAATTAGCGAAAGCAAGTGTTCGCCGGCGCGATTAATAATTTCTAGGTGCTGCTGGTGTTGATTGTTAAGAGATGAATCGCGCACCATCACTTGACTAAATCCGAGAATGGCATTCAGGGGAGTCCGCAATTCATGGCTCATAGAAGAAAGGAATTCGCTCTTGGCGCGGTTAGCTGTATCAGCAGCTACGACAGCTTTTTGTAATGCTGTTTCTGCTAATTTGCGATCGGCAATTTCTGTTTTTGCTTGTTCAAAAAGGGTGGATTGCTGGATGGCAATTGCTAGCTGCACGGAAATTTGCTTGAGAGATTCTATCTCAGAAGAGTTCCAATGCCTTTGACTGCGGCAGTGATGAGCAATGATTAGGCCCCATAATTTTTTACCTTGCAAAATGGGAACCACGAGGTTAGCTTTAATTTCAAACTGACTCAGTAAATTAATGTGACACTCTGAAATGCCTGCCGTGTAAATATTTTCGATCGCGCGAAGGTGTCCCTGCTCGTAAACAGAGACGTAGTGTTCCTGAAAGCAAGGATCGCTGATATCAATTCCCAAAATCGACATCCTATCGGGGGCTACCGACTCGACGGCGATAAATCCACTGTAATCTGGATTAAAACGGTAAATAAGTGTCCTGTCAGTTGACAAAAACTGGCGGACTTCTTCAACAGCCATTGTCATCACTTCTTCTAGGTTAAGAGAAGAACGAATCCGCTCTTGAATGGAATTTACGAGCCGCTCTCTTTTTAGTTGTCGCTGCAAGGCTATTTCCGCTTGTTTGCGTGCAGTAATATCTACTCCATAACCAACGCACTCCACAGGTATGCCAGCAGCATCTTTGACCAACTTAACCTCATCGTATATCCAGCGATAACTACCGTCTTTGTGCAGTTCGCGGTATTCATAGGAAATCGTTTCTTTTTCCAATATCTGAGCGAATGAAGTATCAACAACCTCTCGATCTTCTGGGTGAACGATGCTATGCCAATCAAGAGAACCATCAACAAATTCTCGCGCTTCGTAGCCGATCATTGAAAAAACGTTCTCGCTAACAAATGTTACGTCATAATTTCCTCCTAATTGGCAGCTAAAAATCACCGCCGGAGTAGTCGCCAGCAAATATTGCAAGCGTTCGGTGACAGAACGCAAGTTTAACTCGGCTTGCTTGCGATCGCGAGCTTCCATTGCTAAAGCTGCGATCTGCGCCAAATAGCTAGCGAAGCTTTGTTCGTCGAGCGTCCAATTCCTGGTCGTTCCCTGATGTTCTAAACAAATTACACCCGCAATTTGCCCTTTATGGGTAATAGGAACATCTAGCATCGACGAGATGTTTAAAGGCCTCAAATAAGATTCGCTAAATTCTCGGGTGCGCGGATCGGTTTTGGCATCAACCGCTGCGATCGCCTGTTGTCTATTCAAAGCTTGGAAATAGCTGGTAGGATAGTCAGCAACTTTCTGTTCTGCACCGACGCTGTGTGGATTGGGAGTCAGTTCGTAAAGATCCGCACAGTACATTGCGGATTTATCTTCCTGATAAAACCAAACGCTTGCCCGATCGACATTCAGGGTACGAGCTGCCATTTGTGTAATCTCTCTCAACGCCTCGCCGATATTTCCCTCGTAGATACTCGAATTTTTTGCTAATTCGAGCAAGCCATTTTGTTGTTCTGTTAACCTAGTTTCTCGTTCGCGCAAAGCCGATTCAGCAGCTATTCTTTCTCTAATTTCTGCTTCTAAATAACCGTTAATTTTTGTCAACTGGGCGGTGCGCTCTTGGACTTTAATTTCTAAATCATCATAAGCGTGTCGCAGCGCTAATTCTGCATCTTCACGGACAGCAATCTCGCACTCCAACTTGCGATTTATTTCCTCTAATTCTTGGGGAGTTTTTAAAGATAAAAACTGTGGCAACAGTGTTACCATCTGTCCGGCCGTGAAGCAGGAAACAAGTGCAGTAATTCCTTTTTCAATCCCCGACAGCCAATAAGCGGAATGCCACAGCGTCCAAATGTCTAACAAGTGACCCGTGCCGCAGAGAATAATAAATGTACTAAATAAAGCAAATATTCCTAAAAAAGGGATATCGCGCCGCTTGAGGATAAAATAAATCAGCATCGCCGGAATTGAATAGTAGGCGATCGCGATTAAAAAGTCGCCGGTTACGTGCAGCCACACCAAAGGCGTTTGCCACAGATAGCAGTGACCGTGCGGCATATACTGAGTAGGAGAAAAGATATTCTTGACTATTTGCCACATAATATTTGCTTGTATATCAGCTCAAGTGAAACACTCTTCTTGTTATTGTACATTGGACTCAATAGCCTCTCTATCTCTCTTATGAAGTAGACCTAAGAGCCGGCTCTATCTTTGGGTGGGTGGGGTGCTTCGGCACACCCCACAAGTTGATTGAGAAAAACGGGATGCTCTCCCAAATTTACAGGTTTATCAAAAATTTTTTGAGAGGAAATTTTTGGTTGTTGAGGTTGTGATTTCAAGGGAATTTCAATGATAAACTCAGTACCCCTCTCAACCTCGGAAACACAACCCAAATAACCTTCATGGCTTTTAATAATTTGATAAGAAATCGCCAAACCCAGACCCGTACCGTAACCGATAGGTTTCGTCGTGTAAAATGGATCGTAAATTTTAGCGATCGCGTCAGAATCTATGCCGCTGCCATTATCAGCAATGCGAATCTGCACCCGCTTACCATCAACTAAGAGCGTGCGGATGCGAATTTTTAGCAGTTTGCAATTGGTGTTGTGTAAGTTTTCATCAAAATTATTTTCCCAATATCCATTGGTCGAATGTCCCTGCTGCACCATCTGTTCTAAAGCATCAATAGCATTAGAAATAATGTTCATAAATACTTGGTTGAGCTGCCCAGCGTAGCACTCCAATTCTGGCAAATCTCCATACTCTTTAATCACTTGGATAGGCGGACGGTTTGGTTGTTCTTTCAAGCGGTGCTGCAAAATCATTAAAGTGCTGTCTATACCTTCATGGATGTTGACCTCTTTCATATCGGCTTCGTCTAACCGGGAGAAAGTGCGTAAAGATTTAACAATTTCCCTAATTCGCTCTGCTCCTATTTTGATAGAAGCAAAAAGTTTTTGCAGGTCTTTTAAAATAAAATCAAGTTCGATAGTGTGAATCTTTTCTGCAATTTCCGGCGCAGGAGTGGGGTAATAAACTTGATAAGCCTTAATCAATGCCACAATATCTTTAATGTATTCCTCAGCCGGAATCAGATTGCCGTAAATGAAGTTAACAGGGTTATTTATCTCGTGGGCAACCCCAGCTACCATTTGCCCCAAAGAAGACATTTTTTCAGTTTGCACGAGTTGAGTTTGAGCGCCTTTTAGTTGTTGCAGAGTGTTCTCTAGCTGTTGAGTTTGTTCGAGCAGTTTAGCTTCAGAGTGCCGCAACGAATTTTCAGCCAAAGAGCGATCGCGATTTTCCTGTTGCAAAAGTTCATTAGCCACTTCTAAAGCGATCGTCCTCTCCATCACCCGTTTTTCCAATTCTAGCATTAATTCCGAGAGTGCTTCTTGAGCTTGTTTGCGCTCGCCAATCTCATTTTGTAAAGCCAGATTTGCCACCGCCAATTGATCGGGACTGGGAATAGCCAAGATTTTTGGGATTAGTTCCACCAGCACTGCTGCTGTAGATAGCGAAATCAGCGCCGTAATCGCTTTAATAAAACCCGACAACCAATAATTAGAGTGCCACAGCGTCCATATTTCCATAATATGGGTAATGCCGCAGCAGACAATAAAAGAGCCAAACAACATGAAAACCCAGTCAAAAGGCACGTCTTTCCGCTTCTTAACTATATAAATCAGCGTGATAGGTATCAAAAAATAAGCGACGGCAATCAAACCATCGGACAAAACGTGTAGCCTGACTAATCCCGGCTTCCACAAGTAGCAATGACCGTGAGGAATAAAATAATTTGAAAACATTTCATGAATCATTTGCATCAAATTAACTCGGTTATTGGCTAATATTTTTCAGAGGTGATTACAGAAGAATTTTATAAAAGTGCTGGCACACAAATAAGAATTAGGCTTTTGGCCTTAACACTTGTGATGAGTAAATGCAGCGATCTGACACTATTGTTAATTAACTTAACATCAATCGACCCAGCTTTAGCAAAGTCAACTGTCACATTTTTAATTCTGCCTTCACTAACAACTGTGACACCGGCATGACATTTTGGCCGGCGATCGAGAACAACTGAGCGCAGATTCCTTTCCAGTAGGAGCGCCAGTGCCGATTGAAATTAGGTTATACCACTCTGCGATCGGTCAGGCAACGGGGAAATCACTAGATTTAACGGATGTCACGGATTTAACTTAACAAAGAGAACCATTCTCAAAAACCTGTAGAGATTGGTTCACTCTTGTACCCTTGAAGAGTGCAGACAGGTTAAATACAGCCGCCACTACCCCGCGAGGGAATTCTTCATTGATAGCGATACTCTTCGGGGGAGAATTAACCGATGTCACCAATTACGCTTTGAGAAATGTCGCGGCAGGAGCGTGTGACAATCCAATTGGCGATCGCTTTTAGCTTTACAGTCAATCATAAGTGATAATATCAACGATACACTTATATGGTTATTACCAGTTATGACGATAGATGAGATACTACAGCTAACTCGTGTCCGATTGCAAAAAGATTTATATCCTGTACAAGAAATCATACTCCGCCAAGTTTGGGAAGGAAAGACTTATACAAGTATTGCATCTACCTCTCATTACGGAGAGCATTACCTGAGAAACATCGCCTCGTCTTTGTGGCAATCTCTCTCTCAAATCTTGCAAACATCTATTAGCAAATCAAATTTTCGCTCTTGTGTAGAATCACGTTCCCTGACAGCAGAGGAACGAGAATTAATTGAAGCATTTACCCGCAGCAAATGCCTAGCAAAACCTTTAGAATTTCCCGGCTCTCCCGTGCCCCTGGATTCGCCATTTTATATCCCTCACCCGCTAATCCAAGAACTCGCTTATCGAGAGATTACCAAACCAGGAAGTGTTCTGCGGATTAAAGCTCCCAGGAAGATGGGCAAAAGTTCCCTTCTGCTAAGGATTTTAGATCGCGCGACTTCTCTTGACTATCGAACTGTAAGTTTAGATTTTCAGCAAGCCGAGGAAGCTGTCTTAGCCAATATCGATAAATTTTTACGCTGGTTTTGTGCCAACATCAGCCGTCACCTAAAATTACCACCTCTATTAGATGATTATTGGGATGAAGACATGGGTAGCAAAGTAAGCTGCACCATCTATTTGCAACAATATGTATTAGCAAAAATAAGTACCCCTCTTGTGTTAGCTTTAAATGAAGTAAATAGAATTTTTGAGTATCCACAAATTGCCCGAGAATTTTTGCCGCTGCTGCGAAGCTGGCATGAAGAAGCAAAGCGGATTGAAACTTTGGGAAAACTGCGGTTAATCGTTCTTCACTCCACAGAAATTTATATTCCTTTAAAGCTTACTGAATCGCCTTTTAATGTCGGTTTACCCCTGCAATTGCCCTATTTTACAGAAGAGCAGATACTTGCTTTAGCGCAGCGTCACGGAGTAAATTGGACAGATAGCCTGGATGCCGATCGACTGATGGCAATGGTGGGGGGACATCCTTATCTGGTGCGGCTAGCTCTTTACCACCTCTGTCAAAACAGTGTAAGGCTAGATCGGCTACTACAAGAAGCTCCGACAATAGCGGGAATTTATAAAGATTACTTGCGGAGTTTTTGGGCAACCTTGCAAGAGTATCCCGAACTTGCGGTTGCACTTAAACAAGTGGTAAAATCGGAACACGGAGTGGAATTAGATCCGATAGTGGCTTCTAAATTATTTAGTATGGGGCTGATTCATATCGATAACAACCACTGTACGCTAAGCTGTGAGTTGTACCGCCTGTATTTTGGTTCGCAACACTTTATTTAGTTATTGCCCACCACAAAAATCTGTTCTGCCGTTAAGTTTAAATCTGGGAAAGCAAGCGATCGCACCCGCTCATCACCTCTAAACTGATTAACTACATACTCACCGTCAACCAATTGGTTGACGGAAATAGTGGGTTGTTTGGGGTTGCCAATATATCTTCGGCCGCCTAACCCTAAATAATCGACAATCCAGTATTCAGGAATTGCCAATTTTTCATATTCCCCTAACTTCATCAAGTAGTCATCTTGCCAATTTGTACTCACGATTTCTATAACTAAACGGATAGTTTCACCTCTGGTAATAGTCGAGCGCTTTTTCCACATCGGTTCCGTTTCGATTTGTTGCCAATCTAACACCATCACATCTGGGCTGTAGCCAGAATTATCAGAATCAATAGCCTTAATAATTCCTTGGCGGGGAATGAAATAGGGCAAAGCCAAACGTTTAATTTCTACTCCCACTTCAAGGGCAAGGAAGCCCCCTACTTGTTCGTGAGTTCCAGTTGCTTGCATTTCGATAACGGCTCCATCATGTAGTTCAAAGCGACCTTGACCCTCTGGATACCAGTCCAGAAACTCGTCTAGGGTCATTTGTTTAGATTGGGCAGGTTGTTGTTGAACGAGCATATTGATTCTCCTTGTTTGCTGTTAATTTTAATGTTACTATAAACTTACAAGATTAGGCTATTTATCTAT
This sequence comes from Microcoleus sp. F6_B6, assembly GCA_036702215.1. Classification (GTDB taxonomy): domain Bacteria; phylum Cyanobacteriota; class Cyanobacteriia; order Cyanobacteriales; family Microcoleaceae; genus Microcoleus. The sequence continues at coordinate 60,135 of JAUBST010000035.1, forward strand.
ATTGTATAATAACTTCCAATCGTTATTTTGTCAAAATTATTCTTAAAAAAACTACTCTAGAAACCTAAATTTGAAGGATGGATTATAATTAAGTAGGAAGGGGAACCAAAATTAACGATCGGACTGCCTATTTTTATTATAAACTTTCACCTTTAAACCCACCCATAAACCGCATGACCCAGGTAAGCTGTGTTGCATCTAGATTGCCTGTGGTATTAGAGAGGGAGAGGGGGGGAAGGGGAGAGGGGGAGAGGATTTGACGATTGTTCGATCGGGACTCGAAATATACAATTTAAATGCACAACAGCTTAACATACCAAATTGGTGGCAGTCTCGCCAGTGATGCGCCTACATACGTAGTGCGGCAAGCAGATTCCGAACTTTATGAAGCCTTAAAAGCTGGCAAATTTTGTTACGTCCTAAATTCGCGGCAAATGGGCAAGTCTTCTCTCTTAGTCCGCACCCTGCACCGACTGCAAGCAGAAGGTTTTCAATGCAGTACGATCGACATGACCCGCATCGGCAGCGAAAATATCACTCCTTTACAGTGGTACAAAGGAATTGTCGGGGATGTGGGGCGCGGCTTCAATCTGTTAGGACAAGTTAATTTAAAAACGTGGTGGAAAGAACAAGAAGAAATTTCTCTCCTGCAAAGATTGAGTCAATTTATTGAAGATATTTTATTAGTAAATTTTCCGAACGAGCGAATTTTTATATTTGTCGATGAGATTGATAGTATTTTAAGCTTAGATTTTCCGGTCGATGACTTTTTCGCCTTAATTCGTTATTGTTACAACCAACGAGCCATTAATCCAGAATACAACCGGATTACCTTCGCGATTTTCGGAGTAGCTACACCCAGCGATTTAATCTCCGATAAAAATCGGACACCTTTTAATATCGGACAAGCGATCGATTTGTCAGGATTTAGCTTAGAAGAAGCGCAACCATTAGTGAAAGGGTTAGAAAAAGTCATATCCCATCCGCAAACAGTTCTCAAAGAAATCTTAGAGTGGACGGGAGGGCAGCCATTTTTAACTCAAAAGATATGTGAATTAGTGGTAAGAATAGCGGGCGCATCCCACAGCAAAAATTTAAAAATCCTACCGGGAACTGAGGATTTTTTTGTGGAATCGGTGGTGAGAGAAAACATCATCAATAACTGGGAATCGCAAGATGAACCTGAGCATTTAAAGACAATCCGCGATCGCATCTTGCGAAACGAACAGCGCATGGGTAGATGGCTGGGAATTTACCAGAAAATTTGGCAAGGCGTGCCAGTGCCAACCGATGACAGTCGAGAACAAATAGAATTGCTACTCAGTGGCTTGGTAGAAAAAAAACAAGATTTCCTGAAAGTAAAAAATCGAATTTATCAAAAAGTTTTTGACAGCGAATGGATCGAAACAAAATTAGGATTACTACGTCCTTACTCGCAAAACTTAGATGCGTGGTGTGCGGCAAAACAACAAGATAAATCGCGCCTATTGCGGGGACAAGCATTGAAAGACGCTCAAAATTGGGCGCGAGGAAAAAGTTTAAGTGACCTAGATTATCAGTTTTTATCCCAAAGTGAAGAATTAGACCGAATCGAAGTGCAACAAGCACTAGAAGCAGCACGAGTTAGAGAAGTTGAAGCGCGACTGTTCGAGCAGAAAAAAAATGCCAAACGACAAAAACAATTTATAGTAACACTGAGTATGGCATTAATTTTAGCTTTAGGATTGGGAGCGATCGCCTTTTCACAATATCATCAAGCCTCTCAAAGCCAACGCAACGAAAAAATTGGTAAAATTCAAAGCATAACGCGGTATTCCGAAGCCCTATTTGCCTTAGATAAGCGGTTAGATGCCTTAACAGAAGCCCTCCAAGCCAGAAAAGAACTACAACTATTAAACGGCACAGATCGCCCGACAAATGGCATGGTTGAATCGGCGCTACGTCGAGCAATTTATGGAGCAATTGAATATAACCGTTTTTCAGGCAATCGTGGTTGGATGAATGCCTTAGCCATTAGTCCTGATGATGAGATGCTCGCTGTGGGTACAAGCGACGGGGAGGTGCAAATTTGGCATCAAGATGGCAGATTATTTCGCACATTTAAAGCTCACATAGCACCCGTTATCGGAGTTGCCATCAGTCCCGATCGTCAGCTTATCGTTTCTGGGAGTGGAGACTTAACAATTAAACTCTGGCAGCTTAACAGTAACAAAGATAAAGCAGCACTACCTTTACACACTCTCACAGGACATACAGCTCCAATTTACAGCGTCAAGTTTAGCCCTGATGGAGAATTAATTGTCTCAGCTTCCCAAGATAGTACGGTGAAACTGTGGCGGCGCAATGGCACATTATTCAGGACATTAAGAGGGCATCTTGGCGTAGTCAGGAAAGCAGTTTTTAGCCCTGATGGAAAGTTAATTGCCTCCGCTTCTGAAGATAGCACTGTGAAAATTTGGCGACGTGATGGCACTTTGCTGAAAACGCTTTCACAACCTCAATCTCCAGTCTTATCCATTGCCTTTAGTCCTGATGGTAATGCGATCGCTGCGGGCACTGGAGACGGTACTATTAAACTCTGGAACCGTGACGGCACTTTGTTAAGAACAATTGCCGCCCATGAGGCAGGAGTTCAGGCATTAGCTTTTAGCCCCGATGGAGAAACGATCGCCTCTGGTTCTGATAACCAAATACTCAAACTCTCGAACATTGACGGTACCTTACTCACCACGATCAAAGCACATGGCAGCGCAATTAGCGATCTTTCATTTAGTCACAATGGGGAATATCTTGCATCGACTTCTTTTGATGGCACTGTTAAACTCTGGAAATTCAGTAACTCCTTGCTGACAATTCTACGGAGACATACTGCTGGCGTTTGGGGAGTAGCTTTAAGCAAAAATCAACGATTAGTTGTTTCATCAAGTGGAAACGAGGTTTTTATTTGGCGCAGCAACGGTAAGTTTTTGAGGGGATTTGAGGGGCGTAACTCTGCGTTTAGTGGTGTTGCTATCAGTCCCGACAACAACATTATTGCTGTCGCTAGTGCAGACAAATCAGTTAAACTTTGGAGTGCTGATGGCACTTTATTGAAGACTCTCCCAGGAGGAGTTGATATGAGGAGAGTTGTTTTTAGTCCTGACGGCAAAATCATAGCTTCTTCCAGTGGGGATAGAACAGTCAAACTTTGGCAGTTAGACGGAACCGAATTGACTACCCTCAGAGGACATAAAGCTGGGGTTTGGGGGGTAGCTTTTAGTCCTGACGGGAAGGTTATTGCTTCAACAAGTGGAGATAAGACAGTTAAGCTTTGGCGGCTTGATGGTAGGTTAATTAAAACCTTTCAAGGTCACAGTAGTTTAGTTTTTGGTGTAGCTTTCAGCCCGGACGGCGAGGTAATTGTTTCGGCGAGTGATGACAAAACGGCTAAACTTTGGAGTCGTGATGGTAAGTTGCTACACACTCTCAAGGGACATATTTCTGGAATTTGGAGTGTGGCTTTTAGTCCTGACAATAAAACGATCGCTACAGGCGGTAGTGACGGTATGATTAAACTTTGGCAACGTGACGGTACTGAGATTACGACCCTGATGGGACATAGCGCACGAGTTGGGTCTTTGGCTTTTAGTTCTGATGGCAAAACTCTTGCTTCTGCTTCAGAGGATAAAACAGTAATTCTCTGGAATTTAGAGCAGAGTGTAGAGTTAGATCGGGTACTAGCCTCTGGATGCGATCGCGTGCGAGATTATCTGCGAACAAATGCCGAGGTGAAGGAGGAGGATAGACATTTGTGCGATCGAGTGGGCGATCGTGACATTCTCCGAAACAATTAACTATCAATTATGAGAGATTATTCTTACCAAATTGGTGGCAGTCTCACAACTGATGCGCCTACCTATGTCGAACGACAAGCAGATATCAAACTTTATGAAGCCTTAAAACGAGGCGAGTTTTGCTACATTCTCAATTCGCGACAAATGGGCAAATCTTCCCTTCTCGTTCGCACCTTCCATCGATTGCAAGCAGAAGGTTTTCAATGCAGTACGATCGACATGACCCGTATCGGCAGCGAAAATATCACTCCTTTACAGTGGTACAAAGGAATCGTCGGGGATTTGTGGCGCAGTTTCCATCTTGCAGGAAAAGTTAATTTAAAAACCTGGTGGCAAGAACAAGAAGAAGTTTCTCTCCTCCAAAGATTGAGTCAATTTATTGAAGATATTTTATTAGCGAAATTTCCCAATGAGTTAATTTTTATATTTGTCGATGAAATTGATAGTATTTTAAGCTTAGATTTTCCCGTCGATGACTTTTTCGCCTTGATTCGTTATTGTTACAACCAACGAGCCATTAATCCAGAATACAACCGGATTACCTTCGCGATTTTCGGAGTAGCTACACCCAGCGATTTAATCGCAGATAAAAATCGGACACCTTTTAATATCGGACAAGCAATCGATTTGTCAGGATTTAGCTTAGAAGAAGCGCAACCATTAGCGAAAGGGTTAGAAAAAGTCATAGCCCATCCGCAATCAGTTCTCAAAACAATCTTAGAGTGGACGGGAGGACAGCCATTTTTAACTCAAAAACTATGTGAAATAGTAGTAAAAATGGCGCGACAAGCCCACACGGGTGATTTAAAAATTCCACCGGGAACAGAGGGATTTTTTGTAGAATCATTGGTGAGAGAAAACATCATCCATAATTGGGAATCGCAAGATGAGCCAGAGCATTTAAAGACAATTCGCGATCGCCTGCTTGGCAACGAACAACTCACTGCACGTAGCTTAGGCATCTATCAACAACTATTACAATGTGGTGAAATAGAAGCAAATTACAGTCGAGAGCAGACCGAACTGCTGCTATCAGGTTTGGTAGTAAAACAGCAAGGTTTGTTGAAGGTCAGAAACCCGATTTATCAAGCAGTGTTTAACCTACAATGGGTAGAAAAACAGTTAGAGCAACTGCGTCCTTACTCCCAAGCTTTCAACGCTTGGATCGCTTCAGGGCAACAGGATCGATCGCGACTGTTGCGCGGACAATCCCTCAAAGACGCTTCCTACTGGGCCCAAGGAAAAAGTTTGAGCGATTTGGATTATCAATTTTTAGCCGCTTCCGGTGAATTAGACAGGCTGGAAGTACAGCAAGCGCTGGAAGCAGAACGAGTTAAAGAAGTTGAAGCGCGACTGGCAGAAGAAGGCAAGCGGTTAGTTTTAGAGCGAGAGACGGCAAACCGGCAGCGGAGGTTGATTGGAGCGCTGAGTGGGGTATTAATTGTGGCGATCGCATCCGCCATTCTCGCCCTCTGGCAATACCATCACGCCCTCACCAGCGAAATTCAAGCCCTCGCCTCCTCCTCCTCCGGGCAATTCGCCTCCCAACAGCGATTAGATGCTCTCGTAACTGCCATCAAAGCCAGACGCAGGCTTGACAGTCTCCCTAATTCGGGCCCCCAGTTGCGATCGCAAGTTCAACAAGTGCTGCAACAAGCCATCTACGGGACGGCAGAATTCAATCGCCTGCTGGGGCATTCCAGCCCGGTTCTGGCAGTTGATGTCAGCCCAGACGGTCAACTCATCGCCACTGGAGGCGGCGACCAAACAGCCAAGCTTTGGCAACGGGATGGCACCTTGCTGCACACTCTCGAGCACACGATCAGCAGCGTCTACGCCCTTTGTTTTACTCCCGACAGCCAGCGCCTGGTAACATCCAGCGTAGACGGCAACATTTATCTGTGGAGTCGGGAAGGCAAGCTGCTCAAAACCTTTCAGGGACACAAAGCTGCGATTTGGGCGATCGCCGTGAGTCCAGACGGTGAGCGCATCGCCTCCGCCAGCGAAGACAGCACCATTCGCCTGTGGAGTATCGACGGCAAACTGCTCAAAACCCTCAGCGGACATCAAGGTGCAGTTTGGGGTGTTGCCTTTAGCCCGGATGGAAACCTGCTGGCCTCTAGCAGCACAGACAATACGGTCAAGGTCTGGACTCTAGACGGCGAACTGGTGAGCACTCTGGAAGGTCACAGCGCCACCGTTTGGGATGTTGAGTTCGTCTTACTTGCCGACAAAAACGGTACAAAACGTCCCGCCATTGTCTCTGCCAGCGCTGACAACACTGTCAAACTCTGGCAACCCGGCGGAGGGGCAGGCACGGGGGCACTGCCCCTACTTACCTTTAGCGGTCACAGTTCGGAAGTGTTTGAAGTCGCCGTCAACACAGCAGGCGATGTCATTGCTTCCGCCAGCGCCGACGGAACCATCAACCTCTGGAAGCCGGACGGGACACTTTTGAAAACCCTTAAAGGGCATCAATCGGGAATTCGAGGCGTTAGCTTTATTCCCAACAGTCAAATGGTTGTCTCCGCTAGCGACGACAATACCGCCCGACTCTGGAATCCGACAAACCCCTTCTCGAAAGTTCTTTACGGACACGGCGGCACGATTTGGGATGTGGATTTCAGCCGGAACGGCGAGATGCTAGCTTCTGCCAGTTCGGATGGCAGTTTCAAACTGTGGGCGCGAGACGGCACGTTGCTGAAGTCTTTTGCCGGAAACGAGAGTGCCGTTCACTCGGTTGCTTTTCTCTCTGGTGCCAGCTTTGCCAATCCTGCTAATACACCTATCCTTGTTACCGCTAGTGAAGATAAAACGATTCAATTCTGGCAGTTTGACGGGACGCTGCTGAAAACCATTACAGGACATGGGGCGGGAGTTTGGGATGTCTCCGTCAGTCCAGACGGTCGGCTGCTGGCTTCTGCTAGCAACGATAAAACCGTGAAACTGTGGAACAAGGACGGCATTTTGCTGAAAACTTTCACAGGGCATCGGGCTAGGGTTTACGATGTGGACTTTACCCCTGACGGACAGAGGCTGGTTTCAGCCAGTAGCGACAGCACTGCTCGGTTGTGGAGTCTTGACGGTCGGTTTTCCAAGACTCTAGAGGGTCATCGCAGCCCGATTTGGAAAGTTGCCATCAGTCCAGACGATCGCACTTTGGCAACTGCCAGCAGGGATGACACGATTAAACTCTGGACGATCGATGGCACGTTGCTCAAAACCCTCAAAGGAAATACTAGAGGCATGATGGCGGTTGATTTCAGTCCTGACGGTCAAATGCTGGTGGGGGGAGGCTCAACTGGCGCACTCAAACTGTGGAAAACCGACGGGACAGAAATAACGACGCTAACCGGACATGAAGGGAACGTTTGGGGAGTTGCGTTTAGCCCCGATGGCAAACAGATTGCTTCTGTTGGGGACGATCGCACGATCGTTTTGTGGGATGTTGACCGCATTCTCAAATTGGATGAACTGGCTTATGCGTGCGATCGCGTGCGAGATTATTTGCAAACGAATACCAAAGTGAAGGAGGAGGACAGACATTTGTGCGATCGAGTGGGCGATCGTTAAATTCTCAAAAACCATGAACTCAAAACCATGAACAATTACCAATATCAAATCGGTGGCAGTCTCAATAAAGATGCAGCTACTTATGTGGTAAGAGAAGCAGATTGCGAACTCTACGAAGCCTTAAAAGCAGGCGAATTTTGCTACGTCCTCAATTCGCGGCAAATGGGAAAATCTTCTCTATTAGTCCGCACCTTACACCGATTGCAAGCTGAAGGATTTCTTTGCAGTACGATCGACATGAGCCGCATCGGCAGCGAAAATATCACTCCCTTACAGTGGTACAAAGGAATTGTTGGCGATTTGTGGCGCGGCTTCAATCTGTTAAGGCAAGTTCACTTAAAAACTTGGTGGCAACAAGAAGAAGTATCATTTCTCCATAGATTGAGCTATTTTATCGAAGACATTTTGTTGGCCTATTTTCCCGAACAGCGAATTTTTATATTTGTTGATGAAATAGATAGTATTTTAAGTTTAGATTTTGCCGTTGATGATTTCTTCGCGCTGATTCGCTACTGCTATAATCAGAGAGCTATCAATCCCGAATACAGGAGGATTAGCTTTGCGATTTTCGGAGTGGCAACACCCAGCGATTTAATTGCCGATAAAAACCGCACTCCCTTTAATATCGGACGAGCGATAGATTTGGCAGGATTTACCTTAGAGGAGGCACAACCTCTAGCCACAGGATTAGAAAGCGCAGTAAATAATCCGCAAGCCGTTCTCAAAGAAATCTTAACTTGGACGGAAGGGCAACCATTTTTAACTCAAAAAATCTGCAAATTGATAGTAATAAATGCTGAGAAATACCGCAGCGGGGATATTAAAATACCACCAGGAACAGAGGAATTTATTGTTGAATCAATCGTGCAAAGCACGCAAATTATCGAGAACTGGGAATCCCTAGACGAACCAGAGCATTTGAAAACGATCGGCGCTCGCATTCTTCGCAACGAACAACGCGCTGGCAGATTGCTGGGAATTTACCAGCAAATTTTACAAGGCGTGACAGTGCCGACAGACGACAGCCGAGAGCAAATCGAACTATTGCTATCGGGATTAGTAGTCAAACAGCAAGGATATTTGCAGGTAAAAAATCGAATTTATCGAGAAGTATTTAATGGAGAATGGGTAGAGAAACAGTTAGGGCAACTGCGCCCTTACTCGCAAGCATTCGATGCTTGGATTGCTTCCAAACAAAAGGATGAATCGCGATTGTTGCGCGGTCAAGCCTTAAAAGATTCTCAAACGTGGGCGCAAGGTAAAAGTTTGAGCGATTTGGACTATCAATTTTTAGCCGCTTCTGCTGAATTAGACAGGCAGGAAATGCAGCAAGCACTGGAAGCAGAACGACTCAAAGAAGTAGAAGCGCGACTGGCAGAAGAACACAAGCGCTTAGTTTTAGAGCGCGAAACGGCAAAGCGGCAGCGCAGATTGATTGGGGGGCTTTTCGGGGCGCTGATAGTGGCGATCGCATCCGGCATTCTCGCCCTCTGGCAATATCATCGCGCCGTCACAAGCGAACAGCAAGCCCGCATCAGCGAAATCCAAGCCCTCACCTCCTCGTCTGCAGGGCAATTCGCCTCCCAACAGCGATTGGATGCCCTCGTAACTGCTATCAAAGCCAGACGCAGGCTTGACAGTCTGGCCAATTCCAGCCTCCAGTTGCAGTTTCAAGTTCGGCAAGTGCTGCAACAAGCCATTTACGGAACGGCAGAATTCAATCGCCTGACGGGGCATTCCAGCCCGGTTCTGGCAGTAGATGCCAGCCCAGACGGCCAGCTCATCGCCACCGGCGGCAGCGATCGAACAGTCAAGCTCTGGCAGGGGGACGGCAGGCTGCTGCACGCGCTGCAACACCCGGCTGCTGTCTTCGCGCTCAAATTCAGTCCCGACAGCCAGCGCCTGCTCACCTCCAGTCTCAACGGCAGCATCTATCTGTGGGACTGTCAAGGCAAGCTGCTCAAAACCTTTCAGGCACACAGCGCAGGGATATGGGACATTGCCGTCAGTCCTGACGGCGATATCATTGCCTCCGGCGGGGAAGACGGCACCGTTCGCCTGTGGGACCTCGATGGCAAACCGCTCAACACCCTGAGCGGACATCAAGGTTCGGTTTGGAGCGTTGCCTTCAGTCGGGATGGCAAACTGCTCGCCTCTAGCAGCACGGACCGTACGGTCAAGATTTGGACCAAGGGCGGCAAAGGAGTGAGAACTCTGGAAGGGCATACCACTGTCGTTTGGGACGTTAAGTTCGCCTCCCTCGCAAACAGTGACGGCACAAAACGCCCCGCTATTCTCTCTGCCAGCGGTGACACTGTTAAACTTTGGCAACTCGACGGAACGCTGCTGAGAACTCTCAGAGGTCACAGTTCAGACGTGGTTGAAATTGCCGTCAGCGATTCAGGGGATGTCATTGCTTCCGCCAGCGCCGACGGAACCATCAAGCTCTGGAAGCCGGACGGGACGCTTTTGAAAACCCTCAAAGGGCATCAATCTGGAATTCGCGGCGTCACCTTTATTCCCAAAACTCAAATCGCTGTCTCCGCCAGCGACGACAATACCGTCCGGCTCTGGAACCCGACAAACCCTTTCTCGAAAGTCCTGTACGGACATGGCGGCACCATTTGGGATGTGGACTTCAGCCCGGACGGTCAGATGTTAGCTTCAGCCAGTGGGGATATCAGCTTCAAAGTGTGGGCGCGAGACGGTAAGTTGCTGAAGTCTTTTACGGGATACAAGGCTTCTGTTCTATCCGTTGCTTTCCTATCGGGGGCGAACTTTGCCAGCTCTGCAAACGCGCCCGCATTCGCTACCGCCAGTGCAGATAAAATGATTAAGCTCTGGCAGTTTGACGGGACGCTGCTGAAAACCATAACAGGACATGAGGCGAGCGTTTGGGATGTCTCCGCCAGTCCAGACGGTCGGCTGCTGGCTTCTGCCAGCGACGACAAAACCGTGAGACTGTGGGAGCCAGACGGCACTTTGCTGAAAACGTTCAAAGGCCATCAGGCTAGGGTTTACGATGTGGACTTTACCCCCGACGGAAAGAGGCTGGTTTCCGGCAGTGCAGATGGCACAGTTCGGCTGTGGAGTGTAGACGGTCGCTTGGACAAGACTTTGAAAGGTCATGGCAGTGGGGTTTGGGAAGTGGCTGTCAGTCCAGACGGTCGCACTTTGGCAACTGCCAGCATCGATGACACGATTAAACTCTGGACGATCGATGGGGCGCTGCTCAAAACCCTCAAGGGAAATACTAGAGGCTTGATGGGGGTTGATTTCAGTCGGGACGGTCAAATGCTGGTGGGGGGAGGCGCATCTGGCGAAGTGAAACTCTGGAAAACCGACGGGACAGAAATAACGACGCTAACCGGACATGAAGGGAACGTTTGGGGAGTGGCGTTTAGCCCCGACGGTAAACAGATTGCTTCTGCTGGGGACGATCGCACTGTGATTTTGTGGGATGTTGACAGCATTCTCAAATTGGATGAACTGGCTTATGCGTGCGATCGCGTGCGAGATTATCTGCAAACGAATACCAAAGTGAAGGAGGAGGACAGACATTTGTGCCGCCCTCAGTAAATTAGAATGAAGACGACCTAAAGCAGGTAATACTAATGTTTGCAAGCGATATCAAGGCGCTACTTGACCAACAAGCACTCCAAGGCCACGATCCTGAATGCCGCTACATTACCGATCGCGTTAACTGGGAGCAATATGAAGCCTTGCTCGCCAGAAATGGCGATACTTCGGCATATCGAGTCACCTATTTAGATGGAGCCTTAGAAATTATGTCCCCTTCCCGCCGCCATGAAAATAGAAAAACGCGCATTGGGAATCTCCTAGAAATTTACTTCTTAGAAGCAGACATCAACTATTTTGCTTTTGGCTCTACAACCCTGCGGCGACAAGAGAAAAGCGGCGGTACCGAACCTGATGAAGCTTACTGCATAGGCACTGACAAAGAATTTCCAGACCTGGCAATTGAGGTAATCGTTACCAGCGGTGGCATTAACAAATTAGAAGTTTACAGAAGGCTGAATGTAAAAGAGGTTTGGTTCTGGCAAAACGAGCGCTTCAGCCTCTACTACCTGCGAGAAGAAATCCCAGTTCAATTTGTCCAAACCTGCGGTTATGAACCAATTACTCGCAGTGCAATTCTCCCCGATCTGGATCTAGAATTGCTGGCAGAATATGTCCGATATCCCAATTCGCTCACCGCAGCTAAGGAATTTCGACAACGGCTGCGATCTGGTGCTTAAAAGGGTTAAGCAATTGTTGGCGATTTGTGGCGCAGCTTCAATCTGAATAGAAAAAGTAAATTTTAACACTTGGTGGAAAGAAGCAGAAGTTTCCTTCTGCTTGAGCGAAGCGTTGCACCCCGAGCTTCGCCGAGTGTCAAAACCCCGTTTCACGCGATCGCCCTCAACCTAAAATGGGGCAATTGCGTTAAGAAACCTGGTTTTTGCGTCCTGGACTGTGTAATAACTACAGAGTAATGAAATCGCTAGCGGTGAGAATACCGGGGGTAATATTGTTAAGCTTCGCCAGCAATTGATTGGTATCCGTCACAGTAATCAAAGTTTGATTGTTGCTGGAAGTAATACTGAGTTGATTGAAACTCAAATCAGAACTCAACCCAATTAAATCCTCTCCCCTGCGGAAATCATTAATGATGTCGCTACCCGAACTTTGATTGAGGAAAAACACATCATTTCCCGAACCTCCCGTCAAAGTATCGTCCCCAACATCGCCACTGAGGAAATCGGCACCGCTGCCGCCGCTGAGAATATCGTTGCCTTTGCCTCCGTACAGGCTATCGTTACCGATGTCGCCGCAGATCACGTCGTTGTCATTGCCGCCGAACAGTAAGTCGTTGCCCTCACCGCCATCGAGACTGTCGTTTTCTTTGCCGCCGTACAGCGTGTCATTTCCCGACTCGCCAAAAATCAGGTCTGCACCTTCATTTCCAAACACTGTATCGTTGCCATTTCCAGCATTAATTGTGTCATTTCCTAAGTTGCCTAAAATGTAGTCGTCTCCATCTTCACCCAGCAAGATATCGTCATCTTTACCGCCGAAAATGCTGTCGTTGCCAATGCCGCCGGCAACTGTATCATTGCCGAGATCTCCCCTCAACAAGTCGTCGCCCTCACCCCCGACAACAGTGTCATTATCTTTGCCAGCGTAGATGGTATCGTTGCCAGCATCGCCAGAGATGAAATCGCTGCCTTCATTGCCGAAGATTGAGTCGTTATCAGCGCCGCCGTCAATGTTGTCATTGCCGCCCATGCCGTAAAGAGTGTCGTTACCGGCAAGTCCGTTAATTGAGTCGTTGATCCCGCCGCCCATGATGAAATCGGTATCCTCGCCGCCGTTGATAGTTTGTTGGACTGGGTTGGGGGTGATGGTGGCAGAGTTTAATTCCGGGGCGCTGACTGCATCGAATAAGCAATCATCTAGGGCCGGAGTTGGAGTCGGAGTCGGAGTCGGAGTCGGCGTCGGCGTGGGAGTCGGAGTCGGCGTCGGCGTGGGAGTCGGAGTCGGAGTCGGAGTCGGCGTGGGAGTCGGAGTCGGAGTCGGAGTCGGCGTGGGAGTCGGAGTCGGAGTCGGAGTCGGTGTGGGAGTCGGCGTCGGAGTTGGAGTCGGCGTGACTGTAGCGTTAAATTCGTAAGCGCCAATATCAACGATCGCACTTCCGTTATTATCACCGTCTTGAGGGCGACTCACACCGCGCCCATCTGTCGCCGGCGCGCCCGCACCAGTACCCGTATCAATGGCCGGACTTCCTATTAGCAGCGGCAGCACGAAAGCGCCGTTAATATTTTCCAAAGGGCCGAGTAAGGGGTCTGCGATCGTCACATTTGCCGTAACATTACTATCATTAGGATCTCCCACCGTCAGTTTAGCGGGAAATTGCAGATTGTTTCCCCCATCGATGAGCTCCCGTCCAGTGTGCTGCCTGGTTTTAAAAGAGTTACTTGCCGTATTCCTATCAAAAATAGAATTCTTGACAGTGATTGGCGATTTCACCGGGTCGTTAAAAGTAGCAATACCTCCCGAAAATTCAGCGGTATTCTTAGCAAAAGTCGAATTGACGATGTTAGTCGAAAAGGAATCTCTGTTAGCGACAACCATTGCTCCGCCCTGCTTAGCAGCGCTGTTGCCGGAAAATGTACTGTTGACAATGCCGATATTTCCATTCCCTCCCGCCCACAAACCGCCCCCATTATCTTCAGCTTGGTTGTTAGCAAAAGTGGAGTTTGTTACGGTAAGATCCACATTTCCGTGACGGATTGCGCCTCCAGAACCTCCAACTCCGGCTAAATCCTTAACAGCTTTATTGTTAACAAATGTGCTATTTTCCAAAACTATCTTATCTTGAAGATAGCCAAATAAAAATCCCGCTCCTCCTTCTCTCGCTCCGATATTGCCATCAAAAACGCTGTTGCGGATAGCTATAGTTCCGGCAACGGGGCCGGGGGTTGCATTCGGCCCCGAAGCATTAGCGCCATCGACGTAAACTGCCCCGCCAACGCCTTTCTCTGTGCGGTTGCCTGTGAATTTAGAGTTTTCGATCGTCATGCTGCCCAACAGGTTATTAACAGCCCCGCCGTAGCTGCCTTTGTTGTTGGTAAATTCGCTATCTCTGATAGTCAGAACACCGCCGCTTTTAGTCGCGATCGCGCCGCCACCGCGTTCGGTATTATCCGCTAGCGAACCGTCATTGTCGCTAAACTTGCTGTTAATTACAGTCGTCGTGCTGCGGAAACCCGTGTAAATGCCGCCACCAAAACCGGCCACATTATTATTGACTTGGCAATTTTCTAAAGTTAAAGTGCTGCTACCTCCTGTTTGAATGCCGCCACCTGCGCTAGTTGCGTCACTATTCGGATCGGTTCCAGAAACTTTGCCGTTGGCAACAATCAGGTTTTTTAGAGTAACATTTGTTGCACCTTCTGTGCGGATTACCCGCGAAGCATTGTTGCCGCTGAGGGTTAAATTCGCTGCACCAACTGCATCAATTGTCAAGTTTTTGTTGATGACAAGTTGACCGGAAGTAAGAGTAATTGTTTGGCCCGCAAGAGTGGAGGCAAATTGAATGGTATCGCCGGCTGCTGCGGAGGCGATCGCATCTCTCAAGGAACCCGGCCCGCTATCATTAGTGTTAGTAACGGTAATAGTTGCTAAAGTCCCTTGATAATCCGCCATTGCCTCTGGAGTCAAGGCTAGCGGTGCTTCAATATCACCTTTGGCAAACTCTAAATTCCAGTTACCACCGCGGCCAGTGCGATCGCTAGATGCCGCAATATCAGCCCCAGTTAACTCGCCCAGGCGATCGACAAAATCGCTTCCCGAACCCGCCGCCACATCGCAACCGTAAAGCACAATATCTGCTTTGTCGCTTAGCGCATTTCGCCACTCTTGCAACTGGCTTTCATATTGCGGCAAATTATCCGAAGTCAGCGTTGCAGAACCTAGCTGCAAGCTGCCAGAATTGCCGTGAGAAATAATGTGAACTTGGTCTACAGTTTCCCCCGCAGCATAAATTGTTTGCAGTTTCGCAGTAATTTGCTCGACTCCGTTACCATTTTTATCTAAAATGACGATCTCTGCACCGGGAAGCACGCCACCCGCAAGAGTTTGATAGTCATCTAAGTCGGAATCAATGAAGACAATAGATTTAGAACCAGCCTTGCGGAGAACAGATTGTGAATCCATGTTGGTGGCAAAAGTTGAACTCATTTCGCATACCCATCAGAATGTTTACTATTTGCTGGTAGATTCACCTTGAAAGCAGAAGGCTAGAGATGCAGAAGGCAGCAGGCAGAATTAAAACCTCGGCGATCTATCGGGAGATTAAAATTTAGAGAAAAAGTTTAATTTTATCCCTAAGTGAAATCCGAGAATTGTCTCCCTAATCCGCTTTTGCTGTGTGAAAATTGCGTTTTTTTAGCCATTAACGGCAGCAGAAGACGTAATGTAAATAGTCGGGCACCGGCCACCCCTCTATGTAGATTGGCCATGCACACGGTTAGCGAGATAAGTAGTGCATCAAACCATTTGAAAGCCTCGGTCATGTAAAATTCATAAAAGTTTTTCTGGGGTTCCGAATAGCTGACAATAGCTCTAGCTAGTACCTGATACATTCACATTAGATAAAACCAGGAAAATCGCCTAAAAATTTGATTTACTTAACTTTTTATCTACCGAAAAAAAGTTCCCAAAATCTGAAATTTAGTGGCTGAGAAAGCTGGCTTTATTCGGGCGCTGCTTATGGCTAGCCAGCTCAGGATTGCAATATACGGATGTGCCTCATTCTAGGTGCGGGCGATCGGCAATAAACAAGATTTATTACCGATCGCTGTTGAAAAGAATCAGATCGATCGCTCCTCTTAGTTGGCGAAGCCCCCGTAGGGGCGGGCTGCGCTAACGTCATCCCCAAATTTCAGGAGTTTGAGAGCTTTCTTCACCACTTTTCTCGCGGGCGGGCTGCTTGTGGCGCAGCCTACCCCAGGCAGTTAGATTGTTACCTGAGTGAAATCGCTAGCGGTGAGAATACCGGGGGTAATACCGTTAAGCTTCGCCAACAATTGATTGGTGTCCGTCACAGTAATCAAAGTTTGATTGTTGCTGGAAGTAATACTGAGTTGATTAAAACTCAAACCAGGATTCAACCCAATTAAATCCTCTCCCTTGCGGAAATCATTAATGATGTCGCTACCCGAACTTTGATTGAGGAAAAACACATCATTTCCCGAACCGCCAGTCAAAGTATCGTCACCAACATCCCCGGAAAGGAAATCGTCCCCAGCACCGCCGCTGAGAATATCGTTGGCTTTTCCGCCATAAAGCGTATCGTTACCGATGTCGCCGCAGATCACGTCGTTGTCATTGCCGCCGAACAGTAAGTCGTTGCCCTCACCGCCATCGAGACTGTCGTTTTCTTTGCCGCCGTACAGCGTGTCATTTCCCGACTCGCCAAAAATCAGGTCTGCACCTTCATTTCCAAACACTGTATCGTTGCCATTTCCAGCATTAATTGTGTCATTTCCTAAGTTGCCTAAAATGTAGTCGTCTCCATCTTCACCCAGCAAGATATCGTCATCTTTACCGCCGAAAATAGTGTCGTTACCAACGTCGCCGACAACTGTATCATTGCCGAGATCTCCCCTCAACAAGTTGTCGCCCTCACCCCCGACAACAGTGTCATTATCTTTGCCAGCGTAGATGGTATCGTTGCCAGCGCCGCCAGAGATGAAATCGCTGCCTCCATTGCCGAAGATTGAGTCGTTATCAGCGCCGCCGTCAATGTTGTCATTGCCGCCCATGCCGTAAAGAGTGTCGTTGCCTACAAGTCCGTTAATTGAGTCGTTGATGCCGCCGCCCATGATGAAATCGCTATCCTCGCCACCGTTGATAGTTTGTTGGACGGGGTTGGGGGTGATGGTGGCAGGATCTAGTTGCGGGGCGTTGAGGCTATCGAGTAGGCAATCATCTAGGGCCGGAGTTGGAGTCGGTGCGGGAGTTGGTGTTGGCGGCGGAGTCGGCGCAGGTGTGGGTGTCGGAGTCGGCGCAGGTGTGGGCGTCGGAGTTGGCGCCGGAGTCGGTGTGGGAGTCGGCGCAGGTGTGGGTGTCGGAGTCGGTTCCGGTGTGGGTGTGGGAGTCGGTTCCGGTGTGGGCGTCGGAGTCTCAGTAGGAGTCGGCGCGGGCGTCGGAGTCGGCGCGGGCGTCGGAGTCGGAGTCGGCGCCGGAGTCGGTGTGGGCGTTGGAGTCGGCGCCGGAGTTGGTGTGGGCGCCGGAGTCGGTGTGGGCGTTGGAGTCGGCGCCGGAGTCGGTGTGGGCGCCGGAGTCGGTGTGGGCGTTGGAGTCGGCGCCGGAGTCGGTGTGGGAGTAGGAGTCGGCGCGGGCGTCGGAGTCGGCGCCGGAGTCGGTGTGGGAGTAGGAGTCGGCGCGGGCGTCGGAGTCGGCGCCGGAGTCGGTGTGGGAGTAGGAGTCGGTGTGGGCGTCGGAGTCGGCGCCGGAGTTGGGGTAGGCACCGGGACGACACTACCTCCGAATTCAAAAGATCCGCTGTCGGCGATCGCACCTGGAATGCTGTCGCCATCTTGAGGGCGAGTCACGCCGCGCTGATCCGTAGCGGGTGCGCCGGTGGCAATCCCTTTATCAATTGCCGGACTTCCTGTCAGCAGCGGCCTGACTAAAGCGCCGTTGAGATTTTGCAAAGGGCCAAGTAAGGGGTCTGCGATCGCAATACTTGCCGTCGCATTGTAATCGTTGAAGTTAGTAGTTTTTTTGGCAGGCCACTGAAAATTGCCACCTTGGTCAGTTAGTTCGCTGCTGGTGTGCTGTTGAATGCCAAACTCGTTCTCCGCCGTGTTGTTAGAAAAAATCGTGTTCTTGACGCTGACAGGCTTTCCTTCAGCAGCCGAGATGCCACCGCCCACCCAACGGGCGGAATTGTCGGCAATGGTGGTGTTGACGATCGTTGTGGGGGCATAAAGAGCCATTGCACCGCCGACATTGCCGTAAAAGTCGGTAGTCCCAGTAACTTGGTTGCCAGAAAAGGTGCTGTTGGTAATGGTGGTAGGCGCGTCCATGATCCACATTGCGCCACCTTGACTGGGGGCTTTGTTGCCAGCAAAGGTGGTGTTGGAGACCGTAAGTCCTTTGTTGAGGCCGTTGCTCAAGTTCACCAACCCGCCTCCAATTCCGTTGTTGCCGCCGGGAAGCGACAGAATTTCGTTGTTTTGGAAGGTGCTGTCTGCAATGCTTACGCTGTCTTGGGTGCCGGTAAACAGATAAGCTGCTCCGCCTTCGCCTCGCCCTTTGTTTTCTTGAAATACACTTTTGGTGATCTTAATTGTGCCGGAAGCTTCGCTGGGATTGCTGGCTCGATCGGTATAAAGTGCGCCGCCGAAACCCCTTAAGAAAGAATTGCCGTTGGGATCGGTTGGGGCGAAAACGGCTGCGGTAGTGTCGTTGCCGATGAATCGGGAGTTGTCAATTGTCAGCTTGCCTTGAAGGCTGTTAATTGCCCCGCCGTTAATTCCTTTGTTGTTGGTGAATTCGCTGTTGGTGACTGTAATAGCTTTGAAACTCAAAAAGCCGATCGCACCTGCACCGCGTTCATCGTTAGCTGCGGTGGCTACGTTGCCGTTGAATTTGCTGTCGGTAACAGTCAGGGTATTGTTGAAATTACCGAAAATTGCGCCACCGCCTTTATCGGCGACGTTGTTGTTGAACTGAACGTTTTCTACTGTGAGGTTTACTTCGTCGGTTGTGCCGATCGCGCCACCTCGATCGGTAGTTTTGCCGTTAGTAATAATCAGGTTTTTGACGACAAAATTAGTAGCAGTCGCCACGTTGGCATTGACAAAAAAGGCGCGGGATGCGTTGTTGCCGCTGATGGTTAAACCCGGTGCTGCGGCGCCGTCAACGGTGATGTTTTTGCCAGCGGGAATATCGAGTTGACCGCTGGTGAGGGTAATGGTTTGGCTGGCTAAACTTGAAGCGAAGGTAATGATATCGCCGGCAACAGCGGTGGCGATTGCGGCTCTTAACGAACCCGGCCCGCTATCGTTATTGTTGGTTACTGCGATCGTAGCTAAATCACCTTGATAACTTGCCATAGCCTCTGGCTGCAAGGCTAAGGAAGTTTCAATTTGACCCCTAGCAAATTCTAAATTCCAGTCGCCGCCACGGCCGGTTGTGTTGGTGGATGCCGCAACGTCAGCCCCGGTTAATTGACTGAAGCGATCGACGAAATTAGCACCTGTATCGGCGGCTACATCGCAGCCGTACAGCATGATGTCTGCTTGTGGATCTAGTGAACTTTGCCACTTTTCCAACTGGCTTTTGTATTGCTCTATGTTATCTGAACCCAGGGCGGTGTTGCCTAATTGCAGGCTGCCAGAACTGCCGTGAGAAATAATGTGAACCGAGTCTATCGCCCCCTTAGTAGAGGCGTACTTTTCCATCTCCGAGGTGATTTGTTGGATGCCGTTTTTGGTGCGATCGAGTATTACTACCTGCTGTCCCGGCAGCACTCCCGCTGCAATTGACTCGTAATCTTCCACGCCGGAGTCAATGAAGACTAAGGAGCGCAGCGGCCGTTTTTCTAAAGAAGATTGTGAGTTAACTCGAGCGAATGTAGAACTCATATTGGAGACTCCATTAAGGGCATTATTAGTAGATACACCCCGGAGCAATCTCATCAGGCTTATTTAATAATATATTAACACCAAATTTGTAGATGTAACCCTTTTTTTAAAATAATTATTGATTTATTTGAATCTGCCTTTGCCTGTTGCTTATTTACCAAAATGGAAATTGCAACCTCTACCTATGGAAATAGATCGCAATATTAATCTGAAATATTGAAATAAATCTAGGTTCGATTATCCAATTTTTTTTCCCTTATTTTGCTAATAGTAGCTTGAGTATAGAGATGCGGAAATACTGGAGGTTATTCACCCCCGAATAACTCCTCTTATATTTAGTAGTTTTTATTTGATTGTGAAATTTGACTTATAGGCACAATGCACTAGAGTTTCCCTAGCTGTATTTCATCCAAGGGAAAACTGAATTATGTAGATTTTGAATACTTCTCTATGCTTTGAAGCTGCTAGGTTTGCGATACACCCAAATACTTATTACCAGGAGGTTTGGTCGCATTTACTAACAGTCAATCCATTTTAGATTTGAGATTTTAGATTAAAGATTAAAGAATTGAAGCATTGACACCACGGATAAATACGTTCGGCAAGTTTCATTGGATACAGGTTTTTTTTCTCCACGGATCGATCACGTGGCGGGTATCCTGGATGCTTGCGGTCAAAACGGTCTAATATTAAGTGGAACCAATCGCAGGAAATCAATTGACTTATGGGCGGGTACGGACACTTTGAGGACTGCACACCTCACTACAAAAGTGATTCAAATTATTCAGTGCGAATTGATATGATTGCAGGTTGAGTCAGATAGAATCGTGGATTGCGATCGCGCCTGCCTCCCTAATTACAATTGCATTCGGGCCCAGTCGCCCTCGGTAGGTTCCACACCCTCCATTAAATCACTCTACTTGATTAGCAAACAGTCGATCGCGCCCACCGCCGTTGCTGAGTGTATCGCTATCTCGATCGGCATAACACGAACCAAGTCCCCTATTTTTACTCAGGAAACTGTGCGATTTGGGCCATTGACTTTTGTATGGTTCGAGGTAATCTGAACTGAGGATAACAAAGCCTAATTGCAGTTGGTTCGAGCGGTCGTCAAAAGTCGAGCCAACTTTGTCAATCTCTCTAAGGATAGAGGCATATTTTTGAAGTGCCGAAGTAATTTTTTCGATGCAGTCAGATGCCCCAGCCCAAATTCTGGAAACAAAATATCCACCTTCATTGATACTGGAGTCCTTGACTACAAAGCTTTTGGATGGGGAATTTGCGTATTCCGAAGCGCAAGTCGTTTCCCTTAAAGAAGTCAACATATTCCGTCCTCCAAAAGTGAGTTTAGCGGTAGATACAGCCTTGGAGTCACAGCTTCTGAAACTGCCAGCGACCTTGTTTATTTCGCCCATTCTGATTTAACCTATCTATCAGTTTCCCCTATTTCTGCAGCACTGCCATCCGCGATCGCACGGAATTTATATTCTGCGTGTTTTCCCTTACTTCCGGCAAACGCGCAATTACCGATCGATCCGATATCCTATCCGTGATACCACTTTCACAAAAGAATCAAAATCTAGGCCCGTGTTTCAAGCCTCGATAGTCTTCAGCCATTCCCCCATCTCAAATCTCAAATCTAAAAGGGTATGACAGTTAGTTGATTGGCCTGGCAACTGCACCGCTCAAGATTCTGTGGAAGATGGCGGTTTTTTCCCTGCATTGCGAATATTAATAATCTTGTTGAGCGCCTCAAACCAAAAAGCAGCCCCCATAGAAATAGCTACGCCGCTCAATATCCAACCAAACAATTTTGCTATCAAAGCCGACCACAATAAATTCCCCTGCTTATCTCGTTCTAAGCTGTTCTGTTCGCTCCATCCAAAAGGCAAAGCTACCCGATCCAAAGCTCGATCGACATCCTGTTGAACTTTTGTCAGACTGGTTAAATTATTTGATTTAGTCTTAGCATTGTTTGCCACCAACTGCTCAGCGTACAAATTAACAGTCGATCGCAACATCGAATCCTTCGACAACCGATTAATAATATTAATGCTATCAGCATTAGCAGCGACCGCGATCGCAGTTCCGAGCAAAATCGCCACCCCTTTGGCATTCCGCTTGTAAACGCCAGAAGCCCGCTCCATCGATTGGTCAAACCAAATTTCAATTTCTTTCTGAAACCGCTGCAACTGCTCTTGAGTATCTCCGCCGCCTTTTTCAGCGCGCTGCGCTAAAATGTAAAGGCTGCGTTTCAAAGATTCTGGCATACTGTCCAAGGTTTCTTGAATTTGTTGATAAATCGCACTCTCCTCTTTGAACTCCATAATTTCTGCTACCGTATCTTGACTTTTTTTAACACTATTTAACAGATTGCTGAAACTCGGTTGCAGTTGCCCTAGCAGCGCCACCCGCTCAATTTTACTGTCAAAACGAGCCTTCACAATTGCCATCTGCCTCTGAAATTCTCTCCCTCCCAGCTCGGTTTCGGGTAGATAAACCTGAGAATCCTTAATATAAAATCCTAGCTTTTCCGACATCCGATCTAAGCTGTTGTTCAAACTTGCTAAATTGTTTTGATAATCTTCAACTACTCGATTGAATTCCGCAGTCAGCCACCCAAATTCTTGCTCGATAATCGGTTGAGTAGCAGCCGGTAAACTCAGATTTTGTCCAATGTGTTGAATTTGTGCTAATTGTAAATCTTTAAATCTTTCCAATCTGGTTTTAGAGATAGAGCTGAGCAAACTCGAAACCTTTAAAGTTTCCAAAAGGCTAGCCGAGAAACACTCTGCTGGAATATAAGAAGGCCCGCTGGATGTATTGCCGAAAACATTTTTAGTACCCGTAACTCCGTGGTACAAATCCCCCATGCGGTGCGTCACAGAGCGGAATCCCTCTGATAAAAGCCCTTTCGCTCCCTGATTCAAATCTTTGATAATCGGATTGGCGTAAATGGCATGGGCTAACTGTCCGACTCGCTTCAATTGCAGGGGATCTTTCGCGCCTTCGTTGCCGCCAGAAATCAGCACTTCGATCGACTTCTTTAAATGTTCCGCCCGCCACTGCCAAACAGTAGCAATCAATTCCTGAATTTCCGAAGCTAGCAAGCTTAAAGTCAGGTAGATAAAGACTAAGCCAATGATAATATCTATAATTACAGGCAAGTTCATGGTATTTTCCTAGTCGCAAATAGGGTAGGGTCGAGAGAAGATGTTACCATCTTCTCCCTCCCATTCGGAACCGTGCTTGCCACTTTCATGGCACACGGC
>JAUBST010000036.1:0-82689 GCA_036702215.1 Microcoleus sp. F6_B6
CGTGATGCTATATCTGCCCATTTTTGTAACTTTTTCATGCCTTCTCTTATTCCTAGATCGCAGACCTGAATCCTTACGTTTGGCGATCGCATTAAGTCAGCAGTCAACAGTCATTAGTCAGCAGTCAGTAGTCAGTAGTCAGTAGTCAGTAGTCAGCAGTCAGCAGTCAAAAGTCAACAGTCAACAGTCAGCAGTCAGCAGTCAACAGTCAAAAGTCAACAGTCAACAGTCAGCAGTCAACAGTCAGCAGTCAGTTAATAGTTAACAGTTAACAGTAGTCAGAACAACCATGAGCAATTTACTCGGTTTGCAATTAGGTGAATTTTACCGCAGCCAGCGGTTACAACAAGCTCTCAAGGTGATTTTGGGAATAATTTTTTGTTTGGGGACAATCTTAGTGCCGGCGGCAATTGCTAGTGCTGCCGGTGATTTGTCTCGCCAACCAGTGACCGAAATTACTGTTAGTTTGGGTAACGAAGCTGGGGAACTCAAATTTTTCCCCAATTTGCTAGAATTTGAATCGGGAAAACGCTATAAATTAGTGCTAAAAAATCCCAGTTCGCAGAAACATTATTTCACTGCCAAAAACTTTGCTGATGCGAGTTGGACTCAAAAAGTTGAAGCTGGTAAGGTGGAAATTAAAGGAGCGATTCACGAATTGGAACTTAAACCGGGCGCTATGGCAGAATGGGTGTTTGTTCCCATGAAATCGGGAAGTTACAACCTGCGGTGTACGGTAGCCGGACATACAGAGGCGGGGATGATTGGCAAAATTACGATCGCCTCTTAACGCCAGTCTCCGTCGCCTCACGGGACATCCTATTAAATTCCCATTAATTACCGACAAACAATCGATCGAACTTTCGGGCCTTCTAGACACTTTTCAACCTGACTCTAGCGGAGCCATTGTCAGTCCAGCGCGGCTCAATTGCATATGATAAAGTTCTGCTTGCTCTTGCGGGCCAACCCAGACGGTGGCTTGCCCTTCGTGGTGGATTTGGTTGGCGAGTTTCCAAGCCCGATCGCTCGTCATCCCTGGAATGTATTTCGTCAAACATTCCACAACGTGCTGAAATGTGTTGAAATCGTCGTTGAGAACTATTACCCGATAGTTGGGATAAGGTTTGCGGGTAACTTGACTCGATCGAACGGGTGCTATGGTTGGTGAAGAGGTCATCGCGCGAACAGCCACTGAAACTACAAAATTCGTAAAATAGTTACCTCTAAAATTATAACACAATTTCAGATTTTTTTAACGCCTACTTGGTATTTCGATCCGCTTCGGGGTTTATTTTCACCGCCGGGCCCTGCGTTAGATTTCTCCAGAAACTGCGGGGAGTAGGGGTTAGGCATCTTGCCCCCCATTGATATCATGTCCGATCGATTAACGATAATATCCCGGTCGGGGCGGGCTTCGCCGTGAGCGTCAGCCGAACGGTTTTTGAGATGGGAGATTGTTGGCAGGCATTGTTGGCGAACCCGCCCCTACAAAAATCGCCGTCGCTCGACCGGACATGATATGACAGGCTTGTGAGGAGAAATCTATGGCACCGCAACGATTAAACTGCAGTTAACACTCGATCGACCTCAGAAGTGTCCCCGTCAGAATACGCTTGCAGCAGAAGTTGCTTTAAATCTTCAATCAGCGGATAGCGGGGGTTCGCTCCGGTACACTGATCGTCAAAAGCGCGATCGGCCATTTCCTCAACGCGAGCAAAAAAGAAATCATCGCTCATTCCCTGACTGGCAAGAGCCTCCTGAATCGTGCTAGGAATATCTACCTCACGCTTGAGATATTCCACCGCTGCGATCAACTTCTCAACTTTTTCATCTTCTGTATCGCCGCCCAAATTCAGATAGTCCGCAATTCGAGCATAACGCCACTTGCTGTTAGGATACTTGTTTTGAGAGAAAATCGCTTGTTTGAACGGAACATCCGTTGCATTGTAGCGAATTACATGGGAAATCATCAGCGCATTCGCTAAACCGTGAGGGACGTGGCAAGTTGCACCTAATTGGTGAGCCATTGAGTGACAAACCCCCAGA
Organism: Microcoleus sp. F6_B6; assembly: GCA_036702215.1. Classification (GTDB taxonomy): domain Bacteria; phylum Cyanobacteriota; class Cyanobacteriia; order Cyanobacteriales; family Microcoleaceae; genus Microcoleus. The sequence goes on from JAUBST010000036.1 coordinate 2,047, forward strand.
AAAGCGTTGGCAAATGCCATCCCGGCGATCGTAGCAGCATAATGTACTTTCTCCCGCGCTTTCGGATCGTTAGCACCATTTTTGTAAGCGCTGGGCAGGTATTTAAACAGCAAACGAATCGCTTCTAAAGCCAAACCATTTGTATACTCAGAAGCCAACACAGAAACATAAGCTTCTAAAGCGTGGGTTAGCGCATCAATGCCGCCGTAAGCAGTCAGTTTCCGGGGCATATTCAGCGTAAGTTCTGGATCGACGATCGCCATATTCGGAGTCAGAGCATAATCAGCCAGCGGATACTTAATCCCCGATCGTTCATCCGTAACAACCGCAAAAGGCGTGACTTCCGAACCCGTTCCCGAAGTAGTTGGAATTGCCACCATAATTGCCTTCGATCCCAAAGGCGGCAGTTCGTATACCCGCTTGCGAATATCCATAAACCGCATCGCCAATCCTTCAAACTCAATTTCTGGATGCTCGTACATCAGCCACATTACTTTAGCAGCATCCATCGGCGAGCCACCACCAAAAGCAATGATCGCATCTGGATGGAAACTATTGCAGATTTCTAAACCTTTGCGAACAGTAGCAAGCGAAGGATCGGGTTCCACATCGTAAAATGTGTAGTGAGCGATGCCGATTTCTTCCAAACTATCTGTGACTTCCTCAATCAATCCCAATTCAAACAAAGGTTTATCCGTCACGATCAAAGCACGTTTCTTACCTGCAAGATCCCTCAAAGCTACAGGAAGACAACCCGACTTAAAATAAATCTTGGGAGGAATGCGGAACCAGAGCATATTCTCGCGCCGTTCTGCTACGGTTTTAATATTCAGCAGGTGATGGGGTGTCACGTTGACAGAAATGGAATTATCGCCCCAGCTACCGCAACCGAGGGTAAGGGAGGGATCGAGGCGGAAATTGTACAAATCGCCGATCGCACCTTGAGAAGAAGGCGTATTAATCAGCACCCGCGAAGTCTCTAGTTTGCTTTCAAAATAACGAATGTGGTTCTGATTGTGCGGGGCGGTGTAGAGCACAGAAGTATGTCCGTGTCCGCCAAAAATTATCAGCGCTTCAGCTTTGTCTACTGCTTCAGTAAAGTCCTTGGCGCGGTACATTGCGAGAATCGGCGAAAGTTTTTCACAAGCAAAGGGTTCTTCTTTACCAACTGCATCCACTTCTCCAATCAAAACCCTGATGTTTGACGGCACTGAAAAACCCGCAATCTCGGCCACCTTTTGCACCGATTGTCCGACAATTTCGGCATTCAATCGACCATCAATTAAGATTACCTGCCGCACTTTTTCCCGTTCTTCTGCATTCAGGAAATATGCACCGCGCTTGATAAATTCCAGTTGCACTGCATCGTACACCTCATCCACAACAATCACCGATTGTTCCGAAGCACAAATCGTGCCGTTGTCGAAAGTTTTGCTGAGCAAAATTGAGCTGACAGCCATTTGGATGTGGGCGGTTTCATCGATGATGGCGGGAGTATTTCCAGCGCCGACACCGAGGGAGGGATGTCCTGAAGAGTAGGCAGCTTTTACCATTCCCGGCCCGCCAGTTGCCAAAATTAGTTTGATGTCGGGATGCTGCATCAAAGCTTGGGAAAGCGGCACAGTGGGCTCGTCAATCCACCCAATAATATCCGGCGGTGCTCCTGCTGCTACAGCGGCATCGAGGATGATTTTTGCCGCCGCAGCCGTGCAGGATTTGGCGCGGGGATGGGGCGAAAATATAATGCCATTTCTCGTCTTGAGCACGATTAAAGATTTAAAGATGGTGGTGGAAGTCGGGTTAGTTACAGGAACGATTCCCGCCAGCACTCCCACGGGTTCGGCAATGCGTTCGTAGCCAAAATGCCGATCGGACTCGATGATACCGCAAGTCTTGTCGTTTTTGTATTTGTTGTAAATCATTTCTGAGGCAAAATGATTTTTGATTGCTTTATCTTCGATGACTCCCATTCCCGATTCTTTGACTGCTGCCTTGGCTAAGGGAATGCGGGCGGCATTAGCGGCTAAAGCTGCTTGCTTGAATATGCGATCGACTTGTTCTTGAGTGTAGGTGGCAAATTCAGCTTGGGCTGCTTTTACTTTTTGAATGAGGACTTCTAATTCATCTAAATTGGTAACTTTCATGTCTTTTCTCCTCAGTGATTTTTTGAGATAATTATTGCCTGAGATTGTGAGGGGTAGGGGAACCGCAGATTAACCGCAGATTAACGCAGATAATTTCAAGATTGTTTGTGTTTTTTGCGCGAGGTCTTTTAATTAATTATATACCGCTAGCTCCGATCGCACTTACCCCGCGACTGCGAAAAATCTCAACTGTTTGTTGCACGAGTTCCGGTGAAGCTTGAGGTGTATCTTTGAGTTCGTAATCCAGTTTTAATTGTTCCCATTTGTATTCTCCCATTTTATGGAAGGGTAATACTTCGACTTTTTCTACGTTGTTCAAAGTGGCAATGAAGTCCGCTAGTTTTTCTACGTTTTCGATGTCATCGGTGAGGTGAGGAACTAGAACGAAGCGAATCCACGTCGGTTTGCCAATTTCGCTGAGATATTTTGCCATTGCTAATGTAGGCTCGATCGAAACATTAGTGACTTTGTAATACAGTTCGGGAATGTAGGATTTGATGTCCAATAAAACCATATCGGTCATTTCTAGAACCGGTTTAGCAACTTCTAAAAGACAGAATCCTGATGTGTCTAGCGCTGTATGCAAGCCCATTTGATGGCAGCGGGTAAAGATTTCTCTGACAAAATCCGGCTGCATCAACGGTTCGCCGCCGCTGACTGTAACGCCTCCTTTCCGCAGGTATGATTTACATTTTGTAATTCGATCGATTAAATAATCGACGGTTACTTCTTTACCATCGTGGGAATTGCGACAGTCGGGATTGTGACAGTAAAGACAGCGTAAAGGACAGCCTTGGGTGAAGACGATAAACCGGATTCCGGGGCCGTCTACGGTACCAAATGTTTCGATTGAATGAATGCGACCAATTCCAGACATTTAATTTGCTGTTTGTTGGTAGGGATTTTGAGAGTAGGGATGATGAGGAGGGCGGGGTTAACAATAGCCTGAAAACTTTTGGATCTATTGTTTAGAGCCTCGGATCGCTCTCCCTGGCATCTCCCTTAAGAAGGGGAATTTTCCGAGTTTTCGGTTCTCCCTTTCTTAAGGCTAGGGGGGATTGAGGTTAATCATTTAACAGCTTCTTCATTCCCCCTCTGTTCGGATGAAAGTTTGACTATCGAGCGGTTTCAATCGCCGAGTTTTTTCTACTGGGATTTAGACGCGTTCGTGGAAAGTCCGTTTAATTACATCTAATTGCTGTTCGCGGGTAAGTTTGATGAAATTAACCGCATAACCGGAGACGCGAATTGTTAGCTGGGGATAGTTTTCTGGATGTTCCATCGCATCTAGTAATGTTTGCCGATCGAGCGCGTTAACATTGATGTGATGGCCGCCATCGTGGAAGTAACCGTCTAGGAGACTAACTAGGTTGTTAGTCCGATCGCTCTCCATTCTGCCCAAGGCCTGCGGTAGAATCGAAAAAGTATTCGATATGCCATCTTGACAATCGCTGTAAGGCAGTTTGGCTACAGAAGATAAGGATGCGATCGCCCCACAGGAATCTCGGCCGTGCATCGGGTTAGCACCGGGGGCAAAGGGTTCGCCTGCTTTGCGTCCGTCGGGAGTGCTACCAGTTTTTTTGCCGTAAACTACGTTAGAGGTAATCGTGAGTACCGATTGAGTCGCTACAGCGCCGCGGTAGGTTTTGTGCTGGCGAATTTCGTTCATGAACCTTTGCACGAGTTCGATGGCCAGACTGTCGGCGCGATCGTCATTATTGCCGTATTTTGGATATTCTCCTTCGATCGAGTAATCTACGGCCAAACCTTGCTCGTTGCGAATCACCTTAACTTTAGCGTGTTTAATCGCCGAGAGCGAGTCCGCCACCACAGAGAGTCCGGCAATTCCGCAGGCCATTGTCCGGTAAACATCGCGATCGTGCAGTGCCATTTCCAGGCGTTCGTAGCAGTATTTGTCGTGCATGTAGTGAATGACATTCAGCGTATTGATATACGTTTTTGCCAACCACGCCATCATTTCTTGGAACCGCGCTCTTACCTCGTCATAATCGAGATATTCGGTAGTAATCGGTGGGAACTGCGGCGCGATTTGGTCGCCGGAGTTCTCATCTTTACCGCCGTTAATCGCATAGAGCAAAGTCTTGGCCAAGTTAACTCGCGCGCCGAAAAACTGCATTTGCTTGCCAATTCGCATGGCAGAAACACAACAGGCGATCGCGTAATCATCGCCGTATTGAGGACGCATCAAGTCGTCGTTTTCGTACTGAATCGAACTCGTCTCGCTGGATACCTTCGCACAGAATTCTTTGAAGTTGTCCGGCAAGTTTTCCGACCACAACACGGTGAGATTTGGTTCGGGTGCAGTACCGAGGTTTGAGAGGGTGTGCAAGAATCGGAAACTGTTGCGAGTTACCAATGTTCTACCGTCATCGCTGATACCGCCGATCGCCTCTGTTACCCAAGTTGGATCGCCAGAAAACAGAGCGTTATAGTCGGGAGTTCGCAAAAACCGCACCATGCGGAGTTTCATTACAAAATGGTCGATCAGTTCTTGCAATTCTTGTTCGGAACTTGCGCCGCTTTGCAAATCGCGCTCGAAATAAATGTCTAAAAACGTCGATACGCGCCCGAGAGACATCGCTGCCCCGTTTTGTTCTTTCACTGCTCCCAAGTAGCCAAAATACACCCACTGGACAGCTTCTCGTGCATTTGCCGCCGGACGGCCAATATCAAAGCCGTAGCTAGCAGCCATTTCTTTTAACTCAAACAATGCCCGAATTTGCTCGGATAACTCTTCGCGCAAGCGAATTGTTGCCTCGTCCATCGCGTCTAGTTCGAGCGATTCTTGCTGTGTTTTTTTATCATCAATCAGGCGATCGACACCGTACAAAGCCACGCGCCGATAGTCACCGATAATGCGCCCGCGTCCGTAGGCATCCGGCAAACCTGTGATGATACCAGAACGTCTCGCCAGACGCATCGAGCGGGTGTAAGCATCGAATACACCATCGTTGTGAGTTTTGCGATATTTCGTAAATATTTCTTCAGTTTGCCGATCGAGTTGATAGCCGTAAGCTTCTAAACCTGCCTTGACAACGCGAATTCCGCCAAAGGGCATAATCGCGCGTTTCAAAGGTCGATCGGTTTGCAAACCTACTATTTGTTCTAAGTCGCGATCGATGTATCCTGCTGCATGAGCGGTGATGGATGTGGGAACTTTTGTATCAACATCCAATACACCTTTTTCGCGCTCTTGCTTCATTAGTTCCAGGACTTTTTGCCAAAGCTGCTGGGTTTTTTCGGTTGGTGCTGCGAGAAATTCTGCATTCCCTTCGTAGGGGGTGTAATTTTTTTGAATGAAGTCTCTGACGTTGACTTCCTTTGTCCAGTTGCCTTCAGTAAAGCCGTGCCATTGTACTAACATAGCTTCCTTTCACCTCAATCTTTTGTTAGCGATAGACTTTTTATTTTTCTACCGCTATATCTACTATATATTTAATCTCAATATTTTAAATAGCCTGTTCGCTCTTTGTTACAAAACTTGACTTCCTAATTCTGTGGGAAGAATTAAGATAGATAGTATGCAGAACATCCTCTGGGATGTTTGAGGAAGCTCTGACAAAATGGGATTCCGAACTAACACTTTGACAACGGAAATGTTGTTTAAGGGCGGGTCGGTAGGAAACCCGCAATGAGATTTTTGGTCGCGAACCGCGAAGACCAGAAGAAGAGGAATAAAAAGCAGAAGAATAGCAGAAAAATAGTTCGGATTTGATGCCAGAAGTTTTATCGAAAGCAGAGCAATATTAATTGCTGATTAATTGAAGTAGGGTATTATGCAGACAAATTCAAGAAATCAAAGCACTGCGAGCGATCCGGCTCACGATATTTGGAAAGAACAGCGTCATCCGCTCGATCGGATTTTTAAACCTCAGTCCGTGGCTGTAATCGGCGCAACAGAGAGAGAAGGAAGCGTCGGGCGCACTCTCCTGTGGAACTTGATTCGGAATCCGTTTGGCGGAACAGTTTTTCCGGTGAATCCGCAGCGCCGCAGCGTCTTGGGACTCAAGTCTTATCCTGATATTGCTAGCGTCCCGGAAAGAGCGGATCTGGCGGTGATTGCTACGCCTGCTGCTGGAGTGCCGCAAGTGATCCGCGAATGTATCGCTGCTGGGGTGAAAGGGGCAATTATTGTTTCTGCCGGCTTCAAAGAGATTGGTGCGGCTGGGGAGGCTTTAGAACAGCAAGTTCTCGCCGAGGCGCGTCTGGGCGGAATGCGGATTATCGGCCCAAATTGCCTCGGCGTGATGAATCCCCTGCTCGGGCTCAATGCTACTTTTGCAGGTACGATCGCCCGTCCGGGTAATGTCGCCTTCATCAGTCAAAGCGGCGCCCTCTGTACTTCGATCCTAGACTGGAGTTTGGGGGAAAATGTCGGTTTTAGCGCTTTTGTGTCGATCGGCTCTATGCTCGATGTCGGTTGGGGCGATCTGATCGAGTATTTCGGGGACGATCCCCACACTCACAGTATCGTTTTGTACATGGAATCTATGGGCGACGCTCGATCGTTCCTGTCCGCCGCCCGCCCAGTGGCGATCGACAAACCAATTATCGTACTCAAGGTAGGACGTACCGCCGCCGCCGCGAAAGCCGCCGCTTCCCATACGGGAGCTTTGACCGGCAGCGATGACGTGCTTAACGCTGCTTTCCGCCGCTGCGGCGCGTTGCGAGTACATACGATTTCCGATTTGTTCGACATGGCAGAAATTCTCGCCAAGCAACCGCGACCGCAGGGCAACCGCCTGTCGATCGTCACCAATGCAGGAGGCCCGGGGGCGATCGCCACCGATGAGTTAATTAGCGGTGGCGGAACCCTGGCGGAACTTGCACCCGATACGCAGCAGCAGCTTGATGAATTTTTGCCCCCTCAGTGGAGCCATCACAACCCGATCGATATTTTGGGAGATGCTGGTAGCGATCGCTACGCCAAAACCCTAGAAATAGTAGCGGGCGATCGCAACAGCGATGGGTTGCTGGTGATCTTGACTCCCCAAGCCATGACAGATCCGACGCAAACCGCAGAAAAACTCAAAGCTTACAGCAAACTCGGCAAGCCTTTACTCACAAGCTGGATGGGCGGTGCCCAAGTTTTAGCAGCAACGCAAATTCTCAATCAGGCAAAAATTCCGACTTTTCCCTATCCCGATACTGCCGTCAGGTTGTTCAATTATATGTGGCAGTACAGCTACAACCTGCGCGCGATCTACGAAACGCCATCTCTCCCCGCTGATTGCCAAATCGAGACTTCCGGGTGCGCGACTGCTGCGAAGATTTTGACTGCCGCGGGCCAAAACAATCGCACTCTATTAACCGAGTACGAATCAAAACAGTTGCTGGCAGCCTACGGCATTCCCACCGTAGCGACAGAAATTGCAGCGAGTGCGGCCGAAGCTGTGCAAATTGCCGATCGCCTCGGCTATCCAGTGGTGCTAAAACTCCATTCTGAGACGATTACTCACAAAACTGAGGTGGGGGGCGTACAACTAAATTTAAGCAGTTCTAGCGCTGTAATTAGTGCCTTTGAGGGGATATGCGATCGAGTGCGGGCGATCGATCCCGCAGCCTTTCTCGGCGTCACCGTGCAGCCGATGGTGCATTTGGAAGGCTACGAACTAATTTTGGGTAGCAGTATTGACCCCCAATTCGGGCCGGTGATGCTGTTTGGTTCCGGCGGACAATTAGTGGAAATTTTTCAAGATCGATCGCTGGCACTTCCGCCTTTAAATACCACCCTAGCGCGGCGGATGATGGAGCAAACGCGCATCTATAAAGCTTTGCAAGGAGTGCGCGGTCGATCGGCAATTGACTTGGAAAAACTCGAACAGCTATTAGTTCGTTTCAGTCAACTGATTGTCGAGCAACCTCAAATTTCCGAGCTCGATATTAACCCGCTGTTGGTTTCTCCTGAAGGTGCGATCGCTCTTGACGCGCGAGTTGTTCTCCACTCAGCAGAAACAACCGTTATCCCGGCGATTCGCCCCTATCCCGTGCAGTACGTTCGAGAATGGCAAGAACGCAAGGGCGAGCTCTTAACGATCCGTCCGATCCGCCCGGAAGATGAACCTTTGATGGTGCGTTTTCACGAAGAACTTTCGGAGGAAAGCGTGTATTTGCGCTACGCTCACGCGATTAAATTAAAACACCGCACCGCCCACGAACGTTTGATGCGGATTTGTTTTACCGACTACGATCGGGAAATGGTGTTAGTTGCCGATCGCAAGGACTCGGAAACCTCAGAACACCGGATTTTGGGAGTAGCGCGTCTGAGCAAGCTGCACGGCAAAAACGAAGCCGAATTTGCCCTGATCGTTAGCGATAGCTATCAGCAGCGCGGTTTGGGAACAGAATTATTGAGGCGGCTGCTGCAAATTGGTCAGGAAGAGAAATTAGAGGCGATCGTCGGCTACATTCTCAATAGCAACTACAAGATGCAGAGCCTCTGTAAAAAACTAGGATTTGAACTCCAACCAGACCGAGGCGAAGGAATGTTGAAAGCTGTTTTTGTTTGCTAATATCATTTCCGGTTACACTCATACATGATGTTGACTGTTGACGCCGTGAACAGTGAACTCGAATTTACTATTCCGATGCTAACGGATTTGATATTAGTCCTCACTACAAACTTTATCGGTTTGTAGTGATATCATGTCCGATCGAGCGACCGCGATTTTTGTAGGGGCGGGTTCACAAACAATACCTGCCAACAATGGACAATCTCAAAAACCCGCCCCGACCGGAATATTATGGTTAATCGATCGGACACGATCTGAGGACTTTAGTCCTCAAACTCAGATGCTACTAAGCAGCAGCCAAATTTGCTGCTGCGAAATCCCAGTTAGCCAAATTATCCAAGAAATTGGTAATGTAGTCGGGACGGCGGTTTTGGAAATCCAAATAATAAGCGTGTTCCCACACATCCAAAGTCAGCAGCGGAGTTTGACCGTGTGCAACCGGGGTGTCGGCGTTAGCAGTTTTGGTAACTTTCAAAGTACCGTTATCCAAAACCAGCCAAGCCCAGCCGCTACCGAACTGAGTTGTTGCAGCAGTCTTGAACTCTTCTTTGAATTTGTCGAAGCTGCCGAAGTCGGCGTTGATTTTGTCAGCTAAAGCTCCTGTAGGAGTGCCACCGCCATTTGGTGCAAGGGAATTCCAGAAAAAATTGTGGTTCCAAACTTGACCTGCATTGTTGAAAATGCCGGATTTGGATGGATCTTTAGCAGATTCCTTGACAATTTCTTCAAGGGATTTGCTTGCCATTTCCGTTCCTTCAATCAGTTTGTTGAGGTTGGTCACGTAAGCAGCGTGGTGCTTGTCGTGGTGGAACGAAAACGTCTCGGCCGACATATGATCTGACTCTAGGGCGTCAGGGGCGAAGGGTAACGGTGCAAGTTCAAATGTCATGGTGTTCAATCCTCTCTGGATTACTTTTGGTTTTTCGGTTGACTTTCGGGCTTTTGTATGATTAAAGCCGAGAGTCGCTAGCTTGAGTTTATCAAGCTGTGGTCAATAATTCTTTACAATTTTCATATTTTATAGCAGTTGCAGCATTTTAGCATTCAGACTTCTATTTTTTAGATATCAAAGCTACTTATTGCCGGCTTGGGCTAGCATAAACTCTTACTAAATGTCAAGCCACCTAGGAGGCAAATAAAAGTTTGTGTGAAATTGTCAACCGATCGAAATTTTATGAGACTGATAAAGAGATTAAACCTGTAAATTCTCAAAGATTAACCTAAGTTCAATTAAGCTGTAAGAAAGTCAAACAAGTTGCAGGATATGTCAATGGAAAAGCGTTTAAACAACTCGTCCAGCCACCCTCCTCAATGGTTGAATTTGCAATTAATCGTCACCGCTCTGGAAACAGTCCAAGACTTAATTGTAATTTCCCTATGTATTGGTTTGTTTTGTTTCATGGTGCTAGAACTGCGAGAAATGTTCTTCTCGCTGCTACCTCCTTTGAATTTCCATGAAGTCACTGCCGATATTTTATTTCTATTAGTTTTGGTAGAATTATTTCGGCTGTTAATTATTTACTTGCAAGAAAAAAGAGTTTCGATCGGCGTAGCTGTGGAAGTTTGTATTGTATCAGTTTTGCGAGAAGTGATAGTGCGGGGAGTGCTGGAAACTCCCTCGGTTCAAATATTATCGACAGGCGTATTTTTGCTGGTTTTGGGAGTGTTGTTGGTAGTCCGAGTTTGGTTGCCGCCAACCTTCGAGGGCATTGACCCGGAACGCCGCATGGCTAGCAGAAATAGAAAATTTTCTGAAAATGAATCTTCTTCCGAACCTGTTGCAGTCGATAGCAAGTTTAATTCTCATTGAATATGGCAGGACAGGCGATTTTAGATTTTAGATTTTAGATTTTAGATTTAGTCTTTTATCGCTTGTCACGTTACCAGCTATCATTTCCGGTAAAACTGAGATTTTGCACCTTTGTCAAGAACGGGCGCTTCGGCCCGTGAAGCGAAGAGTAGATTTTCTTGTAGGGTGGGCAGGAGAGCCCACCCAAAAAAGGATGATTGAGAATGGTGCAAGATGTGAGGTCAAATCAACCTGATAACGTTTGCAGTGAAAACTAAAATCCTCTGAAAATACAGAGTAATGCAGTCTTAACTACAAACACAAGCTTCATCAGTGATTCCCAATGATTCCAATCTAAAATCTAAAATCTAAAATCTAAAATGGCATTACCCGTTAGCCTGCAATTCCCCCAAACGAGCCAACACTTCTTTCGAGTGAGTAGCCGGATTTATCTTCACAAAAGTTTCCCGCAAAATGCCTTCAGGGTCAATAATAAAACTGTGCCGCGCGGAGATAAAACTCATCCAAGAACCGTAAGCTTTACTCACTTTGCCGTCGGTATCAGCTAACAGCGGAAATTTCAAACCTTCCGAATCGCAAAATTCCGCGTGAGAGTTGACATCATCAGCGCTAATACCGATAATTTGAGTATTCTTTGCCAAGTATTTCGGCAAGTCTTGCTGAAATCTCCGGGCTTCGATCGTACAACCGGATGTAAAGTCTTTCGGATAAAAATAGACTACCAGCCACTTACCGCGATAATCGGACAGGGAAACTTGTCCGTCGCCGCTGTTTGTCGGCAAACTAAAATCCGGTGCGGCTTGATTCAGCGTGGGAAGCTTGCCACCGAGGGCAAATGCAGGTGTGGCAAAATTGAAACTTAGAAAAACTAGACAAATTGCCAATAAAGTGCTAAAAAACTGGCGGCGGGACATCATAAATTTAGAAGTTGAACTGTACTTAAGACAAGTTTACAGTTTTCTGATTAAATGGGTAGGGGCAATTCGCGGATTGCTTCTAAAACCCAAAGATCACTCACTCAAATAGCAATTTACCCATGAGCGCTGCACTCCCGTTAACAGGCAAAGCTATAGTAGTCCAGGTAATTAACGGTCAACCCGTTACGATCGAAGTAGACGGCACTAATGCCCCGATTACTGGGGGAAATTTTGTTGACTTAGTTGAACGCGGCATTTACGACGGGGTGATGTTTCACCGAGTTGTGCGCCAGCCAGATCCTTTTGTGGTGCAAGGAGGCGATCCGCGCAGCAAAGATACTTCAATTCCAGCCAGTCAATTGGGAGCGGGTAATTTTATTGACCCGGATACCAATCAGGCGCGTTTTATTCCTTTGGAAATTAAGCCGCAAGGGGCCGCGCAACCTGTTTACAACCAAGTTGTAACCCAGACGCCGCAGTTGCAGCACAATCAAGGGGCTGTGGCAATGGCTCGTTCTAATGCCTTGAATTCGGCTTCTTCGCAGTTTTATTTTGCTTTGGATGATTTGCCATTTTTGGATGGTAATTATGCTGTTTTTGGCAACGTTATTCAAGGTTTTGAAACGGTGAATGCGGTGCAGCAGGGCGATCGCATTTCGACTGCAAAAGTCGTTTTAGGAATCGTTCCCAGTCGGGTTTCTAGCATAATTAGCGATGTTAATGCGCTCAACGATTTAATTAATACTACCAATTTCGTAAATCTATCTTTGCAAGCGCTCAGACTGCCAAACACCCCCAACAACTATCAAGTCACTCTCCAAGACTCTCAGCAAAATCCCAGCGGTGTAGTGGGAGGTAGCGCCAACGATCGCATCCTGGGTTCACCTACGGCTGATGCAATTAATGGCAGCCAAGGTAACGATACCATCACTGGCGAAGCAGGCGATGACTTTTTGCGAGGCGGCAAAGGTAACGACTCCATTAGCGGCGGTGCTGGCAACGATATTCTGATTGGCAATTTCGCTGACGATACTCTCAATGGCGATGCTGGCAACGACTTTTTGCGAGGCGGTCAAGGGAATGATATCTTAATTGGTGGTGATGGCAATGATATTTTGATTGGAGATACAGGCAACAATACTCTCACAGGAGGTAGTGGTGCAGATACTTTTGTTTTGCTCGGAGTAGATCCTGCTACTCTTCCTTTTATTATCCTACTCCCGACAAGTCATACAATAGTTGATTTTAGACCGCAGGAAGGCGATCGCATTGCTGTGACAGGAAATTTATCGGATACTACATTCACTCAATCTGGAAGCAATACTGTCATTAACTTGGCAGGGGCTTCTACTGTGGTACAAAATGCTACTGTCGCCTCTGTTCAAAGTGCAGTCTTTGCAATTCCTTTATCTACGGTTCCTCGTCCTAACGATCTACCAACTGGGGATGCAGCCTTGAGAGTTGGCTAACTTTAACTATAGGTGTAGGGTGCTTGCGGTGCACCTTACAAATTCCCCTATTCGCTATTCCCAATTCCCCATTACCAATTTCCCAATTCAACTAACACCATAGCTTTGTAATTTGAGAAACTGCCTCTTCATAAGAATCCATTTTACCCTGCTGCTTAAAAAGCTCGGCCGCTCTCTGGAAATCCTCAAATGCTCCAGGAACCTCTCTCAATTTATATCTAATCACTCCTCGATTAAAGTAAGCTTTAGCAAAATCGCTATCGAGGCGAATTGCTGACTCAAAATCAGCTAGTGCTGCCAAGGAATTCTCCATTTGCAGGCGGATAGCACCTCGGTTAAAGTAAGATTGAGCTAGATTGGGGTTGAGCAGGAGTGCCGAGTTGTAATCGGCGATCGCCGCAGTATAATGTTTTAAACCAGTCAGCATAAACGCCCGATTGCTGTAATACTTGGCTCGGTAAGGATTGAGTTCGATGGCGGTAGTTAAATCTTCGATCGCCGATTGCTTGTGACCTAATTTGTAGCGGGCCACACCGCGATCGTTGTAAGCGGACGCGAATTGCGGATTAATGTTAATTGTGGCAGTAAACTTTTTAATAGCGCCGTGCAAGTCTTGTTGTTCGAGATTTTTTAAACCCTGAGTGTAAAACTTTTTGGTACTAACTTTTAAATTTACCTCTTGTCGGGATTCAGCTTGCTCCCCCGAAAATACACCGGCAATATTAGTGAATCCCAAAGATTCGATCGAATTGAAAATTGTTGTGACAACTAATTGGGTTGAGAGAAGGGGGATAGTAGGCATGAGAGAAGTGCTGTTTAACTGTATGCTCTTATGTTCCTCCATCGTTGAGTTATAGACAGTGATATCCATAGTCTCGGGAACGTGATAAGTTTGATGAGATTTGGTGATACTGGGGCATTGGTTGGTGTGATGAAAGTTCGGCTGAATTAGTGATGACGATCGCAATTTTGAACAAATGCGCCTACAACCCTTTAAATATAAGGTTTTCAGGGGAGATTTGCGGTTGATTTTTTCCCGTGTTGAGCAGTTCCTACTGGGATTGTTTGCAGGTATGCCCCTGGGGAGCGATCGCAACTGCCCGCAGCAAGTATTACTTTGTAGCGATATTGCACTGGCAAATCCCGATCGAACTTGCGGTCATCTCGTACCAGGTTTTGAGGAAAAATATTAGTTTGGAAGAAAAGCATTTGTGAATCAACCGCGTTTCTAGCTCAAAGGGCGTCTAAGACTGGCTGAGTTAAGTTGGTGCCTGCGCCAACCCTGATTAACCTTTGACTGCACTAAGATTTTTGAGTAATCTTGCTGAGGGAAGTTGCCGATTATTTGCTATGCTTTGATTAGACATCAATAATTTATGGCACAAATTAGTGTCAATGAAAAAAGTTATGAAGTTGAAAACTTTCTTCGCTGCATTGTTGGCGATCGTCCTGTTCGCTCTCTACTTAACTCCTCCTGTGATGGCCGCGAATGGGGAGGATTTGAATCACCTATTAAAAGATAATTGGTGCGTCAGCTTTCTGTGGAAGCAGTGCGATTTGAGGGCTGTCGATTTGCGGGGAGCTAATTTCCAAGAAGCCAATTTGAGCGGCGCTAATTTGAGCCGCGCTAATTTGTCCGGTGCTAACTTAAAAAATGCTGATCTTTCTGGCGCAGACCTCAGTGGCGCTAATTTAGCAAATGCTGATATTTTAGGCACGGATCTGAGTCGAGCCAATTTGACCGAAGCTAATTTCAACGGCACGAAGTTGTGGGATGCTAATCTGACTTTGGCAAATCTGAGCCGCGCCAATTTACAAGAGGCTAATGTCTTAGATTCTCGACTTTGGGGAAGCAATCTCACCCAAGCTAATTTAACTGATGCGACGCTGCACGGTGCTGACTTGCAATATGCTAATTTGGCAGACACTAATTTAACAGGTGCTGACTTGCACAGTTTCTTTTTCCGAGGTTCCAAACAAGTCACAAATTTGAGCAATGCTAATTTAGAAGGCGCTATTTTAACTGGCGCAAATCTCAGAGGTGCGGTGCTGGCAGGGGCAATAATGCCGGACGGGTCCATTAATGAAGAAAGTGGCTTTAATTTAAAGTAGAGTAAAATTAAAGTCTGCTTGAATAATTTTAACAACAGGCTTTCGGGCCGATTTCGCAGTCAATGACTTATCTGGTGCAAGCGGCGGCGCCCGTTGCCAACAGCTTGTTGAGGATGCTGTCAAGATATCAATTTAAACCAGGGTGCGATCGACCTTTTAACTCCCAACCAGCGCCCGTTGCCAACAGCTTGTTGAGGATGCTGTCAAGATATCAATTTAAACCAGGGTGCGATCGACCTTTTAGCTCCCAACCAGTAAATATCGCTAAAATCTTAAATTTCAAACCTAACCTGCGCGCATCTGTTACAATTTTCAACAAAGCCTGAACAGCCCCGAACCAGAAGTCACCTGCCTAGGGATACAAGCCCCCGACAGGAGTCGTGAAGAGCAAAAATATTAGATATTTAGTTTAAGCTCCCAGATTCATCTGTAGAGTCCCTCTAAAATCAATTGTGGACTATCTAAAATCTCACATTTAAAATCGATGGGCTGTGAAGTCAATCTAAAATCTCACATTTAAAATCGATGGGCTGTGAAGTCAATCTAAAATCTCAAATCTAAAATCGATGGGCTGTGGAGTCAATCTAAAATCTTCTAAAATCTAAAATCTAAAATCTAAAATCTAAAATCGACTGATGGAAACCCTGCAAACTCAACTTTACGAAGTCGCACAATTTGCTAATAATTTAGTAAACACTCAACTGACAAACCTCAGTTTAGTCAGCATCGGAGTCATCTTTCTGGCAGGGTTGCTAACGAGCTTAACGCCCTGTATGCTTTCAATGTTGCCGATCACGATCGGCTACATCGGCGGATACGAAGCAAAAACTCGCCTGCAAGCGGCCGCCCAGTCTGCGTGGTTTTCCCTCGGATTAGCCACCACCCTTGCGGGTTTAGGTATTGTAGCATCATTTGCCGGACAAGTTTACGGCAAAATTGGTCTTGGTTTGCCAATTATTGTCAGCATTATTGCTATTCTAATGGGGCTGAATTTACTCGAAGCTTTACCCTTGCAAATGCCATCTTTCGACGCTGTGGGGTGGGTACCGAAAGATTTGCCTGCGGGGGTGCGATCGTACTTATTGGGCTTAACTTTTGGCTTAGTAGCGTCTCCCTGCAGCACGCCGGTGTTAGCTACACTCTTAGCTTGGGTTTCCAAAACGGGGGATACAGTTTTAGGCGGTGTGTTGCTGCTGTTTTACGCTGCTGGCTACGTCGCTCCGCTAATAATAGCAGGTACTTTCACTGCCAGCATTAAAAAGTTGTTAGAATTGCGTCGGTGGTCGAGTTGGATTACGCCTGTTAGCGGCGTTTTGCTAGTAGGATTTGGCGTTTTCTCCCTGCTTTCCCGCATCCTTCCCGCGTAACTTTCGTTCTCAGGACTTCAGTCCTTATTGAGAGATATAGCAATCACTATGAAATGCGTGAATTAAGTTTTTTTTCACGAACCGCTAAGACGCGTTAGGCGAAACCGCGCGTAAGCGCTAGAACACGAAGGAAGAAAGAAAGAAAAGAGAAAGAATTCAAAATTGATTGAGACTTTTTCAATAAACATAATAATATTTTGTTCATCTTTTGTTTTTCCCTCTTTTTTCTTCCTTCTCCGTTGTGCCATCCGTTACATCCGTTACACAATCCGTTGCCGAACTTGCTGACATCCGTTACATCCTTTACAAAATCCGTTGCCGAACTTCCTTCCTAATTACCAATGACATCCAAAGAAGTATTTCTATCCAAACTATCAGACTGGGCTACTGCCCCTCAAAGGTTTTTCAAGCGAGAAATCTTGCCGGTGCTAGCAGATTTGCGGCTGGCAATTATCTTGCTGCTGGCGATCGCATTTTTCAGCATTTCGGGCACCGTCATCGAACAAGGTCAATCAGTACCCTTTTACCAATCTAACTATCCAGAACACCCCGCTTTGTTCGGCTTCCTAACTTGGAAAGTTGTGCTAATTGCAGGGCTAGACCACGTATACCGTACTTGGTGGTTTTTGTCAATCCTAATTTTGTTCGGCAGCAGCTTAACAGCTTGTACGTTTACCCGACAATTTCCCGCATTAAAAGCCGCCCGCCGCTGGAAATTTTATGAAGAACCAAAGCAGTTTGAAAAATTAGCTCTCAGTGCGGAATTAGAAACAGTTGGTTTAAGTTCGTTAGAACAACTTTTGCAGCAAAAAAACTACCGCATATTTCGAGAAGGCGAAAAAGTTTATGCCCGCAAGGGAATAATTGGTAAAATCGGCCCGATTATTGTTCATGCCAGTATGCTAATTATTTTAGCTGGGTCGATGTGGGGCGCGATGACGGGGTTTCTAGGTCAAGAAATGGTTCCCAGCGGCGAAACATTTCAGGTGCAAAATATCATGGATGCGGGACCTTGGGCCCGGCCGCAAATACCGAAGGATTGGTCGATGCGAGTTAATCGGTTTTGGATAGATTATACTCCCGAAGGCGGCATCGACCAATTTTACTCTGACCTGTCAGTTTTGGACAAAACAGGCCAAGAGGTCGATCGCAAAACCATTCACGTTAACGAACCCCTCAGATACCGGGGAGTCACTTTTTATCAAGCAGATTGGGCAATAGCCGCCGTGCGAGTTCGCCTCAACAAAAGCCCGGTTTTACAATTGCCAATGGCTCAACTAGATACCCAAGGTAAAGGCCGGATTTGGGGTGCTTGGATTCCCACAAAACCAGATTTGAGTGCGGGAGTTTCTCTGCTAGCAAAAGACTTGCAAGGAACGATGTTAGTGTACGGTACGGATGGCAAATTGTTAACTACAGTTCGCGCCGGCACGGCGGTAGAAGTTAACGGAGTGATGCTGGCAATTGACGAAGTTGTAGGCAGTACGGGATTGCAAATTAAAGCCGATCCGGGCATTCCCATCGTTTATACTGGCTTCGGGTTGCTGATGCTTAGCGTGCTGATGAGCTATCTGTCTCACTCGCAGATTTGGGCTGTGGAAAAAAACGGCAAACTATACGTCGGCGGGCGCACTAATCGCGCTCAGGTGACTTTTGAAAGAGAAGTTGTGGAGATTCTGGACAAGTTGGCCGAATCGAAAAAAGAGGAAGAAAAGAGCGAAATAGCGCCGACTTCTCTAGCGAATCAAAATTAACCGTAGGGTGGGCAATGCCCGCCTTACACCAATTCTCGCCTCCAGAAAGCAACAATCATGAGTGTTAGGTTTGTTTACGCTCACGCTTCAGGTAAGGTGCGTCGCTTTGAGATTGTCGCTCTTTTTTAGGATTGGCAGGTGGCGACGCACCCTACAGTTTATCCTGGTAAGAGGTCAAGATATGAAAAAGATTAGATATAGCCCTGATGTAGATGCGATGCCGATCGAAATTTCCGATTGCCCGATCGCTTATGCCGAAGATGAAGGGAACATGATTCTGCACTATTCTAGCAGCGGAGAACTGGTGTTGATTGAAATATTAAATGTCAAACAATTTATGTCATTAGAATCTCTCTCCGATGAGATACCTACCCGCTAAAGCATTTCAAGCGGGCGGACACTCACAGGGACTGCACCTACTTCTGGTGCGACACCTCAATCACGGTGTGGACGTTGCCCCGTGGGGAAAAATCGCCCTTGATCGTCGCTTCCAGCGGCGCGCAAGCCGCCACAAAATCGTCTAAAATTTGATTGATCGATTCTTCGTGAGAAATGTAGCGATCGCGATAACTGTTAACGTACAGTTTCAGCGCCTTTAACTCTACCACCCGCTCGTCTGGCACGTAAGTAACGTGAATTGTCGCAAAATCGGGATAGCCAGAAAAGGGACACTTGCAAGTAAACTCCGGCAACGTAATGTTAATCGAGTAGCGCCGCCCGACTCGCGGATTCGGGAAAGTAATTAACTCCCCTTCCAAAATCTGGCGTTCGCCGTATTTCATTTCCTCGGTGCTTGACTTTTGCGACATAGTTTGTTCCGGTGCGTAGTTGTTCATAGCGATTGACTCAAAACTTGTAACATTAAATTAAATTTACCTTCAATATCTGTAACAAATATCTTGACGAATTGTGTTGCGATCGATCTAATTGCAAATACTCTCAGGCTAAACTAAAACAAGCTCACTCTCGCCATCTACAATTATGCAAAATACTACCTTATCTGACAATACTTCCCCTGAAAACTCAAATAGTTACTCTCCATCGGTACCAATTTCTCTCTATCGAGAAGTCACGGCAGAGCTCCAAGCAGCCCAAGCGATGGTGGATTCCCTCAAAACCCACAATCAGCAATTAGTCCAACAAAATCAACAACTGCGGCGAGAAGTAGAAACAGTAGTTCAAGTATCCCAACAGTTACAGCAAGTAGTCAACTCAGCTCAGAGCGTCACCCAGACAGGGATGCCTCAAATGCCGTCAGTCAACAAATTCAATTTCAGCGTTCAACCTCCGCCCCCACCACCTGTAACCTCGCAGGCTAACTCTGCCGTACCTCAACCACCTCAGACAGTGGCTTTCCCCTTCCCACTACCGGAACCGGAAGCAACAGCCACCTCGATGCCGCAGCCACTTCCCGAAAAATTATTTACAGAGGTACCGGAAACTCCTTACCGCGTGCGACCTCAAATCAAAAAAACCTCAGACTTAAGCGGATTGTGGTTGGCCATCGCGATTTTTCTGATTGTGATTGCAGCTTTCGGCGCGGGTTATTTAGTTGTCCGCCCTTTATTAATGAAAAAGTAAATTCCCACAAGAATCCCACGGGTTGAGCCGTGGGATTTTAAACAAAACCTAGCATAAATTGTTCAAAGTTACGCTAATTGGCCATCATCCTCTGGCGGCAATCGTTTCTACTGAACGAGGGGCATACTGCTCTTCACAAGCAGAACCTACGATTCCCACCCCTGGCTCGAAACCGCGCGTGAACTCAGTGAGTTTTACCTGTTTAGCTTCCAAAGCTGTCTGTAGCACCTTCATGGCTCGGTGAGGGTCGCCGGCTCCGCAGAAAAATAAGTCTGCAGCAAAATAACCGTGTTCAGGCCAAGTATGGATTGCTATATGAGACTCTGCCAAAGTAGCAGTAGCTGTCACTCCGTGAGGACTAAACTGGTGTACGCACAAATCGATCAGAGTAGCTCCTCCGGCTTCGATCGCATCTAGTATAGCGCGGCGGATACGTTCAGGATCGTTGAGCAGGTCTCCAGGAGACTGCCAAGCATCAGCGACCAGATGGGTTCCCAATTGTTTCATTCTTCGGGGTTTTACCTCTAACTTATAATGTCTCAAACCTTCTTACATTAGCACCCTGTAAAAAATTTTGCAAGTAAGTTTTACAAAGAAAGATGAAGATTAGCAGAAGTACCCATCACCAACCGCTGGCGATATGTTGGGTCGAACAGTCTCACATCCACAGGCCACTAATGGAAAAAATGTTATTTTAGCGCTGCCTTGCTATTCTCAAACAACCTTCTTTGATTAATAGCGATCTCTTGTTGTCATTGATGGCTAAAAAAACTCAAGCTCGATCGTTCCGGCTGTGGCCCAATTGATCGGATATCGAAATCCCAAAGATGGACGGCTATGTCTCATGGGTAAAATTCGACATCCTAGACGATCGCCCGGCGGACAGATTGCAGCGCTCGCTCTGGCACCCTATGCTGGAGAAGTTGACCAGCAACAGGCCATCCCCGCTGGGTTTCTGCGTCACCTAGCTAAACCCGCCCGGTCAGCAGAGATAGTGAAGATAGTTGCCCGTTTGTGTCGGCCAAAGGGAAAGACAAGCCCATGATCCAGCAGTATCAACTCGTCGAACAGATTTTTGCAGGCAATAGCGAGATGGCGATGCTGATGCGATCGCGCGATTGGTCGCGATCGGCCTTGGGGGCTGTCGAAACCTGGCCTCAAAGCTTGAAAACCGCCATTCGGATCGTCTTAGGGTCTCGCTACCCCATGTTCGTCTGGTGGGGACAGGAGATGACCAAGTTTTATAACGATGCTTACATTCCTATCCTCGGCAACCGACATCCGCAAGCACTAGGTCAGCCTGCCTCACGGGTATGGGCTGAAATCTGGGACACGCTAAGGCCGCAAGCAGAAGCGGTTTTGAACCAGGGACAATCGACGTGGAATCAAGAATTGCTTCTGGTAATGGAACGCAACGGGTATACAGAGGAAACCTACTTTACCTTTTCCTACAGTCCGGTGGCGAACGATGATGGCCCGGTGGGGGGCGTTTTCTGCGCCTGTAGCGAGGACACTCAGCGCGTGTTGAGCGATCGGCGCTTGGCAACGCTGCGCGAATTAGCAGCAGAAACAGTCACTGCCAAGACGCAAGCAGCAGCTTGCGAGATTTCCGCCACCGTATTGACCAATAACGCCTATGACATCCCGTTTGCGCTGTTTTATCTACTCGATGGCGAAAGCGAGATCGCACGACTCGCCGCTACAACCAGGTTAGCAGCCGGAACGCTTGCCTCTTGTGAGGCGATCGAGCTTGCATCCGCCCAAAAGTGCCAGTGGCAATTGAAGCAAGTCATGGAGACCGGCGAAAGCAGAATCATTGAAGATTTGGAGGCGCAATTTGGACTTTTACCGGGCGGCGCGTGGTCCCAATCTCCTCATCAAGCGGTAGTTCTACCGCTAGGTCGATCGGGAGAAACCTTCGGGTTCCTGATTGCTGGAGTGAGTCCGCTGAGAATATTTGATGATGATTACAAAGGTTTTTTTGACTTGATGGCAGGGCAGGTGACAACAGCGATCGCCAATGCCCGAGCTTACGAAGCAGAACGCAAACGCGCCGAAGCATTAGCTGAGTTAGACCGCGCCAAAACCGCGTTTTTTAGCAATGTTTCGCACGAATTCCGCACGCCGCTGACCTTAATGCTGTCGCCGTTGGAAGAAACGATCGCCAACCTGGATGGAACAATTCCACCTCAAGAACGCGAACAATTACAGTTGGTGCAGCGTAACGGAATCCGGCTGCTCAAACTCGTCAATAGCTTGCTCGATTTCTCGCGCATCGAAGCAGGTCGAGTCCAAGCATCTTATGAACCTGTAGATTTGGCAACCTATACGGCGGAACTTGCCAGCACGTTTCGATCGCTGATAGAACGCGCAGGAATGTCGCTGATTGTTGACTGTCCACCCTTGCCTGCAGCGATTTATGTCGATCGCGAAATGTGGGAAAAAATAGTTCTCAATCTATTATCAAATGCTTTTAAGTTTACCTTAGCAGGAACAATTACTGTTCGATTGCAGTGCCTAGAAAATTGTGTTAAATTAACGGTTTCAGATACAGGAGTCGGTATTCCCTCCGCAGAACTACCGCATTTATTTGAGCGATTTCATCGAATCAAAAATTCTCAAGGGCGGAGTTTTGAAGGCTCCGGCATTGGGCTGTCGCTGGTGCAAGAACTCGTCAAAATACATGGGGGAGCGATCGGTGTCAGCAGCACTTTTGGGCAGGGAAGTTGCTTTACGGTGACGATTCCCGCCGGAACAGCTCATCTGCAGCCGGAGCGCATTGGCGCCAGTCGCACTTTAACATCAACGGCGTTAGGCGCGATGCCATATATCGAAGAAGCTCAACGCTGGTTGCCAGAAGAGAAATGGAAGTCGGAAGAAGCTACCAATGCCCGATGCCCCATGCCCGATGCCCAATGCCCAATGCCCGATGCCCAATGCCCGATGCCCGATGCCCGATGCCCGATGCCCGATGCCCAATGCCCGATGCCCGATGCCCAATGCCCGATGCCCGATATCTTATTGGCAGATGATAACGCTGATATGCGCGATTATATTCGGCGACTCCTGAGCGGTTCTTATATTGTTCAAACCGTCGCCGATGGCCCTGCCGCATTGACTGCCATTGAGAAGAATCCACCCGATTTGGTATTGACAGATGTGATGATGCCGGGAATGGATGGGTTCGAGTTGTTGCGATCGCTGCGCTCTAATCCCGCAACCCAAGACATTCCCATCATTCTATTATCAGCCCGGGCGGGCGAAGAATCCCGCATTGAAGGACTCGCAGCCGGAGCAGACGACTATCTGATTAAACCGTTCTCGGCGCGCGAACTGCTGGCAAGGGTAGAAGCAAGTTTGAAGCTCTCCCGGCTGCGGCAGGAAGCAACAGTGCGAGAGCGAACCATTCTGGGGCGCATAACCGATGCGTTTATGGCAATGGATCTCGACTTTCGCTTTACCTACGCCAACCAAGCCGCACAGCGAGTGTCCCGAACTCCCCTAGAAGCAATGCTGGGCAAAACGATGTGGGAAGCATTCCCAGGCACGATCGGCACTCAGTTTGAATTCCAGTATCGCCGATCGCTCAGCGAGCAGGTTGCGGTGGACTTTGAGGAATATTATGCTCCGTTTGATTTGTGGCTTGAGGTTCGCGTTTATCCTTCACCCACTGGGCTGTCTCTTTTCTTCCGGGATATCAACGATCGCAAAAAAATTGAGCAGGAACGGGAACGGTTTCTTGCCGTCGGCTCGGATTTGCAAGTGATTGCGGGCATCAACGGGTATTTCCGCTGGGTCAGCCCAACCTTTGAACGAACCCTCGGCTGGACGCCGGACGAAATGACATCCCGCCCCTGGACTGAGTTTGTCCACCCAGAAGACCTCAGCGCCTCCATTGCAGAAACCCACAGTCTGTTCTCGGGTAACGAAACCTTTACGTTTGAAAACCGTTACCGGCACAGAGACGGTTCCTATCGCTGGTTTCTCTGGAATGCCCGGCCGTACCCAGAAGAACAAGTGATTTACGGCGCTGCCGTTGACATCACCGATCGCGTCCGCGTCGAACAGGAGCGCCAACAGGTCCAACAAGCCTTGCGCGAAAGCGAGGATCAGAGCCGGAATGTTCTGGAGAGCATTGCTGAAGCATTCTTTGCCGTGGATGAAAACTGGCGGTTTACCTACGTCAATCAATCCGCCTATACACTGCTCGATCGCATTCCGGGTGATTTGATTGGCAAAAATTTATGGGAAGAAGACTCAGGACTCGTTGGCAGCGAGTTTGAGCCGATTTATTGGAGCGCCATGCGCGATCGCGTAGCTGGGTCAGTGACGGGGTTTTATCCCGACCACGATCGTTGGTACGAAGTCCGCACCTACCCTGCCGCACATGGAATCACCGTTTATTTCAGCAATGTGACCGCTCGAATTCAATCGGAAGCAGCCCTGCGCCAATCGGAGGAACGCTACCGCACGCTGTTTGAGTCGATCGATGAGGGCTTTTGCGTCATTGAAGTGCTGTTTGATGCCAATGACACGCCGATCGACTACCGCTTTTTGGAAATCAATCCCGT
Source organism: Microcoleus sp. F6_B6 (assembly GCA_036702215.1). Classification (GTDB taxonomy): domain Bacteria; phylum Cyanobacteriota; class Cyanobacteriia; order Cyanobacteriales; family Microcoleaceae; genus Microcoleus. The sequence continues at coordinate 26,305 of JAUBST010000036.1, forward strand.
CTTCGAGCAACAAACAGGACTTCGACAAGCAGTTGGTAAAACGGCGCGTCAGTTACTTCCAAATCTTGAAGACCACTGGATGAAGATTTACGGACAAGTCGCCCTGACGGGTAAATCCGTTCGCTTTGAAAATGGCTCCGAAGCGATGAACCGTTGGTTTGACGTTTATGCTTGTCGCACCGGGCAGCCAGAAGCCCGAAAAGTTGCCGTCGTGTTCAAAGATATTAGCGATCGCGTTTCGCACGAAGCTGAACGCGAACAACTCCTGCAACGCGAACAAACCGCACGAGAAGCCGCCGAAACCGCCAACCGAATCAAAGATGAGTTTTTGGCAGTGTTGTCCCATGAGTTGCGAACGCCCCTCAACCCTATTCTCGGCTGGTCGAAGCTGTTGCAGGAAAACAAACTCGGGCCTGCAAAAACGGCTAGCGCCCTTGCCTCGATCGAACGCAACGCCCAACTCCAGTTACAACTGATTGATGACCTGCTCGACATCTCCCGCATTCTGAGCGGCAAACTGAGTTTGAATGCAATGTCCGTTGATTTGAATATGGTGATCTCAGCCGCCTTGGAAACCGTTCGACTAGCCGCCGAAGCCAAGTCACTGCAAATTAAAACAACCTTTTCACCCGGCATCGGAATGGTTATTGGCGATTCCAGGCGTTTGCAGCAAGTAATCTGGAATCTTTTATCTAATGCAGTGAAATTCACCCCTCAAGGCGGGGAAATTACTGTTAGGTTAATCCAAACAAGAAGTCATGTCCACATTCTGGTCACCGATACTGGAAAAGGCATCCATCCTGAGTTTCTGCCTTATGTGTTTGAGCATTTTCGGCAAGAGGATGGAGCCACAACTCGTAAATTTGGGGGTTTGGGATTGGGGCTGGCGATCGCGCGGCAAGTTGTCGAGATGCACGGCGGCAGAATTTGGGTCCAGAGTAGGGGTGAAGGACAGGGGACTACCTTCACCGTTGAACTTCCCCTCTTGCGTACCGCGAATCCGGTTGAAGAAGTTGGCGGCCGGGTTGAAGCTCGATCGAACGCTCTTCATCTGGCCTCTGTGCGCGTGTTGGTTGTGGATGACGAACTCGATTCGCGCGAGTTTGTGACGTTTGTAGCCGAACAAGCGGGCGGCGAAGTGACTGCTGTTGGGTCTGCGATCGAAGCACTGCAATTGCTCTCAACCGCACCCTTCGATATCCTCCTGAGCGACATCGGAATGCCAGATATGGATGGCTATATGCTAGTGCGGCAAGTGAGAGCTCTACCACCCGAGCAGGGCGGGCAAATTCCGGCGATCGCCCTGACTGCTTATGCTGGAGACTTTAATCAGAAGCAAGCTCTTGCTGCTGGGTTTCAACGTCATCTGGCAAAACCTGTCGAATCCCATGAGTTAGTCACAGCAATCGTGACATTGCTAAGGAAACGCTAAGCTAACTGCATCGCTGACTCCGAATTTTAATAGATTGTCGGCGATCGTCCATTATTGCTAGTGAAACCCGCCCCTACTTTTACCCGGATTTTGTAGGGGCGGGTTCACCACTAGCCTCAAAAACTAAAGATATGTTAAATAAACCCGCCCCCACCCGGCGATTTCTCTTCACATCAAGCTCACTTGCTAACCGTCAACAAGTAGCCTTCGTGAACGTTGAAATTAGGGATAACATAAGCCAAGCTGCCGCTACCCACCGAAAAGTTTTCTTCTTTAACTGTGACAAGCTGTGGCACGGCCCCTTCTTGAGTGTTGGGAATCTTTTCTAACTTTATACTTATTTTCTGACCCCTTTGAATACCTAGCTGCTCCAAATTGCCGAGGCTTAATGTTACCGTTGTTGCTGAGGAAAAATTGGGATCGAAATAACCTAAAAGTATCTGTGCTTTACCTTCAGGATTTGACTTGCTGGCTAAAGCGACAAGCCGATTGTTATTTGACCAACTCCGCACCCGCGAATTAACTCCGTCAGCATAAGCTTTGTAAGTCCACCAAGCTGCTCTCGGCTCAAAAGTATTAGGTGTTACCATCCCGCTCAGCGTATTGTTGAAGCAATTGCTAACTTTATTTGGCCCTTTACTCTCCCAACAAGCTCTGCAAGCTCCGTCAGCTTTTGCATACTCTAAGTTATACAAATAACCTAAGATTTCCCCCGGCTGGTACTGCGCTAAGTTCCCGACAATTTCGTTGACGTAAATTTTTTGCAATTTCAGTTCCTTGTAAGAAGGACTTTGCTGAAAATTGCGTTTAGCCTCAATTACGTGATCGTCAACAAATAAAATCATCGTGTCGTTAAGTTCGTGCCATGAGAGGAAGTTTACTTCCAGTTTGTTAGCCTTGCAGTAATCCAAAAAAGCGGCGAGATATTCTTTGCTGTAGCGGCCGAGGCTCGGCCCGCCAATCATGGCTGACGGTCCCAATTCTTCCCGCAATATTTTGTAAGCTCTTTTGTAAGTTTCAAAGAATTGTTCTCTGGTTCCCTTCCAAAATGGATCTTTCCAATCGGGTTCATTCCATACATCCCAAATAATTTTCTTGCCTTTATTTTGCTGGGCTAACTGTCGGATGAATGCTTCCCACGCGGGGTAGTTTTGATAGGGCCAGCCATTGGGATTGCTACCGTAGCCCCACAAGTCGCTGACTACTAACTGAAACTCGGCTCCGCTGGCGATTACTCGATCGTAAATATCGAGTCTCCCCGCCCGCCAAAGTTTGGGCTGCAAGGGTTTGATAGAGCTATCCGGCGGTTTTGCAGTGTCGATTCCGTGCAGGATGCCGCTCATGGAAATTGTACCGGTGGCTGGCTGTCCAAAATCAACTGTAACGTTCGATCGAAGTTGGGCAACAGTTGGTTGCTGTCCCAAATATGTGATTAACAGGAGAGTGACAATAGCTAAACAAATTGGCAGTAGTTTATTAATACGTGGGAACTTGAATGTAAATCGCATATCTTTTCTTTGGTTGATGTTTTGTGGAATGGGCATTTTGCCCGTTCATAAAAATGCTGCAAGAACTGAGTTTTAACGAACGGATGAAAACACTTCAAAACCCTGTATGGATTCTATCACTTGTTGCCACGAGCGGGAGTTAATCAGCTCGTTGGTATCGAACGGCACTCCTTTTTCTGCTGCAAAAATACCAAAATTTTTCACCCAATCAAAGATAGTTTCTGTGGTAAAGTAAGGCGTGCATGCCCAAGCAGATTGCAAATTACTCGCCATCTCGGACATATCTCCGTTATTGTAAGCCTCCCAAGCTTTCCACACTAAATAATAGTATTTCACCAGGCTATCCGCTTGCTGTACCTGCTTTTTTAGTTTCGGACTAATAGAGAAACTGTCGCTCTCACCGTCACTTACAAATGCCTGTTCAATTATTTCTCCATATTCACGAAGCATCCGTTCTTCTTTGAATAGTTCTTGCGCTCGCGCTTTGCACGCTTGTCCTGCAAGTCGGCGCGCTTCCGGATTTTCCGCCCATATTTCCACCGTTTGTACCAACTCTTTTACTGTTCCTTCTGGGTCGATTGTAGGATCGGGGAGCAACTTTCCCGTATCTCCCAATTCTTCAGGAATCCCGCTGACTGCTGTGGCAATTACGGGCAATCCTTTCGCCATTGCTTCCATAATTGCTAGCGGCATTCCTTCTGCTTGGGAAGATAAAATAAAGATATCGCTGGCGTCGAGCCAATCGGCAATATCCCAGCGCTGTCCTAAGAATTTAACCTGTTCTTCTACTCCCAATTTGCTCGCAGTTGCTCTTAATTCAGGTTCCATATTGTCGTGAGTAGTAGACCCAGGCCCGGCCCAAACAAAGTAAATTTGGGGCCAGATTGGACGATTCTTTAATTGGGCGATCGCCTGCAATTGATACTGATATCCTTTAATTGGAGTCAATCTCGCCGCCGTAAAACAAACGACAGCATTTTCGGGGATTCCTTGTTCTTGACGCAGGCGTTGGCGAGTGGAAAGATTCGGCGGCTCAAAATAACTATTTTGTCTGCCATAATAGATTACTTTTCCCCGTTCTAGACGGGCTTTAAATAGACTTCGGAACAAGTTTAAATTCTCGTGGGAAACTGCTACTGCTGCTTTGGCTACCATGTACTGGTAGGCAACTGCATCGAAATAGGGAATTCGATCGCCGCGATCGAAGGTTTCATAATTGCGATTGATATAACCCAGACTGATTATGTACGGTATATTTTGCTCGATCGCAACTTGTTTAGCTGCAAAGTTAGCCATCGGCCAGCCGTCACTAAATATAATTAAATCCGGTCGAGCCTGGGCGTAAATCTTTTGAGCATCATCCAAATTGTAAGCTATTCGCAAAAACTCTTTCATCGTATCGAACTCTAGCCAAATATGTTCTATACCTAGCTGTTTTTGTTCGGTAATTAAAGGGTTAGAAGCTTGACTTTGAACGCTGGTTACTCGGTAGCCATCCTCCGCTAATTTACACATCAGCGAGTGGTTGAACTGAGCCAAACCGCCTACTCCGGAGTCTTCTGTGTACAGGAGTACGTGCTTTGTTGGCGGCCGAGAAGTCGAACAGGGAGCCGATTGAAACTGATAAGGGTTGTTAGCAGCGATCGCCACTATGTCTTGCCATTCCTGTAAATTGGTTAAGGCATAGGCATCAAAGTTGTAGCCGTACTGTTCTGAAACCCCCTTAAAAGTTTCCAGCCAATTAAAAACAGTTTCAGTGCCTGTCAGATTAGTGTAATACAGAGATTTTTCCAGACATTCGACCATTTCTGGCAAATATCCGTCGCGGTACATCCGCCATGCTATCCATACGAAACACTTGTAACGTTCCGCGCGTTTCAAGTCGCGGATGTGCTGAGGTAAGTCTGGCCGAGCAAAAAATTGCTCCATCAAAATTTCGGTATTTTTCATTAATTTGGAGCCGTTAGACATGATATTGCTGTCGTGCTGACGATAGCAGGTTAATATCTCTTTTAACCAAACTGACTTGCAGCCTTTTAAACCTAAACGTAGCACAAAATCTAAATCTTCGGTTGGCGGCAAGCGATGATCGAAACCCCCCAAGCGTTCCCACCACTCTCGCCGCAGCATCATGGCGCTGGGGCGCACTGATTTGTAGAAAACAAAGGCTTCTAAATCTAATTTTGGTGCTTCTTCCCAAGGCTTAACTCCATAGATGCCTTTCTCGTTTTTGTCAACAATCACCCAACCTGTTTGCACCATATCTAATGTGGGGTCAGCGTCAAAGCAAGCTAGTTGTTTTTCTAGTTTTTCAGGTAAGAAGAAGTCGTCAGCATCTAGAAAAGCTAAAAATTCCCCTTTCGCTAACTTACAAGCACGATTTCGAGCAATTCCTGTTCCTTGGTTATCTTGATAGATGTATTGAATTAAATCGAGGTAAGGTGATAAAACTTGGCGAGTGTTGTCATTTGAGCCGTCGTCTACGACGATAATTTCCCAGTTTTGATAAGTCTGGCCCAGAACACTCTCTACGGCTCTGACAATGTAGCGATCGCAGTTGTAAGCCGGGATGATGACACTGACGCGAACTTTTTTGGGAGTAATAATACTAGCCATTAACTGTTTCCATTCTGGTAATTCTCTGAGAGAAATGGCATCGATATTGCAGCCGTAGGTCTTAGCAATTTCAGTGATGCGCTTTACCCAATCTGCTATAGTTGCTGTCAGGGAGTACGGGGTATAATCTAAAGATTTTTGCAGATAGTCAGTCATTTCTGCCGGATAGCCGCTGTAGTAAAGTTGCCACGCCATCCATGTCAGAGCTTCATAAAAAGCCTGCTTTTCTAATTGACGGATCTCCTCTGGCAAGTCGGCTCTACTGAAGAAATTTTGCTTTAATTTAATACAAAGGTTGGCCTGTTTTAGCGCTCTCTTGATGGACACATTTTGCCCGTGCTGGCGGTAGCATACTGTCACTTGAGGCAACCAAGCAGCTTCGCAGCCAGATAGTGCTAAACGCAAGATTAAGTCGGCATCATCTACTGAATCATACTGAGAATCAAAGCCACCGACTCGTTCCAGCCACTGCCGCGAAAACATCATGGCGCTGGGAAGTAGGGGCAGATAAACAATCCAGGTTTTTAAGTCTAGCTGAGGTAAGTATTCCCAGGGTGTGACATCGAAAATACTTTCGCCTTGCTCTTTAACCATCCGCCAGCCACTATTAACAATTCCTAGTGATGGCTGAGCGTCAAATAACGCAACTTGTCCAGCTAACTTATCGGACAAGAAAAAGTCATCTTGATCTAAAAAAGCAATTAATTCACCTCGGGATTCCTTAATTCCTCGGTTGCGGGCTGCAGCTACTCCTTGGTTTTCCTGATAAACATAGCGAATTTTGTCACAATAAGGCTGCAATGCTTGGCGGGTGTCGTCGGTTGATCCGTCGTCTACGACGATAATTTCCCAGTTTTTATAGGTTTGGCTGATGATGCTTTCTACCGCTTGCGCGATGTAGCGAGATCCATTATATGCGGGAATAATTACACTTACTCGCGGTGTCGGATTTGCCATTGACATGAGTTTTATCGGTGATAAGGAAGGGTTCGGGGAAGGATTCTGAAACGGATGTAACGGAGGTCAATCGATTTTAGATTTTAGATTTTAGATTTTAGATTGAATCATTGACCCCACGGATAAATTTGGGGGGGCAAGTTTCTCGGATACTGGTTTTTGATTTCTGGACCGATCGATCGCGTGGCGGGTATCCTGGATGCTTTCGGTCAGGAAGAAGGAAGATGCAATTATACTGCTGACACAAATCATAGTTTGAAAGGTCAATTTTGTATTTTAGCGGGCATAAAATACAGAGTCAATGCCCTGCACTTGCTCGACTAATTGTTGCCATTCTGGTGAATTAATTAAAGAATATGTATCTAATTTATGCCCTTTTGCTGACGAAAAATTGCCAAAATATTCTACCCAGTTTAATAGCGTTTCTGTAGTCAAAAAAGGTGTGCACTGCAAAGATTCTTGAAGCCACTTCTGCATTCCGCTTAGGTCTTCTTGACAGTAAGCCTGCCAAGCATTCCATACTAAAGAGCTGTAATGCACCCGGCTGTCTATTTTCGCCATTGACCTCTGCACCTCTTTTTTAGTAACAAATGGATCTGTTTGGCGATCGCAAACTAAAGCTTTTTCGATCGCCTCAATCGACTCTGCCAACATCCGTTCCTCTTTAAACACTTTCTCGGCCCGCTGCTTGCAAGCTTGACCGATGTGATGCCGTAATTCTGGATTCATCGCCCAAGCTTCTACAGTTTTCGCCAATTCCCTCGCGGTTCCCTCTGGATCGGTATTCGGATCTGGCAACAATTTCCCAGTATCGCCAAGCCCTTCAGGAATGCCGCCCACAGCCGTTGCAACTACCGGCAATCCCTTAGCCATCGCTTCCATGACTGCTAGAGAAGGCGCTGCATCTGCTAGAGAAGTCAAAATGAATATGTCGCTAGCATCCAGCCAATCTAGGATATCCCAGCGCTGTCCGATCGCCTTCACGCGATCGCTCACCCCTAACTTTTCAATAGTTTCCCTCAATTCTATTTCTACATTGTCAGCGCTTCCCTCACCAGTTCCTGCCCAGACAAAATACAGTTTAGACCACACAGGAGACTGCTGCAACTGCTCGATTGCTTCGATCTGATATCGGTGTCCTTTAATCGATGCCAATCGAGCAGATGTGAAACAGACGATCGCATCTTCAGGAATTCCTATTTCTTGTCGCAGGCGTTGACGATTCGCAGCATTAGGAGGTGCAAAATATTCAGGAGAACGCCCCAAGTAAATCACTTGTCCTCGCTCTTTTGGCAACTTGAAATTTTGGCACAATAAATTCAAATGTTCGTAAGCGCCAACAATCAAGGCTCTAGCTTGCAGGCAGTGATAAAGCGCTCCTTCTGCATAAGGCACTACATCCCCGCAGGCAAAAGTTGCGTGTTCTGGCATGACTAACCCGATTACCATCATGTATGGTATTCCCATTTGAATAACTACTTGTTTAGCTGCAAAATTGGAAAATGGCCAACCATCGCTAAAAATAATCAGATCCGGTTGATTGCTAGCAAAAAGCTCTCGTGCATCCTGAGTATTTCTTAACACCCGCTGTAAATCTTTATGCCCGCTAAAATCCAGCCACAAGTGTTCTATACCTAACTCTCGTTCTCGATCGACCAAGGGGCTAGAATGTTTGGCTTGCACGCAGGTGACTCGATAGCCTAATAGGGCTAACTTACAGAGAATGGCATGATTGTACTGCGCCAATCCTCCCACGCCCGGATCGTCCGTGTTGTAGAGTATAATGTGGGATTCCCTACGGGATAGCGTCGCTTCACGCGCTTGGGCAGGTGTGGGAATAGAACTCTGTTGAGATTGGGGTGGATTAGTCATCACCATCAAAATTATCTCTTGCCATTGGGCTAACTTACTCAGCGAATAAGCGTCAAAGTTTTCACCATATTCTTCAGAAGCCATCTGAAAACTTTCCAGCCAATTCAAGACTGTTTTCGTGGGCGAAAAAGGCGTATAGTGCAATGATTTTTCTAAACACTGGGCCATCTCTGCTAGATGACCGTCGCGATACATCCGCCATGCCAGCCACTTTAAGCATTGATAGCGTTCCTGGTTTTTTAACTGCCGGATTGACTGAGGCAAATCGGGTCGATCGAAGAATTTTTTCATCACAATTTCTATATTCTTCATTACGCGAAAACCGCTTGACATGAGATTAGAATTGTGCTGGCGATAACAGGTAAGTGTCTCTTCTAACCAAACTGCTTTGCACCCCTTGAAAGCTAAACGCAAGGCAAAGTCTAAATCTTCTGCTAGTGGAAACTGAGAATCAAAACCGCCCAATTTTTCCCACCACTTACGCCGCAGCAGCATCGCACTCGGTCGCACGCATTTATAGAGAATAAAGCTTTCTAAATTTAATTGAGGCGCTTGCTGCCAAGGCTTGACCGCAGAAATTTTTTGCCCTTTTTCATCTACCATGAACCAACCTGTTTGCACCATATCTAATGTGGGGTCAGCGTCAAAGCAAGCTACCTGTTTCTCTAGCTTTTCTGGGAGGAAATAGTCATCGGCATCTAGAAAAGCTAAAAACTCGCCTTTGGCTAGCTGGCAAGCACGATTCCGAGCTATTGCTGCGCCTTGATTTTCCTGATAAACATAGCGAATTCTGTCAAGATAAGGCTGCAATACTTGATGGGTGCGATCGCTAGAACCGTCATCTACAACAATAATCTCCAAATCAGTAAAAGTTTGGGACAGCGCGCTCTCCACGGCTTGTACGATGTAGCGATCGCCATTATATACAGGTATAATTACGCTTACTTGCGGTGTTTGAGTAGCTGTTGACATTATTTAGCTCGCTGTTAACCTATGATGATCTAGTTTATATTAATGTCGCTGACATTTAGCGCTATTTATTGGCCCATCGGTCGATGTATTTACTTGAATTTTGACAAGTTGTACCATACAATAATACATAGAATTATGACTCAACAGGAACGCAGGAAGTGAATTCAGAAACAGCAGCGGTAGATTTTCAACAACAGGCAGAAGTCTATTTGGCTTTAGGGAATTTGGATGAGGCGATCGCACTTTGCCAGCAAGTTTTGGCATCGCACCCCAATTCGGCCAAGACTTGCAAGACCTTGGGGAAGGCGCTGCAAGCTCAGGGTAAACTAGAAGACGCAAGGTATTGGTATAAAGTTGCGATCGCCCACCAACCGGATTTTGCCGAAGCTTTTGCCAACCTCGGCACTCTCTGCGCTACTTTGGAACAGTGGCAAGAGGCGATCGCCTGTTACCAAAAAGCCATCTCCCTGCAACCAAACTTTGCAGGATTTTACCGTAATTTGAGCCGGATATTTACCCAAGTCGGTAAAGCTGAAGAAGCAGCAGACTTTTGGTATCAAGCACTGATCGTGGAACCGATAGAAATAGCAGAAGAATATCTAGATTTAGGTAATACTTTGCTTGCCCAAAACAAGCCAGAAAAAGCGCTAGTTTGTTACCACCGCACGATTTATTTAAACCCGAGCTTTTGCGAAGCTTATTGCAAAATAGCCGAAGCGGCTAGCGAGCTAAAGCAGTGGGACGAAGCTATTGTTAACTACCGCAAAGCTATTCAACTCCAGCCGGAGATTTCGGAGTTTCATTACAAATTAGGCAATGTTTTGCAAGCTAAGGAACTCTGGCGCGAAGCAGAGGCTGCCTACCGAAAAAGTATTGATTTAAATCCCAATTCTTTTTTGTCATACTACAACTTAGGCAGCGTGCTGCTCAATTTAGAAAAATGGCAAGAAGCTGCGATCGCTTACCGCACGGCTGTTGAAATTAATCCGGATTATTCTTGGTCTTACTACAGCATCGGTGCAGCTTGCGATCGATTAGAAAAATGGTCTGAATCCGCCGCAGCTTACCAGCGCGCTACTGAAGTAGACCCGAATTTTTTCGCAGCTTTTCACAAGTTAGGAGATGCTCTTTTTCAGCTAGAAAAATGGTCAGAAGCTGAGGCGGCATACGAACGGGCGATCGCCCTAAATGCAGATTTATTTTGGTCTCATTATAACTTAGCTTTGACTTTAGTTAAACTTCAAAAATTTGCAGAAGCAACACTCGCTTATCGGCGGGCGATCGCACTCAATCCAGAATTCTCTTGGACTTACCACAATTTAGGAGAAGTGCTGTTAAAAACTCAACAGTGGAAAGCGGCAGCTACCGCTTACCAACGTGCTATTGAACTTAATCCCAGTATTTCTTGGTCTTATTACAATTTAGGCGATGCTTTGAGTGAAAGTCACGCATGGAACGATGCTGTTTCCGCCTACCTTTGTGCGCTTAAAATCGAGCCGTCTCTACCGGGAATTTACATAAAGTTAGGTGAGGCTCTAATTAAAAGAACTCCGGTAGATTCAGATGTAGCAACTAGCTACTATCACCACGAAATGCAGCCGCTGCACCCTCCTGAGTTTTACTGCGAAATCGCCCAAAAGTTTGCTGAGAGCGATCGGCTTAACGAATCCATTATGTTGTACTTGATGGCATTAGAAATTAGACCAAAAGATCCAGAAATATCCCAAAAATTAGAGGATATTTTAGAAAAACAGCGTCAAACAGGGGAATCTACTCTATTATTAGAGTTAGAGGCTAAGGATATTCGCGATCGCTACATTGCCCGAGTAGTCAAAGGCAAGACTTTTGGAGAAGTCGGCGGCTTGTGGGGAACTGTCAGCGAAAAAGTATCTGTAGCTAGCAAATACGGTGCAGTTTCTCTGACAATGATTGATGCCATGCCGGCATCGATGCACTGGTGGCAAGATTTTCACGATCGCATGACAAGTTTAAATATTGCTAATTATGACTGTATCAATCAAGATATCACTCAGATTCAGCTTGCAGACATTGGCGAGCCTTACGATGTAGTTCACTGTGCAGGAGTTTTGTACCATCACCCCCATCCGTTGCAGATTTTAGTTGCTTTGCGTCAGATAACTCGCGAGCATTTAATTTTCACTTCAGCTATTACTCAAGAAGTGATAGAAAATGAGTTGGGACGCTATGAAATTCCCGCTTCTGGAGTAATGTTTATTCCCGCTTTGGACGACGCAGAACGAGCTATTTTAACAGCTTATTGGCGGACATACATCAACAACAACCAACTTATAGGGATAACTGAGAAAGCCGTTTTTGACATGAACAACTTTGCGGCGTGCTGGTGGCTGCCTACAGCTACTGCTTTAGAATCTATGTGCAAAGTCGCGGGATTTAACGTTTTAGACAAAGGATTGACTTGGGACAATAATGCTTTGACTCTGCTGCTGGGGATTTGAGGATTGGTAAACGAATAATAACAGGACTTGCTTGTTCACAAACGGCTAAACACCCGGTTTCTGACCGGATTCCTCGTTTTATTTCCCCAATATTTTTACTAGAAACCGGGTGTTTTCCGTAAGTCCTAAATAAAATTGCTACAAACATTTTTTGTGAAGAAAAGAGGAACTGGGAAATAATTAATGAACAATCACCAACCAGGGACGCCGTTAGGAAACATTTTAGTAGTAGACGATACACCAGAAAACCTGCGTCTGTTGTCTACGATGTTGACTCAGAGGGGCTACACCCCCCGCTGCGTGATTAACGGAAAAATGGCTCTAAGAGCCTGCAATTCTAATCCACCAGATTTGATTTTGCTCGACATAATGATGCCGGAAATGAACGGCTACGAAGTCTGTCAGCACTTGAAACTAGAAGCAAAAACTCGCGAAATCCCGGTAATTTTTATCAGCGCTAAAGATGAAGTATTTGACAAAGTAAACGCATTTGCTGTGGGAGCTGTTGACTATATCAGCAAGCCATTTCAGTTTGAAGAAGTTCTCGCCCGCATCGAAAGTCACCTCAGCCTACGTAATTTACAAAAGCAGCTAAAAGAACAAAATATGCTGCTGCAAGAAGAAATCACGAGTCGCTTAGCAGTAGAACAAACTCTTCAGGAAAAAAATAAAATTTTGCAACAAGAAATCAGCACCCGGCGCGCTGTAGAAAAAGCTCTGCAAGAGCAAAATTTGGTACTCCAACAAGAGATATCCCACCGCCAGCGCGCTGAATCTGCTCTATTAAAATCTAACCAAGAATTGGCACGTTCAAATGCAGAACTAGAACAATTTGCTTATGTGGCTTCCCATGACTTGCAAGCGCCTTTAGCAACCATTGCCAGTTACGCTCAACTTTTAGAAAAACGCTACAAAGACCAACTCGACAGCCAAGGTAGTAAGTTTATCGGCAATATCGTTCAGGGCTGCACCAGAATGCAAAATTTAATTGACGATTTACTCGAATATTCGCGCGTTGGCCGGAGTCGGAAAGCTTTTGAACTGACAGATTGCAATCAAGCAGTCGAGCAAGCACTCGCGAACTTGCAAGGGGCGATCCGCGAGACTAAAGCCGTTGTCACCTACAGCGAATTACCCGCGGTAATGGGGGATATTTCTCAACTCGTACAGCTATTTCAAAATTTAGTCAGCAATGCAATTAAATATCGCCACGATGCACCGCCTGTGGTTCATATTACCGCTTGCAAACAGGAGGAAAACTGGTTAATTTCTGTCTCAGATAATGGAATTGGTATTGCTTTGCAGCATCAAAAACGCATCTTTCAAATTTTCCAGCGCTTGCACACTCAAAGAGAATATTCTGGGACAGGTATTGGTTTAGCAATTTGTCAAAAAATTGTGGAACTTCACGGCGGATGTATCTGGGTGGAATCGGAACCGGATCGAGGTTCAACTTTTTACTTTACTCTCGCTTAATCGAGACATAGTCTTGGCAAAAGGTATAAGCTCTCAAGTAGGTAAAATTTATTATTTTATAAATTTTAACTCCTAACCCAAAAGGTACAATCTAGAAGTTAATACTATTTAGTAGTGTAGATTAAAGCATTGAATAATTGGGAATATGTGACTGTCGGGTTGGGAAAGGGGCTACAGTTATATTCTTTTTTAAATTGTATAAATAGCAAGTTAGAATAAAATTTATTTTTCATTGACAGTCTACTTATTGCGTGATATAGTTTTAATTATTAAACACATTTTTTGTAGCGTTTGCTTGCCCCCACCAAACGGTCGATCTAGGTTTACTTGCAACTGAATGACTGCTATGAAAATACCAGGCAAAATTCAATTTAATTGAACATTTTATTGATAATAAATATTATGAAAGCAGTTTTTAACTTAGCTTTGCCTCCTATCTGCTTTAAAGTTTTGTTAGTAGAAGACAACCCTCAAGAAGCTGAGCTGATTGAAGATTTGCTGTCAGAAATTGGCGGCGCGCAGCGTATAGTGCTGACGAAAGTAGAGCGCCTTAGCGAAGCGCAGCAGCGATTGAATCAAGAAACTTTTGACATAATTTTATTAGACCTTTCACTGCCAGATAGTCTGGGAATCGAGACGGTGGCTCGGATACAAGAGTACGGGGTAAATCTGCCGATCGTAGTTTTGACTTCCCAAAATGACGAAGAGCTTGCCCTGCGGTTGATTTCCGTCGGCGTACAGGATTATTTAGTAAAAAGAAAAATCGACGGCGAACTGTTAATTCGATCGCTCCGTTACGCCATAGAACGCCAGAACAGTCAAGATGCTTTGCGAAAAAGTGAAGAAAAATATCGCTCGGTGGTCGAAAATTCCCTGATCGGAATTGCCATCTTTGCTCCAATTATTGACAGCGAAGTTCCTCAAAATTGCAACTGGATAGAAGTTAACGATGCGCTGTGCAATTTGTTGGGCTATGAGCGCTATGAACTCGTGCAAAAGAATTGGATAGAGTTGACTCATCCAGAGGATTTTGATGCCAATTTGAAACAATTGTCTCAAATGTTAGCAGGTGAGAGCGATGGTTGCATCTTAGACAAAAGGTGGATCGGAAAAGACGGCGAAATAGTTCACACGCGAGTTTCCCTGCGCTGCATCCGCCGCCTGGACGGGTCGATCGACCGGATTATCGAAGTAGTGTTGGACGTGAGCGATCGCTACCGCTACGAAGCCAAACTCAAAGCGTCAGAAGAATTTTTAAACCACACCATAAATGCTACGCCAGACCCAATTTTTGTCAAAGACGAGCAACACCTCTGGATGATATTAAATGATGCTTTTTGTCAGTTGGTTGGTAAATCGCGACAAGAACTGATCGGCAAATCAGATTATGACTTTTTCCCCGAATCCGAAGCTGCTGTTTTTTGGAAAAAAGATGAAGAAGTATTGAGAACGGGTGTCTGCTTGGAAACAGAAGAAAAATTCACAGACTCTGCCGGGAGAGAACACATAATTTCTACAAAAAAAAGCGTTTTTAAAATTGCAGACGGCAGTAAAGTAATAGTCGGTACAATTAGAGATATTACCGAATACAGACAGCAACAAAAAGCCCTAGAACAAAGCGAAGCTCGCTTTCAAAAATTGGTAGCTAACCTGCCGGGAACAATTTATCAATTACGAATGTCAGCAACTGGAAAATTGTCTTTCCCCTACGTCTCTTCAGGCAGCCGCCAAATGTACGAATTAGAAGCCGAAGCAATCGAGCAAAATGCGGAACTGATTTTCAGCGGAATTCACGCAGACGATCTCTTAGATTTAGAAGCATCGATCGCAATTTCAGCCGCTACCTTGGAACCTTGGCAGCAGCAGTGGCGGCAGACTTTGCCATCGGGAAAAATTAAGTGGCTGCAAGGAGCGGCGAGACCGGAAAGGCTCAATGATGAAAGCAAATCTGGCAGCGAAGGCGATATTCTCTGGGACGGTTTAGTGATGGATATCACTGAATTAAAGCACGCTCAAACAGAGCGCGATCAGTTTTTTACCATCTCCTTAGACTTGCTTTGTATTGTAGGTTTCGATGGCTATTTTAGACGAGTTAACCCTGCTTGGTCAACGGTTCTAGGCTACAGTAGTGCTGAGCTTTTTGCCAAGCCGGTGATCGAATTTGTTCATCCAGACGATCGAAAAGCTACCGCAGCCGAAGAATCAAAACTAATAGCAGGTACTTCCAGTATCTCCTTTGAAAACCGCTATCTCTGCAAAGATGGTTCTTACAAATGCTTCCTGTGGACATCATCGCCATTTAGTGAAGAAGGTTTAATCTATTCAGTCGGTCACGACATTACCTCTCGCAAACAAGCAGAGTCCCAACTCCAGCGACAAGCAGTAGCAATGGCCGCTGCTTATGACGGCATCGCCATTTTTAATAATAATAAAGAATGTATTTATTCCAACAACGCTTATCTCAAAATGTACGGCTTGACTAAGCCTAGCGAACTGTATGGGAAGAAATGGAAAATGCTTTACAGCAAAGCAGAAAATTTATTTTTTGAACTCCAAATAATGCCGATGCTCCTGCAAAAAGGGTACTGCAATCTAGAAGCTATCGGTCAGCGCCGGGACGGTACTAAGTTCCCTCAAGAATTGTCGCTGACAATGATTGAGGGTGGCGAAATCATTTCTATCGTCCGCGATATAACTAATAGAAAACAGGTAGAATCAGCCCTGCGATCGAGCCAGCGCCGCTACCAAACTTTAGCAGAAGCATCGCCAGTTTGCATATTCCACACCGACACGTTGGGAAATTGCCTTTATGTGAATCAACGGTGGAGCGAAATTACGGGATTAACCGCAGAATTAGCAGCAGAAACTGGCTGGATGAATGCCATACATCCCGATGATACGCAGCGGGTAAAAAATGAATGGGATCGAGCAATTATTGAGAAAATTCCTTTTAAATCAGAATACCGCTTTCAGCGTCCAGACGGTCGTGTAATTTGGGTGATAGGTCAGGCAATTGCAGAAATCGGAGACAAGCAGGAAATTAAAGGCTATATCGGCACTATAACTGATATCACCGATCGCAAACAAGCAGAATTAGATTTGCTGCGAGTTACTCAAGCGGTGGAAAGCACTAGCGACGCGATCGGCATTGCTGACTTGACAGGGCGATCGATCTACCACAATCAAGCCTTTGTTCAACAGTACGGCTACACCGCAGAAGCACTAAACACAGCAGGCGGATTAACAGCAATTTACCCCCAAACTAAAGTGCTGCTAAAAATGTTTAAAACGATCCGTAAAGGCAAATCTTGGCAAGGCGAACTTAAAATCAACACTAAAAACCACGAACTGGTAACAACTTTATTTCGCGCCGACGGCATTAAAGATGAAACTGGTCATTTAATCGGATTAGTGGGAGTAATTACCGACATCACCGAACGGAAACAAGCGGAGATGGCCCTGCAGCAGCAATTAAGGCGAGAACGGCTAGTAGTTGCCATGCTCGATCGCATTCGCTCCTCCCTAAATTTAGAAGAAGTCTTGACAACTGCTGTCGAAGAAGTGCGGCATTTTTTGCAAACAGACCGCACAGTTATTTACCGTTTTAATCCCGATTGGAGCGGCTTTGTCGTTGTGGAATCCGTGGCAGAAAATAGAATATCGCTGCTAAATATTCACAATATTGATGGCTGTTTTAGAGAGAAATTTGTTGAGATTTATCAGCAAGGCTGTATTAGAGCTATGGAAGATATTTACCGGGAAAAATTGACGGAATGCCACATGAAGTTTCTCGAAGGAATTGAAGTAAAAGCTAACTTAATAGTCCCAATTTTAAAAGCAGGAGAAAGCATTTCCCAGACCCAACAAACCGCAGAAAATCACCTCTGGGGACTGCTGATCGCCCAGGATTGCAGCGGCCCCCGTCCCTGGGATGCCTCAGAAATAGAATCCCTCCGGCAATTGTGCGTGCAATTGGCGATCGCGATCCAGCAATCGACGCTATTTGAACAAGCACAAACCGAAATTGCCGATCGCAAACTTGCAGAATCTGCCCTCCAACAAGCTGCATTAGCTGCTGAAAGCGCCAACCGCGCCAAAAGCGAATTTCTTGCCAATATGAGCCACGAACTACGCACGCCTTTAAACGGCGTTTTAGGTTACGCTCAAATCCTCAAAACCGACAAAGACTTAAGCTCAGATCACCAAGAAAGTCTCAGCAATATTCAACAGTGCGGTCAACACCTGCTGATGTTAATCAACGATGTTTTAGATCTTTCCAAAATAGAAGCTAGAAAAATGGAACTCTACCCGGAAGAGTTAAATTTTCTAAATTTTACCAAAAACATTGCCGATCTCTTTCAGATGCGGGCCTCTCAAAAACAAATTTTATTCCATTACGAACAAGTCTCTCCCCTGCCTAGCTGCGTCCGTGTCGATCCAAAAAGATTGCGCCAAATTCTCATAAATTTACTCAGCAATGCCGTTAAATTTACTAACAGTGGCGGTGTGACTTTCAAAGTCGGCTATGTCGGCACAGGGGGCTGGAGTCGAGGGCAAGGAGAAAATTATGAGTTCTCGACTTTGAGTTCGGAACTGAAAGAAAATTATATACGCTTCGCCCACAATGCGATCGCAGCAAAACACGCTTTAAAAATCCGCTTTCAAGTCGAGGATACGGGCACGGGAATAGATCGAAGTAAGTTAGAAGAAATATTTTTGCCTTTCCACCAAGTAGGAGGCAATACATTTGTTGAAGGTACAGGTCTCGGACTCTCAATTAGCCAGAAATTAGCGAAACTAATGGGAACCGAAATTCGCGTCCACAGCACTTTGGGAAAAGGCAGCACTTTTTGGATAGATTTAGAATTGCCAGCAGCTAAACGGTACTTAGAGGTGTCTCCTTTGCAGGAAAAACGCTGGCTTGTCGGTTTTGTCGGCAACAAGCGGAAAGTGCTGATCGTGGATGACAATCAACTGGATCGCAATTTGTTGTGCAGGCTGCTGCTGCGTTTGGGATTTGAGGTTGCAGAGGCGAACAACGGGCAAGAATGCCTCTGCAAAACAGTTGAATTTCAACCGGATGTGATTTTAATGGACTTGCGGATGCCTGTAATGGATGGCTTAGAAACTGCAAGAAAACTCCGGCAGTTGCCGGAAGTAAAAGGTGTCGTGTTAATGGCTATGTCAGCTAGCGTTTTCGAGTCTACGCAGCAAGACAGCCTTTTCGCAGGGTACGATGCTTTTCTTCCCAAACCGATCGAAGCAAATCACTTTTTGGAACAGTTGCGCGTGCATTTGGGACTCGAATGGATTTATGGGGAATCTTCGGAAAACAAAAAGCGCAAAACTCCCAGTTTGTCACCAGCCTCTGATTTTCCTGCTTATTCTTCTCTGTTACCTGCTGCTTCTGACTCAGTAGCAAAAATTTTGAAACTCGCAGCTATGGGCGACATTGAAGAAATTTTTGAGGAGAGTGCTAAGCTGGAGACTTTAGAACCTAATTTAGTGCCGTTTGTCTCGAAGCTGCGCCAACTTGCTAAGGGATTTCAGCTCAAACAAATTCGGAATACTTTAAACCAATATATCGATGGTCGGTAGTCAGCAGTCAGCAGTCAGCAGTCAGCAGTCAGCAGTCAGTAGTGATATCATGTCCGGTTGCTCGATCGGACATGATATCACTCTAACAGCCAACCAAATAATTCTCCTACTGTCAGTTGCAATTCCCTGGCAAAAGATGGCACGGGCAATAAATGTTCCGGTTCGTCAAACACCTCGGTTGATTGAGTCGGCCGATATACAAAAACCGATCGATCCAGAGGATCGATTAACCAACCCATTTGAGTTCCGTGTTTGAGACAATGTAAAATATTTTTAGTAACTTTAGTTTGGCTTTGGTCGGGGGAGAGGATTTCAATTGTCCAATCCGGGGCGATCGCAAACACATTTGCCACACCACCATTTTCTTGACGGGGAATCCGCTCCCAAGTGAATACAGTCACGTCTGGAACGATCGCTCGACCGCCAAAAATGCACCGCAGTTCGGGAAATGCTCGCGCCACCTTTTGAGGTTTGAGAGCAGTATTAGCAGCGCTTGTCAACTCGCCTTGAATGACACTGTGTTCTCCTTGAGGCATCGGTTTTTGAATGATTTCACCGTCAATGTACTCGCTGGCTGGTTTGGTTTCTGGCAACTTCAGAAACTCTTGGAGTGTCAAAGATTTTGGCAGGGTTGATACCATCCAATTTTACCGATAAAATAGAGTTTCATCTGCTATTTTACCAAAAGTCCCGGACTCGTGCGATCGCCGCTCCACTTACTTCATTTTTTCCGCTATATAATAGTTCTCAAAAAAGTGAGGTATGCCCAATGCCCTGCGCGGGCCGATGCCCGATGCCCGATGCCCGATGCCCAATGCCCGATAATATGAGAGACAGTTTTTGAGAGAGTTGGGATTGAAATTACTTTGCCTCAGTAACGGCCACGGAGAAGACGCGATCGCCCTTCGCATCTTGCAGGAACTGCAACAGCACCCGCATCCGCCAGAATTAGCCGTGTTTCCGCTAGTGGGTGAAGGGCAAGCTTTCGCTCAACTAGAAAACGCCCGCATCATCGGCCGGGTGCAGCGGATGCCTTCAGGCGGCTTTATTTACATGGACGGGAGAGAATTTTTGCGCGATCTCAAAGGCGGCCTGCTTCAGTTGACCATCGCTCAGTTTAAAGCCATCCGCGCTTGGGTGCGGACTCAACAACAGTCTGGGAATCAAGACGCGGTTATTTTAGCCTGCGGGGATATTGTACCGCTGCTGTTTGCTTGGCTGGGCGGCGCGCCCTATGCGTTTGTCGGTACTGCCAAGTCCGAGTATTATCTGCGGGACGAGGACGGGCCTCTGGGGAGCAAATCTAGGGTCTTTGGTGGGTGGAGTTGGTCGCGATCGGTTTATTTGCCTTGGGAACGCTGGTTGATGAGTCGATCGCGCTGTCGGGCCGTTTTTGCCAGGGACGCGCTAACCGCCGAGACTTTGCAAAAGCTGGGAATTCCCGCTTACAATCTCGGAAACCCGATGATGGACGGACTCGAACCGGAAAACCCAGCCGGTTTTTACGGCCCTGACGCAGAGTTTCGGGAAATCGAGCGATCGCTAGTCATCACCTTACTCCCCGGTTCTAGAGCGCCGGAAGCCTATGCTAATTGGCAGCTAATAGTAGAGGCTGCAGCCGGAATTTTATCGCTGTTTGCCGATCGCAAATTGTTATTTTTCGGAGCGATTTCCCCAGAATTAAATTTAGAAGCTTTGCGACCTATTTTAGAATTTTTTGGCTGGCGCCAAGACGGCGAAACTAGAACGCAGTGGCGAGAAGGAAGTATTTTGCAACCTCCTGTTTCTAATGCTCGAGAAATTCGGAAAGAATCTCCTAATTTACTATTGCCCTTGACATTTGTGCAGAGAAACGCCACGATGATTTTGACTCAGCAAAGTTTTAACGATTGTTTGTACGAAGCCGATTTAGCAATAGCAATGGCCGGAACGGCTACAGAACAATTTGTAGGTTTGGGAAAACCGGCGATCGCCATTCCCGGAAACGGCCCGCAATTTACTCCAGCTTTTGCAGAAGCTCAAAGTCGCCTGTTAGGCCCGTCATTAATTTTAGTCAAACATCCCGCTGAAGTTGCCGGCGCCGTCCAGTCTTTGCTCCGCGATCCCGACAGATTGCAGCTAATCGCTGAAAATGGCTTGCGCCGCATGGGAGAACCCGGTGCCGCAGCCAGAATTGCCGAGTGTTTAATTCAGCGCTTCGGCAGTGAAGACAGCAATTCTCGATTGCCTGCAAGAGACTAGGGACAAAACAATGTTTTGTGCCTGCTGAGTATGTTTAATTCTACTTGCTTTAAAAAAATATTGTTTGCTAATTACCTACTAATTTCCGTAGGGTGCGCCTAGGCGCACCTTACTAATACTGCATTCCCAGAAAAATTTAATTCGCCGTTTTTTCCGAAGATCGATCCCAGAAATCAGCTTGAGGAATTTGAAAATCAGACTTAACCAAAACTCCCGGTTCTCGCTGCACGGGCAGCACATCTAAAGTATCCGTTTGCGCGCAATATTTTAAATCTTCAATAACACCTAAACCGAGGAGGCGCTGACCGTGGCTGGCCCTTTCCAACAATTCGTGCAACCGATCTTGCCAGTGCAAATAAAGAGCAATAGCCCCAAAGACTTCATCGTTACCAGCAAAATCGCTCGCAGGAATACCGCTTTCTGCTAGGAGACTTTGGGCGATCGCACCAGCACAAACCGTATCTTCCAACGAATAACTTCCTTCCCAACCTGAACCCACAATCCAAATAGTTTCCGGCTGTTTGTTTAACAAAAACTGCACCGCAGATTTGCGGTTAATCAAAGCCGCCGTCAACACAGTTGCAGCAGCTTGCACTCGCTGCAGAGCCCGAGTACCGTTAGTTGTGCTGATAAAAATTCGCTTCCCACTCACCTTTTCTGGCGTGCAGTCGAAGGGGGAATTCCCCATGTCAAATCCGTCAACTTTGGCGCCGCCGCGCTCTCCGGCGCGAATCCGCTTGTCTGCAGGCCAGTTTTCGCTGCTTGCCATTAGCTTATCTAAGTCGCTGAAAACTTGAACAGCTTCCGCCCCATTATTCAGGGCCGTGGCCATTGTCGTAGTCGCCCGCAGCACATCAACTGCGATCGCGCAAGCCGGCATTTTGTCGGCTGGCGCAAGTTCCGGGGTATGGTAAATAAAAAGCTTCACTTTTGGGCTACCTGCAATAAATCCTCATCAGCATTGACACTCCCGGGCCTAAAGGCGTGGGGATTCTTAATTCATCGACTAACCTTTAAGCGCCATGTCCTTGCGGCAATTCTTAAACCTTTCAACCGTAGAAAATACTACCAATTGACAAGCCTAATTCACAACACCCCAGAGGGTCTGTCTCCAAAAGCGTACTAGGATACTGAACCTAGAGTTCGGGTATGCCCTACCCTACCTAACAAATGAAAAAGTTATTTTTTTTCTGGTAACGAGGATGTATTAATCCCCTAGCTGTTTAGAGAGTTTTCGCCGCTCTTTGTCCCCAGGTTTACGCCTAAAAGTGTGTCTGAGTCCTGTTTCACTTCGGGCGAAGGAATTTAACCTCGACTTTGACAGTATAGCACGACAAACCAGTCATTCCATGATTTTCGGGAATAGATTTAAGAAATTAAAGCCGTCCTAAAAGGACAAGGTTTTAAACCCAGTTTTCTGATAATAATAGAAAGTGACGCTTTCACCGCTAATATGTCAAAACAGCTAAATTCAAACCCCGCCCGCGCCGCCATTACCGCACCAATTGGACTCCTGGCAGGTTTCACCTATCCTTTGCGAGCTTTCACGCTGATTTTGCAAACTCCCAAGCTGTGGACTTATGTATTAGTTCCCGTGGTGCTAAATTTGATAATTGGTATCGGTCTTTATTTAAGCTTGCTATTTCCCAGTTTGGCAGGGATAGATGTTTTAGTTGCCGATTTGTCCGTCCGATTTAATGCTCTAATTGCGAGTTTTCCAGCTTGGCTGAGCTTTCTCGGCGTGTTAACAGTCGCTTTCGGCTGGCTGCTGCGCGTAATTTTAGTGTCAGGACTTTTGCTGATAATTGGATTTTTGTTAGTGCAGTTTGGCGTGATTTTAGGTTCGCCCTGGTACGGCAAACTTTCCGAACAATTGGAACTCCTGCGGAACGGTCAATTGCCCGCAGAAGCACCAATGAATTGGGCGAGTAGTTTTCGGGATATTCAAAGGGCGATCGCCTTTGAACTGCGAAAACTACAAATTTTGTTTAGCGTCGGCATACCGCTGCTGCTGCTGCATTTTGTGCCTGGTATCGGCTCTATTCTTAGCAGTTTGGGTGGCATAGCTTTGGGCGCGACTATTGTCTGTTTGGACTTTTTAGATGCACCTTTGGAGAGGCGGAGGCGGCCTTTTCGAGAAAAATTGGAGATAATTCGGGCGAGTTTGCCGGCCAGCGGGACTTTTGGTCTGGTTTGTTTGGGTTTAGTGAGTATTCCGCTGTTGAATTTGTTGGCGATTCCGCTGTGCGTGACGGCGGGAACTTTGTTTTTTTGCGATCGCATTTGGCCGGCCCGCTTTGCCCCAGAAGAGAGAAGTATCGATCGAGAAACTAACATTACAAATTAAAAACTAGGGAGATGCTTCTTCCTTCGGCCGAATCTGGGAGTTTAGACCCAAAAACGGGCTTAACAACAGCCAGCTAATGAAGAAAAAAGATGCCGTAAATAGCTGGACAATATCAACCGCCGACAAATATCCGTCAGATAATAGTGCAATAGTTCTATCTGTCAGCCCGAATATCCAAGAGAGAATCCCAAACAGCCAAATGCCTTTTTGGAGGATGGGCAAAAATGCAGAAACTTCGGAGTTTTGCTGGTTCATTGATTTAGCCCTTGTTTGCGAAAAGTCTGATTAACCGGGGCACCCCAAGGGCTTAAGGATTTTTGGTGTTTCCTCGGATTCCCTTTGTTATCTATGTTAAGAAATATTTCCATATCTGACAACGCGCCCTGGGAGGGATTTCCGCATCTATCTCAAGAGGTAGTTGCAGCCCCAACAAAGAGTGGTATTTGCTACACTTTGGCAGGATGCTAGAGATTTTGCGGATTTTTTGAGAGACAAATGGCTGGGCACGGGTAGCCGCGCTTTCTTGGCACCGCGCCTGCAAAAAAACTTGTAATTTATATTGAATTATGTAATACTACAAGCAGAGCCAGTCTGGTTCAAGAACGATCGCGAGGTTTGTACTGAGGAGGGAGAGTTATCAAAGCCCTAAAAGCCGCAGGACAAACAATTTGACGATCGGTATCAACCAGGCTTGATATGAGTTCAGCCTCAAGAAAATCGAACAATGGCACGCTTAAATCAGATTATTGCGATCGAAAAAGGCATCAAAAGCCGCTCGGTTCAAGAACTAGCCGAAGCTCAAAAAGCACTCCAGAAGCCCGCTGTGCTTTCTGGAATCTCCCGCACTTACCGCCCCAAAGACGAAGAAGGCGAACAACTGCCGCCAGAGTCCAAAAAAGTTGAAGTCAAAGCCGAAGAGATTATCCGCAAAACAACTGAAGTTTTGACCAAACTCTTCGACGTAACCGCAACCAAAGATTGGACAAATTGTAGCGCCCGCGCTGACGTAACTGTAGACGGAAACGTGCTTTTGAGCCAAGTTCCCGTCAGCTATTTGCTATTCCTTGAAAAGCAGTTGGCCGATTTGCAAGCATTCATCAAAAAACTTCCAGTTTTAGATGCTTCCGAGACTTGGAACTTCGATGCTTCGGCAGACTGCTGGGCCACAGAACCGGTGCAAACTCTCAAGACTTTTAAAACTCCGCGCAATCACGTTAAAGCTGAAGCTACCGAACACCATCCGGCTCAAGTCGATGTTTATTACGAAGATATTACGATCGGCTACTGGCGGACTGTCAAGTTTTCTGGATCTTTGCCGGCGCGGCGGATCAATGAGTTGCTGCAAAGGGTAGAAATCTTGCAGCAAGCTGTTATGTTCGCCCGCGAAGAAGCTAACAATTCTGAAGTTGAGGAACAGAGAGTGGGAGAACGAATTTTTCAGTTTATTTTCCGCTAATTGCTTGCTTTTTTGATAGTTATGGTTTAAGATATAAACAGAGTACAAGTTCAATCTAAAACTTCAACTTAAACCGTACAAATGTGACAGTACAGGTTCGACTCCTGTCCCTTCTACCCAAAATAGGGGGGTAGCCCAATTGGCAGAGGCAGCATTGCGTACAAATTCAGCAGCAAGTTATTACTCTAAACTCAGCATTCTCCGCCGATCGCTAAAACGAATGTCAGGAAAATCACATCATCGAGGTTGCTGGCTCATATCCAGCCCCCTCTACCAAACGCAGGGGGGTAGCTCAATCGGTAGAGCGCGATGCTATTAATCTTAAATCCTTGACTTAAATGTGATAGCGTGTGCAAATGGGCGGTAAATATAAACCCAGTAGTAAGGTCAGAACTACTGGGTTTTATGCTAATTTATCAATCAAAGTAATACGACTTCTCAAAAAAGAATGCAAAAGCAAGCTCTAAACCGATACAGCGTCAGTCATTTCCAATCTAAAATCTAAAATCTAAAATCTAAAATGGTATGATTTACTGCATCAATCCTCAATGCGAACAACGCGAAAATCCTGCTGCTGCTCAAAATTGTCAGGCTTGCGGCACGGATTTGTTAATTGGCGATCGCTACCGCATCCTTAAACCAGTGCGATCGCCCAATCCCGCACGCCCCACAGACATCTTTGAAGTCGAAGATTTGGGAACAGGGGAAAACGAATGGGGAACTGTCAAAATTTTAAAAGTCTTGAAACACACCCACAATCCCGATTTAGTTCGCTTGTTCAAGCAAGAAGCGCGAGTTTTGATTTGGCTGGCCGGAAAGGGCTCAGTTCCCCAAGTCGAACCTGACGGTTATTTCCCAATTAAACTCCCCAATAATTTCCAGAAATTGTATTGTTTGGTGATGGAAAAAATTAGCGGAGAAAACTTGGCAGAATTCTTAACTAAAAAACAGTACGTTTCTTACAATATCGCTCTTGATTGGCTGCAACAAATGCTTCATATTTTGGAGGAAATCCACAAATACCATGTAGTGCATCGGGATATTAAGCCATCCAACCTGATGGTTGAAGCCAATGGGAAATTGAGATTAATTGACTTCGGCGCCGCCACAGAAGCAAATATAGATACCGCACCCATAGGTTCTGCTGGATACGCCGCACCCGAACAAATTGCAGGTAAAGCAGGCGTGCGATCGGACTTTTTTGCCCTGGGGCGTACTTTTGTACATTTATTAACAGGCATAAAGCCGATCGACTTTCCCGTTAATGAAAAAACTGGTAAAATTAATTGGAGGAACCAGGCTGTAGATATTGACCCCTTACTCCTAGACTCGATCGACGAATTAATGGAACCGCTACCGGAAAACCGACCTGAAAATACCCAAGTTATTTTAGAAAAATTAAAAATTCACGACGCCGACCCCCTGCAAAAGGGGGACGCAACATCGCTTCAATAAATCTCTTCCAACCGGCGAAAATCTCGCTCAACTTCCGCCCACAAAGCCCGATTGTGAGGGTCAGTTTTCACAGCCTTTTTCAAATAAATTCTCGCCTTATCAACCTGCTTTTCTCCGATCAAATGCCGTCCCCAGCGCTGATAGGCGATCGCCTGCCACTGGCGCACCTCCAAATCCTCGGGAACCCGCTGGGCCAAACCCTCAATCAAGGCGATCGCCCGCGGGAACCTCTGATATTTCAGCAACTGCTGCAACTCAAAATAAGCATCTTGCTTTAACTTTTGTTCTACCGCCGACAGATCCGCGTGAGATTGAACCGCGGCCTCTTTTCGAGTCACCTTCACTGCCTGCGGTTGAGCTTTCACCCCCCGATCCGGCGGTGTCGAAGTAGGCTGCACAGTTGAATTGGCAGCTTTCGACTTCGCACCATCGGGGGGGGCAATTTTCACCAGGAACTTATAAGCCTCAGTAATAGCAATAAACTTATTTTTTGCCTGTTCGTTTCCCGGATTCACATCGGGGTGATACTGTCTCGCTAACTGCCGATAAGAGGCCTTAACTTGCGATAAACTCGCACCTGACCTCAGTCCTAACTGTCGGTAATAATCTGCAATATCCATCTAGCATGAAGGAGCGTTTATAGTACCATTAAATATGGCAGAATCCTTAAATGTAAAGATTCTGCCAAAATTTACTGCGAACTAGGTTGTAGTGCGAGGGTTGCCCGCACTACGGTCGAGCAAAGATAACTTACGGACGCTCTTCGATCACTCTGTCAATCAAGCCGTATTCCTTGGCTTCCTCAGCGGACATGAAATAGTCGCGATCCATGTCCTTTTCGATTTTCTCGATCGGCTGACCAGTATTTTTAGCGTAGATATTATTCAGTTGGTGGCGCAGTCGCAGAATCTCTTTCGCCTCAATCTGAATATCCGTTGCTTGTCCCCGCGTGCCCCCAGAAGGCTGGTGAATCATGATGCGCGAGTGAGGCAAAGCTAACCGTTTCCCCTTCGCACCGGCAGCTAACAGGAAAGAACCCATCGAAGCAGCCAAGCCCACACAAATCGTCACCACGTCCGATTTTATGTGCTGCATGGTATCAAAAATAGCCATGCCTGCCGACACCATCCCGCCTGGGGAATTGATGTACAAAATAATATCCTTACCTGAATCTTCCGAATCGAGGTAGAGCATCACGGCGATGATTTGATTGGCAATTTCATCGTCAACGTCCCTGCCCAAGAAAATAATCCGTTCCCGGTAAAGGCGATCGTAGATATTAATCCACTGAGTATCATAACCACCCGGCATTTTGTAGGGAACTTTTGGCACACCTATAGGCATAATTCGGAACTCCGTTTAGTTAGTAATTGGGCATGGGGCATTGGGCATTGGGCATTGGGCATGGGGCATTGGGGATGGGGCATTTGTAATTAGGAATCGGCCCGCGCAGGGCATTGGGCATCGGGCATCGGGCATTTGTAATTAGGAATTGTTAGTCATAAAAAGACTATTGAATAACTAATCAGGGTAGAAACTACTAGCCATTAACCCTTCATTCTTACCCATTCCCCATTCCCCATTCCCCATTCCCCATTCCCCATTCCCATTCCCAGTTAGATGACTCCAGCCGGCAGCGGTTTCGGCAATTCTTCCGAACTTTCAAGAACGCGATCGATCAAACCGTATTCTTTAGCTTCATGGGGCGTCAGGTACAGCAACCGATCCATATCTTTAGTAATCTTTTCGATCGGTTGGCCAGTACATCTTGCAAAAATATCAAGCATCGTTGCTTTATTTGCCAGCACTTCCTTCGCCCGAATTTGAATGTCGCTTGCTTGACCCCGCGTGTACGCCTTGGGTTGGTGCAACACAATCGAAGCGTGGGGCAAACTCGCCCGACAGCCTTTTGTACCAGCCGCTAACAGCATCGCAGCCATACCCATTGCCGAACCGAGGCAAATAGTGTGCACGGGCGGCTTAATGTACCTGATCGTGTCGCAGATAGCGAAGGCTTCTGTTTCAAAGCCGACGGGTTCGCCGCTGTAACCAGAAGTGCCGGTCGAGTTGATGTAGATTTTGATCGGCTTATCGGGATCTTCGTACTGCAAGAACAACAGTTCAGCGATAATCAGTTCTGTTACCGCAGGCACCAGAGGCATCCCCAGATAAACGATCCGCTCCTTCAGCAACAGGGATGGCAAATCGGGAGGTGGCGTCCGAGAGTTCCCTTCCCCGTAGTATGGCGATTGCACAGCTTTAATTGGTGTGTTCATATAACCGAAATGTTGCCTGAACTGATGGAGCTATTCTTAAAGAAATACTAACGCAATCTTTAGGTATCCCGCATGAAAGTTAGTTTGCTCCCGGTTTTAAACGACCCTAACCTTGACGCTGCTGCGCCCTCGACCCAGCGCCAGCTAGCGATTTCGGTGTCTGCGACGGCAAGCTCGATCGACTCCAGCGTACCCTTAAACCTGTGCCTGATTCTCGACCACAGCGGTTCGATGGGCGGACGCCCCTTGGAAACCGTCAAACAAGCCGCCGGACGGTTGCTGGACAGGTTGAAGCCCGGGGATCGCTTTTGCGCGGTGGCTTTCGACCACAAAGCCAAAGTCCTCGTCCCCAATCAAATTGTAGGAGATCCCAGCAGCATTAAACGGCAAATTGAGCAACTGCGCTCGGCCGGCGGCACAGCAATTGATGAGGGCATTAAGTTAGGTATTGAAGAGTTGGGCAAAGGCAAAAAAGAAGCTGTATCTCAGGCGTTTCTGCTTACTGACGGCGAAAACGAACACGGCGACGACAGCCGCTGTTTGAAGTTGGCTAAATTGGCTGCCGACTACAACATGACTTTAAATTCTCTGGGATTTGGCGATAACTGGAACCAGGATATTTTGGAAAAGATTGCTGACGCTGGCGGCGGTGCTCTGGCTCACATTCAGCGTCCCGAAGATGCGGTTGACGAGTTTAGCAAACTATTTACTCGCATCCAAGGTGTAGGTTTGACTAATGCTTATTTGCTATTTTCACTGATGCCAAAAGTACGGTTAGCCGAACTCAAACCGATCGCCCAAGTTGCCCCGGATACGATCGAATTACCAGTACAGCAAGAGGGCGATCGTTTTATGGTGCGCCTGGGAGATTTAATGAAGGATATAGAGCGAGTAGTTTTGGCTAATATTTATATTGGACAGTTGCCCGAAGGTACACAGGCGATCGGGCAATTGCAAATTCGCTACGACGATCCGAGTGTCGGTCAAGGTTTGCTTTCCGATCCCGTTGCAGTTTCTGCTAATGTCTTAAAAGTTTATCAGCCGGCACTTAACCCGACGGTGCAGCAGCACATTTTAGCTTTGGCTAAATACCGGCAAACTCAACTGGCCGAAACTAGATTGCAACAGGGCGATCGGGCCGGTGCCGCCACCATGCTGCAAACTGCTGCTAAAACTGCTCTGCAAATGGGCGATAAAAGTGCCGCAACTGTGCTGCAAACTTCTGCTACTCGCTTGCAGTCTGGCGAACAATTGAGTGAAGCCGATCGCAAGAAAACTCGGATTGCTTCTAAAACTATTTTGAAGTAATCGCGCGATTTGAAATTTTAAATAATTTTAAATTTGGCGATCGGACAATTTGCCGATGCGAAATCGCCTCTACAAAAACGAAACCCGCCTGGGCGCGGGTTTCAATATTTTGAGTCTCGCCTGCAAAAAGCGAAAGTCAGTGTAGCCCGATTGTTTTAAGCTGTGGAGCGACAAGAAGCTCGATCGTTTAGAATGTTTGTATCACCTATCAAGAGTGCTTGTATGAACCAGACAATATCTGATAAAGTACGCTGGACTACCGCCGATTTAGAACTATTGCCCGATAACGGCGATCGCTATGAAATTATTGATGGAGAGTTATTTGTGACTAGAGCACCGCATTGGGGTCATCAACAGGCTATAGGCAACCTCTACCAAGAACTTAATACTTGGTCGCGAGAGACAAATTTAGGACGAGCAGGAATCAATCCGGGTATCATTTTCACGGATGCTGATAACGTTATTCCTGATGTAGTTTGGGCTAGCAATGAACGCTTGGCTATCTTGCTAGACGAAGCCGGCCATTTAACGGCCGCACCCGAGTTAATTGTTGAAGTATTATCCCCCGGTGCAGACAATCAGAGACGCGATCGAGATTTGAAACTCCGACTCTATTCGGTACGAGGAGTACAGGAATACTGGATTGCGAATTGGCGGTTGCAGCAAATAGAAGTTTATCGCAGGGAACAAGCAAGTTTAAGGCTCGTTGCTACGCTGTTGAGCGCTGATGAATTGACCTCGCCTTTGTTACCTGGTTTTAGTTGCTCTGTAGCTCGGATTTTTGCTTAGATTTATGAAACACTTTTACCGGGCGATCGGCATTTTAGGATTTGTTACCGTTTTGGGCGGCATATCCCCTGCCATTTGTACCCAACCCTCACCAATACTCATCGTTCAAAATCCTGCTGAAGACTTATTTAATAGTGCTTTAGCCAAGTCAGAAGCAGGAGACATTCAAGGGGCGATCGCCGATTACACCGAAGCCATCCGCCTCAACCCCAACTACGCCAAAGCCCACAACAAACTCGGCATAATTCGCGCCCGCAACCTCAAAGATTATCCAGCAGCTAAAGCAGATTTCGATCGCGCCATTGAAATCAACCCCAACTACGGCGACGCCTACTACAACCGCGCCAGAGTCCGCGAGTTCTTAGAAGACAAACCGGGGGCGATCGCCGATTATCATAAAGCAGCCGAACTATATCAAAAAGATGGCAATACCAACGATTATCAAGATGCCATCAAGCATCTTGAAATGCTGCAAGAATAAATGGCTTTTGAAAACATAGTATAATATCCTTCGATCTGCGTTCATCCGCATTCATCTGCAGTTAAACACTTCAAATTAACTATTCAAAAAATGCCCGAAACTTCCACCGTCACCGTCACCGTACCCGCTACAACCGCCAACCTAGGCCCCGGCTTTGACTGCATCGGCGCCGCTTTAAGCCTCTACAACCGCTTACAATTCTCCCGACTCGAACCCTCAGCAACCGAGAAACTAAAAATTACAGTTACGGGCAAAGAAGCCGCCAAAGTCAAGACAGATGAAAGCAATCTCGCTTATCAAGCTTTTCTCAAGTTATACGATCGCCTATCGCAATCGCCGCCGCCCGTAGCGATACATATAGATATGCAAGTGCCGCTGGCTAGAGGTTTGGGGAGTTCCGCTACAGCTATTGTCGGCGGGCTAGTCGGTGCAAATGAATTAGCCGGTGCGCCTTTGAGTCAGGTGGAAGTGATGCAGTTGGCGATCGAACTTGAAGGACATCCCGACAACGTTGTCCCCGCTTTACTCGGAGGTTGTCGCCTCGCTGCTAGCAATCCACCAAGCGGTTCTTGGGAAATTTGCGATATTCCCTGGCATCCGAATATTGTCCCGGTGGTAGCGATTCCCGATTTTGAACTTTCTACAGCCGAAGCGCGCCGAGTTTTGCCCGCAGATTACAGCAAGGCTGACGCGATTTTTAATGCTGCACACCTCGGTTTGCTGTTGCGGGCTTTGGAAACGGGCAATGAAAACTGGCTGCGCTGCGCCCTCCAAGATAAAATTCACCAGCCTTACCGGCAATCTCTGATTAAGGGATATGAAGCGGTGCAACAAGCCGCCCTGAATGCAGGGGCCTGTGGAATGGTAATTAGCGGTGCGGGGCCAACACTTTTAGCTTTAACGGATGCTACTAATGCTGGTGCGGTTGTCAGGGAAATGGCGGCTGCTTGGATGGAATTTGGGGTAAAGGCTGATGTAAGGGCGATCGACCTCGATACTCAAGGCGCGCAAGTCTCCCTTTAGCTAGTCAGACGGGAATCCCCACACTATATCGCTTCGATTAGTGTGGGATGACGAGATGAACAAATCTTTATTTGCCAACATCGTTACTTGACATAATTATTAAATTACTGATTGACACAATATAGTTTTTTCTGTATCCGCTCAATAAATCGGGGTAACAGTAAAAAAAGAAGGTTAACAATCTAGGCACAGCATGGTAGAATATGACATATTATTAATCATAAAATCAAGAATGTCATAGTCTTTTTTAGCCACTAAAGTCACAATTAACCGTGGGTTTATACGACACTTACTACAGGAATCAAGGACCAATAATTCAGAGCCTTTATATTTTTTAAAATTTCTGCAATCAGACCAGGACACACCCAGAGAATAAACCGAAGATTGTTGACGAATAATCGTCCCTAGAGATGGAATATTTCCCAGGTAAGAAATACGGTCGTGCATATATTCAAAAAAGCTAATTCCTAATTTGCGGGTAGTCGCCACCAGAGACATGAAAACATCCATCGCCTTAGTTCCTTCACAAGTTTGGGTTGCATAACTAATATTTCGTCGCTGCACGATTGTTCTAGCAGCTAATTCGGCAGGGTTATTATGTAAAGGTAATTCCGGATGCTCCAAAACTCAAAGCAACTCAGATATTTTACTCAAAGTTAATTTTTTTCGTTCATCTAATTGTTCATAACCACTTAGACTGCCGAAAATTTCCCAAAATTTTGATTTGAGCCTGAGCTTCTCTAACCCAGATGGAGAGTTTTTGTAAGCTAATAATTCTCGGTAGTAATCCCAAAAATCATCAAGAAACTTGTCTAACTTTTTTTGATGACAAGTAACCAATGGACTTAACTTTTTATAATGTCTTGCTTCATGCACCCAACATAAAGATAAATCATCTGTGAGTAATTTAAACTGGGGTGCATCATCAGTCACGAGAGTTTTTATTACCGGAATCTGGGATTGCTGAGCATAAAAAGCAATCGCTGCTGCCTCTAAAATCCTGGTACGATGTTGAGAGCCTACAAAACCCAGATTTTGATTCAGCAAGGAGTTAAACTCATCACCCTTCAACGGAATTTCTTGCGGCAATCCTTTAATTTGATGGCTCCACTTCTGGGGTACATTGAAGTTATCTAATAGCTGGTAAGTAAGTGGAGATAGAATAAACTCAAGTTCTCGGTTGTTCTGTAATACTCCAAGTACGTTTAATCGGTCTTTTCTTAAGGTTGTAGAATAAACTGTATATAATGGGTTGCAAATTATATTTGTAGTGTGATTTACTCCTTTAACACGCGCACTTGTTTGGTCTAAGTGTTGCCAGGGGCTACTTGCTAATCCGGATACATACACTTCGTTAAATTCTGATTCAAACTTTGATGAATTTTTCACCAGCAAATTTGATAAATAACCGGCTGACATCGAAATCCCAATATTGCTTAAAAAATCTAATAGCTTCCCTTGAGTCATGTTTCCCCCGTAATACAGGCTCATAACTAACGCTTTTATTCCGGGGCCAAACTCTCCATCATATCCGGATGGTAACGATGCTAAGTATGTTTTCTTTTCTGAAGGTGAGTAATACTTCTCTTTCCGGAATAACACGTTATCTGTTTTCAGTAAAATGTCTTGAACTATTACCTATTCATAACCCTTAAATTCTGAATCGAATGGTAGTTCTGCTTGGCAGATACTCCAGGATTTTTTCTCGGTCAACTTTGACCAGAGCATTTTTACTACTTTTAATGTGCTTTTTTGGTGCTTTTCGCTCTTTTTCCGATGAGTAGTTCTCTTTTAACTTTTTCGCTTCATTAGCTTTGACCTCTGGTTTGCCTTGTTCTCCTTTCAGGCGATTGTTTTCGGATTTGAATCTTTGATTTTCTGCTCGTAATTCTCTGGTTTCTGCTTGTAATTGCTCTACAAGGTTCAGCAATATGGACACCGTACGACGCAATGATTCGCCGGCAATCTCAGATGGCTCAATGCTTTGCAGTAAGGTCTCTACTAATTGGTCAGCAGATGTTTTTTGCGTCATGCTTTATATTCTACCATGCTCTTCGTATTTGTGAACCTTCTTTTTTGCTGTTACCCCTATTTATTGAGCGGATACATCGTTTTCATGTCATGAAAGTAGTTAATAAAGACTTAAATAAGTTACGTAGAGCAGCCGGAATAACAGATAGGCAAAGTAAATATTTATTATTAAGTAATCGAGTAAATTTGAATCAAGACCAGATTGATAAATTAGAAGTGACACTAGGAAAATCCGAATGTTTGCGAATTGCGTATGAGATGAAAGAAAAATTTAGAGAAATATATGAGACTAATTTGACGGTCCCAAAAGGGCAGAAGAAAATCAAAGAATGGCTAAATCATGCACAAGTATTTTTTAGAGAAGCTGCATCAACAATTGAAAATCATTTTGAGGGTATTTGCAACTACTTTCTTCATCGCACAACAAGTGGAGTCATGGAAGGAATCAACAATCGGATTAAGTTGATAATGCGGCAAGGGTATGGTTTTTCTAATTTTAATAATTTTAGGAATCGCGTATTAGCTTGCTTTTCTGATTAGATAAACTTATAACCATAAGTTCAGGAGAGCCAATTATTTTTGATGACTATCTACCTAACTGGAATTATCGCGCAGTTCCAACTATTAAGTAAGAGCTTCCGTTATTCAATTGTTATTTTTGACTTTTAGCAAAAAAACGCAAAAAATCTTACAATAATATGAGGTCAATTTCCCTCTAAAAAGCCGATTGTTTCAATCAGACGGTTGGTTAATGAATGCCAGTTCTTTAAATAACTGACATTCATTAACCATCCACCAACCGGGAAACCAGTTGGGAACTTTTAAGAAAAATTAATGCTGAAGTTATTAAATCGTCATTCCTAAGCAAATAACTAGACGAATTAAAATATCTGGAGCAAGTTGGAAATCAGAACATATTGGGCAGGTATTGGCTCATTGATGTGCATACTTAAATGGCTTAATTGGTAAGCAAAGAAATGTTTAAGTTATAAATACTCGTCGCCAAAGTGACACGCTCCCAGTTGTAACTACGTCCGACGTAAAAGTTTTCATTTAACAACTCGGTTTTTTTTGTGACGATTGTTATACAGAATAATTGCTGTTGTTGGTTTGCAAATCTATCTTTAGATAGGATTGGGGGTCAATTTATGGTGTTAGCATTTTTACCACCAAATCAATCTCAACGAAAAAGTTTTTGGCGCTGCGGCGTCAACAGGCGACATATCTCAACTACGAACTCAAGAAAGGTACATTTACTACTTCCCCTGACACCGATCCGACTTGCACTTTCAGTCCTTCGCCGCCCGCTTTTGTGCGGATGTAAGCAAGACCAAAAAAGCCGGATTCAGTTTTCGTAAAACTGGTGAGTTTGCCGACTTTTTCTTCTCCGATTGTGACTGCTGTTCCGGGTTCAACCGCACCGGTCAACTGCACGCCCCAAAGTTGCTGTTTGACTCCTTTGTAGGTGTTCAACCGGGCAATTGTTTCTTGACCGATGTAGCAGCCTTTGTCATAGGTAATGGTGTGTAAAAGACGGGCTTCTAGGGGGTTGTAATCGTCTGTGAGTTCAAAATCGGGGGTGGGGCGTCCTTGTTCGATTCGCAGTTGTTCCCAAACTCGATCGCCCATCGGTACGGCCCCAGCTTTGACTAATTCCTGCCACAAGTTGGCTGCATCGCAAGCTTGTGCAATTAACGTGTATCCGGGAGTTGCTAAACCGCTACCCACCGCAACTCGAACCCCCCTTTCATCCTCCCCTTGGTCAGGGGTGGTTTTTATCAATTTGTGAGTAGCGTAAGGTTGATTTTCGAGGTCGGTAACTCCGATTTTTTCTAGTAGTTGAGTGCTTTCCGGGCCGAGGAAACTGAAAGCAACAGTTGTATCAGTTAAATCTGTTAACTGGACGCGATCCATTGGGAAAATATAGCGATCGAGCAATTCCAGCAGTTGGCGGCGGCGGTTGGGCGAAACTAGCAGCAGTACGGCATCTTCTGTAGCGTAAGCGGTGGCGAGGTCGATCGTCCGGGCGGTGGAAGTCACGAAAACGGTGTCGCAACCTTGACCGGGTTTGAGTATATTAAAGTTATTGGTGCTTTGATTGTGCAAGAACCGCAGGCGATCGCTGTCTGAGATTTGAATGCGTCCCCAGTGAGTGCGATCGTACAAAGCCGCACCTTGTTTCGTTGCTGCGATCGCTTCTGCGTCGTTACCAAAACTCACTGGCACAATTTCTTTGGTTGTTAACTCTGCAAAAGTAGCACCGCCTGCTGCTTGAATGTCATGCAATTCCTGAATCATAAGATTTTGTTGACTGTTGGCTGTTGGCTGTTGGCTGTTGGCTGTTGGCTGTTAACTGATGACTGTTGACTGTTGACTGATGACTGTTGGCTGGAAAGTTCACCACTGACAACTGACAACAGATAACTGATAACTGACAACTGACTATTTGTCTAAATTAGCGAATATTTCTTGGATTAATTGGCTGGCTTTGGCATCTAGACGATTCCAATCTACATCGCCAGTGTCCTCATCAATCAAGCTAGTATCAATTACAACTTCTTGGCTTTGGATTTGACTGTGGGCGGGCTGGTAGTTGACAAAGCAGACTCGATAGCAAAGTTCCCAAATATCGACAGATATTTGCTTGCCTTGAAGCTCTAAAAGTAGTTGATAGCCCGGAATTGGAATCTGCACTTCTTGATAAGTGCCAGTCCATACTGACTCCTCTAATTGTTTGCGGATGTTGTCGAGCACTCGAATCATCGCTGGCTGCATGAGCAGTTCAGCTTGCTGCCACGCGATCGGGCTAGTTATTTTAGGCTTCATATACAGGGTTCTAAAAAAGAAAATCAATAAATTAATTTTCTAGCATTGGGTGCCAACTTTTGAGAAATTCGCCACAGAATGTTAAATTTAGCCGTCACCAAATTCAACAGTCAACCCTCAACAGCAACAGTAACAGCCGTTCTCGGCTTGAAGGCTAAAAACGGCTGTTACTGTTGATATTGATCGGATGGGTAATGTAGGATTTGAACCTACGGCATCCTGCGTGTAAAGCAGGCGCTCTACCACTGAGCTAATCACCCAATTGCACTCACCAGGATTTATCATATCACAGTAACTCAGAAAGATCAAGTAAAAAAAATCCTAAACTTTAAATGCCCTCTGGCCGCACCCACGATCGAATAACCATGTGGAGTTTGCCCGCTGTGGCAGCCCTCACCTTTGGCCAGACTCAAAGCAGCAACCTGACTTTGCTCGTTTCCGGCAGCTTCTTATTCGGCGGGCTGATGTTTGGCCCCGACTTGGATATCTACTCCTGCCAGTATCAGCGCTGGGGATGGTTCAAGCCGATTTGGCTGCCGTACCAAAAAAGCCTGCGCCACCGCTCTTTTTTGTCCCACGGCCCCCTGATCGGCACTGCTTTGCGAATCTTGTACCTGACTGCCTGGATCGCTGTTTTCGGGATATTAGGATTGGTAATTGCCGAAAAAATTGGCCCGCCTGGGTGGACTTGGGAGGATGTGGTTGTAGGTTGTTGGCGATCGCTCTGGGAACACCCGATCGAATTTTTAGCGGTTTACATCGGCTTAGAATTGGGCGCGATGAGCCACTATCTCAGCGATTGGGGCGGCTCTGCTTACAAAAGATTCAAAAAGCAAGAATTGAATGAATTGCGCCCGCCAAGCTCAATTAAGAAGCGCAAACGCAAACCTCGCAGCCGCACATCTAGTAAATCTAAAAGGTAAATTATTATGTCTGATTCCCAGAGTCGATCGCTCACAGCACTCGAAGAACTTATAGCAGTTGTGGCTAAATTGCGATCGCCAGACGGCGGATGTCCTTGGGATTTAGCCCAAACTCCTCAAACTCTAATTCCTCACATCATCGAAGAAGCTTATGAAACCGCCGACGCGATTCGCAAAGGAGAAAAAGAGGCGATCGTCGAAGAATTGGGAGACTTACTGTTACAGGTAATTCTGCAAGCTCAAATTGCCAGCGAATCCAATCAGTTTACCTTCGCCGAAATCGCTGCGGGCATTACCGAAAAACTGATTCGGCGCCATCCCCACGTCTTCGGCGATGTCGAGATTAACAGCGTCGATGAAGTTAACGAAAACTGGGAAAAAATCAAAGCTGCAGAAAAAGGTGAAACTTCAGAAAAGCCGCCAACTTTAGCCTCGAAAATGAGCCGTTATGCCAGCACTTTGCCGCCGATCGCCGCCGGGATGAAAATCTCTCAAAAAGCTGCGGAAGTGAGTTTTGATTGGGACAGTGTAGAGGGCGTTTGGGATAAATTTCACGAAGAAATGGCAGAATTTGAACACGCTCTCAAACACGAGGATAAAGCAGCGCAGGAGTCAGAATTGGGAGATATTATGTTCGTATTGATTCAATTAGCCCGCTGGTACGATTTAGATCCGTCGGCTGCTTTGCAGGGAACGAATCAGCGGTTTGTGCAGCGGTTTGCCTTAGTTGAAGCCAAGTGCGATCGACCTTTGTCCGATTATCCGGTGGAAGAAATAGAAGCAATTTGGCAGCAGGCTAAAGCTATAGTGGCTCAAAAGGGCGATGCTTAATATCAAATCCGTTGGTATCAGAATGATAAATCTCTCTGTTTTCTCCTTCTGGGCGCCCTCTGCGCTCTCTGCGGTTAAAAACTCCAAATCTAACTAATTTGGTTTAATCAGTTCAGATATCAACTACTCGTAGAGCTTCGCATCATTGTATGGGGGATGTTCGCAAGCAATGTAAAGCGCATTTGTCGGTTCCAGGGCTTCTCCTGTCACCGGATCGATCGGCTTGAGGACAAAGCATAACAGACTGAGCGATCGCCAATCCAAATTATCCAGCTTCCCGCGTTCGTAACGGTTGACTGTTGCGGCACTGATACCCACATCTTTGGGTACGGGTTGATTTGTAGCTGTGAACAGCGCCTCTTCATATCCCTTTGTTTTGAACTCTGTTTCGCTGACAGACCAACCTGTTGTCTGTCTTGCTGCTTTTAAAATCTTCCCCAAACGCATCCGCCCCGTTTCCGTGAAGCGAACGGGACGCAATTCCTGCCGATTATCTACCACAGCTTTGTTAGAGAGTTCTGACATTACCTATCTGCAAATAATCTAGTCATAGAGCTTCGCATCATTGTATGGGGGATGTTCGCAAGCAATGTAAAGCGCATTTGTCGGTTCCAGGGCTTCCCCTGTCACCGGATCGATCGGCTTGAGCACAAAGCATAACAGAGAGAGCGATCGCCAATCCAAACTTTCTAACTTCCCGCGTTCGTAGCGACTAACAGTAGCATTGCTAATACCGACATCTTTTGGTACAGGATCTCCTGCTGTCCGAAACAGAGCGGCCTCGTATTCTTTTGTGACCATTTCTGTTTCAATAATTGACCAGCCCCGAATCTCTCTAGCTGCTTTCAGAAGTTTGCCCAATCTACCGCGTCCCGTATCCGTAAATCGCACAGGGCGCAGTTTTTCCCGATCGACGACAGCCTTAAAGTCAAGAAATCCCGGCATTTTACAGATCCAATTTAACTCTTAAGCTAGCTGTACTTTTGCCTTGATCGAGGCAGCACACAGGGTTTGAGCATTACACATTTAGAAACATTACTGCAAATTTTCTGCATTCGTGTAGAATGATATGATATAGTAAGATCCAAAGACGAACACCTACTAACTAACCCAAGTTCAGGAGTGACTCAGCCATGACAGCACTGTTTCGCCGCATCCAACCCTCGAAAAAGCTCCGCATCACCGTCAGGTCGATCGCCCAACTGCTCAAAATCAGCCAAAATCAAATTAAGCGAGTCGAATCCTGGGCTTTCGTGGTTTTCGTGCATCGGCGGGACAGAGGCGGACAATTTATCTCGTACCGCAGGCTGGAAGAATGGCAAAATGCGATCGCCCATCACATCCAAACCTGCCCCACTCTTAGAGAACTCTCGCAACTCAAAACATCCATTCACTACGACAGCCGGAAATTCCAAAAACAATGTCTCCCAAAAACCCTTGACTTTTTAGTTCAAATGTGCATTGAAAGACAAGACATTCTCGAAATCTGGGAAAGCTCAAACTGCATTGCTTCCTAGCAGAAATCAAGCAGATTTCCTAACACTAGCAACCGCACCCAACCGTGAGGACGCTGTTAATTACTCAAACCCTTGCCTTTGATTCTGTCAAATGTCAACTGTCAACTGTCAACTCTTCCTTGCCAAAAACAGAAGCGAAACATTTGCGAGCAATTGCGAGATCGAATCACCCCAAAAATCACCCGCGAATGCTCCGCTACATTCATGAAGGCAATCGCCAAAGCAATTAAGACATTGCCTGAGCGATATAATCAAAATAAGGAGCTGCTTCCTTAGCATCATCCTGATTGAGCAAAGCCAAAGAAGCTTCCTTCAAACAGCGGATAGCTTCGACCATGCCAGGAACAGGAACGCCCAGAGAATTATACATTTCCCGAACGCCAATCAAACCGATGCTCTCGATCGGCTCCTTGTCACCGGCCAAGATACCGTAGGTAATCAGGCGCAAGTACCAGCCGTAGTCGCGCAGACACAAAGCCCGTTCGCGCTGGCCGTAAGCATTGCCCCCAGGAGAAATAAAATCAGGTCGTTTTTTCCAGAGTTTTTTACTAGCTTCTTCAACAATTTTCTTCTCACTGTCAGACAGCGCAGTAGCAATACGCACCCGCTGTTCTCCGGTTTTAAAGAAATCATTGATACTTTGGAGTTCGCCGGTACTCGGATAACGAAGTTCGTCGTCGGCTTGGAGAATTAATTGGCTAACTACGCTCATTGTTATTCAAATTTGAGGATAACATTAATAAACATTCCCATCAGTTGGCGACGGGATTCTTGGTTCGCAGACTCGCCTTGCTCCTAACATTTATCAATCCTAGAAGTAGAGGGTAAATCTCCCCAAGCGTTATGCTTGATGTTCAAGCCAGTTTCCTTGTGTTCCAAGGTACTGCGGGAAAAACTCAAAAATTGCGAGTGAGAGTTTGGATGTCGGCAGACACTTTGACTGTTTAACGTGTTTTTGCTACATCGCCCCAACAGCCT
Source organism: Microcoleus sp. F6_B6 (assembly GCA_036702215.1). Lineage (GTDB taxonomy): Bacteria > Cyanobacteriota > Cyanobacteriia > Cyanobacteriales > Microcoleaceae > Microcoleus. The sequence continues at coordinate 67,695 of JAUBST010000036.1, forward strand.
ATCGCACCGACGGGATCGAGGCAACTCGCGACAAGCTCGACTCCCCGGTTGAAGCTTGGCTTTAGCAGCAAGACGTTCAGCAGCAGGAAGACAGCCTGCAATTGAGTTTGAGTGCGGTGGCTTGCGCCCCGCTTCGCTACGACTTATCTCAGGAAAGAGAGAGCGATATTGCATTACCATATTAAATCCTACCACGACTACTTGTGACCAAATCTAAATTCCCCACCCCAAACTCGACGAAATTGGCAAACCCTTGCCAGCAAGGTCAACTGATTGAGATAGAGATTACCGACTTGACAGACACCGGCGACGGAGTTGGTCGTTTTGGTGAGTTAGTGGTGTTTGTGCCCGATACCGTGACGGGCGATCGAGTCCTTGTGCGCCTCGTGCAAGTCAAATCCACCTATGCTACAGGCAAGCTGGACACACTTCTCGAAGCATCCGAACACCGCATCCGAGCTAACTGCATTGTCGCCGACAAGTGCGGCGGCTGTCAGTGGCAGCACGTAGATTATCAATATCAGCTTGCAGCCAAGCAAAATCAAATCATTCAAGCCTTAGAACGGATTGGCGGATTTAGCAATCCCCTAGTTGATGAAATTTTAACGGGAAAAATCGAGGGATTTCCCCAATTTTTGGGATACCGCAACAAAGCGACTTATCCGGTGGCAATATCTGCAACAGGCCAAGTCCAAGCAGGTTACTATCAAAAAAGCACCCACAAATTAGTCAATCTCAATCAGTGTCCGGTGCAAGACCCGCGCCTCAATCCTTTGTTAAAAGAAGTCAAAGAAGACATCCACTGGCGGGATTGGCAAGTCTACGACGAAAAGAAACATACAGGAGAATTGCGTCACTTGTCTTTGCGGATCGGACGGCGCACCGGCGAGATGCTGCTAACTTTAATAGTTCGCACGGGAGAGTTGGCGGGACTCGAAGAGCAAGCATCAGAGTGGCTGAATCGCTATCCTCAAATGACAGGTGTTTGTTTGAATATAAATCCCGCTAAAACTAATGTGATTTTTGGTGCAGAGACTCGCTGTATTGCGGGTCGTTCTTATCTGCGAGAAAGTTTTGCTGGTTTGAAATTTCAGCTAAGAGCAGATACTTTTTTCCAGGTTAATACAGAGGCGGCTGAAGCGCTGTTAGAGACGATGGTAGGGGAATTAAATTTGCAGGGAAACGAGGTTTTGGTTGACGCTTTCTGCGGAATTGGTACTTTTACTTTACCACTGGCAAAACAAGTAAAAATAGCCATAGGTTTAGAAGTGCAACCGGCGGCGATCGAACAAGCCAATTTAAATGCTGAGTTAAATGACGTGAGAAATGTCGAGTTTCAGGCCGGAACTGTAGAGAGTTTGCTGCCTTCCTTGGGATTGACACCGGATATTTTGCTGCTAGATCCGCCGAGGAAAGGGTGCGATCGCGCGGTTTTGGAAGCGATCGAGGAAATTAAACCAAATCGCATTGTTTATGTTAGCTGCAAGCCGGCTACTTTGGCTCGCGACCTCAAGATTTTGTGCGAAAATGGGGATTATAAGTTAGCGCGAGTGCAGCCGGCGGATTTCTTTCCTCAGACTTCTCATGTTGAATGTGCGGCGTTTTTGGTCAGGTGAATGAAAGGGCGATCGGTTTTTGGGAATGAAAGGGCGATCGCCCTAAGCTACCTTGGGGCAAATTTCGACTTTAACAGTCATGCCTGCTTGGTTGAGCATTATAATCAGGGTGTCAACGGAGAAGTGACCAATTTTACCTAGAGTCAAAGCTTTGATTTCGTCGCTTGACTGTTTGAGATGTTGAGCCGCTTGGTCGATTGTCCAACCGTGATGTTTAATCTGATTTTGCAGGGCTAGCATTAGTTGCGATCGGATTAGTAAATTATCGGCTTCTTCGGCTGAAAATCCGAGGTCGAGAAAGATATTATCGTTGGCTTGGGTAATGGTATTTTCGCTCATTGTTCAGATTCTATTGAATTCAAACGATTTTGTAAAAGTTGTTGGTAGCGTTTCTGTCCAACTTCGATATTTTTCTTGGCTGTCTTCTGGGTTTTCTTCTGGAAGGCATGGAGGACGTAAATAGCTTCTTCAAATCTAGCAATATAGAATACCCGATAGGCATCTTCTGTCCGAATCCGAATTTCCTCAACGCCTTTACCTACGATCGACATGGGTTTAAAGTCTGATGGTGGTATGCCTTGCTGGATCGTCCAAAGTGCAAAACCAGCATCTTTTCGGGCTTCTTCAGGAAGAGATTGGATTTCTTCGCGGGCAGCACCAACCCACCGAATCGGTTTGATTGTCATCGGGTTTGTTGAGAATCGAACACTGTAATAATTGTAACGGCGATCGGCTACAATCATCAATAACAAAACTTATGGACTCCGCCAAAGAAACCGGGTTTTTTACCTTATTTGCGAGGCTCTAACAAGTATTTTCGTAAAAAACCCGCTTTCTGGACCCCATGCTAAGTCCTATTTGGCGGACTGTTATAATACTATTTATGCTAAGCTCCTGTAGAGATAAATCCAAAAAGCAATGACATCAGCTTTAATTTATCCTCATATCGAGAAAGTAGCGGGTCAACCCGCACGGTTGCAGCGGATACCCCGCGTGCGGGTTGCTCAGATTGTGATGGATTATCTAGCTTACGGTTGGTCAGTGGAAGAGATGTGCCGCCAGCATCCTTATTTGATGCAGTCGGAGGCTCATGCAGCAATGGCTTATTACTTCGACTTTCAAGCTGAAATTGAGCAGGAGATTCGGAGGGAATGGGAGCAGGTACAACAGGAAAAATCTCTGCTTTCGCCTTCACCATTTTTCGTGAGAATGCGTGCTAAGGGGTTGTTGTAAGTGTCGATCGCTCTGTACATGGACTTCACATTCCGCAAGCAATTACCGAGCAGTTGCGCCGTCGCGGTGTGGATGTTTTGACTGCGATCGAAGACGGTGCGACAGAATTGCCGGATGACGAACTTTTGGAACGTGCCACTCAGTTAGGGAGAGTATTGTTTACTCAAGATATCCTTTTTAAGGCAATGGCTCAAGATTGGCAACATCAGGAAAGACTGTTTGCTGGTTTGATATTTGGACATCAGCTAGGCGGTACGATCGGACAATTTGTTAAGGATTTGGAACTGATTGCTTTAGCCTCGGACTCTGATGAATGGATGAATGGTGTTGAGTATATTCCTTTTTAGTCAGCTTTACTCTCGATCGCGCGATCGGCTTTCAAGGTGTCACCCTTAAGTTTTTCTATCCTCTTGAGTGTCCATCCATATTTAGTCTCCATTTCGTACTAGATTTACTTGTTAACAGTCTCATTGGCGAACTTCTGAAGAATTCGCTGACTGGGGTGAGCTGAAAGACTAACCAGTTTGTTGACAAGAGCTACAGGGAAAAGAGCTGAATCATACATATCGCAGTGTAGAGCTTCGACGTTATTCAATATTACCTGCAAGTTTGGTAAATCAGCAGCGATCGGTGTTTTCTTCAGTTCCCGCACAGGCATCGAAACAACATACATTTGTCCTCCTCTTGTCTTAAAAATGACTTTATGTCCGTAGTTGCTTGTAGAAGCATAAGGTCGGCTAGGATCTCCTGTACCGGGCAAAATGTATCGATAGATGTAATCGTCAGTTAGAATAAGTGCTTGTCCCGGCTCTAAGTTGTTCTGAATTTCTTGGGCATGATCGACAAAAGCACCACTTTTTTCTAACCCAGCTAATAAAATATTGTGCTTATCGAAAAGCCAATTAGCCAAATCATTCATTGGGTCATGTAGTAAAGCTGTTTGACCAAAAAATCCAGTCGCTCCATCTTTGATGAACAGGACTTTCTTTAACATCTCAGGTTGAATATTCAACATTTGACGAATCAGATGAATGATAATTATATGTTCTATAACATTCAATAAATAACCTAAAATTCCAGCAGCTCCTGTTTCCTCTTCAATCACTTCATGAAGCCTAAAGATATCAGTTAAATGAATTCTTCTTCCTGTTTCGGGACACGGAAATGTATAATTTCTGTCCATATCTATCTCTGACAAAATAACTTGATTTCCGTCTTGAGTTAACGGGTTAGTTGCCAAATTCCATCTCTTATCTTTTTCAGTTTTCTGTCCTTGCTTATAGCGACGGAATATAAACCATGCTAGAGTATCTATTAAGCTATGCCTTTCTCCTAGATTATTTTTGCTAAAAAACTCAAAGATAGCTTTAAGAACAGTACCTTTGAGAGTATTTTCGTCCTTAAAGCGAAGATTCCTGGTTGGTAGAGCTAGTTTTAATCGTTCAATATTTCTCAGCTTTGCCATATCTTCTGGGGCAATAAATGCTGAGGCATCAATTTTGGCAAGATCGTCCAGCTCAAAACATAGAGCACCGAACTGTAGAAAGTGTATGGTATTTGAAGGAAATCCCTTGTCGAGAATAACCTCACTGTAACCGCCATCTACAGCAATAATTGCCTCTACAGGATTATTTTCAGAAGGATCAAAATCTACAGTGAATTCTGTTAGCAGAAGATCGTCATCTTTTGGAGGCTTATAAAGGCGATCCATTACAGCTTGTACTTCTGCATCGTTAATGATATGATGATGCGAAGCCTTGCTTGCACCTTCAAAGGGTCGTCGATTGTTTTTACTTGGATATCCCATAATTGTGTGAGATTAGTATCAGGTAAGTTTTTTTTCAGGGGGGAAGCGATCGATCTGGACTGGAATAACAAATGAGTTACTGTAGGTTTTCATCCGGACAAAACCCTTATCTGTGTCTTGGCTAAAGCGGATTAGGCTTTCTGTAAAGTCACTAAAGTCGTAGTATTTGCGTAGTTCCTTAATTTCATCTTCATTGTTCAAATGAGAGATAAACCAGTTTTGAGTAGCTTTGAGGATGTTACTACTGATAGAGCTTACCTCCTGAGTTGCATAGATTAGACCGAGGTTTAGTTTAGCTCCTTCCTTTGCTAGCCTGTTATAGATTTGTGACAAATCTTTATCATCTTTTTTGGGGAAGAGATTATGAGCTTCTTCAAAGTAAAACTGAATGAAGTTATTGGGCTGGGTGTTAGTAAAACGGCTAATAGCATCAGTAAAAATACGTTGACAGATTCGCTCGCTGAACATTGCCTGAATTTCAGGATTACCAAGAGAAAGATCAACGATGATAATCTTTCCTTGTCGCAGTTTCTTGAGAATATCTTGATCGAAGGGTTCTTCACCAGTGCTGGTATGTTGCTCACGAATAGGATTTAGAATACGGAATCCCGCACAGTTAGCATTTCTACCAGAGTTGCTTTTTCTAGTAAGCATTACTAATAAGGATTTGAGGTCTTCATCAGCCCATTCATGTCCTTTATCCTGTCTGTATTTGTTAAAAACACCACTCGAATCTTCATCGTAAATATCCCAAAAGTTTGCCCACCAGTTAGCAGCCTTCTCAATGGTTATTCCTGTACTTGGGTCAACACCTTGCTGAACTGCGTTACGAACATCTTGATTGGCAGTAAAACGTATTGGAAGAAAGTTTTTAGGAACTTCAAAACCTGCTCGGTATAGGCAACAGAGATAGACGGCAACTTGGCGATCGTAACGGGCTTTAGCTGAGTGGTTAGTATTATAGTCTTCAGGTTTGATCAGCTCTACTGATTTGAAATTTGTTACAAAACGAGATGTATCATCTGCAATAGTTGGGTAGGCTTTTATCAGCTCGAAGCCGTTTTCAATTTCCCGGTAAAAGTTTACCTTCATTTCTAAGAAACCCGGCTTGGGTACAGTGGAGTATCGACTCGTCTGATCTTGGTATAAATCAAAGATTGCAGTTCCCCGATCCTGTAGGTTCGGGTTAGCATACTCACCATTTATATCAAAGATGAGCTGTCCAATTGGATATTTGGGGTTGTTACCGTCAGTCAGAGGTTTAAGAACTTCTTCTGGAGTTTCCTCGCTTTTGTCTAGTATCAGTTGAGCCTTATTGCTCATCTCAACACAGGCTTGGATAATCTTTTTAACTGTGTTTGATTTACCTGTTCGAGTCATACCAAAAAGGGCAGTTCTCTTTCCTGCAAAGTCTGGAGCTTGAACATAGACAGCGATTTCTTCTTCAGTTTGCTGAAATCGGCGACTGGAACTGTAACGTACTTTTCCAATCTTGATATCTTCAGCTCCTCCAGGAGTTCCGTTTTCTCTATAGTTGACAATTGCTTTTAAGATATCAGATGAGGGTTTAATCACCGAGTAATTATGGGCACTGTAGAAATTCTCTAAGTCAGCACCAAAACGAGTTTTACCCTTCTCGTCAGTGTAAAAAGAGCCGAGTACAGAACATTCTAATCCACTAAAAGAGAATTCGTAACGGGTGAATGTATCTAGCTGAGAGCGTTTAGTCGTACCTGTTTTAATATCATCTTTGTAATACTCCACCATACTGCTAATAACGTCCTGATCTGTTGGCAGTTTAGCTGGCTGAATGACTCGAAGTAAAATAGCTTCAGTATTATTATTGTCATCCAGTTCGTTGTCATAGTAAGCAAGAAGAAAGCAGCCTTGAGGAATACCTTTAGCGTTTTGCTTCCAAGCATCAGCTAATAAAATTTCTGCTTTACTATAGCTAAGTCTAAAAGGGCGACCAACAAAGATTCCGGTATCCCAATTTCCGTCTGGCTTACGTTTAAAAAACTTGGATTGTGTCAGTTTTGTGATGATACTCATAGTGTTATTCAGGTTGGTTTTTAAGGGCAGGATCTTCAAAACGAATTTTTGACTGTTCTACATATTTTTTCTCTACGTCTATAGATATCCATTTACGATCGAGTCTAGCGGCCATATATCCGGTGGTATTGCTTCCAGCAAAAGGATCTAGAACTATATCTCCAGGATCTGTTAGAAATTCAATAAAAAAAGCTGCTAGACCCATCGGCATTCGAGCTGGATGAGGACTGATTCCTCTTTCCTTACAAGTTCGTGAAAGGAAATCACTAGAAATGCTGTTGGAAAAGGAGAAAGCATTCGTGGGCAAGCGCACCTCCCGTTCAGAATCCATCGGATCTAATTCAAATAAGTTGTGAGCGATGGAACCTCCGCAGTCCTTCAGGAAGCTTGTCTTGCCAATATTGTGCTGAGAGGGTCTTTTCCCGGCGTTATATCTACCAGTAGACAGTAAATATTTCATGCGATCGCTGTAAGGACGCAAAACTTTAGAATTGTCTGCTTTTGGTGAATCGCTCTTGGCCATCCACCAGAGGCGAGTATAGCTATCTACGGTTCTAATTCGCTTCACTGTGACCCAGTGTGCTGGTGAGGGAAGTCGAGACGGGTTGTAACAGACAAACTCTTGAATCAGGCGAAGTTCTGTTTCCTTATGAGATACGAAGCCTAATAGAGATTGCAAAGGTAGTAGAGATTGGACAGGACGTGATGGCTCCCAGCTATTGCCTAATTCAATAACAATAGAACCATCATCTGCTAACATTTCAGCAAAGATTGGAGCTAAACTAGAAAACCACTGGAGGTATTGATCACCCATCATGTTGCCGTAGCTCTTTTTGCTGTTAAGTGGAAAAGGTGGGGATGTCATGATAAGCTGCACCTTGCCACAGTGCTTGCTGAGGGCAGGACTTCTCAGAATCTTTTCGCTTTTGCCGACGTAGTATTGACCAGACTCAGTATGTTGAACTAATGACATCAAGTTATATAGCGATTGCTCATCATTAGATTATAAGCTAAATAGTGCATCGAAGATAAATTGAGCTGCACTCACTCCCTTATTCCCCAAATAACCCAAAGAGCGATCGCCCTTTTTTCTCAAAGAGCGATCGCCCGTCTCCGATCCCAAATCCATGTTTCGCTGATACTTTCAGTGAGGGAAACTTAGAAAAATTCGAGAAGCTCAAGGTAAGAGCCTATGGAACTGTGTTGCGTAAGTCAGGCAAGTCGGCATCGATGAGGACTGGTTAAAGCTCGATCGATCTCTGGAAACTTTGATTGCAGCGGGCATTCCGCGTCATTTATTTAAAATACTGACTTCCAACGATGACATCGATTTGAAGCCTGTAACGCAATACCTCAAAGCAGTTTCCTAATGTTTTGGGTGTAACGCAATTGTTGCTTTTTCAAAGTGCGATCGCCCTTATTTTCCGAAAGTGCGAGCGCCTTAAAATCATGTCAAATATATTCAATCCTCCCGATCATTTCTTCAGGCGCATACACTTCATAAATTAAAATCAAACTACGGATAATCTCGCCCACAGAACGAGAATTAGGAGGACAATAGACAATCCCCGGATAATCTGTGGTATCGCTTGCCATAATTAAAAAATCATCATCCTGAGTTAATATCACGCGCTGCTCTTCGCGAATAAACGCTAGGTGTGACTCATCGCTTTTAGTACGCAACCCTGCATCAACTGTTGTCGTCACATCTATCCCGTAACGACGTAAACCGCGCGCAATATTAGAGTCAATATGTTCGTCTAAATGAAAACGAATTTGCTCACTCACCTCTAATTGCCCTCAATTTTTCTTGTAACGGAGATGGTGGACTATTACGCTTTAATTCTTCCACAATAGCTCGACTTTCAGCAGTGTGACGATCGATTTCTTCTCGACGATCGTAATAATAGGTCATTGCTGCATGAACTGAGGCAAGTGGTAAGTCATACTTGCCGGCAATTTCTTCTATAGAAATTCCCATTTTAAGATACATTTCGGCGATGTGTGCTACAGCAATTCGATGACCAGCAATGCGTGGCTTACCACCAAGTACCCCAGGCGTAATTTCGATATGTTCTGTGATAACGGATTCCTTAGACATTATAGTTAAAGGCTATTAATTGGTAATTTTTAAGCTCTTTAATATTAGCACAAATAGTCACAGTTACAGGAAATTGTAGGGTGCGTTAGACATTAATTCTTTCGATTTCAACAGGTTTGAAGGATCGGACACACCCTGCGAACAGTATTTCGATCGCCCCCACCATCAACTAGATGCAAGCTAGATCCAGTCCGGCCTGAATCGGGGGGAGTCCAGAAGTATAGAATAGAGGTTGCGGAATCGGCACACCGCCCGATCGCTCGCCCCCAGCAATTTGTTACCCTAAAAATAGAATCGAACCTCCCTCAACTGCATCCCATGAACAACGCTTCTCCCCTAATTCAAACGATAACTCCAGAACGCTGGGCCGGGTTTAGTATGGACTTTATAGGGGCGGGTTACACGGGTGTGTTGGTCAAAAACGGCCGCGCCGTGCGTACCCTAAAATCCGGGCGACATTTCAGCTTCGCCCTTCCCCTGCTGGAACAGTCTCAAATTGTCCTCGTAGACACCAAACTCCGCAATTTGGAGGTGCAGTCGCACGGAGATTTTTTGTCTAAGGATCGATTTTTAATTGATGCCACTCTGACTGTTATTTATCAAGTTATAGATCCGAAACGGGTAGCTTTGGAATTGTCCGATCCTATAGGTGCTTTAGCAAGTGCAGTTAAGGATTGTATGGGATTAGCGATCGGGCAAATACCCCTACAACAGCTTATCAGTCAAGGACGGCTGTTGCTGCGCCAAAATTTGCTCGATCGCGTCCAAGATTTTTATACTCTAGGTTTTAACTTAGAAGACGTGCGAATTGGCGATGTCAGCTTTCCCGAAACCAACGGAGTTATTCGCCAAGTTGAGGGAATGAGTGCCCGACAGGAAGCAGAAAATGCCGCCGCCCTGCAAATGAGAATTGCCGAAGCCGGCCGGCCGATTGTTCCTCAATCTCCCGTACAGCAGTTAAACTTAATTTCAGGTAATTCTCCTGCAAGTATTCCAGCTTCTGACACAGCAGGGTTCGATCGCGATTTACAACAACTAACACAACAACTTGCTCAAAACAGCCTCCCTGCTGGGAGAAATCCTCCTCAACTTGCACCGACGGTACTCGCAAGCAGCGATCGCAAAACAACCGCATATTTAATCTACAAACTTTCTGGAGAAGCGATCGCCCTAACAGCCAATCCCTTTACAATTGGACGCGAACCAACCAACACTTTAGTATTGCAAGATCCGCAAAGTTCCCGCTACCACGCTCAAATCCGCCGCGCCACTGACGAAATTGGCAAACAGCGATATCAGCTTGTCGATAGCGGCAGTTCCAACGGCACTTTTGTAGGGGGGCAGAGGCTGGCTGCTAACGAGCCTTTTTGGCTGCCAAATGGCTGCGAAATTGCGATCGGCGACCAAAAATGGATCTTTCAAAATTCGTGAGTGAGAGAAATGAAGATTTGTTTAAACAGCAGATAAACACAGATGAATTCCATCAGCGTTCATCTGTGTTTATCTGCTGACATCTGCAGTTAAAAAATCCCAATTTAAGTAACTTGCTTTAATCACGATATACAACTAATATCATGTCTGGTCGATTACCATGATTGCTGTAGGGGCGGGTTCACCAATAATATTTGCCAAAAACCGACAATCTCAAAAACCCGCCCCGGCCTGTGTATTATGCGCGATCGATCGGACATGATATAATAGATGAAGATGCTTTTAAACAGCAGATAAACACAGATAAATCCCATCGGCGTTCATCAGTCAGGTTTCTGTAGGGCCGTTACCAAGAGTCCCCGCCCTTCCCACACAGCTTGACCGAAAGCATCCAGGATACAAGCCCCGGGATTCATCCGTCCATACATAAAAAACCTGTATCCGATAAACTTGCCCCCGAATTTATCCGTTGGGTCAATGCTTCAATTCTAAAATCTAAAATCTAAAATCTAAAATCGATTGACAACTTCTCCCTCCCCAATTCCCTATACTCCCAGGTAGAAGTCTCTTGCCAACCCTAGGGGGGATATCTCCACAAGCATTTCGAGCGAGAATTTGTCAAGATTGAAAATATAAGTAGAGGACAACCCCATGAACTTTTCTATACAATCTGTTTACAACTGGTACCGCGACACCCTCCGCAACCCCAAATACCGCTGGTGGATTATTCTGGGAACCCTGGCATATCTGGCAAGCCCGATCGACATTGCCCCAGACTTTCTCCCCGTCGTCGGACAAATTGACGATGTGGCAATTGCAGTCTTGCTGATTTCTGAAGTTTCGCAAATGGCGATCGACTACTTTAAATCCCGCCAAACAGAGACAGCTTCAGCATCCGAAGCCACCGGTGCCCCTTATACTGAAGCCAAAGGCAGCACCGTTGACGTAGATGCAGTTTCTGTAAAATAATTGCCAAAAATAATCGATCGCTACAGCCCCGACTTCTTCCAGAAATCGGGGTTCTTGTTTTTTAAATGGCAACTGCTCAGATCGTGCTCCAAAGCTGGTAATTTTAACTATGGTCAATCTGTGTTAACAACAAATTTTTGATGAAGTTTAGCGAAATAGTACAAAAACTTAATTTAGCCACCAGTCGCACCCTCACAGCGTCGGTTGCTACCGATCCAGAAATTACTGGCGCAGCCCCAGTTGATGAAGCTGCATCGGGTACTATCAGTTACATAGAAGGTGCTAAATTTGCCGTTCATACAGCCACTACAAATGCTTCGGCTTTAATTTTGCCCTTAGATGAAAACCTCCAAGCTCAATGTGACGATCGCAACATTGCTTGGATTGCCACAGCCGATCCGCGATTGCTGTTTGCTGAAACCATCGCCATTTTCTATCAACCGTTTCGCCCAGCATCCGAAATTCATCCCTCAGCCGCCGTTCACCCCTCAGCAGAAATTGGTGAAAATGTCTATATCGGCCCCAACGCCGTTATTCAAGCAAAAGTCAAAATTGGCAGCAACGTTTGCATTCACCCAAATGTCGTAATTTACCCGGATGCGGAAATAGGCGCCGGCACAGTTTTACACGCTAACTGCGTCATTCACGAACGTACTCGCATCTGGGCAAATTGCGTGATTCACAGCGGTGCAGCTATTGGTTCCGAAGGTTTTGGGTTCGTGCCGACAGCCTCCGGGTGGGTGAAAATGGAGCAGTCTGGCTGCACTGTATTGGAAGAGGGCGTTGAGGTTGGCTGTAACAGCACGATCGACAGGCCCGCTGTCGGAGAAACCCGCATCGGCCAAAATACAAAAATCGACAACTTAGTACACGTAGGTCACGGCTGTCAAGTCGGGAAAAATTGCGCGTTTGCCGCTCACGTTGGCATGGCCGGCGGGGTAAAAATTGGCAACAATGTAATTTTGGCAGGTCAAGTGGGAATTGCCAATCAAGCCAAAATCGGAGATGGGGCGATCGCCACTGCTAAAGCCGGAATTCACAGCGATGTTGCAGCAGGTGCGATCGTGACGGGCGTTCCAGCAATTCCCCACAAACTATTTCTCAAAGCCGCAGCAATCTACAACCGCTTGCCCGAAATGTACCAATCTTTGAGGCAAATTCAGCGCAAGCTCGATCGGTAGTCAATTGGCAGTTGGCAGTAGTCAGTTGGCAGTTGGCAGTAGTCAGTTGGCAGTTGGCAGTAGTTAACAGTCAACAGTCAACAGTTAAGAGTTAACAGTCAGCAGTCAACAGTCAACAGTCAACAGTTAACAGTTAACAGTCAACAGTCAACAGTCAACAGTTAACAGTCAACAGCCAACAGTATTATAGTTGCAACCCATTAAATGTGGAATAGTATAACTAACCTGCGATTGCTGTCGCCGTCAATACCAGCAATTGTCAAAATAATCTTGTTTTTCTCAACTTGGATTGTTGTGTGGCTTCCCGCAGCGATCGTGCTGGCGATCGCCCTCAAATGGCATCCGCCCCAACCCCTGGGAAACAAAAAACTACCTTTACTAGCTTCCCTCTACCTGATTGTTCCCTTCATTTTATGGGCGACAAATTGGATCGAAAACACATCTTTTACTAACTGGGGTTGGGATTGGCAACCCGCTGTTTTGATGTCATTAATGCGGGGATTAGGATTAGGAATAATCAGCTTAGTAATTTTATTCGGTCTGCAATTAACCGCAGGCTGGCTCGATCAAAAAAAAAGCGACAATTCGACTGAAACAGGCGAAAAAAAAATTAATCTGTGGAGTTTAATTTTTAACCCTGCTAGTCTGCTGACTCTGTTATTAGGACTGTGGATTAGCGCCACAGAAGAGTTAATCTTTCGCGGCTGCTTGCAAACAATCCTCCAGCAAGATTACTCAATGCTAATCGCAGCAGCGATCGCCAGTTTCATTTTCGCGATCGCCCACCTAATTTGGGCTGCTAAAGAAACTTTACCGCAACTGCCCGGATTGTGGCTGATGGGCATGGTTTTAACATTAGCCCGCATCGCCGACAACGGCAGTTTAGGATTGGCGATCGGCATTCACGCAGCTTGGATTTGGGGTATAACTACCGTAGATACAGAAGGCGCAATTAATCCGACAGGCCGCGCACCGGAATGGATTACAGGAATAGCAGCGAAACCGCTAGCAGGTGCAGCCGGCATTTTATTGCTACTAGCAACTGCAACCTTACTCTTCCTGACTCAAATCAGCGTTAATCTGCGCTAATCAGCTTAAATCTGCGGTTAAAAATCAGACATTAATTCAAGTGTCGATCGATCGTCACAATCGAAACCGGCCGCAACGCATCAAAACGAGTTGAATTCCCCCCAGCCACAGAACGCGATAACTGCACTTGCAGAATTCGGTAACTCCAGTGCGGTTCGCGGCGCACCCGATCGCCCATCCAACTCAAAACAGTAGCAATATCCTCAAAAGCATCCAAAGCCAGGACGATCGAGCCTCCAGGAAGCAGCCGCAGCGCGCAAACGCCCAAAATTTTAGTCAACCCCCCGCCACTACCGCCAATAAAAATCCGGTGCGGAGGACGCAAGCGGTGCAAGATTTCCGGGGCGGTTCCGTTAATCGAGAACACATTTTGCAGCCCAAAACGGCCGTAGTTGAACTCGATCGCACAAGTACCAGAAACCGTTTTTTCGATCGCGTACACCTCAGACTGCGGGAATAAACGAGCAATTTCGATCGACACAGAACCGTTACCAGCACCCACATCCCAGACAACTTGTCCCGGTTGCAAAGCCAATTGCGCCAGCACCAACACCCGCACTTCCCGTTCCACCGTCAAACCAGGCTTGTCGCCACAACCGATAAAAGCTGCATCCGGTATTCCCAACAAAGGCAACTTTTCCAAATCCAAAGGTTCTGCCCTCGGCGGGGGTTCCCGCAGCATCACAACCACGCTCAGCGGTGCAAAAGACTCTCCCAGCAAAGCTGACAGAGAACGCAGGCTCACCCGCTCGTGGACCGAACCCAAATTTTCGCACACCCAAAACTCGTAGCGTGTCGGCAAATCTAGAGCTTTCACCAAATTTGCCAGGGCCGCCGGAGTATGAGTTTCGTCTGCGAGCACCGCAATTTTCTCGACACCGAGTTTGAGTTTTGCCGTCAGTTCCTCAAAATAACGTCCTTGAGAACCCACAAAATGAGCGTCTTGCCAAGGGATTTGCAATCGGTTAAAAGCCAACTGCACAGAACTGACGTGGGGGTGAAAAGTCAATTTTTCTGCAGGCAATTGAGAAATTAACAACTTTCCCCAGCCGTAGAACAGCGGGTCGCCGGCCGCTAAAATTACGATCGGTCGATCGCGGGGTTCCACCGTCCCCGCAGAGGGATCTAATTCGGCTTGCGTGACCCACCAGCGCCGAATTTCCAGAACTGCTTCGGTCAAATCTTCCAACGCCCAGCGCTCTGCGTCGTGCTGGGGAAAATAGCTCAAATGGCGCTCGCTCCCTATTATCAGAGCGGCCATTTCTACAACCTGCCGAGCCGAGGAGCTCAGCCCAGCAGCTCCATCTAAACCTATACCAACAACGTGTACTGCCACTTTTTGAGCAAAGCTGTTTTTTTCTGATTTTTCATAATAAGTTTTTTGCTTGACTTTGTTGCCAAGCCCAAATAATTAAAGCATTTAATAGGCAATATCCTGACTGCTTTATAAAACTTACCTAAACCTACCTAAAGTCGTCTTTAGATACAATTCAGGGTTTACTTCCTACGCTGTTGG
>JAUBST010000037.1:0-71404 GCA_036702215.1 Microcoleus sp. F6_B6
GCGCTCGTTTGAGGGCAAACACAAAACTTCCTCTCAATGATTAACTATGGAGAATTTTAGCAAACTATTTGGCACTTTAGTCAAGCTCTTCTTTTTTCCAATTCGTCAGCATCGAGGAAGTTTCTCTGTAGCCAACCCTCTCTTGACGCTCGTACCAAGCTTCCGTGCGGGCAGCCAAAGCCTTGTTATACACTAATCGGGTACAACCCATTGTCCGTCGCAAGAGATGTTCTTGCTCGACGGTCGGGTAGAATCGGTAGCGGTAGGCTTTTTCCATCTTCACGCTCTAGCACGTCTTTTGTGAGTTAGTCGCTTTGGTTTTGTGTCTTTTTGTGAAGCCGTCCTATAAGGACGGGGTTTCTACCCATTTTTCTGATGAGCGATCCCAGAAGAGCTATGATTGTAAAGATACTGGGGTTTTGCCCCTCCTATTGCGACATATTAATGGTTGCTGCCGATCGCGCGTAAAATTTTTTTGATAAAATTTTGTCTCGCAAGGAGGCGGCAACGCTTAAAAAACTGGCAATCTTTGTCAGCCCGATCGCAGAATTGACTCCCCCGACTTTACTCACGCCGCGCTGGCACGCCCGCTACGGCAAAATTATTTATCTATAAGACTCAGGTGAACAATAACCGTACTGTTTCAGATACTAAGCGAAGTTTCTATACGATTCACACTCGACCGATCAACTCAATTTACCGTCGAGTGGTGGAAGAGTTGATGGTAGAAATGCACTTGCTTTCGGCAAATGCCGATTTTCAATACGACCCGATTTATGCTTTGGGTGTAGTGACAGCTTTCGATCGATTCATGCTTGGGTACGTCCCAGAAGCAGACAGAGTTTCGATTTTTAACGCTTTGTGCAAGTCCCTAGAAGACGATCCAGAACGCTACAAGCAAGACGCTCAGCGATTGGAAAGCTTGGCAGATAGACTTTCCGGGCAAGAGTTGCTCTCGTGGCTCGATCGCTCTACCAGCTTTGAAGATACAGCGGATTTGCAAGCGTCTTTAGGGGCGATCGCCAGCAACCCCCAATTTAAGTACAGCCGCTTGTTCGCGATCGGTTTGTTCTCGCTATTAGAAAAAGCTGACCCCAACTTAGTAAAAGACCAAGAAACGCGAAACGGCGCCATCGCCAAAGTCAGTGCGGCCTTGCACCTGCCAGAAGACAAAGTTAGCAAAGATTTAGATTTGTACCGCAGCAATTTGGAAAAAATGGCCCAAGCGCGAATAGTGCTTCAAGATGTCATCCAAGCGGAACGGAAAAAACGCGAAAAGCGAGAAACAAAAGTTACCGCTGGCCCCTCGGCAGACTCTTCTGACAGCAACAATTAATCGTTTGAAGGAAGAAGGAAGTTCGGCAACGGATTCTCTAACGGATGTCGCGGATGTCGCGGATGTCAGTAACAAGAAAGTTCGGCAACGGATTCTCTAACGGATGTCGCGGATGTCGCGGATGTCAGGAACAAGGAAGAAGAAGAAATTTTTTAGTTGATGTAAAAAATAAAAAACTCTTAAATTTTAATTTTTTTCTTGATTCTGGCTCCGGTCTTGTGCGTTCAGATGCTGGTTGGTCAGAAACTAAAAATCCCGCTTTCTGAATTGAGCGGGATCGACTTAATCAAAATAGAACTGTTGGGGTGGTACTAAGGCTGGGGCTCAAAATTAGTGGCGTTAGCTTGCAGCCAAGTGCTTAGCTGTGAAAGAACTTCGTTTCCCGAAGACTTGCCCAAAGCTGTGGGGTTTGGGGTGTCGGGCCGATCCAAGTTGCGGGCGATCGCTGTGTTGACTTCTTTAGAGATCAAATCGTGAAGTTGCTCTTTAGCCCTAGCCCTTTGAAAGTGAGCTCCCTCTTCCGTCGTAGCGTACAGAGGTGGCAGCCTATTTAAAGCATAAGCTGCAATATCTCCCACATCCAGACTCAGGTCGCTCGTCGCTTCAATTTCGGCCACCCTAGCGATCGCATCGCTGAGTACCAATTCTTCCATCACGTTGATGAACTGTTTGCGTGGCAGAACCACAACTTCGCCAGTCAACAAAGAGCCCATCAGACGATCGAGAGCCATGTACTCTTCGATCGACAATTCCGAAGCCGTATTGCATATCCGTCCCACCTCAGCTTCCATAGACGGCGTTAAATAGCCATCCTGCAAAGCCTGTTCAACAATTTTTTCAATACTCATATATGCGTCCCCGCTCAACGGCATCATCAATAAAGTTTTGTGAAGACGCGATTGTTAGCGTCTTGAGATTCGAGTTTTGAGGGTTGAGTTGAGAAATTTTATACAAATCCTAACTCAATACAGATAACCCGTACAGTTATCTGCACACCCCAGCCACAAACTTACCCCATAATTGACTGATAAATCCGCCAAAACCTGTAAAAACTCCTACTCAACTCCCTGAAGCCGCCAAGGTACAGGATCGACGGACTGCCCGTGCACGTAAAGTCCCCAGTGCAAGTGAGGGCCTGTGGAAGCCCCCGTTGACCCCAGAGCACCGATTACTTGACCTGCTTTCACGACATCGCCTTCCTTGACATCAATCCGGGCCAGGTGCATCAAAATACTTGCGACCCCCTGACCGTGGTCAATACCAACGACATTCCCGTGGATTTTGAACCCTTGGGATTCGCGTCCCACTAGAGACACCCGACCGGCTGCCGGTGCGACTACAGGGGAACCGTAAGCACCCGCGTAATCAACGCCGCGGTGGTAGTAGTCTCGAGCAAATACCCCATTATAATAACGTCGCACCCCGTAAATAGTGGTAATTTCGCCGGAGTTGGGGCGCAACAATTTGCCGTCCCAAAATTTTTCGGGTGTCACGAGTGCTTTAAATGCGTCTACGCGATCGAATTCAGCATCTGTACCTTCCTCGTCTTTCCCAGGCGGTAGCCAGATGGATTGAGTGGGAAAATCTCGATCGCGCACTTGCACGGTCAACTTCTGCACTTGTCCGTCACCTGCGACTTGGATTTGGCGGGCACCGGGTTTCTCTACCGGCGTCGTCGGCAAAAGGGCCCGAAAGCGGCCGTTGCCCAGGGGAAATGCGGGGTAGTTTTTTTGCTGTAGAGAAACTGTTGGAGTTTCCCCGCCGTTACCGTCTACCTGAATCATTACTGACAGCGTATCCCCCAGTTCGGGATTGGCCGGCGTCACAACTACCTGCAAAGCTTGCACCGGCAGGGCAAAACTCAGAAAGCCAGCAACAATCCCCCCGATCGAACTCACCGTTAGCTGCTTTACCTTCAACTGCCGCCACCGCCAAATCCGACCCGTAACTATTTCCGCACTTAGCCCGCCGTTGCCTCGACTCACACTCATTGTCATCACTAGGTGTCCTTAACCTTTGTCTCGCTGATATATTTTTAACTATCTAGACTAACTATACCAATCCGCAATGATTCGAGAGAAACAGCCGTAGGTAAAAAGCTCGGTCACAGGTTTGGAGATGAGAGACCAACTTTAATAAATACTTAAATTGATGTAATAAGAATAATAAAAATTCCTCTAGTGCGGACAGGAAAGCCGGCTTGAGCCAGACGATCGCACTACCGTTTCCACCACAAATCCAGGAGAAACCAAGTTTCAACAGAAACACTCTTCATCTCTAAGCGGATAGGATTATATTTTATCAGTTTTAGCTACTGTTGCATATAGCCTTTCTCACAAAGATGAGGTATGATTGACAGCTTATATCACCACTTAAAACGTATAGAACCGGGGCCCCACTACGTCCGCGAATCTTTCTGAGAACGGCTATAACTTTTAACAATTGCTATTAGTTATTTTAACAAATGGTATTAGTTATAGTTCACGGCGCAGCCACCGACTTTTTTTAATCCTTTGCTATTAAATCAATTCTTTCTTGACCGTTTATTTTTTGATAACCTTCCTCAAACTCTCTAGTTATTGTAGCCTGTTTTGGCAAAATAGCATTGATTACCAATTTTAAAATCTCACCTCTAAAATGGTATGAGAGAAAAATTGATATTTGCTATAATCTTATCACCTAGAATTATAGGGATTCAAAGGTAGCTGTGAAACCATCTAAGGTCAAGCATTCTCCCATAAATTCCTCTACATCGTTGACATCTTCAAGCTGATATTCCATGATGCGTTGACCAGATCCTTTCATCTTTTTGGAAGAAAGAGGCGTGGCCGGATATTTGGCAGCGATCGCTTTGAAAGCTTTGGAATGGATATCCCAGCTTTCAGCAGAACATTTTATGATTAAAAGCCACATGATTAATTAAATTTGTACTTCCGTTTGGTTTACTAATAGTCTGACACGAGTAAAGCTTAGAGCGATAGTCCCGAAAAATCGAGGAATTCGGTCGTTTGGAAAAAAGCTAAAAGCCGAGCCACTATGCGAGCGACACCACCTTTAACATTAGACTCAACATTCAAAGGCATCACCGGATCGTGGAGTGATAAACGTAACAGAAACCAGCCGGCTTCGCTAGGTGACGTGCAGGAAATTCGCAGACCTTCGTAGTTATTGGGAACTATTTTCCAGTCTGCTTGCGTTGAGACAAATTCTTGCAGTTGCTCAATAACCCGATCGCCGTGAGCCTTGAAATCATCCACACCCAGTTTAATCCGAAATTCAGCACTTTCTTCGGGTTCTTTTAAATTGGCAATTAAATCTGGCAAAGATTGATTTGCTAGCTTTGACTTAGCCAATTCAATCAATAATTTGCTGACCAAATAAGCACCGTCATCCAGAAAGTAATTTTCTTTCAAAGCTCCATGTCCAGAGGTTTCAATCGCCAGCCATGATTCCTGTCGGGCTTCATTGAGGCGGATCGACTCGTCAATCACATTTTTGTAGCCGCGTTTAAAGCGATGGTGAATCCCTTTTAAATCCTGTTCGATGAATTGTGTCAAGCCATCGGAGGTGATAGAATCGGTGACAATGGTAGAGCCTGGATGTTCTTGTAATACGATCGCAGAAATCAAGGCAATTAAGCGATTGCGATTGAGTTCCTTGCCAACCATATCGACAGCCGCACTGCGATCGACATCGGTATCAAAAATAATCCCAAAATCAGCTTGATGTTCAATTACCGCTTGACAAATTGACTGCATTGCCTGTTTATCTTCGGGATTTGGCACATGATTGGGGAAAGTACCATCGGGTTCTAAAAACTGACTGCCCGTCGTGTCTGCACCTAAAGGTTTTAAGACTCGATCGACATAAAAACCGCCCGCACCATTGCCCGCATCCACAACAATTTTTAATCCTGTCAGCGGCTGTTCAAAGTTATCGGGATGATTGACTGCTTCCCTGATTTTTGTGACAAATTGGTTGGCATAAACAGATATGAAATCATGCTTTGTAATGTTACCGGGCGATGCGGCTGGCTGGAAGCTATTGCTTTGGGCTAGTGCTAAGATATTTGTAATATCCGGTTTTTGTAAGCCACCTTTGGCGGTGAAAAACTTTAAGCCGTTGCGATTAAAGGGCAAATGGCTAGCAGTGAGCATAATCGCGCCGTCGCAATCAAAACCAGGGGTAATGGTACTCATAAACATGGCGGGAGTTGAGGCCATGTCAAAGTCGTACACGGTTGCACCAACTGAGGCGATTCCCTCCATGACTGCTTGCATTAAGGTTGGTCCTGATAGGCGACTGTCGCGCCCGATCGCGATCGTTAATTCTGCGGCGGGTTTATTGACTTTTTGCACCAGCCAACTGACAAAGGATTTACCTAAAGTTGTCGCTATTTCGGGGGTAAGGTTGACTTTTTCATTGGGCACGCCTTCGAGGGCGATACCGCGAATGTCTGAACCATTTTGAAGTTTTGTCCAATTGAAGTTTTGCATAATAATTGATGGTAAGTAAAAAGATCGGAGTCGGCGGTTGAAACCGATTATACAAACTTTCCTCTGCGGCCCGTTCGACTCAGTTTCGCTGAACGTCTTTCGCGGACTAAGAAATAAACAGGGGAGACATTTTGGATTTGGTATTGTATCATGTCCGGTCGATTACCCCTAATACGCTAGGGGTTCCCCTCACGAAAAATATCTGCCAACAATCTCCAATCTCAAAACCCGCCCTGTTAATCGCCGTCACTCGATCGGACATGATATTATTAGTCATTAGGGTGACATAGCTTTTCAATTCAATCAGCTAATCGGGATTTAAGTTGTATTTAAACAAACAATCCCAGTCTGGTGGGTGGGATTTGAGCAACGCCCCAAATATCCAATTGAAATGTTGAACCGCTTACTGGGAATTTTTGCCCCATCACCGCTAAGCTTAAGTTCTAATTCCTTAGTCGCGTTCAACGCTGTAAATTGCCTGCAAGCAGAACTCACCATGAGGGGGAACTTCCACAATATCTGTAGCTGCATTTGTCGTTTCTACGCAGAGGAAACGCTGATAATCTGCATCATCAAGGTCGGCCATATTTGCAGAAATTGTCACCCAGGGATTCCACACTACGGCGGATTTACTACCAGAGGATTTAATGCGAATACGGCGATTGAGGGCGCTATCGTCAATGACTAATTCGTTGGTGACATCAAGATAAATGCGATCGACTTCACCTGTTACTACCACTGCACCCGCTTGAGTTTTTTCCACACCACCATCGGCTTTATCAAGATACTGGGTATTTTCTAAACCTAAAACCTGCACGCGGTTGATATCGCCGATTTGGAAATAGGTGTGCAAAGCTTGGGTGAGGGGAAATGCTTTGTCGCCTAGATTGCTGGTGATTAATTCTACAGTGAGGCTGGTGCCGATCGTAATTGCGATCGCCAGTTCAAAGGCGATCGGCCAAATTGCTCTAGTTTCATCGGTATCCTTGAGTCCGAGAGTGACTTTGGTTGCGCCGTCTGGGGTGGTGGCGGTTTCTAGCACATTCCAGAGGCGATTCCGCACAAAACCATGACTCGGACGCCCCAAGGCTTCGGGATCGGGGCCAAACCAGGGCCAACAGATGGGTATACCGCCTTTGATGGCTTTCCCTTCGGCGTAGTAGGCTTTTTCGCTGACGAACATCAAGTCTGTGGCTTCGGTGGCTGGTTGAAAGGAGAGCACTTGACCGGAATACACAGAAATTAAGGCTTTGGCTTGACCGTTGTCGATGTGAATCATCGGGAAACCACCGTTTCCCGTGGCGAAGGTGAGGTGGCCGGCAATGCCGTAGTCTGTGTTTAATTGGTCAATACTCATGCTGTTAGCTTGGTTAATTGCTTTACAATTATCCGATATTATGGTTGCTAGATTGATTAGATTGTTGGGTTAGACGGGGGAAGGTGCGATCGACACAACGATGCCCTCAGATAAACGAATTGGGAGTGCCAACCGATCGCGAGGCGATGTGCGATCGAACCCATCGACGCACCTTGCCGAGTTCTCCGCAAGCAAGCCGATCGCGTTTAGTCGCCAGATAGTTGAGGATGCGATGCCCCGATTGACAGCTTCGGGTAAAACAATGAATCAGCAGCACGGCTGTGCAATCTCGAATGCAGTGCATTTCACCAGCCATTCGGTCTCCTGTTGGGCCGTTAGGTTAAATTCAGTTGAGTCGATCGACCCTCATGCGCGCCACTTCACAACTCCTGACGAGTCGGACGGATGATCATTTCGTTGACATCCACATCACCGGGTTGCTCGATGGCATAGGCAATCGCCCGGGCGATCGCATCTGCATCAATGGCGACTGAATACAACTGATTCACCCCTGATGCCGTATCACCGTGAGTGATGGTACTGGTTAACTCAGTCGCAACTGCACCGGGTGAAATGTTGGTAGAACGAATTTCACCGTTTGACTCCAGCCGCAGCCCTTCGGAAATCGCTCGCACGGCATACTTGGTAGCACAGTAAACTGCCGCGGCCGGAAATACTTTGTGTCCTGCAACAGACGACAAGTTGATTACGTGCCCGGACTTCTGTTGGCGCATAGTCGGCAGCACCGCAGCGATGCCGTAAAGTACGCCTTTAATGTTGACATCAATCATTTGATCCCACTCATCTACCTTAATCTGGTCAAGGGGAGACAGTGGCATTAAACCCGCATTGTTGACCAGCACATCAATGCGTCCGTAGGTTTTCAACGTTGCGTCTGCCAATGCTTGCATCTGGGCGATATCTGCCACATCGGTGACTCGATAGGCAACTGTACCACCTGTTTTTTCGATTGCAGCAACCAACTCTTTGAGCCTATCTTCGCGGCGGGCAGCAAGCATGAGTTTGGCTCCGCTGGCGGCTAAACGATGAGCGGTGGCTTCACCTAAACCACTACTTGCTCCTGTAATGATGACAACCTTGTTTTGAATCTCAGACATCTTTACTCCTGTTAGTACATAAAATCGGATCGCCTAAAACCGATCGCAAATCGGCTGAATTACCAAGCCGGACCGTATTGAATAGGAGCAGGCACCGATTGACGCAGTTGCTTGGCAGCCCGCATCGGCCAATAAGGATCGCGCAGCATTTCTCTGGCTAGTAATACCATATCTGCTTGACCTGTACGGATGATGTGGTCAGCCTGCGCGGGTGCAGTAATCATGCCAACTGCTCCGGTGGCGATGTTCCCGGAGCGTCGAATGCTCTCGGCAAAGGTAGTTTGATAACCTGCACCCGTCGGAATCTTTACACCCGGTACAATGGCGCCTGATGAACAATCGATTAAATCAACGCCCAGTGACTTTAATTTATAGCTGAGTACAATACTTTGTTCAATGTCCCAACCATTTGGAACCCAATCGGTTGCAGAGATGCGAACCCAAAGCGGTGTTCGATCCGGCAAAACATTTCGCACCGCTTCTACGACTTCACATAAAAACCGGATGCGATTCTCAAAAGTGCCACCATAGTCATCTGTCCGTTGATTGCTCAAGGGAGACATAAATTCATGCAGTAGGTAGCCGTGAGCGGCATGAATCTCGATTACGTCAAATCCGGCTTCGAGGGCGCGTTGGGCTGCGCTGACAAAGAGTGTCGTCTGCTTCTGAATGTCTTCGATACTCAGAGCTTGCGGGGCGGGGCTATCGGGTTCAAATGGAATGGCGCTAGGGGCGATCGAAGTCCATCCTCCAAGAGATTCCGAAAGCACGGCGCCGCCCTCCCACGGAGGCGCTGTACTGCCTTTTCGACCTGCATGAGCAAGTTGAATCCCCGCAACCGCACCGTTGCGGTGAATTAACTCGACGATTCGCGCCAGCATTTCAATGTGAGCGTCTTGCCAGATTCCCAAATCTTGCGGCGAAATTCGTCCTTCAGGCTCGACTGCCGCTGCTTCCGTCATCACCAGCCCTGCCCCTCCTACGGCTCGACTGACGAGATGAACCAGATGCCAATCATTCGCGAATCCATCAACGCTGGAATATTGACACATGGGAGAAACTGCAATGCGATTTCGGAATGTAACACCACGTTGATCCAATGGCTCAAATAAATGCGGCATGGTTGTAAACCCGTGAGTTATAAAGTGTACAGATTTCAAGCACAGACTTTCTTCACACTGGGAAGTTGACCGATCTCATTCCACCAAGTCCGCAGCTTTGAAGTTCGCACGATCGTGGCTTCGTACTCTGGGGTCTGCGATAGGTAGGTGAAGACCGGAATTAGGTAGAAATCGGCAATGCTCAGTTCGTGACCGAGCTAATACGAGTGTCCTAGAATTAGGGACTCGATCGCCTCTAGTGCAGTTTTTACAGGTGCGACGGCAGCTTTCTCCAACCTACATCCAGAATGGGATCGTCCTTTTGAGGCATCAAGAGCAACGACCAAATTACCTGTCTCAAACCTAAATGTTTATTGTTAGCAAAACCGGGGATTGCTAAAAAAAGACACAAAAGTGCCTGAGTAATTATCCAATATATCGGGTAAATCCGCAAGCAGGAATTGAATCAATAAAAATGATTGTAACTAATCCTTTTTACAGAGCGCCGAGCGGTGAACGTACACCACGATAAAACCGCTCAATACAAAAAAGTAATCAACACCGCTCCACCGAGCCTGAAACTAATTAAAAAAAGTAACTTGATTTAATCTCTCGGCGCTCATCTCGTTGAGGTAAAACATTACCGCTAATACAGCCGCAATCCCTCGATCGACTTGCAAGAGGCTAAGCTTTTTGTGAGGAGTTCAAGTCTGTGCCATGAGAAAATACCTCGGTCAAGTGTAGCCGTTGTGCTTGTTTATCAACTACAGTCAACGCGCCAAACATAGTCAACACATTAGATATTATAATATAACTTTATATTTTTTTCATAAAGTTGTGCAAGAAGACTTCCGACTGATCGTTGACTTAGTTCTAGTTCTCGCTGCTGCTGCTGCTGGAGGACTCTTTGCATCGCTATTGCGGCAGCCGGTAATTCTCGGGTATCTCTTAGGAGGTATCGTAGTTGGGCCGGCCGGTTTGGGGCTGATTAAAGAATTAGTTCAGGTAGACACCCTGGCTGAATTCGGGGTGGCATTTCTGTTGTTTGCCTTGGGAGTGGAATTTTCCTTCGCCGAACTCCAGAAAGTTAAAGCCATTAGTTTGGGCGGAGGAGGGTTGCAAATTGTGCTGACGATCGCCTTTACTACTGCAATTTCCTTGGCTGTAGGGTGGGTAGAATCGCCCGCTCAAGGCGTATTTTTAGGAGCGATTCTGTCGCTTTCTTCGACAGCAGTTGTACTCAAGTGCTTGATGGAGCGCAATGAATCGGGTACTTCCCACGGTCAAGTCATGCTGGGAATATTAGTAGTTCAAGATTTGGCCTTGGGGCTAATGCTAGCAGTTTTGCCGGCACTCAACCAGCCAGCAGAAGCGATCGGCATGACGGTAGCGTGGGCCCTGCTGCGGATCGGGTTATTTGCTGTCGGTGCTGTAGTCGCCGGCATCTGGATCGTACCGCAGTTGCTGCGATACCTCGCGCAAACTGAAAGCCGGGAACTGTTTTTGCTGGGAGTTGTGGTTTTGGCTTTAGGGATTGCGCTGCTGACGGAATATTTGGGTTTTTCGATCGAGATGGGCGCATTTGTGGCGGGTTTAATGATTTCGGAGGTGGAATATGCCGACCAAACTCTAACTTATGTCGAGCCTTTGCGAGATATTTTTGCATCCTTATTTTTTGTCACCATCGGAATGTTAATCGATCCGATGTTTCTGTGGAACCATCTAGAATTAATTCTGGGACTGGTATTTCTAGTATTTGTCGGCAAATTCTTGATAATAGCGCCGATCGTCCGACTATTTGGCTATCCGCTAAAAACTGCATTAATCGCAGGTTTGGGCTTAGCTCAAATAGGAGAATTCTCCTTTGTACTCGCTAGTTCCGGTCAAGCTATGGGGTTGGTGTCGCGGAACGTTTACCTGTTAATTTTAGGGACGACAGCAGTCACCCTCGTGCTGACTCCGTTTGTACTCAGAAGCGTGCCGCAGTTATTGAAATGGGCGGAAAATTTCGGGCCTTTGCAGCGCTATTTTGACGAAACATCTCAACCTGTGGCAATAGCTGAAACTTTGCCGGAACAAAATTATGTTGTGGTTTGCGGCTACGGGCGAGTCGGCAGAATTTTAGTCAAAATGCTGCAAAGCCGCAACTGTTCAGTTTTGGTGATCGACGAGTCAGAAAAGAGAATTCAAGACTGCAGAATGCAAGGAATTCCTTACATTTACGGGAATGCTGCCAGCTTGCACGTATTGGAAGCCGCCCGGGTGGAACGGGCAAAAGCAATGGCGATCGCCCTTCCCGATCCCATGAGCACTCGCTTGTGTCTGAAGCGGGCTTTAGAATTAGTCCCGGATTTGGATATTGTGGTGCGGGCCAACCAAGATAAAGACATCGAACTGCTTTACCAACTCGGGGCCTGGGAAGTTGTGCAGCCGGAGTTTGAGGCCAGTTTAGAACTGTCTTCCCACTTGCTAGCTAGCATGGGCATCTCGGCAATGGCGATCGGGCGAGAAGTGCAGCAAATTCGCAGCAGCCGCTATCTGGAATTGCGGCCGCCGCGCGAACCTTTGGCGGTTTCGCGGGATTTGAAAGTCGCGGTTCGAGATATGAACAGCGAGTGGTACAGCTTGCCGTCGGGTTCTCCCATCGCCAGCATGACTCTGGAAGAAACTAACTTGCGGCAGTTGACAGGGGTCAGCGTCATGGCGATCGTCCGCGAGAATGGCGAGGAAATTGATTATCCTAACGGCAAGACAGCTTTGCAATCGGGCGATCGACTTTTTGTAGTCGGAGAACCGGAAGAACTCATCAGTTTTGAGTTGCTGGCCAAGGGGGAAGTTGCAGTGCCGCAGGGCGACAGTTCTTGCCAGTGGCTGAGGCTGCCAGCAAAAAGCCCTTGGGCGGGCAAAAAACTGTCAGAGGTAGATTTGCTGACCCAGTACGGGGTGCAGGTGCGGGCGATCCGCCGGGAAGGGAAATTTACTCGCTGGCCGGACGGAAGTAGCCATTTGCAAGAAGGCGATCGTTTGCTGCTGTGCGGTGGCTTCTACGAGCTCGGTTTGATGCAGCGGACGGCCTCACCGCCGGTGCCACAACCTGCTTTAAAGCTGCCTTTTGTCGCCACCCAAGTCAGTGAAAAGCTGTTTAGCGATTAGGGAAGCAAGAAGGAAGAAGGAAGAAGGAAGAGGGAAGAGGGAAGAAGGAAGAAGGAAGAAGGAAGAGGGAAGAAGGAAGAGGGAAGAAGGAAGATTTGTTCCACTGTCTCCCTCTCCCAATCTCCCCCTCTCCCCCTCTCCCTCTCTCTCTCTCTCCCTCTCCCAATCTCCCCCATCTCCTCAGCCGTTGGGTTTGATATAAGCAATTGCCGGCCGCGAGATCAGAATTTGTGTTTCTGAGGGATCGAGGAGGCAAATGCAGCTATGATCCTGCCAAAAAATTCTGCCCGCTAGCAAGTCGCCGGTCACGAGTTTGATCTCCACCTGTTCTTTGTCTTTGATGTAGCTTTGTATTAAGCGAACGCTGGGCAATCCGGTCTCAAATTCAGACATACTGGGAAATGGGTAATTTGGTCATTAGTCATTAGTCATTAGTCATTAGTGGCAAACTGAGGATTGAGGAGTCAGGACTAAGGAGATGCGGGCGGGAGGCAACTGGCAAATGACTAATGACTTTATGAAGTCTATCAACTAATGAGTTTGAACCAACAGAGGTTTTTATGCCGATCGAGTTTGCGAAGTATCAGGGACTGGGAAATGATTTTATTCTGATTGACAACCGCCACTCGTCAGAACCGGCGATTACACCAGAACAAGCTGTGGAGTTGTGCGATCGACATTTCGGGATTGGCGCAGACGGCGCGATATTTGCTCTTCCGGGTCAAAACGGCACTGACTATACGATGCGGATTTTTAACTCCGACGGTTCGGAACCGGAAATGTGCGGCAACGGGATTCGCTGTTTGGCTAAGTTTATCGCCGATTTGGAAGGGTCAGAGGCGAAAAGTCAGTACCGCATCCACACTCTGGCTGGTGTGATTAGCCCGGAATTGCGATCGGACGGTCAGGTGAAGGTGGATATGGGGGTTCCCCGGCTGCTGGCTGCGGAAATTCCGACAACTTTGGCTGCATCGGAGGCCAAAGTTATTGATGTGCCGATCGAAGTTGCGGGTAAATCTTGGTCTGTTACCTGCGTCAGCATGGGCAATCCTCACTGCATTACTTTTGTAGAGGATGTTGCGGCTGTTGCTTTAGAAACTGTCGGGCCTCAATTCGAGCACAACAAAGCATTCCCGCAGCGTACCAATACTGAGTTTATTCAAGTGATACGTTCGGACTACGTAAAAATGCGGGTGTGGGAAAGAGGCGCGGGTGTTACTCTAGCTTGTGGGACTGGTGCTTGTGCTGCTGTGGTGGCTGGAGTGTTGGTAGGGAAGTGCGATCGGGCAACTGCGGTTGAACTCCCCGGCGGCGTTTTGGAAATCGAATGGGCAGAAGTTTCAGGGCGAATTTACATGACCGGGCCGGCACAGCTAGTATTTACTGGTTCTATTAGTCATTAGTCATTAGTCATTAGTTATTAGTTATTAGTCATCAGTCATCACTCATCAGTCATCAGTCATTAGTCATTAGGGATTTTTTGTTGAACTAGCAAGCAATAAAAATTATTGAATTCAAAATTTGTATTGAATTCTGACCAATGCCTTCCGCCTTTACAAGTTATTGGCTGCGGACTGAAGACTGAAGACTAATAACTAAACCTGAAATCTAAAATCTAAAATCTAAAATCTAAAATTGAGTAGGTGGGCTGGCATGGCTGGAGGTATTTATCTGATTCAGGACGACGACAGGCTGGTAGAAATGATGGAACAGCCCTACGACTCGGAAGACCAGTTACAAGACTTGCTAGTAACTTATCCCAATTTGATCGCGGGAGACCAAATCGATCGGGCGACGCCGCGCAGGTGGCTGTTAATTTCGCGGGAAGCTGCACCTAGCGATGAGGAAACAGCGGTGCAGTGGTCGCTGGATCATTTGTTTCTCGACCAAAATGCCGTTCCTACTTTGGTGGATGTCCGGCGAACTCCTAATGCCGAACTGCGGCAAAAAGTGTTGGGTCAGTCGATCGACTATGCTGCTAATGCCTTGTTTTACTGGCCCATCGATTCAATTATTGCTCTGTTTGAAGCTAATTGTCGCGATCGGGGTCGCGATCCCGAACATATTTTTGAAGAGTTTCTCGGTGCGGATGCTAATGAAGACCTATTTTGGCAGAAGGTTAAAACTAATTTGCAAGCGGGTAAAGTTCGCTTAGTGTTTTTAGCTGACGAGATTTCCGCTGAAATGCGCCGAGTTGTGGAATTTCTCAACGAACAAATGGACCCGGTTGAAGTTCTAGCCCTGGAAATTAAGCAGTATGTAAGTGAAGATGGTTTGAAAACGCTGGTTCCCAGAGTGATCGGTCAGACAGCGGAAGCACAGCAGAAAAAATCCAGCGCAACGCGCGAAAGAAGGCGCTGGGATGAATCTTCATTTTTTGCGGAAATCAAAGCTAGACGGGGCGCGGACGAGGCGCAAATGGCAAAAGCAATTTACCTTTGGGCGAAAAGTCAAGAACCCGAAGTTGATATCCAGTGGCGAACGGGGGATGCCTACGGTGGTTTCGTCGCTCAATTGCCTCAAAGGGGCAGAAAACCCTATCAGTTGTTCACTGTAGATATTGCTGGCAGAATGGAGATTTCTGCTGACAATTACGGTTCCCAGCCGCCGTTTAATGCGGAACAGAATTGGCTGGAATTGAGAAGTAAACTGAGTTCGATCGGTCTGTCGCTACCTATAGAACCGGGTGAGAGGAGGTCGCCGAGTCTGGCTTTGTTTACTTTGCAAGACGAATCTGCCCTCAAGCAAGTTCTAAAAACTTTTGACTGGGTGATTGAGCAAATTCAAACGTGATAGTCAGTAGTGAGTAGTCATTAGTCAGTAGTCCTTGGTAGTTAATAATTGGTTGCGATCGCAAACAAATAACAAATAACCAATAACAACTAACAACCCACAACTAACCAATAACCAACAACAACTGACTAATGACTGATGACTGATGACTGATGACTAATAACTAATATCGAATGTTTGCTTGTTTCATGCGGCGCAATGCTTCTCCCAGGCGATCGCAATCTGCAATTAAACTAATTCTCACATATCCTTCGCCGCCCGGCCCAAAAGCATTGCCGGGAGTCACCACAACACCCGTTTGCTGCAAAACATTCAGGGCAAAATCAGTCGAACTCATGCCGCGAGTGCAGGGAACCCAAAGATACATTGCAGCCAGAGGTTTGGGAATATTCCACCCTAATTCTGCCAATCCTTCCACCATGAAATCCCGGCGAGTCCTGTAACGATTCTGCACTTCGTCTAAGTAACTGTCGGGCAATTGCAGCGCTGTTTCTGCTGCTGTTTGCAAAGCGGAAAATATACCGTAATCTAGGTTAGTTTTTAATGTCCGCAAACCTTGAATAATCTTGCTATTTCCTACTACAAAACCGACGCGCCAGCCGGCCATATTGTAGGTTTTGGACATGGTGTGAAATTCGACACCGATTTCTTTACCGCCGGGAATTTCTAATAAACTTGTCGGTTGATAGCCGTCAAAGGCTAATTCCGCATAACACAAGTCGTGAACCAGCAAAATTTGATGTTTGTGTGCGAAAGCCACAATATCTTTGTAAAATTCGCGGGGTGCAGTTGCTCCTGTCGGATTGCTGGGATAATTAAAGTAGAGTATTTTGGCTTGTTCGGCTACGCTGTCGGGAATGTCGGCTAAGTCAATTACCCAGTCGTTTTCTGGTTTGAGGATGATGTTGTGAACTTTTGCACCGGCGATAATCGGGCCGCGAAATAATACGGGATAAGCGGGACTTGGTACTAATATTACGTCCCCTGGATTGATATAGGCGATCGCAAAATGTGCTAAACCTTCTTTAGAACCTAACAGAGGCAATGCTTCGCTTTCTGGATCGAGTTCAACGTTGTAGTGGCGGCTGTACCATTTAGTAATAGTACGGCGGAAACTGGCAGTTCCTTCAAAAGGTGGATAGCCGTGATTTGCAGTATTTTGGATGGCTGCGACAGCGGCTTCTACTACTGGTTGAGGAGTGGCACCGTCAGGGTTTCCCATTCCTAAATCTATTAAATCGAGTCCTTGTTCGCGGGCGCGGGCTTTGAGTTCGTCGAGACGGGCAAATACGTAGGGCGGTAGTTTTTGCAACCTGTCAGCAGGGCTAATCCAATCCAAGGTCATTTATTTTGTGTCAGTTGTCAGTTTTCCTGGTTTGTAGTAAGGACTTTCGTCCTTGCTAGCACAGCCTTTTCAGGACTTTAGTCCTTACTACAAACTGTTTTAATTCTTAATCTTTAATTCTCCCACAGGTGCGGTAGTAGAAACCATCGCTGCCATTAATTGTTGGGGAACAACTTTAAAAGGCAGTCGGTGGATGTCGGAATTGGGATTGCAGGCTATGTCGGCGGCGCGCTGCAATTCTGTGATGGTAATGTCTCCGAGTCCTAGGTTGTCTAAAGTTTGCGGTAATCCAATCTCGGCGTAGAATTTTAGCAGTTGCTGTCTGGCGCTAGCGGCGAGTTGATTGTTTTGCAGCATTTCTTCTAGTCGCAGTTGCACTAAAATGCCGTAGGCGACTTTTTCGCCGTGCAATGTGCCGTGACTTGCTAATAGATGAGTTAAGCCGTTGTGGACGGCGTGGGCGGCGACGGTGCGGCATTGGGCGCCGCCAATTCCGCCGATTACTCCTGCTAGCAATACGGCCGCATCTGTGACTTCTTGCCAGGTTTCGCTACCGGGTTCTTTGAGGGCGGCGGCTGATTTTTGGAATAATATATCGCGCAGTATTCTAGCTTGTTGAACGGCGGAAATGATCAGGGTTTGTTCGGAGTGTCCGCTGCTGACTGATGCTTCGTACCATTTGGCGATCGCATCTCCAATTCCTGCTACTAATGTCCGCTGCGGTGCGGTTTGAATTAAGCCGTAGTCGAGTATTAATAAGTCGGGACATCTGGCTAATGTGACATCGTATTGGAACGCACCTTGTTCTGAATAAATGTTAGAAAGGGCTGTCCAAGCGGCACAGGTGGCTGCTGATGTGGGTATGGTGACGATCGGGATTTTGCACTGATGGGCGACGAGTTTGGCTGCGTCTAAGGCTTTGCCGCCGCCGACACCGATGATGAAATCGGCTTCATGGGTGGCTGCTGCTGCGCGGAGGGTTTCGAGGCTGGTTTCGCTGCAATCCTTGCCGTAGGCTGTTTCGGCGGATTCTAACTGCTGCTGTTCGAGGATTGGTTGCAGGTAGGGTTGGGCGGCGGTGAGGGAGTTGCTGCCGCCGACGATTAGCGGCCGCTTTCCGAAACGGGCGATCGCATCTCCGGCTTGTGCGATCGCCGATCGACCCCGCAACACACAGGCGGGAGCAATTGTCAAGGAATAAATTGCAGTTGGGGTGGCGGTTTTAGTGCTTTGGGTTTGAGTCATCGAACCACTGGATAAGTGACGAGAAGGTTGAGGCTTTGCAGGATTGCTGGATTTTATAGGATAACTCTAACCCATGTTGGGTGGCATGGTAACTTTTGTAAAGTTTTTATTAAGTATTGTGCGGGGTTGGGGCATGAGAAGGGCGAGTTGAGGGGAGTTGGGGAGTTGAGGAGTTGAGGGCGATCGAATTATGATTAAAATTGAGGCTTAACGTATAACTCCCAGACTTGTTTCACGGCTGCTGCATCTGCTTGAGAAATTTGCCCGATTTTCCCTAGCAACAAAGACTTTTCCAAACAATCTAATCTAGACAAACGCACTGTTGAAGCAACGCGCAAACCGCTGACAGACCAATCGTTAAGAAATACATCAGTTTGGCTGCGGGGTTTTGCAGAGGTGACGGCGGCTGCTACGACATCCTCGCCATCCAACCACAGCAAAAGTATGGGGCGTTTTTTATAGTCTGTGCCATTTGTAAAGGGAATATTTGCCACCCAAAAATCACCAGGATTAATAGTCGTCATAAAGTCCTTCGTCTTCCGGTGCGTAACCTTTCAAAAAAGCGTCGTGGCTGCGAGTAATAGCTGGGTCAATTAAATAGTCTTCGCCGTCAAGTAGCGAGGGATTGAGAGGCGGTGTTTCTGTTGGCGAAGTGTTAGATTCTGAACTCAGGCTAAACTGCTTTGTATTTTGTGCTTTGTACAAAAGAAATTGCACAAATTCGAGCACTTCCTCTTGTTTTTCTCTAGACAGAAGTCGCAATTTTTCGGACAGGGTTTGTTCGATATTAATAGTGGGTTTCATTGGATTTTTACCCTTCAGATTTAGATTTATGCGTTACCTACATATATTATCACGACTCTCAAAGGTGAGATCGTTCTTGATTCTAGCCAGTCCAAAAATCTAACCGACCAAAGTTCCTCACCTCTGTGGTTTTAATCGTTAGAGGTAGGCTGTTTTTTCCTGCCAAACAAACCAGACATACTTAAACCAGTCACTAACAAGCCTATAATTCCCAAGCCATTTAAAATCGGGTAAATGGCTTGCAGGTGAAATATTTCACCTGTATGAATTTTCAACAAAAATCTAGATGAAATTTCTATACCCAGCGGCCACTCTCGGACAATAGTTATGACCATTCCAGTCAAGACAGTCAGCGCGATCGGCAAAGCAACAATCAGGCCTAGAATGCGGTGGTATTTGCGAAATGCTCTCTTCATAGTAGTTGAAAGTTTGGTAATACTGATGTTATATAAGGAGGCAGTGTTGAGTGCTTGTTTCTGAGTAAGTGCGATCGCATAACTCTCACAGGACTTACGCAGTCCGACGCACAGAAACCGGATATTTTAACTTTAATTCAAGGGTTGAACCAATTACAAGAGTTAAAAAACTCGGTTTCTGCGTCTGAGACTTTAGAATCAAGCACTCACCACTGAAATTTAAGACTTAGGAATGCTACCGATCGTCTTTTCCAATGACTGCAATTGAGTCAGCACTTGGTCTTTACTTGGCTTAGACTTTTTGAGGTCTGCCATTACTTTGTCTGTAGTCTCTTCAACTGCATCGTAGCTTTTAGGATCTTTAGCTTTGATACCGTCTTCTACTTTCTTCCAGGCATCCTCGAATTTGTTAAATTCGGTTTTGGCTTTGGCAAAGTTTCCAGCTTGAACTGCTGCTTTGGTACTGGAAACCACACCACTCAATTCTGCATAGTTTCCCTGGGATGCTGCTTTCTCAGTTTTAACAGCAGTAGCAGCAGGAACCGGGGCGGCGGGTGAAGTTTGCGGAGTGGAAGCTTCTTTAGCGCTGTCGCAACCAGCCAAAGCTATAAGGCTGATGGCGCTAAGGACAAGGATTTGATTAAAACGAGCCATACAACATCCTCACATAGATGGATACTAAAATCTATTGTGTCACAAAGAAATCAGATCGGTGGGAAGAAATCAACATCCTGCGGGATAGTAAATTGTGAAGCTGGAAGTGGGCTGATAGTTGGATAAGTTTGGTGGGTTTGGGTTGAGGGAGGAAACGCCACTAGATGATGGTTTGTCACTGTTGACCTGAATCAAGTGCAAGCCAAGCTATTGACTAAATTATCTCCCAGTGTTTAACATTAAGCTATTCAGCTCTAATTGCTTTAGTTCATTCTATGAGAAAGCCACAAACTGTTAAAGCTTTGGAAGAGCTAGGACGGGTTCAACTCTCTAAGAGTTTTTTCATGCGCGAGTTTCTTTATTCAGAAATCTCTCAAATTGAAGGTATCCCTAACATTCCTAGCGATCCTGACTTGGCGATCGCAGCCGGAAAGAATTTGTGTGAGAGGGTGCTTGAACCAATTCAAGATGCGCTTGGTCGGATTAGTATCCGCTCAGCCTATCGTTCTTGTGCGGTGAACGCCAAAGGAGCAGAGAATAAAAATCAGTACAACTGTGCCAGTAATGAGTCCAACTATGCACAACATATCTGGGATGTAAAAGATTCAGATGGGTATATGGGAGCAACAGTATGTATTGTTGTTACATCATTCATCCCTTACTATGAACGCACTCACGATTGGACAGCATTGGCATGGTGGATACATGACCACATTGATGCTTATGCAGAAATGACATTTTTCCCAAACTATGCAGCGTTCAACATTAGGTGGAGCGAGAATCCTAATGTTTCAAAGAAAATTTCTAGCTATGTACAAAACCCGCATACTGGTAAGAATAGCGGGTATTTGACAAAGGAAGGGATGGATAATTTCTTAGGTTTGCACGAGCAGTTTTACCAAGAATTTATCGATCGCTGACTAACCATGTCCTTGAACTTCTATGCGATAGTTGTAGCCCTGTTCGGTGAGGAAGAGTTGGCGGTGTCGCGCAAAATCTTCCTCGCAAGTTTGTAGCGATACTAATGTATAAAAGCTGGCATTGTGTCCGTCGGCTTTGGGGCGGAGAATTCGTCCGAGGCGCTGCGCTTCTTCTTGGCGAGAACCATACTTTCCCGATACCTGAATCAACACATCGGCATCGGGTAAATCGACGGCAAAATTGCCCACGCGAGATAGAATTAATCCGGGAATTTCTTTGTGACGGAATGCTTCGTATAACCGATCGCGCTCAGCTTGTTTTGTCTTCCCCGTAATCAGAGGCAATTCGGTAATTTTGGCGATCGCATCTAACTGTTCGAGATACTCACCAATAATTAAAATACGGTGTCCAGCCTCCTTTTGCAATAAACTTTGTACCACATCCAACTTACCCGGATTTTCCGCAGCAATCCGAAACTGGCTGCGGCGGGGCGCTAGGGCATATTCCATTTTTTCCGCCTCATTTTGGGCGACGCGGATTTCGGTACAATTGGCAGTGGCAATAAATCCCTGTCCTTCCAATTCGCGCCAAGGTACGTCATAGCGCTTGGGCCCGATCAACGTGAATACATCGCCTTCTTTCCCGTCTTCGCGAATCAATGTCGCAGTTAAACCTAACCTGCGCCGTGCTTGTAATTCAGCGGTGATCCGAAATATCGGTGCAGGTAATAGATGGACTTCATCATAAATAATCAGTCCCCACGATTGGGCGTTAAACAACTCGAAATGCGGGAATTCATCATCTTTGTTCGATCGATAACTTAGCATTTGGTAAGTCGATAGGGTGACAGCAGCCGTCTGTTTGGTGACACTGCTGTACTCAGCGATCGCATCCTCAGTTAAACTCGTTTTGTCTAATATTTCCCTGCGCCACTGGTGCACAGAAGTCAAACTGCTGGTGAGGATGAGTGTCTTTTGCTTTACCAAACTCATGGCTAACATCCCGACTATGGTTTTACCAGCCCCGCACGGTAGGACGATCGTCCCGCTTCCACCTTTTACCTCGCCGTCCTGATAGAATGCCTCTGCTGCTTCTTGTTGATAACCACGCAACTTAAAGGGCAAGTCCGCTAAAGTACGATCGCGCAAAGAAATCCCTAATTCGGCACCCTCGACATATCCAGCCAAATCTTCTGCCGGATAGCCCACCGCTAGTAAAGCTTGCTTGAGTACGCCGCGATTCCCGGCATCGACTTGAAAGCAAAGATCGGAGATGCGCTTGCCCAACATTGGTTTGACGCGATCGTCCCGTACCAGCAATTCCGCTAGGGGAAAATCGGCAATTCGCAGTTGTAAATCGGGGCGACGCGCATCGATTCTTTCAATTACAGTTAATCCATACCGCGCCCCCAACAGTTCAATTTCCTGCGCTACGGACTCAGGAATGGGATACTTGGCATAGTTTCGCAAAGCTGCGATCGCCTCTTCAACTGGCATTCCCGCCGCCCGCGCATTCCACACGCTGAGGGGCGTGATGCGATAGGTGTGGATGTGTTCGGGACTTTTAATTAATTCGGCAAAAGGGGCGATCGCTTCTCGCGCCTGTTGTGCTGTGGGTGCGTGAACTTCTAGCAAGATCGATCGATCGCTTTGCACGATCAAAGCATTTTCAGGAACGTAAGTCATAGGAAGAAGGAAGAAGGAAGACGGAAGAGGGAAAAAGGAAGAGGGAAGAAGGAAGACGGAAGAGGGAAAAAGGAAGACGGAATAAGTTTGTTAGAACAGAAAAGTTTGGTTGATTTTCTCCAGTCCATGTTATAAGGTGCGTCGCGATTGAGATTGTCGATCTTTTTTTAGGATTTATCGCCAGCGACGCACCCTACAACTACTGTTCCACAAAGAGTTGATTTCTTGTGGAACAGGCATCTTGCCTGTTCCTGACAATGGTGCAAGATGTGAGTTTTAACAGGTTTTTTGACTTTGGCAATTTTGTCTAATACTATTTATCTCGCTGGGGTAAGACGTAGCCGATCTGCCGCAGGGCGTTGCGAAATTTAGTTTCCTGGAATAATGGAACTGCTAAAGTGCGATCGCCCGCTAGCTGACAGAATTTTTTGGTACGGGAATCATTGGCAATCAACAATGCTAAATGGGCGTTAGTACATTCGATTAACTTAGCAGTTCCTAAGTCTTGCAAACTATTCGATCGTTCTGTAACATCCGTCAGAAATTGCTGTACCGTTTCGGGTAGCGGTTCGATACTTCTTGTCTCTAAAAGTTCTTTTAATTCTGCTAGCGGGTATCCGGCTTCAATGGCGGTAAATAGCTTTTGTCTATCGAGTTGCCAGACGACATCTGAAACTTTTTTAGTATAGAGATCGAGGACGATCGCATCTGATGCCGCAATGCCTTCTCCTGCCACAACAATATCTAAATTGGGCAGTACGCGGAGTGTTTGACGGAACTCAATTGCTGGCCGGGTGTAATTTTGAGTCAATCCCAAACAGTAAGCCCCCAAAGCTGTCAGGCGAAAAGAGATTAAGCCGTCGTAGCGGCTGAGAAATCTCAAATCGTCCGTACCCCAAAGATCGTCAAAATCGCTGGGTATGAGGGACGGATCGGCATAGGCAACATCAATTATTCCCAGGGTAGCAACATACTCGAACAACAGGCAGCGCATATATCTTTCTTGCAGGATATGCCAATCGTGACTGCCCGAATATCCTAAGTTACCGTATCCAAATTCAGAAATATAAAGATTGTCGGGATCGCGCGTTACTTCAAACCGATTGCCCGTTGCCAACATATACTTGCTAAATTCGCTAAACAGAACCCATTTACCGACAGGACATTCTGCTAGAATTGAGGCGATCGCCTCTCTCCGTCCCGCCACCGCTGTCATGCCGCGCGCGCCCTTGCCGGTTTGTCCTTTAATCGCATCAATGCGGCGAAATTCATCAAAAGTGTTTGTTTTTAACCAGCGCTTCCATGCTGTCTGTAATCCTTTGGCAGGTGATTCTTGCAAAGCTTTCTGTCCCGCTTTGGTCAAAACTAGCTTTTTCCCCGATAGTTCGGCGAATTTGCTCGCTTGGGCGATCGCGGCCCAAGCAAAGGATTTGATGTTACCAACCTCGTAGAATATATCGCCCTTTTCCAAGGTAGCTTGGCGCTGTTCGTCGTTATAAAAATCACCCCCTTGCAATACAGCGGCGATCGCTTTGAGAGTTGCGGCACCGGGTAATGCGGTTTTCTCGCTAACGGCAACTTTGCCCGACTGAATCAGACGCAAAACTGCTTCCAAATCCTTTGGGGCTGCCCGTTCCATTTCAAAAATTGTCAAAGGAAGTTCGTACTCGGATACCTCTTTTTTAGATGTACGAAAGTTATGTTTTTCTATACGAATTATAAAATTGTCTGGCAGTACATCGCCAACCAGATTTAAGGAAGTTGCTTGAGGTTTTGGCACAAACTTCAGCAATTTTTCTTCCAGATCGTAGGGTATCGCAGTGCCGTAGAAGAACAAGCACAGTAGAGATGGTTCTCGGTTGTATCCGTAGCGATCGCTTGTTCCCCAGTTTGGTTGTTGTCCGTATTTTGCCACAAATACATCGGCATCATAGCCACCACCCGACCCATGTATAACTTCCGCTACGGCCGCTTTTTGCAGGTCGTCTAATTGCGCCCAAACTTGCTTGAGTTTTTGTCCCTGCATTTGCTCTTTAATCCCAGCAACCAGGTCAGCTTTGCGGGTTAATTTACGTGAAGCGAAGCTATCCCGCAGGGAATCGCCCGACAACAGTGCATACAGCTTTTTTAAATCTTCAACAATTATTCCTTCGAGTGCCTCTTGGAGGGTAGGAACATCATCTAGGGTTTGGTAACGCGGCATAATTTTTGGCAATTCGCCTGCTGCAAAATTGTTTGTGCTACCAAATATAACAACTTTCCGAAATTTTTAACTTGAATTTTTGTAACAAAGTTCCTAAGTATGGTTGAATATTTATTGTTAAACAGACGCGATTTTTATCTGATAAAGCACACAAGCAGGCGATCTAAAAAACTCGGAATTACCAAACTACTCTAGAACGTAGAGTGCGTCGCTACCAACAATCTCCCAGCAGCTTGAATATCTAGTGGCGACGCACCATACAATTAGTAGATCGAAACTGACAGAGTGTAACTGGCGCCTCCTCGTTCTGTACCGACGACTATCTGATATTTTCCCGTCTGGGGCAATTCTCCAGACCAGGTTTTTTCTCCTTCAGCTACGGCATTTGTATTCGGATCGACAACCTTAAAAACAGCATTTCCCTCCACAGATTGGATCTCAACATTCATGGTTTGACCTTCTTTGGCGCTAATCAGATAAATCATGACTTCGCCGCGCGCTACTCCTCCTTTTACTTCCGCTGAACTAGCATCAGGCTTAAACTGAATCTCCTGCTGGCGCTGACTCATTAAAATCGCCGGTTTTTCCGGGATGGCTGCGGTGGGAACAATGCTGGATATAGCCTTTACTGAAGCCGGAAAAATAGCAGAGGAACTTAAGCTGATTATGAAAATATTTAGCGGGTGTTTGAAAGT
The DNA here is from genome assembly GCA_036702215.1 of Microcoleus sp. F6_B6. GTDB lineage: Bacteria > Cyanobacteriota > Cyanobacteriia > Cyanobacteriales > Microcoleaceae > Microcoleus. The sequence continues at coordinate 25,322 of JAUBST010000037.1, forward strand.
TTTTGCTGGTTTGTTCATGGGAGTTTAACACTATGAGTGAAATGGATTTACTTGTATGATTATAGCTGACTCGCTTTGTCTGCGTGCGATCGCCCTTGTCGAGCAACTACTTTTAGCTTTGGCAAACTGTCAAGCGATTTGAGATTGGAGATTTTAGCTTGAAGCCTAAGATGTGGGATAATTTTGTACGATCGGGACTTACGCATTACTGTAAAGTTGTCGGCGGGCGCGGAAAACTAAGATCGCCCGTCAGCCGTGTTACCAAAAAAATTGCCAGTCCAAGACGCACAAAAACCTTCAAAAACCGGGTTTCTTGACAAAAAACTACGTTTTCAAACAGATTCCCCGACCAGAAACCCGGTTTCTGACCAACTGTGCGTAAGTTCTGTTTGCACCATTCCTAATTATCACAAACCAGACGATATGACTCAACACCCAACCATCAGCTACCGCACCGAAAGCGACTCGATGGGAGACAAACAAATCCCATCTAATGTCTATTACGGCATTCAAACCCTGCGGGCAGTTGAAAACTTTCCGATCGGCGGCATTAAGCCTTTATCAACTTACGTCGATGCTTGCATTTTAATTAAAAAAGCAACGGCGATCGCCAATGGCGAACTCGGCTGCATTCCCCAAGACATCAGTCAAGCAATTGTCCAAGCAGCAGATGAAATCCTAGCGGGAAAATTGCGCGACCAATTTGTAGTTGATGTCTACCAAGCCGGGGCTGGAACTTCTCACCACATGAATGTTAATGAAGTTCTTTCAAATCGCGCTTTGGAAATTATGGGCGATGAAAAAGGCAACTACAAGCGCGTCAGTCCCAACGATCATGTAAACTACGGTCAATCGACCAATGATGTGATTCCGACGGCGATTCGGATCGGCGGATTGTTGGCGTTAGAAAAAACTCTTTTTCCGGCTTTGTCGGATGCCGTAGTCGCCCTAGAAAACAAAGCCGAAGAATTCAAAGATATTGTTAAATCCGGCCGCACTCACCTGCAAGATGCCGTACCGGTTCGACTCGGGGACACCTTCGGCGCTTGGGCGCAAATTCTTAGAGAACATACCTTGAGAATTGACAGGGCATCCGATGATTTGACATCCCTGGGATTGGGGGGAAGTGCGGCAGGAACAGGCTTAAATACTCACCCTGAATACTGTCAAAAAGTTGCTGAAATTCTCTCAGAATTAATCGACCAACCCCTGAAACCAGCAAGGCATTTAATGGCGGCTATGCAGAGTATGGCGCCGTTTGTAAATGTGTCCGGTGCACTGCGAAATCTCGCTCAGGATTGCGTTAAAATCTCCCACGACTTGCGTTTGATGGACTCCGGGCCGAAAACGGGTTTGAAAGAAATTCAACTGCCTCCCGTGCAACCGGGTTCGTCAATTATGCCGGGAAAATACAATCCTGTAATGGCAGAAATGACATCGATGGTGTGTTTTCAAGTTATGGGTTACGATAGCGCGATCGCCCTAGCCGCCCAAGCGGGACAATTAGAATTGAACGTGATGATGCCCCTGATTGCCTACAATCTGATTCACAGCATCGAAATTTTGGGCAATACCATCAGCGCGCTGAGTACCAAATGCCTCGCCAAAATAGAAGCTAAGGGCGATCGGTGTCTCGCTTATGCTGAAGGCAGTCTCGCCCTCGTTACCGCCCTCAACACTCACATCGGCTATCTCAACGCCGCCGCTGTCGCCAAAGAATCCCTAGAAACTGGCAAATCTTTGCGGCAAATTGTGCTAGAAAGGGGTTTAATGAGTGCAGAAGACTTGGCAAAAGTTCTAGATTTAGAGAAAATGAGTGCGATGCCGACATCTTCTGCTAACGTTTAGGCGATCGCAAGTATTAGCTAGAAACTAGAAGGCTGAACTCGATTTAATTCTGCCTTCTGTCTTCTGATATCTGCCTAAGCCCTGTCACAGGTTAAAGTTAAACAATTCAGAATTAAAATTTTTGACATTTAATTCTGATTTTTTTTATACTCTAAAGTTTGGGAGCAAGATTTATGCGCGCAGGTTCTTTTGCAAAATTAAATCAAGATAAAGAGAACACGACTCAAGTGACATTTCATTATGTGGAAGGTCACACAGAAACCTTTACTATTCCGATGCCTGCACAAGAATTCCAAGACGAAGTGCTGCATTTGTTAAGCCAACCTTGGTTGACTTTTCATTTAGCAGATCAAACGGTTTTTATTTGTACTGCCCGGTTGGTAAAAGTAGAAGTAAAACCTGCTATCCCTGAACTGCAAGGCCAAGGAATATTTTCTAACTCACTGCGAGTTAGTACCATGCAGCGGGCTGCTGTTGGTAGATTGCCGATGAATAGTTAGGGTTCATTTGTATTGAGGTGATTCTTGGTAGCGCAGGCGCAGATAACCCTGCTTGTGGTGTTCTGTGCCTGCGTTACATTGAGATTATTCCCGAGCGATAACCAATTACCAATTAATTCATAATTATGTCGGCTGTTAGTTTAATTCAGGCCAATTCATACGATCGCCAAATCTTGCAAGCATCTTTAGAAAGTTTGCTGGCACCCTGGGGCGGAATCTCGGCTTTTGTCAAATCGGGCGATCGGGTTTTACTCAAACCCAATCTCCTCACCGGTTCTCGCCCTACCAAAGAATGCGTTACCCGCCCAGAATTGGTTTACTGCGTGGCTAAAATGGTCGTGGAAGCGGGAGGAAAACCATTTTTAGGTGACAGTCCAGCTTTTGGTAGCGCAATGGGTGTAGCCAAAGCCAACGGTTATTTGCCGCTGTTGGAAGAACTGAATTTGCCAGTAGTTGAGTTTCAAGGAAAACGCTACCAAACTGTCAGCGAAGATTTCAATCATCTGCGAATTTGCAAAGAAGCTATGGAAGCGGATGTAGTGATTAATTTGCCCAAACTCAAATCTCACGTTCAATTAACCGTGACAATGGGCGTGAAAAATTTGTTCGGTTGCGTCCCCGGCAAAATGAAGGCTTGGTGGCACATGGAAGCTGGCAAAGATAGCGCCAGATTCGGTGAAATGCTTGTAGAAACTGCCAGGGCAATTAACCCAAATCTGACGATTCTGGATGGCATTATCGGCCACGAAGGTAACGGGCCAAGCGGCGGCGAACCTAAGTTTTTGGGAATTTTGGCCGCCTCTGATGATGTGTTTGCCTTGGACAGAACTTTAGTTGAAATTATTAATGCCGATCCGGCGGCGGTTCCGACTGTAGCTGCGGCGATGAGATTGGGACTTTGCTCAAATTTAGAGGCGATCGATTTTCCGCTTTTGCAGCCGGAAACTCTCAAGGTTTTGGATTGGAAGTTGCCGGAAAGCATGATGCCAATTGACTTTGGTATGCCCCGCGTGGTGAAGTCGGCTTTCAAGCACCTTTATATCCGGTTTATTAAAGAAAAGTTCAGCATCAAGGCTTCGCATTAGCCAAGAGAGAAGGGGTAAAATTTATTTTTTTTTATTCCTTCTCCTTTACCTTGTTAATTGTAAATAAATATAATTAATATCTTACCAAAGATGTATTTATATAAAGTTTTAATAAGTGTTATTATAAATCGATAGTTGAAAGCATTGGTTTCGGCCTATTCGGAACTCGCGCTCATTCTTGCTAGCTAGAAAAAGTTGCATAATTCTATTTAGGTATTTATACTTATAACAGCCGTTGTTTTAACCAAATTAACCAGAAAATTGGCCTAGTCTTTATAATTGACGAGAATTTATAAAGATTCAGTAAAGCTGGGAAAGGGCTATTGACACTTATACGTAGATCGGAGATGATTGCGACATATCAAATAGACCTCGCTTTAAATAATAAAGGTCTAATCCAGTTGCTAACTCCATCTTAAGTATTAGATATCTCCGAAACAGAGTCTGAAAGGCTTCGCGTATCAGGCGGCGAAATTTAAATTCGCTAGATGTCTGTTATATAGATCGCTCAACAGCCCTGCCAAGTACAGCAAAGATTCACAACCGCATCAGTCAACACTTAAACTCAGGAACTATCTACCCTATGCTTACTAACAACAATCTGACAATCTTACAGCCCCTCAAAGTTAAGCTTTTGCCAAACGGTGAAGTTTTACTCACCCGCAAATTGATTGAAGCAGTTGGTGAGTTAGCCAAGTATTGGTCGGGTTCCATTACGGTGATGATTGAAGAAACGAAACAAGACAGCGACCAGATAGATTCAAAAATATTCAAACTTGATGAATTGCCATTCAAACTTGAAATAATTTCTTTTGACCAAATTACCCCAGCGTTACTACATCAGCATCAGAGTTCGCTGGTATTGGCAGCCCCGGAATACAGACAGAACCATATCAGTAAAGTGTGTAAAATAGCGGGAGTACCGTGTATTTACGTTTCTGAATACAGTCTGAAAACTCGCAAACAGATCGTGCATGTGAGTACGCGCAATCCCCTGATCCGCTTGCGGAGAATAATCTGGACTTACAGTCAGGAATATAAGCAGCGCAAGGCCATCGCAATGGCAGAGGGATTGCAGTGCAACGGCACCCCTACATACCAAGAATACAAGCATCTCAATCGCAATCCACATTTGTTCTTGGACACGCGGATTAGAGAGGATATGTTAGCAACAGAAGCTGACATTGAACGGCGCACTGAAAACCGCTCTCAAGATATGCCTCTGCGGCTAGTATTCTCAGGTCGCCTAATTAAGATGAAAGGAGCAGATCATTTACTTGAGGTAGCTAAAGAACTCAAACAACTGAAGGTGAACTTTGAAATGTTCATCAGTGGTGTTGGTGAGTTAGAAGAGATGATGCACCAGCAAATAGCTGCCTATCAACTTAATGATTGCGTGAAAATGCTCGGAGTGCCTGACTTTAAAACAGAGTTTTTCCCCTTTGTGAAGAACAATATTGATTTGTTTGTTTGCTGTCACCGGCAGGGCGATCCTTCTTGTACTTACATAGAAACTATGGCTGCTGGCGTGCCGATTGTTGGGTATAGAAACGAAGCATTCCAGGGAATTGCAGAAATGTCGGAGGCAGGATGGCTTGTGCCAATGAATCAGCCCAAACAGATGGCGAAGAAAATTGCAGAACTCAGCCACAACCGGGAAGAAATTAAATCGATGTCGTTCAAGTCGCTGAAGTTTGCTCAACAGCACACATTTGAGAAGACTTTTCAAGCTCGCATGAAACATATGCAGGCTATTGCCTACTCAACCCAGCCTAGTCAAGTCACCGAAACTCAAGTATGTGATGATCCAGATATGGTTTGGGCGTACTGTCCACTGCCTTAAGAATCCTTCTGCCGATGATTGAGACAGGTTTCATTAAGGTAGCCACGGAAATCGGAGGTTCTGTAAAGGCAGTGGTTGAGGTGAGCGATCGCCCTTAGATTTAAATGTTTTTTTCCAACTTAACAGCATCCTGCTCGACTGGGCGATCGCACTTCTTCCATAGGTTCTCAAGTCTCCTTTAACGGGTTACATTTTCTTGGCAATTACCAGAGCCCACAGCAACTCTCAACCATCAAGCGACCAACTTATTTTCCTTACCAGCGTAACTGGCAAAATTAACAGGGGTTTTATAGCCTTTTTCAGATAGATGAGGTACAAGTTTAGATTTTAGATTTTAGATTGGGGGATTGGGGGATTGAGGAATTGTTAATTAATTAGTAAATACCTCATCTTTATGAGAAGCGCTATAGTTTAAATCTTGTGCAATCAACTGCTTCATTATTTAGATACAAATGCACAAAAGCTTTGATTAGTATCATAGCCTAGAGGCCTACCCTGTTTCTCACTTAATGTATACTTGAATTATTTTTGAATAATTGACTGCAGAAAAACTTCCTCACAGCCCGATCGCGGAACGGGGAGTTTTTTCTCAAAAGTGACAAAGCCAGTTAAATGCGTTAGCTTAAATGCGATGTTACCTGAAAACCACACCTGAGCAATTGTATTCCCAAAACTTCATAAGTTTTAGGCATTCACCTGCTGTATCTCGGATTCCGCGATTATCACGGGTACATAACATCCCGGATTAATCCAACATGAGTGGTTATTAGTACATCAAGTTCCTAAGTAAGGAAAACTAAAATGCAAAGTCAGACGTGCTTAAACTCTACCGTCCTCTGCCCGATATCGGGACAGAGTATGAAACCGTGGCTATTCATACCCGGTGATTGGCGCAGACCTGGAAACAAAGAGTCATTTCAATTGTACTGGTGCGAAAAGTCACAACTTGGATGCATTCATCCTCTACCCGAACTCAACAAAATCGCCAGCTTCTACGACATTGATGAGTATTATACTCATCATATAGACTTTACAGGCTTCGTATCTGCTTCTCCTATTTCCTTCTTCGATAAATTGCGTACCCATCTAGCTTGGCGTTTCGATCGCGGAGTAGATGTCACAAGTAAATGGTGGAAGCAAGAGTTCGGGACTGCTTCCACCTCGATCTTAGAAATTGGTTGCGCCCACGGGCAACTGCTGCAAGAACTGCAAGCAGAGGGTCACAAAGTATGGGGCGTAGAACCCGATCGACAAGCTTTAGTTTTGGCCCAGCAGCGAGGTCTTAATGTATTTTATGGCACTGCTGAATCTTTGCCCCCAGAAGTCCAGTCTAGACAGTACGACAGAATTGTGATGAACCACGTACTGGAACATACCAGAGATCCTTTACTTGCACTCCGCAATGCCATGCAGTTGCTCGTGGATGGCGGCAAATTGGTGATGGAAGTACCTAATAACTCTTGTATTGGGCTGAAGTCATCAGGGATTGCATGGATGCATCTAGATGTACCAAGGCATTTGTATTTCTTCACACCGCTGAGCTTTCGCGCTATCTGTGAAAAAGTAGGATTTGAGATAATTTCTACCCAGTTTAATGGCTACTATCGCCAATTTGACAACACTTGGATCAATGATGAAAGAAAAATTTTCAGTGTGTTCGAGTCAATGGGCTCTCATCAGATAGTAAAGCCCCAAAAAAACAGTAAAGTCCAAGCTTGGAAGCTACTGCTGAAAACAATTTTTGCTGCTGATGAAAACAAGTACGATTCGATCCGGATTGTGGCACAAAAGCCATAGCAAGATCGAGGTAAGGGCAATAAACTTTTGGTTTGATTATCCGGTTTGGTTATACACTCACACTACTTTTGCGATCCCCTGCGATCGTAGCCCATGCCAGGAGTACAGTCAAACCAAATGCGACTGTTGACCCAGCAATCCACCTGACTCGATCGAGACTGACGCACAAACTTTGTATGTAAGGTGTCCAGTCTGCAGCTTACTGCAAAGATCGTGTAACAATTGTTTTCTTGCGTAATATCGTTTCCGGTTGCATCGGAATAATATATTTGGATCGTGTTAGTGGGAGTTCTTAAGCTCGCTACCCAAATCGCGAGTTCTTAAGCTCCCACTATAATTCGGATGCCACCGGATTTGATATAAATTTTATTGAATATGCGATCGCAGCGGCACCTCAAAACGATTAATTACGATGTGTTTGCTTTTTTACTTTTTTCTTGTGAGCACCCATAATTCACAAGAAACTTTTAAATTTCAACCATATAATACTTCTTCTACAGGCGGCGTGGCGTCTGCGGGATCGAACTGTTTGATTTTCAAAGCTTGTAGCAAAAACAGCCAGATATAAAGCGGATTCAAAAAAACATACCGCTGCCAAAGGCGCCGAGGTTCCTTAATCATCCGAAACAGCCATTCCAAACCTATTTTAGATAAAAAGTCAGGAGATTTAGCCAAATTACCCGCATGAAAATCGTAAGCAGCACCTACAGCAATCAGCGGCATTGATAACTCGTCGCGGTATTCGTATGCCCAGACTTCTTGTCGCGGACACCCCAAGCCGACAAAAGTAATTGCTGCACCGCTGTTGCGAATTTGCTGTGCAATTTCTTGTTTCTCTTGGGGCGAAACCTGTCTAAATTTAGAAGGCTGAGTTCCAGCAATAATTAACTTGGGAAAACGCTGGCAGAGATTGCGAGATAAAGCTTCTAGTACAGAAGCTTGAGATCCGTACAAATAGATAGGCAATCCTTCTTCTGCCGCACGTTCGCAGATTTGTAACATTGCATTCGGCCCGCAAACTCGATCGGGCAATTCCGTATGGTAGAGCCAATTTAACGCCCACCTGACCGGCTGTCCGTCTGGCAATACTAAGTCAATGTGATTGATCCGATAACGGTGAGTGCTGTCGAGAACCCCAGTCATTACCCCGTGAACCGCTAGAGCCGAAACAGACATGGGTTTTCCGGCGCTGGCTGCTGCAATAATTTTGCTAACAGCAGCTTCATAATTAACGGCATTTACTAATATGCCCAGTACATTCTTTTTCCCTTTATCAATCATGGAGCACCTCTTTAAGTCAACGCTCGCAGTTACACTCATAAATCTCCCCTAAGATTTGTTTAACCTTGTTGTATTCTTCAATCTTTTACCGAAATTCCCAGCCCGTTCTTTTTGTCCCGATCAATTCTCCGACCCTTCTTTCAGCCAACGCTCGCGGTTGCATTCATAAATCTCTTGTAGGATTTGTTTAACGTTATATTTCATTTTCCAGTTGGGATAGTGACTGGAAAATTTGGAATTGTCGCTAATCCACCAAATGTGATCGCCAATGCGATTCCCTTCAGCATAAGTCCAATTAAATTTGCGTTCTGCAATTGCCTCGCACATCTGGATCGCTTCTAACATCGAACAATTGCTGTACCTGCCTCCTCCTGTATTATAAACTTGGGCGCTTCGGGGAGCTTGATAAAATTCATAAAATGCCGAAATTAAATCTGCGCTATGAATGTTATCGCGAACTTGCTTGCCTTTGTAGCCAAACACGGTGTAAGGAGTTCCCGTGACAGCACACTTCATCAAGTAGGCGAGAAAGCCGTGCAATTGAGCTCCAGAGTGATTTGGGCCCGTCAAACAGCCGCCGCGAAAACAAGCGGTGTTCATATTAAAATATCGACCGTATTCTTGGACTAAAACGTCAGCAGCGACCTTAGAAGCACCAAACAAACTGTGCAAGCACTGATCGAGTGACATATCTTCCCGAATGCCGCTTTCGTAAGTATGGCCTGGTTCAATTTCCCACCTGTGTTCTAATTCAATTAAAGGCAAACTGTTAGGCGTATCGCCGTATACTTTATTGGTAGAAGTGAAAATGAAAACTGCTTTAGGACAGTACAAGCGAGTTACTTCTAAAAGATTGAGAGTGCCGTTGGCATTGACGGTAAAGTCTATTTTCGGAGCACGAGAAGCCCAATCATGGCTGGGCTGGGCTGCTGTGTGAATTACTAATTCGATCGACTCGCCGTACCGCTGAAAGATATTGGTAATCGCTTCATAGTCGCGAATGTCCACATCTAAGTGATAATACTTGGTACCCAAAGACTTTTCGAGCTGTTGGCGGTTCCAGTTTGTAGAACCATCAGCACCAAAAAAGAACTGGCGCATATTATTGTCGATGCCAACTATATCTAAGCCTTGTTTGGCAAAGAACTTACACGCCTCAGAGCCAATTAAACCTGCCGAGCCAGTAATGATTGCAACGCCCACGTTTCACCGCCTGAAAAAATATAGTTTTTTGTGTTTTGCCCGATCGAACAAATCAGAAGTTATCCTGATTTTCCATCGAATACATCTTCGCACAAATGGGCAAAGAATTTACCTTTGATATTCCAATCATAGATTTCCCTGACGCGCGTTTGACCCGCTCGACCCAAGCGAGATCGCAATTCACGATCTTGGGCTAAACACACTATAGCTTCTGCTAGACCTTGCACAGTGCGATCGGGGTCAGTAGCAGCCACTTTAATCCCCGTTTGAGCCGTCACTTGAGTAGCCGGCCCCCCCAAATCCAAACAAATCGTCGGACGACCAACCCCCATCATTTCCGTGCAAACAAAACCACCAGAGTCATGCAAACTCGGATGGAGGAGAACGTGAGACTCCCCCATTTTAGAAAGAGTTTCACCGCGAGATAAAGTTCCCCAAAAAAATACTTTATTTGCCAGTCCCAATTCTCTTGCCAAAGCTTCCAAGCGCTGCCTTTCCGGGCCGTCTCCGACAATCCAGTATTCCGATTGTTCCAGCTTCGCCTCCGCAAATGCACGGAGTCCTAAATGCACCCCTTTCCAGTGTAAGAGACGACCGACACTGATGAATCTAATTGGTTGCTCGGGCGGGGCAGGAAATTGCTCTAGTTCTTGAATTTCCTGCTGCGATAAACCGACTTGCGAGAAAATCTTTACGTTTTTTGCTTTGAGAAATCGCAGTCTGGCTGCGGTTTCTTCCGTAGTTGCCAGCGCCACGGCACTGCGGCGCGCCGTCAGACCCACAAACGGATCGCGTTCTCCAACGCTTTGAGCCAATGCCCGCAGCGTTTCATAAATTTTTCCCCGGCGGCTAAAATCTTGCCAAAAAGGCTTTGGTGCTGCTTCTGCACCCCCCACAGGCCCCCAAATAAAAGGATGCGGCAACAGCGCCAAGAAACTTGGAGACCAATGTTTGACATAAGTTACGTGATGTACTATGTCAAAACCAATTTCGCGATCGAGCTTCCGAGCGATAAAATAAGCCCAGATTTGCCACAGATAGTAGTGAAGTTGCAGCAATCCTTGTTTCCCCTTCCAATCTTCGCTCCACCCAAACGGATCAAAATAAACAAAGTGCAGATTTGGCACTGGGTTCCGCTCTAGTTCAGCTTCAATGTACGATCTACAAAACGTGCGAGTAAATACCCAACTTTCGTGATGTTTAGCAGATTGGATAACAGTATTCCATCCTACTCCCTCTTCGGAGCCGAGATTCGGTTCGCAGGCAAAGGCAGATAAAAGAACTTTCATCAACTTTTCTCCAATACTAGCGATGTCACATCTGCTATTAATTTGGCAGCCTTTTCTGGTGTATGTTCAGCGATTAGTTGCTGGGACTTTTTCCCCATCATCACTAACTTTTCGGGGCAATCAATCAAATCCCGCATCGCGTTTGCAATACCTTCCGACTGATAGGGATCAAAAATATAACCATTTTCACCTTCAACGATCATTTCGCAAGCCCCAGCCCATTTTGAACACAAAACCGGCTTACCAAATGCCATCGCTTCTAGCACCACCATTCCCCAAGTATCTTCTAACGTAGGAAAAACAAACACATCAGCTTCTAGAAAATAAGACCCCAAGTATCCGTATTCTATCCACCCTGTCCAAACAATTTGTTTTTCTAAACCCCATTCTTTTGTAAGAGCTTCTAGTTCCGGTCGCTGTTCTCCGTCTCCCACGATAATGACCGTGTAATTCGAGTATCCCTGGCTTTGCAAAATTGTGCAAGCTTCTAACAGATTCTTAATCCCTTTGCGAGAAATTACTTGACCCACGCACAAAAAAATTGGGTGGGGGAATGGCAAGGATACAGACTTATTTTTTTCTAACTTTTGTACCAAAGCTTTAGCATCAGGAACCATGTAAGGTTTAGCAAAGATATTACTTTCGGCAGCCCCAATCACTTCTACCAAATATTCTTTACCTCGGCGACTATTAGAAACAAAGGTATCAGCAAATTTCCCCATCCAGCGTCGAATAGTCGAGCGCACCTTAGAATCTCGAAAGTCTACATTCGGGGAACTACTTTCATAAACTAAAACCAGTCGCCATTTCCCTATAGGCTTAAAGATTATAGCTACCAATGTCCAGATCGAAAATCCACTAGCAAAAATGACCTGGGGCTTGAATTTCAAAAGAGGAAAAATAATCCCAGGAGTAGCCTTAATATAACCACGACTGTACCCCGTTTCTATCTTTTGGGTGGTGATGAATTGAGTATCTCCCACAACTTCGACTACTTCTGTACCAGGAGCTTCCGGATCGTAGCGAGGCCAGAGGCGACCTGTATAAAAAATCGTGTTCGGAATTAGTTTTTTGAGCTCATGTAAAACCGGCGGCCAATAAGCCCCAAATTCTGCCGAAGGAACGAGCCAAGCGATGCGAAATTCATTTTTGTCAACCATCCTATTCACCTTGAGTTTTGTTTTTAGTCAATCCCAGTTTACTCAACACTGACAACCAAACTAACCTTCGATAAGGTAGCAGCCAATAAATTGGCCACAACAAACCACCATGCTGCTGAGTAAATACCTTCCATTCTCCAGGCGGTTGCAGGGTCGCATCTTTAAAAGATAAACCTTTCGGCGTGCTCATTTTATCTAACCCTTCGCTCAAATTTTTTGCAGCGGTTTTTGTCACCTGTGGGTTGAGGGAACAAGTTCCTAAATGACCGGGAGCAATCCAAACTGTACATCCTTTCTGTCTCGCTCGTAAACCATAATCCCAATCGCCAATATAATGAACAAAAGCAGGATTTAGGTTGCCCACAAGTTGGACGACATTGCGAGGAAGTAGAACGCAGTTGCCATGTATTGTGCTACAAAGTAGAGCTTCTTGAGTTGGTTCTACGAGGCGGTATCGGAAGGGAAGAAGGGGGTGGTCTCGCACCACGCCACCGTAAGTAGTTTTACCCGTTTGGGGATCGCAGGTAGAACCGGAGACGATGGCTTTTGTTTCTCCTTTTTGAGCGAGTTGTTTGCTGGTTGTTAATAAGGTTTTAAGGGCTTCTGGATACATAATTGTATCGTCGTTCAGCCAAAGGTAGTAGTCGGGATCGTCTTTCATGGCTTCGGTGAAAGCAAAGCGCATTCCGCCGTTCCAGAATAAATTGCCATCCCCATGAAAAATCTTGACTTGAGGGTAGGCTTGGTGAACTGCTTCGCTGGTACCGTCGGTACTGGCATCATCGACTATATAGGTGGAAATATCTACATTGGCTGGAAGTGCCTGGTTAAAAAGAGCCTCTAAGCAAGCCAATGTTTTCTGTTTGCGGTTGAAGCAAGTTAAAAGGACGGCGATATTAGTACGGTTCATTCTTCCCTGTGTTGCGGTTTTTAACGATAGGTAAGGCTAAAACTAACAGTGTTTTATTTAGCCACTCGCTCGGCGGTTGCAACCGCCGCTACAAGAACGAAATTAGGGCTTACGCAGTCGCTCCCCCCTTTCACAAGACGGCTTTAAGAGTGCACCACTTAGCCAAGGGGGTCGGGGTATCAAGGTTTGAGAGTTTAAGAGCGTCAGTCCTAGAAGTCTGGCTAGGTAAACTATTGCTGTATTATAGTTGACCCGCGAACTTTTTGGTGATAAATTGGAATCTAGAACTTAAATTAACAAGCGAAGCCTGCAAGCTTCACAGCACATTTATAATAGTGATGAGTTCTACTAAGCAAAAATATTTCTGCTCGTAGGAGTTGAACATTTTCAATGCCACATTATCATACAAAAACTCCCATTGTTTTTGTGGTTTTCAATCGAGTCGATACTACTGAAAAAGTCTTCGAGGCGATTCGACAAGTTAAACCCCTTAAGCTGTTAGTAATTGCTGACGGCCCTCGTGCCAACAAACCAGGGGAAGCTGAAAAGTGCGCCGCTGTACGTGCAATTATCGATCGGGTCGATTGGGACTGTGAAGTTCTGAAAAATTATTCAGAGATTAATTTAGGTTGCAAGGAGCGCATTTCTAGCGGTTTCGACTGGGTATTTAATACCGTAGAAGAAGCAATTATCCTCGAAGATGACTGTTTGCCCCACCCAAGTTTCTTCCCTTTTTGCGAGCAGTTATTAGAGCATTATCGAGATGACAAACGGATTATGTCAATCGCTGGTGTAAATTTACAATTTGGGAGAAAAAGAACAGAAGACAGTTACTATTTTTCCCGTTTTAGTAACTGTTGGGGATGGGCGACTTGGCGCAGAGCGTGGCAATACTATGATATTGACATGAAGTTATGGCCTCAACTTCGGGAAGCAGATTTTCTCGCAAATTTATTAGCTAATCCTCAATCTGTAAAAGTTTGGGATAGTGCTTTTCAGGTTTCCTATGATGGAACTGTCAACAATTGGTTTTTTAGATGGCTTTTTACTTGTTGGGTTCAAAATGGACTGGCTATTATTCCAGAAAAAAATTTAATTTCTAATATTGGATTTGGCAGTCAAGCCACCCATACTTCAGGAGAAGATAGTATATACAGTAATATGCCAACGGAAGCAATGACCTTTCCTTTAAGGCATCCAAACCACGCGATCCGAAATTTTGTAGCGGATCGATTCACTCAAGATACATTTTACGATTATCATCCCCCATTAATCAGGCGCATTAAGAAAAAAATAAATAAGCTATGTGGGAACACAATATTTAACCTTCACTAAGTAATTAGTAACCATGTCTAAAATCTCAACTTTTCTCAGTTCTATACTCAAAAATCCAATCACTGAATATCTGCGATTTTTACTCAATTGGTGGAAAAACAAGTTTAAATATAATAATTTTTATCAAGACTATATGGCTTTGGTTACAAATTCAACTATCAGTCACAATGTTAGCGTGTCTAGTCGTGTAGCCATAGAAGGTTCTGTGATTGGTTCTTACACTTATGTGCGCGATAATACGCGAATTTTCAATGGTGTTGTCGGCAATTTTTGTTCGATAGGACCAAACTGCATCATTCGCTTAGGCGTACATCCTGTGGGAACTTTTGTTTCCAGCCATCCGATATTTTATTCGCCAAAGATGCTAGTAGGGACAACCTTTGTAGACAAAAAATATTTTGAGGAAGAGGAAAAAACTGTCTGTATCGGCAATGATGTTTGGATTGGCTCAAATGTTATTGTGGTAGATGGTGTAACTATTGGTGATGGAGCCATTATCGCAGCCGGAGCAGTTGTCACCAAAGATGTGCCACCTTATGCTATATATGGAGGAGTTCCGGCAAAACTTATTCGCTATAGGTTTGACGAACAAAAGATTGATTTTCTGCTGAAGTTTAAGTGGTGGGACAAGGATGAAAAATGGTTGAGAAAGAATGTCAAAGATTTTCACAACATTGACCAATTCATCCATACTTATAATTAGCCAGACATGATTAGGAATTACGCAATTGGCACAAGCAATCAGATGTAGGTTAGGTACGTAGTTGGGCTTTAGCCCTCTTTATGCGAGGCCAGCGCAACAACGTATTTAAAAGTATTGTGACAATTGCGTAATTCCTAATTATATAGCCTTTCTCAAAAAGATGAGGTATGAATGACACCTTATATAACCATAATAACGTATAGGGCAATTTCGGCCCAACTACGTCCGCGAATATGAGAGCTCGATCCGCTATATAATATCAGCAGTCATCTGGGATTTAAACTTAGACCAATTCAGAACCATTACAGCCGCTATGAATGCCAGTGTATCATTGCTAGTCTGATACGGCAAAAATCTATAGCGAAAACTAGCCATTCTCGGGTCGCTTTCTTGGTATAAAATATCTTGGGCAAAGTTTGCCCACCGCTCATCTATCAAATCAATTGTCATACCAGCATGACCAGAAGGTAGCAACATATTGGAGCCGTGAAGACCAATTATTAAGCGGCTCTCTGAATAAAGGTGGCAAATCTCCTTTTCAATTTTTTCATTAAAACTATCCACCCTATAATCTTCAATCCATTCTGGAAACTTAGTTTTTGTCCCCAGGCCAGCCACTGCAAATTGTGCTTCTGGTACTTGCAACCTGATCTTCTCAAATAACTGCTGAATTTTTAAATTTTGCAATCGCAGTGACATTGCTTGTCGATCTATTTTTCTAAGCGCTCGAAACAGCAAACGGTTAACTAATAAACGATCTTCGCGCCAAATAAAAGTAATTTTTATTTCTTTGTTCTCAAAGTTATGTTTAGGAACTCTAGTAAACCGCGTGATGTCAAACTGGCTAGGATGAGAATGGGCTTCGCTGACATAAATTTCATCAAAGCGTTTAGTTTCTTCCTCAACAAACTCGGCGAAGCTGGGATAGTAAGTTTGACCGTTTTTTAAAGAAATAGGTACTGTCCAGACTTCGGCAACTTCATCGGGAACCATCCACCTTAAGAACTTAGGAACTATCACAACTAACCCGCAGTCCGAGTTGCATTCTAAGTGCCTTTGTGCATTTAGCAACTTCAGCAGGGAATGACCGTAAAGATGATCGATACAGTTTAAGATAATTACCCGATTGCAGGGTTTAAAAATTTCTTTTACAATCTCAAGTTTTTCCGGTTGAGGATTTTGAAGTGAATAGAGTAATGGTTGGCCTAACCATTCCTTTTTGTAAGTATCGGCTGCAAAAACTTCTCCTTTTATTAAATTAACTTGGATGTAGTTTTTAACTCCATGACCTACTCTCAAATCGTCGATTATCTCGCTGCCGCATCCCTCGCACTTAGAGTCTAGAACAATGTGGATACCGTGCCACAGAACATTTTTGGGATGAAGTTCTGTTCCACAATAGGGGCAATTCGATCTCTGTTCGATTTTAGGTTTAATTTGAATCACTTTACTAATCCTCTGATTCTACAAGCTGCCTTGTATAAGTTAAGGGATCGCCAGATGAAATTTCCGAAGGGGCGCAATTCCTTAATCAAGAAATTGAGTAATATAATCACGTAAAAATAAGTTATCAGAGTAGCCGCCGTTGCTCCAAAAGCTCCATACTTAGGAATCAGGAAAAAGTTCAACGCTACATTGAAAATAGATCCGACTACAGTCAAGTAAAGGCCGTAGCGCAACTGACCTTCTATGTTCAAATATGTGCTCCGTGCTACTCCAAAGTTACTGCCAAATTGCGCCCAAACATAGAGAGCCAGTACCGCTGCTGACTTCGCATATTTCTCCCCGTAAAGCAGATGCACTATCCAGGGAGAAAGTAATGAGATTGGTATCGCCACTGCCAACCATAAAAATATCATAATATCCGAGTAAATTTGAAATTTATTTAGATATTCTTCATAATTTGTCTTTCTCAAATTAGCTAATTTGGGAAAAATAGAGCTGGATACGATCATCGGCAAGAAATCGCAGATTTCCGAAACTTTAACAGCGGCAGCATAATAGCCAAGTTCAGCATTTTTATTCATCGCACCGAGCATTATCTGATCGGTTTTTGAGTACACATAAACTGCCAATCCCGACAAAATTATCGGCCAACTCTCCGATAGCAGTTCCTTACAGCGTTCCCAACTAAAATGCCAATCCTTAATTTTATTCCCCGTAAGCTTATAAAAATATACATAAGCGATTCCTACCAATGCCACCTCTGCCAATCGAACCCAGGCGAAGGCAAGCAGGGGGGCTTTAATTGTCACTAGCCCAATTCTGACAGCAGCAACTAAAAAACATACTGAATTTTTAGCCAACACTGTATATTTTGACTGGATTTGGGACTGAAACCAAAAATTAATAGCCTCAAAAGCATTAAAGATAGTTCCTGCTGCGATGATACCTACCAGCCACCGAGTCAGAGTGTCGTTGGGCTTGAGTAGCGCAATCACGGTGACAGTTAACACCAAAGTGATGCAGCCGCCAGTAAATTGGAGTCCGAAGGCAGTTCCTAGGGTCTCATTTTTGCATTCTGGGTCGCGAGCGATATTCCTCACTACCAGAGTACCCAAGCCCATTGTTGCTACGGAACTAAACAGCGACACAAAGGCGATCGCGTAGTTGAGCAATCCAAATTCTGTCGGACCCAGATAGCGAGCCACCCAAAGGCCTACAAACAGACCTAGACCCATCTGCAAGATTTGATCGGTGAACAGCCAAGCTATGTTGCTGAGTACCTGGCGCAGACTAGGGCCGAGCCTTTGACTCACCGCAGTTAACTTATCTAGCATCAGAATATTTTAAATCTTTACAAAACACAAAAGCTCTTTACAAAACACAAAAGCGGTTCTAGTAGGGTCCATTGGTAACAAGTTAAGCTAAAAAAGCATTTGTCAATCAGCAATTAGGCTCGATATTTACTCGGATTTTGGGCCCAAAACTGAGATTTGGGCGATCGTGCCGAGGGTGATATTTATACCTACTCCCTCTCAACTCGTGAATTTTCCACTCCTAAAAAACCTGTTTTTTTGAGTAATATTACTGATTGACAAATGCAATTAAGTCTTAACTTGTCACCAATGGGTAGGGTCGGCAATCTCGCAAAATTAGACTGGTCGATCCTCTAACAACATAGCACAGCTTGAGGGAGCATCTCAATGACAGCAGCCAACCTAGAAATTGGAGTTTTGAGGCTCTCTTGCTGCGAGGTAGGAGGCAGAAGGAAGGAGTCAGAAGAAGTGTTTTTACAAATATGAGATGCTCCCCAACTTGACCCACGATCGGCACAATGGTTACTTCAATGGACAGTGCGAGCTAAAGAACGTCTTTGAGGGCTACTGGCGCTACTGTTAGAACTATTGTTAGCATTATCTATCGCAAGTCGAACCGTCAACATTGCGTAACTCAGCCAAGGATTTGCTATCTCTATAATATAACCTTCTGTGATGTTGCTTATAATAATAGACACTAGAAAACAAATAGGTACTCCCGCTTCTTCTAGGCTGCTACGACTCAAATACCGAACTGCGTAAGCTAAATTGAGCAGCAAGGAAGTCATCATTAAGATTAATCCCGGCCAACCGAAGGCTAACAAGATACCGATCCCGCCATTGTGAGGATTTTTAGGTTGAAATCCATTAGGAGTATAAATAAAATAAGCAGGAGTACCTGCTCCTAACTTATCTTGTTGAAAAAATCCATCGTATCCGTAGCCAAACCAGGGGCGCTGATTGACTGCAGCCATTAACTGCGGCCAGAATTCTGTCCGCCCAGTTAGAGTCAAGTCCTTGCCTAACCCACCTACAATAATATCCTCTAGGTTGTCTACTATAAAAACAGTCATAATTATGCTGACCACCAGGAAACATATAATTGCAGTAAAGGCCCATTGAAAACTTAATTGCTTGAGAAATTTTAGTGACGATACTGCAATTATTAATATGATAGTAATCACTAGAGCCGATCCCGATTTATTAGCCCTTACTAGGTAAAATGAAAAGAACATCATTCCCAAAGCAATCCAGCGATCTTTCTGAGTTTTAGCTCCTTGAGAATAATGCAAATACCAAAATGCCGTACAGAGAGCTAAAACTCCTCCCAAAGAATTTTTAGATTGGGTTAAGCCAACAAAATCGCCTGCTCCAGGGGGTTTCATTACAAAACTTGCCAAACCGATTGCCGTGTATCCCCACCGCCAGAAACGAGATAAATCCTCCCATTGATATTGGGCTGCAATGTAAAACCCGAAAGCAGTAAATCCTGAGAAAGCTAAGCCTGCTCTTAGCGTTTCTTCAGGAACTATAGACCATAAGGTAGACAGTAAGGGAAGTAATATATAAAGTAAAAAGAAAGGATTCATTATCAATATTTTGGCAAAAATATCTATATAATTGCTCGTAAAAACTTTAATTCTAGACATTAAAATCAAGGCTACCCAGGGGTAAAAAAAATAAGGTATTAGTTTTAAAATACCACCTTCGGCATCTTTCAAATTAACAAAATGCAAGTAATTAAAAGGAGGTTGTGTCAGAAAGGGAGAGATAAAAATATAAAGACCGGCAAAGCTTTTTTCTAAAAGCAAACCTATTTTTTTATAGCTAGCAAATTGAAATAATAGTATAGTTGCCATCGCGAATATAGCAATTAATATCAAAGTTAATGAAGGAGTACCTAAAATCAGCTCTTTCAGCATATTTGGTAGAGACACTGGTTCAGTCATAATTGCTTTCCTTTATCACAAAAAAATCAAATTATATAGATGTAAAATATAGCCGTTAACCCGCAACCACGCTAACACAGAAATTAGGCATAAAGCAAAAATACAGCATCTTTTTTTCGGCGATCGCTTAAAATAATGAGCTTTTTGCCCAGCACTAAAAGGGCTACACTTATATAAATCATAGTCAATAAAATTAGGTGGTGTATGGTTAACACCCATGTTCCAAGACAGATAGCCCCGTCGGTTGTGGGTGTTGTGTTGTTTGCTTCCACTGTCATCGCTGACGCTAGAAGCACCCCGGCACAACTTCCCATCCCGCTAGGTGCAGAGCAAGCCCAGACAGTTGCGCCCGTTAGGAGAGCGCCGGAAAGCTATAAACTCGGCGGCGGCGATCGCATCCAAGTAGAAATACTCGAAGTACCCGAACTCAGCCGCGGCTACGAAGTCCTTTCCGACGGTTCAGTCAACCTGCCCCTGATCGGCTTGGTCTCCATCCGCGGCCGCACCTTAGTAGAAGCCACCAACATCATCAGCAACGCCTACCGCCGCGTCCTCAAAGACCCCATAGTCACAGTCATCCTCGTCGCCGCCCGCCCCCTCAACGTCGGCGTCATCGGAGAAGTCACCAGGCCCGGAAACTTCACCATTACCCTAACTCCCGGCCCGGGAGCCACGCCGAGTGTCCAGTACCCCACCGTCACCCAAGCGATCAGACTTGCAGAAGGCGTCACGGGTGTCGCCGACCTCCGCAACATCCGCGTCCGCCGCCCCCAACGAGACGGCCCCGATCAAGTGCTCAACGTCAACCTGTGGAGATTCTTGCAAGAAGGAGACATCTCTCAAGACATCATTTTGCAAGACAGAGACACAATCGTGATTCCCACAGTCGCCAACTTCAACCAAGCAGAAGCTCGTCAATTTGCGACGGCCAACTTTTCGCCACCCCCAGAAAAACCTCGATCGATCTCCATCGTCGGTCAAGTCACCCGTCCCGGGGCTTACGTCGTGATCGGTGGCAACACCACAAACGACCTCAGCCGCGAAGGTTTTCCCACGGTCATCCGGGCCATTCAGCTAGCTGGCGGCATTACGTCCGATGCCGACATCCGGCAAATCCAAGTGCGGCGCGTCACCAGAAGAGGCGAACAAATTATCCCAGTCAACCTGTGGCAGTTCCTAGAGTCCGGCGACGGCGCCCAAGACACCATCCTCCAGGAGGGAGACACGATCGTCGTGCCCAAAGCTACGATCGTCAACCCGGCAGAAGCTGGCGCGATCGCGAACACTAACTTTGCCCCCGTCGGCATTAACGTTTTTGTAGTAGGAGAACTCAGAACATCCCTCGATCCCTTGAGGCTGCCAGCTAATGCCACGCTGAATCAAGCTTTAGTTTCCAGAGGATTTTTTGGCTACGAGAATACCAGAGCTCGAAGGGATAAAGTTGAGCTAGTCCGCCTCAATAACGACGGTACAGCTACTAAACGGACGATCGAAGTCAATTTAACTCAAGGAATTAACGAAGAAACCAATCCTCAACTTCGCAACAACGACATGATTATCGTATCTCGCAGGGGTCTCGTCGATTTTGTCGATCGCATGAACGCTGTAATCGGACCTGTCGGGCCAGCTACGGGAGTGTTAAATTTTATAAACGCTCTCCGATTTTTATTCAGGTAAGAAGGTGGCGGGCGAGGTGGATAATTCCTGGCAAAGGCTAGAATAAACTAAACAATAAGATTACCCAGCCGCGACCTGGCCGCTTCAAAAATATCAACCTCAAAAATACCCAGGCTGAATATGGATAGCAGACAAGATTACCAACCCTTCACACCCAAATCGAACGGCAAACTGCCGGAGTTATCTGCTCAGAACTACAGAGATCACTTCGTAGAGGAGAGAGAAGAAGAAAAGCTAGACTTGTCCTGGTTGTTAGGCGTCGTGCGCCGTCGCTTCCCGGTCATGGCAGCAGCCACCATTGCTTTGAGCGCCCTGGCAGGAGCAGCGATCGTCGCCACTTCTAAAAGCATAACTGTCGAGTATGAAGGCTCCTTTTCCCTGTTAGTAGAACCAGCCACGGCAGAAGGTTTGCAATCCAAACAATTAAACAACACCCAAGCCGCCGACTTAGCAAGAATTAATATAGAAGGAATTAGCTTAGTAGACTACGAAACCCAAATTAGAATTTTGCGTAGCCCCAAATTGATGAAGCCCGTGCTTGAGGAATTGCGAGTCTGGTATCCCAAAATGAACTATACGGAACTGATCTCAAAAATGTCCATCAACCGCGTCAGCTACACGAAAGATGGCAAACAGCAAGGCACAAAAATTTTACAAGTTCGCTACAAAGATTCAAACCGAAAAAAAATTTACGGCGTATTGGACAAAATTTCTAAAGCTTATCTAGACTACAGCTTGCAGCAAAGGCTGATGGGCATTAATCAAGGTATTAATTTTATAGATACAGAGCTGCCCAAGCTCCGAGAAAGAGTGGAAGTTCTGCAACTGCAACTCCAAAGACTGCGGCAGCAGAGCAACTTGTTTGAACCCCAGATAGAGGGAAAATCTCTGTCTGAACAAGTTCAAAGCATTCGGGGCAAGCAAGTAGAAATCAGAGTTCAGCTAAAAGGGATGCGAAACCTCTACCAAAGCTATGAAAAATTACTCAACGAAAATAATCCCCAGGGGCTGCTGATGACCCAAGGACAAGCTTACGCCGGACTCTTAGGTCAAATTCAGAGAATAGACTCGGAATTGTCATTAAAATTAGCTCAGTACAGAGAAGACAGTTTGCCAGTTTTAGCGCTGCGAAAAAGTCGGGAAGAACTGATTTTAACCGCCACTCAACAAGCAAAAGAAGTGGTGATGGGAAATTTAGAGACCCAAATCAAAGAAATTGAAGCGCGCGATCGCGAAATGACCGCTTCGCAAAATGCTCTCAACCAAAAAATTAGAAACTTTTCAGTCACCACCCGACAATACGAGAATTTACAGCGGGAACTGCAAGTAGTTACTAAGAGTTTCTCGGACTTCTTGGCAAAACGAGAAGCCTTGCGGATCGATGCGGCTCAGCAGCAAATCCCCTGGGTGCTGATCAATCCTCCGGAAATTCCGCTAGACAAATACGGCTACCCTATAACAGCTACCGTCAAACAAACCAAAAAACAGTTAGCGCTGGCAGTAATTTTAAGCAGTCTGCTGGGCATAGCAGTCGGCTTGCTGGTAGAGGTACTAAATACTGTTTTCCACACTCCAGAATCACTGAGAATTGCCACCAGATTGCCAATACTGGGGGTGATTCCGTTTACCAAGAAAGTCAAGCGCAGACCCCCAGCCAGACAGAGGAAACTAACATCGGCTCGATCGAACTCGCAAGTGGAAGTAGTCGAACCGGGCGAAGCTAGACATACTGGTTCCACGAGCGGGGGGCCAAGTATTTTGAGCGACTTGGACTATCAATTTTTAGAAGCATTTCGATCGCTGTACACGAACATTCACTTGCTGAGTGCAGGCACGGCAATTCGATCGCTCTCTGTCGGCTCAGCCGTAGCCGGAGACGGCAAATCTACAGTAGCTTTGCACCTGGCAGCAACAGCAGCAGCAGTCGGACAGCGAGTATTGTTAGTAGATGCAGATTTGCGCTGCCCGCAACTGCACGCTAAGTTAGGACTGCCAAACGTGCGCGGGCTGGGCGATGCCATCTCCACAGAGCTCAGCCTCAACGACGCGATTCAACGAGCCCCGAACCAAGAAAATTTGTTCGTACTCACCGCAGGCCAAATTCCCCCCGATCCGATCAAGCTTCTTTCTTCCAAAAAAATGCAGTATCTGATGGAGCAATTTCAAGCATTTTTTGACTTAGTAATTTACGACACCCCGCCACTAGCAGGCTTGGCAGACACCCACTTGATCGCAGCTCGTACAGACGCTACGATTATGGTTGTCCAAATGGGGCAAACAGACCGATCGCAAGTTCGCAAAGTTTTAGAAGAATTAAAAATTTCTGGAGCTTCCGTCTTGGGAATCGTTGCTAACGGCTGCAAAAACACCGATCGCAGCTACCGCCAGCGCCCGGTCGTTTTAGAGACGCTCTACGACCAAAAACTATCGGCTTTAGGTAGGAAAAATCCTAATTAGACAAATGTTGATGCAGGCGGCCGAGCGCCGCCGTCCTCAACGGTAAACGCACAACCAAGCTATACTCTCATTTTTTGATAATAGTACCATTTGAGAAAGAAAATGATAGACTAACGGAAATAGCCTCGCGTGTCAACCGAGATTGCGCGGATCTTTAAATTTGGCGGTAATTACTCAGAAAATGATTGAGAAATCAGCAAAAATGGGTAAACTACATTTAGCAGAGCGCAATCTCAATCAGGAAAAGACACCTTTGAAGGTGAACGTTAGTGTAAACGTTAATGAGAACGTTTCAACCCAGAAACTTGGTAGGGATTATTCTATGAGTACAGTTATGGTTGTTGATGATAGCGTCACTCTGCGGGAGATGATCGCCGACTTGCTCAAAGGTAGAGGACTCAACGTCACGGTAGCGAGTGATGGCGTAGAAGCTCTAGAGCAAATCAAGGCTAACCGCCCAGATTTAGTCGTTCTGGATATCGTGATGCCCCGGATGAACGGCTACGAAGTCTGTCGCAGGCTCAAAAGCGACCCTAAAACCCAAAATTTGCCTGTGGTAATGTGTTCTAGCAAAAGCGAAGAGTTCGATCGCTATTGGGGAATGAAACAAGGAGCCGACGCTTACATCGCCAAGCCATTTCACCCACAAGAATTGGTCGGCACTATTAAGCAACTGCTGCGGGGTTAAACTAGAGGAATAGGGACGGGAAAAAAATGTCTTGAGTGCTGATTGTTTCTGCTCCCGCAGCCTCTCTAAACTACTCGATTGACAATAGTCCAAACATCCCCGTCCGATCGCACGTAGGGAACAGAAATACTCTTAAAACCAGTAATAAAAGGCTTGTAATAAACCTGCCAGTAGCTGGGACTAATTTGGTCGGCGATAGCTTTGAGTTCCTTCACTTCCGCAGCCAGTTCCGCAGCCAGTTCATTAATCCGTTCCGCGTGTCCCCGAGCTAGCAATCTTCCTTCTTCAACTTGCTGCTCCAGCGGAGTGATTCTTTGCAACTTTACCGACTGCTGCTGTTTCTGAGTCAGTTGAGCAGACAGAGCCGCGATCGCGTCATCTATACCCTTGACTTCTGCCGACACTTGTGCTGTTTCCCTGGCGTGACGCCGATAAGCATCGGCGATCGCTTGGGGCGAATCACCTGCTGGGACAACACCGGCAATACTAATAAGCTGCTGGCGTTCTAGGCGCAATTCCTCAATTTGAGAGTAAATTGCCTCTATATCTGTCTGAAGTTTGTCCACCTAATTACCGCGTGGTTGTTGGATATTTTAGCATATTAACACAAACCCATCACCTAATCGGCAGAGAAATTGCATATTTTAGGCGGGCTAGAAGCAAAGCCCCACAAACTGAAGTTGAATAGTTTGAAAAATACAAACTTTTATATTTCTCGGTTGAGCGATTTCCGTCCGTATCAAGTTCGGTTCATCAAGTCGTGTTCGGTAAAATCAGCATTATAGATTGGTAGTGAGGAATGCAAGTACGAGCGAGTTTTACGAGGATTAAAGCCGCCAATCGATTGCGCGATTTTAGATTTTAGATTTTAGATTTTAGATTTTAGATTTTAGATTTTAGATTTTAGATTTTAGATTAAATCATTGAAGCATTGAAGCATTGACCCCACAGATAAATTCCGGGGCTTGTATCATGGATGCTTGATTGTCACTAAAAACACAATTCCTAATTCCCAATTCCTAATTCCCAATTATTAAGAGAATTTTTTAAGTTGTTAGCCCTTGCTGCCTCAACAGGACTATAGTCTCCACCAAGACATCGGGTTGCACGGGTTTAGAGAGATGTCGGTCAAAACCCGCAGCAAAAGCACGATCGCGGTCTTCATCCCTAGCATAAGCCGTCAGAGCGATCGCGCAAAATTTTCCTGTCTGCGCGTTCAAAGAACGCAGCCTTCGCAGCAGCGAATAGCCGTCTTCCTCCGGCATTCCGATATCGCTGACCAAAACATCCGGCCAAAACTGCGAAACCACCTCAAACGCCTCAGCAGCAGACGATGCAGCCATGACAGCGGCCCCGGAATCTGCCAAGACAAACCTCATAAATTCCCGCGAATCAACCTCGTCATCAACCAGCAAAACCTTAACTCCCTGTAAATTACCAGCGCCAGCCAAAACCGGCGCTTCCTCGCCCGCGATCGAATTTACCTGCATCGCAGGGAGACGGAAAGTAAAAGTCGCTCCCATATTCAGTCCTGGACTTTGGGCCCAAACCGTGCCGCCGTGGAGTTCCACCAACTGCCGGACGATCGCCAGACCCAGCCCCAAACCGCTATAATTGCGAGTAATCGTAGCATCCGCTTGGCGGAAAGAGTCAAACACGTAAGGCAAAAAATTCGGTGCAACCCCAATTCCCGTGTCGGCAACAGCGAGCTCAACCTCCGAATCCACTCTCGACAGCCGGATTTCAACTCGCCCCCCCCGCGGCGTAAACTTAATCGCATTCGTCAGCAAATTCCAAATTACTTGCTGCAAGCGCCCGGGATCTCCTGATACCCAAAATTTCGGATTTAACTGAGATTCATGATTGCCAGAAATCTCCCCGGGTGGGGAAAACTCAGCAGTCTCCAAGCCCAAATCTACAATTGCAAATTGTAAATCGATCGACTTAGCATCGGCGGCCAACCGCACCGTATTCACCGCTCCTTCCACCATCGAAATCAAATTTACCGCACAAGGATTCAAAGTCAATTTGCCGCGAATAATTCTCGAAATATCCAGCAAATCATCAATCAATTGAGTTTGCAACTTAGCATTGCGCTCGATCGTTTGTAAAGCCCGCCCAGTAGCAGCCGGATTGAAACTGCGTTGCTGCAGCAGTTGCGCCCAGCCCAAAATCGCGTTTAAGGGCGATCGCAGCTCGTGAGAAAGAGTTGCCAAGAACTCATCTTTCATGCGGTTTGCCTGCTGAGATTCCTCGTAAAGGCGGGCATTGTCGATCGCTCCGGACACCGCCTGAGCCAACTGCATTAAAATAGTTTCATCATCTTCGGCAAACTCCCCCTCATACTTGTCCGACAACTGAATCAATCCCAGATTTCTGCCGTCCCGAGTCGTCAGCGGTACAGCCAGCCAGCCCCGCATCGGCGGGTGCTTCCCTGCCGCCTTGCCGAACCCCCGCCATCTCGGGTGAGTTTCTAACTCGCTTTGAGTCATCCGCATCGCCTGTTGGTGCTGGCAAACTTGTTGGTAAATGCCCGTACCGTCTGGATCTTCGCAGTAATCTCGCCACGCGGCGTATTTTTCTGACATCGAAAACTTGCTAATTCCCGCATCCCAGTTGGCGGCAGGGTTGAGGTTGACGGCTACCTGGTGGACTTCGAGAATTTGGCGGGCGCTATCTGCCGCTAACTGAAGTATTTCTGCCACCGCCAGCGTGGAGTTGATCGCAACTGAGGCGCAGGTTAACTTTTGCAGGCGGCGCAAATACGATTGCTCGCGCGCCAACGCCCGCTCGCGATCGTATTCTAACTGTTTGCGATCGGTAATGTCGATCGCCACCCCGAACAGCCGAAGGGGCGTGCCGGATGCGTCAAAAACCACCCGCCCTTTATCGTGAAGCCAAATCACTGACCCGTCCGGTCGCAGTTGGCGGTATTCCGACTCGTAAACTCCCGCGCCGCTGAGTGCTGCATCCACATCTGCCAAAAAGCTTTCCCGGTCTTGTGGATGCACCGCATTCTTTTTTTCCTCAAAATTACCAAAGGTGCTCTCTGGCCCCAAACCCATCTGTGTTTCGGCATGGGACGAACGGCGGAATTCCCCCGATGCCACATCCCAAGTAAAAGCGATCGTGTTAGCTGCTTCTAGGGCAAAGCGCAAATTTTCCTCGCTCTCTTGCACCCTCGCTTCTGATAATTTGCGATCGGTAATATCCCAAACCACACCGATCGACCGCACCGATTTACCCGTATCACCATCAAAAAACTTGCCCCTACCCGCGATCCAATGCAAGCTGCCGTCGGGCCAAATGACTCTAAATTCGTAGTTGTATTCTATTTTGTTTTCTAAAGCAAAGGCAAGAGATCGGGCCACCGAGTTCCGGTCATCCGGGTGAATGCAGCTCAAAAACGCTTCGTAAGTTCCCGCAAAACTGCCTGTTTCCAGCCCGAATAACAGTTCGTGTCCCTCCGACCAAACCACCTCGCCAGTTAATAGATTCCAATCCCAAGTTCCCATTTTCGAGGCTTCGACCGCCAACCTCAGCCGTTCCTCCGAAATTGCCAACTGCGCCGAGGTTTTCGCGTATTTCTCGCGCAACTGCTGATTTTTCAAGCTTTCGCCCACTGCCCCCGCCAGCCGCTTTAAGTGCCGCCCTTTGAACACGTAATCGCTTAAGCCCGCTTTCATAGCTTCGACTGCCACTTGTTCGCTGCCGCTGTCAGTACACATAATTACCGGACAATTCGGGTAGCGGCTTTGAACTTTGTGGAGAATAGTTAATCCGTCGCTCCAGTGCAGTTGGTAGTCCGTAATTACTATGTCAAAACCCCCTGTTACCAGGGTTTCTTCGAGAGTTTGGGCATCAATAACCGACTTAATTTCTAAATCGGCAAAAGTTTTCCTCAGTTCTCGCTCGATCATCAGGCGATCGTTTGGGTTGTCGTCGATTAACAGAATAGACAGCATTAGCCTTTTAGTTTTTGTATTGGCGCAAACATTCTTAACTCTAATAATATGTTATCAAGCAATCTCGATCGTTTGAATATTTACTCGCGCTGTCAATTGTACTTACAAATCAGTTTACTGTATTTGCAAGTATTTATTATATACAGGATATTCGGTGGTTCGTGAAGTACACTATAAAGCTCTATTGTGCGGTACGTGTTATGTAGGGTGCGTCGCTGCTCGTGTTTAATGGAACTTGCTCGCCAGACTGGTGGCGGCGCACCGATGCTTGCGACCCTTGTTGTGTGTGCCGCATATACATGGAATATGCTGTATTAGAGATTGTAATATCCTCAACGACCCTTTGAGAGTATCGTTTGAATATTTACTTTCACGGTCAATTGTACTTACAAATCAGTTTACTGTATTTGCAAGTATTTATTATATATTAGAGATTGTAATATCCTCAACCACCCTTTGAGAGTTCTGCCCCACAAACAAATTAATTAAGTTGTTGTACAGCCGATCGAAAAGCATGCTCTAGCGGGAAAGGCGGAAGAGATTACTTAACTCTTGCTATACTATGCTATACTAATTGTTTATTCTGTCTTAGGTTGCCAACAAGCGGGTTAATCGATTCTTTGAGCTACAGCAGAATATTGCTGGTGAAACCCTCTTCCCTAGAACCTCATCTTTTAAATCCCGATTCACTGCGCGTTGCCGAACTCGCTTCCTCAACTCTGGCACTTGCATAATTTTACCCTGAAGCTGATACCGATTTCCAGATTCGATTTCAGCCCGATCGCACTCCCATCCGATCGATTCCTTTGTTCGCTATCGCCAGCCCAATTCCCGTCCCTGGATACACTTCTCGAGCGTGCAGGCTATCGAACAACCCAAAAATCCTACCTTAAAATTTTTCTGCAATAACAATGCCGTTGTCTTCTACCCAAAGATATATATATTCCTACTCAGATCGGGCATAAACTCGCACCTGGGGAGGTATCCCGGGCGGCACGAACTGGTAGAGAATTGGAGGTGTGCGTTAACTTCTTCTAACTCAGCAGTACGCTCTCTCACCCCATCTTCCAAAGTTTCATTAAATTGGCGCAAAGCAAGTTCAGCTTGCTTGAGTTCCGTAACATCTTCAACCAATCCCTCGATCGTATTTTCACATTCCGCGCTGTAGAGATATTGAGTAAACCGAATCCATTTTACTCGACCGTCTGACAAAGGAAATGTAATTTCGACGTTTTGAGATCGAGACTCCCGTGAATCTAGCGGTTGCAAAAACAATTGGTGGAGATAAATTCCTTGGAAATCTCCTAAATTGCTGGCATCAAACAAGCGTAAAAAAGCTTGATTGCTTGCC
Organism: Microcoleus sp. F6_B6; assembly: GCA_036702215.1. GTDB lineage: Bacteria > Cyanobacteriota > Cyanobacteriia > Cyanobacteriales > Microcoleaceae > Microcoleus. The sequence goes on from JAUBST010000037.1 coordinate 55,122, forward strand.
AAAAGCTTTTCCTCAGAAGTCGCTCGAAAAACTCCGACATTTAAGCGTTATAGCAGAGAATTAAGTTGATTTTCCAGTCGGGCGACTCGTTTCCAGGCGGCAACTCGATCGAGCACTGCGCGAACCGCAACGCAAAGGCGGACGCAGTGCTTCGGCGACTTGATAATGCAGTCGTCCAATCCGGCTTTCATCGCCTCTACAGCAATTTCTTCATTGCCAGTATTCGCAAACATTACAATCGGACATTGTGGATAACTGGCTTTGATAGTTTTAAGCACATCTAAACCGTTCGTCCAGCGTAGTTGGTAGTCGGTAATTACCAGATGGAATCCGCCTCGTTTTAGTGCTTCCCGGAATAATATATCGCCAGAACATTTCCGTTATTTGCAATTGCGATAATTGCCGCTCTAACTCGCGTTTGACGAACAGCAGATCCGTTGGGTTGTCGTCAATTACCAGAATGTGTACTACTTTAACAATTGATAATTGGGCTGTCAAATAGAGTGCGGATCGATCGCTGATAAAAATCTTAGAGGTCGCCCTTTAAGATGATAGAGGACGGGATTCCTGACTAGAAACTTAATTTGCTCCTTACCAGGAAGATCCTGGTAACGAAAACCGAGGCAGAAAAACCGGGGAACCGCCACTACAAACCAGAAAATTCTCTAGGTTCCGGCAGTTCGGTATAGTTGAGCCAATACTCGCTAAAACTCTGCATCATTTCTAATAAAGAAGCAAACCCAACTGGTTTAACTAAATAAGAATTTACCCCTAAATCGTAAGCTCGCTTGACATCAGGTGTTTGCCTAGAAGAAGTAAGCATAACCACCGGCAAGCGTTTTAGTTCCGGCTGCTGCCTCAGCCAAACCAGAACTTCGTGACCGGATCGCCTGGGCAATTTCAAATCTAGTAAAATTATCACAGGTAAAGGATAGCGATCGCGATCGCTGTATTCTCCGTCACCATTTAAATAAAAAACCGCTGCATCTCCATCTCGCACAATTTGCAACGAAGTATTAGCAAAAGTCTCATTGCGAAATGCCCGCTGCATCAATAGAATATCAACGGGGTTATCTTCCACCAGCAAAATCGTCTGCGTTTGCGTCATGCTTCCTCAGTTGTATCCAAAATCGACTGCCCTGCCCTAATTGAGATTCCACCCCTACTTGACCGCCCATGCGATCGACTCCTTTTTTTACAATAGCTAATCCTATACCAGTTCCGGGGTAAGATTCGATACCGTGCAGCCGTTCAAAAACCCGAAAAATGCGTTTTTGGTGTTCAGCAGCAATACCGATGCCGTTGTCTTCTACCCACAGACGGACGATGGGGACTGGCAATTCGCCAGTGGTAATCAGTAACTGGGAATGCTCCCATTGTCCCACTCTTGCGCTTTGCAATTCTCCCGCTGTTGGGCTATTTGTCTCTCCCTCTTGAGGCAGCTTAATTTCCTCAGCCCAAATCTGCAATTGGGGAGGTGCGCCTTCCACAAACTTTATAGCATTGGTGAGCAGATTTGCGATTACTTGAACTAAAGTAACGCGGTGACCAATTATTGCAAAAAAAGGCGGTCGAACGGTGATTTGAGCGCCGCTGGATTTAGCGTCGGCTTGTACCATAGCAATTGCCTCGGCGACAGCAGATTCTAACTCTAAAACTTGCAGCGATAAATCAGCGCGGCTGAGGCGGCTGTAAGCTAGCAAATCTTGGATCAATTCTTCTAATTGTTGCCCAGAATTAACAATTTGCTGGGCGTATTCTTGACCGAGCTCGTCGAGGAGGTCGCGGTAATCTTCTAATAAAGCTTCAGCTAATCCCTGCATTCCCCGCAGGGGAGCCCGCAAATCGTGGGCGACGGTATAGGTGAAAGATTCTAATTCTTCGTTAGCCGCTTGAAGTTGAGTGGTGCGGAGTTGAACTCGCCGTTCTAATGTAGCGTTTAGCATCCGAATTTCCGCTTCTGCTTGTTTGCGCGCAGTTACGTCAATGGCGGTACTAATTACTAAACTTCTGCCGTCGGAAAGCTTGCCTAAAGGTGCGGAATAAAAGTCCCAAATTCGACTTTCGCCGCTGGCTGTGGCAATCATGTATTCGCCTTCAGAGATGCGGGCATTTAATTGGTGCAGCCGATCGATATCTGCTTGCACTAGCGATTTGCGGCTGTGGTAAGCTTTTTCTGTCCAATCTTCTATGGTGGGTATTTCTGAGTATTCGTAGCCTGAGAGTTCTGTCCAAGCGCAGTTAATTTGCAAAACTTCTCCGTTTTCAGCGTGCAGCATAATGGGCAGCGGTGCGTCGATAATGGCGCGGCGGAAACGTTCTTCACTTAATTGTAGGGAGTGGCGATCGTATTCTAGCTGTTCTAAGAGTTGATTTTGCTTGATTTCGGCATTGTCGCGCAAAGTTCGATCGCGCTTCACCAAATAGTAAACCAACAGCATCAACAGGAAATTGACTAAAGCAGCAACGGTAAAAGTCAGGATTGTCAAATTAGTGCTGGCTTGAGATTCTCGGGCGCGCTGCTGCAATAGCTGAGTTTCTTCAGCAGTCATGGCGGCTATCTGCTGCCGAATGTCGCCCATGATTTGCTTTCCCCTACCGGATTTTACTCGCTGCAGGGCTGCTTCTAGGTTTTGTTGGCGTCGCAGATTGATGGTTTTTTCAAGTTCGGCTAATTTAGAGTCGATCGCAATTTTCAAGTCGCGAATGCGCTGTTGCTGCCGCTTATTGTCGGCGGTTAGCTGTTGCAATCCGAATATTTGTTCGTTGACGCGGGCGATCGCGCTGTAATACGGTTCTAAATACCGTTCTTCTCCCGTCAGCAAATAACCGCGCTGTCCGGTTTCAGCATCTTTTAAGGTGGAAAGCGCGGCTTCGAGTTCGGTTAAAACTCGGTGAGTGTGGTTCACCCAGCGTTCGTTTTCCAGTAACTTGAGAGTGTTGCGGTAGGAAGTTGCCGCATTCAAAATTAGCAGGGCCAAGGCCATTCCGATGCCTGCGGTGATTTGGCGAGTCAGCGATTGTTTCATGGGCGTTGCTGATTTACGGTATGAAACGTTAAATATGCCCGTCATAGAAAGCAGTATTCACAAAGCTTTTGGATTTTCAAGTTATTTTTTTCATACCCCGATCGAGCAACGCTGTTTCATCAAACGATCGGCATGGGAGTCCTGCTTTTTTTTATTTTAGCTGGATGCGGACTACTCGAATTTTTGGCGCGGTCTGAGACGGCGACTAAAGCCTATAAATTTAAGGTTCAAAGGTGCGATCGATCTTCTTTCTAGTTTGGTCTCGCTTTTTCTGGCATCCCCCTTAAGTCGGAGATGCGATAAATCGCTCTCTTGCGTCTGCTGATTCAGCCAGAAACCAGACAATCTAGGATAGCCTGCAAAGCTGAATTCGCCTTTTTTTGGATTGATGATTTTTGTATGGTTCGTGTTCCTTTGGCAGTTTCAAATTGCGGCGCAAAGAAAAGAGTTTTTACCTCTTGACTTAAGTTGATTTTCGGGGTATATTTTAGATAATGGGAGTATTGAGATAATTTTAAATTTTGCCACTATTTCCATTATTAAATAATACACTGTAAAACTAGCTAAGTCAAGCTTTTTAGCTGCAAAAACAGGCGAATTTTTCATATTTTATTTAAAAAATAATCGGTGGGAGGCAGGGAGAAATTCACAGAAGCGATGACCAAGAATTTCAAAGGTGGTACCCGCCACGCGATTTATCCGTGGAATCAATCTCAAATCGAAAATCCTCAAGAAAGAGCATTTATCCGTGGGGTCGCCTCTAAAATCTAAAATCTAAAATCGCGCAATCGATTGACGCGGGTGAATAGTATCAGAAATGCGAGCGATCGGGTAAGGATCGTCAATTAAATAATTTCCCTTTTTTCTTGTGGGATGGGCGTCCCGCCCGCCCAGAAAGGACGGGCGGGACGCCCATCCCACAAACTTGTGGAAGTTATTTAATTCTCATTCCTAACAGCAGAGAATTCGTCGGTTGAAAATATTTGAAGATCAAATCCAGTAACATCGGAATAATACTCTGTTTGCGATCGCGATCGAGCGTCTGGCTCGCAAACATAGCGAGACGATCGCACTGCACTCGCCAAAAGGTTAGACCTCTTGCAAAATAATTTTATGCTATAATGAAATGTTTGGCTTAAGTGGAGCAGATTGCAGGTTATATCAGCACTTGACAATTATGAGTTAGCTCTATTGTCTAAAACTCAAAGCCTTTAATTGTAACATAGATTTTTTTTGCAAGAGGTCTATTATTCACGCTAGCGATAGTCCACAGGAACCCAGGCATAGCCCTGATTTTCCGCACGAATATGACCGACTCCTGGAAAAGACACATGGGCGGGTGCTACGAGACGGCGGGATGTTTCTGCCTCGGCAAATTGTTTCGCCCGTTGCGCTGCTGCGGCATTAGAATCGACATCAAACTCGATCGTGATTTTGGGCTTCGGAAATTGAACCGAGGCGACGTGCAAAATATCGCCCCAAAACTCGATACTCTCGCCTTTGCTTTCCACCTGGTAGAAACTGTGCCCGGGCGTATGTCCTGGTGTGGGGCGGGCAGTAATCCCGGGTAAAATTACCGTCTCGCCGGAAAACGGCTTCAGCTTATCCACATCGATATAGGGTTTGACTGTCTTAACTGCTTCGTTGATATATCTTTGATAGTTTGGCGAACGCTTTGCATTAGCAGGATTAAGCCAAAAATCAATATCGGGTTTGCCGACATAGACCGTAGCTGCTGGAAACATGAGTTGACCGCCTACAACCAAACCACCGCTGTGATCCGGATGGATGTGAGTAAGGAGAACGATATCGATATCGTCGGCCCTATAGCCTGCTGCCTGCAACGACATCGGTAGCTTGCCGCCCCGGTCTCCAAACAATTCCCCTGAACCAGTGTCTACCAACACCTGCTTGTCTCCAGTGTCGATGAGAAATACATTGATTGAAGTTTCAACGGGGTTTGTAAGGAAGCTGCGATCCAGGAGGCTATCTATTTCTACCGGGTTCGTATTGGTCAGGACAGAATGCAAATCCAGTGGCACTGTGCCGTCGCTGAGGGCGGTAATTCTGAAATCGCCTAACTCGAATTGATAGACACCCGGCACTTTAGGTTTCACCGTTTTCTCCGAAGTAATTCCCGGAGACATAATTGAGGTCGCAATAATCAATATTGCGGTGAGAACAGCTATGGCAAGTCTAAAAAACATATTCGAGATATCCCAGTGGTAATTGAAACTTGATTCAATAGACCTCTTGCAAAATAATTTTATGCTATAATTAAAGGTTTGGCTTAAGTGGAGCAGATTGCAGGTTATATCAGCACTTGACAATTATGAGTTAGCTCTATTGTCTAAAACTCAAAACCTTTAATTGTAACATAGATTTTTTTTGCAATAGGTCTATTATTCCGATGCCTGGGGAAACGATATAATTAGGCAACCGCAGCGGATTTCACCGCCGCCAAAATGCGATCTATCGTATCCTCAACCACCTTATCAGGGGTAGAAGCACCCGAAGTCACGCCCACCACAATTTTACCATCCGGTAGCCAACCTTCAGCTACGACCAAATCTCCCCCCAAAGGCTTGTGTTCGATCCGATTTCCCGGTAAGATGCGCTCCGCACAATCAATGTGATAAGAAGGAATATTTTTGTCGATCGCAATTTCCTGCAAATGCGTAGTATTAGAAGAATTAAAACCCCCAATCACCAGCATCAAATCCAATTTTTCCTCAACCAAACTCAACATAGCATCTTGCCGTTCCTGAGTCGCATCGCAGATAGTATTAAAGCTCTGAAAATGCTCGTCCAAATTCTCAGGCCCAAACTTCCGCATCATCGTTTTTTCAAACAACTTGCCAATATTCTCTGTCTCAGTTTTGAGCATAGTAGTTTGGTTGGCAATTCCCACCATTTCCAAATCCCGATCCGGGTCAAAACCAGCAGAATAAGCCTTACTAAACTTAGCAAGAAACTCAGCCCTATCGCCCCCGTGCAAAATATAATTGCTGACATATTCAGCTTCCTGCAAATTCAGCACAATCAAATACTTATCGGCAAAAGAACTCGTAGCAACAGTTTCCTCATGCTTGTATTGACCGTGAATAATCGAAGTATAATCCCTCTTCTTGTGCTTCTCAACAGTATTCCAAACCTTAGAAACCCAAGGACAAGTAGTATCAACAATCTTGCAGCCCTTATCATTAAGCAACTGCATTTCTTGGACGCTCGCTCCAAAAGCAGGTAAAATTACCACATCGCCGCTATCGACAACCGAAAAATCTTTCTGCCCCTTCTCAACAGGAATAAAACCAACTTCCATATCCCGCAAATGCTGATTTACAGACGGATTGTGAATAATCTCATTAGTAATCCAAATCCGTTCGGAGGGGAAATGCTGGCGAGTCTCGTAAGCAATAGCTACAGCGCGTTCCACCCCCCAACAAAAGCCAAAAGCCTCAGCCAGCCGGATCGTGACTGCGCCGCGTTCCAGCCTGTAATTATTGTCGCGAATTTGCTGGATCAGACTGCTTTGATAAGCCGTCTGCATTACCCCAGCTACCTCAGCTTCGTGTCCGAAACCCTTGCGGTGGTAGTTTTCAGACTGTTGGAGCGATCGTTTAAAAGCTTTAGTATCCATGCGGTATCGAGTAGAAATCTAGGTTAATTACCTTTGATTTTAGAATGCCAGGGGTGCGATCGGGCTTATTGGCTTAGTAGGGAAGAGGGGATATGCTATTTATACGATCGACACATTGAATTGAGAGCAAAGAAGAATGAACGCGACGAAAGCGGTTCGTTAAACAATAGTCCGGACAGTTTTCAATCACTAACGGCATAATGCGGGTTTGGGCCTTCTCAGTGAGGTCAAATGCTAACGGTAGAATGAGGGTTTCAGCCTCGGTCTCAAAAACTGTCCGGAGTATTGGTTAAAAAAACTCAAAAAAAAGCGTAGAGACCCAGATACCTGAGTCTCTACACGATCGAACTCCCACAGAAAATCAGCTTTAAATCTTCTTCGGCGAAAAAGGAGAACCAGATTCCAACGAAGTGAAACCGCCGGCAAAATCCTCACCGTAAGCTTCTTCCCCGTGCTGGCCAATATCCAAACCTTGGTCTTCAGCAGATGAGGGTACTCGCAGTTCCATAAACTGCCCTAAAATTTTCAGGATCGCAAAAGTGCCGACAGCCGCAAACAGGTAAGTAGCTAGAATGCCTACAAGCTGGGTGACGATTAGCCCCGGATTCCCGGCAAACAGCCCGTCATTTCCGGCAGCGTTAACCGCTTTAGTCGCAAACACGCCAGTCAGAATCGCGCCCACAGTTCCGCCGACGCCGTGAACCGGGAAGGTATCCAAAGAGTCGTCAAATCCCAGCTTAGCCCGGAAACTAACGGCAAAGAAGCAGCAAACGGAAGTGATCGATCCGATCAAAAGCGCCCCGACTGGAAGGACGAATCCAGCCGCAGGTGTGATGCCCACCAATCCCGCTAGGAAACCGCTAGCAATTCCCACTGCTGTCGGTTTGCCTCTGAGCACCCATTCCACAATTGTCCAAGTTAAACCGCCGGCTGCTGTAGAAATCATCGTGGTGACAAAAGCCACTGCTGCTAAAGAACCAGATCCCAAAGCACTACCGCCGTTGAAGCCAAACCAGCCGAACCACAGCATCCCGATTCCCAACAAGACATAGGGTACGTTGTGGGGGGTGTGGGGCTTGTTCAAGTGGTCTTTGCGAGGCCCGATCATCCAAGCTGCGACAACGGCAGAAACACCGGAACTGATGTGTACGACTGTGCCGCCGGCAAAGTCCAGAGATCCGATCGCCTGCAGCCAGCCTCTACCCCAAACCCAGTGGGCTAAAGGAGAGTAGATGAAGGTAGACCACAGCACCACAAACCAGAAATAGGTTTTAAATGTTACCCGTTCGACGATCGCCCCGGAAATCAGTGCCGGAGTGATGATCGCGAACATCATCTGGTACACCATGAAGACTTGGTGGGGTACTGTCGGTGCGTAGCCGATCGGATCTGGTTTGTCTGCGGTGACGTTGTTCAAGAACATCCAGTCGAAGCCGCCGATGAAGGTTTCGACTCCTTGACCAAAGCCTTCGGACGCTGGAGTCGAAACATCAAAGGCCAAACTGTAGCCCCACAGCGTCCAGGTGACGCCGATCAGTCCCATCATGACTAAGCTCATCATCATGGTGTTGAGGACGTTGCGCGATCGCACCAGTCCCCCGTAGAAAAACGCCAGCCCCGGTGTCATCAGCAATACCAGTGCTGAGGAGACCAACATCCAGGCCGTATCGCCGCTGTCGATCGGATTCGGCGCCACCGCAGCCGCACCAGCAGCATCTTGAGCTAAGGCACTGTCCGTCAGCGGCACGCTTAACAGCCACAGCGCGATGATGCCGATCGTTAAACTTTTTTTGATCACGTTAGTTGTACCTTTTCATACTCAGCAAGTTTCTGGGAAGACCGAGCCGATTTTAGATGCGAGGATTTTAGATGCAATAGTTATTTAGTTTTCAGTCCCTGTTTTAGCGGAACAAATCTTCAATAGATAATTCCCCAATCCTCAACCCCCCAACTTCGTATAACCTGACTCATCTAAATTCATCAACTATTAACCCAACGGTCTGTGCTTTTTGGATTGCACCATTTGTACAAACTGTGATTCTGTATCACCCTATACTAAATACCTAACTATCATATTTCTTAATCGGAACTTACTCCTGCAGGGGGTAGTTTCAGTGGCTGTATTCGTTGAGCTGTATTAGTTTTAGCCATTTGGCAGTTCCAATTTTGCAGCCATGTGTTTAAGATTTTCTTAATATTTAGAACCAAAGTATTGCTGTATCGTAAAATTAACTCCAACCCTCTCCCCATAAGGGTTGTAAAAAGTTGCAGTCATATACTTCTTGATTTTCCCGCTCCAGGAAAGTCTTGCTCTGTAATGGTTTCAGAAGCAATGAATCTTATGTGCGGGGTAAGTTCGGCTTAATGTATCAGTCGCTACTTGACATAGCCAGTGACAACAGAGTAATCCCAGAGGGGGAGTCGAGGAGAAGGCGGGAGTTTTGAGTTGGGGAGAGTGGGAGGAGTAGAGGGGGAGAGTTAGGGAGAATGTTACTTTATCCTTCCCCCCGAATTTATCTCGCGCAAGTCAATGCTTCAATTCTAAAATCTAAAATCTAAAATCTAAAATCGCGCAATCGATTGACTCATGACTCATTTTTCAACTGTATCTGATCGAATAGTTGCAGGGCCGATCGCCAAACCAGATAACCTCGATCGTTAAGGTGCAAGCCATCTGTGCTGAGTTCAGTTGGCAAATTGCCCTCAGCATCCGCAAACAGGGGGTACAAATCCAGATACAAAACATTTTCCGAACTCGCAATTTCTTTCAGCCGTCGATTTATTGCCCTAATCCGACTGTTAGGAATCGCCAACAGCCGATCGCGATTTTCCCAAGTAGCTTGTTCCCCGCTGTGGGGCAAAATCGACTGCACCACAACTTGTGCTTTGGGGTGAGCCCACCGCAAATCGCGAATTATCTGCCGCTGGTTGTCCAAAATCCCTTCGTCGCCGGCCCCCCGCAACAAATCGTTAATCCCGATCATCACAAACACCGTATCCGGGGCAGTTCTATCGAACAACTGCAACCGCTTCAGCAAACCCACGGAAGTCTCCCCCGAAATCCCTTGATTCAGCCAAATTCGATCGACTGGTAACAGCTTGGTGGGAAACCACATACTGAGAGAATCCCCAGCCAAAACACTCAGTCTTGAGGGTGGATTCGCCGCCACCGCCTCAGCTTCGCGACCCAACTGCGTCACCCACTGCTGGTAAGTCCATTTATGTCGCGGCCCGGAAACGGGCACATCTAGCACTGCCTTTGCAGAGATCGCCGGTTGGCCAATTTGTTCCTGGGCCGCTGCTGCCTTCACCGCATCATTCGCCTGGAAGCTTTCTGTCAAGTTGTTTCCCCGCAGCAGCAGTTGAGCGACTGTAACTATCAGTACCCCGTTCGTCACCAAAGATAGCAAAGCCCAAACCGGAACAGTTTTCGATCGGCTAACTTCCATCCCTAAGAGGGATTTATGAGTTCTACTTCTGCTAACTCCTCCAAACTTCTCCATAAACTCAAGCTATTTGCAGGCTTCACACCGAATAATTTGCACTGATTGCTGCATCAAATTTTACCGCTCAATTAAAGCCTCAATTCTTGTAAGAATCAAGCACTGTGCTGTGTTGGGCCCCACGGCGATGCATAATTTTGCTTTTTCGCACTACTTTACCATAAAAAATCTGCCTACCAAACTTTCTTGCACGTAAATCAGATGTGTCCGACCAGCAGACCCGGACAAAAATATATCTAAAACTTACCGAAATTATCCATTTCTGATGCTAAAATCCAAAAATGAAAAAATTAACTATAACTGAAGCAGCCAAACTTAAAGGTGTGAGCGCTTCCACCTTGCGAAGATGGGAAGCCGAAGGCAAGCTAATACCCGAGCGCACCGCTAACGGTCACAGACGCTATGACCTAGCTCATCTTCTCGGCTTAAAACCCAACAGTGCTTTAACCGTTGCTTACGCTAGGGTTAGCAGTCACAACCAAAAAGATGATTTAGACAGACAAAAACAAGTTTTGGAATTGTTTTGTGCATCTCACGGCTGGCAATTCCAAATCATTGATGATGTGGGTTCTGGGGTTAATTACAGTAAGCGGGGTTTACAACATCTAATTCGGGCGATCGCAGACAATCAAGTAGAAAGGTTGGTATTAACTCACAATGACAGACTGCTGAGATTTGGTTCTGAACTAATTTTTAATTTGTGCGAACACTTTGGGACAGAGGTAGTGATTATAAATCAAACCGAAAATACTAGCTGTGACGAGGATTTAGCTAAAGATATACTAGAAATAATCACTGCTGTCTCCGCCCGCCTTGATGGCAGCAGGAATCTCAAGAACAAGCGCGTCGTTGAAGAACTTAAAGCAATTGCCAGTAAACTCTAATTAATACACCTGTTTGCAAAGTTCGTTAGTTACAGATTCTCAATTCCCAATTACCAATTAGCGGCGCACATCTCATACAATCAAAAACTACTATATGTAGGCCGTTAAAGGTAAATTAACAATAAAAATATGCCCTTTCGAGCGTAACATGAGGTACACGCTTTAGGAGCGGGCATAGGGCATAGGGCATAGGCCTGGAGTGGGCATAGGGCATCAGTTGCGAGCGGTGTGTACCTCATTTTATTGAGAACCGCTATATGCCCGCGTTCGCATCGAAGATTGAAACGCGAGCACAACGATAGACAGCTATAATTTAGCGGCTATTTCAGAGTGCGGTTTGTCTGAATAAAGCGTGAATTAGCTGATAAATATAGCTCTTCTCAAGTAGATGAGGTATGACTGACAACTTATATAACGACTAAAGAAAAGGGCTTTAGCCCCACTACGTACCTCATTTACTTGAGAACCGCTATAGCTAATCTAGGACACGAAAGCTGAATGGGTCGAGTTCTTGGCACGCTCTACATTTTGGTAGTCTTGCCTCCAGAAGCCCCGCCATAACCGCCGTAGCTGGTCTCACTTCTGTTGTCCAAGCTAGTTTCCTTCACAAACCCCGTGTAAGCTTCCATCCCGTGTTCGCCGATATCCAAACCTTCAGCCTCCTCTGCTGCAGAAACGCGGATACCCAGCAAAGCTTTGAGTGCCAGCCAAAAAATCGTACTCAGCAGGACGGTCATCCCCCCTACAGAGATAATGCCGACCAATTGCGCCCAGAGTTGACCGAAACCTCCGCCCAAAAGCAATCCGGCTGCCGGGCCTGCGGTATAAATTCCCGTTCCAGGCCCGTCAGCAAACAAGCCCACTGCCAGAGTTCCCCAGATGCCGCAGACTAAGTGAACTGAAGTTGCCCCTACAGGGTCGTCAATTTTCAAGTTGTCGAAGAAAGTTACTGCGAAAACTACCAGGATACCGGCGATCGTGCCGATTATGGCAGAGTTGGGCACGTTGATCCAAGCGCAGCTAGCTGTTACGCCGACTAAGCCGGCGAGGATGCCGTTGATAATCATCGAAAGGTCGGGCTTGCCCAGGTACAGCCAAGCAGTAATGGTTGCAGCAATTCCCCCGAATGCGCCGCCGGTGTTGGTGGTGATCGCAATGTGGGCGATCGCATTTGGATCGACTGCCATTGTCGAACCGGGATTAAACCCGAACCAACCCAACCACAGAATCAAACAGCCCAGGGTGGCAATGCTCATATTGTGTCCCGGCATCGCCACAGTATCGCCGTCGCGGTACTTGCCGATCCGGGGCCCCAAAAATGCCGCTCCCATCAAAGCAGCCCAACCGCCTACCGAGTGAACCACTGTCGAACCGGCAAAATCCCAGAAGCCGGCTTTTGCCAGCCAGCCGCCGCCCCAAATCCAGTGTCCGGTAATCGGGTAAGCAATGCCTACTAGCAGCAAGCTGAAAATTAAGAATTCAAGGAATTTAATTCGCTCTGCAACGGCTCCAGAAACGATCGTGGCAGCAGTTCCCGCAAAAACTAATTGGAAAAAGAATTTAGCGTTGAGGGGGACTCCCGTCCAGTTTAATGCGCTGAAAATGCCTTGATAAGCGTCTCCTGTGGCGGGGCTGTTGTCAGCTACGTTCCACAGAAAAAATCCGCCGCTGCTGCCGATAAAACCGTTGCCGTTGCTGAACATTAAGGCAAAGCCGATCGCCCAAAATGCGATCGTAGAAAGCGCAAAAACAATCAAGTTTTTGGACAGCACGTTGACGGCATTTTTTTGGCGGCAAAAACCGGTTTCCAACATACCGAAACCGGCGTTCATAAAGAACACTAGCATCCCAGCCACCATGACCCACATGGTATCCATGCCCACCTTAAGGCTGGCTAATTGTTCCTCGGTGCTTGGCGCGGGATCTGTTTGGGCTACCGCAGCATATCCCCACACCAAGACGATGATTGCTGCTATTGGTATGCAGGCTTGCCAACTTGGTCTGAGGCGGGCGATCGCCCGCGGTAACTTTTTCAACCTGTTGACTTTCGTAAAAAATTTCGCTGCTGGCAAATTTAAACCATTCCGCCTGACTTGTTTCGACTTTTTCTGTGCGACAGTCATTTTAATCACTTTTACCCTCTTTACGGCTAGTCAGCTCAGCAATATTCGGAAAACTTTCCAATCTTACTACAAAAGTTTATGGATTATTTGTTGAGATTGGGATAGTTATGATAGCCTAGCTCTTCTAGTTGATTTTGTTTTTTCAGTACAGATTCGCACAAAGTTTTGCGGTAAAGCAAGACTCGCTCTAGCAATTCCGGCTGATGAGCTGCCAGTATCTGAACTGCCAGCAAGCCAGCATTCTTAGCGTTGCCGATCCCCACTGTTGCTACGGGTATCCCGGCTGGCATTTGCACGATCGAGTACAGCGAATCTACCCCTTGCAGGTGGCGGCTCGGTACGGGCACGCCAATTACTGGCAAGGGGGTCAAAGATGCTACCATACCGGGGAGGTGCGCCGCTCCCCCGGCACCTGCGATAATGACTTTCAAGCCTCGTTGGTGCGCGGTTTGAGCGTATTCCACCATGCGTTCGGGGGTGCGGTGCGCCGAGACGATCGCCACGGAGCAAGCAACGTTGAATTCTTCGCAAACTGCGATCGCATCTTTCATGGTTGGCAAATCCGAATCGCTACCCATGATAATTCCAACTGTCGCTTGATTCATAAAATTTTCAGATTTGAGATTTCATATAAATGCTAGTTTTAAATGATTGCGTTAACTCAAATTTAGATATTTTGTACCAAAACTGACCCTTCAAAGCAATTTTGCCGCAAGCCCCCGTCCGAGCAGCCCTGGAGTCAGCAAAAAGGAAAAAGCTCCCCCTCCTCATCGCCAGCCACGGGATTTACCCGCAGCGAATATTAAATCTAAAATCTAAAATCCCAAATCTCAAATCGGATGACTGAAGCCACAACCCCAACTGCCACCCCCACAGATATTCTCAATGCTCGCCTCCCCGGTTGCAAGGATTTGCAGATGCTTGCCGTTGACGAAATGGGAATCATTCAAGAAGTTTTGCCGATGGACGCCGTATTTAAACGGATTTGTCCTCCCGATTTGCAGGTGCTTGATGTAGCAGGCGATTGGCTTTCTCTCGGCGGTGTTGACTTGCAGATTAACGGCGCTCTCGGTTTTGCTTTTCCCGATTTAGAAAGCAAGCATATTGAAATTTTGCCGAAAATTTGTCAATTTTTGTGGCATCAGGGAGTCGATGCTTTTTTGCCGACTTTGGTGACAACTTCTGTGGATAAGTTTAGGCGATCGCTCTCGACTATAGCGGATTATATCCGTACTGCAAAAACTACTGCTGCCACAGCTAATAAAGTCAAAACAGCGGAAATTATCGGCGTTCACCTCGAAGGCCCTTTTCTCAACCCCCAGAAGCGAGGCGCTCACCCAGTTGAGTTTTTGTTACCCCTAACTATAGAAAATGTCAAGCAAGTTTTAGGAGATTGTGCCGATCTTGTCAAAATAATTACTTTAGCGCCGGAGTTAGACAGCACTGGCGAAGTCATTTCCTATTTGCAAAGTTTGGGAATTTCCGTCAGTCTCGGACACTCCCAAGCGACGGCAGAGCAAGCCCAACAAGCATTTGAGCGGGGAGCTTCAATGGTAACTCACGCTTTTAATGCGATGCCGAGTTTGCACCACCGAGAACCGGGTTTATTGGGAGCGGCGATTGTTTATCCGGGCGTAAAATGCGGTTTAATTGCTGACGGGAAACACGTTTCTCCGACAATGATTGATTTTTTGCTGCGCGCTGGTAGGTATCAAAAAGGCGTTTTTTTAGTGAGCGATGCTTTGGCTCCTTTGGGTTTGCCTGACGGTGTGTATCCTTGGGATTCCCGACAAATTGAAGTCAGAAAAGGTACGGCTTGGGTAAGATTAGATTACCACTCGCCCCTGGAATCTGCTACTTTGGCGGGTACAACTCTGCCGCTGTTGGCGGGAGTGCAGAATTTGGTGGAGTGGGGAATTTGCGATGCCGAAAGTGCGATCGCCCTGGCAACGGAATCTCCAAGAAAAGCGATCGGAATTTCGGGAATTATTGGCAAATCGGCAAGTCAATTGTTGCGCTGGAATTTAAATGCTGCGACAAAGAAATTGACTTGGCATCGGTTGTTTTAAGTGGTTCCATTTAGTTTCCATGCCATTAGTTTTTCGAGCAGTAGAGTTCGTAGTGAGGACGAATAGTCCTGATGCTAAGCGCTGCTAACAGCAATTCGGTGTTCTCGGCAAGTTCGATCGTAAATATTATTTAATTCCACAGCCAAGCAAATCTCGCCCTGCAGCCACAGCGGTAAAGCAGGAAGCGCGCAGCCCACAGCCAGTTTTTCCTGCCAAATATCGAGGCATTGGTTGCCGTCTCGCTCGATCGGTCGATAAGCTGTAGCATAGAGGTCAGCGTCGAAGGGCGAAGCGCTTCCTCCCGCCAGACGGGCTAACAATTCATTATGAAGATTTGCCTTGCTTCCCGTCACAACATCAACTATTACCAATCCAATTCCCTGGCGCAAATACGTCTCGCACTTAGAAACAAAAGCACCGCGATGAGTAGAACGATCTTTGTTGGCAGGACTTACTAATTCAATTGCACCGACTAATACCGGGCCGGCTTCAGTGTTAAAAATAATGACTTGCACGGTTTGGGATGCAGTTAGAAAAGGCACGCTTTGGGCTGGGGGTGACATCCAATTGTTTGGGAAATCTCTTGGCAAACGAATTACCGTTTCTGGACAATCAAACTCCGGTAGAGGTTCCTCAAAAGCTGCTACATCAATTTCAATCCCAAACTGCACGTTGGGTTCGGCAAAGTAATTTGCGGGTAATTTGGCATTCAAATCGGATGCTATGTAAGTCGCCCAGGCATTGTGAAAGGCTTGCCAGTGAAGGCGCACCGACAGCGGCGGGCGGAAATGATCTTGTAGCACCATATTTTTTAAAGTTAGGGCCGATCAAAATTATCGATCGCACGGGCGATCGGCTGCAACTCGGTTTTTCTTGAATTAGTTTCTCAATTCGGGATTGTTCGAGTTGCGATCGCCCGTATCAATAAATCTAACTCAATTTAATTGGGTGGGGAGTCTCAATCGATTTTAGATTTTAGATTTTAGATTTTAGATTTTAGATTTTAGATTTTAGATTTTAGATTTTAGATTTTAG
>JAUBST010000038.1:0-69607 GCA_036702215.1 Microcoleus sp. F6_B6
AATTACTGACTGGAAATCTGCCGTTTAAGTCAGACGACCCGATGGAGTTAGTGCATTGCCATATTGCGAAACAACCAGATAAATTCACAAGTAAAGAAATTCCCCAGGTACTTGCGGATCTAGTGATGAAGCTGATGGCGAAGAATGCCGAAGAACGCTATCAGAGTACCTTGGGAATCCAACACGATTTAGAAAAATGTTTAGCGCAATTGCAGGAAACAGGAAAGATCGAAGATTTTGAAATCGCACAGAGAGATTTAAGCGATCGCTTTTTGATTCCAGACAAACTTTACGGACGAGAAGCGGAAATCGAAATCCTTATGCAAGCATTTGGAAGAGTCGCCAATAGTGCTTCCGAACTAATGTTAGTCACGGGTTTCTCTGGGATTGGCAAAACGGCAATCGTCAATGAAGTACATAAACCGATTGCGCGATCGAAAGGCTATTTTATCAAGGGAAAATACGATCAATTTCAACGCAACATACCGTTTTCTGGATTAGTACAAGCATTCCGCGATTTGATGGGACAATTGCAGGGAGAAAGTGATGCTCATCTAGAGCGTTGGAAAACTAAAATTCTCTCTGCTTTGGGTGAAAACGGTCAAATTTTGATCGAAGTAATTCCCGAACTCGAACAAATTATCGGCAAACAACCAGATGCGATCGAACTGACAGGTAGTACCGCCCAAAATCGCTTCAATTTAGTATTTGTAAAGTTCATGGAAGTGTTTGCCACACCAGAGCATCCATTGGTGATGTTTTTGGACGATTTACAGTGGGCAGATTCAGCATCTCTCAATTTGATGAAGTTGTTAATGAGCCAAACAGAGGGAGGCTATCTATTTATTATAGGTGCATATCGGGATAACGAAGTTTTTCCCACTCATCCGCTGATGTTGGCGTTGGAGGAAATCCAAAAAACCAAGGCAACTGTCAATACGATCGAGCTAATTCCTTTAAGTCAATCTGACGTGAATTATCTGATTGCCGATACTTTTAGTTGTGCGATCGATCGCGCTCTACCCCTGACCGAGTTAGTATATCGAAAAGCTAAAGGAAATCCGTTCTTCACCACACAGTTTTTGAAAGCCTTGTACGAGGATGGATTGATTGCATTTGACTGGCAGACAGGTTCCTGGCAATGCGATGTCGCGCAAGTGCGATCGCTCTCCCTCACCGATGATGTCGTCGAATTCATGGCATTACAGCTACAAAAGTTACCCCCCGCAACCCAAAACATTCTGAAGCTAGCTGCTTGTATAGGCAACCAATTTGATTTAGTAACTCTCGCCATTATTTCCGAACAATCGGAAATAGAAACCGCCACAGCATTGTGGAAAGCTTTGCAAGAAGAACTCGTTTTACCCCAGAGCGAAATCTACAAATTTTATCAAAACAGCGAACTAGATACCCAACACTCAACTGCCAACACTCAACAGTGTTACTATAAGTTTTTGCACGATCGCGTCCAACAAGCAGCGTACTTTTTAATTCCCGAACAGTCAAGGCAGATTACTCATTTAAAAATTGGTCGCCTGTTATTACAAAATACTGCGACTGAAAATTTGGATGAGAATATTTTTGGCATCCTCAACCAAATTAATTACGGGGTGAATTTACTAGAAGAATCAGAACGAGAATTAATTGTCAGACTGAACTTAAAGGCGGGTGAAAAAGCTAAATCTGCCACCGCTTATGAAGCAGCACTGAAGTATTTAAATACAGGTAAGATGCTGTTATCGAGTGAGAGTTGGGAGACTAACTACCAACTCTCACATCATCTTCATACCAGTCTTGCCGAAGCCGAATATCTCAATGGCAACTACAAACAAGCGGAAGAATTGATTGATTTTACTGTCAAAAAATCAGTCTCTATCTTAGACCGCGTGCCTGTGTATAGAATACAATTACAGTTGCATAATGTGCAATCTCAGTTCGAGCGAGCGATCGAAGTTGGGCTGTCATGTCTGCAAGAACTTAACGTAAGTTTAGAACCAAATCCACCTCAAAAGCAGCAACTTCAAGTTGAGGATCTAAGCAATCTTCCCCTGATGACCGATCCACAGAAGGAAGCAGCAATGGAGGTCTTAATTGCCTTAACTGCTCCAGCTTATGCTCAACGACCTGAATTATTGATGGAAATTATTAATACTTTGCTTCACCTCTCCATTCAATATGGTAATTCAAAGTATTCACCCTATGGTTATTGTCTTTATGGGATGCTCCTTTGTGCGACTATGGAGGATATCGATCGGGGCTATCAATTGGGTCAAATGTCGGTAGATATATTAGAAAAACTGGGTGCTAAAGCATACAATGCTAAGGTTTGCAATATATTTGGAAACTGCATCCGACACTGGCAAAAACCTGCCAGAGAAAATGTAGATTTAGCCATTGGCGTACAGGGATTTTGTAGTGGCTTAGAGACTGGAGACATAGAGTATGCTGGGTATTCAATTATTCATTATTGCGTGAGTCTGTTTTTTCTGGCTCTGCCGTTGCCAGAATTAGAGAAGAAATTTGACGAATATTTGCAAATTCTGACGCAACTCAAGCATAAATATGGAACTACCATTCTCAGTATAGGTCGTCAGACTATTTTGAACTTGCAGGAAAATAACTTTAGTCAGTTTGCATTGCCTGAATATGTTCAAGAGGCTGAACAACTAGAATCTGACCTGATTGCAAATAAAAATTTTACGACTCTCTTTCTTTTTTATCTCCTTAGATCCTTATTTTTGTACTTGATTGGTAAATATCAAGAAGCAGTTCGTTACATGACACTAGCAGTACCTTATGCTGCAAATGCACCGGGCTTAATAACTGTCAGCGAGCATAATTTCTACTATTCACTTGCTTTGCTAGCTCAATATCCAGAATTGGAGGAAAGTCAACAGAGCGAATGTTTGAAAATAGTTGATGCTAACCAGCAGGTCAGGAAAATTTGGGTTAATCATGCGCCGGAAAATTTTCTACATCAATATGAGTTAGTCGAGGCAGAAAAAGCCAGCAAACTCAAACAAAATTGGCAAGCGGCGGAGTATTACGATCGCGCGATCGCTATTGCCAAAACCAACGGCTATATTCAATTAGAAGCACTCGGCAACGAGCTAGCAGCAAAATTCTACCTTGAATGTAGAAAAGAAAAAGTAGCAGCCGGATATATGCAGGAAGCCTATTATTGCTACGCTCGTTGGGGAGCCAAAGCCAAAGTGGCCGACTTAGAAAAACGCTATTCCCAACTGCTTGCCCCCATATTACAGCAAACCCGTTCGATCTTTTCCACGAACGAAACCATCTTCGCATTAGGAACTGTCACATCCACCAATTCGGCTTCTTCTAGCAGCAGTATCTCAGATACCCTAGATTTAAAAGCTCTTCTCAAAGCTTCTCAAACTATCTCTAGTGAAATCGAACTCTCCAAACTGCTTTCATCTTTGCTTTCGTTAGTCATGGAAAATGCCGGAGCTGATAAATGCGTGTTAATGCTGTTGCGAGACAATCGCTTGTTCGTTAAAGGGTCAATTACCTTGGGAACAGAGCCAGTCGTATTGCAGCATCTTCCGATTGAGGAGAGTCTGGATATTCCCCGAAAGCTGATTTACAAAGTCAAGCACAACAAGCAGACTGTTGTTTTGGTGGATGCGACAGCAGATTCAACCTTAGCGAACGACCCATATATTATCCGCCAGCAACCGTATAGTATTTTGGGTAGCCCGATTTTACATCAGGGTAAGTTAGTCGGCATTTTATATCTAGAAAATAATTTAGTAACGGGAGCGTTTACCAGCGATCGCGTCGAACTCCTGAATTTGCTTTGCGCCCAAGCTGCTATTTCTCTAGAAAATGCTCAATTGTACGAGCGATCGCTAGAAGATTCCCAACAACTACAGCGATCGCTAAATGAATTGAATGCCACTCAGTCTCGCTTTCATAACTTAGTAGATAACGTGCCGGGAGTGGTGTATCAATATCGCCTGAATCCCGATAGCATCCTATCATTAAACTACATCAGTGCCGACTGTTATAGTTTGTTTGAAATTACTCCAGAGCAAGCGCTTGCCAATGCGATTTTTTTCGATGAAATGGTACATCCAGATGATATGGATTTCTACCAGCAAACTTACACTCACACCGTTCAAATGTTAGCGCCTTGGCATTGGGAAGGGCGAATTATTACTCCATCTGGCATTGTCAAGTGGGTTCACTGTGAATCACGAAGCGAACGGCAGGCGGATGGTTCGATTGTTTGGGATGGATTATATTTAGATATTAGCGATCGCAAACGAGCAGAACTCGCCTTACAGCAAAAATCACTCGAATTAGAACAAGCATTACACAACTTGCAAAACGCTCAATTACAAATCGTCCAAAGTGAAAAAATGTCGGCTTTAGGTAATTTAGTGGCTGGTGTGGCGCATGAAATGAATAACCCCCTCGGTTTTATCTCTGCCAGTCTCCTTGAAACTAAACCTACTATTGCCGAACTAATCGAACACTTGACACTCTATCAAGAAACTTTCCCCGATCGGAGCGAGGAAATTATCGACCATGCCGAAGAAATCGATTTGGAATATACCTTAGAAGATTTACCTAAGATAATTGATTCCATGTCTACAGCGTGTGACAGGCTCAAAAATATCAGTACCAGTTTACGTACTTTCTCCCGTGCCGATCGAGATTATAAAGTGCCGTTCAACATTCACGAAGGCATCGACAGCACGCTTTTAATACTCAAACATCGCCTGAAAGCGAATGACCAACGTCCCGCCATCGAAGTGATTGCCAACTACGGCAATTTACCTAATATCGAGTGTTTTCCCGGCCAACTCAATCAGGTATTTATGAATATCCTTGCCAACGCGATCGATGCTTTGGATGAATTGAATCTCGGGCAGAGTTTTGCCCAAATAAAGGCGAATAATAACCGAATAACCGTTCAAACTTCTGTCGAGAATGAAGCGGTAAAAATTAGTATTTCAGATAATGGGAAAGGAATGATTGAAGAGGTAAAACAAAAGATATTTGACCATTTATTTACGACGAAAGCAGTCGGTAAAGGTACGGGATTGGGATTAGCGATCGCCAAATCTATAGTAGTCGAAAAACATGGCGGTTCCATTCACGTCAATTCTACTCAAGGTCAAGGCACCGAATTTTCAATTATCCTCCCAATAAAAGCCGAACAAAACAGTTAATTTGCGACAGCATCACGTCTGATTTAATAACCAATCACCCATTTATCATCAAAGGAAAACTGCCATGAATTACTTCCACCAAAACACTAACACTCATTCAACCGTTCAAATTCCCAACTATCAAGTTCTCGAAACCGTTTATTCAGGAAGTCGCACTTTAGTTTATCGGGCTATCCGTACTAATGACGGATTCCCCGTTGTCATCAAACTCCTGAAAAACCAGTATCCCACCTTCAACGAACTCGTGCAATTTCGCAATCAATATACGATTGCTAAAAACCTTCATCAAGCAGAAATCATTCAAACTTATAGTTTAGAACCCTATAGAAATAGCTATGCGTTAGTGATGGAAGACTTTGGGGGCATTTCCTTGAAAGAATGGGCATTGAAAGGAGAAAACGCGCTATCTTTGAGAAATTTTTTAGAGATCGCGATCGCCCTCTGTAATACCTTCGATATTTTATACCGCGAACGCATCATTCATAAAGATATCAAACCCACGAATATTCTGATTAATCCCGAAAATAATCAAGTCAAATTAATCGACTTTAGCATTGCATCGTTACTACCAAGGGAAACCAAAACTCTGCTCAATCCCAATGTATTAGAAGGGACACTGGCTTACATTTCTCCCGAACAAACTGGCAGAATGAATCGAGTAATTGACTACCGAACAGATTTTTATTCTTTAGGAATCACCTTCTACGAATTACTGACAGGAGAGTTGCCATTTCAATCAAATGACCTGATAGAGTTAGTGCATTGCCATATCGCCAAAGCAGCACCATTAATACATGAGATTAATCCACAAATTCCGCCTGTACTTTCAGAGATTGTCAGCAAATTGATGGCAAAGAATGCGGAAGATCGCTATCAGAGTGCGTTAGGACTGAAATACGATTTAGAAAATTGTTTATGTCAGCTAGAAAAAACTGGTGAAATTTGTAGTTTTGAAATAGGGCGAAGGGATCTGTGCGATCGCTTCCTCATCCCCGACAAACTCTACGGACGAGAAACCGAAGTAGAAACTTTACTCCAAGCCTTTGAAAGAGTCGCTAACCCCCCTGAATCCCCCCTTGCTAAGGGGGTACATAGGGGGGTAGAAATGATGCTGGTAGCTGGGTTTTCGGGAATTGGGAAAACTGCAGTTGTGAACGAGGTACATAAACCCATTGTCAGACAACACGGCTATTTTATCAAAGGTAAATATGACCAATTTCAACGCAATATTCCCTTCAGTGCCTTCGTGCAAGCATTCCGCGATCTAATGGGTCAATTATTCAGCGAAAGCGATGCCAAAATAGAGCAATGGAAACATAAAATATTAGGGGCAGTTGGTGAAGATGGGCAAGTAATTATTGAAGTCATTCCCGAATTAGAAAATATTATTGGCAAACAACCAGCAGCCGTAGAATTATCAGGAACAGCAGCCCAAAATCGCTTTAATTTCCTTTTTCAAAATTTTGTTCGGGTTTTTACCCACAAAGAACATCCCTTAGTAATATTTTTAGATGATTTACAATGGGTTGATTCTGCTTCCTTGAATCTGATTCAATTATTAATGGTAAATGGTGACCGGGGATACTTACTATTAATTGGAGCTTATCGAGATAACGAAGTATCGCCCACTCATCCTTTGATGATGAGATTAAAGGAAATTAGTAAAGCTGAGGCTGTTGTTAATACAATTACTCTCGCTCCTCTGAGTCACTTCAATTTAAATCAACTTGTCGCCGATACATTAAAGTGTAGTGAGGATTCAGCTTTTTCTTTGTCGCAATTGATTTATCGAAAAACTCATGGAAATCCCTTTTTTGCCACACATTTTCTCAAGTCATTACATCAAGATAAATTCATTGAATTTAATTTATCAGAGGGATGCTGGCAATGTGATATTTCTCAGATAAATCAGCAAACACTCACCGATGATGTGGTTGAGTTTATGGTATTTCAATTGCAACGATTACCAGACTCAACCCAATCTGCATTGAAACTAGCTGCTTGTGTTGGCAACCAATTTGACTTGCAAACATTAGCGATTGTTTGTCAATTATCGGAGATGGAAGTCGCAACTGATTTATGGGTCGCTTTACAGGCAGATTTGATTTTACCCCAAAGTGATATTTATAAGTTTTACCAGGGCGAAGATAACGAGAAATTGAGTCTGGAAAATAAAAATACCAGCGAGCAAATAGCCAAGTATAGATTTTTGCACGATCGGGTACAACAAGCTGCTTATTCTTTGATTCCTGATAACCAAAAACAAGCAACTCATTTAGCGATCGCTCAGTTGCTGCGACAAAGCACCCCAGATACCGAACTAGAAGCCAAGATTTTCGAGATTGTCAACCATTGGAACAGGGCGATCGCAATTATCCTTGACCAATCGGAGAAAGATCGTCTTGCCGAACTTAATTTAATCGCTGGACGCAAAGCTAAAGCCTCGAATGCTTACGAACCAGCTTTCAAATATTTCAATACAGGGATAAATTTACTGTCTGATGGTGCTTGGCAGACCCAAACCAGCCTGATGTTAGGATTGCAGGAAGGAGCAACAGAAGCGGCGTATTTGTGCGGTAATTACGAGGAAATGGAGCAGGGAGTAAAGGCAATTTTAGCTGCAAATGTCCCAGCGATCGAGTACGTCAAAACCTACGAAATCCAGATTCAAGCCTATACAACCCAGGGGAGATTTCAAGAAGCGATCGCGATCGCCCAGACTGCTTTAACCGAATTTAACACTTATCTTCCAGAGCAACCGACACCGACAGATATAACATCGGCTGTAGAAAAGGTAACGGAATTGCTTAATGGTAGAACTGCGGAAGACTTACTCGATTTGCCGATGATGATAGAACCGGAAGCATTGGCAATTATGCAGTTACTTTCTAGTGTTACCGGTGCAGCCTATCTTTCTGCTTCCCAGCTATTTCCATTTATCGTTCTGACTCAAGTTATATTGTCGATTCAGAAAGGTAACAACTCTCTATCAGCCTTTAGTTACATTAACTATGCGGTTTTATTGAGCAAGATGTTAGGGGATTTGGATACAGCTTATGACTTTGCTCAGATGTCATCACAACTAGGGGCAAAACTCAATGCACGTTTTATCCAACCAAAAGTTAATCTTCTCTTAGCTGCGTTTTTTATTCATTATAAATCTCATTTTCGCAATAGTTTAGCTTTATACAGGGAAGGTTTCCAGACAGGCCAGGAAGTCGGCGACATAGAGTTTGCAGGCTATAACGTCCACCATTTGTGTCAGTGCGCTTATATAACTGGCCAGGATTTAAATACTTTTGTGACAGAAACAGAACCTTATTTAAATACCCTATCCAAGCTCAATCTCAAAACTTGTTTAAACTACTCTTACATTGTTTTACAAGCAGTTGAGCGGCTCCAAAATAGTCAAAACCAGTCTGATTTGACAAATCAAACAGAGCAAATACACGCTGCACTCACCGCCACTAATGATTTAATTGGATTGCATTATTATTGGGTCTATAATCTGACTACTTCCTATCTCCTCAATCAATATCCACAGGCAATTCAAGATGCAATAGAAGTGCGTCAAACCGTAGCAGTCGCGGGAAGCGGGATTAGCGAATTAGTTTTTTACTTTTACGATTCCCTGACAGCACTGGCTACCCATACCGAAGCTACAGACAAAACCGAACTACTGGAGCGAGTTTCCAAAAATCAAGCCATACTCCACCATCGTGCAGTTTCCGCACCGATGAACTTTCAACATAAATATGACCTAGTAGAAGCGGAAAAATATCGGGTACTAGGCGAGAATTACCCAGCCGGAGATTATTACGATCGCGCCATTACAGAAGCAAAAGCCAATGACTATATTCAAGAAGAAGGTTTAGCCAACGAATTAGCAGCAAAATTTTATCTTGGTTGCGGGAAAGAGAAAGTTGCTGCAGGTTATCTGCAAGAAGCATATTATTGTTATGCCCGTTGGGGAGCAAAAGCCAAAGTAGCCGACTTAGAACAACGCTATCCCCAATTACTCGCGCCCATATTACAGCCAAGCCGTTCGGTTCTTTCTACTCACGAAACTATCTTCACCTTGGGGACTGTGACATCTATCAGTTCTGTTACATCCAGCAGCACCAGTGTCTCAGATACTCTAGATTTAAAAGCAATTATCAAAGCCTCTCAAACTATCTCTGGTGAAATCGAACTAGAAAAACTCCTGTCATCGTTGCTTTCCATTATCATCGAAAATGCTGGGGCCCATAAATGCGTGTTAATGCTGCTGCGAGACAATCATCTATTCATTCAAGGCGCAATTACCCAGGGAACAAATCCAGTAGTGTTGCAGAAGATTCCTGTAGAAGAGAGTCAAGATATTCCCCACAAAATCATTTACAAGGTCAAACACAACCAACAAACAGTTGTCTTATTGGATGCAACAGCAGATAACACCTTAGCCAACGATCCCTATATTATTCATCAGCAACCGTATAGTATTTTGTGCAGCCCGATTTTACATCAAGGTAAATTACTGGGCATTTTATATCTAGAAAATAGTTTAGCAAAGGGAGCGTTTACGAGCGAGCGGGTAGAAATCCTGAATTTACTTTGCACTCAAGCTGCCATCTCATTAGAAAATGCCCGACTTTATCAACAAGCTCAACAATCACTGCAAGATTTACAACAAGCCCAATTGCAAATTGTTCAAAGCGAAAAAATGTCTGCACTGGGTAATCTGGTGGCAGGAGTAGCACATGAAATCAACAATCCAGTTGGGTTTATTTCTGGCAATGTTAAAGAAGCACTCACGGCGGTCAAAGACCTGACTGAATTCCTCCAACTCTATCAAGAAAAATTCCCCACTCCGGGTGAAGAAATTACTGAAAAAGCTGAAGAATTAGAGATTGAATATTTGCTAGAAGATTTACCTAAAATGCTGTCTTCGATGCAGGTAGGTTGCGATCGCATCAAAGGAATTAGTACCAGTTTAAGAACGTTTTCCCGTGCCGATCGAGATTATAAAGTGCCATTTAATCTTCACGAAGGCATTGAGAGTACCCTATTAATTCTAAAACATCGCCTGAAATCTAACGAACAACGTCCGGCGATTAAAGTGGTGACTAACTACGGTAATTTACCTCAAATTGATTGTTTCCCAGGTCAATTAAATCAGGTATTTATGAATATTCTCGCTAATGCGATCGATGCGATAGAGGAATCAAATCTGGGACGGAGTTTGGCAGAGATTAAGGCAAAACCCAATCAAATTACCATTCAAACATCCTTAATAGATAACCAGGTGCAGATTCGGATTGCCGATAATGGTAAAGGAATGACAGAGGCAATCAAAGCCAAAATATTTGACCATCTATTTACTACCAAAGCAGTCGGGAAAGGGACGGGATTAGGACTCGCGATCGCACGGCAAATAGTTGTCGAAAAACATAGCGGTTATCTTCAGGTCAACTCTATACTAGGAGAAGGAACTGAATTTATCATCACCTTACCCATTAGGGTCTAACAAAAAAGTTAACTTTTATGTGATATTTCAAACTCGTCTAACCAATTAGTCACCCTTGTCTTTTCCAAGCACAACAGTTATGAATGACTCCCACCAAAACAGCAAAGGCGATACAACCGTTCAAATTCTCGACTATCAAATCATCGAACAACTTTATTCACGAAGTCGGACCTTAGTATATCGAGCTATCCGTACATCAGACCAATTACCTGTCGTCATCAAACTGTTGAAAAATGAATACCCCACATTCAGCGAGCTCGTGCAGTTTCGCAACCAGTATACCATTGCTAAAAACCTTTGTCAACCTGGAATCATCCAAACCTATAGCCTAGAACCCTATCGAAATGGCTATGCCTTAGTCATGGAAGATTTTGGGGGTATTTCTCTTCACGAATGGGGAGTAAAAAGGAAAAGTGCACTATCTTTGAGAGAGTTTTTAGAAATGGCGATCGCACTTTGCGACACCTTAGACTCACTCTACCGCGAGCGCATCATTCACAAAGACATTAAACCCAGCAATATCTTAATTAATCCCCAAACCAAACAAGTTAAATTAATTGACTTTAGTATCGCCTCCTTGTTACCGCGAGAAACAGAAAGTTTGATAAATCCTAATATATTAGAAGGCACAATTGCTTATATTTCTCCCGAACAAACCGGTCGAATGAATCGGGGGACTGACTATCGGACTGACTTTTATTCTTTGGGTGTAACTTTCTACGAATTACTGACGGGTCAATTACCTTTTTGGTCAAACGAGCCGATGGAGTTAGTACATTATCATATTGCAAAACCAGCACCGTTAGTCCATGAAATCAACTCAAACATTCCATCTGTTTTCTCAGAAATTGTCAGTAAATTGATGGCAAAAAATGCCGAAGACCGATATCAAAGTGCATTAGGGTTGAAATACGATCTAGAAAATTGTTTAACTCAGCTACAAGTTTCTGGTGAAATTCAGAGTTTTAAGATTGCACAGAGGGATGTATGCGATCGCTTCCTGATCCCCGAAAAACTCTACGGTCGAGAAACAGAAGTTCAAACCCTCCTAGATGCCTTCGATCGCGTTTCCCAAGGTGCATCAGAACTCATGCTAGTGGCAGGATTCTCCGGCATTGGCAAAACCGCCGCAGTCAATGAAGTCCACAAACCCATTACCCAGCAAAAAGGCTACTTCATCAAAGGCAAATTCGACCAATTCAACCGCAACATTCCCCTGTCAGCCTTTGTCCAAGCACTGCGAGATTTGATGAATCAACTGCTCTCGGAATCCGATGCTCAATTATCTAAAGTTCAGGCTCAAATTCTCGAAGCAGTGGGCGAAAACGGGCAGGTTTTGATTGAGGTGATTCCAGAACTCGAGCAAGTCATTGGTCAACAGCCACCAGCGCCAGAACTATCGGGCAGTGCTGTGCAGAATCGGTTCAACTTGCTGTTCCAGAAGTTTATTCAGGTTTTTAGCACCGCCGCCCATCCCTTGACGATCTTTCTAGATGACTTGCAGTGGGCGGATTCAGCTTCGCTTCAGTTGCTGAAAGTGTTGATGGAAAGCAGTGGCTATTTACTGGTACTAGGAGCCTATCGGGATAATGAAGTCTCGCCCGCCCATCCGTTGATGCTGACGATCGCACAATTGCAAAAAGCGGATTTGGTTGTCAACACAATTACCCTGACTCCATTAGCTCTAGAGCATACAAACCATCTGGTTGCCGACACCTTGAAATGTAGCCGAGAATTGGCGCAACCATTGACTCAACTGGTCGATCTCAAAACCCAAGGCAATCCCTTTTTCACCACCCAGTTTCTCAAAGCTCTCCATGAAGATGGATACATTACTGTTGAGCGAAACCAAGGCTATTGGCAATGTGATATCGCTCAAGTCAATGTCCTCGCCCTGACGGATGATGTGGTCGAGTTTATGGCTCGGCAATTACAGAAGTTACCAGTGGAAACGCAACAGGTTCTCAAATTAGCGGCTTGTATTGGGAATCAATTTGATTTGGCAACCTTGGCGATCGTTTCTGAACAATCGCAAACTGATGCTGCCACTGCTTTGTGGAAGGCATTACAAGAAGGGCTGATTGTGCCGGTCGCTCAGACCTATAAATTTTTTCAGTCAGATGAATTAGAAGTAATAGATGAACAACAAGTGACGAATTCCTCCTATCGTTTCTTGCACGATCGCGTCCAACAAGCGGCCTACTCTCTCATTCCTGAGACTTTGAGAAAAGCAACCCACTTCCAAATTGGCAAACTTCTGCTTGCTAATGTTTCGCTTGAAGAAAAAAACAGCAAAATTTTCACGATTGTCAATCACTTAAACGAAAGCCTTGTGCTTCATCAAGGACAGGAAGAGTGTTCGGAACTTTTAGAGCTAAATTCTATTGCAGGGAAAAGAGCTAAAGAGTCTACTGCCTATGGGGCTGCTGTTAACTACTTCACAGTAGCTAAGCGCTTGTTACCTCCAGATAGTTGGCAGCAATGTTATGAGCAGACCTTAGATATTTATTTCAATCTCGCAGAAGCTAAGTATTTGTCTGGAGATTTTGAATCTTCTCTCGCCATTGTTGAAGCAATCTCTAGTTCGGCAAGACAACAAATTGAAAGAGCGGAAGCCTTTAACCTCGCAATTCTGATGTTCACGTTGCAAGGTCAGTACCTCCAAGCACTGCAGTACGGACAAAAAGCCTTGTCTTGCTTGAACTTTGATTTATCAGAAGTGGACTTAGCAGAGAAACTTGAATCTTGCCAACATGAGATTCAATTGAAATTAGGGAATCTCACCATAGAGCAGCTTGTTGATGAACCAGAGTCCACCGATCCAGAAAAACGCCTGACCGTCAAAATTTTGAATAATTTAATAGTTCCCGTTTATGTTCTCCAAAAAGGAGAGCTATACTTTTTCGTGTCCTTGTCGATGGTTTTAGTGTCTCTTAACTTTGGCGTAATAGGAGAATCAGGAAACGGATTTTCCGCCTACGGAATGTATCTCGGATTTTATCATAAAAATTATCAAGCTGGCTATGACTTTGGAGTGCTTGCAGAAAGTTTAGCCAAGCGATTTAAGCAAGCAGATAATCTATGCAAAGCCTGCTATATGCTTGGGAATAATCTACTATCCTGGGTGCGTCCCTTGCGTTGCTCTGGGTCTATTTTCGATCGAGGATTAGTGGCTGGGCTACAGTCTGGGGAGATGGTTTTCTCCGGTAATATTTTGATGTACAAGCTGCTCAATCCATTTTATGCAGGAGAAAATTTATTAGAAATCCAGAAAAATCTTCCTGAATATGTAGAGTTTTGTGCCAAGAAACTGAACTATCAGCTTCCTGTGGATGTACTCTCTGGATTAAACATTGCACTGGCTGAACTGACAGCTAGTCCTGCTGAGAATATCCCGACTGAACAGCAGCATCTTCAAGTTTGTAAGAACAACAACAGTGATTATGCAATTTGTCATTATTTACTTTTAAAAACTCAAATTTTATGTTTTTATGGGCGCTACGATCTAGCCTGGGAATCGGCTCGGAGGGCTGAAGACTTGGTCGGTACAATTATTGGAAAATATCAGGTTTCAGCCATCAATTTTTATCAGTCTATTGCGATAGCTGAATACTGCCGCAGTCATTCTCTAGGCTTAGATAATAGTTACATTTCAAAGGTTAAATCAAACCAAGTAAAACTGAGTTTGTGGGCAGCTAGTTGTTCTGAAAACTTTGCTCATAAATACGATCTTGTGAACGCAATTTTAAGCGTTTTGTCAGGACAGAAAAGAGAAGCAATTGAGCTTTACGACCAGGCTATTGCGGGAGCTAAAGCCAACGGTTTCATTCAAGAAGAAGCCTTCGCCAATGAACTTGCAGCTAAATTCTATCTCGATTGGGGTAAAGAGAAAGTCGCCGCCAGCTATATGCAAGAAGCTTACTACTGCTATGCCCGTTGGGGAGCAAAAGCCAAAGTCGCCGATTTAGAAAAATGCTATCCCCAACTGCTGCAACCCATCCGGCAAGCTGCCAATCAACCCCTCGCCGTTTTAGAAACCCTGGGAAGTATCTCTGCCTCTAACTACTCCATCCATGCCACCTTTGAGAAAAGTTCCAGTAGCAGTATCAACCAAACCCTTGATTTTGCCGCCCTGTTGAAAGTGTCTCAAACCTTCGCCAGCACGATCGCCCTGGATAAACTGCTACAAATTTTAACTCAGACGATGCTCGAAAACTCTGGAGCAGACCAGTGTGCTTTGATACTCTGCGAGGATGACCAATGGCAAGTGCGAGTTATGGCGAACCTGGAGCAGGTGACGCTGCAATCTGTACCCCTAGAGGATAACCCCAGGATTCCCGTCAAGCTCGTTCAATACGTGAAGAACACGGTGATGACGGTTGTTATGGACGATCTCGATACTAACTTACCAGTGATGGACGATTACCTGCATCACCATCAGCCTAAGAGCGTGTTGTGTTTACCGATTCTCAACCAAGGTAACTTACGGGCTATTTTGTACCTAGAAAATTGCTCCACCCGTGGCGTGTTTACGAGCGATCGCATTACTATCCTCAACTTTCTGTGCACCCAAGCTGCAATTTCCCTGGAAAATGCTCGACTTTATCAACGGTCTCAGGAATACAGTCAACAAATTGAGCGATCGCTCCATGAATTGGAAACTGCTCAATCCCGCTTCCATAACTTGGTTGATAACGTTCCGGGGGTGGTGTATCAATTCCTGATGGCAACTGATGGTTCATTGTCAATTCCATATATTAGTAACGCTTGTTACGACCTTTATGAAATCACGGCTGAACAAGCGATTGCTGATGTGCAAATCATGATGGATATGACGCATCCAGAGGATGCTGAATTCTATCGTAAAACTATTGCTGATTCAGTGCAAGCCTTAACGCCTTGGCGGTGGGAGGGTCGAATTGTTACACCATCTGGAAAGGTTAAGTGGATTCATGGAGAATCGCGAATCAAAAAACTTGCTGATGGCACGTTGGTGTGGGATGGAGTTTTATTAGATATTAGCGATCGCAAAGCCGCCGAAGCCATAATTCAACAAAAATCTAAAGATTTAGAAAATACGTTACAGGAGCTAAGAACTGCTCAATTGCAAATGGTTCAAAGCGAGAAAATGGCATCTTTGGGGAACTTAGTGGCCGGGGTAGCCCACGAAGTGAATAACCCGCTCGGCTTCCTCAATGGCAGCATCAATAATGCTACAGATCACGTGCAGGACTTGCTCGAACATTTGGCGCTCTACCAGCAACATTATCCCAATCCAGTCCCGCCAATTCAAGACAATGCTGAAGATATCGACTTGGAATATATCTGCTCAGATTTACCCCAGTTACTCAACTCGATGCAAGGGGCAACTAAGCGCATCAAAGGTATCAGCACCAGCCTCCGCACCTTCTCCCGCGCTGACACGGAATACAAGGTTAGTGCGAATCTACATGAGGGGATTGACAGTACCCTGCTGATTTTGAAATATCGCCTCAAAGCGAATGAACACCGACCGGCGATCGAGGTGATTACCAACTATGGTGAAATCCCATTAATTAATTGTTTTCCCGGTCAATTGAATCAGGTATTTATGAATATTGTAGCGAATGCGATCGATATGTTTGATGAGATAGCACAGGGGGGAAGGTTCAAGGAATTAGAAACCAATCCCCAACAAATTACGATTTCCACAGTGGCGATGGAAAATCAAGTGCAGATTTCAATTCGGGATAATGGCAAAGGCATGAGCGAAGAAGTGCAGTCCAGAATCTTTGACCATTTGTTTACCACTAAAGCGGTGGGTCAAGGGACGGGGTTGGGATTAGCGATCGCCCGTCAAATTGTCGTAGACAAACATGGGGGCAGCTTGGACGTTGAGTCCGATCCAGGACAAGGCAGTGAATTTTATATTCGACTACCACTCTAGAATGAATCTTTATACTAGAAAAAGCCACTCTTATCCTTGACAGCACCCATGAGCGATCCAGGCAATTCTTTATCTGTGTCAGTTCCCGCAATGTCCGGCTACACCATTATAGAACAGATTTATCTGAGCTCTCGTACTGCGGTCTATCGAGGCTTAGACAACAGCAATCAGCGTTCGGTTGTCGTTAAAGTGCTCAGATTAGAATATCCGACTTTTGCCGAGTTGGTGCAGTTTCGCAATCAATATGCGATCGCCAAAAATCTGCCCATCCCAGGGATTGTGCAACCATTGAACTTAGAACGTCTGGGTAATGGTTATGCCTTGGTCATGGAAGATTGGGGTGCGTTGTCGTTAAGCCTGTATCTGCAACAGCAGTCCCTGAGTCTATCAGAGGTGCTCGATGTCGCCCTGCAACTAGCTACTATTCTCCAGGACCTGCACCAGCAGCGGGTCATCCACAAAGATATCAAACCTGCTAATATCCTCATCCATCCCGAATCAAAACAAGTCAAACTAATCGATTTGAGTATTGCTTCATTACTGCCCAAGGAAACTCAAGAAATCCAGAACCCGAATTTCTTAGAAGGGACTTTGGCTTATCTTGCCCCGGAACAAACTGGACGGATGAATCGGGGTATTGATTATCGGGCGGATTTTTATGCTTTGGGTGTGACGTTGTATCAACTCTTGAGCGGTAAGTTGCCGTTTGAGTCAGAAGACGCGATGGAGTTGCTGCATTGCCATATTGCTAAAGTACCTGTACCCGTTGAGCAGGTCAATCCTTCTGTACCATCAATGATAGCGGCAATTGTAGCGAAACTGATGGCGAAAAACGCCGAGGATCGGTATCAAAGTGCCTTGGGATTAAAGTACGATTTGCAGCAATGTTTGACCCAATGGCAAGAGGCAGGAGTAATTTCGACTTTCCAATTGGGTGAGCGGGATTTGAGCGATCGCTTCCTGATCCCAGAAAAACTCTACGGTCGAGAAACTGAGGTTCAAGCATTACTTAAAGCCTTCGATCGCGTTTCCCGAGGCTGTTCAGAACTCATGCTAGTAGCGGGATTCTCCGGCATTGGCAAAACCGCCGCAGTCAACGAAGTCCACAAGCCCATTACCCAGCAAAAAGGCTACTTCATCAAAGGTAAATTCGACCAATTCAACCGCAACATTCCCCTGTCAGCCTTTGTCCAAGCACTGCGAGATTTGATGAACCAACTGCTCTCAGAATCCGATCGGCAGTTACAAACCTGGAAAGAAAAGCTGCTCAAAGCACTAGGAGATAGCGGTCAAGTCCTCATCGATTTAATTCCTGAACTCGAACGGATTATTGGGTCACAACCTCCCACTCCAGAACTCTCCGGTGAGGCAGCCCAAAACCGTTTTAACCGTCTGTTCCAAAACTTTATTCAGGTTTTTGCGAAGGTAGAACATCCCCTAGTCATCTTTATCGATGACCTGCAATGGGCTGACTCCGCCTCCTTGGGCCTCATGCAAAGTTTGTTGGCGGAAGCCCAATCTCAATCTCAATGTCTATTAGTCTTAGGAGCATATCGAGATAATGAAGTGTTTCCCGGTCATCCCTTTTTGATGACAGTTAAAGCCCTAGAAGATGCCGGTGTCACCCTTGAAACTCTCACCCTCAGTCCCTTGAGTGCTGATAGCCTCAATCACCTAATTGCTGATGCTTTTCAAGCCTCACAAAGCGCCGTGCAGCCCTTAACCAACCTGGTCATGCAAAAGACCCAGGGCAATCCGTTTTTTGCGACCCAATTTCTCAAGGCATTACATCAAGATAGTCTGATTACTTTTGACCGGGAGGTTGGTCACTGGCAATGCGACCTAGTGCAGGTACAGGATGCAGCCTTAACCGATGATGTGGTGGAATTCATGGCTTTGCAGTTACGAAAACTGCCCGTTACCACCCAAGAACAGCTTAAATTTGCCGCTTGTATTGGGGCAAAATTTGACCTCAAGACTTTGACGATTGTTTCAGAACAAGACGAAATTCAAGTAGCCTTGAGTTTGTGGTCTGCGCTCCAAGAGGGGCTGATTGTGCCGGAGAGTAAAATCTATAAGTTTTATTTGAATGATGACCCATCCCAAGAGCATCGATCCCTGAGTGAAGAGATTTCTGAGCAAATTCACTATCGCTTTTTCCACGATCGCGTGCAACAGGCTGCCTACTCACTAATTCCTGAAGACCAAAAACAGGCCACTCACCTGAAAATGGGTCAGTTACTCCAAACTCGTTTGTCAGCAGCAGAGCGAGAGGAGAAGTTATTTGATATTGTCAGTCATCTAAATCTCAGTCGTGGGTTGCTAAGTCATCAAGCCGAACGTGAGTCTTTGATTCGATTGAACCTAACTGCGATCGAAAAAGCGAAAAAGGCAACCGCTTATGGCGTGGCGAGAGACTTGGTGACGGTGGGACTGGAATTACTCTCGGAAGATAGTTGGGAAACTCAGTATGAGTTGAGCTTAAAACTCCATGAGATCGCCGCAGATGTGGCTTGTTTAAAGGCTGATTTTGAGGAAGCAATCGCCCAAGTTCAACAGGTTTTGGATCGGGCTCAGACGGTTTTAGATAAAGTGCCTGTTTACATGGTGCAAATCAGGGTATTGACGGCTCAGAATCAATTGGCGGATGCGATCGCCATTGCTGCCCGAGCCGTCACTCAATTGGGGATAGAATTTCCCTCAGACATCACACCGAGCCTAAGCGAACAAACCATACAAAATGTGGAAGTCAAGCTAGAGGGGAAAGTCATTGACGATTTGGTCAACTTGCCTGTAATGACTGACCCGACGACAATTGCTGCAATGGAACTGCTGGGAACGATCATGCCAATGGTATTACAAGCTCGACCTACATTTCTGCCCTTTGTTTGTGCAAAAATTGTGAGCTTGTCGCTCCAGTTTGGCAATGCTCCTGTTTCGAGTGTTGGCTATGCTACCTATGGCTTGGTCTTAACGACGGGCTTGGGTCAAGTCGAGCGGGGCTATCACTTGGGGAAAATGGCTTTAACTTTAATCGATCGGCTCAATACAAAAGCGTACAAGTGTTTGACAATACTTCATTTTGCTGCCTGTGTCCAGCATCAAAAAGAATCTATGATTTCTATGGCTGCTTTGCTCAAGCAGGGATATTTAGTAGGAATAGAAGTCGGTGACTTTTTGTATTTAAGCTATTGTATGGCCCACTATTTTTACGCTTATTTCTATGCCGGAAAGGAATTATCTGCCCTTCAATCAGAAATCGCTCAGTTTTGTTCGGTCATTGCTTCACTAAAGCAGGATAATGCCCTAGCCTTCTTAACAATGAACCAAGCATTGTTTGGGCGCTTGCTTGAAAAAAACCATCAACCAACTCTGTTGATTGGAGATGCTTATGACGAGACGAAAATATTTCCACAGTACCTTCAAAATAAGCAACTAACAGGTCTTGGGATTGCTTACACCTACAAGCTGATATTGGCTTATTTGTTTGGTGATTATAACCAGGCTGTTGAATATATCAATGAAGTTAGCCAATATTTAGGTAGTCTTGTCGGAATGCTGCATATTCCCGCCGTGCATTTCTATGGGGGGTTAACCTATTTAGCGGTGGTAGCAGGTAAGTCTGAGGATGAGCAGTTACAACTACTTGCTTTAGCGGAACAGCATCACGCTAACCTATCGACCTGGGCAGAGAATGCCCCTATGAATCACCAGCACAAGGTGGCTCTCTTGGCAGCAGAAAGATGTCGAGTTTTGGGCAATATCTCGGAGGCAATTGATGGCTATGAGCGGGCCATTGCGGGCGCTAAAGCCAACGGTTTCATTCAAGAAGAAGCCTTAGCAAATGAACTTGCAGCTAAATTCTTTCTCGATTGGGGGAAAGAGAAAGTCGCCGCCAGCTATATGCAAGAAGCATATTATTGTTATGCCCGTTGGGGAGCAAAAGCCAAAGTCGCCGATTTAGAAGAACGTTATCCCCAATTGCTTGCGCCAATATTACAGCAAAGCCGTTCGCTTCTTTCTACTCACGAAACTATCTTCACTTTGGGAACTGTGACATCTACCACTTCTGCCACTTCTAGCAGCAGTATCTCAGATATTCTAGATTTAAAAGCGATTATCAAAGCTTCTCAAACTCTCTCAAGCGAAATCGAACTCGAAAAACTGCTTGCATCGTTACTGAGAATCGTCATTGAAAATGCTGGGGCTGATAAATGTGTATTAATGCTGTTGCGAGACAGTCACTTGCTAATTAAAGGCTCAATTACCCAGGCAACACAGCCAGTTGTGTTGCAGAACCTTCGGGTTGAAGAGAGTCAAGACATCCCCCACAAGCTCATTTACAAAGTCTTGCACAGCAATCAAACTGTTGTTTTGATTGATGCAACAGCAGATCCGATTTTAGCGAATGACCCGTATATTGTGCGTCAACAGCCGTCTAGCATCTTGTGCAACCCGATTTTGCATCAAGGTAAATTATTGGGCATTTTATATCTAGAAAATAGTTTAACCAAGGGAGCGTTTACGAGCGATCGCGTGGAACTCCTAACTTTACTTTGCGCTCAAGCCGCCATTTCCAT
The DNA here is from genome assembly GCA_036702215.1 of Microcoleus sp. F6_B6. Lineage (GTDB taxonomy): Bacteria > Cyanobacteriota > Cyanobacteriia > Cyanobacteriales > Microcoleaceae > Microcoleus. Next base: position 21,211 of record JAUBST010000038.1, read on the forward strand.
AGAAAATGCGCGACTTTACGAGCGATCGCAAGCTTATGCTCAGCAGCTAGAGCGAGCCTTAAAGGACTTGCAGCAAACCCAATTGCAAATGATTCAAAGCGAAAAGATGTCGGCTTTGGGTAATTTAGTTGCAGGGGTGGCTCATGAAATTAATAACCCTGTTGGCTTCCTTAATGGCAATATTGCCCCAGCCTTAGATTACATCAACGATTTGTTTGGATTGCTCGATCTAGTGCAACAAAAATATCCCCAAATACATCCAGAAATTCAAGAGGAAATAGAAAGCATTGAACTTGACTATATTCGAGAAGACTTACCCAAGTTAGTTGAATCGATGCGAGAAGGTGTGAAGCGGATTCAAGACATTAGCGTGAGTCTCAGAAATTTTTCTCGTGCTGATAGCGATCATCCTGTAGCTTGCAATATCCATGATGGGATTAATAGCACTATATTAATCCTCAAACATCGTCTGAAAGCTAATGAATTTCGCCCGAAAATTCAAGTGATTAAGGACTATGGCACTCTCCCCGAAGTGGAATGCTATGCGGGACAGCTTAATCAAGTGTTTATGAATATCTTGGCTAATGCGATCGATGCTTTAGAAGAATCAAATACTGGTCGAAGTTTTGCCCAAATTAAGGCTAATCCTAATCGCATTAAAATTATTACTGTTCTAGAAAATCAACAAGTAAAAATTACCATTTCTGATAATGGTCTAGGGATGAATGAATCCGTCAAATCAAAGATTTTTGACCACTTGTTTACGACAAAAGCGGTTGGGAAAGGTACGGGATTAGGACTCGCGATCGCACGGCAAATTGTCGTCGAAAAACATAGCGGTTCCCTTCAGGTCAACTCTATACTAGGAGAAGGAACAGAATTTATCATTACCTTACCCACTAGGGTCTAACAAAAAAGTTAAGTTTTCTGCGAGATTTCAAACTCGTCTAACCAATTAGTCACCCTTGTCTTTTCCCAGCACAACAGTTATGAATAACTCCCACCAAAACAGCAAAGGCGATACAACTGTTCAAATTCTCGACTATCAAATCATCTCCACAGTTTATTCTGGAAGCCGCACTTTGGTATATCGGGCTATCCGTACATCAGACCAATTACCTGTCATTATCAAACTGCTGAAAAATGAGTATCCTACCTTTAGCGAACTCGTGCAGTTTCGCAATCAGTATACCATTGCTAAAAACCTTTGTCAAGCTGGAATTATCCAAACCTATAGTCTAGAGCCTTATCGAAATGGCTATGCGTTAGTGATGGAAGATTTTGGGGGGCTTTCTCTTCACGAATGGGGAGTAAAAAGGAAAAATGCACTATCTTTGAGAGAGTTTTTGGAAATAGCGATCGCACTGTGCAATATTTTAGATATCTTGTATCGCGATCGCATCATTCACAAAGACATCAAGCCCAGCAATATTTTAATCAATCCCGAAACCAAACAAGTCAAATTAATCGACTTTAGTATCGCCTCTTTGCTACCGCGAGAAACACAAACACCGATTAATCCTCATGTTTTAGAAGGGACACTTGCTTATATTTCTCCCGAACAAACCGGGAGGATGAATCGCGGTATTGACTATCGGACTGACTTTTATTCTTTGGGTGTGACTTTTTACGAATTACTCACAGGAGAGTTACCTTTTGGGTCAAACGAGCCGATGGAGTTAGTACATTGTCATATTGCCAAAACCGCACCCTTAGTACATGAAATTAATTCTCAAATTCCCTGTGTACTATCAAAAATAGTACAAAAATTAATAGCCAAAAATGCTGAAGATCGCTATCAAAGTGCATTGGGAATTAAGCACGATTTAGAGATTTGTTTAGAGAGACTACAAACTACTGACAACATCGAAGACTTTGAAATCGGGCAAAGAGATTTGTGCGATCGCTTCCTGATCCCCGATAAACTCTACGGACGGGAAACCGAAGCCGCAACTTTACTACAAGCCTTTGAAAGAGTCACTCTGGGTGCAACAGAAATGATGCTCGTTGCAGGTTTTTCTGGAATTGGCAAAACCGCCGTAGTCAACGAAGTTCATAAACCGATCGTGCGACAGCACGGCTACTTCATCAAAGGCAAATACGACCAGTTCAACCGCAACATCCCCTTTAGTGCCTTTGTCCAAGCATTGCGCGACTTGATGGGGCAATTGCTGAGTGAAAGCGATACTCAAATGTTGCAGTGGAAAGAGAAAATCTTGTCTGCTTTAGGTGAAAATGGGCAAGTTTTAATAGATGTCATTCCCGAACTAGAACAGATTGTCGGCAAACAGCCAGCAGCCCCAGAACTCGGAGGTAGTGCTGCTTTAAACCGCTTCAACTTGTTATTTGGCAAGTTCATAGCCCTGTTCGCTACAGCCGAGCATCCTTTGGTAATGTTCCTCGATGACTTGCAGTGGGCAGATTCCGCTTCACTCAATTTAATACAGGTGTTGATGAGTCAAAGCGAGATGGGTTATCTGCTAACGATCGGGGCATACCGAGATAACGAAGTCTTTCCGGCACATCCGCTGATGCTGACATTGGAGGAGATGAAGAAAGCAAGAGCAACCATCAACACTCTCACCCTGGCTGCATTGAGTCAATCTCATATCAATCTTTTGGTTGCCGACACCCTCAGTTGTGCAAAAGTTATAGCGCAACCTTTAAGTGAGTTAGTTTATCAAAAAACCAAAGGCAACCCGTTCTTTGCTACCCAATTTCTCAAAGCTTTGCATCAGGATGGCTACATTACATATAACTTCAATGTAGGACATTGGCAGTGCGATATTGCAGCAGTGAAATTGCTCTCGCTTACTGATGATGTAGTCGAGTTCATGGCGCTGGAACTGCAAAAGTTGCCCGATGCAACCCAAAATGTCCTCAAACTTGCTGCCTGTATTGGCGCTCAATTTGATTTAGAGACATTGGCTATAGTTTCACAATTTTCTTTAACCGATGCCGCAACAGCATTGTGGAAAGCCTTGCAAGAAGGCTTGATTTTGCCCGCGAGTCAGATTTACAAGTTTTTTCAGGGTACACAACAGTCACAGGCAGAGGAAACCGTTAATCCAAGCTACCGTTTCCTGCACGATCGCGTCCAGCAAGCCGCCTATTCCCTGATTCCTGACGAGCAAAAACAGGCAGCCCACCTGCAAATTGGACAACTGCTCCAGCAAAAGCTCTCCGAAATAGACCGAGAAGACAAGCTATTTGATATTGTCGGGCATTTGAACCAGGGACGGGCGCTACTCACGCAACCGAGCGATCGAGAAGCGCTGGCACAACTAAACTTAAAAGCTGGAACGAAAGCCAGAAATGCGACTGCCTATGCTGCTGCAAGGGTTTACCTACAAACTGGGATGGAGTTACTCCAGCCACACTGCTGGCTTCATCAGTACGAACTGACGCTGAATCTATATGTAGCCGCCGCCGAAGCCAGTTACTTGAATGGTGACATTGAGGGGATGGAGCAGCTTGCCGCAGCGGTATTGCAGCAGGCACAGACAATTTTCGACAAAGTGAAAATTTACGAAGTGAAAATCGCGGCACAAACGGCCCGGAGCCAAATGTTAGAGGCTGTTACTGTCGGAAGAGAAGCACTGAGTCAATTAGGGGTGGAGTTTCCGAGTACGCCGGATGAAGCCCAAATCGGCAAAGTGCTACAAGACCTTGCTAACCAACAGAGCGGCAACGATCTGTCCGCCCTGGTAAATTTACTCGGCATGACCAATCCCACTGCCCAAGCCGCGATGCAAATCTTAGGAGTGCTATTTACACCAGTGCTCCAGGGAATGCCCGGATTACTGCCCCTATTGGGCGCAACAATGGTGCAGTTATCACTCCAGTTTGGCAATGCCCCCGCCTCGGTGGTAGGATATGCGCTTCATGGCATGGTGCTGTGTGCCTTTTTGAGCGAAGTCGAAACAGGCTATGGATTTGGGAGATTAGCACTCACGTTGCTGGAACGGTTGAATGCTCAGGGCATGAAGTCTCTTACTCTAACTTTGTTCGGGGCTTTCATCCAACATCACCAGGAAGCGCTCAGAGCAACGCTACCGATGCTGAAAGATGGTTACACGGCAGGGATGGAAACAGGCGATTTCCTCTCTGCTGGTTACAGCTTAATATCTTACGTAAATATTGCGCTTTTCGCGGGTGTAGACCTGGACACTTTAGCATCCGAATTCGCCGCTTACAGTGCTGCTCTGGCTCAGATGAAACAAGATTCGGCACATTTTCATTCAAATGCAGTGCGGCAAACGGTGCAGCATTTGAGAGAGACGGTGAACCAACCCGATTACTTAATTGGCACTATCTACGATGAAACAGTGACGCTGCCGAAGCACCAGCAGGACAAGGATCTCACCTCGCTTGCCCTTGTCTACATCTATAAACTGCTGCTTGCCTACTGCTTTGGCAATTACCAGGCTGCCTTCAACTACATCACTCAAAGCAAGTCCTACTTAATGGCAGTATCAGGATTGGTTTTTATTCCCGCTTTCCATTTGTATGCCGCACTAACGCACCTGGCACTCTTCCCCACCCAGCCAGAAATTGAGCAAGGCGAACTGCTTGCTGCGATCGCCACCCATCAAACGGCTCTGCATCAATGGGCGAACAATGCCCCAATGAACTACTTGCACAAATGGCATCTGGTAGAAGCAGAGCGATGCCGGGTGTTGGGTGAAAAAGTTACTGCGATCGAGCATTATGACCGATCGATCGCCCTGGCGATTGAACACCAGTTCATCCACGAAGCAGCTTTAGCCAACGAACTGGCAGCCAAGTTCTACCTCGATTGGGGCAAACAACGCATAGCCCAAGAATACATGACCGAAGCCTACTACGGCTATGCTCGCTGGGGTGCAAAGGCCAAAGTTGCTGACTTAGAAAAACGCTATCCCCAACTGCTGGCTGCCATATTACAGCAAACCCGCTCTGCCCTCTCGGTCAATGAAACCGTCTTTACCGTAGGAACCGTCACATCCAGCAGTTCCGCCACTTCCAGCAGTAGCAGCGTCTCTGCTGCACTAGATTTAGCTGCCATTCTCAAAGCTTCTCAAACTATCTCAGGTGAAATTGAACTAGAAAAACTGCTTTCATCGTTGCTTTCCATTGTCATCGAAAATGCGGGGGCCCAGAAATGCGTGTTTATGCTCGTGCGAGAGAAGCGCCTGTCGATCGAAGGGTCAATTACCGCGGGTTCAAAGCCAGTTGTTTTGCAGCGCCTTCCCATTGAAGATAGCCAGGACATTCCCCACAAGCTGATTTACAAAGTGAAGCACAACAGGCAAACTGTTGTGCTAATTAATGCCAGCGCCGATCCGACTCTAGCCAGCGACCCATATATCATGCGTCAGCAGCCGAAAAGTATCTTGTGCAGCCCAATTTTGCATCAAGGGAAGTTGCTAGGGGTGTTGTATCTAGAGAATAATTTAACAACGGGGGCGTTCACGAGCGATCGCGTGGAACTCCTGAATCTCCTTTGCGCTCAAGCTGCTATTTCCCTAGAAAATGCCCTACTTTACGAGCAGTCACAAACCTATTCCCAACAGCTAGAGCGATCGCTAAATGAGTTGAATGCCGCCCAGTCTCGCTTTCATAATTTAGTAGACAACGTGCCGGGAGTGGTTTATCAATATCGGATGAATCCTGATGGAATCCTATCGTTAAACTACATCAGTGCTGACTGTTACAACTTGCTCGAAATTACCCCAGAGCAAGCTATGTCCAATTGGCAGTTTTTCGACAATATGATACATCCAGATGACATAGCAAGTTTTCTACAGTCCAAAACTCACGTCATTCAAACCCGATCTTCCTGGCAATGGGAAGGGCGAATCGTCACCCCATCTGGAATCGTCAAGTGGATTCACGGGGAATCTCGAATCCAAAGATTTGCAGATGGCTCAATGGTTTGGGATGGATTATATTTGGATATTAGCGATCGCAAAGTTGCCGAACTTGCCCTACAGCAAAAATCTCTAGATTTACAACAAGCATTGGTTGCTTTACAACAAGCACAATTACAAATCGTGCAAAGTGAAAAAATGTCAGCCTTGGGCAATCTCGTTGCAGGTGTCGCTCATGAAATGAATAATCCTTTAAGTTTTATTGCTGCCAGTATCGAACAAGCTAAACCGACTGTTGCCGACATCTTTGACCACTTAAAACTCTATCAAGACAGCCTCCTCAACAAAAGTGATGAAATCCTCGATCATGCCGAAGAAATTGACTTGGAGTATAGCTTAGAAGACTTCCCAAAAATGCTGGATTCCATGACAGTGGCGTGCGAACGCTTGAAGAATATCAGCACTTCACTCCGCACTTTTTCCCGTGCGGACCGAGATGACAAAGTGTCATTTAATATCCATGAAGGTATCGATAGCACGATTTTAATTCTCAAGCATCGCCTCAAAGCGAACGAAAAACGTCCGGCAATTGAAGTGGTTACTAACTACGGTGATTTACCGCCAATAGAGTGTTTTCCCGGTCAATTAAATCAGGTATTTATGAATATTATCGCTAATGCGATTGATGCAATAGATGAATCAAACATTGGGCGAAGTTTTACCGAAATTAAAGCAAATCCTAACCGAATTACAGTGACAACCTTCAGAGAAGACGAGCGAGTAAAAATTGCCATAACAGATAATGGCAAAGGGATGAATGAATCAGTCAAAGCAAAGATATTTGACCACTTATTTACGACCAAAGGTGTAGGGAAAGGCACGGGATTGGGATTGGCGATCGCCCAACAAATTATCGTAGAAAAACATAGCGGTTCCCTGAACGTTAACTCTATACTAGCAGAAGGAACAGAATTTATCATCGCCTTACCAATCAAGGCGGCATAAATAAGTTACAGCCGATTCCGCGTTTATGAAGGACACCCGCCTATCTCGCGGTAGGGACACGGCGCCGTGCCGTGTCCCTACTTCATAAACCTGGAATAGGCTGTAATTCTTCCCCAGCATACGGACTCATCTAAACGATCGCCCACCCATCAATTCTCAAACCACAATAGCCATGAATAACTATACTTACAATAGCCGACATCACACAAATGTTCAAATTCCCAACTATCAAATTATCTCCACAGTTTATTCAGGAAGTCGCACCTTAGTATATCGGGCCGTCCGTACCCACGACCAATTACCTGTCGTCATCAAACTTCTGAAAAACGAGTACCCCACTTTTAATGAACTCGTGCAGTTTCGCAATCAATATACCATTGCTAAAAATCTCAACTCACCTAGTATCGTCCAAACTTATAGCCTGGAACCCTATCAAAATGGCTATGCGTTAGTCATGGAAGATTTTGGAGGTATTTCTCTTTACGAATGGGATCGGAAAGACAAAAATACCCTCTCATTAACAGAGTTTTTACAGATAGCGATCGCACTCTGTGACAGCTTAGATATACTGTATCGCGAGCGGATTATTCACAAAGACATCAAACCCAGCAATATATTAATTAATCCCGAAACTAAACAAGTTAAATTAATTGATTTTAGTATCGCCTCCTTACTGCCGCGAGAAACACAAATACTCATCAATCCTAATGTCTTAGAAGGAACACTAGCTTACATTTCCCCAGAACAAACTGGCAGAATGAATCGGGGGATTGACTATCGGACTGATTTTTATTCTTTAGGTGTCACTTTTTACGAATTGCTGACAGGAGAGTTACCTTTTCAATCAAACGATCCGATGGAGTTGGTGCATTGTCATCTTGCCAAAAATCCACCGAATTTAAGTGAAATAAAGGGAAGCCAATTTTCGCAAGTTTTGTGTGATATCGTGATGAAACTGATGGCGAAAAATGCAGAATCCAGATATCAAATTGCCTTGGGACTGAAATGGGATTTAGAAAAATGTTTAACTCAGCTACAAGTTTCTGGTCAAATTCAGAGTTTTGAAATTGGGCAACGGGATGTATGCGATCGCTTCATCATTCCCGACAAACTCTACGGTAGAGAACAAGAGGTACAGCAACTTTTAGAAGCCTTTGAAAGAGTAGCTAACCCCCCTGAATCCCCTCTTGGTAAAGAGGGAGACCCCCCTGAATCCCCCCTTAGCAAGGGGGGACATAGGGGGGTAGAAATGATGCTAGTCGCAGGTTTTTCCGGTATTGGGAAAACAGTCGTTGTTCACGAAGTTCATAAACCCATTGTTCGGCAACGGGGTTATTTTATCAAAGGAAAATTTGACCAATTTGGGCGCAATATTCCCTTCTCTGCTTTTGTACAAGCATTTCGGGATTTAATGGGGCAATTGTTAACCGAAAGCGATGTCCGACTAGAGCAATGGAAAAATCAAATATTAGAAACCGTCGGAGACAACGGACAAGTAATTATTGAAGTCATTCCCGAATTAGAAAAAATCATTGGCGAACAACCACCCGCAGTAGAATTATCAGGAACTGCTGCCCAAAATCGTTTTAATTTATTGTTTCAAAAATTCACCCAAGTCTTTACTAGCGCCGAACATCCCTTAGTAATATTTTTAGATGATTTACAATGGGCGGATTCAGCATCATTAAAGTTGATGCAGCTATTAATGGCTGATACCAGTCATCTTTTCATCATTGGTGCTTATCGGGATAACGAAGTCAATCCAGCCCATCCATTAATGCTGACTTTGAGCGAAATTCAAAAAAACCAAGCAGCTATTAATACTATTACTTTAACACCCCTAAGTCAATCCCAAATCAATCACTTAATCGCTGATACCCTAAAAAGTACAGAAAATTTGGCATTACCCCTTTCACAATTAGTCTATCAGAAAACCAAAGGCAACCCATTTTTTGCCACACAATTTCTCAAAGCCTTACACGAAGAAAAATTCATTCAGTTTAACTGGGAGTTAGGCTGTTGGCAATGCGATCTGTCCAAAATTAATCAACAGGCATTGACCGATGATGTTGTAGAATTTATGGCGTTGCAGTTAGAGAAGTTACCCTTAGAAACCCAAAATATTCTGAAGTTAGCCGCTTGTATTGGCAATCAGTTCGATCTAGCAACATTAGCAATTGTTTCCGAACAATCAGAAGTAGAAACCGCCGCCAATTTATGGAAAGCATTGCAAGAAGGTTTGATTTTACCGATTGGTGATATTTATAAATTTTATCAACAAGAGTCATTAGTCATTAGTCATCTGTCATTAGTAGATAGTCAAAAACAAATGACCAATGACAATGGACAAATGACAGTTTCTTATAAATTTTTGCACGATCGCGTTCAGCAAGCAGCCTATTCTCTAATTCCAGACGACCAAAAACAGGCGACTCATTACCAAATCGGACAACTGCTGCTGCAACAGATTTCCGCACAAGCAAGAGAAGAACGCATTTTTGAAATAGTCAATCAATTAAATCACGGAACTGCTTTCATTACCGAACCAACAGAACGAGAAGAATTAGCCCAACTCAATTTAATTGCCGGTCGCAAAGCCAAAACTTCAACCGCCTATCAAGCAGCGAGTGAATATGTCAAAGTGGGATTGTCTTTGTTAGCAGAAAATACTTGGCAACAGCAGTATGAAATCAGCCTCGCCTTCCATGAATTAGCGGCGGAAGTAGCAATGCTAAATGGTAACTTTGAGGTGATGGAACAGTTCATTGACATTGTTATCCAACAGGCACATTATTTATTAGAAAAGGTTAATGTTTACTGCATTAGAATTCAAGCAAATATCTCTCAGGGTAAACTCACTGACGCGATCGCGATCGCTCAACCAGTCTTACAACGGTTTGGTGTTACCTTTCCTGAAACACCCACACCATCAGATTTACAACAAGAAATCCAAGAAATTGAGGAACTGATTGGAGATAGGCAAATTGCCGATTTGGTTAACTTGCCACAGATGCGAGATGCCGAAAAACTCGCTATTCTGAAGATTGCCAGTATCATCAGCCCAGCAGCTTACCTCACTGGTTCAGCGTTGTTCCCATTGCTGAATACTTTGTCCGTTAAACTCTCGATTCAGTACGGTAACACATCGACTTCTACTTTCGGCTATGCGAACTATGGCAATATTCTCTGCAATTTCTTCCAAGTCGTGGATACAGGAACACAGTTTGGTTCTTTGGCACTCCAGATTATTTCAAAACTCGATGCCAAAGCAAGTAAAACAGAGGTTTTGATGCTCTTGGGGTTGTTTATTGTACACCGCAACTCTCACATTCAAGAAACACTACCTCTGTTGCAAGAGGGTTACACCACTGCCATAGAATTTGGAAACCTTATATTTGCTGGGTACAATGGCCACAGTTTTTGTCTCAATTCTTTTTGGTGTGGTCAATCCTTGGCTACTTTAGAACAGGATATTTGCGCTTACTGCCATAGTTTGACCCAATTAAATCAATTAACAACTGCAAATTATTGTCGGATTTATTGGCAACCTGTTTTAAATCTGCTAGGTGTTGCAGAACATACCACTTTTTTGTCTGGGAAAGCCCTTGAAGAAACAGAATTTCGACCGCAGCTACAGTCTGCCAAAGATGGCTATGGATTGTATATTTTCCATTTGTATAAACTAATGCTTTGTTTCTTGTTTGGAGAAATTGAGCCAGCGAAAAATCATGCTATTGAAGTCAGGCGCTATTTTATGGCTGGTGCGGGATTAGTCAGCGAACCAGTATTTTATCTTTATGATTCTCTGCTGACTTTGGCACAATTGAATCCACAGTTAGATGAAACATCAGAAGCATTGCAGGGTGTAATAGAAAACCAAACCAAGTTAAAGCAATGGGCGGATTATGCACCCATGAATTATCAACATAAGGTTGATTTGGTAGCGGCAGAAAAATGTCGAGTGTTAGGACAAAAAGCCGAAGCAATTGAGTTTTACGACAAGGCGATAACTCTAGCCAAAGCCAACGAATATACCCAAGAAGAAGCACTTGCTAACGAACTGGCAGCAAAATTCTACCTAGATTGGGGTAGACAGCGCATTGCTGGGGACTACATGATTGAAGCCTACTATGCCTATGCTCGTTGGGGTGCGAAAGCCAAAGTTGCTGACCTCGAAAAACGCTATCCCCAACTGCTTAGACCTATATTAGAGCAAACCCGTTCGACTCTCTCCACTCACGAAACTCTGTTCGCATTGGGTAGTGTCACCTACACCAGTTCCGCTACATCCAGTAGTAATGTTTCTATGGCTTTAGATTTAGCTACCATTCTCAAAGCTTCTCAAACTATCTCAGGTGAAATCGAACTGGAAAAATTGCTGTCATCGTTGCTTAGAATCGCTCTCGAAAATGCGGGGGCCCATAAATGCGTGTTAATGCTGTCGCGAGACGGTTGCCTGCTGATTAAAGGCTCTATTAGCGAGGGAACAAACGCAGTTGTATTGCAGAGAATTCCTGTTGAAGAGAGCCAGGATATTCCTCTGAAGCTGATTTACAAAGTTAAGCACGATCGGCAGACTGTTATGCTGGTGGATGCGACAGCAGAGCCGACTTTAGCTAACGATCCATATATTATTCGTCAGCGACCGTATAGTATTTTGTGCAGCCCGATTGTGCATCAAGGTAAGTTTAGGGGCATTTTATATCTAGAAAATAATTTAGCCAAGGGAGCGTTTACAAGCGATCGCGTGGAACTCCTCAATCTACTTTGCACTCAAGCTGCTATCTCCCTAGAAAATGCCCGACTTTACGAACAGTCACAAACCTATGCTCAGCAGCTAGAACAAGCCTTCTATGACTTGCAGCAAACCCAATTGCAAATGATTCAAAGCGAAAAAATGTCGGCTTTGGGTAATTTAGTTGCTGGCGTTGCTCATGAAATTAATAACCCCGTTGGCTTTATTTCCGGCAATTTGAATGAAGCTAAACACACGGTTCAAGACTTAACGGAACATCTAGATTTGTATCGCACTCAAGCATCTGCTGCCAATATTGCCGACCATGCCGATGATATCGATTTAGACTATATCATCGAAGACCTGCCTAAAATGATTGACTCGATGCAACTGGGATGCGATCGCATCCAAGATATCAGCACTTCACTCCGCACCTTTTCTCGATCTGACAAAGACTACAAAGTTCCTTTTAATCTCCACGAGGGCATAGACAGCACGATCTTAATTCTCAAATATCGATTGAAAGCCAACGACGAGCGACCCGCCATTGAAGTAGTCAAAGACTACGGCAATATTCCCGCAATCTCATGCTTCCCCGGACAGATTAATCAGGTGTTTATGAATATTATCGCCAATGCGATCGATGCCTTAGAAGAATCAAATATTGGGCGGATATTTGCCAAAATCAAGGCCAATCCCAATCGCATTACTATTCAAACTACCTTAGTAGATAACCAGGTCGAGATTAGTATTGCTGACAACGGTTATGGGATGAATGAATCAGTCAAAGCAAAGATATTTGACCATTTGTTTACGACAAAATGTGTAGGGAAAGGCACGGGTTTGGGATTAGCGATCGCTCGTCAAATCGTCATCGAAAAACATGGCGGTTCTATTCATGTTAACTCTACACTAGGAGAAGGAACTGAATTTATCATTAGTTTACCTGTTAAGGAAGAATAAACAAGTTAAATTTCCGCTTCGATTACTCATAAATTATCAAAAAACAATGGTTATTAATAACTCTCACCAAAATAGCAACCGTCAGACAACAGTTCAAATTCCCAACTATCAAATTCTGGAAACAGTTTATTCAGGAAGTCGCACCTTAGTATATCGAGCTATCCGTACATCAGACCAATTACCTGTCGTCATCAAACTGTTGAAAAATGAATACCCCACATTCAGCGAACTCGTGCAGTTTCGCAACCAGTACACCATTGCTAAAAACCTTTGTCAACCTGGAATCATCCAAACCTATAGCCTAGAAGCATATCGAAATGGCTATGCCTTAGTCATGGAAGATTTTGGGGGTATTTCTCTTCACGAATGGGCATTGAAAGCGGAAAACTCAGTATCTTTGAGGGAGTTTTTAGAAGTAGCGATCGCACTCTGTAATGCCTTAGATATATTGTATCGCGAGCGGATTATTCATAAAGATATTAAACCCAGCAATATCTTAATTAATCCCGAAACCAAACAAGTCAAATTAATTGACTTTAGTATCGCCTCCTTGTTACCGCGAGAAACAGAAAATTTGATAAATCCTAATATATTAGAAGGGACAATTGCTTATATTTCGCCAGAACAAACCGGTCGAATGAATCGGGGGACTGACTATCGGACTGACTTTTATTCTTTGGGAGTAACTTTCTACGAATTACTGACGGGTCAATTACCTTTTGGGTCAAACGAGCCGATGGAGTTAGTACATTGTCATATTGCAAAACCAGCACCATTAGTCCATGAAATAAACCCAAAAATTCCATCTTTACTCTCAAAAATTGTCAATAAATTAATGGCAAAAAATGCCGAAAGTCGCTATCAAAGTGCCTTGGGACTGAAGTTTGATTTAGAGAAATATTTACATCAACTACAAGCAAATGGTAGTATTGAAGACTTTGAAATTGCTAGTTGGGATTTGTGCGATCGCTTCCTCATCCCCGATAAACTCTATGGCAGAGAAACTGAAGTTGAAACCCTACTGCAAGTCTTTGATAGAGTCAGTCTTGGTGCAACCGAAATGATGCTAGTCGCAGGTTTTTCCGGGATTGGAAAAACAGCCGTTGTCAACGAAGTCCACAAACCAATTGTGCGCCAACGCGGTTATTTTATTAAAGGGAAATATGACCAATTTCAGCGGAACATTCCCTTCTCTGCTTTTGTGCAAGCCTTCCGGGATTTAATGGAGCAATTGTTAACCGAAAGCGATATCCAATTAGAACAGTGGAAAAACCAAATATTAGATGCAGTTGGAGAAAATGGACAGGTAATTATTGAAGTTATCCCTGAATTAGAACGCATTATTAGTTCACAGCCACCAGCTATGGAGTTATCAGGAACAGCAGCCGAAAACCGCTTTAATTTATTATTTCAAAAATTCACCAAAGTCTTTACCAGCGCTGAACATCCATTGGTGATATTTTTAGATGATTTGCAATGGGCAGATTCAGCATCGCTGAAGTTAATGCAGCTATTAATGGCTGATACAAGTTATCTTTTGTTAATTGGTGCGTACCGCGATAACGAAGTTAATCCAGCACATCCATTAATCTTGACATTGAGTGAGATTCAAAAAAACCAAGCAACGATTAATACGATTACTTTAGCGCCATTGAGTCAAGTCAAACTAAATCAATTAGTTGCTGACACACTGAAATGTCCAGAAACTTTGGCATTACCTCTTTCTCAATTAATTTCTCAAAAAACTCAAGGAAATCCGTTTTTCGCTACCCAGTTTCTCAAAGCATTACATCAAGATCGACTGATTCAATTCACTCCCCCAATCCCCCCTTACCAAGCAGGGGGATGGCAATGCGACATTGCACAAGTAAACCAGCAAGCAGTTACAGATGATGTTGTGGCTTTTATGGGTTTTCAATTGCGAAAACTACCGCCATCAACTCAACAGATATTGCAGTTAGCAGCTTGTATTGGCAATCAGTTCGATTTAGCAACTTTGGCAATTGTTTCAGAACAATCAGAAATTGAAACGTCGGCGGATTTATGGAAAGCATTACAAGAAGGCTTAATTTTGCCGATCGGTGATGTTTATAAGTTTTATCAGGGAGAAGAAAATGAAAGATTGGTAGTGTCACATGAAAATACTACTAAACAAATAGCCAAGTATAGATTTTTACACGACCGAGTACAACAAGCTGCTTATTCTCTGATTCCCGACGAACAGAAAATAGCAACTCATCTAAAAATTGGACAATTACTTCAACAAAAGTTTTCCGAGCCACAGCAAGAGGAAAAAATATTTGATATTGTCGGGCATTTGAACTTAGCAAGTGAGTTAATTACTCAACCACAAAAACGAGAAGCCTTAGCTCAACTTAACTTAAAAGCGGGACAGAAAGCCAGAAATTCTACAGCATATAATGCGGCAATAGTCTATCTGCAAAAAGGGATTGAGTTACTAACAACTAACTGCTGGCACAGTCAGTATGAATTGACTCTGAACCTCTATATTGCTGCTACCGAAGCCGCCTATTTAAATGCCGATCTTGACAGCATGGAACAGATGGCAGCACAGGTGTTGCAATCAGCTCAAACAATTTTAGAAAAAGTTAAAATTTACGAAATTAAAATCATGGCACTGACAGCTCAGAGCCAGATGCTAGAAGCTATTGTAGTAGGTAGAGATGCACTCTTTCAATTAGGGGTTGAATTCCCAACTGCACCTGACGAAGCCAAAATTAGCCAAGTGCTACAAACTCTTGCAAACCAACTAAGCAATAGAAGGATTGAAGAACTAATCGATCTCCCGATAATGAGCGATTGTCAGACTCAAGCCGCCATGCAAATGTTAGGAATGTTATTTGCACCTATTATCCAGGGAATGCCAGAATTAGTGCCCATACTGAGCGCGACGATGGTGAGTTTATCGCTCCAGTTTGGGAATTCGCCTGCATCAACAGTGGGGTATGTAATTCATGGTCTGGTACTGTGTGGTTTTTTGGGAGAAGTGGAAACAGGCTATCGCTTTGGGCGATTGGCACTGAACTTGATTGACCGATTTAATGTGCGGGAATTCAAGAGCAAGGTTCTACTTCTATTTGGGTCTTTTATCCAACATCGTCAGGAAGCTTTGAGAGCAACGATGCTGACGGGTAAAGATGGCTATGCGGCTGGTATAGAAACTGGCGATTTTTTCAATGCTGGCTATAACATCGGCACTTACTTAAATGCGAACCTTTTTGGTGGGGTAGAACTGGATACTTGGGAACCTGAGATTGCAGTTTATAGGGGCGTTCTGGCAGAGGTGAAGCAATATTCTGCCAAGAATTATTTGGATATGAAACAGCAGGCGATACAGAACTTGAGGGAAACTCATATTCTGTCGGATTGCTTAATGGGTGATGCCTACGATGAAAGGGTGATGATTCCTAAGCACCATCAGGACAACGATCTCACAGCGATCGCTCTTGCTTACTTCTACAAATTTCTCCTTGCCTACTTTTTTGGCAATTACACGGCTGCCCTAGAACATAGCGCTCAAGTCAAACAGCATTTAATGGCAATATCAGGCTTGATGCTGACTCCCATTTTCCATTTCTGTACAGCTCTGACGCATTTGGCACTCTTCACCACGCAGCCAGAGAAGGAGCAAGCCGAACTTCTCGCTTTGGTGGAAACCCATCAAACTATTTTGCAACAGTGGGCGCAGAATGCTCCCATGAATCATCAGCATAAATGGTATTTAGTTGAAGCCGAAAAGTATCGGGTTTTAGGCAATAAAGCCGAAGCAATTGAACATTACGATCGCGCCATCATTGGAGCCAAAGCCAACGAATACATCCAAGAAGAAGCACTAGCCAATGAACTAGCCGCTAAATTTTACCTAGACTGGGACAAACAGCGCATTGCCCAGGAATACATGACGAATGCCTACTATGGCTATGCTCGTTGGGGCGCTAAAGCCAAAGTCGCCGACTTGGAGCGATGCTATCCGCAACTACTGGCCCCCATCCTCCAGCAAACCCGTTCTCCCCTCTCCACTCAAGAAACAATCTTCTCATTGGGGAGTAGTCCCACCAGTTCTCCCAGTTCCAGCAGTAGCAGCGTCTCTGTGGCTTTTGATTTAGCAGCGATTCTGAAAGCTTCCCAAACTATCTCAGGCGAAATCGAACTCGAAAAACTGCTTTCTTCGTTGCTTTCTATAGTCATCGAAAATGCGGGGGCCCATAAATGCGTGTTAATGCTGTTGCGAGATAACCGCCTGCTGATTAAAGGCTCAATTATCGAGGGTGCGGAGCCAGTCGTGTTGCAACACTTTCCAATTGAGGACAGTCAAGACATTCCCCTGAAGCTGATTTACAAAGTCAAGCGTAACAAGCAGACTGCTGTGCTAATTGATGCCAGTGCCGATCCGATTTTAGCTAATGACCCGTATATCATGCGTCAGCAGCCGAAAAGTATCTTGTGCAGCCCGATTTTGCATCAAGGGAAGTTGCTAGGGGTGTTGTATCTAGAGAATAATTTAACAACGGGGGCGTTCACGAGCGATCGCGTCGAACTCCTGAATTTGCTTTGCGCCCAAGCTGCTATTTCTCTAGAAAATGCTCAATTGTACGAGCGATCGCTAGAATATTCCCAACAGCTCGAGCGATCGGTCGATCGCTTGAGTGCAGCAAAATCTCGGTTGCAAGCATCCCAGCAACGACTGCAGCTATTTGTTGAACAAACTCCAGTAGCCGTCATAGAGTGGGATATCAATTTTCTAGTTACTGACTGGAACCCAGCAGCAGAACGAATCTTTGGCTATACCAAACAGGAGGCTTTGGGTCGTCACTTCACATTCATCGTTCCTGAAGCGATTAAAGCAGAACTAGAGGGTGTGAGCGCCGATATTATATCGCAGCAGGGTGGCAATCACAGTATTAATGAAAATCTCACAAAGGATGGCAAAACGATTATTTGTGCTTGGTATAACAATGTGCTTGTGAATGCGGATGGCGAGTTAATAGGAGTTGCTTCGCTGGCAGATGATATTACCGATCGCAAAATGGCAGAACTTGCCTACCAGCAAAAATCAGTGGAATTAGAACAAGCATTACACAGCTTGCAAAACGCCCAACTACAAATAATTCAAAGTGAAAAAATGTCGGCTTTAGGTAATTTAGTGGCTGGTGTGGCGCATGAAATGAATAACCCCCTTGGTTTTATCTCTGCCAGTCTCCTTGAAACTAAACCTACTATTGCCGAACTAATCGAACACTTGACACTCTATCAAGAAACTTTCCCCGATCGGAGCGAAGAAATTATCGACCATGCCGAAGAAATCGATCTGGAATATACCTTAGAAGATTTACCTAAGATGATGGATTCCATGTCGGCGGCGTGTGACAGGCTAAAAAATATCAGTACCAGTTTACGTACTTTCTCCCGTGCCGATCGAGATTATAAAGTTCATTTCAACATTCACGAAGGCATTGACAGCACGCTCTTAATTCTCAAACATCGCCTCAAAGCGAATGACCAACGTCCCGCCATCGAAGTGATTACCAACTACGGCAATTTACCGAATATCAAGTGTTTTCCCGGACAACTAAATCAAGTATTTATGAATATTATAGCAAATGCGGTTGATGCTTTGGATGAATCGAATATTGGGCAGACTTTTGCCCAAATAAAGGCTGACAATAACCGGATTATTATTCAAACTTCTGTCGAGAATGAAGCGGTAAAAATTATTATTTCAGATAACGGTAAAGGAATAATTGAAGAGGTAAAACAAAAGATATTTGACCATTTGTTTACGACGAAAGCAGTCGGTAAAGGTACGGGATTGGGATTGGCGATCGCCCGCCAGATTGTAGTCGAAACCCACGGGGGGACAATAAATGTAAATTCTACTTGGGGGGGAGGAAGTGAATTTGAGATAGTGTTACCAATTACCGAATAAAAGTAGAAGACATTCTTCATCATTTTAGCTGTTAGCTTTGATAATTGAAGAGTTGGGAATGACAGATGATATCATGTCCGGTCGATTACCCCTAATACGGTAGGGGCTCGCCTCACGAAAAATATCTGCCAACAATCTCCAATCTCAAAAACCAGCCCTTTTAATCGCCGTCACTCTATCGGACATGATATGACCTAACGATTTGGAGCTAACCTACAGTTTCATTCTTGTTTCAAAGCGGTAAAAACAGTAAACTTTTGAGGAGGAGGAAGAAGAAAAAAGGTTATTCATGTTTCCTTCTTCCTCCTTTTGTTTGTCGAGTTTGAATTCCTTGAGTCCGATCGGCTAACTTCTATTTAAGAAAATCCCCAATAACTAAATTAGATTGCCGATCGGGAATTATACCAGCCCCGATCGCAACGGGAGCATCTCAATGAAAGCAGCCCTCCGCTTGAAATAGGAGTTTTGAGGCTATCTTGCGGCGAGGCTCTCTTGCTGCGAGGAAAGAGTCAGAATGAAGAAGCCAGAAGAAGTGTTTTTACAAATATGAGATGCTCCCATCGCAACTCCCGACAGGGACAAAACTTCCGGCGCCCCTTCGCCCGATCCCCACAATCTCAACTATGCTAACGTAGGCAAGCAGCAATCCCTTGTGACGAAGGTGATTAACATAATTTCAAACAATTTATTTGATTTAGGAGCGGTGTATCCCGTATGGCAAACCTGATCGGCACAGACAGCAACGACTTTATTCTAGGAACTCCGCTGGGCGATCGAATTCGCGGCTTAGATGGCGATGACTCGCTCCTGGGTGCGGGAGGAGATGACACCCTAGAGGGCGACGGCGGCAACGACCAGCTTCTTGGAGGTGACGGAGCAGATTCGCTGCTTGGCGGTGAAGGAAATGACGAACTCATTGGCAACCAAGGTCGCGATTTTGCTTCCGGCGGGAACGGCGACGACTCGATGCGCGGCGGTTTAGGCAACGACATCCTCGAAGGCAACGACGGGATAGACAGCGTGGTGGGAGACGCCGGGGACGACTTAGTTAGTGGCAACGCCGGCTCGGATGTGATTGCCGGCGGTACTGGCAACGACACCCTCACAGGGGGTGACGGCGACGATTCCGTGTTCGGCAATGCCGATGACGACTTTCTCTACGGGAATGCCGGGAACGATTCTCTCAACGGCGGTAGCGGCAGGGATCAAATGTTGGGCGGTGAGGGCAACGATTATTTGACCGCAGGCGAGGGCGACGACACTTTGTACGGCAATGCCGACAACGATTCGCTCTTCGGAGACGCTGGTAACGACCAGATATTCGGCGGCAAGGCTGACGATACAGTTTTTGGAGGCAGCGGTTCCGATACCCTTCGCGGCGATGAAGGCGACGACTCGGTACTGGGAGATGAAGGTAATGACTTTCTGTTTGGCGGCAAAGGTAATGATGGTATCGACGGGGGTTTTGGCGATGACTCCTTGGCTGGAGGTATCGGCGACGATACAATTTTGGGCGGTTTCGGCAATGACAATTTATTTGGGGCAGAGGGTAATGATTCTTTAATCGGAGGCGAGGGTTCGGATACTCTGACTGGCGGCAGCGGCAGCGATGTCTTTGGATTGGGAGCCGGGCCTGGCAGTTTGGTTTTAATTACTGATTACAATGACGCAGAGGATTTCTTTGGACTGCCGAGCAATTTATCTTTCGCTCAACTGCAAGTTCGCCAAGGTAACGGTGCAAATGTCAGGGATACAGTAATTACGACGCAAGATGGCAAGCTTTTAGCAATTTTGACAGACACTCCAGCGGCGCTGATCGAGGCGAATGATTTTATCGCTGTGACTGGGACGGTTACTCCCAGGCCAACCACTATTACCACTACAACTACAACTACAGTTACAACCACAATTACAGATCCAACTCCAACTCCGACTCCGACTGAGGCGCCGACTCCAACTCCGACTCCAACTCCAACTCCGACTGAGGCGCCGACTCCAACTCCGACTCCAACTCCGACTCCGACGCCGACTCCCACAGCAGCACCAACTCCGACTCCAACTCCGACTCCGACGCCGACTCCCACAGCAGCACCGACTCCAACTCCGACTCCGACGCCGACTCCCACAGCAGCACCAACTCCGACGCCGACTCCGACGCCGACTCCGACTCCCACAGCAGCACCGACTCCGACGCCGACTGCTTCGAGGATTCCTACTGCACCGACAGTTAGCGCGCCTGATGATTCGCCTCTGGTGTCAATGAGTTCTCTTGCCCCGGCGCCGACTCCCGGACTATGGCCAATGCCCGGCCAGACGCCGATATTCCCGCCGGCGGTGCCGAACCCGATACCTTTTCCTACACCTGTTCCTACACCTTTCGGGTTCTAGGTGCGATCGCGCAGCTCAGTGATGAGTTATGAGTTAATGTAAAACTCACTAAACTCGTAACTCAAAACTATTTCACGTCTTGAGGAGTTTCGGCCGAGTCTGGTGGCGACTCGGCTGGAGAATCTTCTACAGGAGATAATTGTTGGCTGTACCCCAAGAGCGATCTAAGTTTCATGCGGTGGATGTAAGGCCAGCCGCCATTGGCTTCAATATTCCTGAGCAGTTTGTAAAGTGCTTGGCGGTTGTCGGGAAAAGACGCTTGAAACAAACCGTCCCGAATTTCCCGGTGCGAAGCTTCCAGCGTCCGCAGCAGGGCCAAAAGCAGCAGACTGTCTCCATGACAACTTTCGGCTAAAGTCCGAATCGCCTCTGTCAGCGAGTGCATTTGAGACTGCAACTTTTCTGACTCTAAATCTTTGCCGTTGTCCATACTGCTGCTTCCTTTGAAATTTACGAGGCCTTTGTCCCCAGCCTGTTGGTTAACCGACTAATCGAGCTAGTCGCGATCGCCATTCGGGGTCATAAGCAAAGTAACTTAAGTAGGTTGACTTAAGCAATATTAATTTGCAGTCCAAGTCAGGAAAAGAGCACAACCCGTCGTACCATGTGTATTGGGCTGCGATCCGAACCTGATTGAGAAATCATAAGTTCATGCTGATTTTCACGGCGCACTAGCTTGATTTTTTGAGTCAATGCCGGTCTCGGTGAAGCGAGCGATCTGGATCTAAATGCTGCCCTAAGCGCTGGCCTAGCCTGCCGGCGGGCAATTATATTTTGCTCGAAGTAGGGCTTTTTCTTAATATAATCCGATGTTGGATATTGAGGTTTGCAATGAAATATCGTGCTTTAATTGTTGCACTTTTAGCATTTTGCATGAGTGCGCTGGTTGCTTGTTCTTCTGCTCCTGACACGACGGTGGCGACTACTGAGTTGCTCACCTACGACCAAATTAGAGGTACTGGCTTGGCTAATAACTGCCCTAGCTTGGCAGAAACTTCTCGGGGATCGATCCCCCTCGAAGCGGGCGCCACCTATAAACTGACTGGTTTGTGTTTGCAGCCCACAACTTATTTTGTCAAGGAAGAACCAGCAAACAAACGCCAAGAGGCGGAATTTGTGCCTGGTAAATTGCTGACCCGGTTCACGTCGAGCATTGACCAAGTTCAAGGTACGCTCGAGGTAGGTACTGACGGAACTCTAACTTTCACAGAAGAGGACGGCTTGGACTTTCAAGCAATTACGATTCAGTTACCGGGCGGAGAGCAAGTACCTTTCTTGTTTACCATTAAACAGCTAGTGGCAAGTTCCGAACCGGGAGTGGTTGCTATCAATACTTCCACCGATTTGCGAGGGGAGTTTAACGTTCCTTCTTACCGCAGCGCAGGCTTTTTAGACCCTAAAGCTCGCGGGGTAGCGACTGGCTACGACAATGCTGTAGCGCTTCCGGCTTCTGACAATTCCAAACGCGTGCGGGCTAATGTTAAGGTGGCGGACACCCGCACCAAGGCGGGCAAAATTTCTCTCCAAGTTGCTAAAGTCAACAGCGCCACCGGCGAAGTTGGCGGGATTTTTGAGAGCACGCAACCTTCTGATACTGATTTGGGAGCTAGACCCGCTCTAGACGTGAAAATTCGGGGTTTGTTTTACGCTCGCATCGAGCCTTCTGTATCGTAAAATTGGCTTTCTGGATCGATCGAACTTGAGCAGTTTCTGACCGTAAAGCTCCTGCTCGCCCTTCATTAGCCAACAGTCTCGAGCAACATAACTTAGGACTGTTGACTAATGACTAAATTTCTGGTTAAATTGTGGTGATTCGCAAGTTATGAAGGTGGAATTTTTTATTAATTAAAGTTTTGTCTTCACAGCGCTTTCAGCTTATAATATAATTTTAAAAAATCCTAGTTAAATTCGGGATTGTGCCACAGGTATTCTACCGAGTAAAAGTCTGTCTTATGCCGAAAACCTTCGGATAATCCCGCTAAATTCGTTGACGTTCCGAAAGCTCAACAGGTGTGTCCGCTATCACACCGATTAAGTGCTAGGATTACAGTACCTAAAAGTGAATTTTTTTAGACTAGATTAGAAGCTAGATCTAAAGCAACCTCAGTCCTCTGCTCTACCAACCCTTATGTCACCATGTCTACCACAGTGCCGAACGAGCTAAAAAGCGAAAATTTGCAATTGTTGCGCGAGTACCAACTTTCTGGATCGAATGAAATCCGCAATCAGTTAGTTAAACTGAATATTGGACTGGTCAGAAAAGAAGTTTACCACTGGCTCAACCAGTGCGGTGAAAGCTACGACGATTTGCTGCAAGTAGGGTGTATTGGGTTGATCAGGGCGATCGAGCGGTTTGATATCGCGAAGGGACACGCTTTTAGTTCCTTTGCAATTCCCTACATACGGGGCGAAATTCAACACTACTTGCGGGACAAAAGCCCTTCTGTGCGATTTCCCCGCCACTGGCAGTCCCTGGAACGCAAATCTGTCGCAGCGATCAAGGATTTGCAGGTGCAGTTAAACCGCAAACCTACGGATGCTGAAGTAGCAGCAGTCCTTGAGGTTTCTGTAGAAGAATGGCAAGAAATTAAGTTGGCCCATCTCAACCGAGCGCCTTTGAGTTTGGACGCGCCGATGCAAGATGAAGATGAGGGGGCGACTTGTCTGGGAGAATTGGTGCCCGATAGCAAGTATCGGAGTTTTCAGTTGGCGCAAGAGGATCAAATTCGCGTACAGCAAGCTTTGGCTATGTTGGAAAAGCGGACTCGCGAGATATTGGAATTTGTTTTTCTCTACGATTTGACGCAGAAGGAAACGGCCGAACGCTTGGGTATCAGTGCCGTGACTGTTTCTCGGCGAGTTAAGAAAGGGCTGGATTTGCTGAAAGAGATTATGACTAAACAGCTTTAGTCAGTTGACAGTTGACAGTGGGCAGTTGACAGTTGACAGTTGACAGTTGACAGTTGACAGTTGACAGTTGACAGTTGACAGTTACTACCAATAACTAATCATATCATGTCCGATCAATTAACCATAATATCCCGGTCGGGGCGGGTTTTTGAGATGGGAGATTGTTGGCAGGTATTTTTGGTGAACCCGCCCCTACGAAAATCGCGGTCGATCGACCGGACATGATATCACTAATCACTAATCACTAATGACAACTAATGACTAATGACTAATGACTAATGACTAATTTTTAGATGCTGCGGACAAATTTATCGAGCCTTTCTACGGCTTTTTTAATTGTGCCTAAATCGGTGGCGTAAGACAAGCGAATGTGGTCGTCTGCACCAAACGCAATCCCCGGAATAACTGCTACTTGCTGCTGTTCTAAGAAAGCGTCGCAAAATTCCAGAGAATTCATTCCTGTTTTACTGATGTTGACAAACATATAGAAAGCACCGTCTGGTTTAATGCAGCTAATTCCGGGCACAGCATCGAGCAATTCAAATATTACCTGACGCCTTTCGGCAAAAGCTTGACGCATTGTTTCTACAGACTCTTGGCTGCTTTCCAAAGCTGCGATCGCGCCGTACTGTGCAAAGGTACACACGTTTGAGGTACTGTGACCTTGAATGGTGCTGGTGGCTTTGATTAATTCGATCGGCCCGGCCAAATAACCGATTCGCCAGCCTGTCATCGCGTAAGCTTTGGCAAAACCGCTGCTGATCAGGGTGCGATCGAAGATTTCTTGACCCAGGGAACCGATGCTGACGTGTTGGGCGCCGTCATATATAATTTTTTCGTAAATTTCGTCAGCAACGACTAGAATATCTCGATCGACTATCACCTCGGCTAGTGCTTTGATTTCCGCCGGAGTATACACCATTCCCGTCGGGTTAGAAGGCGAATTCAGTACAAATAACTTGGTTTTGGAAGTAATCGCTCGACTCAGTTGTTCAGGTGTAATTTTATATCCTGTAGAAGCATCAGTCCGTACAATTACTGGCTTGCCGCTGGCGAGTTTGACCATTTCTGGGTAGCTCAGCCAGTAGGGAGCCGGAATAATTACTTCTTCTCCAGGCTCGATCAGAGCCATCATCAGATTGTAGAGAGAATGCTTGCCGCCGTTGGTGACAATGATATTTTCCGGTTGATAGTTAAGGTTGTTGTCGTCGCGGAGTTTGCGGGCGATCGCAGCTTTTAACTGCGGTTCCCCAGTCACAGGGCCGTACTTAGTCTTCCCCTCGTCTAAAGCTTGTTTTGCCGCTGCTTTAACGTGTTCGGGAGTATCAAAGTCGGGTTCTCCCGTACTCAAACTACAGACATCAATCCCTTCGGCCTTCATGGCTTTAGCCTTAGCTGCGATCGCCAAGGTTATAGAAGGAGAAACCTCACCCACTCGTGCTGCCAACTTAATCATTGGATTTTAGATATTAGATTTTTGACTTTAGATCATAGGGTGACAAATGTTGATATTCAACCCTGTTGTTAGGGAATTATGACATTTGTTTACATAGTACGTAAAGGATTAAGCAATTAAAGAATAAAAATTAAAAAAGCTGTTAGTTTTAATTTTTATTTTTAATATTTTAAATTTTAACGTTATTATTGTACCATTTTTGATGCCTCGTTACCTTCAACCCCGATCTGCAAGCTTATGGATCTCAAATCTCTGATTCGCGACATTCCTGATTTCCCAAAGCCGGGAATTCTGTTTCGAGACATTACAACTTTGCTGCGCGACCCGCAAGGGCTGAGCTACACCATTGACAGCTTAGCGGAAAAATGCTCTGCAATGTCTGTTGACTATGTGGTGGGCATGGAATCCCGGGGCTTCATCTTTGGCGCGCCTTTGGCTTATAAAATGGGAATAGGCTTTATTCCTGTCCGCAAACCGGGGAAACTGCCCGGTGCGGTTCATTTTGCCGAGTACGAGTTGGAATACGGTGTCGATCGACTGGAGATGCACCGAGATGCGATGACTTCGGGCAGCCGGGTGCTGATTGTGGACGATTTAATCGCCACTGGCGGAACGGCGGTGGCGACGGCTAAATTGTTGGAGCAAGCTGGCTGCGAGCTTGTCGGTTTTGCTTTTATCATTGAATTGCAGGCTTTGGGCGGCAGGCAGAAATTGCCGGATGTGCCGATCGTTACGCTAGTGGAGTATTAGTCAGTTAACGGTTAACTGTTGACTGTTGACTGTTGACTGTTGACTGTTGACAAATAATATCTTTGCTGTTTGCATTGGAATCATTTATCTCTCTCTTCTCTTCCTCTGCGCTCTCTGCGCTCTCTGTGGTTAAATCATTCCGATGCAACGGCAATTAATATCATTCACAATTCTTCAAATCTAAAATCTAAAATCTAAAATCTAAAATCGTATGACTTCTATTAAAGTAAATCGAAATTGGCGAGGGTTGAGTTCTCTGTTTGGTGGCGAGACATTTACTTATGTTGTCAAGCGCCTGTTGCAGGCACTTTTAACGCTATTTTTGGCATCGGCTCTTTGTTTTGCAATTATTGAGCTAGCACCGGGAAATTACTTGGATACTTTGAGCCAAAATCCGAAGATTTCGCCGGAGACACTCAAGCAACTCGAACAGCAGTTCGGCTTAGATAAACCAGCGATTGTGCAGTATTGGCTGTGGCTGCAACAAATTGTGACGCGGGGGAATTTTGGCACGAGTTTTGTGTATCAGCGATCGGTAGCTTCGCTGCTGTGGGAACGGGTACCGGCGACGTTATTGATGGCGATCGCATCTTTGTTTGTGACTTGGGCGATCGCTATTCCCTTGGGAATTGTCGCCGCCGTCAATCAAAACCGCACAGTCGATCGAGTTCTGCAAGTAGTCAGCTACACCGGACAGGGATTTCCCAGCTTTATTACAGCTTTGTTGCTGCTATTTTTCGCACAAAATACTTCGCCTCTGTTTCCCGTCGGAGGAATGACGAGTATCGACCACGCAGACTTACCTTGGTGGGGTCAAATCCTCGATTACGGCTGGCACTTAATTTTACCAACAGTCGCCCTCAGCCTTACTGGTTTTGCTGGTTTGCAAAGATTGATGCGCGGACAATTGTTAGACGTGCTGCGTCAAGATTACATCCGAACAGCGCGGGCGAAAGGTTTGCCGGACGATCGAGTAATTTACGTTCACGCTTTGCGGAATGCAGTTAATCCGTTGATTACGCTGTTGGGTTTTGAGTTTGCTAGTTTGTTGAGCGGTGCGTTTATTGCGGAATTTTTCTTTAATTGGCCGGGTTTGGGAAAGCTGACTTTGGAGGCGGTGAACAATCAAGATTTGTATTTAGTAATGGCAAGTTTGATGATGGGTGCGACGATGTTGATTGTGGGGAATTTGTTGGCAGATTTGCTGCTCAAAGCTGTCGATCCTCGGATTAAGCTGGAAGATTTGAAATAGAAGACTTAATTGAGTAACAGAAGGTACGCAAGGGCGATTTGTAATAGTCAACAGTCAACAGTCAACAGTCTTCCCATTACCCATGCCCCATGCCCCATGCCCCATTACCCATCTCGGAGTGTTTGATGTCAGAAAAACAACCAAACGATCTAAGGAGTTTTAGCCGCTTTGGCGACTGGTGCAGGCATATTGACAGCCTTTCACAAGAGGCATGGTACACAGTTAAAGTGTTGTTAAAAAAGGCTGGCACTGATGACGCACAAGAAGCGGAGCAGATACTTTCAAGCATGACAGAACTGGAGCTGTGCGACTACAATGAAATTACTGACATCACCCCCCTCGGCTCGTTTACCAATCTGACAATACTGGATCTCAGCAATAATGAAATTACCAACATCAGTTCCCTCGGCTCACTCATCAATCTGACAACACTGTATCTCAGCAATAATAAAATTACTGACATCAGCTCTCTCGGCTCGCTCACCAATCTAACAACACTGTATCTGGACAGGAATCAAATTACCGACATCAGTTCCCTCGGCTCACTCATCAATCTGACAACACTGTATCTCATAATCAATCAAATTACCGACATCACCTCCCTCGGCGCTCTTACAAATCTGACAATACTGAATGTCAGAATCAATCAAATTACCGACATCAGCTCTCTCGGCTCGCTCACCAATCTGACAACACTGTATCTGGACAACAATCAAATTACCGACATCAGCTTCCTGGGTTCGCTCACCAATCTGAAAACACTATATCTCAGCAATAATGAAATTACGGACATCAGCTTCCTCGGCTCGCTCACCAATCTAACAACACTGGAGATTAACTACCATTACAATGGAATTACGGACATCAGCTTCCTCGGCTCGCTCACTAATCTGACAACACTATATCTCAGGAACAATGGAATTACGGACATCAGCTTCCTCGGCTCGCTCACTAATCTGACAACACTATATCTCAGGAACATTCAAGTTGCCGATTTCAGTTTCCTGGACTCGCTCACCAATCTGACAACCTTGTATCTGAACAACAATAAAATTGCCGATATCAGCTTCCTCGGCTCGCTCACCAATCTGACAACACTGGATCTCAGGAACAATCAAATTACTGACATCAGCTTCCTGAACTCGTTCACTAATCTGAAAAGATTGTATCTGAACAACAATCAAATTACTGACATCAACCCGTTGCGATTGCTCGCCAATCTGACAATACTGAATCTGTACAACAATGAAATTACCGACATCAGTTCCCTTGGCTCGCTCACCCATCTGACAAAACTGGATCTTGCAAGCAATAAAATTACCGACATCAGCGCGTTGCGATCGCTCATCAATCTGACAAAATTATCTCTCCACAACAATGAAGTTACGGACATCAGCGCGTTGCGACCGCTCACCAATCTGACAAAACTGTCTCTTTATGAGAATAAAATTGCCCCTCTCAGCATCTCAGGCGAACTCGCACAGAAACGTCTGACTCTCTCGACTACGCCAATTGATGCTGAAAAAGCCGCAGTAGCAGTTAAAGTTGCCTACGCCACTATTGGCTTAGAAGCACCCGAAGTTATTGTTTGCAGCAGTCCCCGCGATGCTTTTCTCCAAATCTGCAACTTGCAGAAACCCGATCGTTCACAAAACTGCTCAGATGAATGGCGCAGGAAGAGATCGGGGGAAAAGCCATACTGGCAATGGATGTCCCCATCAATTGTGGGAGAATTTGCAAGTCCTTTAGTGTGGGAGTATGAGCTCGATCGCCGCATAACGATCGAGTCCGAAGCAGACAGCACACTGACTTTGCTGTGTCCATTGTTTCACAGCTATGCACGATCGCAACAAACGACGGGAAATGATTTTTCTGATTATTTGTTCTCGGTGCAATCCGCTGGAACCCCCACGGATTTGCTTAAAGAAATCTATTTGACCCAATTGTATATCTCTTCATTAGGCGTCAATCTTTCCCAAAAGGCTCAAGAAATACATCACTGCCAAAAGCTGCTTTTCGAGCATTGCGGTTTGATATTTCCCTTTGAAAAGATTTGCTTTGTGTGCGATCGCCCCCGCCACCTGCGCTTTGACAGTCAAAACCGCTTGCACGCGGAAGGAGAACCTGCGATCGAGTTTGCGGATGGATGGAATTTTTACTATTATCACGGCGTCAGATTGCCTGAAGAATACGGCCAACTCCACCCAAATCAATGGCAATCCCAATGGCTTTTAACAGAAAGAAATGCCGAAGTTCGGCGAGTGTTAATTCAAGGAATTGGTTACGCTCGCCTTTGTCAAGAATTGTCAGCAAAACAAATAGATAGTTGGCAGGAATATGCACTATTACAAATAGATAATGCCGATGTCGAGCCGATTTGTTTGTTAAAAATGACTTGTCCGAGTACGGGATTCATTCACGCTTTGAGAGTGCCGCCTAACTTGACATCTGCTAGGGAGGCAATTCGCTGGGCAAATTGGGATATCGATCCAGAGGAATTTTCCGTGCAGACTTGATATAGCAGAAGGAAGAAGGAAGTTCGGCAACGGATTATGTAACGGATGTAACGGATGTAAAGGATAGAAGGAAGAAGGAAGAGGGAAGAAGGAAGAAGGAAGAGTTAATATTAGCAAGGATTTCAGCGATCGATAATGTCTTTGTTTTAATTTCAGAAACGAGATGACAATTCCTGGAAGAACGAGCTAGGCTAGCTGCAGACATCTATTGCGATCGGGATTTACGGACGGGTGGCCAGAAACCGGGTTTTTTGCCCAGAAGACGGGTTATAGCCCGTAAAAACGACAAAAACCTCGTTTCTTTGGTTTTGATGCGTAATATCGTGTCCGGTAGATTAGTCGAGGGGGCAGGTTTATGAGATTGTCGGTTTTAGGCAATTATTGTCGGTGAACCTGCCCCTACAAGACATGGCGTTTGTAATAACGGATCGGATCTATCTGAGATATTGCAGCATTGTCATTAGCTGTAGGGGCGGGTTCGCCAGTAGGCTTAAAGTTTGCAGACAGGTTAAATAAACCCGCCCTCCCCCACGAATAATCCCCTCAAATCAATCGGACTCGATATAACTTTTATGATTCCCAGGAATGCACCAATAAAACTTCATTCACCCTCCAAACATGGCAAAACAACTAGCAATAGAAACTCGCGGGCTGACGAAACAATTCGATCGCCATATAGCCGTCAATGACATCGATTTGCAAGTAGCAGCAGGCGAAGTATGCGGACTGATCGGCCCCAACGGTGCCGGCAAAACTACTTTGCTGCGGATGTTGGCGGCGGCTGAGGAACCGACTGTAGGGGAAATTTACATCAACGGCGATAGGTTATTGCGCGATCGATCGCACCCGATTCTCAAACAGCGCATTGGCTTTCTTCCCGACGACTTTCCCCTCTACGACGACTTGACTGTTTGGGATTATTTAGACTATTTTGCCCGACTCTACAACCTCCAGCAACCGCGCCGCCGAGAGCGAATCAACTTTGTTTTAGAACTCGTGCAACTAACCAACAAGCGCAACAGCTTAATTTCCACCCTCTCGCGGGGGATGAAACAGCGCCTGAGTTTGGGTAGAACTATTATCCACGAACCGCTGTTGCTGTTGTTAGACGAACCGGTTTCTGGCTTAGATCCGATCGCCCGAATGCAGTTCCGCGAAATTATCAAAGTTTTGCAAGAAGCCGGCATGACCGTAGTCATATCATCTCACGTCCTCAGCGACTTAGCCGAACTTTGTACCTGGGTCGGCATCATGGAACTCGGATATCTAGTCGAAAGCGCACCTTTACAAGAACTGTACAAACGCCTCAGCCGTCAGCAAATTTTCATGTCGGTTGTAGGAAATAAATTAGAAGCGCTAACATCGGCATTAAAAAACTTTCCTTGGGTGGAAAATTGGGCAATAATCGCGGAAACTCAACAGGTATGCGTTGATTTTTCAGGAAGCGCGGAAGATGCGGCAAATTTATTACGCGAACTCGTCGCGGCCAACATTCCCCTAAGCGAATTCCACTGCACTCAAGAAGACTTAGAAACCATCTTCCTCAAGATGGGACACAAACAAGCATCTTAATTTGCTAGTTTCCTGTTTACCAAGATGAACAGTGAGTTATAACTGAGTCGTCACCCATTCCTCATCACCAATAACCAATGACATTCCACTTACTAGACAAAATAGGCAACTGGAATCCCCAGTTATTTCGAGAAATCAAAGGTCGCTTGAATATTGGCAATATGGCGATCGCCTCTGCCTTTTCCCTAAGCGGTCAACTGCTGCTATGGATGTATTATAGCGCCCAGATACCCGTTCCCCCTCCTAATGGGGAGTACACTTACCCCATCTATCACAGATTTTGCATTTTCAAAAATGCCAATGGGTGCGTCAGAGATGCCTTGGGCAACTTTGCCATTAACTGGCCGAAGTGGTGGCTAGAGATATTCATTTGGCTGAGCCTATTGAGCGTCTTAGCTTTATTAGTAGCAGGGACTTATATGCTTGTGGGCGACTTAGACAAGGAGGAACGCCGCGGCACGCTCAACTTTATTCGCCTCAGTCCCCAGTCAGCCAAAACAATTTTTCTCGGCAAAATTCTCGGCGTCCCAATTTTACTGTATCTAGCAGCAATTCTGACAGTACCGCTGCACCTGTACAGTGGATTAGCTGCTCAAATACCCTTGAATAAAATTTTATGTTTCTACATAGCAGTTGCAGCTAGCTGTGCTTTGTTTTACAGCACTGCGATGCTATTTGGATTGACAACCAGTTGGTTGGGAGGATTTCAACCTTGGTTGGCTAGCGCTATGGCTTTTGTTGTGTTTGGGATTTCTTGGCTTCCGCTCACGCGAACTGCTGGGGATGTGTTACATTTTTTGTCTCCCCTTGCTATCCTGAGATATCCGCTTTTTCTAGTTGATAAAACAGATTTCGATTCGTTAGCTGAAAACTTAGACAAGTTGCAATGGTTTTACTTGCCAGTGGGTACAAATATTGCGATGGGCATTGCTTTGTCTCTCTTGGTTTGTGGTACAGGAATCTACTGGATGTGGCAGGGATGGCAGCGCCGCTTTCCCAATCCCAGTGCTACAGTTTTGAGCAAGCGGCAAAGTTATTTGCTAGTTATCTGCTGTCAGGTAATATTTTTAGGGTTTGCACTCCAATCAGACCCCCAATACAGCGGTAATCTCATCTGTTTAGTTATCTTGAATTTGGTGATGTTCTTAGCTTTAATTGCAGCTTTAACATCTGACAGACAATCATTGTACGATTGGGCGAGGTATCGGAAACAAATCGTTCCCAGCAATCAGAAGCTGTGGCGGCGCTACCCACTACTCGATTTAATTTGGAGCGATAAAAGTCCGGCTGTAGTTGCGATCGCAATCAATTTCCTCAGCTCAGTAATAATTTTAACACCTTGGGCGCTGTTAGAAACACCTGAGATAAACGGATTGTGGGGTGTAATTTTCTGCATGAATCTTATCCTCATTTACGCAGCCATCACCCAACTATTCCTATTTACCAAAACCCGAAACCAGGAAATTTGGGCTGCCGGCACAGTCGCCAGCGCTCTCTTGTTGCCGCCTCTGATTTTATCTATGCTCTTGCTAACCCCAGAGAAAGCTCCTATTCTCTGGTTGTCTTCAACCTTTCTTGGCGTTTTTTTGCCTTCGTCGTCTTTGGCAGCCGTGTCAGGAAATACGATTTTCCTATCCATACTCAGTCAGTGGACTGTGTTGCTGTTGTTGAACTTCAAATTGCGATCGCAACTGAGACTCGCAGGGCAATCAGCTTCTAAAGCACTGCTGAAAGCTTGAAAAAGCAGGGGAAGGGATCAAACGTGAAACTCCGGTTCAGGCAGGGATTTAAACCCCTGCCTGAATGCTTAAGTCCTCTGAAAACGACTGTTCAACTAACTCATTATGCCAATTCTGCATTTATAATCCACTTTATATTGAGCGATGGTGGTTGCCACTACCCACACAAAGCCCACCTTCGCCGACTTTAAGATTAAAGTTGAAAAAAAAATTCTGACTGTACAGATCCAAAATTATAGAGTCAGCGTATACTACTCATGAACGCAGTACAAAATTTCATGGGTTCGCACCGCTAAAAATTTCAGCTTGGCTGTTTGCAGTTGAGCTGCGATCCCCCCTTGGCTACACACCCAACTATAAAATACGGCTAAGCGATCTGTATTTAGGAGTGGGTTTATTTGAATCGGGGGCGGGTTTATATATCATTTTAGCTGCGTGTAATACTTTTATGCCAACCCACCCCTACAGCCGAAAATAATAAAAACTCTCATAAAAGTGCGAATGTGTGATATTTTGACTGAGAATACCGCCGCCGTTAGGCAACAGAAGGATCAAATTTAGAGGGTGATTAGAGCATGGCAGAAATTAGAGACACCGCCCAAGCAAACTTGTTAGCAGGAACTCCAGAAGATGACCTGATTTTTGGTTTGACGGGCAATGACACCATTGCCGGAAACTCTGGTAATGACAGCATTTATGGAGGTAAGCAAAGCGATTTAATTGATGGGAATTCGGGTCAAGATTCGCTTTTTGGAGATTTAGATAACGACACTATTAACGGCGGAGAAGGTAACGATTGTTTAGTGGGCGGAAAAGGCAGCGATTCCATATCGGGCAACTCCGGCAATGATGTTTTGTCGGGCGATCGAGATACTGATATCCTGATAGGCGGAGACGGGGCAGACATATTTGTTGTGAGGCGCTACGCTGAGGCTGACCCTTTCCGTACCAGCGGCGGTGTTAGTTTGGCAAATGCCGACGCGATCGCCGATTTTGTACCAGGTACAGATTTAATCGGTTTGGGCGAAGGTGTTAGTTTTAGCGACTTAAATATTCTCGAAGCTGGAAACGATACTGTTATTCAAGACCGGGTAACAGGAGAATTTCTCGCTACTCTCAGAGGGGTGAGACAAAGCGCGATTAACCAGGCAAGTTTCACTAATAATCTTAGCAGCGTTGTTCCCAATCCCCCGCCCCCAGCGCGGACAACGGCTTATGCTTTAACTCCTGCTAATCGGATTGTCGGTTTTAGTCTTTCCAATCCGGGAAGTGTCATCACAGATTTGCCCGTGACTGGATTGCAAGCGGGAGAAAGTTTGCTGGGAATAGATTATCGACCGGCTAACGGTTTGCTTTACGGTGTCGGTTCTAGCAATCGCTTGTATACTGTCAATCCGAGAACCGGGGAAGCCAGTCAAGTCGGTAGCGGGCAGTTTTCTGTTCCCCTAACTCCGGGGGCCGTGGGTTTTGATTTCAATCCGACAGTCGATCGAATTCGGTTTGTCAATGAAGCCGATCAAAACGCCCGTCTCAACCCAGATAACGGGGCACTTGTGGATTTTGACACGCTGGCGGGGGGAATTCAACTCGACGGGAATTTAGCTTATGTTGCGGGCGATCGCAATTTTGGGTCAAATCCGGCGGCAGCAGGGGCTGCGTATGTGAATAACTTTGCCGGGGCAACTTCGACAACGCTGTTTGTAATTGACAGCGATTTGGATGTTTTGGTGCGACAAGATCCGCCGAATAATGGAGGGTTGAATACGATCGGATCTTTGGGAGTTGATGCTACTAGCGTTCTCGGCTTTGATGTCAAGAGTGTTGGCGGCCGCGAGGTGGCGGTAGCGGCGCTGGAAGTTGGTGGCATTTCGGGCTTGTACAATATCAATTTAAGTAGCGGTCAAGCTTCCTTTGTCGGTCAAATTGCCGACGGGAGACAGATTAACGGTTTAGCTTTGCCTTTGCCTACAGCTTACGCCTTAACTGTCAGAAATGGCGCCGAAACAATTGTCGGTTTTAACGAGGCGGCACCGCGGGCGATTCTCAGCGACGTGGCAGTTACTGGGTTGCAGCCTGGAGAAAGTTTGCTGGGAATAGATTTTCGCCCCGCTAACGGTGTGCTTTACGGTGTGGGTTCTAGCAATCGCTTGTACGCGATCGATCCCGTTACCGGGCAAGCAAGTCCACTCGGTAGCGGACAGTTTGCTGTTCCCCTAACTCCGGGGGCTGCGGGTTTTGATTTCAATCCGACGGTCGATCGAATTCGGTTTGTCAATCAAGCCGGTCAAAACGCCCGCCTCAACCCGGATACTGGGGGACTTGTCGATTTTGACACGCTGACGGGGGGAATTCAATTCGACGGGAATTTGACTTATGCTGCGGGCGATCGCAATTTTGGCAATCCCGGCGCGGCTGGAGGGGCTGCGTATGTGAATAACTTTGCCGGGGCAACTTCGACAACGCTGTTTGCGATTGACACCAATTTAGATGTTTTGGTGCGTCAAGATCCGCCGAATAATGGAGTGTTGAATACGATCGGGTCTTTGGGAATTGATGCTGGTACCGTTCTCGGCTTTGATATCAGGAGTGTTGGCGGTAACGAGACGGCTTTGGCTGCGATCGAGGTGGGCGGAGTTTCCAGCCTGTACAATATCAATTTGACGACCGGTCAAGCTTCGATTGTCGGTCAAATTGGTGACGGGCGAGGGATTAAAGGTTTAGCACTGACTTTGATTTAACTGCTAGATTCCCAGCGATTTTAGATTGATTTTAGGCATCAATTATGTAGTTTTTAGGTGGAAAATTGAAAACAAGTCAACTTTTCTACACTCTCAAATTGCAGGACTAATGCCAACTGGCTACAAGTCTATGGTCATGTGACAGTTGGCATTAGTCCTGATAGTCAATCTAAAATCGTTTGGGCAATTCCCAATACTTCCGCTACGCGAGAGTACAAGTTCAAAATTCCAAATTCAAAATTCCCAACTTGAGGTAGCATATTATTTTGACAACAAAGATAAGATGTTATCTCAAGTTTTTTACTTGCTCCGTTCCCGCAGTGACGGCAAATATCTCTGTGCCAATCCCAATCCAGATGCGGCAGTTAGTTACTTGCTGATGTTTCGCGAAGACTATGACGCTTTGAGCTATCTCAACGCCCACGCTGCTGAGGTTGCCGATCGATTCGGAGTAGAATCGATTTCCGGTTCATCTGTGAAAACACTGCTGGAACGTTGGGGATTTAACGGTGTGGGGGTTGTTCAAGACCCGCTGTTGCCAAATATTGAGTTTTTAACGACTCGTTAGGGTCGCTTTCTGCCATCTAAAATCGAAAATCGAAAATCCCAAATCGAAGTAGGATGGCTTTCTGCCATCGAAAATCGAAAATCGAAAATCTAAAATCGAAGCAGGATGGCTTTCTGCCATCGAAAATCTAAAATCGAAGTAGGATGGCTTTCTGCCATCTAAAATCTAAAATCGAAGTAGGATGGCTTTCTGCCATCTAAAATCTAAAATCGAAAATCTAAAATCGAAGTAGGATGGCTTTCTGCCATCGAAAATCTAAAATCTAAAATCGAAAATCGACAGAAGCCCCATATTTAGTGCAAATTGTCAAATTTATCAAGCTTTCACCCTAAATCTGAATCCTGTTGTATATTCGTAGTCTGTTGATTTATTCCGACACGTCAGTACACAACCTATGGTTCAAGAATTAGAACGATCGAGTGCCAGCGAGAAACGCAACCTGTCCGATTTCCCCGAAACAGCACCCGCAGCCAATCCAGTATTTTTCAGGACGTACAGCCGCCGTACCGAGACGGGAAGGGAGACTTGGGCCCAAGTGTGCGATCGAACCGTCCAGGGGTTGGCATCGCTTGGAAACCTAACCGCCGAAGAAACACAACTGCTGCACCGGATGCAAAACCAGCTCAAAACCCTAGCTTCAGGCCGGTGGCTGTGGGTAGGCGGCAGCAAGTGGATCGAGCAACCAGAGAATTTTTCCGGCGCATATAATTGCTCCTCAACAAATATTCTCGACTGGCGTTCCTTTGGTTTGTTAATGGATTTGGCGATGATGGGCTGCGTGCGACTCGTTGGCTAGAAACCAAACCTCATAAGGGTTTGGGGGATTAGCTGCAAGGTAAGTCTACCAATAACGGTAAGAACCTTGACAACTTGATAGTCATGTTGGTGACATCGAAATAAGATAATGTCAGTACAGCAAAACCATACAAATATCTAATGGTAAATCTGGAAAGCATATAAATAACTGATGAAGCCCAACCCCCTAAGTGCAAGGGTGAAAGCACTTTCCCTACGGTAGCGACTAGCCATCAATCCGTGAAGCGGGAATGAACGGTGGTAAGAAGTCAGTCCAGACTTCGACTCCAACTAGCAAGAGAGTATGGTTAGTGAAAGCGAATCTACGTCTGAATCATCGCGATCATGTAAAACAGCCTAGTGGACTAACAGGCTGTGCCAAAAGGCAAGGATAGAGTGACCCCAATAGCAACCGTTGCGGTCTGCACCACTCGCAATCCCGGTGAACAGTAGAAACCTAAACTCTCAACCAATGACTATCAGGAACGAAGTAACCACATAGTTTCTCTCAGGAGGTCGATGCCTGAGTAGGTGCTAACCGGATGAGCTATGTGGCGAGATTGAGTCAGAAGCTAATGCCTGCGGTAATGCGTAGGATATGCTGACGGACTCACGGAAAACAGATATATGTAGGTACAAGTAGCAATGAAAACGACTAAAACGAGTTTTAAGACTACGACGGTATGGAACAACATCAACTGGAAGAAAATTCAGAGGATAGTGTTCAAGTTGCAAAAGCGCATACATAAAGCTGCTCAACGTGGGGATGTCAAAGCAATGCGAAGACTCCAGAAAACCTTGATGAAGTCCTGGTACGCTAAGCTTCTAGCAACGCGACAAATAACCCAAGACAACCGAGGCAAGAAGACAGCGGGAATAGACGGAGTAAAATCTCTCAATTACGCTCAACGTTTGGAACTAGCAAAAAATCTAAAGATTACCGGGAAGGTTAAACCAACCCGAAGAATCTGGATTCCTAAACCAGGGACAGATGAAAAGCGACCCCTAGGAATTCCCACAATAACAGATAGGGCTTTACAGGCATTAGTCAAATTAGCCTTAGAACCACAATGGGAAGCCTACTTTGAGCCAAATAGTTATGGGTTTAGACCAGGGCGGGCAACACATGATGCCATCGAAGCCATCTACTTAGCTATTCATTGCAAAGCTAAGTATGTCTTAGATGCAGATATCTCTAAATGCTTTGACAACATTGACCATCAAAAACTGCTGAGCAAAGTAAACACCTATCCATCCATGAAACAGTTAATCCGTAGCTGGCTAAAAGCTGGATATATGGATGGGCAGAATATATTCCCAACAGAAGCAGGTACGCCACAAGGGGGAGTTATCTCTCCGCTGCTGGCAAACATTGCTTTACACGGAATGGAAGAGGCTATTAAGGAATATGCGAACACCCTACCTACTCGTAGGAACCACGGGAAAAAGCAAAACCGGAATGCCCTCAGTTTGATTCGCTATGCAGACGACTTCGTGCTTATTCACGAAGACATCAATGTTGTATTAGGGGCAAAAGCCGTCATTGAAGGTTTCTTAAAAGACATCGGCTTGGAACTAAAACCAAGCAAGACTATAATTTGTCACACCTTTGAAGAATATGAAGGGCAACAACCTGGATTTGATTTCTTGGGTTTTAACATACGACAATTTCCAGTCAACGATGGGATGAGCGCCAAAGCACCCAGATCGGGAAAAATCCTGGGATTCAAAACAATCATCCAACCTACCAAGAAAACGGTACAACGTCACTATAAGGCTATATCTGACATCATCGACTCCCACAAGTCCGCACCACAAAAAGTGCTAATTCAGAAACTCAACCCCCTCATTCAAGGATGGGCTAACTACTACTCATCTGCTTGCTCAACGGATGCTTTCAGAGATTTGAATCATCTGATTTATACCAAGCTAACATCCTGGGCGAGATACAGACATCCAAATAAGGGTGCTAAATGGGTAGTTGAGAAATACTGGACAAAAGTAGGTGGGGATAACTGGGTGTTTGGTTATATCAACCCAGGCACAGATGAAAGATATATCTTGTCAAAGCATACATGGACTAAGATTGTTCGCCATATCAAGGTTAAAGGCGATGCTTCACCATTCAACGGTGATTTCGTCTACTGGGGTTCAAGAACTGGGAAGAGTAAAGAAATTCCCTCTTTACTTGCCAAAATCTTGCACAAGCAAAAAGGAAAATGCGCCCAATGCGGTCTAACTTTTACAGCGGAAGACCAAATTGAGCTTGACCACATTCAACCAATCAGCTTGGGCGGGAAAAAGAAGTTCGAGAACATTCAAGCATTGCACAGACATTGCCATGACCAAAAGACAGCCAGAGATGGCAGTCTGGGCAGTTCCTATGACAGAGGTATGTTTTCTGAGGAGCCGGATGAGGTGAAAGTCTCATGTCCGGTTCTGGAGACGAGTAGCACTCGCGAGGGTGTTGCTTAGTTTAATGGCACAGGGGCAGTCTTGGAACCACAATATATCAGCCAACTGCCGCCGATCCGCAACCGTTTAACCGTGACAGTGCAAGGCCAAATCGGCTCTACACCCGCCCAGTCGCGCCGTCAAGAAACAGAAATAAAAATAGACGAAAAAACCGCCACTATTTATGTCGGAGATTCTCGCCAAGGTTGGGTAAACTCCTATCAAAATTTGCTGGAATTATCCACCGATGAAAGATTTGCAGGAGAAGTTCAAGTATTCATCGATTTGAGCGACGTTCGCCCGGTGGGAGAACCTTTAAAAGGTTTTGGCGGAGTAGCAAATCCGGTGAAATTGCCCGACCTTTATCAGCGCTGCGCCGCAATTTTGAATAAAGCTCAAGGGCGGCAGTTAAATTCTGTTGAATGTTGCGTGTTGATTGATGAAGCGGCGGTCACGATCGTCGCCGGCAATATTAGGCGCAGCGCGGGAATTCGTCAGTTTGATTCGGGTGACGAACTCGGAGCAAATGCTAAAAATAATTTGTGGCAGCAAGATGAAAGTGGCAACTGGAAAATCGACCCCGACCGAGATGCTTTGAGAATGGCAAATCACTCTCGCGTTTTTCATCATAAACCGACGCGGGAAGAGTGTATTGATGCCGTTCGCCAACAGTATTATAGCGGAGAAGGTGCGATTCAATGGTCTGGGGAAGCCATAGCAAGATCTAACTGTGATATCTTAACAAGTCCTGAACTCAAGGATGAATTTCTCAAAGCCTACGCTATTGGCAACAGTCAGCATTGGTTGCAAAAGCATTATCCTCACATTTCTGAAACTGAAATCAATCACCGTTTGGCTCGCTATGGTTTAAACCCTTGTCATTCGGGCGACACATTAGTTTCAACTGACCAAGGATTAGTCCCTATCAAAGATTTAGTTGGCAAGCATTTTAAAGCCTTAGTTGATTTGCGGTCTGTGGGACTAGATGGGTTGAAATTAACTGATGCGATCGCCTTCTCTACTGGTGTACAGAATACCTACTCTATCACACTAGAAAATGGGCTTCAGATGAGATGTACTGCTGACCATCAACATTTTACCGATCTTGGTTGGGTAGCAACCAAAGACTTAACCCCCGATCGCGCTATCTTCATCCAGAGAGGAGAAGGGAGTTTTGGCCAAAGTACGATCGCAGTCACTCAAGCTCAAATGTTAGGTTGGTTGTATGGAGATGGTTCAATTTACCAAGGCTCTAAAGGCTTAGACGCAGTATTCTACGTGAATCAAAAGGAATATTCAACTGTATTTCCTGTTCTATTTGAAGCCGTTGAATCTTTGACAGGCTATCGCCACAAGCCCAGTATAGTTAAAGGAGTCTATACTTTTCACAGTGGCTCACCTTTGATGCACTCATTCCTTGAAGAATTAGGGATTCAGTCTAAAGACTGTTTGCCGAATACATTTCTATCTCAATCAAAAGAGGTAATCATTGGTTTCCTTCAGGGATTGTTTTGTTCCGACGGTAGCGTGAGTATTAAAGCAAAGCACATAGAACTTCGCAACCGTTCTCAGGAATTACTGAAACAAGTTCAACTATTGCTGCTCAACTTGGGAATCAAAAGCAGTTTAAAAATCAAGGAAAAACCCGGTGGTAAAGGAGTTCCATATACTTTAAAGGATGGCACTGAGAAAGTCAGTAATAACCGAGGAAGTTGGCGAATCATAATTTACTCAGGAGATGGAGCCAAAAACTTCTGTAAATTGATTGGTTTCCCACTTGTGCCAGAAAAACAACAGCGTTTAGAGCAACTTGCTCTGAAACTGCCAATCAGGAATTACAGCGAAGCAGTTGTCAAACAGCGCTATACTTCAAAAGTGAAAAGTGTAGAAGAGTTCGGAGAAGAACCAGTCTATGACCTCCATGTTCCCTTAACTCACTCTTTCATTGCTAATGGTTGTATTACTCACAATTGTGGGGAAATCATCGGCTCGAATTTTCATTGCAACCTTTCGGAGGTTCACCTCAATCAACTTGACCCTTACAATTTCAAAGAACAGGAGGAAGCTTTCAAGGCGGGGGCTCTATCTGTGGCGGTACTTCTCAATCACAAATTTCTTGAACCCCGCTATCAATACAGCCGCGAACTAGACCCGATTGTCGGCGTATCTTTCACGGGATTGTTCGATTTCTTCGTTCATGCTTTTGGCGTTGAGTGGCTGCGCTGGTGGGTGGAAGGCCGCCCGCAAACTCCCCAAGGAATCGCTTTTAAACAGCGGGAAGAAGAGTATTTGACTGGTTGGCGCGAGATTGTGAATCGGGTAGTTTGGGATTATTGCGATCGCCATTCCTTAAAACGCCCAAATCGCTGCACTACAGTTCAACCATCGGGTACTAAATCTCTGCTGACAGGTGCTTCCCCCGGCTGGCATCCGCCGAAAGCCCAGCGTTTCATTCGCCGAATCACTTTTGGCAAAAACGACCCCGTAGCCCTCGCCTGCATCGACTACGGATACAACGTGATTCCGTCTCAATCTGACAAAGATGAAAACGGCAATTTGCTGAACAATCCCTTCGACGAACGCTGTACAGAATGGCTGGTAGAAATACCTGTTGCAGTAAGTTGGGCTGACTTGCCTGGTGCCGATGAAATTGACATTAACAAATTCTCAGCGGCGGCACAAATGGACTTTTATATGCAGGTACAAAAGTTCTATGTCAGACATAACACTTCGGCCACTATTGAACTGCGCGAAAATGAAGTTGAAAGTTTGGGCACTCGGATTTATGAAGCCATTCGCGATGATGAAGGCTACATTTCCGCAGCGCTTTTAGCTCGGTTTGATGCTCTTGAAACTTTCCCGCGTTTGCCCTTTGAACCGGTGAGCAAGGAAACTTACACCAAGATGGTGGAAGAGACTTTAGCGCGCCGTCAAATAGATGTTTTTCACGCGGCACTGAGTCGCTATGATTTGGGTGAAATGATGGATTCAGGGCCAGCGGGCTGCGATTCCGATAAGTGTTTGATGCCGGAGACTAAATAGATTTAGCGATCGGCTTAATTATGAGAAATCCCCAAAGCCTGGGGATTTCTTTTTTTTAGTTGTACAAAAATGCTAAATAAAAACTGCGCTTTCTATTGACATTAGCTGGCGAACTTGCGAATATGATCTATAGAAATACGTCGCAGCAAATATAGAACAAAAACATGAATGCAGACGAAGATATCCTGCAATTACCCCATATCGGTTTAAAGAACAGAGCTATACTTCCCGAACTATCAGGAATATATTACGTTATAGACGAAAATTTTATAATTTGGTACATAGGAAAAGCAAAGAATCTACGTACCCGCTGGGCCGGTGACAGCCACCACAGACTCGATCAACTACAAAAGCAACGAAAAAAGCTGTTTACCATCTATTACGAGTTAGTGCCTGAATCGCTACTTGATGCAACAGAACAGGAGCGTATTGAGCAGCACAGCCCGCAGTTGAATGGAACTAAAGTCAAGGTTAAGAAATTACGTCCAACAGAAACACTATTACGGGAAACGCTAGCTAACCTTGCCCCTTACAGTTTTATATTAGGTGTAGAATCAGCCCGAAAACAAGACCTGAAGTTCATAGAAGATTGTATGTATTGGCGAGATAATGGGAGAGTTAAGAAGGCTATTTTGCCTTTGACTGTGATACATATTTGCATAAATGTAAGCGAATTATCGACCGGGACAAACGGCAACTCAGCGATACGTTTCATCAGAAATATTTTTAGGAAGCGCAGTAATTATTCAAAAAACTGGGAGTCTGCTTCTAAATACAAAAACAGGGCTGAATATTCAGTCAAAGTATTATTAGTTAATGGCTTCGTTATAGAAGTATGTGGAATATGGCAAGAAGCATTAAAATACATTCAAGACTATGAGTTAACTCAACTGGCTAATGTAGATATGAGGGCTGTGGATGAAGCTTCTTTAGTTCTTCTAAAAAATAAGTGTTTACTTAACTGCGAAGCAGGGGTATTTTTAGCTCCTGACAACCGAGATTATCCATATCATGAGCTTTGTCGCAAGGCAATAGAACGAATATATCCTTATAAACAAGATTTGGTTAAACTACTATTTAATGAAGAAATCGCTCTAGTAAGTAAGCCGCAAGTATTGCCAACAGATACCAGAACTCTACGCGATAGTAAGACGGGTCTTCTTGTCAGGCTAGCTAACCTTGCTGATAAGAAAGGATATCTGACAGCATTGTTAACGGAACGCGGCCTTGACTTAAATCTTTATCGGGTTAACAAGTATTTAGAGTCCATACCAAAAGATGATAATTACATAGACAACATCGGAGATACAAGAATGACTGTCTTCATAAAGCCATTTCTTTGGAATCTCCCAGAAGGTTATTTGGCAGCCACAGTAGATAGAGTGTTTTGGTTACTGCTAGAAACTTACCT
Source organism: Microcoleus sp. F6_B6 (assembly GCA_036702215.1). Lineage (GTDB taxonomy): Bacteria > Cyanobacteriota > Cyanobacteriia > Cyanobacteriales > Microcoleaceae > Microcoleus. The sequence goes on from JAUBST010000038.1 coordinate 65,304, forward strand.
GTCGGATTTTACTAAAGTAAAGCTAAACGCAGAAGAAAGATATACAAGCAAAGCCTATGTATCGCCTCGAAGATTTATAGTGCCTGCGACACTGACTGTCACCTTAAATGGGAAATGGAAAGCAGGCATCCCATTTGGTTCTAAAGATGATATGTCATATAAAGCAGTTGTAGATATTATCACAAGTCGCTTACAGGCAAGCGGTATACCTAAGCTAAAGTTCTCGTTCACATTAGATAGTGTACGCAGTTAGCTACTCACAAATCAAGAGTGATATCATTCTATCTCTATTTGACATCTTTATTTGACAATATCTTTCCGCTTTTACAGCAGCAAAGTCAGGGTTAAATAAACTGCGGCGTACAAACCTAAAATTCCCCAATTCAAAGCTAAGTTTGGCCAAGTCGGTTCGTAGATTGCGCTCTTATCGAATAAGTGCGGTAAGATTGTACGATCGCGCAATCTTACCGCACTTCCCTCAACCCTTTATATAATAATCCCGCGTTCCCTTCGCATTCATCGCTTCTCCGAGTCGATTTAACCCGTACACGTAAGCAGCAGTTCTCATGGAAACTGACAATTCCTGAGATTTTTTCCAAATTGCCTCAGTTTCTTCGACCATTTTATGCTTCAACCGTTGGTTGACCTCATCCAGCGTCCAATAGAGTCCGCTGCGGTTTTGCACCCACTCAAAATAACTAACCGTTACGCCTCCGGCATTGACTAAAATATCAGGAATTACGTGAATTCCCCGCGTTTCTAAAATCAAATCAGCAGCCGAATCAATCGGGCCGTTAGCTACTTCAAAAATAAACTTAGCCTTAACATCATTAACATTGGCTTCCGTTATTTGATTTTCCAAAGCTGCTGGAACCAGCACGTCTACATCTAATGCTAAAAGTTGCTCATTTGTCAATACTTCGTGTTCGATAATATTGCAAACCGAACCTTCGCAGTAAAGAGCTTTGATACCTTTGTTAGAGTCTTTAAAGCCTCGAATACTGGGGATATCCAGCCCTTGTTTAGCATAAATTCCCCCTTGGGAATCGCTGACAGCAACAACTTTGTAACCTGCTTTCCAGAGCAGTTCTGCTATTTCTGCACCGGCATTACCAAAACCTTGTACTGCGACAGTTGTATCTTGAGGATTTAGGTCAAATTTGGGTAGAATAGTTTCTACTACAAAAAAAGCACCCATTGCTGTTGCGGTATCTCTGCCCAAACTGCCGCCGATTGTCACTGGTTTACCAGTCACCACCGCCGGAGAAAGCTGCCGCTTAATAATATTGTACTGATCCATCATCCAACCCATAATCATGGGGTTGGTGTAGACATCCGGCGCGGGAATATCGACATCCGGGCCGATGAAATCTGCGATCGCATCGACATAGCCCCGGCTCAACCGTTCCAATTCCAGTTTGGACAATTCCTTGGGATTGAGAGTAATTCCGCCTTTGGCTCCTCCAAAAGGCAAGTTCAAAACTGCACATTTAAAAGTCATCCAAAATGCTAAGGATTGCACTTCATCAAGGGATACTCCCGGATGATAGCGCACTCCTCCTTTAGACGGGCCTCTGGTATTGTCGTAGCGCACCCGATAACCTTGGAAAATTCGCAGGGAACCGTCGTCCATCCGCACGGGAATCGATACAACTAAACTGGATTTGGGGTATTTCAGCCGTTCGATCGTATCCTCGGAAAGCGACACATATTTTAAGGCTCGTTCTAATCGGCGGCTGGCATCGGCAAATAATGAATCAGACATAATTGGAAGGAAGAAGGAAAGCACGACACGGATTTTGACACGGATACACGGATTAATTATTTAGTGTCCGTCAGATTTTTAAGTCAGAGGGAAGAAGGAAGAATAGCTGACATCTTAATTTTAAGTATCTCGGCTGATCTACTGGTGTTCCTATACATTTTAATTTAATCACAATCCAGGTGGAATTTTGTCAACTGTCAACGGTCAACTCTTCACAAACTGCCTTGTGTCGATCGACAATATCGCAGTGCCAAGCAAGATTAAGCAGATACACTTACAATAGAGGGTGATATTTAAGTTCAAGCCCCAATTTGAGTTCGATCGCTCAAATCACAGCCAGCCATCAGGGGAATTAAATTCTGAAATAGATCGAGGCTTTAGCTGACGTTAGAAACTGAATTATTATTATGGTTGGACTCCTAGCCGCACTCTCTGGGTCTGCGGCAGGGGGTATGAGAATTGCCCTGCCCCTGCTGTTAATTGGTTTGTTGCGGATTGACAAACTTTGGTCGGAAATACCTCTCTTGTCGGGGGTTCCACCCCAGGTGGCGATCGCCATCTTGGTGAGTTGGTCGCTGTTAGAATTATTTGCTTCTAAAACCTTTGTAGGACAGCGGGTACTGCAAATTGTGCAAATTATTTTCAGTCCCATTGTAGGAGCAATTATGGGAATTGCGATCGCTCGGGTAAGTTCGATCGAGGAAACTATTGCTCACCCTTGGATGCTGTGGATAATTGGTATTGTCGGAGGTTTGTTGGCTTTAGTGCTGCAACTGGTACAAGCCGGATGGTTTTACCGGCTGCGCGGTTTGCCGATTTGGGTGATTTTCCTCCAAGATGTTCTGTGCATTTCCTTGGTTTTGTTTGCTTTTGACGCCCCGCGGCAGGGAGGGTTAGTTGCTATGATGCTGCTGTGGCTGGCAATTCGCAGTTCTAAAGAGTGGTATCGGTGGTATTATTACAAATAATCAATACTTTCAGCCTTTGGTTGTGTAATTTCTATCAGCACTCTAGCAAAACAGCCGTTTTGGGAGGGTTCTAGCCCTTGCTGTGACCTGTTTACTTGTTCCAGTGTCCTTTACCCGATACTCGCTTACAAGCGAACTCTTCTATCAATTTTCTAGTCCTATTGGATATTGGATATTGGATATTGGATATTGGATATTTCGTTCCCCGGCTCTGCCTGAGAATGTGAGTAGGTAGAGTAGGCGTACAAGCTTGCGTTTAAGTGTATTTCTGAGCTTAGCAGGCTATGTTGGCCGGCTAAAGGTGAAAAATACTAACCTATCCTCTGTTGTGTCAAATGATTTTTCTCATTTAGCCCGTTCCCTGTACTAGGAGTCACCCAATATATCCAAGATTGCCTCTACGTCCGCTAGGTCGCACTTGGACTTTTTGCGCTTGGCTTTCAAGCTGTTGAGCAAGGTAGCAGTATCAGGTAAATCACTTGTGTCAAGTGACTCATTGTGATCGAGCCGTCGGGCTAGAGCCAGCACTCGCTCGGCTAGGGCGATCGGCACTCGGATGGTGCGGGTTCGTCCGTGCTTCCACTTACCCTCGTAGTGTTTGAGGTTGGCTAAGCTGGCGTCGTTAATGTTTTTGCTCATTTCACTTGTGTCAGGTGACTTACTGTTAACAGCTTGGCACGGTTGCTTTTGTCTGTCAAGCATATAATCACATGACACAAGTGAGTAAAGGCAAAATAGGCAATCGAGAGAATTGAACCAGGGACTGCTACTTTTCGGGGAGATACATCAAGTCCCCATTCTGGAATTCATCCTCCCTTACAAAAGCCACCTCTTTGTCGAAGCGTACCCGCAAACCCGTGTATGTGGGATAATTAGTAATTTTGACAACCTCGCCCTTGACACCTTCAGCGCGGTCGCGTGGCTTCACTACAACGACCCGATCGCCCACTTCGAGGGGACGACGCTGTTTTGGCTCAGGTTGTGGAGTAGTAGTGATTCCATTGAGGGCTTTCCTGAAAAATCCGCGCACTTGAGGATGAGAACCCTCAACTTCCTTTGTTACCTTTTCCTCTTTTTCCTCGTCTCCAGTTGCTTTGGCGTCTAGTAACTCATCGACAAGCCTGTTCGCTAATCGTTCATTGGGACATGGGGGAGACTTGACAGGGAGTTTGCAGGGACTTGGTGCAGGACTTAAAACCTTGCTAGATAAGGGATTTACAGGACTTGCAGGACTTGCAGGGGTAACTTCTCCCTTCTCTACTTCCTTCTGAGCCTCCTGTCCTGTTTCATCTTTTTCTCGGTCAATTTCACCGTCTTCAAAAATGTTTGGGGATAAGTCCTGCAAGTCCTGCAAGTCCTTGTCCTGTATGGACGCAAGTCCTGCACCAAGTCCTGCACCAAGTCCTGCAATGGGGGTATCAAGTCCTGCAAGTGCAGCTAATTCTTGGGAGTAAGGGACTTGCAATTAAATATAACCCCAGTTATAGCGGATCGAGCTCTCATATTCGCGGACGTAGTTGGGCCGAAAGGGCCCTATACGTTATTATGGTTATATAAGGTGTCATTCATAC
>JAUBST010000039.1:0-63940 GCA_036702215.1 Microcoleus sp. F6_B6
CCAACAGCGTAGGAAGTGAACTCGGATTGTGTCTAAAAACGATTTTAGACAAGTTTAGGTAAGTTTTACAAAGCAGAAGCTAACATTTCCAGACCGCACAAAGAAAGGCCGAACATCACCAGCGTTATTGGTGCCACTGTTATTGACATCGCCGCTGATGGTAAAACCGCCACCAATAAAGGCGATATTGCTGTTAATTACTTGAGTCGGAGCTCCCGTAAGCCTGACATTTCTGGTCAGGGTAATGGTATCATCTCCGGCTAGGGCATTCGCATCTAAAATTGCTTTGCTCAATGTGCCTGCTACAGTGCCGGTGCCATTATCGGTTGGCGCCGTGACATCAAAATTCGCCAGTGTATAGTCATAATCTTTCATCGCCTCCCGATTAAACGGCACGGTGGATTCAATCTTGCCAGTTACTATTTCTAAATCCCAGTCGCCGCCTTGAGCAGCATTTCCCGTCAAGTCGTTAGAAGCAGCTACATCTCCACCTGTGATTTCACTCAATCGCTTGACAAAATTATTGCCAGTTTCTCCGGCGGCTACATCGCATCCATAAAGTAGGATATCGCCATTTTCAGTCAGAGCATTTCCCCACTGTTTTAGCTGGGTGTTGAAATTTTCGATATCATTCCCATTGAGTACGTCTGCACCGAGTTTTAAACTGCCTTGGTTGCCGTGAGAAAGGATATGCACGGCTTCAATATCTTTTTGATTGGCTAAGGCGTTTGTAATTTGTTCGATGCCGCTCAAATTGTTATTTAAAATAACAATTTGAGCGGCATCGGCGTTTTGAATAAGGCTTTGATAGTCTTGTACGGATGAGTCTACGAAAATAATTTGGTTGTTCACGGTAGATTACCTGATAGTTTTTGCTTAGCCTTAGATCTCAATACTCGTCAAAAATCTATGTTAATTTTGCTTTTGCTACAATGGCGCTGGCGCGGCTATATGTTGCATCTGTCCAAAAAGATAAGCCATCAAATCGCTCAAACAAATCGGGGGGTAAAATAGTTTTTCTAGGTTTAAACTCGACTTGCGATCGCACTTGATGTAAACCTTGTGTTTTCAATTTATTATCAAATTCTGGCTCTTGATATTCAACACGATCGAAATCATGTTCAAAAGGTTCTTCGCCCAAAAATTGATAAATCAACGACATGGTTTTATTCGGCCCTTTCGTTAACAAATCGTAATCTACCAATAGGAGAGAGCCACTCTGTTCGCTGTAAAAAGCTTCTTTAAGAGCGTTATAAGCATAACCCACTAAACGCGAACCTTGACTTAATGCCTCCGTGCGACTATAAACTGTAGCCCGTTCCGCGGGATTATTAAATAGCCTCGAAACATCAAAGGCGTTGCGCCGAATCAGTAGCTCGATGCTGTCCATAATCCAAGCAATGTTTCTGACACAGCAGATGACTTTAGCTTCAGGAAATAGTTCCCGAATTAATGGCAATTTGCTGCACCAAAGGCGATTGGTGTCGAAGATGATTTCTTTGTCAGCTTGCGGGTGATAATAAGCCGAAAAGATGCTCAGAATCAGCGCCCGTTTTTGTTCGGGGGAAATAAACACGGAAAACTCATTGTCTTCGCTCATGGCTTCCAACATTCGCTCTACTAAACCCCCCACGGGGCTAGTCATGGAGGCGTGAAACCGGGGGTTTTGTCGCAGGATGGCTGCTAGTAACGTAGAGCCTGAACGCGGCAATCCCGATATGAAGTGGGCTTTCTGGGGCATCCAGTTGGAATATATTTAAGGTTGGCAAGTAGTCTGCACCTCAACAGAAGAAAGCGAGCGCTTTTGCGGTTGCTACTTGCTGTATCATTGCACACTATTGACTTTCAATAATCTCTGGAGGCAAGACAGTGCATCCAGCATCTGAGACGGTATCTGCTTTAAGTTGGATGTTGCATAACTTTACGGAATTACCGCCGAGTTTATTGCAAAATCTATCTTGCGGTAGATGGCAGTCAACTGAGTTTATGATTATATACTCGCGACTGAGAGAAAAGTGCAATCGAACTCGGCCAATAATAATCATAACCTCGGTCATTGCTTTGGAAAAAATCTGCTCAGGTAAATTTTGACCAAAATCAGTCCTGGCCGCACTCGCAACCCAAGCGCTGGGGGGTCTTCTACCGGGATTCAGGGCTGTAAGAAGGTTGTTTGATCGATCGAACTTCTGCCATTCTCAATTGCCAACCAAACAATCTAATTGTGCTTGCATTTGAGTTGTAACTAAATCGAAACAAGCATCAACATAATCGCGATCGCGCGCCGCCTCGGAACCGTACCTCTCAAATACAATCGGTTCGCACACGCGAGTGCGAATTTGCACGGGTAAAGGTAGATTTGGCAAAGGCCCAATACCCAGCCCCCAAGGCAATCCCAAATACACCGGAAACACCACCGGATCGATGCCAAATAGCCACGGCATCCCCCATTCATGCAATTGTTTAACTTGTTCGTACAAATCTGCCAAAACTATCAAAGTATCGTGGGCACCGTGGGATACAATCGGTACAATTGGCACTTCTTCTCGCAATGCTAATTTGATAAATCCCTTGCGTCCGGCAAAGTAGATTCGATCGCGCAAGTGGTGGGGGCGAAAAACATCTTGGGCGCCGCCCGGATAGACGAGAACTGGAGCATTTTTTCGCAAAGCTGCGATCGCCATTTTCGGATGCGCCTTGAGAGCTCCACACTGAACGGCCATGCTAGCAACATCAGGAGAAACTTGCCAAACCGTGGGGTGCATCAATCCGTAGGCCAAGCGTTCGGTGCCGTACCTGCGGAACCATTCGTATAGGAACATAAACATATCTGGAGCGGCGAGTCCCCCGTTGTGAGAACCGACAACGAGCATTTTCCCGCTGGCGGGTACGTGGTGCCACCCGTCGCTTTGTACGCGGAAGTAGTATCTGTACAGCCATTCCCAGATTGGCAACAAAAGCTGAATGAAGTCGGGATTGCGAGCGTCTAAAGATAGACCGTCAAAGGGATATTTAGAGGATTTCCAGTCTTTTTTGTTAGTAGTTTTTGTCACTGCAAAAATATTTAACGCTTTGGTCATTATATAACAGAAGGAAGAAAGCTTTAACTCTCGAATAGAGAAGGCTTTAGTTATTTGGCAAAGAAGGAAGAAGGGAGAAGATTAGTTGTGCTTTTCCTCTCCTTGTGCGTCCGAACGCCCCGATCGCCCTGGGCAAAAAAAATTTTTTCCTATCATTAATACGATCCATTCCGAAGGAACCTACCGCATTAGTTTCAGCAAGTGAAAACCTCACAAACATCGAGCGCGCTTGCTATAGCAATATAATTAAATCAGAATTGGCGCAAATATTTGGTTTCTGATTTGAGCGGGCTGCTTGTGTTCGGGGGTTGTCTGCTGGTTGTCTCCACAGGAAAAAAACCGTTTGCAAACAGCTACAGCAACTGTCGCTGATGGCGGGGCGGCTTTAGGCAGAAACACACAACTGTGTCTCAAGGCGATAAGTTTCCGTTTTGGAAGATTTTATCAAATTGACGCCAGCCATCAGGTCAATGCTAGCGATTGGTGCTGTTTGCCACAATTTTAAGTAATACCATTTTTCTAAAATCCTGCAACACTCTTCGCCCCCCCTAACCCCCCCGATGCCTTGGGGGGAACAAGAATACTGTTATTTCGTTTAAAATTGGTATAAGGTACGATCGACAGTGGAGTTATGTGAGGGCGATCGAAGAACTGTCTCCGGCTTGTGCCAGCCCACTACGACGATGGGGTCGATCGCGCCAATAGCCTGTCACTGAGAATTTGGGATATCTCCAGCACAATCTCGCTCTCGAAGCTGCCAAGAATTCACCTGAAAGGTAGCCCCATATTACTCAACACCAACAACTGACAGCTAAACGGTTTAACGAACACCTGACAAGATATTGGCGGACAACACATGACTTGGATTCCTAGCAAACTGTCCCGCATTTAAACTGTTAACTTTTGAATGTTGACTTTTGGGCTCTTCCATTCCCCGACTCGCATACTCTCGCCTTCTCTCTCCCCCGCTCTGCCGTAATGAGTCATTTATCGGCGTAGCAGCTTTATTTGTCTTCGCTCAACTCACCAAACATTAAATAATATAAATAAAACTTGACTGGCGGCGATAAAAAAGTTATATAAAGCTTTTTTGTGGAAGACAAATCGATTTTTTTGCTATATTGACCTGCAATTAAGATAATGTTTGTGGTTAAGTGAGGAGTTGAACGGATGAAAAACTTGAATTGCTGGAATAAGCCCGCTGCATTGCTAGGCGCGATCGCGATCGCAGCCGGAAATTTGCAAGCGAATGCGATCGGTGTTGCCGCCCCATCAACACCGACTGTCAGTCAAGACGCTGAAAATATTTCATTTGAAAATAGCGCCACCTTTCAAATAGCCCAGGCTGGCAACCTTTGCCGCAAAGTCACTCCCAAAGAAGGTTTGACGGTTCGCCAGAACCCAGACCCCAAATCCCCTAGAGTTGGCGGGGTAGGACTTAACACTCAGGTCATGCTGTCCCAAGGCGCTACTTCTGTTAAAGCCTCCGACGGCCGCCTTTGGATTCAAATTACCTCTCCCGTCAAAGGGTATGTGGCTAGCGGATATCCCAACGACGAAAGTAATTTAGGTTCGTGCACAATTAGTCAAACTCCTGCCCCAAGTCCCGCACCCGCACCAGCGCCTGCACCAGCGCCCGCACCAGCGCCCGCACCCGCACCCGCAGCAACACCAGCACCAGCACCAGCACCCGCGCCAGCGCCCGCACCAGCGCCAGCGCCCGCACCAGCGCCCGCACCAGCGCCAGCGCCCGCACCAGCGCCAGCGCCCGCACCAGCGCCCGCACCAGCACCAGCGCCCGCACCAGCACCAGCGCCCGCACCAGCGCCTGCACCCGCACCAGCGCCTGCAACGGGTCCAGTAAGTCTGTGCCGCCAAGTAGAACCTCGCGTAGCGCCGAGGGGTCTAGCTATCCGCACCGAGCCTTCCAAGACTTCTGCGGTTAAAGGCGGTGTACCGGCTAACGGTCAAGTAACGCTTGTGCCGAATTTTCAGTTAGTGAAAGATAAGAATGGAGAAAATCGCAATTGGGTTGAGATTTCAGCCCCTGTGCCCGGATTCATATCGGCTGGAAATTTGATCATGTGCAAGTAAACTTGTGAATTCGATCGCTCTTTTAGTCAAAAAGAGCGATCGACACCGAAAATAGTTTTAAGATTGTCGCGCAGCCAGGGAACAATGCCCAACAGAGACTGCTTGGACTTACGCATGAATAACTTATTTCTATCAGGAAGAAGCAGCGGTAGCGGATATTTCTCAGCTTCTGTTTTCGACCTTCGGTTGCGTAAAGTCCTAGCTTCTTTCCTGGCAACGCAGGCGGGGTGAATGAATTTAAGCAAAAAGCCGATCGGCTTTTTTAACTACAGAGGCCGCTTGCCCAATTTTGGTGTCCGCGATTTGGTTGACACTTGGATTGTCGGCCAATCCAGACAATTTCCCACTTATTTTGTCTGAGTCTGAGTTCGATGCGGTGCCGCATTCCGGCAACAGAATCGTCAGCTAAACCGATGACTGTATGCACAATTACGGCTGTTTCTCGCGTGGGATATTCAACTGAAATTTGGTCGCTTTTTCGGCCTTCAGATTCTGTGTCGCTGCTAAAAAGTTTTGCTGCGATATCTTTGGGATTGGAGACGGTAATTTTGCGATCGCCCAGGAACTGTTTGACGTTAATTGCTTCGTAGTTCGATCGGGCGGCGGGCTGCCCCATTGCTGGGATGGGAATTTGGATGCAGGCGAAAATAGCTAGGAAAAAGAGCGATCGCCTGACAATGGATTTGTTCATGAGGCTTGTAATTGTGCCAGAAACTTTTGTCTCCGAGATGCGAAAGCCGCCAAATCTGCCTCGGTGAATTGAGTTTGCTGCCATGAGGGACGGGCAAGCAGGCGATCGCACCAAGCTTGAATTTTTGGATAGCCGTCTAGGGACACATCAACCCAAGCTAGCAAGGGCACGACGGTGCCGGCAACGCACTCGGCAAACGTGACACTGTTGCTAGCGAAAAAAGGGCGATCGTCCAGCAAGCATTCAAAGAAAGTCAGCACAGTATTGACTTTTTCCTTAGCCTTTGCGATTTCCTGCGGTTGGGGAGTTCCCCGGCCCATTTTTTCACTGCTTAGCGGGTAAATTTGCGGTAGAAGTTCGTTAACCGTGACCAATTCTACCATCCTCACAACTGCCAAATCTTTCGGTTCTTTTGGCAGCATTGCCGGTTCGGGATACTTCGTTTCTAGATAGTCAAGAATTGCTAGAGACTCGACGACAGTGAAGTCATCATCGACCAAAACAGGGATGCGGTGAAAAGGATTAATTGCGACAAACTCAGGCTGCAAGTGATCGCCGTCCAAGTGGATTTCTACTAATTCAAAGTCGAGGTTTTTTTCTAAAAGGGCGATCCAGACGCGGCGGGAGTTGGGGGAAATGGGAGTGTGGTAAAGTTTCATAATTGGTGGGGGTGGTTATTCAAAGGTAATAAAAGCCACATTTTGATTATGCACCTTAACTGTCATTTGATTTATTCTCTCCAACTTTGTCCTCTCCAGTGTCACCGTCTCCACTGTCGTCTAAATTTTTACTTTCATCTGAAACTTCATAATTATCCATAATTTCCAGTAATAAACGCTTTAGATTCTGCTCCGGTGGGCGTTTTTCAAATTCTGCGTGCGTGTAAATCCACAGCAACACAACTTCTTGTTTTGTAATATCTAACAAATATATAAGTCGCCCCTGTTCCGCAGATCCGCGAAGCTGAGGCATTTTAAACTCCAGCTTCCAAAATTCCAAACCCTCACGGCTACTGCCTTTTGGCCAAGGTTCTAAATGTCCCAACGGTGGACGAGGACGGGGGTCAACACTCAAAATTATGAGGAATTTTTGGATTAATTCGACAAATTTTACTAATCCTGCCTGATTTTTACGATAGCGATCGCGGATTAGTTTTTGCTGAGTTTTATCAAAGTTCTTCGAGAGCTTGATATGAAATTGCTCTGATCCGTTCACAGGCCTCCTCCGCTGTCATCGCCTCGATAGTTTCTAACTCTGCAAAAGTCTGTTCCAGGGCTTCTGATAGTGCTTTTTGATAAGCAATATCTTCCCGTTCTACTCCACTCAAAATCGCATTAATAAGTCTATTAAATGCGTTAATATAAGCTACAACACTATCGAGTTCACCTTTAAGTACAATCCAAGGTAAAGCGATAGCCAAAGAAAAAAGCCCCACAAATTTAAGCAACCTCTCTTTAATTCCTTGAGGCGGTTCAATAAAAGCATAGGCAAAAACTTTGAGTAATTCTTGCGTTTCACCAGGAATTTTTTCCCAACGGTCTTCAATGATTACAGCTAAATTGTTTGCTTTTTGAGCCAGTTCCCAAAACCTTGAAGCGCTGGACGTGCGTGGCTGAAATATCTGCCGAATTTCGCTGGGGCTAATTGTGATAGTGGCTGACATTGGCCTGACCTCTTGCAATTTAATTGCTTGACTGGTAATCACTGTTTTCATTATACCAGTAAAGCAGTATTATTATACTGTTAGAGCAGTATTATTACACTGGTAGAGCAGTTTAGTCAGCCCCAAAAAAACATTGCTGTCACCATCAGGAAACAGCAATTTTGTCTCTTAAAAAGGCGGGCCCAAAAGCCCGCCCCATCAAACGATCGATTAATTAGTAATCGAAGTCGCCGCCGCCCATGCCGCCGCCAGCGCCAGCAGCAGCAGCGCCATCCTTCGGTTCAGGCTTGTCAACGACGATGCACTCGGTTGTCAGCACCATACCAGCAATAGATGCAGCGTTTTGCAGAGCAGAACGAGTCACCTTCGCGGGGTCAACGATACCAGCTTCAAACAAATCGACAAACTCATTTGTCGCTGCGTTGAAACCGACGTTGAACGGCTTTTCTTTGACGCGCTCAGCAATCACAGCGCCGTTCAAACCAGCATTTTCAGCAATCCGCTTCAGAGGAGCAGCCAGAGCCCGTGCCACAATCAAAGCACCTGTCAACTCTTCGCCCTTCAGGCTGCTGTTAGCCCACTCTTCCAATTGAGGAGTCAGGTGAGCCAAAGTTGTACCGCCACCGGGGACAATTCCTTCTTCAACAGCAGCTTTGGTAGCGTTGATCGCATCTTCCAAACGCAGTTTGCGATCCTTCATTTCTGTTTCGGTAGCCGCGCCGACTTTGATCACTGCGACGCCGCCAGCCAATTTGGCCAAACGTTCTTGCAGCTTCTCTTTGTCGTAGGAAGACTCGGTTTCGTCCATTTGACGGCGAATTTGTTCGCAGCGGGACTTGACGGCGGCTTCGTTACCTTCGGCAACAATTGTGGTGCTGTCTTTGGTGATGGTGATGCGGCGGGCTTTGCCGATCATGTCGAGCTTGGTGTTTTCCAGTTTCAAACCGGCGTCTTCGGTGATTAGTTGACCGCCGGTCAATACGGCGATATCTTCTAACATGGCTTTGCGCCGATCGCCAAAACCGGGTGCTTTAACAGCAGTCACGTTCAACACACCGCGCAGTTTGTTGACAACGAGGGTAGCTAAAGCTTCTTTCTCAATGTCTTCTGCAATGATCAACAGCGGGCGGCCGGAACGAGCTACTTGTTCGAGCACTGGTACTAAATCTTGTACCAAAGCGATTTTCTTGTCTGTCAGCAAGATGAAAGGTTCTTCTAGAATCGCTTCCATCCGTTCGGTGTCGGTGACGAAATAGGGAGAAATGTAGCCTTTGTCGAAGCGCATCCCTTCGGTGATTTCCAATTCGGTGGTCATAGACTTCCCTTCTTCCAGGGAAATCACGCCTTCTTTGCCCACCTTGTCCATTGCGCTGGCAATCATTTGACCGACTTCATCGTCGTTACCAGCAGAGATGGAGCCGACTTGAGCGATGGCTTTGGAATCTTCTACTTGTTTGGCGTGTTCGGCAATTTTTTCTACCAAAAACGTGGTTGCTTTGTCAACACCGCGCTTGAGGGCGATCGCATTTGCGCCGGCTGCTACGTTCCGCAGGCCTTCTTTGACCATTGCGTGAGCCAAAACGGTAGCAGTTGTGGTACCGTCGCCTGCTGCGTCGTTGGTTTTGGAAGCTGCTTGACGGATCAGGGCAACGCCTGTATTTTCAATGTGGTCTTCTAGTTCGATTTCTTTGGCGATGGTAACACCGTCATTGACGATTTGAGGAGCTCCGAATTTCTTTTCGAGAACCACGTTGCGGCCTTTGGGGCCGAGGGTTACGGCCACTGCTTCGGCCAGAATGTCCATACCGCGTTCGAGGGCGCGACGTGCATTTTCGTTGTAGATGATACGCTTAGCCATAGTTTTTGGGGATGAGAGGGTTTGAGATTTTGGATTGGGGATGATGGATTTTAGTCATTTGTCCCGTGTCATTAGTTGTTTGGCGGCGTTCGCTTTAAACTAATGACTGATGACTGAGGACTGATGACTGATGATTAATTAGTTAACGATCGCCAGAATGTCTTTTTCGGCTAGCAAGACGTATTCGTCGGTGCCGAGTTTGATGTCGGTGCCGGCGTATTTCGAGTAGAGAACTTTGTCGCCGACTTTGACTTCCATTTCAGTGCGGCTGCCGTCGTCGTTGCGCTTGCCGGGGCCCACGGCCGCGACTTCGCCTACTTGGGGCTTTTCCTTAGCTGTGTCGGGCAGAAGGATGCCGCCGGCGGTTTTTTCTTCGCTAGCGCTTATTTTCACGAACACGCGCTCGCCTAACGGTTTAACGGTAGAAACACTCAGTGATACTGCTGCCATAAAAAAATCTCCAGATTACAGATTGTCGTGAGTCAGTCGTCAGGGGTCACGATGAAAGCAACAGCGGACTACTTACAACTGACATATTAGCACTCTCGACTCATGAGTGCTAATTTAGCTTTTGTCAGGGGCGATCGCAACTTAGTTGTCAGTACGGGTTCCCGAACCGAGAATGAGCAGGAGCGAAGGAGAGGGAGAGAGAGGGAGAGAGGGAGAGAGGGAGAAGGGGAAAGAGCCATTCGCGAACAAGCCCGGATTTCGACTTGTTAGGCGTTTAAAACTTGCCTCTTGCTTGCCCTAAATTTCTGAATTGTCAAAAACCTACCGTTGAGACGGGAGGCAGGGGGGCTGTGGTGATGACTTTCGATCGCTAACCAATTACTGTTGAGGAATGAATAAAATGCTCGAACATAACGATGAATCTTGCAGCCAAGGCTTGAGCGCTTGCGTACAAAGCCTGGGAATCGATCGAATCGATCGGCATATTTTTATCTGTGCCGACCAAACCGTGCCCAAGTGCTGCTCGCGGCAAGCCAGTCTGGAGGCTTGGAATTACTTAAAAAAACGCTTGCAAGAATTGGGGTTGGACAAGCCGAGTGCCACTCGACCAACCTGCGTTTTTCGCACGAAAGCCAATTGCCTGCGAGTGTGCGCGTCGGGGCCGATTATGGTAGTCTATCCAGACGGAGTGTGGTATCGCGACGTTACTCCACCTGTCATTGAGAGAATTATTCAGGAACATCTCCTAAACTCAAAGGTAGTTCAAGAATACGCTTTCTTGACTCATCCTTTGCCTGTGCCTGCTGAGGCGAAGCCAAACATTTAAGTATAGCGGTTTAAGCTACAGGATTATAGGTAAAGTGTTAAATTTAAGGTTAAGGGTGAGAATTTGAGACAGTTTGGCGTCCGGGCGATCGCACCTGCTACAGCTCAATAAAACTGTAGTTAGGTTCTTGTCTTCCTTGTGCGGTTTCCCGTGTTCCTTGTGTTTCTCAAAAGGTACAGTAAAAAAAATCGATCGGAGGAACTGTGAAATTTTGTGCAAAAATTTCTCAGTGGCAGACACTAAGCAGGTTGCCAAACTACACTAGAAACAGTTAAATACGTAAGTAGGGAGTCTGCTTAAATTTCTCTATATCAGAAGTATCATTTAAAACCGGGGCATTAACCTGAAATTGAACCGATCGAGATTAAAGATATTTAACTTGCGCTCTGTTATGGAATCTCCAATCAATCAAGGCCGATCTTGACAGGGCGATCTTCGATTACACGTTTGGGCTGCGTTGCAGGTCGCAAGACACTCACAAACAGCCGTCGATTATAGGTTGGAAAGCGGTAATACCCGCCCCGCTTTCCCTCACCGCCATCCCTTCAGTCGATCGTCGTCCTCCACTCCCAGCCGGGTGGCGGGGGACTGACCGAAAAAACAGAAGTGAAAACAAGGAAGTGTGCGGGATACTTTAGCGGGAATAAACATGACAAAGGACAATAATTCAGGAGAACAAAAACGGCTGATGCTGGTTGACGACGACCCCAACTTGATCTTGCTGGTCAAGGACTACTTGGAGTTTCGGGGTTACAACGTCATTACAGCAGAAAACGGCAGAGACGCTCTGGAAAAACTAGAACAAGAAGTTCCCGACTTGATTATCTGCGACGTGATGATGCCGGAAATGGACGGCTACACCTTAGTCAAACACATCAGAGAAGACCCTCGCACTAGCTGGATTCCGGTTCTTTTCTTGTCCGCCAAAGGTCAAAGTTCAGACCGAGTAAAAGGCTTGAGCACTGGGGCTGACGTTTATATAGTCAAGCCTTTTGAACCAGAAGAACTGGTAGCCCAAGTGGAATCTTCTCTCAAAGCAGCATCCCGCTTGATTCGCCACTCAAATCCCGGTATGGAGAGCGGCCCAAAAATTAAGGCGCGCCGCAATGTCGAATTGACTCCCACTGAGTTAAAGGTGGTACAGTTGCTAGCGCAGGGTATGGCAAACCGCCAGATCGCAGACGTGATGAATGTCAGCCAGCGCACGATCGAAAGCCACGTCAGCAATATGCTCGGCAAAACAGGTCTGCACAACCGGACAGAGTTAGCCCGCTGGGCTCTTGAAAGCAAAAAGGCTTGAGCGGAGGTAGTCGGCGCTATGAAATCAGGGGAGCAAAATCTACTGCTGTGCGCTTCGGTATGCCTGCTTGGCGGTAGGGCGGTAGGGCGGTAGTTTGAAGGCGCAATTAACCTTGAAACGGCAGCCGGTATTGAGTTTCTAGGCGTATAGTTTGTGAGGGCCCCTCGCTCAAATGCAAGCAGGTTTAAAATAACCCTCTGGCGGTAGAGCCGAAAATATGAAATACTGGGGAGATGGAGTTTTCTGAAGTCTAATCTATTGCCTCAGTTAGCTCCATGTTGCTAAAATGTGATATTTAGATTAACTTCTTTCTACAATTATTAGGTCTAAGTTTCTATGACAAACTTAATGAACCGCCTTTCTATTTTTGTGGACGGGAACAATATGTTCTACGCTCAACAAAAGAACGGCTGGTTTTTTGATCCTCGCAGGGTGCTCGAATATTTCAAAACTTCGCAGCCGAATGTCATCTTGATTAATGCTTTCTGGTATACGGGTCTGAAAGACCCCCAAGATCAAAGGGGATTTCGAGATGCTTTGATCAGTCTGGGTTACACGGTTCGCACTAAAATTCTTAAGGAATATTACGATGATGCTTCGGGCAGATATTCTCAAAAGGCTAATTTAGACATAGAGATTGTGGTTGATATGTTTAATACCGTGGATCAATACGACCAAGTGGTGCTATTTAGCGGGGATGGGGATTTTGAGCGGGCGATCGAGCTGCTCCGCTCGAAAAATACTCATATTACTGTGGTATCAACCGAAGGAATGATTGCTAGAGAGTTACGAAATGCTACAGATAGGTATATAGACCTAAATGAAATTAGGGAACATATCGAGAAGATGGATTATTAGTCAGTAGTTAGTAGTTATTAGTCATTAGTCAGTAGTTAGTAGTTATTAGTCAGTAGTCAGCAGTTATTAGTCATTAGTTATGGGTTATGGGTTATGGGTTATTAATTATTCGTTATTGGCGCGAATCACCGGACTGGTGCCCCCGCCCAAAAACGCATACTTGCTTTCCGATAGGAGCCGCCAGTAGCCCAAAATTTTAGACTAAGGTTAAAGTTCCCAGATTCATCTGTGGAGTAAATCTAAAATCTAAAATCTAAAATCTAAAATCGACTGACTGGAGGCTAAAAATCAAGAAAAACGGACAAGTAACAATCAGGAAAACACTTTTTTAGAGCTATGAAAACTCAACCAAGTCAAGACCGGATTATTATTTTCGATACGACTTTGCGCGACGGAGAACAATCTCCGGGTGCATCTCTGAATGTGGATGAAAAGCTGACGATCGCCCGCCAGTTAGCGAGATTGGGCGTGGATGTGATTGAAGCGGGTTTCCCTTTCACCAGCACGGGAGATTTCGAGGCAGTCCAAAAAATAGCCCGAGCGGTTGGCACAGAAAATGGGCCGACAATTTGCGGTTTAGCGAGGGCGAGAAAGGAAGATATTAAAACAGCAGCCGAGGCTCTGAAACCAGCAGCCAATGCGCGAATTCATACGTTTCTGGCTACGTCTGATATTCACTTGGAGTATAAGCTGAAAAAGACGCGGGCTGAAGTTCTGGAAATTGTGCCGGAAATGGTGGCTTACGCTAAGTCTTTTGTGGATGATGTGGAGTTTTCGCCGGAAGATGCTTGCCGATCGGAACCGGAGTTTTTGTATCAGGTTCTGGAACGGGCGATCGCAGCGGGTGCGACTACTGTGAATATTCCCGATACTGTAGGCTACACGACTCCGAGCGAGTTTGGGGCTTTGATTCGGGGAATTAAGGAAAATGTTCCGAATATCGATCGCGCAATTATTTCGGTTCACGGTCACAATGACTTAGGATTGGCTGTTGCTAACTTTTTGGAAGCCGTGAAAAATGGCGCCAGACAGTTAGAATGCACGATTAACGGGATTGGCGAACGGGCGGGAAATGCAGCTTTGGAAGAGTTGGTAATGGCGCTTTACGTGCGGCGCCAATATTATAATCCGTTCTTGGGCCGGGCTGCGGATTCTGAGGAACCGCTGACAAATATTGACTCGCGCCAAATTTACAAAACTTCCCGCTTGGTTTCCAATTTGACGGGGATGTTGGTGCAGCCAAATAAGGCGATTGTGGGAGCAAATGCTTTCGCTCACGAGTCGGGAATTCACCAAGACGGAGTGCTCAAAAATAAGCGGACATACGAGATTATGGACGCTGAGTCGATCGGCTTGACGGAAAATCAAATCGTCTTGGGCAAATTGTCGGGGCGCCACGCTTTCCACACTCGCTTGAAAGAGTTGGGTTTTGAAATGGCAGACGATGAGCTAAATAAGGCTTTTGTCAAGTTCAAAGATTTGGCAGACAAGAAAAAAGAGATTACTGATTGGGATTTAGAGGCGATCGCCAACAACGAAGCGCACCAAGCACCCGAACTATTCCGGTTAGAATTGGTGCAAGTTTCCTGCGGCGACAAATCTCGCCCGACAGCAACTGTCACTGTGCGGAATCCGGCGGGCGAAGAATTGACCGATGCTGCGATCGGCACCGGGCCTGTGGATGCGATTTACAGGGCAATTAACCGAGTTGTCAATGTCCCGAACGAGTTGATCGAGTTTTCTGTACAGTCGGTAACAGCAGGCATAGATGCGATCGGCGAAGTAACAATTCGCTTGCGCCACGAAGGCAAAGTATTTTCCGGTCACTCGGCAAATACCGACATTATCGTAGCCTCCGCAGAAGCTTACATCAGCGCTTTAAATCGGCTGTATCAGGCATTGCAGCATAGTGCTGAAGAAAAATCCTCCCAACAGCCAACTGCGATCGGAAATCAAGTTGTTGCAAAAGCACAGCGCTGATAAATTTACTGTCAGCCATTTTTCTTGAAACAAACCGCAGACGAACGCACATAACAGCAGATATATCTCAAGAAATCTGCGTTAATCCGCGTTCATCTGCGGTTTAAAATTACTTTTTTTTACTAATAACCAACTCTTGAAAAATGCAAGAAGAAACTTTAAAAAAAGAGCGACAATTCCACGATGCTTGGGCATCCACAATCGATATTGACGGCATTCGAGTCAATGATTACTTTGAAGCTTGCACCGCCCCAGAAAATAGATTTATCGTCCAGCAAATGGGCGATATTACAGGCAAACGCCTCTTAGATTTAGGCTGCGGCGCGGGAGAAAACAGCGTTTATTTTGCTAAAAAAGGCGCGCATTGTGTGGCTGCCGACTATTCTCAGGGCATGGTAGAAGTTGCCATGAAATTAGCTGAGAAAAACGGCGTCCAAATAGACGGCTGCACGGTGAATGCAATGGCTATGGATTTCCCGGACAACAGTTTTGATATTGTTTATGCTTCTAATTTGTTGCACCATTTACCGGAACCATCCAAGGCAATTCGCGAAATGCACCGCGTGCTGAAACCCGGCGGCAAAGCTTGTTTTTGGGACCCGATGAAGCACAATCCGGTGATTAATGTTTACCGCAGGATGGCGACTGAGGTGCGGACGGAGGATGAAACTCCTTTGGATATTAATATTGTAAATTTTGTCAAGTCTTTGTTTTCGGAGACGGCTTACGATACCTTTTGGCTGATATCGCTTTGGATTTTTTTGCGCTTTTATTTGATTGAAAAAGTGCATCCCAATGAGGAGCGTTATTGGAAAAAGATTATCATTGAACAAGAGAGATTGAAACCGGAATACTCTCGGTTAGAAGAGTTGGATGGATTTTTGAAAAAGTTGCCTTTGATGAAGCGCTTGGCTTGGAATTTGGCTGTGGTGGCAACGAAGTAAGACGATTTTAGATTTTAGATTTGGGATTTTCGATTAAAGAATCGGGAATGACTGATGATATCAGTGGTAGGGTGCGTCAGTTTTGAGATTTTAAATCCGCGCCGAAAGTATTATTCTGACGCACCATTTGTTGTCAGGTGCGTCAGTTCCGAGATTGTTTGTTTGGAGCAAAAATAATCACAACTGACCAATAATTTCAAAGGTGGTACAAGCCCCCGCATTTATCCGTGGAATCAATCCAAAATCGAAAATCGAAAATCCTCAAGAAAGAGCATTTATCCGTGGGGTCGCATCTAAAATCTAAAATCTAAAATCTAAAATCGATTGACGCACCCTACTGAAAACTCTAAAAGAAGTACAATAAGTCAAAGCATTTAATTAAGAGGCTAATTATGCCAGAAACTATTACTGCTATCTACGAAAACGGGGTTTTTCGTCCCCTGAGTCCTTTGTCATTGAATGATGGGGAAACTGTGCAAATCACAATTGTAGCGGAAGTTTCGCAGGAAGAACTCAAGGGCGATCGCGAAAAGGCGATTAAGTTGATGGATGAACGGGGATTGGTGCGTTTGCCAAAGAAACAGGGTAAGCTCGATCCTGTTGAATTAGCACGACGTGAAGAGAAATGGCGCGAACTGTTTGAAGAACTGAAGGGAAGGCCGGGGACACCTGTCTCGGAAATAGTTATAGAGGATCGTGGCCCGTGGTAAATACTTATTTTCTAGATACCAGTGCTTTGGTCAAAGGTTACGTGCCTGAAACAGGGAGTAATTGGATTCAATCGATTACTGATGTGGCTGCAAATAACGATTTAACTATTAGCCAGATTACATGGGTGGAGTTACACAGCGCCTTGTCGCGCCGTCAGCGGGAGGGAAGTATGTCTGCTGGTGAACTTGACATAATTTTGCAAAAGTTTCGCAATGAATTCGAGACTAAGTATCGAATCATTGAAGTTGACCAAGCGTTGATTGAAAGTGCAGGTCAATTGGTTGTGCAATACCCTTTGCGCGCTTATGATGCTGTGCAGTTGGCGTCTGGTTTGTACGTTAAAACTCTACTCCTGTCAGTGCCAGAAACTCGACTAATTTTTGTTTCGGCGGACAACCGATTGCTGGATATTGCTCAGTCAGAAGGCATTGCCTTCGACAATCCTAATAATTATCCGTAATCAAGCTGTTTGTAGTGAGGAATACAAGTCCTCATATCATAAAATTTTGAGGACTTGCATTCCTCATTACAAACTAATTTTAGTGCGATCGTTATTTAGAGAATTTCTTTCAAAGTTTTAACCAGTATTTGATTCTGTTCCTCCGTACCTACACTAATCCGCAATTTGTCTTCCAATCGCGGCTGATTGAAGTATCGAATCAATATTCCCCGTACTTTCAGCGTTTGATAAATTCTTTCTGCATCGCCGTTTGGTGGCCTAACTAACAAAAAGTTGGTTTGCGAGGGCCAAACGTCAAAGCCTAATTCCTTGAAACTAACGGCTAGTTTTGCTCGCGAAGCCTTAATCTTTTCGGCGTTGGCTGTTTTGTGGTCTCGATCGGCGATCGCAGCAGCCCCCACTGCATAGGCTAAAGCATCCACATTATAGCTGTCTTTGATTTTATTTAATTCTGCCAGCAGCACCGGATTTGCTATGCCAAAACCCAGCCTCAATCCTGCCAGGGAATAACCTTTTGAAAGCGTCCTCAAAATAATAACATTACTGTACTTTTTTGTCAATTCCAAAGCATTTTCTTCGGCGAAATCTACATAAGCTTCGTCGATGACAAGAATGCCCGATAACTCTTTAGCCAATTTCTCCAAATCTGCAACAGATATGGCTGTTCCCGATGGACTGTTTGGCGAAGCTATAAATGTCACTGCACCCTGGGCTGCTATTAGCGAATCGACTGGTAACTTGTAGTCGTCGGGATAAGGAACTTCAACAAATTCTGCATCTTGAATTGCTGCCAAAGTGCGGTACAATACATAGGTAGGCGCGGGACAAACAACTGGTTTCCCGGCTTCGCCCACAGCGCGAACTATCAAGTTTAATAAATCGTCGCTGCCGTTACCTACAACAATCCAATCGTCAGGTACTCCAAACACTTTACTAGCAGCAATGCGAAAACTTTTGCCAGTGGGATCTGGATAGCGGCGCAGCATTTCTCCGCCTATTTCCTGAAGCACTTTTAAAGCTTTGGGAGAAGGCGGATACGGATTTTCATTAGAATTTAGTTTAATAATTTTTGTGCCTAGCGGTGGCTGTTCCCCTGGCACGTAGCCAGACATTTCGTGGATGCTTTTGCGAAAGTAATTCATCTCTTATCTGCGTTAATCTGCGTTAATCTGCCTTCATCTGCGGTTAAAAAAATCATATCAAACAATTAGTGACTATCCGCATTATACCCAAATCAATTAACATTTGCATATCCGCTCGATCGTCCACCGTCCAGGCCACAATGTCAACACCCTGACTCCGGCTTTCTTGAATGAGTGCGGGGTTTTCCAGCAACACGCGATACAGACTGCTAATCAAATTATCCCGATGCGCCACAGCTTGAGCTAATTGAGTTTTGTAAGCTTCTAGATTAGCAACAATGTGTCCGATCGCCAAATCGCCAGATAGCCGCCGCACTTGTTCCAGAAATCCATCGTTAAAGGAAGTAATAACGCATTTATGTTGGATGTTTTCGCCCCTCAGAGTATTGACAAAATCCGCCACATCTGAATCAGACCACTCGCAGTGAGGTTTGACATCAAAGTAAAGAAATTTGTCAACATTTTTGAGGATAGCTAATGATTCTTTTAAGGTAGGAATTTTTTCTTGTGAAAATTCATCGCTAAACCATTTTCCCGCATTAAGTGTTTGCAATTCAGACAGAGTTTTTTCCCTAACTTTGCCAGAAACTCCAGTGATTCTATCCAGTGTTGCATCGTGAAAAATCACTGGTACGTTGTCGGCGGATAGCTGGATGTCAAATTCGATCGAATGAGCTCCGCGGGCGATCGCCAGTTCAAAAGCTGCTAAAGTATTCTCCGGGGCGATCGCCGAAAATCCCCGATGTGCGATAATTTCTACATTCACTGTCTTGTACCCTCTAAAAAATCTGCCACAGTTTGATTAAAAGTTTCCGGTTCAGTTAAAAAAGACCAGTGATTCCCCGGTACTTTTGCAACGGTAAGATTTTTTAAGTATCTCTTGTATGGCTGCATTTGCCAAGCCATGCGATTTACGCCTTTTTCCGGCTGTACGAACAAAGTCTCGATATCAATATTTTCTGTTAAACCGGCAACTTTTATCACTTCTGCAAATATCTGATTTCTGGCTGCAATCGCAAATTTACTGCCCCAAGTTCCGTCCGATTTTTGTTCGATTTGCTGTTGGAATACCCTTTCCTGCACTTCACTCCAATCTGCGTATTCTCCCGATTGTTTTGCTGCTGCTTCTGCTTGGGATAAAGTCGCAAACGGGCCCACACATTTGAGACAGTCTAATTTTCGGTAAACAATTGGCAGGGTGAGTTTCATCGCAGCGGGCAGTTTGGTGATGAAGATGGGGTCTACTAAAATCATACTGCAAAAGCGATCGGGGTTTTGCCTCGCCCAAATCGGTGCTAGTTTTCCAGTCCAAGAATGTCCTAAAATGTGGGCGTCTGGCCAGTTGAGATGTGCCATCAAAGCTTCTAAATCTGCGATCGCACTTTTAAAAGTATAGCCTGTTTTCGGTTTGCTACTCTCTCCGTGACCGCGCATATCTGGCGCTACAATATGATAGCGGTTAGACAAGTAATTGCCCAAGCTAGTCCAGACACACGCACTATCTGCTAAACCGTGCAGTAGCAGCAAACGCGGAACTTTTTCTAGCCCTCTGTCTGGCTGCCATTCTAGGTATGAAAGTTCGATGTCTGGCAAGTGCAAAGTGTTGCGAATTGGCATGATTAGGGTGTTTTATAGGTGGATAAATTTGATTTAACTTTTTTATGAACAGGCAAGATGCCTGTTCCACAAAGAGTTAATTTTCTAGATGGATAAATTTGATTTATAGCGGATCTAGCGAAAGATGAGGTACGTAGTTGGGCTTTAGCCCTCTTACTTTAAGTGGTTATATAATCTATCAATCATACCTCACCACGCTTGAGAAAGGCTATAACTTTTTTATGAACAGGCAAGATGCCTGTTCCACAAAGAGTTAATTTTTTTGTACGGTTTTCCTAAACAGGCTTTCCGGCTTGTTTCACAAATAATAATTTTGCTTCTTGTGGGTGGGCTTATAGCCCGCCCTTCAAACCTAACCTTGGCCCTTCAAACTCAACAAAATAAACTGAGTTTTTTGCGCTTCATCAAAATTGTCGTCGCTGACCAAAACTAGACTCTGGCTGCCATCTGGCAAGCGCGGTCCGAGGGTCATCCCCTCTAAATTGTACAGCGGAATTCCGAGTTCGCTTAAGTCTAGCAGCAACTTTTTCTTAACAGGTTCGACCGTTGGTAATTGCCCTTTAAAACTCCCGATTCTCGAAGTATCTGTAGCCGCCCCAAACGCTACTTGATAAATCCTAGCGCTGTATCCCGACAGCCCAAAAGAACGTTCTAAACTCAGAATCTGACCGCCGCCGACAGTTACTAATTCTGTTAAGCCGTTCAAAATAGTCAGGGGAACTTGGTCGAGCTTGTAAAGATTTTCAGAGACTAATTGCGGCGTTTTATCGACGATGATATAATGTAAAATACGGATTTTGCTTGCCTGTTCGGGGTCTAAATCTTGCATTAACGGCGCTTCCGTAGCTGCGAACAAACGAAACGGATCGAGACCGCCCGGACTAAAGGTTTCTGGGTCGATGGTTAAAGATTCAAAACCTAAATTGTCCACCACTCCTTGCTGCTGTTTTTCATCGCTGGCATCGGGAATGTAGCGCTTTGGTATCGGCAAATTTCCCCGCATTTGCCCTGTTTTGAGGTCAAATTCACCGAGAAAAGGAGGAATGCCAACATGAGTAACGCCTTCGCTGGCGACAAATACTGAGTTGCGGGGAGAAAGGGCGATGCCTTCGGGATTGATGGAACCCCAAGAGAAGGTTTCACCGTCTGCTTTTTTGAGGGAGGTAACGCCTTCAACGGCAACTTTTTTCAGGCGAATATTTGCTGGGTCGCTTGATTTGAGGTCGAGTCTGAGACTGTAAAATCTGGCTTCTCCGTTTTCGCTGGGGTCGTCGGAAAGAGCGTAAAAGCGATAAGCTTTGGAAGTGGCTGCACTAATACCTTTGGGGTCGTAGGTAATTCCTGACAAACCGCCGACTGGTACTCCTTCAAAATTGATTTTTGGCAATTGGTACTCGCCCAAAAATTCTAGGGACATTTCTGGAAAAGAGCGGTCTCTAGCAACGGCGGGAGGGGGGGCGCAAGCCGTGCAAACAGTTAAGAGAATTAGGGCTAAACTGAATAAGCGCAAAATACGTTGGCGAAGCCCTCGAAGAGGATCGCCCAACGCCTTTAAATCAAAAGAATTGCTCAGTGTGGTAATTTTTATTTTGCTGCTCTTGTTGAACAGTTTGCTTTTGTGCCATCTTTGTAACATAATTTATACCGTTTTGTAGATATGCAAAATTTGATGTTTCGCGCAGGGCTGCCGAATCGCGGCAACCAAATTTTGAGAATGAGAAGTTCTGTGCCAATTGGGTGCTTGCTTTTTTTGTGGCTGTGTGCTGGTTCTATTGCTAGCGCCCAAACTAATCCACCAGGCCTCGATCAATTTTCTCCTAATCCTCTAGAAATTACCACACCCGATCCCCTAGCTCCCGCTAATGAATCTTTGAGCAGCACTCAGCGGGAGGAACTGACAGCGGCTTTGGAGGAGTTAAACTTAGAAGCAGTCGCTAAACTGCAAGCTGGAGATGGGGTTGGTGCTTTTGATATTTGGTTCCGAGAATTGCGGCTGCGGAGGTATCTGGGCCCGGCGGCGGAAATTGCTGCTTTGAGTCGGGTGGGAAGTGTTGCTTGGAGTAACGGTAGAAACCTCGAATTACAGCTTATTACTAAACGGTTGCAAGCAATTCAAAAACAAGTCAAATCCCAAGTACCACTGAATACTGAGTTGCTCCCCGCCTTCGCTGCGGCTTTTCAGCAGGTGCGCGCTAAAGGCCCGACTGTAGAAGTTTACCAAGAAATTCTCGAAAATGCGCGCCAAAACCAAGATATATTGGCTCAAGGTCAGATTTTGAAGGCGATCGGGCTAATTCACATCAATTGGTTGAGTTACGATAAAGCGGCTCCGGTGTATGAGGAATTGGCTACTTTAATTCAGGAAAACCGCGCTTTATTTGCTGCTAATTCTGCTGTGCAAAATTCTGCTGTTGTTGCGGGAAACGGCGCGCCGCCGCAGCCTGTAACTCCTCCAACTGAGGTAGATACTCTGAGACAGTTGGCCTACGTTTACCAGCAGTCGAAACAACCCCTAAAGGCGATCGCAGCCAGGGAAAAGCTAGCATCAGTGTATGTCAACCTGCAAAATCCGAGCGCTATACCACCGCTCAAAATTGCGATCGCCAGCGATTACCAAACCATAGGTCAAATCAATTTAGCAGCTCAATACTATCAGGAAGCCTACAATTTAGCCGTCCCCATTCAACAGTATGCCCAAGCTAGTGAAGCTTTGGAGAAATTAGCTTTGCTTTATCGATCGCAAAAGCAGTGGGAGCCGACTTTACGGATTTATCAAATGCAGTTGCTGTTAGAAGAGCGGGCTTACAATTTCTACGGATTGATGAGTGCTTACGACAATCTCGGTCAAGTTTATCAGGAGATGAAGGCTTACGATAAAGCTTTGGAATCCTATCAAAAAGGGTTGGACGTGGCTAAAAGATTGGGACACAGACAAGAGTATTTTGCTAAGAAAATTCAAAAAGTTAACAAGCAATTGCAAAGGACTTCGTAGTTGTCAGCCGACAAGAATGCCACTTTGCGACCCGAGTAATTTAAATGCAGTAAGGTGCGCCTAGCGCACCCTACAAAACTACTTTTGACTGGTAACTTTCTCGCGAGATAGAATAATATACTACATCAGTTTCGTAATAATGAGCATTTTTTTCATATTTCATGCCAACTTTCTGCATCAGCCGCTGGGAGGTTATATTTTCTGGGAGGGCGATCGCAACTATTCTCTCCAAATTTAATATTTGAAATCCATAGTTTAGACTAGCCAAAGATGCTTCGGTCGCCAATCCTTGATTCCAATAAACTTTGTCGAGGGTATAGCCTAGCTCAACTTCCGGTGTCTTGTCCAGAAAAACCAGTCCGCAGCGACCAATCATTTTACGGTCTATTTTATGTACTAAAGCCCACATTCCGAAGTTGTTTTCTTCCCAACTTTTGAGCATGGTATGAAGGGCGATTTCTGTTTCTTCTCTAGTTTTAACTCCTCTCAAGTATTTCATTATTTCTACATCACTGTAGATGCGGTACAGCTCATCTAAGTCGTCTGGCGTAAATTGTCTCAGATACAATCGGGCTGTCTCTATTTCTTGCATGATTAATATAATTTCTACCACTAGATTATGATACCAGTTTTGATAAGTCTTGCTACAAAAATAGTGGTGGGATTTCCTTTCTCAACTCAACTCAACTACTTTTGACTGGTAGATTTGTCGCGAGATTGAATAATATACTCGATCGGAATGGTCGAGGTTATGCTGGTATCTCATCCCCACTTTTTCCATTACCCGCCGCGAGGCGAGGTTTTCGGTATGTGCAACAGCTCCCATTTTTTCTAGTTTCAATACTTCAAATCCATACTTGAGGCTAGCCGCTGCAACTTCAGATGCTAAACCTTTCCCCCAATAGGCTTTTGCTAACACGTAACCGACTTCTACTTCAGGTGTTTTGCCTAAGAACCGAAGCCCCCCGTCGCCGATCAATTGGTTATTTTCTTTATTGACAACAGCCCACAAACCGAAAGCGTGTTTTTCCCAATCTGCGATTATCTGAAATAAATCTGCTGCTGTTTCTTCTCTATTTCTGACGCCTTCATTCAGATACTTCATCACTTCTGAATCGCTGTAGATGCGGTACAGATCGTCTAAGTCATTTGGCGTAAATTGTCTCAGATACAATCGGGCTGTCTCTATTTCGTGCATAATTTATTAGCAAAAAGTCTAATACACTTTCCTTGGGGCAACGGTTCAATGTAAAATCAATCTCTTCAATGCAGTGAACTGCATTTTGAAAATCCAGCATTTGATCCAGCAAATAAAACCAGTGGCGAACTCTATCTCTAAAGGCATAAAGTGGCAAGTAGCGGATATCCGCTGTTGTAATAAATATGGGCGAGTGAGTGCTGTCGGGAGCGATAATTTGCTAGAGCTGTAGAAGGTTTCCTAATTTAACTGACTCTATTTGCTACAATTGTGAGTTGGATATATTGTACAGCTTTTTTGCTCAAAGCTGAGCTAACTGATCTCGCCCGTCCGCCCTACAAGCCGCGCAGCGAAAAACAAGCTCGATATCCTCAGCAAAAGCCCCCAAATTTAGTAGCATAACAGCTTCTGCAATCTAAAATCTAAAATCTAAAATCTAAAATCGGATGACAACTTCCTCACCAGTAGCAGACACCAAAAACAAATCCGGCCAGGAAACAGACTGGCGGTTATTTCTGAGGTTGGCATCTTACGCAACCCGCAGCAAACGCTTGCTGATTATTTCGATCGCACTATTAATACCGCTAGCAGTCTCAGGAGCAATTCAACCCATTCTCATCGGACAGGCAATTTCGGTAATTCGCTCGGAACCTACCTACGAATTCTTGCGGGGATTGCCTTTATCTGCTGCATTGAATATTTTGGCTATTTTGCTCATGCTAACTATAACACTTAGATTGGCATTGCAATCAGTTCAAGGCTATTTAGTCACCAAAGTAGGGCAAATAATTACTACAGATATTAGAAATGATTTGTTCGCCCACGTCACATCGCTAGCAGTGAGATTTTTCGATCGCACTCCGGTCGGTAAACTGATGACTCGCCTCACCAGCGATGTAGAAGCTTTGGGAGAGGTTTTCTCTTCAGGGGCGATCGGCATTGTCAGCGATTTATTTTCTATTTTAGTAATTGCCATTTTCATGTTTACCATGCAGTGGCAACTAGCTTTAATGTTGGTGCTGATGATGATACCAATTACCGCAGTCATAGTTTATTTCCAGAACCAATATCGCATAGCAAATTACACTACAAGAGAAGAACTTTCAGACCTTAATTCACAACTGCAAGAAAACTTGACTGGTATTGGCGTAGTGCAGCTATTCCGCCGCGAAAGATTCAACTCAGAATTGTTTCGCGTCACCAATAAACGGTACATTAAAGCCGTTGACACAACTATCTTTTATGACTCAGCCGTATCTGCGACATTAGAATGGATTGCTTTAGTTGCCATCGCAGGGGTTTTGTGGATGGGCGGTCAAAGGGTTTTAGCCGATAATCTTAACTTCGGTACTCTCTCGGCATTCATTTTATTTGCTCAGCGTCTCTTCGATCCGCTGCGGCAATTTGCTGAGAAATTCACTGCAATTCAAGCAGGATTTACCGCCGTCGAACGGATTAGCGATATTCTCAACGAACCCATTGAAATTAAAGATCCAACTAGCGGGAATAAGGAAGAAGGGAGAGGGAAGAAGTCCGATAGAAGTCGGAAGAGGGAAGAAGGAAGAAGGGCAGGTTATTCACCGTTGTTGATAACTGGACATCCAGAGGCAACGGCTTACAACTTGTCTCCGTTCGCTGGAGAATTGGCAGATAACCATCAAAATCCAGCAAGTTCCGAATATCGTTTATTGGCTAACAATCCCCAATCACCCCCCCCGAACCCCAGAAGGGGGGGAGAAAATGCCAAATCGCAGAATTCTGAATCGGGAGAAATCCAATTTGACAACGTGTGGTTTGCGTACAAAGAAAACGAATACGTCCTGCAAAACCTCAATTTCACCATCAAATCCGGCGAAAAAGTAGCATTAGTCGGCCCCACCGGTGCGGGCAAAAGTTCGATTATCCGTCTCCTGTGCCGCCTTTACGAACCTAGTAAAGGGCGGATTCTGGTTAATAATGTGGATATTCGGGATTTGCCTCAAGCAGAGTTACGCAGGCACATAGGCGTGATTATCCAAGATGGATTTCTATTTGCTGGTGACGTGAAGAGCAATATCAGCCTGGGAGAAAGTTACTCGATTGAGGAAATTCAAGCAGCAGCAGAAAAGACCAATGTTGCCCGTTTAATCGAACAGTTGCCTCAAGGTTATGACACGCAATTGCGGGAACGGGGAACCAATCTTTCGGGGGGACAAAAGCAATTATTAGCGTTTGCTCGCGCCGCCATTCGCAATCCCAGTATTTTAGTTCTAGACGAGGCAACTGCTAGTTTGGATGTGGGGACGGAAGCTTTAATTCAAGAAGCTTTAGAGCGTTTGATGGCGGACAGAACGGCGATAATTATCGCGCACAGGCTCTCGACTATCCGAAATGTCGATCGTATTTTAGTGCTCAAACGCGGGCAATTAGTAGAGTCTGGCAGCCACGAAGAATTGTTGCAGCTAGAAGGTTTGTATGCCAGTTTGTACAAGTTGCAAATGCTGGGAAGTTAATATCTGAAGGAAGAAGGAAGAAGGAAGAGGGAAGAAGGAAGAAGGAAAATTATCGGAATACCCAGATACCCGACTTCTTGAAGAAGTCGGGTATCTAAAAGAATCTAAAATCTAAAATCTAAAATCTAAAATCGTATCACTTGCCCGAAAGCATTTTCCCCAGGGTTTCCGGCAAGTGAATTATATGCTGGAAAAGCTGGTTTGGCCCGATGCCAAACAATAACTGCATCGCCAGCACAATTGCTGCTAAAGCAATCGCTGTCCCGATGCTGGCTTTCAACACTTTAAAAGCCCAATTAAACACCAGAAAAGACACAAGTAAGGAAGCAATTAAGATAATTAATTCTATTGGCATATAGCGGTTCTCAGAAAGATGAGGTAAGTAGTTGGGATGCGAGCCCTATACGTTTAAGTGGTTATATAATCTATCAATCATACCTCATCTTTTTGAGAAAGGCTATATAACATTTTTAACTCTATTTTAACTCTACATAACTTACGCATCAATACCAATAAAATCGGCTTGTTTATCAGTGTTAAAGGCTCAAATGCAGTATTTCCATAAAAACCCGGTTTCTGCGTCCAAGACTACTCTATAGCCTTTCTCAAGCGTGGTGAGGTATGATTGACAGATTATATAGCAATCCTAAATCATTTGTGAATTTCTTACTCCCTCCCCTTGATAAGGGGAGGGTTGGGGTGGGGTAAAAATTTTACGACTCCTGCAAGAATTGCTATATAGCGATCCTAAATCATTTGTGAATTTCTTACTCCCTCCCCTTACTAAGGGGAGGGCTGGGGTGGGGTAAAAAATTAACGACTCCTGCAAGGATTGCTATATAACCACTGAAACTAAGAGGGCTAAAGCCCAACTACGTACCTCATCTTTCTGAGAACGGCTATACTTATTGCTTTAAGCAATACTGCCGCGCTTCCGTGTTTCCTTATAAGAAATTCCGACATTTTTTAAGCCTGCTTTAATCATTTGCTGCTCTAACAAAGCGAAAAAGCGAGATCGATCGCCCCCGGTGACTACCGCTTGATTGTGAGCTTCTGCTAGCGTCACCGGATAGCCGCCGCCTTTGTGTACTTGAGCCAGCATCATTCCCAATGCTAAATCTAGCTGTGCTGTATCTTGTGCTACCCATTCCGGCACTTCTATTCTAGCAATTTCTGTGCCGACGTGAACGTAACAGAAACAGACGGAATTAAGACCGTACAAATCTAAAATTCGAGCTTGGGATTTCCACAAAGGGCTTCTTTGTCCGGGCGACAGGATTGTTGCCCACAAGATGGCATCCCGCAAAGGTTCAAATTCTTGACAAGGTGCTTTTTCGTCGAAAGAAATGGTGGCGGAAAATCCGACGTTCGGGCAGTTTGTCATGCAGTCTGGTACTTCGTGGGTGCAAGCTTCAAACCGCAAAAAAGATAAGCTTTCGCTGCTGCGAGAAGCGCTTAAGTATCCTAACAGGGGAATTCCTGCTAAACGCAATTTGTCCCAAGCTTCTAAAATTGGCTGCAAAATTCGATCGCGCGCTTCGGTGGGTAACTGTTCCAAAAACCAATAAATCAGGGAACCGTCTACCATTGCTAAAGCTGGCGCGGGCAATTTATTGTCGTTAACTTTTGCCCAATTGCAGCCCATTTCTGCTAAGGCAATTGCTTCGGAAACAGTCCGCCGGTATCCCATCCATTCTTCGGTTCTAATTCCCCACTGCCGCGAACCGTACAAGTCTTCGGGTTTGTAGAAAACTTCGGGCACGCTGTCTAAAACTGGGTGGCGGCTTTGTCCGTAGTGCAGCATGACTGTGCCGACGTTTAGCAGGTAGCAGTAGGCTATTTCGTGATGGTTGGGGGAAATTTGCGATCCGTCTGTGGCAAAGACTGTGTGAGCTGCGGGGGGTGCGGTGATGTAGGTGCGATCGTCTAAGGGCTCGATCGGCGTTGCAGCATTGAATAAAGTGCGATCGCGCCAGTTCTCTTGCAATTCCACCAATTTTTCCTGTTCTGCAGCAGCCTTTACCAGCAAATTCTGAGCCACTTCCAAACGTTGGCGAGCCGCGTGAGCTTCCACATTCAAATGTTGGCTCATTCCCTGCATTGCCTTGGCTGCTTTAGTTAAATCGAGCATTAGTTTTAAGTCTCAATATTAGAAAGCTTTCCATCTGAGAAATTATCAAAACACTTTTCAAATTTTGGGTTCAGAAGCTTGCTTTTTTGTCATTAACTGGGTTTAATCAACTAAAATACTTCCTTGCAGCCCGAACAAACTGTAAAAAAACTGGTTTTTCAGGTCAATAGTACCTCCAAGACTGTATAAAAAAAATCAATTTTTTTTTTCGAGCTGCTTGCTTTTTTCTGCAATTCCTGTTATTATATATCTTATAATGGGATGGTTGCAAAAATAATATTTTTGCAACCATCCCATTATATTAAAATACCATGCCAACGCCTCAAAAGTCAACAAAAAAGATGTAAAATTTTGTGATTTTTTTGACTCTGAAAAGCGAAAAAAATCACACCTGCAAACAAATCTAACATCAACAGTCGATCGGCAGCCAATCGGCAAAATCTCCGGCAAACTGCGACAGAGAAAGCAATTGAACTGGTGGATTTTGAGCCACAGATTCCCGTTCTGCCAAAGTATTGTAACCCCAATCAGCCAAAAATAACCTCACCTGAGATAAATCCGGCTGCTGCTTCACCGACAGCAAAGTTTTTAACCTATCTTCCACAAACCAAATAGTCGAATCTTTGCCAGACGCGGCCAAAAATTCCCGCAAAATTTGGTGCTTCGGCTTGTTGTATTCCTTGCCGAAAATCAACTCCGACGGCATTTGTACGCCTGCTAGCTGCAAAAGTTCCCGCACAAAACGGCCTTCCTTCGTAGTGACGATCGCCACTTTTACCGAGCTCTCCTGCAAGGAATGCAAGCGATCGGCTACCCCTGGATAAAAGCGGTGCAAAGACAGCCATCCAGCTAAATCCTCAGCAATCCAATTATCGCGCAATCCGTCTAACATAGCGCCGACAGACTGCGCTTTTAAATTATTTTCTGTCAATAAATACGGTACAATATTAGGCCACTCCAGCAAAATTTCCTCTGGGGAAATCCCTGTCAGCAGTGCGCGGATCAGCAGCGGCATTTCCCAACCTGTTTCGATGGCGGGCCGCACTCGGTAAAAACTCAAAGCTAAATCTGGATCGGCCACGGTTTCGACTGGTTTCCAAATTTGACAGTAGGTACGCCAAGCTGTTTGAAAATATTCGATTAGTCCGTCACAAATCACACCGTCAAAATCAAGAGCTAGAATTGTCGGAAAGTTATTAGCCATCAATCGATTTTAGATTTTAGATTTTGGATTTTGGATTGAAGAATTGAAGAAAGCGACCTCACGCATCAATCCTCGGACACTATTTTTGGGTAGTGCCAGTATAAAGACGGGGGCTTGTACCCTGGCTGCTTTCGGTTACTGCATTGAAGAATTGAAGAATTGAAGAATTGACTGTGCAAACACTCAGCATCGATTGGTGAAGAGTCGTTATTAAAAAGACTGAACTAGCGGTTGAGTAGCAATCGATTCTAGTCCTTGGGATTGCAACAATTGCGTCCACTCGGTCGTCAGCCGCGAATCATCGGGTGCGAGACGCCGCATTTCGGCTAGAGTAGCAAGAGTCTCGTACCAAATCCCATTTTTAGCATAAGCGATCGCCTTAGCAATAGGGTCGGGATTTGCCAAATCGCTTTTGAGAGTTGCCTGCGGTTCAATTCGCTGCATCCATCCTTTAACAATATAATCTCCCGAACGTTCTAGAGGATCGCAGGCTAGTGCAAACGACCACACATATCGCTTGCCAACCTCAATATTTTTGGTCTTGTCTTTCTGAGAAAGGCTAACTCCAACAATTCCGGCTTTGTCATTTTTTAAAGTAGT
This sequence comes from Microcoleus sp. F6_B6, assembly GCA_036702215.1. Lineage (GTDB taxonomy): Bacteria > Cyanobacteriota > Cyanobacteriia > Cyanobacteriales > Microcoleaceae > Microcoleus. The sequence goes on from JAUBST010000039.1 coordinate 30,289, forward strand.
TTCGTAAACTACTTCGGATTCATCTGCGTTTAGCAAAATAAACTCTATTTGAGCCGCCGGTTGAGAAACATATACAAAAAATGTTGGCGACTCTGTGACCGTTAAGCCAATATTGCTTTTAGGTATTAAGGGAGTAATGGATAAACCTTCCCGCAACTTACAGCCTCGATGCGTCCCCCCTTGCCGGTTGTCGGGGGCTGTGACATCTGGAGGTTGGAAATTAACATTCTGACTCAGCAGAATGGGTGCAGGCACAGCCTGCATCGGTGCAAGCAAACTGGGGAGAGTAAGGGCGATCGCCAATACAGCGATCGCCAGTGCAGTAAAATGTATAAAACGTTTCATTTTTTCACCAATTTGTGAGATATTATAGATCGGATTTCTACTGTCAACCCGGAGTTTAAACCCCGGGTCGATCGGTTAAATTTGTCAATTTTTACATCGCAATCTGAAGGCCGACAAAACTTCAAGAAATAGCGAGATTTAAAGAGGGCCTACCAGCGGTTTAGTTGCAACTGATTCCAGTCCTTGGGACTGCAATAATTGGGTCCACTTGGCTGTTAGCATCGCATCCCCCGGTGTCTGGCGTCGCATTTGGGCTAAAGTAGCGAGAGTTTCGTACCAAATCCCATTTTGAGCGTAAACGTTGAGCCTAGTCATCAGGTCGGGATTTGCCAAATCACTCTTGAGAGTTGCCTGCGGTTCTATTCGCTGCACGAACCCTTTAACAACTAAATCTGCCGATCGGTCTTCGGGGTCGCAAACTAGCGAAAATGACCACACGTATCGCTTACCAACTTCAAGGGATTTGTTGTTGTCCGTAGCGGGAATGGTAACTCCAACAATCCCAGATTTGTCAAGTTTAAATGTTTTTTCGTAGACCACTTCGTCTTCCTTATCGTTGAGTACAGTAAACTCTATTTTTGCTGAGGTTTGAGGAACATAGACAAAAATTGTGGGAGACTCTGTTAGGGTTAAACCGATATTAGTTGGAGGTACTAAAGGAGTAATAGATAAACCCGCCGGACAAAGCTTGTTGCCGCGATGTGTCCCTCCTTGTCTGTTGGCGGGGGCTGTTACGTCGGGAGGCTTGAAATTAAAATTTTGACTCAGCAGAAGCGGCTGGGATTGTGCGCGCATCGGTGCCAGTGAACTGGGTACGGTAGCTGCGATCGCAGATACGGCGACCGCAAGTGTAGCCCTATGTAAAAAACGTTTCATTTTGTTGTACCTTTCACTATAATTGCAAACACAGGCATTCGCTGATGGCGACAAATATTTTTGAGCTGCTAGTCGAGGGCGCAGATACACAATTTAAACCTTGACATATCATCAATAACATTAATTAATTCGAGCGGCAAGTGGATTCTATGTCGAAAGAATCAGCTTGCCTAGGTCGCAAGTATCATTGGATACAGTTGCTCGCCACGTACTGTAAATTTTTGTAACAAAACCGTCGGAGTTTCCGAGTGTTCTAAGATGGAGGAAGTCTCCAGCAGGCGGCAAAGATGAAACAACTGCTGTTCCATAAACGAGTCAAACTTTTATGCCGGGATAGTCAATCACCCGGCGCTGCTCGGAGTACCGAGACAGCGCGGGCACAGAAATTGCCTAGTTGACCAGTCTAAGTGGTTCGCCCACTACGTTTAAGGTAAGTGTTGAAGTACCTACCGGAGGATGCGTGCTAGTCTTCCGCTCTAGAACTTAAAAGTTAAACAGGTGTAAGGGTTAAGCCAGTGCTTTTAAGATAGTTACCGACCTTAAACATTGACGAAGCAAACATTACCCCGTAAGGGAGGACTTAAATGTCTAATTTGGTTTTTGTACTTGATACCAAAAAACGACCGCTCAATCCAATCCGCCCAGGATTGGCACGTAAATTGCTAACTAATGGCAAAGCTGCTGTCTTCAAAAGGTATCCATTCACCCTACTTCTCAAAGTAGAGGTAACAGTACCGCAAAAACCAATCACTCTCAAAATAGATCCTGGCTCTCGAACTACTGGAATTGCGTTAATACAAGGAGAAAACGTAATCTTTGGTGCAGAGCTAACACACCGAGGACAAGCTATTAAAGCCAGCCTTGAATCTCGCCGTTCATTGCGTAGAGGCAGAAGGAATCGCCATACTCGCTATCGTCGGGCCAGATTCTTAAACAGGACTCGCCCTAAAGGTTGGCTAGCGCCAAGTTTGCAACATCGTGTGGAAACAACACTGACATGGGTGACTAGATTAATGAAACTCGCCCCCATTGCTTCTATCGCTCAAGAGCTTGTGCGATTTGACTTACAGCAATTAGAAAACCCAGAGATTTCTGGAATCGAGTACCAACAAGGCGTTTTGCATGGCTATGAGATCCGCGAGTATTTGTTGAAAAAATGGGATAGAACGTGCGCTTACTGTGGCGTTACCAATACACCATTACAAGTCGAACATATTCATCCCAAAGCCAAAGACGGAGCTAATCGCATTTCTAATCTTTGCCTTGCTTGCGATGCTTGCAACAAAAAGAAAGGTACTCAAGATGTTGAGCAATTCTTGTCTAAAAAGCCAGAGATTTTGAAGCGGATTCTATCTCAAGCAAAACGTCCATTAAAAGACGCAGCAGCCGTTAACTCAACTCGCTGGGCATTATTTAATCGACTCCGTACAACTGGTTTGCCTGTTTCTACTGGCAGTGGTGGGTTGACTAAATTCAACCGTACTCGACTAAATTTAGCTAAAACTCACTGGCTAGACGCAGCTTGTGTCGGAAAGGTTGAGTCGTTGAAGATTTTAACAAACAAGCCATTATCGATCACAGCAACTGGTCACGGGACACGTCAAATGTGCCGTACCGACAAATTTGGCTTTCCCTCTCGCTATGTTCCCCGGTTTAAGTTTGTTAAAGGTTTTCAAACGGGAGATATTATCAAAGCGATTGTAACCTCTGGTAAAAAAATTGGTACATACGTTGGACGTGTTGCCGTAAGAACCAGTGGTTCATTCAATATTTCCGCCTCAGAATTAGTGTCAGGAATTAGCCACAAATATTGTTCAATTGTTCACAGAAAGGATGGTTATTCGTATGCAGCATAAACCTTGCACCCTTTTCCTCTCGCCACTGACCTGGGTACAGGTACAGTGGGAGTCTCCAAGGGGGAAGACAGATGAGTAAAATATCTAACAAAATTCGATCGGCAGCGGCTCAATTGAGTCAAATGTATAAACCATCACTAGCATTGGCTAAGTCTGTATTAATTGCCAGCGCGGCAGTAACATTATCCTTGATGGGTGCCAGACAGCTAGGAATACTCGAGCCAGTAGAATTAAGCGCTTACGACCAAATGGTGAGGTGGCGTCCCGAGGAACAGCCAGACTCGCGTTTGCTAGTTGTGGGGATTACCGAAGCAGACATTCAGAAACTGAATCAGTGGCCGATATCCGATCGCAAAATAGCTGAAATCTTACAAAAACTGGAAAAAATGCAGCCGGCAGTCATCGGTTTAGATGTACTGCGAGACGTACCTTTAGGAGACGGCCGCCAGGAATTAACTAAAGTTTTACAAAAAAGCGATCGAATTATCGGGGTATGTTTAGTCACCGACGGCAGCCCGGACAATCCCGGTTCTCCGCCTGCGCCGGGGCTGCCACAAAACCGGGTGGGATTTGCAGATTTCGGAGTCGATCCGGGCGGCATACTCCGCAGGGCTTTACTATTTATGAAACCGCCGAGAATTGAAGGCAATTCCTCGGTTCAAAAACATCTTTGCAATGACAATTCTCAAGTTTTAGCTTCCTTCAACCTCCAGCTAGCACTCCGCTACCTGCAAGGGCAAAAAATCTTTCCCAAACTGGCATCCGATCAATCTTTATGGTTGGGAAAAACCCAATTAAAACAACTAGCAAGCAATGACGGAGGATACACAAATGCCGATGTCAGGGGATATCAAATATTAATTAACTATCGTTCCAAGCAGCAAGTCGCAAACCAAGTCAGAATTACTGATGTTTTAGAAGGGAAAGTTGACCCGAATTTAGTTAAAGATAAAATAGTGCTCATCGGTTACACCACAGAAACCGTTAAAGATTTATTTTATACTCCTTACAGTGGGCGACAGCAAAAAAACCAATTCATGCCGGGGATCGTGGCACACGCACAAGTAGTCAGCCAAATTCTGAGTGCAGTTTTAGACAACAGACCGATGTTTTGGTTTTGGCCGGAATGGGCAGAAATCTTGTGGATTTCGGCATGGTCAATTGTCGGAGGAACCTTGGCATCGCGGATGGCTCACCCAGCGAAGTTGACAGTGACATTCGGGGCAATACTGTCCGGGTGCTGCGCGATCGGCTTTGGGATTTTTCTGTTGGGAGGGTGGGTGCCTGTGGCAGCGCCAGCCTTAGCATTAATCTTAACTGGCGGTAGCATAGTATCAGCAGACAGATTTAATAAAGCCGGATACGGGAAAGCAATTAGCGATCGAGTAAAACAAGTCTTCAAAATCGAAATAGACCAAGCCAAAAAAGACCAGCAAGTCGCAGAAATCACAGAATCGGATTTCTTTAAAGAATTGCAGCAAAAGAAAGATAAACTGAGGATTAGCAAAAAAGAAACCCCTGAAAAAGCACCTTCCGATCCCCAAGAAATAACTCCTAGTAACGCAGAGCTTCCCAAGGCCCAAAGTCAGACAGACGAATATTTAAATCAGTTGCAGGAAAAAGCCGCACAGCAAAAGCAGCGCGCCGCCGTGACTGAATCGAAAAGCGACTCAAAAACGGGTACCCCGAGCGATACCCCTTGTGGTGCTAGTTCAGCCGAAACCAAACCCGATGGCGAGTTCAGCGATTTGCAAGCCAAAGCCAAACAGATGCGGCAGCGCCGGGGCGCCCAAAAGATGATAAAAGATGAAAAAATCGATAGTTTAACTGACAAGGAGGATTTGGGGGGCAAGGAAGAATGACCGACAACTCGACTGCATCATCGAGAATTGCATCATAATGGGTTCTCGCCGTTTCTTACGCTCATACGCAGATCATGTCCAAAATCATCTCTGTCCACTCTTACCGGGGCGGAACTGGCAAATCGAACACGACAGCAAACCTGGCATCTATTCTCGCTCGCAGCGGAAATCGGGTCGCCATTGTGGACACAGACATTCAATCACCGGGGATTCACGTGCTGTTCGGTTTCAGCGAGAGCAACATGGATCGCTGCCTGAACGATTACCTGTGGGGCCGGTGTCCGATCGCGGATACGGCCTACAATGTGAGTTCGCTGCTGCCAAAATTAGCCGTTAACGGCAGCCTCTACCTGATTCCTTCGAGCATTAAAGCAGGCGAGATAGCACGAGTTTTGCGGGAAGGGTACGATGTGGGACTGCTTACCGACGGATTTCAAGAACTGATCGACGTTCTGAACTTAGACTACCTATTTATCGACACGCACCCGGGACTCAACGAAGAAACCCTGCTCAGCATTACCATTTCCGACATCCTGCTGCTGATTCTGCGTCCGGATCAGCAAGATTTTCAGGGAACGGCTGTCACGGTAGATGTGGCCCGAAAATTAGAAGTTCCCAAAATTTTGATGACGATCAACAAAGCCCCAGAATCCCTGGATTTCGAGGATTTGAAGCAGCAAGTAGAGAGTATTTACAACATCCCAGTGGCAGGGGTACTGCCCCACAGCGACCAGATGATGCTTCTCGCCAGCAAGGGGGTGTTTGCGCTGCACTTCCCTAACGACCCTCTAACTAAGGTTGTGGAAGGGATTGCGAAACAGATTGTGGGATAATTGGTGCAGCGAATGCCGAGATCCCGCCCGGGAGTTTTGCTTTCGCTCTCATCTTGCAGAGCGATGTCCTCCTGCGTATCCGGCTGCTAGTGGTCCAGGAACTTTTAAAGCCGACAATATTTGGTTACAGACTCAGGAGAATGGTGACAAAATGAGATACAAATAGATTATGAGAATTTGTTAAAAAACTTTAGGAGGAGAACTCATGGATTTTGACTTCCGCATACTAATAGTATTGCTGCCAGTCTTGTTGGCGGGCGGCTGGGCTGCTTACAACATCGGCACTATAGCTCTCAAACAAGTGCAGAAATTTTTGAACAAGCAAGCTTAAACTCAGCCACTTTTCAGGTAATTCCGCAGCCGACTGTTTTTTGAGATACAAAAACAGCCGGCTGATTTGTGCATTGGCTCTGCTTAAGTGATGGCTGATTTTTGGCGGGCAATTTACGACTGCAGAGAGATGGGGCGAAAACAAAAGAAAAGTTAGATTTAACAATTAACCAAAAACCGAGCACGCTCAAGCAAAATACTTTGTTGCAGCAAACGAGCCTGGGTAAAAAAACCTAGCTGTGAAAGCAGGGCGATCGCGTAACTGCGGATTTTGATGTTTTGAACTCTACTCATAACTCCTGAGTAGAGTCCAGTAAAAATATTTTCTAAGCACGTTATCGCAGAAAATATGAGACAATCACAAAAGTATTTGCCCTGACAATCGCCATAAAAACTGCGAAGTTTAACGGTAGGGAAGATAGGTCAAATTGTCAATGTTAAATTCCTATATCTTTAGATAGATTATGCTTTTTCCCCGATCGAGCGGCATGCTACTCCACCCCACATCCTTTCCCAGTCGATTTGGCATTGGGGACATGGGAATAGAAGCATATCGCTTTATTGACTTTTTAGTTGAGAGCGACCAGCAATACTGGCAGGTATTGCCGCTGGGCCCGACAGGATACGGCAATTCTCCTTATTCGTGCTATTCAGCAATGGCGGGAAATCCGCTGCTAATTAACCCAGAACTGCTGCGGGACCAGCAATTGCTCGGAGATGAAGACTTCGCTAATTTGCCAGAATTTCCCCAGGATTATGTAGACTTCGATCGCGCTATCGCCCTGAAAGTGTTTTTGCTCAAAAAAGCTTGCGAAAACTTCCAAGCCAAAGCATCCCCCGTGCAGCAAAAAGAATTCTCAGGTTTTTGCGAAAGCAAAGAGAATTGGCTGGAAGATTACGCCTTATTTATGGCACTAAAAGATCGCTTTGGCGGTGTTAGCTGGAACAATTGGGAACCAGACATTGCCCGTCGAGAACCACAGTCCCTAGAAAAGTGGCGCCAGCAGCTAAATGCTGAGATTTATTACTACAAATACGTCCAGTTTGAGTTTTTTCGCCAGTGGACGGAGTTGAAAAGCTATGCTAACATGCGGGACATTAAAATTATTGGCGATATTCCGATTTATGTAGCTCACGACAGTGCGGATGTATGGTCTCATCCAGAAATATTTTGCTTGGATGAAGCCACCGGAGAAGCAGCTTTAATGGCGGGAGTTCCCCCTGATTACTTCAGTAATACAGGTCAATTGTGGGGCAACCCGGTATACAATTGGGAGAAGTTGCAAGCAAATAATTTTGAGTGGTGGGTGCAGCGTTTTGAAGCGATTTTCTCTTATGTAGACGTGACTCGGATCGACCATTTTCGAGGGTTTGAGGCTTACTGGGCGGTGAAACGCGGACAAGAAACTGCTATGCACGGAGAGTGGATTAAAGCGCCGGGAACAGCTTTGTTGGATGTAATTAATGAGAAGTTTGGCAACTTGCCGATTATCGCTGAGGATTTAGGGGTAATTACTCCTGAAGTGGAAGCTTTGCGCGATCGGTTTGAGTTTCCGGGAATGAAGATTTTGCAGTTTGCTTTTAACTCAGGCCCGGGCGAGCCTTTTTTGCCTTTCAATTACGATCGCAACTGCGTAGTTTACACCGGCACTCACGACAACGACACGACTGTCGGATGGTTCAATCAACTGCAACACTACGAAAGAGATGATGTTTACCGTTATTTGGGCTGCATCGATCCCCAAGGAATTCACTGGTCTTTAATCCGCATGGGTTGGATGTCTGTTGCTAATTTGGCAATTGTGCCGTTTCAAGATTTGTTGGGTTTGGCTACAGACGCGCGGATGAATTTTCCGGGGAAAGCAGAGGGAAATTGGGGCTGGCGGTATCGACCCGAAGCTTTGAATCGGGAAGTGGGCGATCGGCTCAAAACTATGACTTACATCTCCGGGCGCGCTCCTAATAAACATTGATCGTCGGGAAGGGGTAGTCGGTAGTGGGTAATTGGTAATTGTTAATGGGTAATATCAAATCTGTTAGCATTGAAATTATTCCTATCTCTATTCTTTTCATCGGCGTAAATGTGCGTCAATCTCTTGTCATCTGCGGTTCAGCTATTCTCTTTTTTTTGACCGCAGATGAGGGCAGATAAACACAGATTAACGCCGATGAATTCTCTTGATTCCGGTTGCACCATCGGGAATTGTTGACGGTTGACTTGATTTGACCGCGAATTTCAAAGGTGGTATCCGCCACGCGATCGATCCGTGGAATCAATCCAAAATCGAAAATCGAAAATCCTCAATAAAGAGCATTTATCCGTGGGGTCGCCTCTAAAATCTAAAATCTCAAATCTAAAATCGATTGACTATTCCGATGCAACCGGGTTTGATAGGATGGGTAATTCGTAATTGGTAATGAGTCCATCAAGACGGATATTCTAATTAAAAGCTGTGGACTGCCAGCCATTACCTATTCCCGATTACCCATTAACAATTACAAATTAACACTTACCCTTCTTTTTTGGGCGGTGTTGCAGGCTTGAGGTCGTCTGCTTTAAAAACTACTTCTTTGACGACTCCAGGAACTCCGAGTTGTTCGGCTTGTCCGTTATTGACGGCAACCATTACTCCGCCGGCGTTACCTGCTACCACTACCAATTGCTTTTGAGCCCCCCAGGTGCGAACAGTCCCGGTCGGCAAAGTTCCCTCAAACTCTGTTTTACCATCGACTTCAACCTGCATCCACGATTCTGCTTTAAAAGTGACGCTAATCATCACTGGTTTATTGCCGGATTTATTTAAACTTTGACCTGTTCTTACTGCTTCGACAGTCTCGTAACTATCCGGTTTCTGATTTTGTGAGGACTTCGATGCCTCAGCAGCTAAACGGGCTTTTTCTTGCTGTCCGATCGCTAGTTCTTCGGCTCCCGCACCGTTTTTTGCGGTAACAGAACCGCTCATCAACTGAGATAAGACATTGACCGAACAGATAATTAGAAATGTGTAAAAGAGGTAGAGGTGCATCGGGCGCAACTGAGGCCCGTCTTGCCAGGATAGCTTCGTTCTCGATCGGGGCGGCGGTTCGATCGGGAAAACTTCGGCAAACTGATTTCCGTCCAAACCCATTGCTTCAGCGTAGCGCTTGATCAAACCCTGAGTGTAGACAGGTTCGGGAAGTTGGTCGAGTTGACCGTCCTCGATTGCTTGCAGCAGATTCCGCCGAATCATTGTTACCACGGCTACTTTGTCCAAACAAATCGACTGCTGTTCGCGGTACTGGCGGAGTTGAGTTCCAATTTCCGCTAGCTTCTTCTTCTGAGCTGTTTCTGGCTCTTGGGAGTGCAGTTTCTGCTTAGTGGTTTTGAAGAATAAAAACAATAAATTCTTTGTCATATGCTGTGCTCCTGGGAATTTACTGGCACGCTTATTGATGTTAGGTTGACTAGATTCCATAAATAAATAATTTCCGCATCTTCTAGGGGTCGGCAGCAGCCTGGTGGCAATATTGGCGAACCGGGCCGCTGCAATTGAATCGGGCCAATGGCTGTGCGGTGCAGGCGCACCACGGGATATCCCAACAGCTCGGCTGTTCGCCGAATTTGTCGGTTTCTGCCTTCTGATAGAATGACTTCTAACAGAGTTTGGTCTCGCGCGCGATCGATAACTTTAACTTTCGCGGGCAAAGTTTTTCTGCCTGACAAGATGATGCCCTGACGCCACGCTTCCAGTATGGGTTCCGGGGGATCGCCGCTCACCCAAACCTGATAAGTTTTAGCGATCGAGTGACGCGGGTGGGTCAAACAAAATGTCAGCTTACCATCATTGGTGAGCAAGAGGGCGCCGGTGGAATCTGCATCTAAGCGTCCTACGGGGTGGATGCCTTGACCAAAGCGCAGTTTGGGCGGTAGCAGGTCGAGAACTTTCGATCTGGCCCTGGGATCGCTGCAAGTAGAAACGACGCCTGCCGGCTTGTTGAGCAACATATAGACCTCTGCGGGTCGATCCGTTGGTTTCACCGGGACTCCATCGACTTGGATGAGATCGCGATCGGGATTCGCTTTTTCTCCTAAGCGAACAATATTGCCGTTAACTCGGACTCGTCCAGCTACAATCATCTGTTCTGCAAGACGGCGAGAGGCAATGCCCCACTGGGCGAGGATTTTTTGCAGCCTTTCATCTGACATGACGGGAGTGTGGAAACCCCCAACTCGCGAGCGGCGGGGGAGGAAACACGACAAGGTTAATTGATTAACCGATGCTAGCAATGCTCAATTCCTGCTTGGGAATAAATTATAATCCTCGACCAATCCTTAGGGGGCGTAACGCCCCCTAAGCATTGTCCTAATGGCATGACCCTGAATATTGTGCAAAAAATACGAGGAAAAGACTCGCCGCAGGAACAGGCTTGCACCGTTGGTTTGCGGCTGGTTTTAGAGGTGTGGGTCTGACCAGACCCTAAACCAACACTACCATAAATCCCGTACTGCTGGTTAAATTTATACGCTCGATCGCGAATTTTTCCTAGGGATCGCACAACTCAGGAACTCAGGAAAGATCCCAAGGGGGGAAAAGATGAGAATTTTTCTGCTTCTGGCGTTGCTGAGGCGATATTTCTGCTTGGTTTTGAAGTTAATAGGAGTTGCGCTCATCAACCCGGTTTCTTATAAAAATATGAGGTTTACGGCAATATATCTGTGAATCAAAGGGGTTTTTGAGGCCGGATGCACAAGTTATAGTTAAATTTCTGTGCTTGAATATTAAGGTTTATATTCTGAAATTGTTTATGACTGTCGATCGAAACTCTCTTCAATTTGACAATAGAGATGGCGCTGCTGGCTCTGGCGGGACTGTTAATCTCGGCGAGGAGCCGGGGAGACCTTCGCCGAGTCAAGGCAGCCGGATCGCGAGCGCGGTGCTCTCTCCGGCGGTGCAGTTGTGGCTGCGATCGCAAGTTCAGCAAGTAGACGATTTGAAGGTGAAAATTGAGGGGAGCGATCGACAAATCTTCAGCGGTGCGATCCCCAAAGTCACGGCTGCCGCTCGCGGTGCTGTGTATAAAGGACTACACCTAACTGAAGTTGCGATAGAGGGCTGCGGCATTCGCATCAACCTCGGTCAAGCTCTCAAAGGCCAACCCCTGCGCCTCCTAGAATCCGTTCCCGTGACAGGCGTTTTGAGGCTCTCTCAAGCGGATTTGAATGCGTCGCTGAAAGCGCCTTTGCTGGCTGATGCTTTGAGCGAATTTTTGCTGCCAATGCTGCCGCTGACAGATAGAGAACAGTCGCTGAAGTTGCAAAATTCGCAGATTGCTATTGAGGCGGGTTTGTTAACGCTTTCGGCGACAATTTTGCGCGCTGGCGGTAGGCAAATTCCTTTGGTATTGCGGACTGGTTTGCGGATAGCCAGCGGTCGCGAATTGATGTTTGAAGCACCAGAAATCGAAATGGATGGAGAATTAAAGAGCAGTGATTTCAATGGTTTTAAAATTGATTTCGGGCCGGAAGTTGAGATTGAAGAATTGATTTTGAGTCCGGGGGAGATTGTTTGTCGGGGAGGAATTAGAGTTTTGCCTTAGTTAGTTGACAGTTGACAGTTGACAGTTGACAGTTGACTTTAACCTGGTTCCTCGGTAGAGCCTGGGAATACATACCCAATTCCCAATTGCCTGTTTGGCCAATGCCCTGTTTGGCCGATGCCCTGTTTGGCCAATGCCCCATTCCCTGTTTGGCCAATGCCCCATTCCCAATTCCCAATTCCCAATTCCCAATGCCCCATGCCCCATTCCCAATGCCCCATTCCCAATTACCGATTACCGATTAATTAAAAAAGAGTCGATCGCGGGCAACAGTAAAGTGACAAAATAGTAGACTAAGGGCGCGGTAAAAACATAACTGTCGGTGCGATCGAGAATGCCGCCGTGACCGGGGATCAACTGTCCCGAATCCTTAACGCCGGCGTCTCGCTTCATCATCGACTCAGTTAAATCTCCCAACAGGCTAGCAACCCCAATCAACAGACCAAAAGCAGCCCCAGTATACGGCCACCCCGGCCAGTGTAAATACCAAGACCCAGCGACTGCCACGGCCATGCTGCCGCAAACTCCAAATACGGCACCTTCAACGGTCTTTTTGGGGCTGATGTGGGACAGGCTAGTGCGGCCGAAGAATTTGCCGACAAAATAAGCCCCAATGTCAGCGGCCCAGATGCAAAAGAAAGCCAGCAGCAGCGAAGTCAATCCTAAAGATATATGGCTGGAAGTTGTCCAAGACGGGGACGGGTAAATGTTAACCGGCAAATTGCTTGCTACTGCTTGCGAAAGTTCGGTTGTAGCAAGATTGGCTGGGTCGAGGCCGACTCGCAGGCGTACCCAATAGCTGGGCAAATAACCGCCGTAGAACAATCCTAAAACTGAGGAGGCAATATCGGCGATCGTCGATAATTTAGGTTGGAATAACAGGTAGAAACAGATTAAGGTTCCCGCTAGAGGGAACATGGCATCTACGAGTTCCGGTGCTAGGGCGGCAGTAATTAATAGCCCTTGACTGACGGCTAAGGTAGTTTTGGCAGCGGGCGCAATGCCTTTAGCCCTGGCTAATTGAAAATATTCCAATTGGCCTAGGTAGACGATGACTCCAAAGCCGACGGTGAAGTACCATCCCCCCATAACAATCATTCCCAAAGCAAGGGCGATCGCAACTATTCCACTGAGGATACGAGACCAAGGCATAAATGAATTTCTCTTGCAGACGGCGGCGGATCATTCGATTTCGGATTTTGGATTTTGGATTTTGGATTTGAGATTTGGGATTTTTCTAGAGCACGAGTTGATCTCTTGCACAACTAACCCCCATCCCCCATCGGTCATCCAATATCTCAAGTCAGGCGGTCAATCCAGCTATGGTGGCCCCTATTCTTAAGTATGAAGGTTAAGTGAACTTAAAAAAGATTAAGAATTACAGAATGAATACGTGTATCCGTGTCAAAATTCGTGTCGTGCCTTCTTTTTGCTTCTAATCCAGCTTTTCACCGCTGAGAATAAATATGGGATTGACGGCGGCAAAGGTTTGACTGAGGCCGCGAGTCTCCAAGCGGTTGACGGCGGACTGGACTACCTCGATGTTGCGGACTTGCAATTGGGCAAATGCTTCGGAAAGGGCGTAAAGATTCTCTAAATTGCCTGCTGTGGCTACAACTCGACCTTGAGGTTGCAAGTACCGCCAGACTTCTTGGAGAATGGCTTTAATGGGGCGACCTCCTTCGATGCAGACTCGCTGGGGGGGTTGGGGCAGGTTTTCCAGGCATTCCGGGGCACTGCCTTCTATGACTTCTACGTTGTCGAGCTCGAACCGATCGCAATTTCTGCGAATCAAGCTTGCTACTTCTTCGTCCCTTTCGACGGCGATAATCCGACCTTTGGGACACAGCAAACCTGTTTCTACGGCGATCGTACCAGTACCTGCACCGATGTCCCACACGACTGAATCTGCTTGCAGCCGCAGGTGGGAGATTAACAGCAGTCGGACTTCTCGCTTACTCATGGGAATTCCCGGTAAACGTTCAAATAAGTCATCCGGGATGCCTGGAGTGACGTAGGGCCAAAGCATAGTTATATTTTTGATTTTTGATTTTTGATTGAAGCAAGACCGAAGTTGGAACTCGCGGAAGAAGTAGAAATTCTCCCAATTTCCCTCAAGCCATAATATTTACTGTCGCACAACCTTGAGAGTTTGGAGGTCGGGATCGCTACAACCTGTGATTTTTCCGCCGGCGGCAAGGATTTGTTGCAGGTAGTCAACGGCTGCTGGGGTAATGATTTCACCGGGCATCAGGACTGGTATTCCTGGCGGGTAGGGACAGATGAGTTCGGCGCACAGGCGATCGACTGCTTTGTCTGCGGGTACTGTTTCAGTTGAGGAAAAGAATGCCTCGCGCGGCGACAGTGGGGGAGGGGAAAATCTGGGCTGCGGGAGAATCTCGTCTTCTTTCTTCGTTATTGTTTCTAACTGAGATATTACACCATTTTCAATAACAGACAAGATGCCTGTTCCACTTTCAATAACAGACAAGATGCCTGTTCCACAACACATCAAGTTTCTTGTGGGGAGTAGGGGTTGGGCATCTTGCCCGCCCATAAAAGACTTATTGACTATCGTGTCAGATTTTCCTTCTAAAAAACTACAAGCTTTAACTAAATTGTCAATATCTGATTGTGTATTTCCCAAGCTGATAATAAATGTTAAATGTCGGGGCATGGGAAGTTCTGCGGTGACTGCGAGTTCCGAGTGCAGAATTTCATCGGCGGCAAATCCTGTGATTCCTAAATCTGATACTTTTACTGTTAGCCTGGTTCGGTCTAATGCTGCAAAACCCGGTGTATTTAACGGTTCTAAAACTGATAAGCCGGGAATTAGACTGATGCGCGATCGCGCTTTTTCTGCTAGCTGTAAAGTTTGCGCCATTAACTCTTTGCCGTGGAGTGCCATTTGTTGGCGGGCGGCGTCTAGGGATGCTAATAACAAGTAACTCGGACTGGTGGATTGTACTAACTGCAATGCTTTATTTAATTTTTGGATATCTATGCGAGATCCCTTGACGTGCAGCATGGATGCTTGTGTCATTGCACCGAGGGTTTTGTGGCTCGATTGTACTGTTAAATCGGCACCGGCTGATAGTGCCGTTTCTGGCAAGTTTGGATGAAAGTTAAAGTGCGCGCCGTGAGCTTCGTCTACTAATAACGGTATGTTGTATTGATGGGTAATTTGGGCGATCGCCCGCAAATCCCCGCAGACGCCGTGATAGGTTGGGTAAACTATCATTACTGCTTTCGCGTCGGGATGTTGTTCTAATGCGGAGGCTGTGGCTTCTGGGGTGATGCTGTTGGCAATATCCCAATCCGGGTTGTACTCTGGATTGACAAAAATTGGAATTGCACCGGATAAAATTAAACCAGAAATTGCCGAGGAGTGGATATTTCGAGGTAGGATAATTTTATCGCCGGGGCCGCAAGTTGCTAAAATGGCGGCGATAATTCCGCAAGTCGAACCGTTAGCCAAAAACCGAGTTGATTGGGCTCCAAATGCTTCGGCGGCCAAGTATTGAGCTTCGGCAATTGCACTTTCTGGGTTAAAGAGATTGTCTAACTCCGGCAATTCCGGCAAATCCGATCTAAATACTGTTGTACCGAATAAGTCAATTAGGGGTTGAGAGATTCCTTGTCCGCCTTTGTGTCCGGGGGCATAAAATGGGGCGTGCGGGTGATTTGTGCGATCGCGCAAGGCATTTAATAGAGGCGTTTGTTCTTGAGAGTTTGCTGGTGACACGCTTAATCCTGATTTGATTATTTGGAATTATAGCAACCGCTGAGGTTTTACTGGACGTGATTAATTGCTGAAACCCTTGCTGGAAATTTTGCGATCGCATCGACGGCTGCCTTTTTCGTTGCAATCGCCCACAAGCAACACTGTCTCAATTTCAAACTTCTCTAAAATGACTGAATATGGACTGCTTAAGTGTGATACCCAAACAGTTGAAAATCCTGGCTACTGCTTTACTTATGGTTTGTCTAGAAGCTGTGGTTTCAGTTAAAGCACAAAATCTTACCACAGTCTGCGGCTATTTTTCAGCTTACTGCTGTGAGGAAGTTTTGGGCGATCGCACTACTGTCACAAACTACCAAGACGCTTTAACCGATTGACCCAATAGCTATCAAAGTTAAGCTTTAACTCAAGGTAGATTATTGAGTCGCGATCGCCCAAAATTCTACCCTAATTGAGCTTGCCAATTCATTGCATATTGTGCAATCAGCTCTGCCTGGTCAGTCCAATTAACGATTTGACGTGCTTTAATAAAGTCCACGTCGTTGCCAGAAATACAGTCATCCAGCTTGATACCCGCAAACACACCCCACTTCATACCGTGCACCAAGATAAAGAGTGCAATATCAGGATGAATCACTAGATCGGGATTGTTAACTAAGTCTAGCGATAGCAAATCCGAATATTTCCGATAATTGTAATCCCAGGTCAGTTGCACGTACCCCCGTCCGTAAAACGGATAATAGCGCAGAGTTTTGCGGTGGTTCTCCCCTTCAGGTTCGCCCAAATAATACGATTCCTTTACGGGTTGGAAACTATCTGCTGTTTCATGTTCAACAGTTGCGAGAATGTAAGCAATTTGAGCTTTAGAAGTAATTCCTTGGCGATGAGCTTCTTTGATAATTGCCTGCACCGCTGCTTCTTTATCACCGCCTTTCCAATCAGGTAACTTTCCAGCACCCTGCTTGGCATCGAGTAAAGCTTTAGCGGTTGTTGCCCCTAACACATCCCCGCCATCAAGTTTACGGCTGGCTTTAAAACTTCTTAAGGCTTCTTGCGTTTGAGGGCCGTAAATCCCATCAACAACCTCTAAAAGATGATTAGCGCGTAAGATGGTTTGAATTTCTGCACAGAATAGTTGATCTTCAACTAACACTCCAGAGTCAATATCATCAAAAGGAATCGATTGCTTTTGGTCAATCACGTCTTGGAGTTTCAGACCCGATGGTTCGCTGGAAATAGCACGAGACTGTCCAGAAATTAATTGTGTCAGTTTAGTTTGGGTTACAAAACCGACAATTCCATCAACCTGCAAGCCTTGTTCAGCCTGAAATTTTCGGATTGCGGCATCAGTTTCGGTGCCAAAGATACCATCTGTTGTAACTGAAATTCCAACAGTTGCTAAATCTTCTTGAAATTTGCGAACTCGTTCTCCCTGCATCGGAGGTATCACCAGGCGCAAATCCCCCTCTTCGTCGCTGCTGTAGGGGGCTGAATCAATTCCAGGGGAAAGGAAACTCACATGAAGGTGATCGTCATGTCCCGCCCAAGGCGCTACCTGTGTAATTTCTGGATCGTTGAAAAGAATTGTCCGAATACCCAAAAGTGGATTATTGTAGAATAAATCTACCAATTCTTGAGTGCGTTGGCGAGAGTATTTACTATCGTAATAGGTGAGAGGAATTTCTTCATCAGTGTTAGCAACAGGCGCAATATCAACATCGAGTCCGTGTTGATGAGTGCTATGGGGTGGCATCGGGCCTCCGTCTGGAAGACTAATATTTCCAATTCCAATCCGAGGCCCATTGGGATAGAGTTTTGCCCACTCGGTACAGATGTATTGGAGAGCCTGAAGGACGTTTGAGTGACCGTAGCACTTGTCAGGGAGTCCGTAACATTCATAGCCAACTCCACTGGCAGGCATTTGTTCAAAAAGACCTCGCGTTCCCCAACTGAATTGCTCGATTTCTTCTGCGGTGAAACCAATATTTGCAGTGCAGTGGGTATGGTTATGCTGCAAGGTTTCAGAGCGTTTGCGATTGATTTCTAATACCATTGTTAATTTCCTTTTTAGAGTGTGTTTTTTTGTTGCAAGATCGCTTTTTAGGAAGGCGATCTTCGCCAATGCCAATGGCAAGGTAACGGAATGCTTAACATAATGACTCCTGAGTAACAGCCGATCGCAACCAATAGATCCCCGAAAAAAAAGTTCAGCTTTGTCGATCGTCCAAATACCTGACCAGGAATTTCAAAGGTGGTACCCGCCACGTGATTTATCCGTGGAATCAATCCAAAATCGAAAATCGAAAATCCTCAAGAAAGAGCATTTATCCGTGGGGTCGCCTCTAAAATCTAAAATCGTTCGACTGAGCGCTCACGCCGAAGTCTAAAATCTAAAATCGATTGACCCATTTCACGAATCCTTGAGAATTGCTATAGTTCGATCGCCCAAAAACTAGCGATTTTCCCCACAGGCTGATAATTGCGATCGGCCAAAGTGCGAACAGGCTTACCCTCCGCCACATCCCAGAGTCCGATCGTCCGATCCCAGCTTCCAGAAGCTAGGATTTTACCGTCTGGGCTAAAGGCGACACTCTCCACCCAGTCCTGATGGCCCATCAAAGTTTGAATCGGTTTACCCGTCGCCATATCCCAGAGTCCGATCGTGTTGTCAAAACTCCCAGAAGCCAGAGTTTTGCCATCAGGACTGAAGGCGATACTCAAAACCCCTTGGTGATGACCCCTCAAGCTTGCAAAAATTTGACCCGCAGCCAGATCCCACAGCGTAATTTTGTTGTCAAAACTGCCAACAGCCAGAGTTTTACCATTAGGACTAAAAGCAATACTCAAAACACAATTCTTGCCATCGGTCAAAGCGCCAATCAGTTTACCCGTAACCACATCCCAAAGTTTAATAGTTTTGTCGCTACTCCCAGAAGCCAGAGTTTTACCATCGGGACTAAAGGTAAAACTTTCAACCCAACTCTGATGGCCGGTCAAGGTGTGAATGAGTTTACCAGTAGCCACATTCCAGAGTTTGATAGTTTTGTCGCTACTGGCAGAAGCAAGGGTTTTACCATCAGGACTAAAAGCAATCCTCAAAACCCAACTTTTATGACCCGTTAACGTGTCAATAGATTTACCCGTAGCCATGTCCCAGAGTTCGATCGAGTTGTCGAAACTTGCAGAAGCGAGAGTTTTGCCATCAGAACTAAAAGCCACACTCAAAGCTCCTTTCTGAGCGCCTCTGAAACTTTTAATAACTTTGCCGGTAGCCACCTCCCAAAATTTTATACTTTGGTCGAAAGTCCCAGCAGCGAGGGTTTTACCATCGGGGCTAAAAGCGACACTCCAAACAGAACGCTGTTGTTCTGCTGAGGGATCGATCTGCTGGATCTGTGCCACATCCTGAACTTGAATAATTCTGTAAGACGCCAATCTTGTTTTTTGATTAAAAAGTAAATTTTCATCAATACTGTGCATTTTAATAGTCGCTTTTTCTACCGATCGCCACTGCCAGCCTGTCAAGCAATACGCTAATATCAATGCTAAACGACAAAACCCAGTCAATTTTAGAAAAATATTGTGGTATTTTTCTTTGCGAAATATCGCCTTAAATTCCATAGCTGATTTCCTCCCTTAACCCTGAATAATATTTAGAGGCTTCTACTTTGAGCATCTAAAAGCCTCGATTTATGCGATCGCACACCTGGCGGTCTTCTTTACTAAGATTGACATTAGGATTATTGAAATAATCGCGCATCCAAAAGCAACCATGCTTTAATAAAGCATCGAGTTCTAATCCCTCCAAATTCCACAAAACCATCGTCGTATCATCGCTACCCGATGCCAAAGTCTTACCATCAGGGCTGAAACTAAGACTGCGAACCGCCGCAGTATGCCCCGGCAGAGTAGCGATCCAAGTGCCATCCGGTTTCCAGAATTTCACCGTCTTATCGTCACCTGTCGAAGCTAATATTTTGCCGTCCGGGCTAAAACTGATACTATTAGCTGCTACCCTGTGCCCCGTCCAGCTTTTGAGCAAAGTGCCATCTGTTTTCCAAACTTTAAGCGTGCCATCATCGCTAGCCGAGGCAAGAGTCTCGCCATTGGGGCTGAAACTAACGCTATAAACCTGAGCCTCATGCTTCATACTATTTAGCAAAGTTCCATCCATTTTCCACAGTTTGACGGTCTGATCGAGGCTTGCTGAAGCAAGAGTTTTACTGTCAGGACTAAAACTAAGACTCTTAACTGAACCGCTATGTTTAGAAAGAGTATTGAGCAAAGTACCATCAGGCTTCCAAAGCTTCACGGTGCGATCGTAACTTCCAGAGGCGATCGTTTGACCATCTGGGCTAAAACGAACGCTCACAACTTGAGCTTTATGACCAGAAAGGGTATTCAGCAACGTGCCGTCTTGTTTCCAAAGTTTTACTTTGCTATCCAAGCTACCAGAGGCGATCGTTTGACCGTCGGGGCTAAAACTGACGCTAGAAACCGGCGCTTGATGCCCAGAAAGCGTTTTAAATAAAGAGCCATCTCGTTTCCAAACTCCAGCCAATCCGTTAGCACTTGCCGAAGCCAATGTGTCATTTTTGGGGCTAAAACTAACACCCAAAACCATATCCGTTTGCCCCGTCAAAGTTTTGCGTAAGCTATTATTCAACTTCCACAGTTCAATGCTATTATCGATGCCGGAAAAGGCAAGAGTTTGACCGGCGGGGCTAAAAGAAGGGCTGCGTCCAGTTAAAGTATTCAGCAAAGTACCATCGCGTTTCCAAAGTTTAACAATATTGTCAGCACTTGATGAGGCGAGCAACTGACTGTCTGGGCTAAAACTAACCTTGAAAATATGAGTATTATGCTCAAGAGTTTTAACTAAAGTGCCATCGGGTTTCCAGATTTTTACCGTCTTGTCTTGACTTGATGAAGCGATAACCTCACCATCCGGGCTAAAACTAACACTCATAACCGGCGCTTTATGACCAGAAAAAATTTTCACTAAACTGCCATCGAGTTTCCAAAGCTTAACCGTTCCATCCGCGCTCCCAGAGGCAATCATCTGTCCGTCTAGACCAAAACTAACACTACTAACCGGCCCTTTATCCTGAATGTTTTTCAACAAAGTGCCATCGCGTTTCCAAAGCTTAATTGTTCCATCAGTGCCAGCGGAAGCAAACATCTGACCATCCGGCCTAAAACTCACATTAATAACCTCCCCTTTATGCTGAGAAAGAGTATTAATCAAAGTGCCATCTGATTTCCAAATTTTAATCCTCTTGTCCGCACTAGCAGAGACAATAATTTGACTGTCTGTGCTAAAACTAATGCTATAAACTTCGTTGGTATGTCCCGAAAGGGTATTGAGTAAAGTGCCATCTGATTTCCAAAGTTTAATCGTATTGTCTGCACTAGCAGAGGCAATGATTTGATTGTCAGGACTAAAATTGATGTTATAAATATGAGCTTTGTGACCTTTGAAGCGATTGGATTCTCTGATGCGATAAATAATAGATTGCAGGGCTGACACAACCTCCTCCTGGGTGTTTGAAGAAACCCAAACTGCCTGTTTCATTATTTGTCTGGCTTTTAAAGCTTCTATCAAACCATCTAATTCTCGATCGGAGCTAAAAAGTTGTTCAGCCGATAGCGCTAAGCTTCTGCTTTGGGCTTGTAGATTTTGATTCGATTGATAAAATAGAAATCCTAATGTCACAGCAAAGGCTGTAGCAATCAGGCTAATTTTGCGGCGGAGGTTGTTGCGCCGACGCCGGAGGCTGCGCTGTAAAAATTCTGCCTCTACTTCGTTAAACCAATTTTCATCGTATTTGAGATGTTCGTCTAATACTTTCAGATAAGGGTTGGTATCCCAGAGAAATTCTTCTTGTTTTTCTTGGCGGCGTTTTTGGAGGCTGGGTTTGCGCTTCCAGACTTTAATGAAAGTTGCATTAATCTTGTCAAAAACGTTTTGACAAGAGAGGAGGCTGCTGTCTATAAAATTAACAAGTGGTTCTATTTTTTCTTGAAAATTCCGTGGTTTTTCTTTGCTTTTCCACTCTATAGCTGCTGGGGTTAGCCGCCGTTGCAAAATTAAATTTTCCTGATGTTCTCGTTCCCAAACTATTAGCTTTTGCCATCCTCGCATCAAGACATCGTGGGCAGGTTCAACATAACCTTTGCCTTCGGTATCTCGCCCTTTTACTAATAGACGTGCGGCACAAAATTGCTCGATGGCTGTTTGGACTCGCTGATTTTCCGGTTCGGGATAAATTAATTCTTCATCTAATACCCGCCGGCGAGCTAATTCACCACCGCCTACAGCTACCATTCGCAGCATGATGTGGCGGATGGTTTTTGCATAAGCACGATCGCTTTTAACTAATTCCTCATATTCCGAGTCGGCTCTTTGGGTGAGACTGCGTGTAACTCCGCCCAATTCTTCATAGTCTTCTTGAGTAATTGCCCGATTATTTCTTTTCCCTTCTCTGACGTTTTTAATATAGTTAAAATAAAGTTCGCTCAGAGTGAAAGAAAGTAAAGGTAGTGCTCCGGGCATTTGTGCGACTTCATCAATTAATTGCTCTACCAAGGTGGCCGGTTCAAAATACATTACCTTAGCAGCAGCAGGATCGACAATCGCTTGGCGTAATTCTTCCCGTGTCATGGCGGGAACAACAAATCGTGATTTTTTCCAATAGGGCTTTAATGCTGTATCTCTAAATTGAGGTTCAAAATCTGAACGTAAAGTTAGGACGATCCGCAACCAGTCAGGGAGAGTTTCTAAGGATTTATCTAACCACTTTAAAAAGTTTTCTTGTTCTTTGCTATCTTGGCTGAGAGTCACTAATTCTTCAAATTGGTCAATGACTAACAGCAATTTGGTGTGAGAATTAAAGTTTTTCCATGCACTGAGTTTGGATAACAAGCTTTGCAAAGTTTGTCCTGCTTCCAAACTGCGAGAGCTAGTGGTATTTTCTGGTAAGTCTTTGTCAGAAACCAACTCGTTATAGATAAGTAATTCTGGTAAATCTTCGTTTTCTATGGCAGAGGTTAAAGCACTGAAAGGAGACTCACCCGGACGAATAGGAGAGAGGATGCGCCAGTTGGGTTGAGTTTTTTTCAATTGGGGAAGTAATCCAGCTTTGACTAAGCTAGATTTCCCTGAACCTGATGCGCCTAGAACCACAGTTAAGGGATGTTCTGTGACAAATTCACCTAATTTTTCAGTTAAAGCCTGTCTGCCAAAGAATTTGTCGCTATCTGCTTCTTCAAATGATTGTAATCCTTTGTAGGGGTTGGTGTTTTCATTGAGTTTGGGAGCGGGCGGCAATTGATTAACGTCAAAACCAGGAAGAATAAAAATATATTCGCCCTTATCATGGTGTTTTAACTGTGCAAAACCAGGGGTTTGTTTAGCTGCTATTTTGCCGAATTCTGATTGTAAATAGGCATAGAGTTCGGTTGCGGTAATCACGCCATCTTTGGTAAGGTCTGCTTCTCCCTCAAGCGCCTTGAGTAAAAGTTCTGCAAAGGGAGAGTGATTGGAACTTTCGCTTCGCTGTCCAAACCGATACAGGGAGTCGGCGGCTTTTTCATCATGCGCTGCTGAGGTAATGACTTGCTGGGCGCAGCCTGATGTGTAGCGAGCGTAACGTTCGCGATATACTTTTTGCGATCGCACCGCCTCCCGATGAACTGCCGCCCAGCGAAAAGTCCCAGCAAAGCAGCAATCCAGGATAATTAACGAATGGCGGCATGGCAGTTGGATTAAGCTATCGTGCAATCGCTGCATCGACAACCAAGTGTCGCTATCATCTCGTTCACCATCTTGAGGAATCAAAAAGCCAGCCGGGCCTTCTGCATTATCCAGTCCGTCTAAGGCGATGCCATGTCCGGCAAAGTAGAACAAAATGCGATCGTCCGCTGCAACTTGCACTTTATTGCCATCCGGAAAAACCAGTATTTTCTCGGCAAAGCCTGCCAAGAGCTCGCTGATATTAGACAGAGTGGCATCTGTATCTAACAGTAACAAAACTTGGTATTGATACTTTTCCTCGATCAGATTGGCAAGTTGTTTAGCATCATTTGCTGCTGTTTGCAAGGGGGGAATGTTATTAACATAGCGATCGATACCAATCACCACTGCCAGACTGCGTTTAATCTCCGACATTCTTTAATTCCCCCGACTAATTTCTTTCAATTTTCAGTTTTATTCTGGCCAAACTGTCAACCAAAAACTAATTGCTAGTTTTTTTAAACTGATAGACGGCCTGTTCCTTTGACTGACTGGTTGATTTTTGATTCACTGGTTGTTGCACGGGAGAACGAGGCCACAGACCAATTAAGCCAATAGCGGCTGCCATTAAAAACCCAACTAGCCCAATGACGAAACCCGTTATCTTGGAATTATTTTGTGTTTGAACGTTTAGCCTATCCGAGCCAACTGAATGTGAACTGGTGAGATTGTTCGAGGGTGGAGAGAAACTTTCTACGGGAGTTTTGGCAAGCTGTTCTGCAACAGGTAAAGGGTTGACTGTATCTTTAACCGCAAGCTGAGAATTCATAATCTCTGGCTCATCCTCTACTATTGCCGCCGCCAAAGGCTTTACTAATAACTGGCCATTGCCATTTGGACTTGGGAAAAGAGCCGCTGCCAGAGCATCTAACCCAGCCTGATGTGTAAAGTAGCTAAGATGGTCGCACGCAGTATCCGGTAATAGGATTTTGGGCGCAGGAGAGCGGTTAGCACTGACATTTTTGATGCTAGTTAAAGCAACGGCAATATCATTAGGTTGACTGAAAAATGCCCATTCTACAACTCTGTCTTTAGTTTGACCAAAAAGGTTGCTCAATAACCGCTGTAAGGGATTTGATTCCTTGTCTGGTTGAAATTCTAGAGCTTTTGAAACAATTGAGCGATCGCCCGCAATAATTGTATAGGGAACCCCTGGGTCGGGATTTTCGGCAAGTTTTTTCAGAAAAGGAGAATCCGGTCGCATTTGCTCTAGCGAGTAATCATTTGCTTCTAAAAACTCCAGTAATTGAGCAACAATTTTGGTCGGCCAAATAATTTTTGACAGTTGATTCAACCCTATCCCAAGCGCTGTGAAAACCCAATCCTGGATTGTAGGCCAAGGAGAACCCCCATTAGGTGTCCCTAACATCACCAAGTGCTGGACAACCTGATTCCCACCTTCTCGCTCGATAAACCAGCGAGAAACCAAACCCCCCATAGAGTGAGCCACAATATGCAACTGCTTGCCGTGATTTCCTCCCAAACCAACTGCTTGTAATCTTTGGCCTAATAAGCGGCTATTTTCCTCTATGGTGGTTTGGATATTCTCGTAGTCAAAAGTCAAAACTAAGTCATAAAGTTCTGCAATCTGTCGCTGTTGTCCGTCCACTTCTACTACCGTCTGTCTGACACTAGGAACCATACTTTGCGTGTCCCCTATAATCCCGTGAATGTAGAGAAGGATGCGCTGGGCTTTTGCAACTCTAGCTTTAACTTGCTCTTGATTTTTTTCGTAGCTGACATCACCTTTTTCGCTGACCTCTGCTACAGCTAAAATAGGATATTCATAAGGTCTTCCCAATTTTTGATGGGCGACTTTTTCAAAGAAAATTCGGATTGAGCCGCCAAGGCTGCGACTGCTAACTGTTGGTTTGGGTAAGCGTTCCAGCGTAATCTCTGTTTTGCCATCTTCAGTTCTCACCCCTCTTCCTAATGGCAAGAAAAATTCCCCATCATAAGCAAAAGGTAAGATATGCTCATTTTCCGCTAATTCTTGATTGACCAACAAGTTGAGAGGGGTTGTTGGTGTCACCGCTTCATAATCTTTTACATCACTTAACTCCAAAGCACTTAACCCTGGATCGGTGCCTCGGCTGGTTGTAAATTGGAAAGATTCACTCACGCGATTTTGTTGTCGCAAAATCGCAGGTAAAATCAAATTCCCTAAATCTCGACTCGCTTGGGGTACAGTGGTGAGATTCACTTTCGCTTTTAAAGTTGGATGAGGTTGAACTTCGACGGCCCCCTGTTGTAAGGCAGTGCTGCGATTAGCGTTAATGGGTTGAGCATCTTGAGGTCGGACAATTGTAATCGTGACTTCCTTTGTCATCCAATCATCATAATTTCCCTTGGCTCTCACGGCTTCGCGAGTATTAACTTGTGCCATCAAGCTATTCAGAGTTCCTTGTGTTTCTCCAAGAGAACGAGTCAGTTTAGGGGGCGCTAGTCCATCTTGTTTGAGCAAGCTAGCATCAAATTCTGTGGTACATACAATTAGCTTGAGAATATCCTTATATTCAGTAATTCCTTGTTCAAAATATTCGTCTGGAACTTGAAACACAATATCATCAAAGCTGGTAATAATAGAGGAAATTTCTGAATTTTTGGGTGGGAGGAAGATACTGCTATCTCGGTCAAAAAATGGCGTGTCTACGGAAAAACTTTCGGAAAGATCGATAACATTGCAATACAATTTTTTGTCACTTTTATTTGTCAGCCTTATTTGGATGTTTGGCGCTTGCCACTCCCCATTGTCATAGGCGTAATCGACACGCATCTCAGATGACGAGATGTTTCCGTCTCTATCCCCTGGCGAAGATTCTTGCTGACCGCAAAGCAGAATTATTTCCATTTCCACCTCGTCGGTTTTAATGTGGCTGGTCGCCGGAGTGGAGAGTTGTAAAATGTTATTCCAACGGGCAATATGTTCTAAACGATAAATTACCTGTAAAGCAATTTCCCCTGTGTATCCCGGCTGATTTGGTTCTTCGGGAATCGGAGCAACTAAAGGCCGGTTATTATCAGGCTGTAAAATCCAATACTGACCCTGACTGACTAACAGATGGTAATCTGCATCTTTAGGTTCATTTACCTGCTGCACATACAAGGAAGGTTTGTTGCCAATTGCTGCTTTTGACAGTGCTTCTTGCACCTGTTTGACGCCTTGGACTTCACTTTCATCGCCCTTAATGTAAATTTTCAACGCTGGCAACGGCAAACTTGTCACCACTGCCCAATAGCTCTCAGTTGCTGATAAGCTGTCTTGACCGTTAATAATTTCTACTTGGCTGCGTTGTGGCAATACCTGAGTTACTCGTGCTTCGCCTAAAGCTTCTGAAAGTTGGCGCAATTTTTCGGCACTGCTGCCATAGGGAAAAAATGCTAGTCGCGTATCTCCCCCATTAGAGGGTTTAGGAATTCCGTGAATAGACCCTCCATCAATTACCCAATTCCGAAGGTTTTGACTGTGAGTTAAGGTGAAGTAGTGAGGCCGTTCTTTAATAGCACCGCCCAAGAAAGGTTGGTCTAAATCGTCCCTGTCTGTTGCTTCTACTTGAGGCGACTGTTCTTTGACTTTGCCAGTCACCAGAGCATTCATATTTCTCGCTAAATCTCGATAGGTTATGCTGCCATTGGTTCGCTGTAGTGTTTGCAGCAAAAAGTAAGAGAAAGCTCCTCTACTTTCTCCATCCTCAGTTTTGTATTCTTTCGCCAGTTCGTAGTCTCTACAGGCAGAGAACAAAATGTGCTTCCCCTTGGGCAAAATCACACCTGTTGTCTTTCTTTCTGATTGTTGAGCAGTGCTTAGTATTTCATGAATTGCTGGTGCGTCTTCGGCAAAAATAAACGTGCTTAACGGTCGCTCCCGCGAGTCTACTAAGGCGCGCCTCACTGTTGTCTCGGGGGGTAAGTCTCTGGTTCCCGAACCGGAGTGACAGCAGTCAAGAATGACAACAATACGGGGTTCTTTTAGGGCTATTTTGGATATGAGGTAGGCTAGTTCTTTATCAGCTAAGTCCCGACCATTTTCTGCACGGCTGTCATAGCACACTAAAGTTTCATCTAAGCGGTCTGCCTCTAATTCCCAAAATTCCTCTGGTGATTTCTCTTGAGCGCCATGACCGGAATAGTAAAATAAGACCACATCTTCGCTGTCGGCATTGCACAAATGCTGCTGGAAACCGTTGATAATTGCCTGACGAGTGGCATCTTGATTGAGCAGTATCCAAGGTGGGTCTGTAGGCTCTATAAGTTTCCATTCGCTATCTTGAGTAATTCGCTCTCCCAGATAAGCTTCTATAGCTTTAATATCGTTAACACAACCTTTTAAGGGAGGGACGAGAGGATTAGAATCGGGAGAGTAGTTGTCAATACCGACTAACAGCGCGTAAATGTTTTTAGCCATAACTGTCTTGTTTTATTAAAGTGTTTTAATTAGTTTTAATCGTTAATAGGTAATAAGGTGTTGCACATTTAAACTGTAAACTAAAATTTGATAAATTTCTTGTGGTGTGGGCCATAAAGCCCGCACAAAAAATACGATTTAGATGCAGAAAAGCTTATTTTATAGATATTAACGATTCTTGGAAATGGAGAAATGACACCAACTCTCACGAGCGGGAAATAAAATGTACCCAAAAGCTTCCATCGGGGATGCAGGTATCTTTAATCATTCCGTAGGAGTAATGCAGGAACTTACCCTTTTCATCGTTTCCGTCTGGCTCATTGCGATCGTATCCATCTATGAACCATTCCCCATAAGGATCGTGAACAATGAAGCCTGCGCTGTCATATCCAACTACTGCGATAATGTGGCCAGTTTGAGTAAAGTAGCCGTGAACAACGGTTGGGTTTCCATTAGCTAACCAATCTTTAACTTGTTCAATGGTGGCCGTTTCACTGTAGTTATCTTTCGCTCCATAGTCGCGAACAATTTGAGCAAGATCGTAACCACTATGCCGACTTAATCCTCGATCTAAGGCATAGTTGTAAAGCTCATCCTCAAAGTGCCCCTCACTGTGCCGACGAGGAATCTTTAGATACTCCAAACACATCGCTATTGAAGTAACATTGCAGGAACCATCAGGGTTGATTTCATTATCTCTCTGAGATTTGTAAGGAACCGGCAATTTAACTTCATCGCGTTTTGGATAAATTCTGGTAGTGCCTTCAAAAACTTCGGCGTGTTCTCCAAAAATATACCCCGTCCAAGTATTCTCAACGGGAGTATCAGCTAAGGTAATTTTTAAATGACCGCGCTCAACTTCAAATGATGCTACTCTGAGGGTGACGCCGGCTTTGAGATTGTGTTTTTCTGCAGGCAACAAAGCATCGGATTGCAACGGTTTATTTTTAAGGAGAGTATCTTGGATAATTTTAACCTGAATTGAGGGAAGACCTTCCGCTCCTCGCGTTGCTACTTTATCAACTTCGAGGAGTTCGGTAGCTGTTCGTTTTCCCAAAAATCCTGGTTCATAGCAGCGATTTAGTTGTTGGAATCTTTTTAAAACTGCAATAGAAACAGGGCCAAAGATATCTTCTACTGTGGGAGAGAGTAGCCCTTGAGCGATCAGAAGCTCTTGGATTTCCAAGCTTAACTCTGGATCTGCTACTATTTTGCTGACATCGTATTTAATATTTGTATCGACAAAATCTTGGAGATGCATCCTTTATGCCTCGGCTTTCATTGTTGCATAGGCCGAAACAGATTTGGATTGGGAGAAACTTTTTGCTTAATCCTAAAAATCTGTGACAGCGTAGGTTCAATAGTAGGAGAATCATCCCCAAAAAGTTCCTAGCTTTTAGTTCAGTCTTAAATTAGCCAAAAGGCCAGCTCGCAACTGGCCGTAAGTACAGGACAGAACCTGTACTTTTGGCTAGGTGTCGTGCCAAACCACAGGCGGGCAAGGCTTTTCGGAGGGCGATTGCGCGATTTTAGATTTTAGATTTTAGATTTTAGAATTGCTCCCACGGGCTGTAGCGATCGCAGGTGATGAGTAAGCTACCCTTTTTTCAAGGGTTCACGGGCTGTACCGTGAGCCTGTGACCAAATTGCTTTCGGTCAGCATAAAAAATCAAATACAGATAAATCCGCTTGCTGTCATCTACTCCAAAAAGGTGATTTAAAATGGTACAAAATATCAAATTTAATAAAATTTCACTATTTAGATAGATGCCGTATTTTTAGTTTTTTATCTACGCTAATTGTATCGAGTTATTAATAGAATTGCCGTGATTTTTCCCAACCCTACTCCGTTTCCCGGCCCGCAGATTCCCAGTACCGAACCGGGGCTCCCGACTATACCCGCATCGCCGCCAGTGCCGGGCCCCGTTCCGGAACCCATTCCCGGGCCAGTACCGGAGCCGGTACCTGCGCCAATTCCGCAGCCAATTCCCGAACCAGTGCCGGAAACTGTACCCTCTCCCATTCCTCAGACAGTGCCGGAACCTATTCCTCAGACAATCCCTGAACCTGTGTAAATTATGTTTTAGTCGATCGCGAAATTTAAGATTGTTTGTGAGGTCGATCGCAAAAACCGGGTTTATCCCAAGTCCCCAATCTTTTTGTTGAATATCAGACTTGAAAAAACTCGGTTTTTGCCTAAATTATCAATTAATTGAAGTTGAGCGCAGTCTCTTTGCAAAGGTCAACAGCATCCAAATCAGTGGATTTGCCGTCCGAGTATTCCGCCCTGACATCGAAAATACAGCCCGCATCCGAGCCGCCGTAGTCAGCTTGATTCCACTCAAAATCTGCTTTTTCCCGATCGGCAATCGGGGCATTTAGCTCGTTTTCTCCCCAAGTATCCTTATCGGGAGGAGACATATAAACGGCTGTCATCGTCTTGCCGCTGTTGTTAATCACCGAAACTTTGACCATCTGAGCCAAGACGCTAGGCGCTGTCAGCGCTAACAGGGGCAGCGACAGCCCCGCAGCGATCTTTACTTTGCTTAACCACTTGTTAACCATTGAGCCATCTACCTCAAGTTCGATATTTATTCAAG
The DNA here is from genome assembly GCA_036702215.1 of Microcoleus sp. F6_B6. Taxonomy (GTDB): domain Bacteria; phylum Cyanobacteriota; class Cyanobacteriia; order Cyanobacteriales; family Microcoleaceae; genus Microcoleus. The sequence continues at coordinate 60,510 of JAUBST010000039.1, forward strand.
CTTAGCTGTAGAAGTTAGAAGGGACAAGTCAGATATATTGCTATTGCTTATGATATTTTGAAACAGTGATATGTTTCTAAATAGCTATGCTTACTGCCGGAATTGTCGGACTGCCTAATGTTGGCAAATCTACCTTGTTTAATGCTTTGGTGGCTAATGCCAAGGCGACTGCTGCTAATTTTCCTTTCTGTACGATCGAGCCAAATACGGGTATCGTGGCAGTGCCAGACGAACGGTTGAACGTGCTGAGCAAGATTAGCAATTCCGCGCAAACTGTGCCGACGCGGATTGAGTTTGTGGATATTGCGGGTTTGGTGAAGGGGGCGAGTCAGGGGGAAGGACTGGGAAATCAGTTTTTGTCTCACATTCGGGCCGTAGATGCGATCGTCCACGTTGTCCGCTGTTTTGAGAATGACGATATCATTCACGTTGCGGGTTCTGTCGATCCGATCCGAGATATAGACATTATCAATCTCGAATTAATTCTAGCAGATTTAGCTCAAATTGAACGCCGGCTCGATCGCACTCGCAAGCTGGCCCGCAACAATAAGGAAGCTCAGGCAGAAGTGGATGTGCTCGAAAAATTGGTCGCAGTTTTGAATGCGGGGAAACCGGCGCGGCAGTACAGTTTCACAGATGAAGAAGCTGAATTAGTTAAAGGTTTGGAATTACTGACCAACAAACCAATTATCTATGCTGCTAACGTGTCTGATGACGATTTAGCAACGGGAAATAGCTATGTCGAACAAGTGCGGGAAGTAGCAGAAGCAGAAAATGCTAAAGTTGTCATAGTTTCGGCGCAAGTTGAGTCAGAATTGGTGGAGTTATCAGAGGAAGAACGAACGGATTTCCTAGAATCTCTGGGGGTGAAAGAAGGGGGCTTAAAATCTTTGATTCGAGCTACTTACGAATTATTGGGTTTGCGGACTTATTTTACTAGCGGGCCGAAAGAAACTCGCGCTTGGACGATTATCGCGGGAATGTTAGCACCGCAAGCTGCGGGGGTGATTCACTCGGACTTTGAACGGGGTTTCATCCGGGCCGAAACTGTGAGTTATGAAGATTTGGTTGCTACGGGCGCGATGAATGCAGCTAAGGAAAAAGGCTTAGTTCGCAGTGAAGGAAAAGAGTATATTGTACAAGAGGGGGATGTGCTGTTGTTCCGATTTAATGTTTAGCTTTTTTAAGGAGATTGGCACATGGATATCGTTTCGCTGGCAATTGCTTGGCTGGTTACTTCTGTGAGCTTTTTTATCATTTCCAAGTTGCCCATCGGGGTGGACATTGACACTTTTGGAAAAGCGATGATTTCGGCGGCGGTTTTTGGATTGCTGAATGCTTTGGTGCGGCCGCTTTTTGTGGTTTTGGGTATTCCATTGCTGTTGGTAACTTTTGGTTTGTGGATGATTGTTATCAACGCTGCTATCTTTGGATTGGCGGCTTGGCTAGTCGAAGGGTTTCGGTTGCGCTGGGGAATTTGGAGTGCTTTGCTGGGGGCGATCGCCCTCGGTTTTATTAACTCTCTTCTCTATCAGTTGTTGGGTACACTGCCAAGTGTAAGGTAGATAAAGATAGGGCGTGGGCGAGTTTACTTGTAGGGTGCGTCGCTGGGATATTTTCAAGTTTCCGAAGTAGATAGTTGATGGCGACGCACCTTACAGTATTCAGTTGTAATTAGTTGTAGTTGTCGGTTGGGCCCAGGAACGAACCCTCCGTTTCACTTCGCCCAATTTGTTAGCCCCAACAAAGATTTCTGGACATACCTCAATTAACGATCGCATAGCGTTGCAAACCTCAGCGTTGCAAACCTCAGCGGTGCCAACCTCAGCGTTGCCTACCTCATCAGTGCCAACCTCAGCGGTGCCAACCTCAGCGATGCCGACCTCAGCCTTGCCAACCTCAGCGGTGCTAAAAACCTGACTCCTGAACAAGTGAAATCTGCCAAGAATTGGCAGAAAGCAAGATACGATGAGGATTTTCATAAAAAACTAGGCTTGAAAAAATAGAGAGTAGAAAGTAGGAAGATGGGGGCAGGCAAGTCAAAAGTAAAAGTCAAAATTATGGAATAGTAAGAGCGATCGCCCAAATAATCCAGGCTCTATTTTGAGTGCGATCGCACTTGTCATGCAGACTGAAATCAGATCGTCGCCCTGACAATTTCATCAAATTATTGACTTTCCGACTGCCGTGCCTCCAGCCAAGCCAGCAAATCCTCCCCAGTAGTAAAATCCAACAGCGCCTCACTCAAATCTTCGAGTACCGGCAAGGGAAGATTGGCAAGGCGCACGCGCATTTCCTCAGACAATTCTTGTCGTAACCGACGGGTTAATTGTCGGACAATCAGCGCGCAGGCTTCTGCCTGCCGCCCTTGCTGCAGTCCTTGCTGGCGCCCTTGCTGCAGTCCTTCCAGCAGTCCTTGCTGCAGTCCTTCCGCCTTAGCTTCTTGATAGAATCTCGTTTCCTGTAATGTAATTCCCAACATCGACTCCACCTCGGCTCGACTCAACGATGTAAATTTGTACGACATAATAGTTGCTAATAGTTCTATTATGTCACGACCTGCTTCTGATGGAACTTCTTGCTGCACTCTGCCCAGCAAATACCTTGCTTCTTCTGGTGCTTGAGTCTCCTCGACAGTCGTCAACACCATCAGCGCAATTCCCAAAGGCAAGGCGCGAATATCCCCCAACTCATCTAAGCACACCCGATGCACTTGATTGCTGTTGAGCAGAGCTCGATAAGGATAAACATCGCTTTGTTCAATACTGCGAGATGGATAAATCACCACAGCTTGCCAATCGGTATAACGACTGCGATTGCGGTAAAAATATAAAAACGATTCGCCAAACAACCGTTCGTAAAGTTGTTCATCTTTCTGAAACTGAACTTCACAAAAATAAACGATGCCTGCACCATCTGATTCTGGTGGCAAGAATACGCCGTCAATTTCAAATTTAGGTTCTTTGACTGCCACCGAGTCAAAGCGATAATTAGCAGCATTTGCTGGAGTTGTAGCCAGTAGATCGAAGAGCAAAGTTGGCGCTTGCCCGAACAGTTTGTAGAAGATTGAATCTCGTCGCATGAAAGATTTGCACTTAAAGATATCGATTATAGCCTTTTTCAGTTAGGTGAGATCCACTCGCTAATTTGTAAATTCATGTCCGGTCGATCGACCGCGATAAAATCTTATCGATCGCGGGCGAAGCGGAGGGAATCGATCGGACACGATCTAATTGGTAATAGTCAACTATCAACTGTCAACTGTTACTGCATCAGCTTTCGCAGTAGTCGATAAATTTGTCTGGAACTAAGCGCAATTCGCCCGATCGAAAGCGCTCGATCGGCATCCAAAATGCAGGGTAAACGCATCTAAATTAAGTTGACATAAAATCATATTTGTGCATGAGTTATTTTCTGACAAAACCATTCTT
>JAUBST010000040.1:0-63900 GCA_036702215.1 Microcoleus sp. F6_B6
CCCTCTCGACTTGGCTGCTGTGGAAACCACTCCCGTGGCAATGGTTGCTCCTTCTATCAACGGCTAAGTTTTAGTCTTTGATTAACATCAAGCGCTCCTAGTAATAGGGGCGCTTTTTGTTTGGGGAAAATATTTTTATCGACCTGTTGTTCTTAACAAACTAAGTGATATCAAGCTGGCGGGGTGACAACCCTGCCGCAACCCAGATAGAGTGAGGTGTTAACCGACTTGTGGTAAAAAAAGATAGGTCAGAAGTAAGGATTCAGGTCTGAAAAATGGGAATGAGTTCAGGCCGAGCCAAGTCACAAGAATGGGCAGAAATAGCCTCACAGAAAAAAGTCATTACTGAACGAGCTTGAAAACGACAGGTTTGAATCACACGAGCGGAGATCAGCAGTTTCTTCAAATCCTTTCATCGAACGAGAGCCGCCAGACACTTTCCGTTTCGTGACAGCCGAGGAGTAGAGAACGTTCGGCTTTATTATTATCCGGAGGAACAGAGGGGTCAGAGAGAAAATACCACCACTGTTCTGCCTTATCCCGTAAGGATTTGAGCAACAAACAGAAGAGCATAACCCACAAGGTTCAACCAAGTGTTAAGGGCTTTATTCAATCGTATTTTGAAATCAGTTGCCCACAAGTCGTAGGTGAGTCGATCCTTCGTCTTTCGCCAAGACTCATGGGCCATGAAAGCTTCATCTATTAATGACAGAAATATTTGAGCGACTTCTGCATTATTGTTGCCCCCCAAGTCCCAGCACTTTCTTGAAATGCCGTCGTAAATCGGCTAGACACTTCTGTTGGGCTGCGAGTTTTGCACCATTATAAACACTGAAATCATCTGAGCTTAAGAAAAGAGCAAATTCTTTGCCCAGCATGGTTTCTAGTTGCGCGCGATCCCTCTGGTATCTGTGGCATGAAATAAACAGAATCCTTCTCCACTCGCCGTCCACAGCCACTCTTTAACCGGAACTTACCCCGCACACTCGATCGGGAGAGGTTTCAAACCCAGAACTCCCGGGCGGTCTGGGTGAGAACCATCACCCTATACATGACTACAAAGTCAGGGCAACTCCCAGTAAATCGAAAGCTTTCTGCTGTAAAGGAGTCGGCGTCCCCAACTTATCAAAGCTAACTGAAACACCCCCCAGTTTAGGCTGCACTCGATTTTTAGTAATCGTTGCCAAATTAGTCAGTAATGTCCGAAAACTTTGAACTGGAAAACACTCCCAATTACGTTTTGTTGAAGCTTTCCGCCTAGCCGGACTCTGGGATTTATTCGGGACAACGACGCTCAGTAGCTTCAAGAGGCTCTAACCACTCTTCCTCCTCAAATAGCAGCGGCGCTAATCTCTCGCGCAGATGCCATTCCACGTAATAAGCTTTCCAAGCATAAAAACACGTGCGAGCGCACCCGATGAGCTTGCGCGGTGATAAATCGGACGCACCTTCAAATCAATAGTTTTATAACAGCGAAATGCCGGCTAGACTTGAGACAAACTCTTATATGCCTTCACCGGCCGTGGGTCATCTAATCTCGACTCTGAAACCGAAGTACGAATCACGTACATTCCATCTAAATTCGCTTCCGCTGGAATTTTCTCACTGTGGAGTTCGTAGCTGAAACTGTTGTCGGTAATCGAGAGATTAAAATGCTTGGCTACAGAGTAGCGATTGATAATTTTCCCCACTCTCACTCCAATTTTTTCTGCTCCCGTTAACTGACGTTGAGAACGAGTTGTTGCCGCGACGATTTTGGATAATTCTTTCTCAGTTGCTTGTAGCAGTGCTTCCCTGGTAGCGGCTCTTTCTTCTGCTAAAAACGGATTGCGGCAGGCGATTAGTCGCTCTCCTGGATAATCTGGGGATTGAATTGCAGCTAAATCTTTTTGGTCAAACAGTGACAGTTGGATCGCTTCTTGTTCTACCAACTCTCGAATTTGTGGTGCTCTTAACGCTGTAATCCAATCTAACCCCTCTACCCCTTTTAATTCTTCTTCAATCCGTGCCGAAGTCAGTACGCCTCGATCTCCGACTAATACTAACCTTTGAATGCCAAACCGATTGCGAACTTTTTCCAGTATCGGGCTTAAGGTTGTGGCATCATTGACATTGCCTTCAAATACTTCTACGGCGATCGGGCAGCCAGCAGCATTACAAAGTAATCCAAAAATGATTTGTAATTTCCCTTTCTTTTTATCCCGCGAATAGCCGTATAGAGGCAGGGGACAGGTGGTTCCTTCAAAATATGTCGAGGTGACATCGTAAAGAATTAGACTGCCTTCACTCAGGTGTTTGGCTGCGATTCTTTGTTCGATTTCCTGCTGTCTATCGGACAACCAATCCATTGCTTCATAAAGGTCGTCGGCATCAGCATCTTGAACTTTTAAAATTTCACAAAGGGTGCTGTTACAGGTATCTGTGGATAGTCCGCGTCTCGATCGCTAATTTGGAAGCGGGGTGGATTATTCGCGCTACTATCATTGCGGTAACTAGAGCCCGTTGGCGACTGGCTCGATCGCTAATTAATGATTCTAATCCGATATTTTTGAGCGTGCCTAATACGGCGGCCACATGGCCGTGAGGTAAGGAACGTTGGATCTCAAAGGCGGATTCTAGACTGTCGATCGCAGTGCCACCTTCCTTGTAAAATTCGCAGTCCTTCAATGGCATCCGAGGGCAGTTTTGACAGGTTAGCTAGGGTGCGTTTTCGCACTTTTCCATCCTCTCGGTAGGATTGACGTAAGAGGACGGCTGGTGGGGAATTGCAGTTGGGGACTCTTTCGATGTCCATGATTACAATTCTCTCACACTTTGCCAGTCAACACTCTTAAGAAAACCTTAAGTTACATGGCTACGCAAGCGGGTCGATCGAATCGCTAAAACCTACACTGAGTATGCGTTTTCGTTAGGCGGAACTACCCCGCAGGGGGTAAGTTCCGTTTAAAAAAACTATGCAAATTACTTTTGATGAATACTTGCCAAAATGGAACTATAGAGCCGTACCTCAAACTTAGTAATTCATCAAATTATTTATTTTTCATTCCTAATCTATTGAGTGTGATTCAAACCTGTCGTTTTCAGGCTCGTTGAGTAATGGCTTTTTTCCGTGAGGCTATGAATGCCCATTCTTGTGACTACTTTCCTATGCCTGACCTCATTCCCGAGTTTCAGACCTGAATCCTTACTATGAATGATTTTCAGACTCTTTTTAAGCATCAATTAGTTACCAATTTGGTTGCTGCCTAGCCTTATCGTCTTCCCGAAGTGACAAAAGAGGGTTGTATAGGGTTCAAGCTGGCAGCCGAATAAATCAAGGCTGACATCCGATCGCGACTTTCAAAAATTTTTATATTTTCCCCCACAGTACGACCGCAAGCCACTGTAGCCGGTAGTGCGGGTAATTGACCCGACAGAATATTAACAGTCAAATACGGCTCAAAACCCCAATATCGCGTATTAACCAGCCCCTGGGCGATCGCCATTGATTCGGCTATACAACTATAACATCCTTTAGGACAGCCCCCCGATTTCAGACGATCGCTGGGGGTTTAATTGTGGCGAATGACTGATACCTTCTGCGGTTTGATGACTCAACTTTTCGTGAGTCTTCATCCATTTCCACTTGTGCACAGTAGCTTGAGGATTGAGCACTGTAGTAGCGATGCCGTAAACAAGAGCAGGCAAAACCTCCCGATTTAACCAACTTTGTCCCAGCTTTCTCATGTAGTGCAGTGCCAAAACTTCTCGAAATTTGTTAAGCCTTTGCAAAAGCGGCAAATTCTTAAAACATAAATGTTCGTACTCCTGGAGTGATAACTCTTTTTCTCCCCGCAAGCGCCGCAGTTGGTTTTCCTTGACACAATCAGAAGCTATGCGCTTCTTCAGCCAGTGTTTATCTGTGAGAGATTTCCCTCTAATTCGATAATTTCCCAGCGGTTCTGTCGTCGCTAGCAAGCCATACTTTTGAGCAAGTTTGGTAAATAACTCTGTATCTTCTCCTACCTGCCAATCTTCTGCAAACCCGCCTTCTTTGAGAATAATCGAGCGATCGACTACAACAGAAGACGGGAAAACCCAAGGACTTTCGCCTGTCTCCTTAATCGCCTGCATTTCTGCTTTAGTCGTAGGATAGGTGGGAATATAACTCAACTTCTTACCGCGCTTGTCTAGATACCGCAAAGCGTGAGCTACAGCTTTGACTTCGGGATTGTCTGCGAGCATCTTCAAACAAACTTCTAACTTATTGGGTTCCCAGGTATCGTCGCTGTCGATAAACGCTACATACTCGCCCGTGGCGCGGTATATCATTAAATTTCTAGACTTAGAAACCCCGTAATTTTGGGGATTTCTGAAGTATTGAATTCTAGAATCTTGCTCGACCAGCTTAGCAGCAACTTTCTCAGTAGCATCAGTAGAGCAGTCATCAACAATTAAAATTTCTAGATTCTTGTGAGTACCATTGAGTACGGAGCCAACTGTCTCGGCCAGAGTGTCGGCAGCATTGAATGCAGGAATGATTACACTGACTTTTTGGCTGTTCATAACTTGCATGAAGGTGTGGTTTGGTAGTTGTTCGCCGAAGTATCGTCTCTCAGCAGACACTCTAACTCCTTTACGTGCAAGTGCCTGTTGTTAGGAAACTTGCCTATATACTGCCAATATAACAGGTTGACCGTCGTCAGTGTTATCTACCATAAGGAGGGGACAGCCCTTAGCAGCCAGAGTGCAGACTCTTATTGGGGGGGCAATTTTTCTGGCACAAAGGCTACGGGTGCGAGGGTTTGAGGGTTTTTACCGGGGGCTGAAGTTGTCATAAATTCGATCGCATCTTTTTGGTTAAATAGGACTTACCCTGAAACACCCGACTTCACCCAAAATTATTGGTTTGAGAACTCTATAGCCAGTCTAAATCATTTGTGCAAAGGCATCATGCTTTTGCAGACTAGGAGGATTGAAAAACTTAAAACTAAAGAAAAAATTAAAAACTTTTTTAATGATTTTGAAAGAGTTACATAGATAATAAAACCGTCGGATATCTCGTAGTTACGGTGATAAGTAATGCGAACTTGCTCAGAATGGTGAGCTCGCGATCTGTGGAGAAGATAGGTGAAAGCAGAGGAGAAAAACTAGGAAATTGACAGTGTACAAGAAAAGCGGTAAGTGATGAAATCAGATGTCAAATATCATTTTTTTACGAGAGTCAGGAAAAAAATCTATCGGCTCAATAAGTAGGGGTAGCAGTTATTCTAGTTGCCAACACAAGCCCAAAGGATCAAGAGAAGATTTTTCGCGAATAATAGTGGAGAGAAAAAGAATGATTCCCAGTTGGGAAATTCGGTCGCGCGCAGGATCGACAAAATTGATTCCCAACTGAGGAGTAGCGGTAACAAGGGACATAAAAGTATCCCGGGCCTGAGTACCCTCAATCGTCCCAGTTGCATGGCTAATATTACGTCGCTGCACCATAGTTCTGGCGGCTAAATCAGCCGGATTATTGTGCAGAGGTAATTCAGGATGCTCTAAAAATCGCTCGCAAATCCGATACTTTTGCAGCAGTTAATTGTTTGCGTTCATCCAACAATTCATAGCCGCTTGGAGTTTCAAAAAGCAGCCGAAATTTAGCCTTGAAAGGCTGTGCAGATTCGGAAATTTCCGCTTCTTTGTAAGCTAATAATTCCCGATAATAATCCCAAAAATATTCGATAAATTTCCCTAAAATTACCTGATGGCAATGGAATACTGGGCTTAACTTCTTGTAATGTCTTCCCTCATGTACCCAACACAAAGCTCGCTCGGCAGTGATTAACTTGAATTGCGGAGCATCATCGCAACAGAGAGTTTGTACGACTGGGCAATCAGTTTGCTGATGATAGAAAGCAATAGCTGCTGCTTCCCTAATCCGGGTAACTTGTTGAGCGCCCAGTTTGGGTAGATAATTATTCAGTAGGTGATTAAACTGTGACTCACTCAACACCGTTTCTTGAGGTAATAGCTTGAGAGCGTTCTGCCATTTAGTAGGGATTTTGAAGTCCCCAATTAGTGAGAATGTCAGTGGATTACAACCCGTAAATTTTAGTTCTCGTCCTTGCTGTAATCTTTTCAGGACAGTCAGTCTGTCTTTATTCGCTGTTGTAAAGCAGACTCTATATAAAGGGTTGCAGATGACATTTGTGGTATAGTTGACTCCACCTACACGCGCACCAGTTTGGTCGAAGTGTTGCCTGCAGACTACTCGCTAGTCCTGAATCATAAACTTCTTTTTTCTCGGTTTCAAAACCTGAGTAGTTTTTGATTCACAGGTTAGATAAATAACCGGCCCAGATAGAAATACCTATATCTGCTAAAAAATCTAGTAGTTTGCCTTGGATTATATTGCCACCACAGTACAAACTGATGATTAAAGCTTTGATTCCCAGTCCAAATTCTCCTTCGTAGCCTAAAGGTAATTCTGCTACATAAGTTTTCCCAACTGAGGGTGAGTAATATTTTTGTTTGCGGCACAATATGTTGTCGGTTGCCAAGCTGATATCTTGAATGATTACTTGTTCGTATCCTTTAAATTCTGCATCTGCTGGTAGTTGGTCTTGAGGATATTCTAGTATTTCTTCATATATTTTAATTGTGGCTTTCTTACTGCCTTTGCTGTGCTTTTTGGCGTTTCTCGTTGTTTATCTCAAGAGTGTTGGCTTGTGAATCCTTTGGACTTGGCTTTGATGTCTGGTTTTCCTTGTTCTCCCTTCAATCGGTTGTTTTCATCTTTCAACCGTTGATTCTCTGACTCCAAGTCTTTGACTTTTAATTGTAATTGCTCGCTAGTGGTTCAGTAAGAGCTCTACTGCGTGACGCATGGATTGGTCTGCAATCCCTGGGGGGTCGATGGTTTGCTGCAGTAAATCGGAGGATGACTTGTCTTGTAAAATAATCTTTTGCGTCATGTGTCCTATTTTATGACACTTTGTGCGCTCTACTTACTTTTTTTCCTCTCCTACCCCTACTTGTTGAGCCTATACCAAAAAGTCTTCCTGATTAGTTGTTTGATCTCCTCTATTTTGAGTTTTTGAGCAATAACTTGCCGGATGTTGAAAGGCAGGTACTTTGAGATGCGATGGTTTTTTAGTCTAAACTCCAGTCAATAAATTGGCTTGGATTTCGCTTAGAGGTGTTAACTGTCGTTTCTCTGCTCTTTTAGCTTGAGATTTTACACCGAGTTTCAATCTAGGTCCAAAACCCTTTGTCATTGTCTTTAACTCCGTTTCAACTTGATTGAGTTTGTTAAGATTTAAACTTGATTATAGGTTTGAGTTCGCTTCACAGATATAAAGTCTATTGGCGGTTTTTTGTCCACTACAATTTATAACAAATTAGATGAGCTTACCCTGGGCTGATATGGAAGCAGTTTTGGGCATACTCAGCTACTTAGAAGAGTCGGATTGAGCGAAGGATGAGCAGAAAGTGGAATGCTCTAGAGGGTGATAAATCTGAAATCCGTTACCCGTGAAGAGTCAAAGTCAATCGGGATGACAGGATTTGAACCTGCGACCCCCTCGTCCCGAACGAGGTGCGCTACCAAGCTGCGCTACATCCCGGATTTAGTCACTAGATATTTAGCTTATCACATTCAAGTTAAAATTGAGCAAGCTCCTATATAATGATTTGTAAAACACTACTCAGGCGGAGACAGGCGTGACAGTTAAGCCCCAGTGGTTGCGAGTTAAAGCCCCCCAGTGGGAGCGCGTCGGCAACGTCAAAGAAATTTTGCGGGATTTATCTCTGAATACGGTTTGCGAAGAGGCGTCGTGTCCGAACATCGGCGAATGCTTCAACGCAGGTACTGCGACATTTTTGATTATGGGTCCGGCTTGTACCCGCGCCTGTCCTTACTGCGACATCGATTTTGAGAAAAAGCCCCAACCTTTAGATCCCACGGAACCCAAAAGATTGGCGCAAGCGGTGCAGCGGCTCAAACTCAACCACGTCGTGATTACTTCTGTCAACCGGGACGATTTGCCGGATGGGGGCGCTTCTGTGTTTGTCGAGTGCATTCAAGCAGTGCGATCGGCGATGCCCGATACAACTATAGAAGTTTTGATTCCCGACTTGTGCGGCAACTGGCAGGCTTTAGAAATCATTCTCGCAGCCGGGCCAGAGGTACTCAACCACAATACCGAAACCGTAAAGCGACTTTACCGCAAGGTGCGGCCGCAAGGAAAGTACGATCGCACATTGGAACTATTGCAGCGAAGCCGCGAACTCGCACCTGGGGTGTACACCAAATCCGGCATCATGGTGGGACTGGGAGAAACAGACGCCGAAATTCGGGAGGCGATGCAGGACTTGCGGGCTGTCGGCTGCGATATTTTAACAGTTGGACAGTACCTGCAACCGACTCAAAAGCACTTGAACGTAGAAAACTTTGTGCCTCCCGAACAGTTTGATGCTTGGAGAAAGTTTGGCGAATCTTTGGGATTCTTGCAAGTTGTCGCTTCTCCCTTAACTCGCAGTTCCTATCACGCCGAACAGGTGAGGGAACTGATGAAACTTTACCCGCGCTAGCAATTTTAATTTGAGTTGACTCGCGCCCGATCGCACCATTCTCGCTAAAACCCGATCTACCAGGTAACAGCGAGGAAAAACTTGCGCTTGATATGCACGCCCAGCGCCAAAAACCCGGTTTCAGATGTTGGTGTTCGGGGCGTGATGTTAAGCGGGAAGCAGCAGCGAACAGCAAAACAATTATCGGTCGATCGTCGCCTCCAAGTCGCGACTTACCAAAAACAGATCCAGAAACCGGGTTTCTTTCTCAAACTTCTAGGTTTTAATCCAGAAATTTGAGTAAGAAACCCGGTTTTTGCGTCAGCCAATAATATCGAGTCCGATCGATTGACCATGATATCCCGGCCGGGCGGGTTTTTTGAGATTGGAGATTGTTGGCAGATATTTTTCGCGAGGGGAGTCCCTACCTGATTTCGGGCGAAGCGAAGCGGAGGGAATCGACCGAACATGATATAACTCGGTACTGCGGACTCTAGCAACTCTGAAGCTGATATTCTGTAAGGATTAAACTTCCGTCCAACTGCGGGGGATTTAATTGAGAGCGCCGAGTTATATAAAGTTTTATTAAAAAAATGGCTAATTTTCCGAAGTGATCGGGAACCAGCTTATCGGTGATGAAGATTAACTTAACTTCTGACTAACGTCACTTGTTGCTAGCCAGTCACTATCTATACTAGCTACATAAACAAAGAAGTACAACATACTTTTCGGGTCTTCAACCTGTTACATCAGAAAGTTCTTAGCGTTTTCCAGAATCTTGGTAAAACAAGTGGGGCAGCAAAAGTTCGATCGAACAACAGCAGAAAAGTCAGAAAAGTTAGTAAAGAAACACAAAGCGGTGATGCTTCGTCTTAACAAAATGGGCATCTTAATTATAAATAACCGCTAAGCGTAGCATCTTTTCACCGGAGCAACTGAGAAAATCACTATGCCAGCCACCTCTTTTTACGCTGAAGCTGAATTCGACGAACAACTGCGAGTCAACCCCTTGCAAGGTGATGTGTTGGATGAAGATGCTGAAGAAGCTGGAGACGAACTGCTCGACCAAGACCCAGCCGAGACAGAAGATGCAGACCCAGCAGCCAAATTGCAAAAAAATGCCAGCCGCCGCACTACAGATTTAGTGCGCCTGTACCTCCAAGAAATAGGTCGGGTTCGTCTCTTGGGTAGAGACGAAGAAGTCTCGGAAGCTCAAAAAGTTCAGCGCTATATCAAATTGCTGGAATTACGCAACACCGTCGCCTCCCAGGAAGAAGGGCTCATTGGGCGCTTCGTGCATTTAATTGAAGTGCGCGATCAGTTAGCCGCACAGTTGGGACACAAACCTTCCCTAGAACGCTGGGCATTAACCGCCGGTGTCGGTGACGTGCCAGAACTCAAGCGAATTATGTCCGAAGGCAAACGCCAGTGGGCAGAGTTAGCCGAGATGACGGTCGAGACGATCGAAAGAATTCAAGCTGAAGGCATTGAAGCTAAAGACCACATGATTAAGGCGAACCTGCGCCTGGTGGTTTCGGTGGCCAAAAAATATCAAAATCGCGGTTTAGAATTGCTCGATTTAATACAAGAAGGTACTCTCGGATTGGAGCGAGCTGTAGAAAAGTTCGATCCGACGCGGGGCTATCGGTTTAGCACCTATGCCTACTGGTGGATTCGGCAGGGAATTACGCGGGCGATCGCCACTCAAAGCCGCACCATTCGCCTCCCCGTCCACATCACCGAAAAACTTAACAAAATCAAAAAAGCCCAGCGCAAAATTTCTCAAGAAAAAGGTCGGACAGCTACGATCGAAGATATCGCTGTCGAGTTGGACATGACCGCACCCCAAGTCCGAGAAGTTTTGCTGCGAGTCCCCCGTTCTGTTTCTCTGGAAACAAAAGTAGGCAACGAAAAAGATACAGAGTTGGGCGACTTGCTCGAAACCCCCAGCATTTCCCCAGAAGAAATGCTGATGCGAGAAGCTCTGCACCGCGACTTGCAGCAACTGCTGGCAGATTTGACCAGCCGCGAGCGAGATGTAATTCTGATGCGCTTTGGTTTGGGTGACGGACACCCCTACTCGCTGGCCGAAATCGGTCGAGCCCTCGACTTGTCCCGCGAGCGAGTCCGCCAAATTGAAGCCAAAGCCTTGCAAAAACTCCGCCAACCCAAGCGCCGCAACCGCGTCCGCGACTATCTGGAGTCTCTGACTTAAATTTGGCAGGTCAGTCAGCGCGATTGATCGGGGAGCAAGGCATTTGGCACTTGTGCAGAAGGCATGAGGCATTCGGCAGAAGTAACAATATTTACTTCTACACAACTTCTCTGTCCTCTGCAGCAAGTCAATCGATTGCGCGATTTTAGATTTTAGATTTTAGATTAAAGGATTGAAGCATTGACCCCACGCATAAATACGTTCGGCAAGTTTCCTCAGATACAGGTTTTTTATTTCTGGACGAATGAATCCGGGGGCTTGTATCCTGGATGCTTTCAGTCATAAAGCTTGTTAAAAGTCAAAAAATATCAAAAACCAAATTTTTTCCTCAATCTTTTTTCAATAAGCTGCGATATTTGCAAAATATCTCGATCGTTGTGTATGATTGTCAATAGGCAGACTTTCTTGAGAGGGTCACTATGGCACTTTACACCGCGTCCTCATTCAAATCCGAACTCAATGACAAAGGCTGGCGGATGACTCCCCAACGGGAAACCATCTTGCACGTGTTTCAGAACCTCCCCAAAGGCAATCACCTGAGTGCCGAGGATTTGTACACTTTGTTAAAAAATCGCGGAGAAAACATTAGCTTGTCCACCATTTACCGAACTTTAAAGTTAATGGCAAGGATGAGCCTGCTCCGCGAACTCGAACTAGCAGAAGGTCACAAACACTATGAAATAAACCAGCCTTACCCGCATCACCACCACCACCTAGTCTGCGTTCAGTGCAACAGAACGATCGAATTTAACAACGATTCGATTTTGAAAATTGGCATGAAGCAAGCTGAAAAGTCTGGGTTGCACCTGCTAGACTGCCAGCTAACCATTCATACTGTGTGCCACGAAGCTTTGCGGATGGGATGGCCGTCTTTGGTTTCCAGCAATTGGTCTTGTCCGAGGTCGATCGCCCAGAACGGCAGCAGCGCCCCGGATTCAATCGAGTGAACATACACTATTTTCGCATTTTAAGTACGGATTGTTACAATTTTTAACAAAAATCGGTAGCCCAAGTGCGATCGCGGTTAGGCAGAAACCGGGTTTCTTAAGAAAAATACATCATTTCAGGAATGAGTCGGAAACGAAAAACCCGATTTCTTTGATGTAGCGTCCGCAAGCCCGGGGCGAAAAAGTTGGGCTCAACAAATCGCTGCTGACTCCGTAACTGCGCTGAGATCGATCGAGGGCGTCTCTCGTCGGAGTATCAAAAACTCCGCCGATCGAGCCTGTGTAAAAGCCGAGGTCTTGCAGCCGCCTTTGTCATTGCTGAATGCTCGATCGACGAGAGTTGAACCTGCTGCTAATAGGAACAGCAGGAACCACTAACCGGCGAGGTAATCCGTTTTGGAGCGCAGCCAAAGTCGCCGGAGTGGCAATACCCGTCGCCGGTGACAAATTGCGTTCCTGCTGAAACGACAGCACCGCAAACTCGGTCTCGGCTCCAAATACTCCGTTCACCGGGCCGGGGTTTTTGCCCAGACTTCTGAGCGAAGACTGAAGCTGTCGGACAGCAGGCCCAGTATCGCCCCGTCGCAGACCTGCTGCGATTTGCGGCACAGGCGCTGCTGCCTGCCTGTTGCCTTGCCGCAAAGCCGATCGAGTGCTGCGATCGACCCTTCCAGTCCCGAACAGCCCGCTATCCCTTTGAAAGCGGATCAAAGCTGCCTGAGTTGGTCGATCGAACCAACCGTGAATCTGGCTCCTGTAATAACCCAATTCTTGCAGCCGCCGCTGCACAAATTCTACTTGTCGGCCTCTATCGCCCAACTCCAGAAAATCTTCGGCATTACTCTGTGGGTCATCTTCCTCAGCCCATGAGGTAATTTCAGCTTGCCTCATCTGGAAATCGATAGCAGTCAAAGTAGCCGTGTCAGCGCAGCCGTCAGAAACCAAATTGTAATCTTGCTGAAAACGAGTCACAGCGTAGAGAGTGCGTTCGCGAAACTTGCCGTCAACGCCACCTTCAAAATAACCCAAAGCTTTTAACTGCCGCTGGATCAAGTCTACAGTAGCCCCTCTGTCCCCGAACCGCAGCCCCTTGCAACCGCCATTTCCCGAAATATCCCCCGGAAGGGTAACGGGGGGAACCGGCCGGGTGGAACCAAACAGCAAAGCTAAAGTTTGCCTGTCGGCAACTCCAGTCACCCGCAGTCGGTTAATTCGCTGGAAGTATCTAACCGCATTTTGAGTAACTTCGCGAAAACTCCCTGTGGGATGCGCGCTGAAGTAGCCTAGATGCTTCAACCTGCGCTGGAGAGCCGAAACATCTGCACCCGCGTCTCCAAAACGCAGCTCCCGATAATTTGTATAAATAGTATTAAAAGGTCGATCGTCATCCCCGGCAAAAGTGTTGAGTGCGCTTACCGTAGCTCGATCGGGCCGGCCAGTCAGCGACAGTTGATAGTCTCGCTGAAAATTAGTCAGAGCTTGTCTAGTAACCGGGCCGAGTTGACCGGTGGAATATCTGGGAAAATAGCCGAGTTCCCGCAACCTGTCTTGAACAGAGCGCACATCAGGATAAACCGGATCTATTTGAGCAAAAGCCGCACCGGCTGCACTCAAAACCGACAGCATCAAAGTCAGAGACAGCAAACGGAGATAAGTCTGACTGGATAGGTTTTGCCGCTTGGGCTCATCAAAAATTTTCGACTCGGCGGGTGCTTCGCAAACAAGAGCCAGTTCTAGGTAGGCAAGGGATTCCATAACTTTTTACTGTGAAATTGTGGGTGGGGTGTAAGAGCAAACTCAAGCTGAGCTGTGGGTTGCTAAGGATTTATTAAGGCTGAGTTTTACCTGTTTGCGCGAAGCACCCGTTTTTGAAAAAATTTACCTTCAACGATAATTACAGGTAACAACCAAGATAGCATCGCGGTTTACAGAGACGCGAGTGTTAGGAAAAAAGTTTGCAGGCATAGTCTTAGCCTTTGAGGTCAAAAGACGAGAAGTTCTGGGGTAGTGCTGGCTAATATTTTATCTGGCTGCCGCTGAAATTACCACAAGACTGGCGCCCAGGCTGTCATTACCTTAATTTGCTGTCTGGGAAAGAGCCTGAAAGCGCAGGTTTTTTGTTAATAAACGCGGTTTCTTCATGTTGCGAGTGCGTCTGGGCAAGTACCGCCGATTGACCGAAAAACGAGCCAATAAAAATCCCCACCCTTGCTACTTGCAAATAAAACGGGGATTTTTTGATAAGTTGAGTTGATATTAAAAAATCGACATCGCTTAAATTAAGCCGAACCGATCGCAAATTAAAGCTACTCCCGCTGCAAAAACCGTAATTCCTAATGCCAAAAATGGATTTTGCCCTCGGCTGACTGCAAAAGAGGTGACAACCCCAGCTCCCAAAGCCGCAGTCACAGCAGCAGTCGCCAAATCTCGATCTGGACGTTTGTCGTACATATTTTCTTATCCCAGATAACTTTGAATCTAAAAAACTGACATCTTGTCATCAAAGTTAGCACTCTCGCTCTTTGTAGAGTGACAATCCCTTCAGTTTTGCAACTAAGCTTAAAATTTAGATAAGTTTCTTAATACAGGACTTACGCAAAGACACTAGATAACGCTTAGACTGTTCTGTCCTCCTCGTTTACCCTCGCTGTTTAGGTGGGCGTGGAGTACCAACCCCAATATGCTAAAGTTGTATCCGATCGCCAAACTTACTACAAAGCAATGACTACTTCTACGCCTAAAAACCAGACAGAGATTTCCAATACAGTCTCATCAAGTCCACAAATCCGATCTTTACCTGAAAATTATTGAGTATTTATCCCTAGCTGCTTTTGTTGGTGCATCCATCCTTACCAGAGTTTTTCCAGACAATCAACTTATCTTTATCTGAGGATCTATTTTTCTCTCTAGTTTTATTTTTATGTTCCTGACCAAGAGACAATTAGCTCAGAACTCTAGGAATCTTGCTAATCAGTTAGAGTTCGGAAGAAAAGCTGAATTATATACTTATCTGTTGAACCCGAATAATTCTTCGGATAACAATCCGATCGCCCCGGTGAGAGCAAAGGCTTTACGATCTTGCCAGGAGTTGATTGGCGACTAGAAAAAGACTAGAGAGACTTCGAGAAATATTTACTATACTTTCCAATTGGCAACCGTTATTTTATCGGGAGTCACACCAATTTTAGTATTGGTAGACAAATTGGAACCAGGTCAAGCGCTACTCAAGCGGCTGCCCGTAATTTGTCCCGCTTTCGCCTCGATAATCGCCAGTATAGTTACCTCCTTTCCTTTTCAGGAGAATTGGATTTCTGCTAACACGACTGTGGAATTGTTAGAAGCGGAACAGGAGAAATTTATCTTGGGAGTGACTCCAGCTTATTGTTGCTATGATGTAGCAGACTAAACCCAACATCAACAAATGGCAAAAATGGCAATATAAAACTTGATCGATCAGGTGAATCAGATTCATCTCAAACAAATCCAAAAACCAGATGAGACACGGTTAAAAGAGCAGAATACAGAGGCAGATCCATTTACTGAGTCAAAGCAAGAGCAGAGTTAACGAAGCTGACAATAAGCTGTTACGCAGCTAGATATTATAATAGAAAGACAAGACAAGTAATTGCTGCACAATCCGTTCTGCCAAAGATGCAGAGGCTCTCACAAAGGGCGATCGCCCTGTGCTTTATGGTGAACTCACAGAGTTAGTAGCATTTTGGCAGGAAAGTTTGAGAAAGGAGGGTGTACCAAAAGGTGCGGTCATAACTCTGGAAGCAGATTTTTCACCAATGGAACACAGTGAGGCCTGAGAGCGTCCTCAGTAGCTTAAAAAAGCTTTTCTCCTTATTAAACTAAAATCATGCAATATGTAAAGCAACCGATTGAACTAATTCTTGAATTCCGTAATTTTGCTCTCTTCTGGCTCGGGCAGTCTGTATCTGAAATCGGAACTCGCCTGACAGGATTTGGCTTAAGTATCTGGGTTTATCAGAACAGTCACAACGTTACACAAGTAAGCTTAGTTATATTTTTTACAACATTACCAGGTGTACTAATCACTCCCTTTGTTGGCGCATTGGTAGACAGGTGGAATCGAAAATGGATAATTGTTTTCAGTGACTTAGCTGCGGCTTTTGTCACACTAGGACTCGCCTTACTGCTACTAACTGATAATCTACAACTCTGGCATACCTATGTGACTGCATTTTTGACATCAGTGTGCGGTTCTTTTCAATTGACTGCTAAGGCCGCTGCTTTACCCATGATGGTTCCCAGGGAGCAGATTGGGAGAGCCAATGGCTTAATTCAGTTTAGCACAGCGGTAGGACAACTTGCAGCACCAATCATTGCTGGTGTACTCATTGCCACTTTACAACTTCAAGGCTTGCTGCTGATTGATTTTTCTACCTATGTCGTTGGATTGTTGACCCTACTATTTATTCAGATTCCTCAGCCTGAAACTAACACCACATCAGATAATGAAAGTAAGATCATCAACGATCTGATTTACGGCTGGGAAAATATTTCATCTCGTTCTTTTTTGCAGATACTGCTGGCATTCATGACAATTTATTTTTTTGTTAATGGAATGACTACCGTCTTGATTAATCCGCTGATCTTATCCTTTTCTTCTGCTACGACATTTGGGAGCGTGATGTCAATTGCTGGGTGTGGAATGATTGCTGGCAGCATCGTTATGAGTATTTGGGGAGGAGGAACAAAATCAGTCTCTCCTCTGTTTTTGTTTGCGGCATTAAATGGAATAGGTTTGGTAATCGCTGGCATAAAACCCTTGATCCCTACCATAGCCTTTGGTATTTTTCTGTCGTTTTTTACCTTGCCTATTGTTCTAAGCACTAACGGTGCAATTTGGCAAAATAGCGTTAACCCAAAGGTTCTCGGACGTGTCCTCTCATTATTCAATACAGTGACAGGCTTGGGTTCTGCTTTGGGTAATCTCAGTGCCAGCCCCTTAGTCGATGGCATTTTGGAACCTATGCTATCTGCTGATGGGGCACTGGCTAATACTGTTGGCAGATTAGTTGAAACTGGCGAAGGGCGTGGCATTGGTTTTTTGATGATTGTACAAGGGCTGTTCGTTGTAATTACATCAATCAGTTTGTATAATTACTTTACTTGGATAGAAAAGAATGAGGAATTGATAATTACTGATAGCTCATTGGTAGAGGAGGAGACAATCGATAAGTTTGGTAATGAACAAGAAAGAGTATAAGTAGGTCAACCAGCAAGATAAAAAGGGAGAAGTGAGCATGAATGCAAAATTTCAATATTTTCTGAATCGCATGAAAAATTACCATCAGTGGTCGAACAAAATTGAAGTCGCCCAACAATCAGTCTTCCACTGCACAGGACATCTATTAAATACAAGAATATTAGTTAAGGGAGTCGATAATCGTCTGGAGATTTCGGAACACACAAGGATATCTAATTATGATATTGTGATTAAAGGCAGCGGTAATAGCCTAGAGATTGAAAACGATTGTGCTGCTAATGGCAATCATATATTTCTGACAATGTGGAATGAAGGAGATTGATGCAATCATGAATACAAGGTTTAGTGAACTTCTGCATTGGCGGCAGGGCAAGTCTCATTGGTCTGACAAAGCTGGCGTTCATCAACGGATCGATATTAAAGGAACTAATAACCGCGTTGCGATCGCAAGTGGGACAAAGCTTTACAACCTGAAAATTATCATTCATGGGAATGACAATAAACTTTCAATCGGAAAAAATTGTGCGCTCAATGGCTTTATCGAAATGTTCGGGAATGGGAATGAAATTGCCATCGGCAGTCGGACAGAGATTGCGAGTGATGTCTGTCTCTTTGCACATGGAGGAACACGAATCAAAATTGGTGAGAGGTGTTTGATAGCCGATGGTACTCACATCCGTACAACAGATAGCCATTCCATTTTGAATGCGGAAGGCGAGCGCATCAACCCTGATGAGAGTATCGAGATTGGCGATCATGTTTGGCTCACACGCGAAGTGATGGTGTTCAAGGGTGTAACCATCGGTTCTGATGTGGTCATTGGCCCTCGATCCATTGTTACCAAAAACATCCCACCTAACACACTTGCGATCGGCATTCCTGCCAGGGTGGCGCGGACAAATATTACCTGGTTGGTCGAATCAATATAAAAGTATTGGGGAACAACATAAAGGTATAATTATAAAAACTACAAGCGAACGCTTGATTCATAAAAGACTTCAGAACTAGAAACATCAAGTCTACAAATGCATAGATTCAACTTCAAAGTAGTCAAGCGGTTTTGGGCGATCGCTAAACTTTATTGGTTAGGTAATGAAAAACAAGGTGCTCTAGGTTTACTTGTGCTTCTCGGAGTCTTATTGCTTGCTAGCACCCTAGTCAAAGTGTTTTTAAATGCTCAACAGGGAGAGTGGATTTCGGCCCTTTCTGCCCATGATAGCGATCGATTCTGGCGAACTGTATTAGTTGCATTAGGGGGTATAATCATCTTTAGTTTTGTCAATTCTGGTTATGGCTATCTGCAACAAACAATAGCCATCTATTGGCGGCGGTGGTTGACCCATCACTTCCTCAATCAATATTTTAGTAATCGTGCTTTTTATGAGCTTAGTACCTCTAACCAAGAGATTGATAACCCAGACCAGCGTATAGCTGAAGATATTGCCAGTTTTTGCCAGCAATCTATTTTGTGTTTGGTAAGTATTATTGAATCTATCTTTATTGTAATTGCTTTTAGTAGCATTCTCTGGTCTATTTCCAAAAACCTAGTTATTGCTCTAGTAATTTATTCAACATTAGCCTACCTGTTAACTATTGGTTTCTACGGTAGACAATTAACTAAATTAAATTATGAGCAACTGAAAAAAGAAGCAAATTTTCGCTTTAGTTTAATCCGCATTCGAGAAAATGCCGAGTCTATTGCCTTTTATAACGGCATCTCTCAAGAAGACAACAAAGTTAAACTTATATTTCAGGAGGTATTTAATAATTTTAAGCGATTAATATTATGGTCAGAGGTATATTTAAACATATTTAAATTTCAGTTTAGTTATCTACCCTGGATAATACCAGGGATAATTTTGGCACAACAGACTTTGGCAGGTGAGATAGAAGTAGGAAAAGTGATGGAAGCTGCGGGCGCATTTGGCAATGTCGCTTTTTCTGTCAATGTGATTATGTATCAGTTTGATAAATACACTAAATTTGGTGCTTCCATTAATCGCTTATACATTTTTTATGAATATCTCAAACAACCAATAAAAGAAGTAGCTAATGCTAGGATAATTGATATAGTAAAACAGAGTTATTTAGCCGTTAAAAATCTAACTTTGCAGACTCCCAATTATCAAAAAACTTTATTTACAAACCTCTCTGTAGAACTGCAACCAGGTCAAGGATTATTAATTATGGGAGAAAGCGGTTGTGGAAAAAGTTCTCTGTTGCGTGCCTTAGCTGGTTTGTGGAATTCTGGGACAGGTGTAATTCTTCGTCCGGAATTAGAAGAAATGCTATTTTTACCGCAGCGTCCTTACATGATTTTAGGGACCTTGCGGGAACAGTTAATTTATCCTAATGCCAAGGTCGATCTGAGTGATGAAGAACTCCATCAAATTCTTCACAAGGTAAATCTGTCGGATCTAGCAGAACGATTTGGAGGTTTGGGAGTAGAGAAAGATTGGAGTGATGTTCTTTCTTTAGGAGAACAACAAAGGCTGGCTTTTGCTCGGATACTGATTGCGAAACCAAAATATGCGATTTTAGACGAGTCAACGAGTGCTTTAGATGTCAACAATGAAGAAAATCTTTATCGTCTTCTGTTAGAGATAGGAACAACCTTTATCAGTGTTGGTCATCGTCCTACTCTCAAAAAATATCATCAAATCGTTGTCGCTCTTTCCTCAGATGTACCCTAATCTGAGTTTATGGTTGATATAAAAACTACAAAGGAGGTTTGAAAACATAGAAACTTGTCCGCTTCAAGCAAATATCGTAAGGATTCAGGTCACATCCAAATAGGCGCAAACATTTGTCTAGTCTGCCTTTCAGCAAAAAAAAATCTCTAAAGCCCTTCTCAATAATTTGGGGGTTAGCCCAAATTATTGATAATCAATTTAGTGAACTTCTGCATTGGTGGCAGGGCAAGCATCACTGTGGTATTATTGACGACGATAAATAACTACAGCATTCACGAAATTTCAACATAATTACAGGCAGGAGAATCGAATGACGACCGGAGATAGTACAAGAACTTATAATGAACAGGTCAAGCAGATTTTCATAAATATCGTAGAGCAAGAATTTACTAGCGTAACGCCTGCGGCAGAATTACCAACACAATCTAATATTTTAGCCAAAGCCCCACAAATTGTACATCAAACGGAATCCACCACAAAGTGTACAATTCCTGAAGAGCTATTTGTGGTTGAGCAATCGCCCTCACTAATGCCACTGGCTCAGCGACTTTTTCTCTGGTCTTTTGTCTACGGTCTCGGACCCAAACGCTATTTGGAAATAGGAACTGATGCTGGTGGCTCAGCCATGATCGTGTTGGGGGCGATTCGCGCCTTGGGATTGGACGATTTTCGTGGCGTTTGCATCGATCCTCACTTTAAGCTGGATCGAGCAATGCGCGATTACTTGGGTGAAAAATTCACATACATTGAGAGTAAGAATTCGCCGGAGGCAATGATTGAAGCGGCGCGACTGTCAGGGCTTTTCGACTTAATTTTAATTGATGGAGACCATATCTACGATGGTGCCCTGATGGATATTATGCTCGCAATACCTTATATTGGGCGGGGTGGGTACATTTTGATCGACGATGCCGCCCACCCCCAAGTTCGTGATGCCATCAGCTATGCAATCGAGAATTGCCGATTGATCGACTGTGGTTTTATGTGTCGTCACACAATATTATATGACACATTCATTCCCCCTGTGCCATCTGGTAAATGGCAAGGAGAAAAGTTGCGTGCATCGGGGCTATATGTACTACGCAAACCTTTGTGATTCAATGTGGGTTAAAGACTTCCTGTTTAACCTCAGCTAGTGTACGATCCGAAATTGCTAGGGATGTAAAAATTTCATCGCCCTAGTAAAACTAAAGAGAGAGCGATCGCAGAAGTTGTTTTGGAGCCAATGTCATCCTAGGATGAACTCTTGGCAGATAGTATCGGGCGATTTTTTAAGACGGAACATGGAGGAACTTGATGGAAAAAATTACTACCACAACTTACGACACTGTAGACCCCTACCATCGGGTAATCGATCTGGCTCATGAAGCTTGGAAAGCCAGAGACCGCGAAGTCTGGGATAACAAACAACTTAGAAGATTCGATCGCGTCTGACGCTGTTATTCTAGATGCTGGATGTGGATTGGGCAGATTACTCCCTCGTCTGTGGGCAGCAAAAAAATTGTTTTGGTCGAACCCGATCGCAGGAGATTCTCTCACGCTTCAGTGGTTGCGAACTGCTTGATCGAGGAAGACAAACAATTGCTTGAAAAGTTAAAGGATGATGACTTTGTGCAAACCGATGAATACCATCGATTGCTCCAACAAATCCATTTATCACCGCCTAACAGTGAGAAAGTCCAGCTTCTCAACGATGTGATGCAAAGCAAAGCCATCATACAATATGGGCCTTTCGATCTGATTGTTTGTTCTCATGTTTTTGAACATGTTTCTTTAGACACTATCCAGGAGAGTGTTGCAGCCTTTTACAACTTTCTGAAACCCAATGGCTCGTTGGTCATTTTTGCTAGTAAGTCGCCCCTGCTATATCACGTCCAAAGTAAGAAAGAGTTCGATCGTGCTCGTAAGCTGATTACACGGGAAGAATTTTTCAATATTTGTAAAAAAGGACATTCTGAAGGTCTGGGGGTTCGGTACATGCCGTTTGAGTTGTTCCAAACCCTTCTTGCCACACCGTTTCATCCTCAGTTACAACAGACATTTGGGGATGAGTTCAAACCGCAATCTGAGTATTATCAAATTCCCTCTACACCCCTATTTAAGGTAGAGAAATGGGAAGCGTATCACTCTGAGTTTTATACTCATAAAACCATGAAAGTCGGCACATACATCGAATACCCGCAAATTCAGGCACGCTTAGATCTACCAGTCAAACCACTCGAGAGTGTTGCTGAGATATTGGAGCTTGAACACCAAGTCAATCAAAATGAAACGTTAAAGAAATTGCATTTAATTGATATGGTCATAGTTGCCAAAAAAATGGATTGTTATTAGTTACCCAATATTTACTTGAGAACGGGTCAGACCAAGATTGACCCCAGACTCATCGACAAATACTAAATTTCATTGATATAATTTTATGATTTCAAGGAAAGCCGTGGCTCGTCATACAATATCTTTAAAAATTTTGAACCTCTTGAAAAATTTCGTCAATATAGCACTCAATAAAAGCATAATAAAGAATATTAAAATCTGAGCGTAACCTGGAGAGGGAAATATTCTGAAAAGCAATATTCCGAAAAAACTATGTAG
This sequence comes from Microcoleus sp. F6_B6, assembly GCA_036702215.1. Taxonomy (GTDB): domain Bacteria; phylum Cyanobacteriota; class Cyanobacteriia; order Cyanobacteriales; family Microcoleaceae; genus Microcoleus. The sequence goes on from JAUBST010000040.1 coordinate 22,219, forward strand.
GCAATATACCCCTAATGATAAATCAGAAAATAATTTGACTATAAAATGCGGTTCAGATGTAACTTTTAGAGAAATTAAAGCGATCGACCAAGCACCAAAAACTAAAGATAGTCTAGAGTAAACTGGTAGAGCATCCTCAGAATCAGTTGGTAAAAAATCTTCTCTAAAGCCATTCCATAGTAACGGAGAGTCTAAATATTTCCATTCAAAAATAGCAAAAACAATAAATAATATTAATATTGATATATTTTTTTTGTTAAAATAAAAAAAATTATTTAGTTGAGTTTTAGAGAGATCATTTTTAATAATAAATGAGGAAAAAACATAAGGTACAAAGTTTAGAGGATTGAAGTGTTGCGCTAGAATAGCAAATTCCTTACCAAAAAATATGACACTTAAAGGCAAAAGAAAAACAATTATACAAAAAAATATTAAAGCCGAATAACATATTAGTTCATTATTTATTTTAACTTTTTCACTATAAAAAGCAAATAATTCAGCGAAAGTGGTTAACAAGAGTAAAGAAAAGAAAAAATAAAATGGGTTAGAATAGCCGTCGGTAATAATAAAAATTATAAGTTTTCTAATGTCAGTTAAATCCATTAACTGATTGACTGAGATTTCATTAATAGCTAATAAATATATTTGAGAAATTAATCCCCAAACGAAATAAAGCTTTATAAGCTTAAAAATCTTTTTAAAGAAGTAACCTTCTTGTTTTTCTCTGTTTATGAAAAACAAAATAAAAGATATTTGAAAAAAGATAGGAACAGCCAAATAACTTATGTTATAAACAATAAAATTATATAAGCTCTTATAGCTTAACAATAAGTTTGGTATACCTGCATGTATAGCAACAACCAGTATACAGCAAATAGCTCTAAGATAATCAAAACCATAAAATTTTTCCGAATTATATTTATTCATCTCTAATCCAAGTTGCTAATTACAAAAATGCCTGGTCTAATTAGTCATGTTACTAGGCATTGGTGACAAGTTAAGACTTAATTGCATTTGTCAATCAGTAATATTACTCAAAAAAACTGCTGTTTGAGGAGTGGAAAATTTACGATTTGAGAGGGAGTAGGTATAAGTATCACCCTCGGCACGATCGCACGATCGCCTAAATCTCAGTTTTGGGCCCAAAATCCGACTAAATCTCGAGCATAATTGCCGATCGACAAATGCTTTATTAGCTTAACTTGTTACCAATCCTCCAATCTAAAATCTAAAATCTAAAATCTAAAATCTAAACTTGTACCTCATATATCTGAAAAAGGCTATATAGCCTTTCTTAAAAAGATGAGGTATGAATGACAGCTTATAAAACCACTTAAAACGTAGAGGGCAATTTCGGCCCAACTACGTCCGCGAATCTATCTGAAAAAGGCTATATCTCCTAACTGCTTAGTCGAGACGGGCAAGAAAGAGCTATCCGAGCGTATTCATTCGTGCCAACATTGCGTGTATAGGACGGATAGAGACGTTGCAGCCGCTCAAGTAGTTCTGATTCGAGGACTTGCAGCCGTGGGACACACGGTCAAGATGCTTTCTGAGAGTAAAGCGATTGGGCTCCCGGCGATGAAAGAATCCCGTCCTGATAGGGCGGGGAATGTCAAAAAGCTCAAGCAGACCTTAAAGCGTACTGCTAGTTGACGCTGTGAACCTTCGCGAGCTTTCCAGGCATCTATATATCCGGCGGGGCAAATCTTGGGAATAAGTTACGGGCATCTTTTTCGGTAGCTTATTTTATTTTTTTCACTTATTAAGCTGATATCATATTTGAAATTATTTTTCCAGCCACCGTATGCGCTACTTTGAGGAATACTGTGAAGTACATCTGGAACCAGGTACTGCACCATTGACCTGGGTGTTTAGGAGTGACGAGAAAATCCGCATCAAATTTGGTGTCGCCTTATCTAATCATCCAAATTGTGGACAAATAGCTTATGAGTTAAATGATGGACAAGGATATTGCGATTCAGGTCGAATTACGACACCTACTGAAGGCTTTGTAGAAAATGGCTTCAAAATTTTTTCGGTCAACCTACCACCTATAAGTAGCGGGGGAGGATATCGATACAGACTGGGTTATGTCGATATGTTCGGTACGGAGCATACAAGTGTGCGATCGCGTTTTGTTATTGTATGTGATGAAGCACCTCGGTCAATGGCTGAGATCCAATCAGGGTTTCTGGGATTTGTGAACAATCAGCCTGTGTACGGACCAACACCGCAAATTGAAATGACAGCCAGCCCGCAAGATTGGAATACACGTCTGTTTTACTCCATAATCATCGATCGATTTGCTCGGAGTTCGGCATTCAATGGCACTGGTCTAGGTGCAGTCAATTACGATCCCTGTTGTCCATATGCCAGTCATGGTGGAACAATTCGTGGCGCGATCGAGCAAATAGAATACTTGCAGTCATTGGGAATAAGAGCAATTATCCTTAGCCCTGTGTATGTCAACGCTGCTGACGGCTACCACGGCTATCATCCCATCCACCTGTTGATGGTCGATCCGCGTCTGGGTACACTCATGTGTCTGCGCGAGCTTGTTGCTAAAGCTCATGAAGCTGACATCGCTGTGATTTTAGATGTCGTCAACAATCACATCGCAGATAGTATTCAGTGGGAGCAGTATGGGGGCCCGACCGGAGGAGAGTTCAAATACTTGCAAAGCGATGACACCGCAGTGATGCCCTTTCCAATAGAAGTACAGAACACTTCACTTTTCCACGGTCCTGAATACACCGATATGGTGAATCAAAGACTATTTGGCTTCCTGGAAGATTGGCGAACAGAGACAAGCTATGTTCAAACTCTGCTGATCGAGCACCTGAAGTATTGGATTGCGGAAACGGACATTGATGGCTTTCGATACGATTCGGCACGTCACATTGGTCTGGACTTCTGGAAGCCTTGCGTTGAAGAGATATCAAGGTACACTACCTACCTGGGCAAAAAGCAGTTTCTTCAGATAGCCGAACACGCTGGAAGCACTCACAAAGAATTAACATCATACAATGGTGCGAAATTTTCTAATCTGATAGACTACCCAACGTATTATAACATCAAGCACTCTCTTGGTGATGGAAATTGGTTAGGGGGTCTAGCAGATTATTTTTGTGGTTTTCTTGCTCCAGCACAGGCATATTATGCTGGCTGGAAAAACAATATTATGTTCTTAGATAACCAAGACACAACTAGAATATTTCATGAGTTTTCCAGTCGTCTAGCACACCAAGATGATGTTCTAGTCCGTCTCCGCTTTGCTCTAGCTTGCTTGATTCTAGGGCCTCAAATACCTTCTATCTATCAAGGAACGGAGCAGGAGTTTTGTGGGGCACTAGGGAAGTATCAACGAGAGGATACAGGAGAGTGGATTGGCCATGATTGCTACGTGCGGGAAGATATGTTTAATAACCCTGCATGTGTGGGGCAGTTTGGTCCGATTAACCGAAAATCTTTGGCTCCCTACAGCCAAACCCACCCAACCTTTGTACTGATTCGAGAGTTGGCAGAAATTAGATTTCAAAACAGACTCATTCAGAATGGAGTCCGCACTTTATTATGCTCTAGGAATAACGGTCTTTGGTGTGTACTCATTCACGATCCTGCTTTTGCTCTGCCGCTCTTTGTGGCTATGAATCTAGGAGCCAAACCAGTCTTTGAGAAAGCTTTAAAGATCGATAATTCGTATGGTGAGTTCTGCGGAGTCGATCTGCTGATTGCTACGTCTGGTGGAGAATTTCATGTTGTCGAAGGTGGCATACAAATTCGACTTCCTGCATTCACTTTTGTTTTAGGGCAACTCTGTCGGGATGAAACATGACTTACGCCACGCTATATATAGTGCAGCACCCGCAGTTGTTTTGTCATCTTTGTGCGACGAGAGCGGGCAAGGTTACGGGACTTAAAGCGGAATAGATGGAATTACATTCGAGGCTTTTATCAACAGAAAACTCGTACCAAAACTCTGGAAATGTGCTTGTGTATCGATGGAAAACTATAGTATTCACAGGGGAAAAGAAATAGAAAAAGCCATTAACAAGGCGGGGGCGTTAATATGTGCTGTGCCTGCGTAAGTCCTGTAATATATCAAGAACGGAAACGGGAAGGCAGAGGGAAGAAGGAAGAAAGGCTGGACACGGATATACGCATGAATTTAACTGTTGAATTTAACTGGGTTTCCTTTGGTCTCCCCATCTCCTCTTTTTCTTATAGCCTTTCTCAAGCGTGGTGAGGTATGATTGACAGATTGTATAACCACAATAACGTATAGGGCCCTTTCGGCCCAACTACGTCCGCGAATATGAGAGCTCGAACGGCTATATCTCCCTCTTTGTACATCTATTATTCCTCAACTTTTTCAGTATTGCCGCCTTTTACCCAACCTTCGCGATTGCCATCCTCAATGCGAATTCGCTGCCACTCTTTGTCGGGCGACTCTTCCAAAACTACGACTCTTTCCTTGTAACCAACGCCGCCAATGCGGTTCGAGTCTCGGCTACCAGTATCCCGGAGAATTAAGCCGATCGGCTGAGTCACCATCGCTCGGTAAGCTCCCGGTTCCAGCGGTTTGGGAGATGAGGCATCGCTAGATGTAGAAACAGCGCTAGCCTGGGCTGTTGACTTCGGCGCAGCACCCGCAACCTGAGCTGGTGTTTTGTCGTTGGGAAAAACAGGTTTTTCGGGTACAGTAGTTAGCTTAGCTGCAAAGTAAAGTGCAGCGGCCACGCTAGCACCTGCCATCAGGACGATCGCAAGCAGAAAGCCCACTAAAAATTTGAAAACGCTATATACAGTGTTCATAAAACCGCAAAAGAAGGAAGAAGGAAGAAGGAAGAAGGAAGAAGGAAGAAGGTTGAGTGTTAAGTGTTGACTGCTGAATGTTGAGTAAAATCTGGTAACTGCCAACTGACAACTGGCTACTAACTACTGACTGCTGACTTCAAAAGCTTAACCTTGAATCCGGCGGCTCAGACTGCCGTATCTAGAAGCAAGGCGAGCTTTCCCAGCAGCGGCCCAATCTTGGAGAAACTGGATTTGTTCTTGAGCCGTTCTGGCTAAAGGCACCATCTGACTAGCTGATTCTAAAATATCATCTGTGGTAAAGTCTCGATTTTGGCTAAATCCAATGTGCATGGCTTCAATCAAAGTTTGCTCGATTTCGGCCCCTGAAAAATCGGGAGTTTCGTAAGCCAAGCGTTCTACATCGTAATTTTTGATGCTGTGCGATCGCAGCCGCAACAAATGTACCTCAAAAATCGCCCGCCTTTCCTCCTGGCTGGGCAAACCCACAAAAAATATTTCGTCAAACCTGCCTTTTCTGAGCATTTCTGGCGGCAAAGACTGGATGTTGTTGGCTGTTGCTACCACAAACACCGGCGAAGTTTTTTCTGCCAACCAAGTAATAAAAGTCCCGAACACCCGGCTGGTTGTCCCGGAATCCCCTTTACCGTCCAATCCCCCAAAAGCTTTGTCAATCTCGTCTATCCACAGCACGCAGGGGGCCAAAGCTTCCGCTAGCTGAATCATTTGCCTGGTGCGGGATTCCGATTCCCCGACTAAGCCGGCAAACAAACGCCCGACATCCAAACGCAGTAAAGGCAAATGCCAGTGGTGGGCGATCGCTTTTGCTGTTAAGGATTTTCCGGTTCCTTGAATTCCGACTAACAACAAACCTCTGGGATGCGGCAAACCGTATTGCCGGGCTCGTTCGGTAAAAGCACCGCCTCGCCGCAGCAGCCATTCTTTGAGATTGTCCAAACCGCCGATATCGGAGATATTTTCGCGGGCTGGGTAAAAATCCAGAATTTGAGTTTGGCGAATTGTTTGGCGCTTTTCTTCTAAAATCAGTTCCGCGTCGTCGGGATGGAGTTCGCCTCTGGTGGCGATCGCCTTTGCCAAAACTCTGCGGATTCGTTCGATCGACAGCCCTTGACAGGAGCGCACCATTTCGTCCAGCAAACGCCCTTCAATGGCTTGTCCGGTAGCCCCTAACAGCCTTTCTACCTCAATTTTGATTTCCGCCGCCGCAGGCAGGGGAAACTCCAAAACAGTCATCACTTCGCTGAGGTCTTCCGGGATCGAAATTAGAGGAGATACGATGACAATATTTTTGGGTACAGATTTGAGGAGTCTCGCCAAATTTCGCAGCTTGCGGGAAATCGAGACATCTTCCAAAAACCGCTGAAAGTCGCGCAGAATAAAAATTGCCGGCGCTGTTGCGGGCAATTTTTCGAGAAATTCCAAAGCTTGCAGGGGGTTGCGCTTGCCAAAACCGGCATCGTTGGGATTGCCTTGGTAGCCTTCAACAAAATCCCAGATGTAGACGGCGCGAGCACCTTGTTTTTTGGCACTTTGGGCGATCGCCGCTTCTAGGCGCTCTTCCTCCCGTGTGGGAATGTAAATTAGGGGGTAGCGCGATCGCAGGAGTAGTTCAAACTCGTCGCTAAAAATAGTCATTAGTCATTGGTTATTAGTCATTGGTTATTAGTCCTTAGTCATTAGTTCTGAGTGTGATTAGTTATTGTTATTAAATGTTAGCCGATGTGATTTTTTTGCCGTCCTTTTTCCACAGTTATTAGTTCTTAGCTACTGAGTGCTGACTGCTGACTAATGACTGACGACTAATGACTGACGACTAAGACAATTGCCCTTTAAGTGCTGCCAGAGACGCCCAGCGACTGTCTGAGACTGTTTCGGTGCTTTCTGTATTTGCATCATCAGTTAAAGAAATCCCCGGACATTTAGCATCGCATAGCTGTTTGTGCGGCAGTTCCAAACACATTTGCTCGTACACCCAATCGCCCGGAGAGAAATAGCCACCTGGCGATAAATTTTCCACCAAATCTTCTAAAGCCACTTCTATTTCTGCTGAACTTGAATCTGTCTGATTTGCTGTTTCTTCTAGCCAGATTAGTTCAGATGTGTTGAGTGCCAAACGGTGATTGTATTGTTTCAAGCATCTGTGGCAGGTGAGAGTAACAATTGTTTCTGCTTTCGCCTTCACTTCCAGATAATTCCCTTGGTGAGTCACTTGCAGTCGCCCCCGCACCGGAGTAAGAGTTTCTAAATCGGGGATAAATTCTTCAAAATCAATGACCTCTTTCCGCTCATTTTTTGTGAGGAGATGAGGAATATAAATTGTCTCCATAATCTTTTGCCTTCCTACTTCTTGAATTCAAAGGTCAAAAGGAATAGTTAATTTTTAACTTCTTCCTTCTCCCTTCTTCCGACCTCCATCGGACTGACATCCGTTACATCCGTTACATCCGTTACATCCGTTACATCCGTGGAGCGAATCCGTTGCCGAACTTCCTTCTTCCTTCTTTAGCGTCAGCGCAGCCGCACTACCAAACGCCGATCGGGTTCCTGTCCTTGACTGTAAGTTTCTATATCCTCACATTCGCTCAAAAAGCTGTGGACTTGACGGCGTTCTGCCGAAGACAGCGATTTTATTTCAACTTCAACTCCCGTCGATCGGGCTTGATCTGCTGCGTACTCTGCCATCGATCGCAATTCCTCTTGGCGGCGGCTGCGATAGCCATTGAGTTCAACTGCATAAGGAATTGACTCCTCTACTTCCTGACCTATATTTTGAATCGTGTTGCAGAGGTACTGAATGGCATCTATTACATTACCGTTTGGCCCGATTAAGATTGCAACTTGTTCTCTAGTCAGATTGCTTTCATCTATTGTCATCCAATAGCAATCTTCTCGTTGTTCGCATACCACTTTTGAAGGAATTGCGGACAGTTGTAGCAATTCTTCTAACCATGCCTGTCCGCGCTGCATTTGAGAGTCTTTCATTGTTGTTAATTAAAATCAAGCCTTTTTCTTAGAACGCTTGGGTTCAAAAGGAAGTGCGTCTAATCCCTGTTCTTTTTGGGTTTTTGCCTCTGCTTCGTCCACTATTTTTTGGAGGTTTTCGGGCAGCGGTTCTTTAGACAAAATAAACGCCTGAACTGTCTGGAAGATGTTAGCAATCAGCATATACATCAACACGCCTGCAGGCAGCGGGAAGAACAAAAACATCCCCGAAAATATGACTGGCGTCAGTTTGTTGACTGTAGCCTGTTGGGGGTTGTCGTTTGGTCCTTGTGCTTGTCCCGAAAGAGTTTGGTTGATATACAAACTGATGCCGAAGCCCAGGATCATCACCAAAATATCCCAGTGGATTGTACCGTCTGAGTCGATCGCGCCAACGCGGCCTAGAGCTTCAATAAACAGGAATCCTTTGTTACTAGCCAATCCGGGGATTGTGCCTTGAACTGTCGCTTCACCGGGCGCTAAGGCCGTGATGTTGCCCTGTTCATCTACCTTGACCACTTCTTCGCCTTTGATGACTTTCCAGCCGGGTTCAAAGTCGATTTCGCTCTTTTTTTCTGCCGCTAGGGTTTTGAGAGGTTTGCCCTCTGGGGTTTGAAAATTAATCTTGGTTGTGTCGCCGACTGCGAGTTTGTCGCCGCCTGGAATTACGCCCACAACTGGAGCATGAAAAGTACCTGTGACGTAAATATTTTGTGGCGGTGTAGCAAAAGCTTGCGGTTGAACAGTTTCGATTTGTTCTTCGGGCAAAACTTGAATGTTGACGCTGTAATTTATGTCTGAAAATGGCGAACCCCTGAGTGTTGCAAACAGTGCAAACAGCACTGGCATTTGCACCAGCAACGGGAAGCACCCTGCTAGAGGATTCCCAAATTCTTTGTATACTTTGCTCATTTCCTCCTGCTGTTTTGCAGGATTGTCTTTATAGAGTTTTTGAATTTGATCTACTCGCTCTTTCATCAACGGCTGCGCTACTTTCATGCGCCGCATATTGCGAAGAGAGCCTGCGTTGAGAGGATAAAGAGCAAAGCGAATCACGAGCGTCAGTGCTACGATCGCTAAACCGTAGCTTGGCACGATCCCGTAGAAAAAATCTAGGATCGGCAGCATTAGGTTGTTGGAGAGAAACGAGATACCAAAATCCATTCGCTTGTTCGTTAATTTAGCTGCTCTATGTTTGCTGTTGAGAACTATTTTTACCCGCTTAACGCGAGCCGCCTCAATTTTCAGGGTTTTGTCTCTATCTTAGGACATTGCCCGTCGATCGACCGCCCGCTAGCGGTTTGTCGTAATGAGTTTGCCAATACTCGCACTGACTTTACCCTGATTTGAGGGCGAAGCGGTTCGGTTATTTAGCTTGGGCCGCGTTTGCTTTTTGAGCTGCAGCGGGCAGTTTTTCGTTAATGTACTCATACATTGCTCGAAATTTCGGAATAGCTCTGAGTTCCAAGCGGCTGCCATTTTTCATGGTGAGCACCATGTCTCCGTAAGTCCCGAAACCGCGAGGTACTGTGACCATTTTGACTATATCTGAGTAGATAACGTCTGTCTGGTCGCCCCCCATCCAACCGCTAGTTACGGACACTCGGCGACTCGTGATCCGGTACCGCAGCCACAGAGCCCGGACAATTGCTCCTACTGCGAGGGGGATTCCCACCACAGTCAGCCCCAGGAGTAAGTTGAGGATCAAGTCTCCCAGCGCCGGGCCGCCTTCATAATATACTTCCTCTCGAATTCCCATTTAGTACCTCGGCTTCTACCAACAACTGCTCTAATTCTTGCAGAATTTCTGCATAATTGCACTCTTGTGCGATCGGACGCACGACAATTACTAAATCCCACCCGCATTTTAATCGGGGCAATAGATGCCGCAAAGCTGCCCGAATCTGACGCTTAATCCGGTTGCGGACTACAGCGCGCTTGCTAACCTTCAGGCTGATAGAAATGCCTGTGCGAGTGGGCGGCACCGATTTCTCGGCTGTCGGTTTGGTTAATTCGACGCTTTTGGGTTTACGCAGAGCTCTTAAGCTGAAATGAGCGGAGTTACGGCGCATTCCCTTGCGGTAGACGGCGCTGAAGTCTTTTCGGTGCTTGAGTCGGTTTGTCTCGGGCAACATGGCGTAGGGCGATCGTTGAGGTCTCTCAACCTTGATGCAGTGCTAGACTGCTAGGCGGTGGCGACCTTTGCTGCGGCGGGCTTTGATTACCAATCGACCGGTTACGGTACGCATTCTGGCGCGAAAACCGGATGTTCTTTTTCTTTTGCGGCTGGTTCCGTGCAGGGTTTGCTGTGTCATTTTGATTTCTCCCGGCTTGTTACTTTACTTTTGATTAATATTCACAATCTTATAGTTTACCATAGAGTGGTTTTCTTTGCAATATTTTTAATGATTCTGTGTATTGTACCGCAAATGCAATATAATTCTTAGTGAAAATCATCAGTTAGAGTGCTGGATATTTTACAATAAATCAATTAGGAAGGTTTTAATTATAGCAATGGAAAAAATAAAGCTGCCAAATGGATTAGAGTGCTACTCGTTAAGTCCAAGAGAAACAGACTATATATATTCAGAAATTTTTTCCCAACAGCAATATGTTCAAAATAATATTGTTGTCCGGGAAGGCGATTGCATTTTTGACGTAGGGGCAAATATCGGTCTTTTTGTGTTGTATGTAAATCAGCTTCAAAAGAATTTGAAAATTTTTGCGTTTGAACCAGTTGAACCAGTATTTACAGCTTTAAGCAATAATATAGAGCTTCACAATTTGACAAATGTTTCTCTGTTTAAATATGGTTTGAGTTCAGAGAACGATCCAGAGCGAGTGTTTGTATTTTACCCTAATATGCCAGGGAACTCTACCGAAAGACCAAAGGAAAAGCTCTCTCAAAGAGAGGTGATGATTGAGGCGATCGGACAAGAACAGACGGACTATTTTTTTCAAAATACTCAAGTTAGTGGTGAAGTTAGAACCTTGTCTCGTGCGCTCGAAGAATTATCTCTTGACTCGATAGACCTGCTTAAGATAGATGTGGAAGGAGAGGAACTTGCTGTTATTCAAGGTATAGAACCGGGGGATTGGATAAAAGTAAAGCAAGTTGTTGCTGAAGTCCACGATATTGACAATAGATTGGAAAAGTTTCAATCTATTCTCCAAAATTACGGTTTTGAAGTAACGATTGAAAAGAATGCTTTGTTGCCTTCGAAATTAAATAATTTCAATGTGTATGCGGTGCGCCAGTATTAACCTGTATAGAACTCAAACAGTCGGTCAATATTGAAGGCGATCGCTCGCAGTGATTCGCTGGTGAAATTTTGTCTAAAAGTTGCTTCAATTTCAGACTTAAAACCTGATTTATGACTCAATTTCTGGCTGGTTGGACTTTTCACAGTAATCGATCGGGCTCGATACCTTACGATCGCAGGATTTCCTCTAATTGTTCTACAGGTTCCTCGGCTTGTTCCTTGGCCTGCCGCTCTTGCTCTGTGCGTTGTCTTTCCCGCTCTTGAGGACTTAGTTCGCGATCGCCCCTTGCGTCATACCAACTTAAAATCTCCTGGGACAACCCACCTACCAAACCCCGATAGCGCCCTATTCCCAAACCCACTTCCGGCATCCAGTAAGGTTCGCCAATTTGTAGTTGATAAACGCCATTTTCGAGTTTGTACAATTCAAGAATAATCATTCCTTTTCCTAAGCAGTCGATTATAAGTCAGCCCGCATCCAACCAGGTCAAATGAGAGTTCATCACAGGAACAAAAAGAACTAGCCAAGCTGCTCGGCCTCGACATTTCGGCGGACACATTTGACTCCGCAGCAGCCCGGCTTTTAGATGTAGTAGCAATAGCGATAGGGCATGAGCCTCCACAGAATGCAACCGAACGCCAAATAGTATTTGCTAGCTATATCGGACAAGATGTAAGCACTAATACGAAACCGGTGGCAAGCGCAAAGATTGGCGAAGCGCTATTTTCAAAAAACCAAGATGCAATTGCTGCGCTCAACCTGAAACCGGGCGATCGCGTTATCAAAATATCGAGATTTGAACTGAATAACGAATTCCACACCTTTGAACAAGAGTTTGTTATCTCATCAATTCAACCGAACGGGCGCGTATTCTTCAAAGGTGGCAACGGTCGAGGTGCATGGCCCACCCAGCTTAAAAAATATCCGGGCTAATCCTTTGTTCAACCGGACAAGTAATATCTGGCGAGGCAACCAGTTATCTGCTGACTAATGGTAAGGTGCGTCGCTCATCGATCATCTATTTTGTTGAGGGATTCAAGGTGGCGACGCACCCTACGATTAATGACTAATGACTGATGACTATTTCAATTCAACATTTACCGTAGCAGACATCCCCGGTGCAATCCGCGATTCGTAGCCTTTTATGCTTTCAGGCTCGAACACAACTTTGACAGGAATCCGCTGCACAACTTTGGTGAAATTGCCCGTAGCATTATCGGGAGGCAATAAGGAAAATTGAGCGCCAGAAGCAGGGGAGAAACTATCCAGATGACCTTCAAATTTGCGGCCGCCAAAAGCATCTAATTTGATTTCTACTTTTTGACCTGGTTTCATATTTGCCAGTTGCGTTTCTTTGAAGTTAGCAATTACCCACAAATCGTTGCTGACGATCGCCATTAACGGCGTTCCCGACTGCACCCGCTGGCCGACTTCAACGGATTTGCGGCCGATTTGTCCGGCGGCTGGTGCGGTGATATTCGTGTAGGAAAGTTGCAGTTGAGCGTCTTTAACCGCGGCTTCCGATTGCCCGATCGCAGCTTTAGCAGCATCATACTGCGATCGGCTGACTTTAGTTTGTTCGCCCGTAGCTTGAGCCTGTTGCAATCCGCCCTTTGATGCAGCAAGTTTGGCTTCGGCGGTGCTGATGCCTTCTTGCGCTACGGCGACTTTAGCTCGAGCGCTGGCGATGCCGACTTTGGCTTGCGCTACTTGGGCTTCGGCTTGTTTTACTCCTTCTCGAGCTTGGGCTACTGCTGCTTGGGCTTCGGTTACGCCTTCTTTGGCTTGGGCTAACCGCGCTCTAGCTTGGGCAATTCCTTGTTGGGCTGCGGTGGTTTGGCCTTGGGCTACTTCGTAGGCGGCTCTCGCTGCGTCTAGTTGCTGGCGGGCGATCGCACCTTCTTGCTGCAAGCTTTCGTACCGTTTGTAATCGGCTTGCGTTTTAACCAGACTAGCTTGCGCTTGTACGAGCTGAGCTTGCGCTGCGGCAATCCCGGCCTCGGCTTCCGTCACTTTGGCTTGGGCTTGGGGAATTCCGGCTTCGGCTTGGACGACTTTGGCTTGCGCTGCAGGCACGCCGGCTTCGGCTTCAGCAACGGTAGCTTGTGCTGCGGGTACGCCTTCTTGGGCTTCTCGGAGCGCTGCTTGGGCGGTGGAAATCGCAGCGTTTGCACCGCTGATGTCTCCTTGGGCTTGGGCTGTTTTGCCTTGGCTGGTTTGAGAGGCTAGGGAAATATTGGCTTCGGCGGCTTCGGCTTGGCGGCGGGCGTTTTCTAAGGCTGCTTGGGCTTGTTGGACTTTAACTTGGTAGTCGCGGGGGTCAAGTTTGATCAGCAGTTGTCCGGGTTTTACTTGTTGGTTGTCTTGTACCAAGACTTCGCCGACAGTACCGTTGATGCGGCTGCTGACTTGGTGGATGTGTCCGGCAACTGTGGCGTTGTCGGTTTCTTGGTGGATGGAGGCGTATTGCCAGTAGTGGTAGCCGAAGCTGCCGGCGGCGATCGCCCCTATGCCCAGCGCTGCGAAAATCAGCGGTTTCTTGGACTTTTTCTTGGGTGTTGCAGCCCCCGGTAGGGGTGCTTGCAGTTCTGTTTCTGCGTCTGTTTTGACATCGGCGGGGGTGCTGGTTTCTGTCTCTGGGACGGGGATTACTGGCAGGCTTTTAGCTTGGGTGTCGTCGAGCGGCTTTTCTAATACGGCGACTGCTTTGCCGTTACCGTTGCCGTTGAATTCTGCGGGGTTGGTTTCGTTTGTACCTTTCATGGTATTTGACTCCTGATAGTTTAGTAAGATGTCGTTTGTTTAGAGTACGTAGTTTTTATTTAGTAAGACTGCTTGTTTTAAGAGTGCGTAGTATTTTGCGGTTATTTGTAATTTAGTGGAGGTAGATACTGCTGCGCTTCACTCAAAAGAGCGATTTGTAGGTTTAGGAGAGATTGACGATCGCCCGATCGATCAGTTGGGAAAAGAGTTCTCGATCGGCTTCTGGAATGCCATCGAAAGCTCGATCTCTGATTGCAGCTACCAGCGGGGGCAATACCTCTTGCAGTTCCCTGCCGGAGTCTGTCAGCCAAATGCGCCAAATGCGGCGATCTCGACAATCTCTCTCCCGGCGGACTAGGCCTCTTTCTTCCATGCGATCGAGCACGCCCGTCAGCGTCCCGCCTACCTGTTGCAGTTTGTCGCCAATGCTGGAAGTGGGCAAACCGTCTTGTTGCCACAAACAGCACAGTACCAGCCAGTGAAAAGGTGTCAGCCCAAAGGGTTCGAGTACCTCTTGCAGCCGGCGGCTGCTTAGCTGCCCCAGCAGTTTGATCCGGTAGCCCAAGCTTTGGGGGGCGAGAACGTCGTGCCACTGAGCTAGATTTGTGCGATCGACAGTGGATGTAGTAACCATCTGTTTATTAGTTAGCGTTCGTACTATTAGTGTAAGATGTTCTTTGGGAGATGTCAAGGAGGCGCAAGCAGATTTTCGGCGATCGGATTTGAGATTTGAGATTGAGCCTGCAGCAAGTAAGTCAGTATGATGAGGTCGATCGCCCACGCTCGATCGCAAAAACCAGCTAAATTTTCGTCAAACTTGTTTGCATTTCTTAATTATTCCTAAAATAGGAAAAGTAAAGTTGCGATCGCCCGTTATGCTAATCCCAGGAAATCAGCACACCTAGTTAGATAATACCGACGATAATTTGTTTTATTCCTATATAAGTTAGTCTCTCAAGGAGTGATGAATGTGATGTCCGAAGAGCAAAGAAAAAAATTGCATCAAATCCTTCAGCAATTAAGCAACGCCAGATCCGAAGTGCAAGAAGCCTACGAAACAACAATGATGAGTGATGCCAAATGGGCAGTGTCTAGCCTGTGTGATGATTTAAAAAAAGATGAGTCGATCGATCCGTCTATAAAGAGCGATCTCATGCCTTATTTTGAAGCAGCTTATTCAGCTATTCTTGCTGGTGCATCAACGCATACACGAGCGGGAAGCTGTGGTGACAAGCTGAATGAAGCAGCGTCCTGCATAAGAGAAATACTCAGTAGACTCTGAAGGGGATGATTTAAGATTGGAGCGGGCCAGTACCGGAAGTCCATCCTGCGGAATCAGTTTACATTTCTTAATTATTAGTAAAATAAGAAGAGTAAAGTTACGATCGTACATCGCACGTTATGCCACTCCAAGGAAATCAGCGCACCAAGTTAGACGACACCGACGATACACTGTTCTATTCCTCTCCTCGGTTTGTGACTCATGTAGATGACGGGTTTATCCAGCAACTAACCGATTTGTATCGGGAACGGCTGAAACCGAATACTCGGATTTTTGATATGATGAGCAGTTGGGTTTCTCATCTACCCGAGGAGATGGAATTTGCTCATGTGGAAGGGCACGGAATGAATGAAGAGGAATTGGCAAAAAATCGCAGACTGAATCATTATTTCGTGCAGAATTTGAACGCAAATCCCAAATTGCCATTGCCGGATTCAGAGTTTGACGCCGTTGTCAACTGCGTTTCGGTACAGTATTTGCAGCACCCGGATGCGATTTTTGCCGAGATTCACCGAATTTTGAAGCCTGGTGGCGTAGCAATTGTCAGCTTTTCCAACCGGATGTTTTATCAAAAGGCGATCGCGGCTTGGCGGGAAGGTTCGGAGGGCGATCGGGTAGAATTAGTCAAGAGTTACTTTGATTCTGTTAAAGGAGCGAATATACCCGGATTTAGCAAGCCGGAAGTAATAGTTCGCAAGCCTAACTTGCCGAGTTTTATGCAAATGCTGCGCATAGGAAGCGGCGATCCGTTTTATGCGGTAGTTGCTTACCGCCAAAGTTAGGATTTTTTTGCAGTAAGGACTTTAGGACTTTACGTGGAGATTGAAAGCACTAAAGTCTTTACTACAAACCGATCGAAAGCTACGCTCTTTAGGTTAGGATATATTTAATATTTGCTTCTAAAATATGGAAAACCAACTTTTGCAGCGAATCACAATCGATTCAAATATATGTCACGGAAAACCCTGTATTCGCGGTCTCCGATATCCAGTAGAGTTGATTCTTGAATTACTCAGTTCTGGCATGAATGCTAAAGAAATTATAGATGACTATGACGATTTAGAAAATGAGGATATTCTAGCTGCTTTGCTATTTGCAGCGCGGCTGACTCAAGTGAAAAGCATATACCGAGTATTAGTGTAATGAAGATTTTGGTAGATGCACAATTACCAGTACGTCTGGCGCGTGTGCTGCAATCTGCTGGTTGCGATGCTATTCATACTAAGGATTTACCTCGACGAAACGCAACTCCCGATTCAGAAATTAACTTAGTTTCAATCCAAGAAAGCAGAATTGTTATCACCAAAGATAGAGATTTTCTCGACTCATTTATGATTAAGCAACAACCTTACAAGCTGTTGATATTGACCACAGGCAACATAAATAATAACCAACTTATAGACTTATTTATGAAGAACTTGCTGCAGTTGGGTGAACTATTTCAGGAACATTCATTGATAGAAATGAATTGCGATACAATTGTACTTCATCAGTAATCATAAAGTAGGGTAAAACCTTGATATGAAACCATATCAGCAAATAGCAATTGACGAATGCGGCGAACCTTTAGTCCCCATTCCACCAGAACATTTTGCCTTTGAAATCCCGCACCATTATCAAAAGTTGGGTGCTCCCTATCACAACAGCAAAGCAGATTCGCCTTACTATTTGCGGCAAGGAGTTGTAGATAGTTTAATCGCCGCTCAAACCCAGTTACAACAAAATCATCCCAAGTGGAAAATTCTGATATTTGACGCTTATCGACCCGTGGAAGTCCAGCAATTTATGGTGGATTATACTTTTAATCAAATTGCCCTAGCTCAAGGCTGCGAATTTCCGGTTTCCGAAGACAAACGCCAAGTGATTATAGAACACGTATATCAATTTTGGGCAGTACCGAGCCTCGATCGCGCGACGCCTCCCCCTCACAGTACAGGTGCAGCTTTAGATGTAACTTTAGTGGATGAAAATAATCGGCCAATTGATATGGGTTCTCCGATTGATGAAATATCAGAACGTTCTTATCCCGATTTTTTTGCTAACAGCAATTACCCACAAGAACAGCAATATCACCGTCACAGGCAAATCTTAAAAAATGCGATGATAAATGCGGGTTTTCAGCAGCATCCTAACGAATGGTGGCATTTTTGTCTGGGCGATCAGATGTGGGCTTGGTTGACACATCAAAACAATAGTGGTAGTCAATTTGTGGCGCGATACGGCCGCTATTAAAAGGGTACGCAATTAAATCTGTACTGTCGCACTCGCAACCTTGAAAAACCTGGTTTATTAACAAAAAACCTCAGCTTTTAGGTGCTTTCTTCGGCAAGAAACCAGGTTTCTGACAATCAAGCATCCAGGATACCCGCCACGCGATCGATCGGTCCAGAAATAAAAAACCTGTATCCGATAAAGGAACCCCCGAATTTATCTCGCGCAAGTCAAGGCTTCAATTGTTTAATCTAAAATCTAAAATCTAAAATCGCGCAATCGATTGACACTCTATGCGTCCCGGACTATAAAAGCTCGATCGGCATAAATAATTTGTATCATCAGACACGACAACTATTGCCAGCGGGGTAGCGGTAGTTTAAAATCAACAAGAGCGAACAAGTGCAGGCAATAGTTGCCAGCACCGCAAACCCTAAAGGATAACTCAGAGTTCACCCAATGAAAGCACTCATCCTCTCTGGCGGTAAAGGAACACGCTTGCGTCCCCTCACCTATACGGGTGCTAAGCAGTTGGTTCCTGTAGCAAATAAGCCGATACTGTGGTACGGAATTGAAGGAATTGTGGCGGCTGGGATTACGGATATTGGGATTATTATTAGTCCCGAAACCGGGGAAGAGGTGAAGACGAAAACAGGAGATGGATCTCGGTTCGGTGCAAAAATTACTTATATCTTGCAAGCACAGCCGGCAGGACTCGCTCATGCGGTAAAAGTTGCCAGACCGTTTTTGGGGGATTCTCCGTTTATTATGTATTTGGGAGATAACTTGATTGAAAATCAGTTAGATCCGTTTTTAGAGATTTTTAACAAGCAGAAACTAGACGCTCTGATTATGCTGCGTCCAGTTCCCAACCCCTCTGCTTTCGGTGTGGCAAAAGTTGATGATAACGGGCGAGTTTTGCAGTTAGTAGAAAAACCCAAAGTTCCGCCGTCAAATTTAGCACTGGTGGGAATTTATTTTTTTGCTCCTACTATCCACGAGGCGATCGATCAAATTCAACCTTCGCCCCGGGGCGAACTCGAAATTACCGATGCCATCCAACAGCTCATCAATCAGGAAAAACACGTAGAAGCCTGCAATTTAGAGGGGTGGTGGCTGGATACGGGGAAAAAAGACGATTTGCTGAGTGCAAACCAAATCATTTTAGATAGCCGTATCGTAGCTTCAACTGAATTAAAAGTAGACGCCAAAAGTCAAATTATCGGGCGAGTGCAAATAGGAGAAGGAACGGAAATCATTAATTCTACAGTTCGCGGACCGGTGGTAATTGGGGAAAATTGCCGCATTGAAAATTGCTTTATCGGGCCTTACAGCAGTATTGCCGATCGCGTAACGATGATTGATGCTGATATCGAACACAGTGTAATATTGCAAGGGGCGAAAGTAGTTGGCATTCACCAGCGAATTGTTGACAGCGTGATCGGGCAGCGAGCTCAACTAACCAATGCACCTGCTCGTCCAAAAGCTCTGCGGTTTATGATTGGTGATGACAGTCAAATTGAGTTAGCTTAAATTGAGATATTGCCAATATCGGAAGCAATAATCCTGATTTAACAAGAGATAATTTTTTTTGTGGGTGGGCATCCTGCCCGCCCTTGAACAGCCAAGATGCCTGTTCCACAATTAATTACAATTATTCACACAACAAAGATGCCTGTTCACAATTAGTTACAAGGATTGAAACAGCAAAGAGGCCTGTTCCATAATAAGTCATAGTAAGTTATCTCAAGGAGAGGAAAGTTTGCAGTACGAAGAAATACCAACTCAACAAATCATAGATAGATTGCGGCAAACTTTGGAGCCGCGAATTGGTATTGGCGATCTGCCGCTGTCTGGAACAGAAAATAGTGCGATCGCCCAAAATGAAGATGACGAAGACATCGCCCTTTTAAAGGCGGGTTTCGACATTTATAACATACCAATTACCTCTTACCAAAGACGGCTGGGTTCCGCAGTAATTGCAGTTAGGAAAATAGTCCGAAAATTACTCAGACCCGTGCTCGAACGACAAGTTATTTACAATTTCGCTAATACCCGCGTCGTTCAAACATTGAGCATTCAATTGCAAAAATTGCAAGAAAATCAACAAAGCTTAGAGAAAAAAATTCAAGCGGAATTCAGCAGCGGATCTCCAGAAGTTACAGCACAGCTTGAGACTCAACAAAATGCGATCGCAACTTTTCAGTCGGAAATAGAGCAAATTAAAGCAGTGCAGCAGCAACATACTGCTATTTTAGAGAAGATTACCGCTCAATTGCTCGATCGACAAAAATAAAGCATCCAAGATGACCCAAAATAATTCGGTCACAAGGCCCCAGATTGATTCGCGAGAGCAATGCTTCAATGCTTCAATCAAAAATCGAAAATTATTCAATTCCTCAATCCTTCAATTATTCAATCAAAAATCGAAAATTATTCAATTCCTCAATCCTTCAATTATTCAATCAAAAATCGAAAATCTAAAATTATTCAATCCTTCAATTACTCAATCAAAAATCGAAAATCTAAAATCTAAAATCGAATGATTGTACTGCCAATATGCTCGTTAATTATAGTCAACTATAACGGTCTGCGCCACACGAAAGATTGCTTAAAATCTCTACAAAAACTTGCGTATCCCGAATCGCAGCTAGATTTAATTGTAATTGATAATTGTTCTCAAGACGATTCCGTTAACTCCCTGCGCGAACTATTTCCAAAAGTCCGCATTTTTGTCAACTCCGCCAACAACTTTGCGAAAGCCCTGAACCTCGGTATCAGCGAAGCAAAAGGGCAATATATCGGCTTTCTAAATAACGATGCTACCCTTGACAGTCGCTGGTTAGAGATTCTTGTCCAAATCCTAGAAACTAATAATAAAATCGGTGCAACTAGCGGCAAATTGCTGTTTAAAGACGGGCGAATTAACAGCGCAGGCATTCAGCAATTACCTAATTTTTATTGGCGAGATGTCGGCTTTGGCGAAAAAGATTCGGGACAGTACGATACAGAAGGGGAAGTCGAAGGGCTGTGTTGGGCGGCGGTGCTTTTTCGCAGGGAATGTTTGGAAGATGTCGGGCCGATAGATGAAGATTTTGTGATGTATTTTGAGGATGTAGAGTTTGCCAAACGCTGCCACAAACGCGGTTGGAAAATGCTTTATACTCCCGCAGCGCTCGCCCATCACGAGTATCGGGGTTCGAGTAAAGGCAGCAAACTTACTGAGTATTTCTGCAACCGCAATCGGTTTTTGTATTTGGCGAAACACGAACCTTTGCAATTAGTTAAAGGAATTCATACTTCGGATTTTTTTACTAACAAGCAGTACGATTTGCTGTTCGAGAGTTTATTTGTAGCGATTAAAAAACTTTTAGATTATCAGAAACCGGAAATCATCGAAACTGTAATCCCGCAGTTGTCGGAAAAGTTGGCTGTGATTTACAGTCGCCTGAAGGTCGATCGCATTTTATCTCGGTTGCAGGTGGTTCGGGGCGATCGCAAAATGTCGATCGCCATTTACGATCACGGACTGCATTTTATCGGCGGCGGTCAAAAATACGTCGCTACCCTCGCCTCGCTGCTGCAAAATGAATTTGAAATTACTTTTATCGCCAACAAACCAGTTGCTGTTTCCGACTTAGAATCGTGGTACGGACTCAACCTTTCAGAGTGCAAAATTAAAATTATGCCCTTGGCATTTTACGAGAAACGCGGAATGCAGTGCATCGATTCCAGCATCATCGTGGAAGATATGGAAAATCCCTTTGATGAAATTGCCAGAGAAAGCAAAAACTACGATATTTTTATCAACGCGAACCAACTGGAAAAAGTGAAACCGCTGTCGCCAATTTCAGTATTTTTCTGCCACTTTCCCAATACCTTCCGCAACCGTCATTTTGCTGTCGATGATTACACTTTTATTATTGCCAACAGTCAATTTACTGTTAAGTGGTTGGAGAAACGCTGGAACCTACAGCCAACTTTTATGCTTTATCCGCCGATAGAAATGGCAACAGTTAAAGTGGCGAAAGAAAACATAATTTTGGCTGTGGGACAGTTTGAAGCTGGGGGAACAAAAAAGCAAATTGAACTAATTCAAGCTTTCCGCAGTTTGCTAGCAGATTATCCCGAAGAACTTCAAGGATGGCGACTGATTTTAGCTGGTAGCAGCATTCCCCGCAATCCTTATTTAAAGACTGTTCAGAATTTATTGAAGCAAGATTCAAGGGCGATCGAGCTAAAAGTCAATGCTGACTTTGATGAGGTAAAATCGCTTTATGCTAGAGCTAGCATATTCTGGCACGCCTGCGGTTTGGGTGAAGTCAATCCTCAAAGATTTGAGCATTTCGGGATGGCGACTGTCGAAGCCATGCAAAATAGTTGTGCTCCGATTGTTTTCAACGGCGGCGGCCAACCGGAAATTGTCGAACACGGGCGATCGGGCTTTTTGTTCAATACCGTTGAGGAACTTTGCCAGCATTCACATCAACTAATTGTTAATCCCGATTTGCTAGCAGAACTTCAAACTGGTGCACAGCAGCGCAGTCAGAACTTTAGACTTGCACGTTTCGATAAAAAAGTCAAGAGTTTTTTTGAGATCATTCACCAAGAATATGCTACAATTCGGCTGCCGAATCCTGCCGATATAGCTCAAATGCTCTAGAGCGATCGCGATCGATAAATTGCGTAGGGGCGGGTTTTACCAACAATATTTAATAATTACCAACAATTTATATAAACCCGCCCTAGACCGCTAATAACTTACATAAAATCTGACTTCTGTGCAACCAGAAAAATGTACATTTTGATGGTTCGTTGGGTGGGCGGGTTTAGGAGATTATGGGTTTTAGGCAATTATTGTTGGTAAAACCCGCCCCACCCAATTGGGATAAATTCTGTTACATACAATCATGTCTAATTCACTGTTAATCAATTTGTCCTTTTTAACACCCGAACCAACGGGAATCGGGACTTACGCCGCTAATCTTTTCCCGCAACTGCAACAGCTAGAACCAACATTACTCGCTTCCCAGCCAATTGAAAATTATACTTGCTATCAAATCCCCGAAACTCTGACACCGAATCGAGGCCCGAAAGGACAAGTTAATAGACTGCTGTGGACTCAGTTTGAGTTACCTAAAATTTACCAAAAATTGCAGTCAAGCCTGATATTTTCCCCAATTCCAGAAGCGCCTTTGTATTCCGGCTGCCGCTACATCGTCACAGTTCACGATTTAATTCCTTTGCGATTTCCCCAACGGTTCTCTCGCTTAACAGCTTATTTTCGCTACTACATACCGCAGGTTTTGAGGCAAGCAGAACACATTATTTGCGATTCTCAAGCAACGGCGGCAGATGTTGCTAACTTTTTCCAAATTCCGCCTAAAAATATGACCGCAATTCCCCTAGCTTGCGATAATATTAATTTTAGATATCTCGACTTGCCAACCAAAAACTATTTTCTTTATACCGGCAGACACGATCCTTATAAAAACTTAGAAAGATTAATTGCTGCATTTGCGAGTTTGCCCGATCGCGCAAATTGCGAATTGTGGCTAGCAGGGCCTCCCAATGCCTACACGCCGCAGTTGACTGCACAAGTTGAACAATTAGGTTTACAATCTGTGGTAAAGTTTCTCGGTTACGTTCCCTATTCTCAATTGCCCGTACTGATGAATCAGGCGATCGCCCTAGTTTTCCCTACACTTTGGGAAGGATTCGGCTTACCAATTTTAGAAGCAATGGCTTGCGGCACACCTGTCATCGCTTCCAACCTGTCATCGATGCCAGAAGTAGCCGGAGATGCCGCATTATTAGTCAATCCTTACAGTGTCCCAGAAATAGCCGAAGCCATGCAAACAGTAGCCACAGATTCAAAAGTGCGATCGAACTTAAAAACTGCTAGTTTAGCTAGAGCATCTCAATTTAGCTGGAACAAAACCGGAACAGCAACCGCCAACATCTTACAACAATACCTTTAAATCTTCGCTCTCTTCCTCTCTGCGCCCTCTGCGCCCTCTGCGGTAAAAAAAATCCACCCAAAAACCGCAATCTACATATTATCCCATGCCCAATCCCCAATCCAACCTCCTCATCAACCTCTCCTTCCTAATTGCCAAACCAACCGGCTTAGCCATCTACGCCAAAAACCTATTTCCCCACCTAAAATCCCTCAACCCAACATTACTAACAGCCGAAAAATTCCCCAATAACAACTGCTACCAAATCCCCCCAAACCTAACACCAGAACAAGGAACCAAAGGACACATCAACCGATTGCTGTGGACGCAAACCCAACTCCCCAAAATTTACAAACAGTTAAAATCTAACCTGTTATTTTCCCCAATTCCCGAAGCTCCTTTATTTGCAGGTTGCCGCTATATAATTACAGTACATGACTTGATAGCGCTGCGATTTCCCCGTCGCTTCGATCCTCTGACACCTTACCACCGCTACTACATTCCCCAAGTGCTGCGGCAGGCTCAACACGTCATTTGCGACTCGGAAGCAACTGCTAAAGATATCAATAATTTTTGCAATATTCCTACTAATTTAATTACGCCAATTTTCCCCGGATACGATACCAGTTTTTTCCGTTTTTTAGACTTGCCAACAAGCAATTATTTTCTTTATATCGGCCGCCACAATCCTTATAAAAACTTGCAGCGAGTTGTAGCAGCCTTTGCTGCTTTGGCTGATAATTGCGAGTACGAATTGTGGATAGCAGGTTCGGAAGACAAACGCTATACGCCGCTGCTGAAGGCGCAGGTTCAAGAATTGGGATTGGTCGATCGAGTAAAATTTCTAGATTACCTCCCCGCAGCCGACTTGCCCAAAGTCATCAACCAAGCGATCGCCCTGGTTTTCCCCAGTCTTTGGGAAGGATTCGGGCTCCCCGTACTCGAAGCAATGGCCTGCGGCACTCCTGTCATCACTTCTAACCTGTCCTCCATGCCCGAAGTGGCAGGGGGTGCAGCATTGTTAGTCAACCCCTACAGCGTCGAGGAAATTGCCTCTGCTATGCAAGAGCTTGCAGTCGATGCCAAAGTTCGATCGCACTTGCGGGATCTCGGTTTAGCCAGAGCAAAACAATTTAGCTGGGAAAAAACAGGCCTGGAAACTGCTGCTATTCTCGATCGATATCTTTAACGAAGGAAGTTCGGCAACGGATTCGGTAACGGATGTAACGGATGTAACGGATGTCGAGAAGAAGGAAGAGGGAAGTTCGGCAACGGATTCGGTAACGGATGTAACGGATGGAAGAGGGAAGAAGGTAGAGGGAAGAAGGAAGAAGTCAGTAGGTAGATTAATGCCCCATGCCCACTTCCCCATTCCCACTCCTCCTGCCAGCCTGAGTTAGGGACTGTAGCCCCTTTTACTTATTGATACCCAACTGATCGCCGCGCTTGTACTGCTGATAAGCAGCAAAAAACAGCCCCGACAGAGTAACAAAGATTAGACCCAGAACAATACCTGAAAGCAGCGGTTCTACCATGAGATCTCCTTAACGTTAAGATTTAACAACCTATTTTTAATATTACCAGCACTTACACAGATGAATTTTCCGAAAAACGCCCTTCCGTGAGTATTAGATCTTGCTCTCCCCGCTGCGAACGATTAAGCTATGTTATGAGAAATAAATTTTCTTGTAGATACTATTTTTAATTGAACTCCTTTGAATAACCAACTTGCCAAGAATGAAATTAAAAACCCGATCGAGCGACTGGTCATATTTGCGCTAGCGGTGTTGCTTGCCATCATCTTGGCAATTGTCGCAATTCGCCACTTTCAAGTCGCCGATCCTTACGTCAAAAGCGTACTGTCCCTCACGGGCAACCCATTTCAGGGTTCCGCCATTTTTCAAATGAACTGTGCGGGTTGTCACATCTCCGTTTCAGACAGTCAAGTCGGGCCCAACTTGCACGGAGTTTCCGAGCGCAAATCCGAATTGGATCTGATCCGGCAAGTCACCAGCGGGCAAACCCCACCAATGCCGCAGTTTCAACCGAGTCCGCAAGAAATGGCCGACTTGCTGAAGTATCTCGAACAAATTTGACCAAAGAAGGGGAACGGAATTCGTTCCCCTTCTTTGGCAGAGCCTCGAAACCCATGCTTAGCTTAGAGGTTCTGCTGCCCGCCAGTCGCTCTCTGCTGTGACGGCAGGCAAGTGTAAGCTAGGTTTTAACTGCCGAGTTCGATCGGCAGACTAAACCAGCAAGCTAAAACTCTGAGCCGATAACTGGCTCGGCTGCACGCCCGTCAGTACAGCCAAAATCTCGTCGCTGTTGGCAATTCCGATCGCCGTCGAGCCATTAGTTTCGGTTAATGACAGTTGATTGAAGTCCAAGCCTCCTAGCAACCCGATCGAATCAACTCCTGCGGTGAAGTTGAAAATCGTGTCAATTCCTCCGCCCGCTGACAAGACAAAGCGATTGCTGCCAGTGCCGCCGACGAGGGTATCGCTGCCAATGCCGCCAAAGAGCAACTCATCGCCCCCGTCAGCAAAGAGCAAATCATCGCCGCTGCCGCCAATTAAGGTATTGTTACCCTCGCCGCCGCAGAGAGTGTCATTGCCTCGATCGCCAATTAGCACGTCGTCGCCAGCGCCTCCCAACATTACGTCATCGGCTTTGCCCCCGTACAATAAGTCATTGCCTTCGTCGCCAGAAAGAGAGTCGTTGCCGCGATTGCCATAAATCGTATCGTTACCGCGATCGCCAAAAATCAGGTCAAACCCTTTACCGCCGAAGAGAGTATCGTTATCGATGCCTCCGTAGACAGTATCGTTGGCTATATTGCCATTGATATAGTCACCGCCCCCTCGACCAAAGATCAAATCGTTGCCGCCCAACCCGAAGATAGAGTCACTGCCAGCACTACCCACGATCGTATCGTCGCCGTTAGGGCCCTCGATCACATTACCCGCTGAAGGAGTGCCGGACTCATTGGGAGTAGCGATCCTGGGGAAGTTCTCAGGACAAACCAAATCTGTCGGTACAGGTTGCGGCGTCGGCGTCGGTACAGGTTGCGGCGTCGGCGTCGGTACAGGTTGTGGCGTCGGCGTCGGTACAGGTTGCGGCGTCGGCGTCGGTACAGGTTGCGGCGTCGGCGTCGGTGCAGGCGTCGGTGCAGGCGTCGGTGCAGGCGTCGGCGTGGGTACAGGTGGCAGTGGCGGCGGCGTCGGAGTCGGCGTCGGTTCCGGTGTCGGCGTCGGCGCTGGGAAGTTGCCGAAGTTGATGCCGCTGACAATAGCACCTGAAGTGAGGATGATGTCGGCCGGTTGGGGTGTGCTTTGGGTGAACCCAGGTTGGTTGACTTCCCTGACGCGGTAGGTTCCCGGCGTTAGGTTCGCAAACAGGTAGTTGCCACTGTTGTCTGTGGTAGTAGTAACAGGAGCAGGAGCAGTTCCAGCTACGACATTGGTTAACTGAATTTGGAAATTGGGTAAACCCGGTTCTCCAGCATCCTGAGTGCCATTGTTGTTGGTGTCTTGGAATTTCAGACCTCGGATCGCCCCGGGTTGGGGCAGGAAGTTGCCGAAGTCAATGCCCGTGATGTTATCGGAGGGATTAACCTTAACGGGGGCGGGGTTGGGGGTCGTCTGCGTCCAGCCATTTTGCTGCACTTCCCTTACCTGGTAAGTACCTGCGGGTATATCTCGGAGAGTGTAGTTGCCCGCTGCATCAGTGATGGTAGTAGGTTCGCCCTGCTGAAAGATGCCATCGGGATTGATACTGTCGAGGAATATTTGCCAGTTACCCAGCCCGAGTTCTCCGGCATCCTTAACGCCGTTGTTGTTGAGGTCATTGAATTTTTGACCGCTAATAGTGCTCGACTGGAAGTTGCCGAAGTTGATATTAGCGATGTCTTGACCGCTGGTGACAGTGATGTCCTCCGGGTCGGGGGTACTTTGCGTCCAAGTAGGCTGCAAGACTTCCCGCACCTTGTAGGTTCCTGCTGATAAATCGAGGAATTGGTAGTTGCCGGCGGCATCGGTGAGGGTGTTCGGTTCCCCGGTGTCGAGAGTGCCGTTGTCGTTGGTATCGAGGAAGAATTGCCAGTTGGCCAGCCCTAGTTCCCCGGTATCTTGTAGCTGGTTGTTGTTGAGGTCATTGAACTTCAGACCGCTGATGCTATTGGGCTTGAAGTTGCCGAAGTTGTTGTTTTGGGAGTCGGTACCGCTGGTGACGGCGATCGTAAACGCGCCAGAAAGGGTAGGCGTGGCTGGGTTGACGGGGGGCACAGTTTGCGTCCAGCCTGTTTGTGGCACTTCCCGCACTGTATAAGTGCCCGCCGGCAGGTCGTCGATCTCGTACAGACCCGTAGCATCGGTGATTTCGCTTTCTTCATCAGCATCGAAGGTGCCGTTATTGTTGGCATCTACGTAGATTGTCCAGCCTCCTAGGGGTTGTTCTGCTGGCAAATCTTGAGTGCCATTTTTGTTGAGGTCATTAAATTTGATCCCGCTGATTTTGCCTAGTTGGAAGTTGCCGAAGTTTTGAGCCGTAATGTTTGTGCCGCTGACCGGGTTAATTGTATAAAAGACCGGACCTGCGGTTTGTGAGAAACCTGCCGGCACGTCCTCTCTCACAAAGTGCCGACCGGAGCCGACGTTAGCAAAGCTATACGTACCAGCAGCGGCTGGCGCTGTTCCGGTAACTTGAGAGGCGATTTCCTCGTCGCCGGTATCTAAAGTGCTGTTATCGTTAGTATCTTTGAACAAGCGAACGGTAGTGCCGTTGAGGGGCGTATCGTCAGCAGAGAAGCCGTTGCCTGTGAGGTCGGTGAATTTGGTGCCGCTAACGGTGATGTTTTGGAAAACGCCGAAGTTTTGACCGGTGACGGGAGTACCGCTTTGGGCACTAACGAGAATTGCGGCAGCGGGGAAAGAGATGCTGGAGTTGGCTGGGGCAGTGGCTTGTATCAGGTAATTGCCGGGGCCTATCTCCGAGAATGTGTAATCTCCGGCTCCCGCAGTGGTTTGTGCAGTGCCGACAACAGTATCTGTGCCGACTTCTAGCGTGCCGTTGGCGTTGGTGTCTTGGTATAAGTTAACGGTGATGCCGTTTAATACGGTGTCGTCGGGCGTGAAGCCGTTGCCGGCGAGATCTGTGTAGGTTTTGCCCGCGATCGATGTTTTCTGGAAATTACCGAAGTTGGCACCCGTGACATTAACAATACCCGTATTTGCCGGAGTCGGGCCGAGGGTCTGCACCCAAGCAGTCGCTGGCGTTCCAGCGGGTGGCGCTTCTGTAATCGGAGTATCTGTTTTTACGTCGCGGATGATGTAAGTGCCGTCGGCTGCGGTAGTAGCGCTCTTCGTGCCTACAGAAATCACCCAGCCCGGAAGACCTGGTTCAGTCGCCGTGGCACCTTGCAGGCTATCCCCGTTAAGGTCGTTGAATTTAACCCCTGTGACGATCGGGCCGTACTCGTAGGCGCCGATATCAACAGCAGCGCCGACGATCCGGGGAAAGCCAGCACCCCGCTGGTCAGTTGTCCCGGCAGCCGCCGCCGCGGCGGCGTCGCCGCCATCGATCGCCGGATTAGGAGTCGCAGTGCTGTCAGCCAAAGCATAAGTCAGGGGAACGCCTGTAGCCTGGTTCAATGCTGCGGTAGGGGCAATGACATTTGCTAGAGGAACTGTCAGTTGCTGGGCGACCGGTAAATTGCTGCCAGCAACATTCCCGATCAAATTGTTGATACTGGTGGCGGCGAAGGTTCCGAACACGTCAGGATTCGCGCCGCCCAAATTCCCGGCGACGATCGAATTTAGGACATTTACAGTACCGCCGTTAGTAGCAATCCCCCCGCCCACAGCAACAGCAGGGGCAGTAGCAGTAGCAGTGTTAGCAGTAATGGTGTTGTTAGTCAGAGTTGCAGTAGCGCCGGTGTTGACAAAAATCGCTGCCCCCGCGCCCTGACCGGGTGTAGCGCCCGCACCCCCAGCCGCGCCTCCGGTTGCTGTGTTGCTGAACAAAGTGCTGTTGTTCAGGGTCAGACTACCAGTATTAACAAAAATTGCGCCTCCCAAACCAGCACCGCCACCGCCGCCGGCTGGGCTGCCGGTGCCGCCCGGGGTAAAACCTCCAAGGGTTGTGCTCAGTAATACTGCTGCACCGCTGCCGCTACCTCCTCCGAAGCCACCGACACCGCCTGCGCCGATCGCACCTGCGGGAGTGCCGGTACCGCCAGCGCCGCCAGCGCCGCCCCCGCCACCCAAGCCACCAGCACCGCCAGCACCCCCAGCCCCGCCTGCGCCGTTGCCAACAACTCCAGTACCGCCAGCACCGCCAGCACCCCCAGCACCGCCCCCACCGCCGATGACGCCTCCCGCACCGCTACCGCCAGCGCCACCAGCGCCGCCAGTACCGCCTGCGAAGGTAGTGCTGCCACCGGGACCGCCGGGACCGCCTTGGCCGCCGGGAACGCCCGCTCCAAAAGTATTGTTAACGCCAGCACCACCACTGCCAGCGTTGGGTGCAGCAGCAGTACCAGGCGCACCAGCACCGCCGGCAGTTGTGAAGTTGAAGCCAGGAGTGCCACCGAAGAGGGTGCCGAAATCAGCGCTGCCACCAGCACCGGCTGGGGCGACCGCTGCTGCTGCCCCGGCGCCTCCTGTAGCGGTGTTGCCAGTAAAGGTCACGCTGTTAACTGTTACAGCGCCGTTGTTGATAAATAGTGCGCCTCCCATGCCGGCCCCACCGCCACCGCCGGCTGTACCGACACCACCCACTGCGCTACCGTTGGCAATTGTCAGGTTAGAAATGCTGACTGCTGCATTGTTGTCTACAGAGAAGCCCCGGTTAGTGTTGAGATCTAGGGTGAAACCGCCACCGGTCAAGGTGATGGGGTTAGTGATTCTGGGTAGAACGTCTCCGGCGGCTAAGGTGATGTTGCCGGTGAGGGCGATCGTGTCGGTGTCGGTCAAAACATTTGCCACCAGAATCTTATCTCGCAGTTCCCCAAATGTGGCGACTAAAACTGCACTGTAAGCTTCTCTCGCCTCAGCAGAAAATGCCAAAGGTGTTTCTATTTTGCCCGTAGTTACTGCGAGTTCCCAGTCTCCACCCAACGCAGCATTCCCAGTCAAGTTATCGGAAGCGGCAATGTTTGCTCCCGTGAGCTTGCTCAGCCTTTCCACGAAAGCCACACCTGCTTCTGTGGCGGCGACGTTGCAACCGTAAAGCAGAATTTCTGGTTTAGCTGTAATTGAAGAGTTCGAGTTTGCTTCGGCTGCTGGCAAAGCAAACCATGTTTCTAAATAATTGCGGTAGCTTTCAATGTTGCACAGATTTAGTTCTGTTCCTCCCAGTTGCAAGCTGGCTGCTGCGCCGTGAGACAAAATGTGGACGGCTGCAATGTTTTGCCGCTGTTTAAGTGTTTCGGCTATTTGCTCGATGCCGTCGCGATCGGCTTTGAGAATAACAATTTCTGTATCGGGATTGACCGTTTCTGTTAAACTTTCGCAATTTTTAACTTGTGAATCCGCAAAAATTATCTGGTGTTTCCGTTCTTTATAGAGTTCCACGTTCAAATTCTCCTGGTACACGCACATCAAATTCATATCACAAACCAACCGCAGCAGCGATCGCTCTTTTTCCGGTACGGATGAGATGCGATCGCCCCTAATTTCACCTAAATTGAATATTGACAAAAAACTTTTTTTATGCTCCCCTGCCCTAACTGAGTTAGTTTGATTGTTTAGAAGTTATAAAGGGGGATATTGTTCCGGCTGTTACAACAATGTTGGAGAAGACTTGCGCGCTGTTTATTGATATGCCAGAGATGGATAAAGTACCAGATTTTATAAAAATTGTCAATCGAATAGTTAACTGATGACGATCGATATTTGTTGATCGAGAGTCATCAGTCACGGTTATTAGCTGTAAGCTGGTGTTATTTGATACTTGTTAGCTGCTGAACGATCTGTATGTGCGCTCCTCTTCGTTGGCGTAGCCCCCGTAGGGGCGGGCTTCGCTAACAACCAACCGCCATCAAATTTGTTTGTAGTGAAGAATGCAAGTCCTCATAAAACTCAAAGGACTTGCATTCCTCATTAGAAGCTCGATCGTGATTATTTTACAGGAATAGATATGCTGACTCATGACTAACATTCCTGGGGGCTATTAGACTCCATAAACCGGGAAGAGGAAAGAAAATTCTGCGTGTCAGTCCAGAATCTTAACTCCTCTTCCAGTTGGGTGCGTCCCAGACTGACTAATTACCAAGTTTCTTCCTCGGGATTATTGGAATTGCTCCAGATTTCCACATCTAAATCATTGAGATAAAATAGAGCACTTTCAATCTGTTGGCTTGTACCGTTAAGTTCCAAATCAAACCAACCGTCCTCTAAAGTTTTGACACCCAAGAAAGCAGCATTAAAATTAACAGTCAAACCGTATTCAGAAATCAGGTGAGAGATTACAGGTTCCTGATGGTACTCTTTAGGAACACGAATACGAATGCGGGTTTGAGTTGGTCTGCTGTCGCCACTATCAGATTTTGGAATATCGGATTCTTGGGTTCTGTGAAAATCGCCGGTCGCCTCAAATTCAGATTCGCTAGTGTTGTGAGCTAACATTTGGGTCTCCTAATGTTTATTGATTGATTTGAGGGATGAGGTGCGCCATAAGCACCCTAAAGCCCTAATGACTGATGACTAATGACTATTCTT
Source organism: Microcoleus sp. F6_B6 (assembly GCA_036702215.1). GTDB lineage: Bacteria > Cyanobacteriota > Cyanobacteriia > Cyanobacteriales > Microcoleaceae > Microcoleus. The sequence goes on from JAUBST010000040.1 coordinate 54,237, forward strand.
CAACTTCTTTGATCCTAGTTTTTCGTTCCAAAATCTCCTTCAGCACGAGGGTGACAACTGCTAAAAGACCGAGAACTACCGCAGCCGAAAATGCGGCTTGCGTCGCGTACTGCTTGTAAGCATCCTCTACAAACAAAGGCAAAGTTTGGGTTTTTTTAGCAATATTTCCCGACACCACAGAGACGGCTCCAAATTCTCCCATTGCTCTAGCATTGGTCAAAATTACTCCGTAAAGCAATCCCCAACGAATACTGGGAAGCGTGACATTCCAGAAAATTTGCCAGTCATTTGCTCCCAAAGTTTTCGCCGCCTCTTCTTGATCTGTTCCCACTTCTTCCAAAACAGGAATTACTTCGCGGGCCACAAAAGGCAAGGTAACAAAAGCAGTAGCCAGCACCATTCCAGGGAAGGCAAAAATAACCTTAATATTGGCCGCCTCCAGCCACGACCCGAACCATCCCAGCCGACCGTAAAGCAGTACAATCATTAAACCTGCAACTACGGGAGATATGGCAAAAGGCACGTCTAAAAGGCTGATTAATAGCGTGCGACCCGGAAATTTGTTGCGACCAATTACCCAGGCTGCACACAAACCGAAGACTGTATTTACAGGCACAACTATCAGAGAAATTATCAGGGTTAGTTGCGCTGCGTGCAGAAAATCTGGCGAGGTTAAGTTAGAAAGAAATGGCTCAAATCCCTTTCTGAAAGCTTGGTAAAAAACGTTGAGAGTGGGGATAAATAAGACAAGAGCGAGATAGCCGATCGCAATTCCGATTAAAGTTGGTTTGACCCAAGCTTTTTCCTGACTCCGACTAGAACCTGCGGGCGGAAATTTGTAACCAGCGGGTGAATTGATATTAACCGTCATAGCGTCTTCTCCATGCTTGTAATAGATTAATGGCGAACAGCATTGCCAGGGAAATAGCTAACATGACTGTACCGATAACTGTTGCTCCTGCATAGTCGTACTGTTCCAATCTTTGAAAAATTAATACTGGCGCGATTAAATCTTTGAACGGTATGTTAGAAGCTACAATTACAGTAGAGCCGTACTCGCCCACCGCTCGCGAAAAGCCGAGTGCTACTCCGGTTAAAATAGACGGAAATAGCGGCGGCAAAACTACTCGCCAGAAGGTTTCAAATTGAGAAGCACCTAAGCACCAAGCTGCTTCTTCGATTTCTTTTTCCATCTCGTTTAAAACTGGCTGTACGGTTCTAACGATAAATGGCAAGGAAATAAATATCATCGCTATACCTACGCCCAATCGAGTAAACGATATCTTGATTCCCAAAGGTGCAAAAAGCGAACCAATCCAGCCGTTATCGCTGTAAACTGTGGCGAGGGTTAAACCGGCAACGGAGGTGGGCAGTGCAAAGGGTAAATCCACAACTGCATCTATAATTCGTTTTAAGGGAAAGTCGTAGCGGACTAAGACCCAGGCAATTAATGTGCCGAATACTCCGTTGATTAATGCCGCCATTAATGCGGTAAAGAAGGTAACATCGTAGGCGGAAAGGGCGATCGGACTGGTGGCAACTTTCCAAAATTCGGCGGGGTTGGCTGTGCTGGCTTTCAGCAGCATTGCTGTAACTGGGAGGAATAGCATTAAGCTGAGGTAGCCTAGGGTGATTCCCCAAGGTAATGTGATTTTGCCGATCGCCCTTTTGATATGCTGAATTGGAGATTGAGAGTTACTGGTTGGAAATGATACAGCCATAAGAGAATAGTTTTGAGTTGTCAAGAATAATTTATTTAGGGGCGGGTTTTTCCAAAAATAATTGCCTAAAACCAATCATCTTGTAAACCCGCCCTGGCCGATGAGATAGATGTAGCGCGATCGAATATCTAGCAGCGACGCAGCATACCAGATACGGGTTTTACCAAAAATAATTGCCTAAAACCAATCATCTCGTAAGCCCGCTCCGGTTGCTACTATCTAATTGAAGCTTGGATTTTGTCAAAAACAGCTCCGTCTGCGAAGAATTGCTTCTCTATTTCTCCCCAACCTCCTAAGTCTTTAGCTGTAAATAGGTTTTTAACGGAAGGAAACTTTTGGGTAAATTCCGGTTCCGCCGCTACTGTCGCATCTACTGGGCGGAAGCCTAATTTAGCAAATTCTCGCTGAGCTTCTGGGGAGTAGAGAAACTTGACAAATGCTTCGGCAACTTCGCGAGTACCGTGTTTATCAACGTTTTTATCGACAACGGCAATGGGATTGTCGATCGAAACATTGACTTCGGGAATACTATAAGTCGGTTTTTCGCCTTTCTGACCGGCCAAAATAATCTCGTTTTCGTAGTTGATTAAGGCGTCGCCTTGACCTTGTTTGAAAAATACGTCGGTGGCTTCGCGGGCATCTTTAGTCAGGATGGGGACGTTTTTGTAGACTTTGCTAGTAAAGTCTAATGCTTTGGTATTGTCTCCTCCGGTTTTAACAACCGAGCCCCAAAGTGCGAGGAAATTCCAGCGTGCAACGCCTGATGTTTTGGGATCGGCGGTAATCAGCTTCACTCCATCTTTGCTTAAATCTTCCCAGGTGTTGATGCCTTTGGGATTACCGTCGCGGGTGACTATTGCTGCTACGGATTTGCTGACTATGCCTTCGTTGGGAACTTCTTTTTCCCACCCGGGCTCAATTAGTCCGGCTTTTTCGATTTTTTGGGTGTCAGAGCCGATGGCTAGGTGTACGATGTCTGCTTCTAAACCGTCAATTACGGCTCTCGTTTGAGAACCGGAACCGCCGTAGCTTTGGTTGAAGGTGACGGTTTGACCTTTTTCTTTTTGCCATTGTTCTACAAATTTGGGAATTATCGCTTCGTGGGCGGCTTTGGTGACGGCGAAGGAAACGAGGGTTAATTCTAGGCCTTTGTTGGCCCCTGGGCTAGCACCGTTTGGACTGCTGCCGGGACTGGCTGCGGGGTTATTGCTGCTGCTGGGGCCGCAGGATGCAACTGCCACACTTAAAGTTATTCCCACTAAAAATAGCGACACAAATCTTTTGAACGCAGTAAATGATTGATTTGTGCTGGCTGGTGGCTGTTGCGGCCAGTGAAGGTGTTGAGTTAGGCGTTGCCACGGACTCATTATATTTGTTCCTCTAGTAAAAGTACGGTTATTAGGTCGGAATACCGTAATTATGGTTGTGAAGTATGATTATAGACAAGAGCGAGTCAAAAGGCAACAAAAAAAACAAATTGGGGGCTCTCAGGGTCGATCGCATATCCTGAAGTCTTTTCCGTCGGTGCTTTGAACTCAGATTCGGAGTAAAATGTAAAGTGTATAAATAAATATTATTATTGAGTTGAGGTGCTAAGCTGGCGCGGCTGCACGATACGCCTTACAGATACGTTGACCGATCGCCCAAATGTAGGGCTCATGCCAAGATCCCCGCCTCATCGAGATATGCCTGACAATCAAGCATCCAGGATACAAGCCGCCGGATTCATTCCTTCGGAGACTCAGGACCCAGAAATAAAAAACCTGTATGCGATAAACTTGCCGAACGTATTTATCTCGCGCAAGTCAATGCTTCAATGCTTCAATCTAAAATCTAAAATCGCGCAATCGATTGACTCGCGCGCTCGCCCTTAAATAAGAAAAAATTTTAACTGGTATGTCATTACCCCGCCCAGTCTCTGACACCCTAATTGAACTGTTGAAGCCTGTAGCCTCTGAATTGGGAGAAAGATTGGGAGCAAGCGCTGTCAACGAACGCTATGCAGAAATTGAGCCGTCTGGTTCTTGTGCTTTGAACCAGCAAATCAAAAAAGACCCGCGCTGGATTAAAGCACAAGTCAAATATTTGCAGCGGCAGCAGGCCAGAGAACAAGAATTAATCGCGCTCGCCGACGCAGAAGAAAGGGTAAAAGAAGAACGCGCTAACCGAATTAAGGCACAAGAACTAAGAGATAAGCGGGCAATTAGCCGACTTTGCCGCGACTTAATGCGGGAGTTTCAATCAGAAGCAATTCGAGTTAAGCTGAGCGAAATTCAAACAATTTGGGACAGAGACAACTGGTTTTCTAATTTGAGCAGGCAGGAAACTGAACAGATTTTGCAGCAGCAGCAGCACCGATTGCTGCTGTTAGTTGCTCCCGCAAAAATTAGCCAAGATTGCCCGGATTCGTTTCGGCACAATCTGAATATCGAGCTGCCGGCTAAGTTAAGAGCTTTTTTGAACCAGCACTACCCCCCTCATGGAGATTTGTGCCCGGTTCAGTTTTACGGAGACTATTTCAAAAAATTTATTTCTGATATAGATGTGGAGCGGTTGCAGACTGTTTTGTCTCCCGTACCGACAGCTATACTGTACAGCGATATCAGCGATTATGAAGTTAATTTTCATGTGGGTTTTTGGGGAATCATAAATCAGAGCGTTTCTCTAGTGGCGATGCAGCCTTGGAATTGGGAAGAGGTTTATCACCAGTTGGAGGCAGAGGGAAAAGATAAAAAGCTGAGCCTGCGGATTATTCGGCAAATAATTGTGACTATTCACAAGTTGTTGGCGGCTTTTTTAGCTGATTTGTATTATTTAAATATCGATTTTACTCACGAACCTCAGTTATTTAAATTAGAGGCGGAATTTGCTCAGGAATGGTTTTCCAAAGATTGGGCCCAACCGTATATTGAAACTCTTAAAGAAATTCAGGAGCAGCAGCGAATAGTCTATAAGGGAGAGATGCGGCGGCTGGCGCTGCGAGAGGCGAAAGCTAGGGCGGAACGCCAGCGTTTGGAGGAGGCTGAACTCAAACGCAGAGAGGAAGCTGAGGCTGCAGCTAAGCGGGTGAAGGAATTAGCTCACAAATTAAAACATCAGAAATGGCGGTGTGTATATACGCTGCCGGGACATTCATCGTTTGTGAATTCTCTGGCGATTAGTCCTGACGGCAAAATTTTGGCTAGCGGTAGTTGGGATAAAACTATTAAGATTTGGAATTTAGAAACAGCAGAATTAATTGGCACTCTGACGGGACATTCCGATCGCGTAAATTCGGTTGCTATTAGCTATGACGGAAAAATGTTGGTCAGCGGCAGTTCGGACGAAACAATTAAGTTTTGGAATTTGCACAACGGTGATTTGCTGTGTACTTTTCCGGGACATTCTATGGAGGTGAATTCGGTGGCGATTAACCCGAAGCGCCTGGTAATTGCTAGCTGCGGCGGGGCTGATAATACGATTAAGTTATGGAATTTGCGGAGTGGTGAGTTGCTGCGGACTTTGAAGGGTCATTCTGACAATGTGAATGCGGTGGTTTTTAGCCCGGACGGTAAAATATTGGCGAGTGGCAGTTCGGATGCGACGAGCAAGGTTTGGGATGTGGAAAGCGGCAAGTTGCTGCGGACTCTTTCGGGGTTGAATGTTGGGGTGAATTCTGTGGCGATCGCGCCAGACGGTCAGATTCTTGCTAGCGTGAGCAATGATTATACGATTAAACTGCGGAATTTGCACACGGGCAGTTTGTTGCGGATTTTAAATACTCATTATGCGAAGGGAAAGGGTGTAACGAATTTAGGAACGAATGAGGCGCTGCATATTTTGCAGAATTATGTGAGTCGGGGCGATTCGGTTGCTATCAGTGGGGACGGTTTGACTTTGGTTAGCGGCTGCGATGATAATACGATTAATATTTGGAATTTGCAGACCGGGGAGTTGTTGAGCAGTCTTAAGGGACATTCGGGTACGGTGTACTCGGTGGCGATCGCACCTTCGGGCAATTTGCTCGCCAGCGGCAGTGCGGATCGGACGATTAAGATTTGGCGGTGCGATTAGTTAATTGGCAGCGGGCAGACAATTTCGGTTTTGCCCTTACGGGGAGGGGTTTTGAGCGAACTTGAAAAAAAAATGGCTGGGGGGGTTGCGCTAATGACTATAAGTTTGCTATATTAAGTTTCACTGCTGGTGTAACTCAGTTGGTAGAGTAGCTGATTTGTAATCAGCCTGTCGCAGGTTCAAATCCTGTCACCAGCTTTACTTATAAGACCAAGGCTTGATAAGACTTCGAGCCTTGGTATTATTTTTAGGTATGAAGTGGGTCTAGAACCCCATACCCGTTTCATACCCAACTAAGCTCTTAAAGCTGGGCTTTATGATATAATTTCCTATCTTAGTAGTATATAAAAAGTGCGAAGTAAAGCTAAGCTAGATAGGGATTTAGAGCTGGTTGGCTATCTAGTAGGGTAAGGGTTCATTAGTAGGGCGTGGCGTTGGCTCGACTACTTACACATCAGGAGTAGAAGGAGTTACCTGTATAGATTCAATCTCTCGTGTTGCTGCTGCCGATAGTGTAAACTGGCTAACGTTGTAGTATTTCTTTAAGTGTACAAAGTCCTCAGAAAAACCTGAAATGTATTCCTTAAAGATAACCACCACACGGTCTAGATCAATCTCCATTGTTAGGGAATATCCGCCCAACTCTACAGCCTTAGAATATCGCTCTTGCTGATAGGCGATAAATAAAAGCAACAACTTGATAAGCTCAGGAGCATAAACCCTTTGGTCTGAAAGGACTGTTATCTGTTGCACAAAGGCATCGGATTGAAACCAATGGCTGAACAGATCGTGCAAAGCATAGCTTTCTATTGGTGATAAATTCGAGTTTAAAGGCTTATGGATTCGGTACTTATTAAGATCCGACCATTCCGGGGTAACATCCCATGCCAGTGTAAAATCTGACATGAACTTAAAGGTTGATACTGTCCTCCGTATTCCCTCCGCAGATTGATAATCAAACAGTAGTTGTTGACCTTTCTCATTGTTTACCAATGAAACAGAGATAATTTCGACTTTTGCGTTTTTAACTTTCTTGTATGTCTTTACTTCTTTTCCGCTCTTTTTATCAATCTTTTTTGTGAAGGTTGCTGCGAAGAGTTCGAGGCAAATTTCTTCGATAAATTCAGCAGTAAAGGATAGGTTTTGACTTCTAGGAGGCATGGTATCTGTCCTTGGTTTGTGAGTGTTTACGGTTTTCTACTAAGTTATTGTTAGTTAAGGTATGATTATTAGTCACGTTAACAGCTTAGTAGAAAGGATTAGGGCAACTTACCGGGTATACCATAACCAAGTGGTGATAGAGTAGATTCTACTGTCTATGTCATTTCGATCGCGGGGTCTTGTTCTTCTTCAATTGAGGTCTCTGCGGTATCAGGGAGTGTCTGACTTATTTCTTTATTGTCTTCTGGAATATCTGACTCTGCGGTTTCAGTAGAAGCCTCAGATGTGATTAACTTTTGTGGAGTCTCTGTTTGTTGACCACTGATTTCTAGTGAGGGAGGAGTATCACTAACAGGAGTTAACATTAAATCTGCGGAGTAATGCTTAGCCATTCTGGGAACATCTGACTTGAGTTCCTGCATATTAGCTCGGAATACTTTAGCTATTTCATTAATGTCGATCACCATGTCCTTGGAAAATTTTCCAACTTGTACCAGTGCATCAGTCTTAACGTCTTGGTAAGACATATATAGGACTAGCATCTTTACTAGAGCCGGAGTATAACCTCCCTTATACGCCATGATTTTAAGATGCTCGAAAAATTCAGGAGTACACAGCCATTGACTGAATACATCAGCAATAGATATAGCTTCAATCCCTGGAAACGCAATTATTAGCGGTTTATAGGTATGAGCCCCCAAAGCTTCAAACTCCGTCTTGTACGTGAAGGATAACTCAAAGTTCTTGTCGGATTTCTTCGCCACAGTAAAGGTAGCCAAAATCCGACTTTCAGGGTCTTTTGCATCCTCTTCATTGCCCCCACGTTGAAAAGAAAAAGCTAACTGTCGCCCTAAATCAGAAGAAGTTAACGTAGCTTTCAGAACATCTGTTTTAGCCTTTGCTACTTCCTTAAATGTTTTAACTTTAACTAATTGCCCGTTAACTACTTTCTCTTTCTCAGTTACTTTGGCTTTTACGACTTGCAGCAAAGTGTACTCAATGGGTTTGGGTTCTATTCTCTCTGTGATTGTGGCTGATTTAGGTGGCTTAGCGGGTAGATTGGGGTGTGTATAGCCTGGGAACTCATTAAATGTTAAACTTTCTTGTGCTACTTGATATTCTTTTTCCCACTCAGCATAACTCATTAATTCAATGACTTTAGAGGGAACCTCTTCTAAATATTTCTTAAGAGATATCTCTTTATCCAATAAACCAAATACATAGTAAAGGAGATATCTCAAAATATATTCACTAGCAGGAACACACAAATAATCAAGAAAATTTAAAAGAATTCTCTGATTTCTCTCCGATACTAACTCATTACTTTGATACAAGTTATTAGCGAGATTTTCCAGTTGTGTTCTATTTAGATTAAACCACCTTACCCAAGATTCGATATCAATTTTATATGTAGACACTAAGCTTTTACCTTCAGCTATTTGAGTATCAAGCTGAGTAGATGATATTTGTCGATATTTGATTATACCCTGTTTAATAATCCCTCTAAATTTAGTTTGGAATTCTTGTAAACTTTGTTCTCTCTTATATGAATCACTAGATTGTGTATTACTATGGCTCTCTGTTCTCCACGGACAATCTTTGCCTGTATCTCTGAAATGAGAGAAGTGAGAAATTCTTTTTGTACCTTGCTTGAAAAAGATAAGTTCTCTACATTTACCACAAATTAGACCTAGCTCTTCATAGGAGTCATAGTTTAGTCTATTATCATCGGCTTTAAATTTCTCATTCGAGAAAATAGATATTGCAAAAGTAATAGATACTTCTGATTCTGCTTTCATAAAACTTAGCTCTCCTTCTTTTTGGTAATTTTATTTAAGCCCATAGAACCTTATAAGAGGCTCACCTTTAATTTTTTTACAGGTAAATTCGACATCAAATAACGTTTTTTCAGGGATTTAGACTTTCCTATTAATTGATGTAGTAATCCCTGATAGATATTATCAACATCTTCAGGATTTACATTCACTTCTAGGGTTAACCCGTCGCCCGTTGATATTGTTAGACGTGAGCGCTCGGTCATATATGCTATAAAAAGAAACAATAACTTAAGAAATTCGGGAGGAAAATGACTCTCCCATGCAATTTGATGGCGAATAAACTCCTCTGACTTTACCCATTGAAGAAAGAAGCTGTATAAGTTCTCACTCTCAATATGTTTCTTAGGAGTTGAGTATATAGGTCGGGCGATGATAGTCTCAGTTACGAAATACACAGGTGAAGGCTTCCATTTAATACTCCTATCTGCCGTTAAAGAAAAAGTTGCCACAATTGTCACGTTGTTCCGTAGAGTCAAATATTCACCATCTTTATCTTCACACCAGCTAATACTGATTTCTTCTGGGAGTCGCCCTCTGATTTTTTGGTAAGTTCTGTCACCATTTTTGTTTACTCTAGGGCAGCACAAATAATAATTTAGCTGAATTTTTTCTCTAAGTTCCACTTCGTAACTTCCGAAAATGCTGGGAATTATTACCATCTTAGGCTTAACGGTTTCTCTTTCTAAGTTAGTATCTTCTGGTAGTACATCCTCTGTGATGTTATCGTCATTAAAACCCGTTAAACTTTCTTTTGCTAGTTGATATTTTTTACCCAAATTAATATAACTTATTAATTTAATCGCTTTAGAACAAACGTAACTGCTCACCGCAACTGCGTTGCGGTATCGCAAATGGAGCCACAAATGGCGAGGAAAATACTTGCACGTGTTG
>JAUBST010000041.1:0-37777 GCA_036702215.1 Microcoleus sp. F6_B6
TTCGGTGCTGCCCCTGCTGACTCGCTCAAAGGCTGCTAATAAGGTTTCAACTTCTGTTTCTCTGCCGTAGAGTTTTTGAGGTATCTGAAATTTATCTGTAATATCTTTTTGGGCGATCGCAAAATCTGCAATTCCTCCCGTAGTTTTTAATTGTTCTAGGCATTCTTCTAGGTCAGCGATAATTCCCCAAGGGCTTTGATATCTGGCTTCAGCGGTTTTCGCTAATAGCTTCATCACAATATCAGAAACAGCTTTAGGAATTTCTAGATTGATTTGATGGGGCGGTACTGCTTGTTTGGCAATGTGACAGTGGATTAATTCCATTGCATCGCTGTAATCCCAGGGCAATTGCCGCGTTAGCAGTTCGTAAAAAGTGACTCCTAATGAGTAAAAATCAGTGCGGTAGTCTATGGATCTGTTCATTCTGCCTGTTTGTTCCGGCGATATATAGCTAAGAGTGCCTTCTAAAACATTAGGATTTTTCAGGGTAGGATTTTCGCGCTTTAAAACAGTAGAGATGCCAAAATCTATAATTTGAACTCTACCTGTAGTTGAGTTAATAATAATATTGCTGGGATTGATATCTTTATGAATAATTTTATGTCGGTGAATTTCACCTAAAGCCCTGGTTATTTTAATAGCTGTTAATAAAAACTCTTCTAAGGTAAGTTGGTGAGAAGCCAACAAGAGCTTTAAGGAGTCTCCACCACAATCCTCGAAAATGATAGCCAAACTGTTATGGTATCTTTCTAAGCTGTAGGTTTTAGGCACACTTTCTAGGTGAAGATTGTGTGTAATTTCGTATTCCTGCTTGTATCTGACTAGCGAAGCTGGCATCGGATAATCTTGTTTGAGAAATTTAATAATTATCGGTTTGTTGTCTTGCTTTCTCAGTCCCCGGTAAACTAAAGAATTATTACTTTCATGGATTTGGTTGGTAATGTCGTAGCCCGGTAAGTTAATCATTATTACAGCCTCTTGTCAGTATTAATACTTAATTATTTGTTGATAAATTGTTAATGAGTTAAGTAGATGTATCCTCTAATAATAATAATAATCCCAAAACTTAAGAAAAACTTAAGGTTTAAAATAAAAGTTATTGTTTGTTAACATTTCTTAAAAACAAGACGGCTAAACATTCCGGTTAGGGGCGCGATCGCTCTACAGTTACCTCCAAAACCAAACAGAACAAAGTGAAGGGCGATCGCCGTTAGTCTTGATAGGAGATTTGGGTGTTGCATAATTAGAGTATTAGGAACTCATAGTTTCAAGACATTTGATAGCGTTTCCGCTTGCATCAGAAACGATATAAGTCCTAAGTACATTACCTAAAATTTGAGGAGGTTCGAGTTATATCAAATCCGGTGAATTACTTATAAATCCTATACGGGCATCGGGCATAAAAGCATCGGGCATGATGGGAGAAAAGTATTATAACTATTCAACCGGACATGATATTACTGCACTATTGATACCTTGATTCAGCAACGCCTCTTTTTCCTTCTTCATTCAACATCCCGATTACCAAGGATTGCCAATCATGGTAAAGGCGGCCCAATAATAAGGATGCAAAAGCACTCGATCGCCCCGCGCGGCAATTTCCGGAGGCAAAGTTAGACTCCCAGAAAGCCCTTCGACTCGCAACATCCCGTCTTGAATCCGCACGCGCCCCCGCAGCATCTCCAATTGGGCGCGCCGCAAAGCCTCCGCTTTAATCATCAAATTGCCACCGCGCCTGGGGGTCCGCAACTGCCGGTAAAACTCAGTCATCAGCCCCAAAGTCCCCTCATCGCTGACTTCCCACAAACTCGCCAAAGCGGATTTAGCACCGCTAGCTACCGCCAAACCCGCAAACCCCAACTCCGCCTCTTCGTCGCCCAAAGCGGTACTGCACGCGCTTAAAACTAACAGGTTCACCGGCGGTTCATTCCACCGCAACTGCCGCATTTGATCGATACGCAATTTAGTATCCCACAACTGAATGTAAGAATTTTTCGGTTCTCCGGGCTGGAATTCGCTGTGAGTTGCTAAATGAATGATACCAAAAGGCCGATTTGCCCGCTGAGCTTGCAAATTTCCGAGAGTAAAATCTTGATTCAAAAATGATTTTCCTTCTGAGGGCGGCGCGATCGACTCTAACTCGATCGGTACCGCCGGTAAAGGCGCTTTATCTTCAAATACCGACGCCCCCATCGCCAAAACTTCATCATCCGCAATATTGTCGTAGCCAATATCAGTCAAACTCAGACTCGGCATCACGCTAATGCTGTATTTCTCAACTAAAAAGCCTTTGCCGTCGTGAAGTGCCGCAAACGGCACGCTCCGCAAACCTGCTGCTGGAATTACAATTAAATTATCAATATTTAAACCCGTCAATTCTGCGGCAAGTGGCGCAATTAACCAGCGATAAAGTTTTTGCGCGGTATCCAAATAACTAATGCTGCTTCTTTTGCGGGGATTAGTTATTTCGGTTTGAAATGCGTCAGCTAGTTGCAACACCTGCCAGCGCGTTGTCGCCGGAATTAAAACGCGCTGGGGTTGAGCGTTAGCTGTTACTAACACTAATTCTAAATGCTCCCCGCTAGGAACATCGGAAACTGCTTTGCCCTCCGGCGGCAACCTCTGGGTCAACTTATCTTCTAAGGGGCGAGGAGCCTGGGAGGTGAGGTGTTTTCTCACAGGCAATAAATTAGATAAATCCTGACTTGCCACCAGCACAGAATCATCTTCTTTGGCTGCGGCTGCATCCGCTCTGCTGACCCAATTCATATAAATAATTGCTGATTTTATCCCGGTAATTTGCTCGTTTTTGCGAAGAGTTTCGTAAATTACGGACATATTGCTGATCGGTCTTCTTGCGGGCAAATCCAGATATTTTTCGTACTCGCGAGTAAAGGTTTGTTCAAATTCTAAAACTCCCGAACCTGCTACATCTAATCTGCGAGAAGGAGCGAAAATATCCGGGCTAACTGGGGAATTTCTGTGTCGGTCGGGCGATCGCAATTCTACTTGCAAAGATCCAGGAAGTGACAGCGCCGGATCTGGATTTACTGGGACGGCTGGCACTACAGGCGGTGCGGGAATTGGTGCGGGAATTGGTGCGGGAATTGGTGCGGGAATTGGTGCGGGAATTGGTGCAGGAGCAGAGGGCGCGCCCGGTGTAATTAGGGAAATCTGATTTGGTAAACTTCCCTGGGTGTAAGTTTGCCCAAAAGCGAGACTGGGCAAAATAGCGTTTCCCGCGCCAGCATTAATGCTTCCCAGGGTTCCATTGTCGATCGCGCCGCCAACTACAAACGGTCGATCGATACCGCCTCCGTGGCGAATTTCGATCCTCCCCGCCCCCGCACCTCCGGCAGTAGAAATACTCGAAGAATTGCCCGATATATCGTTGAAAACATTGTTCGAGCGAAACAAACCGGGGGTGGTCACATCAACGCTGCCGCCAGTGCCTCCAGGGCCGCCTTGAGCGTTGATAAAGCCCAACTGAATGTTGTCGGTCGCGCTCAGGGAAACGCCCCCGCCGTTGCCGTTTGAAGTGCTGCTGGAGTTGAGATCGAGAGCGGAAATGCCCGATGAAGAGGTGACAGCAATATTTCCGCCGATCGCCCCCGAAGCGTTCAAAACTCCCGCAGTTAAAGGGCCGGCATTGCTTTGGATCGCGATCGCGCCTCCTGTGCCCGCCGATGACGAGTCGATCGCACCCGCAGCAACAGTATTCCCCTCAACCCTAATCCTCCCGCCGTTCGAGGTAATGTTGCCAGTCCGAACCTCCCCGCTTCCTTGCAGGTTCACGTTAGCGCCATCCGTCCTTAAATTACCCTCTATGAAGACGTTTTCTGCCTTGATATCGGCTCCCAAAGCAGCCGTGCTGTCCCCCCCGAAGGTAACGGAATCGCGGGCATTAACGCTCAAAATTCGGGCTGCAATTGTGGAAGCAGCCGTCACGCTAGCAGCATCGGCCGAAAGCCGGCCCAACCTCTGAGTTTGACCGACTCTGCCGTCAAAAGTAATGTTGCCGCCAGCGCGCAGCGTCAAATTATGAGCCCGGCCCGGCTTGCTGTCGAGGGTATTGGCAAAAGTGATATTGCCGGTAGCGGCGGCAAGGGCGGCGGTGCGATCGACTGTGACGTTACTATTGAAAGTCATGTCGCCAGAGGTCGCAATATTGCCCGAAACCTCGGTACTGCCAGCGTTGACGTACAAACTCGCCAGCGGTGCAGCTTGACCGACTGTACCGCCGAAGTGCACTCGCCCAGCGTCTAGTCTCAGGGCGCGAGATCCGTCTAGGCTGCCGGAGAACAGAATGCTGCCGGTAACTTCCGCGCTCAAAGCCACGTCAGCATTGAGGGATGCGTTTCCGGTAAAAGTGAGATCGCCGCCGGATGTCGCAAGGTTGGCGTTGAGAGCGGTTTGAGGCGCGTCGAGAGTCAAGCTAGCGCTGCCGCTTGTACTCAGGGGATTGTCGATCGCGATCGATCTGCCTTGAAGTGTCAGCGGGCTGTTGAAGGTAATGGGTGCGACGATCGCGATCGAGCTGCTGTTTTCGCCCCCGATCGCGATCGAGCCGAAACCCCCCGCCAAAGCGCCCAGATCCCTTGCCGTCAAGTCCAAAACGCCCAAAATATCGCCGGTGCCACCGATCCGAATTCCTCGGCTGTCGTTGGGTTGCAAGCGAATTGTTCCCCCCGCACTGCTGACGGAATTGCTGCCGCCTCTCAAGTCAATGCCGTTAGCAGTGATAGCGATATTGCCGCCGTTAGCATTGAGTCCGCCCAGAGAGATGCTGCTGGCGAAAATGTTGATGTTGCCGCCTTGAGTCTCGATTAAATCCTTGGGGTCATTGACAACAAACACTCCGCCGGATCTAAATGTTACGGTGTCTCCCGTTCTCGCTTGCAGGGAAAGTTTGTTATCGGGCAAGTCTTGGAGGGTGATGTAGCCCGGAGTTTCTAGAAGCACGTTGCTGCCGGCCATCATCTGTTCCAACTGCACTTCTGAGATCGATGTTTCGTTGGGTTCTGGTGCTGATTGCAGTTCCCCGCCAGTCGAGTCCCCGCTGCTGTCGCCGTTACCGCTGACGATCGTAATATTTGCCGGATCGAGCCACAAATTGCCGATCGCGCCGTTAGTCGCGCGGGTATCGACCTCTCCTTGGAAAGTTAAAGCATTTTTGCCGGAAACTTCTACTGTTCCGCCGTTACCTGCGGCGGTGCCCCCGCGAGCAGTAATATTGCCGAAGAAGCGAGTTGTATTGTCTGACCAAATTACCGCAGTGCCCCCATTGCCGCGGTCGATCGCGTTGGCTGCGATCGTAGAATCAGGACTAACATAAGTTACCAGTGCGTTCGGCACTGCTTCCATCCCCCGGAAACCGCCTCCGACGCGCACGGTACCTCCGCCGCCAGTCCCGGAAGCATCGATATTTGCGCCGAAGAGTCCGACTTTTTCCCCTAAAATATTGACTGTGCCGCCAGCATTCCCAGAAAGGCCAAATACATTTACAGAACCGGAGACGATCGCACTTCCCCCATTTACCGAAACTGTTTGGCCGCCTGTGAGTACCAATTGACCTTGTTCGTCAGTCGTTAAACCTGTGGCTGAGGCTGCGCCGGGGCCCGTCAGCAACTGAGGCAAAGAAACCGGGGCGATCGCAGAGTTTTCTGACTGCAAATACGGAGTAATTTCTAAACTCAATAAATTGCCAACTCGACTGATGCGGACTGAATTTTGTCCCGGAACAGCAGCCACAGTAATTTGACCGTTGGGAGCGGATAATTGTCCTGTATTAATAACGGTGCCACCGAGCAAAGTTAAACTTTGGCCGCTGCCGACTGCCAAGTTTCCCGCATTGACAATTGCACCAATGTGTGAGTTATTAAAATTAAATTGATTTGGATTTCCCAGTAAAGCTTTGTAATCATTAATTCCGGTCGAATTGAACCAGCGGTCGCCGAAACCGATACCCGTAGCAGTTGTCGCGAAAAAAGAACCCGGCACGTTTAATCTAGCATTTTGACCGAAGACAATTCCGCCCGGATTCATTAAGAATAAATTTGAGTTGCCGCCGCTTACAGAAATCAGACCGTTAATAACGGAAACACTGTCGCCGGAAATGCGCCCTAAAATATTTTGAATATTTGGATTAGTTAGAAAATTAGCGATTTGACCTTCGCTGAGATTAAATTGACTGAAGCTGTGAAACAGATTTGCCCCGTTTCCTGACAGTTGTCCGCCGCTAATGTCTGTGCGGTTTTGCTCGGACTTAACAACAGTATTCGTGCCGTCAGTAGCGGGAACTACAGGTTGCGATCGCACTGCTAGGGGTAGCAGCCAAAAACCTAATGTCAAAATTAGAGCAGAACGAAAATAGGTCACTCGATTTTAGATTTTAGATTTACGATTTTGGATTAACCTCTCCTTGTAAAGAAGAGGCTTGAAAATTGATTTTTTTATTTGATTCTCCGTGAACGGAGAGGCTTGAAACCTTTATTTTAGATTCTAGATTTAGATTTTAATCTCAAATCCAAAATCTCAAATCTAAAATTGTCTCGGTCATTGGAGGAAGCCATTAGTCATTAGTCATTAGTTCTCAGTCATTAGTCATTAGCCGGAAGGAAGAGGGAAATCAGAAAAGCCAATTCTCGATTACCAATTTTAATCTCTTCTCGTTTTGATTTTTTTTGAGCGGTAATGTTCCCCCAAAGTGCCAATAAACTTAAAAAGGGCGATCGACCCCCGGCGGTGTTCGATCGCACTCCAAAACCACCCGCTGCCAGAATGTCGGAAATTTAAGGCAAATTTTGTATTGATCTGTAACAAGTGTATTGACAAAATCCCCCCAGAGTCCTATGATTGGAGCACTGATTGGGTGGGAAAGTAAAAACCCGCACAATAACTGGCTCCTCTAATAAAGTTAAAAACAAAATATTGATGCTTTTAGAGACCAACCATGCAAACTCCAGCTTTCCCATTTCTAACTGAACAAATAGTAGAGCGGATATTTTCGTCGGGCGAACTGACTCGCGATGACAGACAGCGAATTCAGTCAATGCTCTTAAATGAGTCGATCGGCGAAAATGAATTGAGCTTAATTGAAAGAATCATGGAAGGGGTAGTCAAGGGAATACTTGACGTGATGAATTAGTTGATAACTGGGGCTAACATATCTAAATGTAGGGTGCGACCGAGCGCACCTTACCCTAATTTTAAATAAAAGCGAAAAGCGAAAAGCGAAAATTCTGTCACCGTTCTAAAAATCATCATCCGGACTGTCATCCGGGCCGTCATCGGAGTTCCGATCGCGACGTACAAGTTCAGAAGGCGGCCTGTCGTTACTCCAGGCCCACCACACGCAATCGCACTGGCAGCGGTAAAATTCTTGCCACTTGCGACGGTTGAACTCGGTGTATACTGGCGATCTGCGATTAATCCAGACATCAGCGGCATCCGTGCAGCTAGCAT
Organism: Microcoleus sp. F6_B6; assembly: GCA_036702215.1. Taxonomy (GTDB): domain Bacteria; phylum Cyanobacteriota; class Cyanobacteriia; order Cyanobacteriales; family Microcoleaceae; genus Microcoleus. Next base: position 7,465 of record JAUBST010000041.1, read on the forward strand.
TGCACTTGGGACAGCAAAACTCATTAGCGTGAACCGCCGTCGCAGTCCATTCAGGAGGATGTGGAGCAAAAGCTTCCATGTGTGAGAGTTTCTATCTAAACTGCTGGTAATTACGGCAAATTAAGGGTTGCGAAAGATCCGCAGACTTCGGAATGACTTAAGCAATGACATCAGTACGCTGTTGAGTGCGTAAGTTATCTGCCAGTTATTTTTTTTTACATTTGCCGTCAGATGAATAGTATAACTGATGTGGTGCAAACCGTCGATCGGCATTCTCAAGTATTTCAAGGACAAGGCTCATGTCTATCTACAATCTTATCTCGTTTCTGGGCATTTTTGGCTTGTGTGCGATCGCCTGGGTTTTTTCAGAAAACCGACAGCGTAAGTATATTCCCTGGCGCGTCATCATCTGGGGTATTGGGCTGCAATTAGTCTTGGGATTTTTAGTATTCCTGTTCCCCCCAACTCGCCTAGCTTTAGAGTGGTTTACTAGCTTACTGGATGGAGTATTCACCGCTGCTGACGCTGGAGCCAGATTTGTCTTCGGGAGCAATGTTGTACCGATACCTGGTAAAGATCCGGCAGTTAATTTAGGATATATTTTTGCCTTTCGAGCTTTACCGACAGTCATCTTTTTTTCTGGCCTCATGGCCTTGCTATACAACATCGGCGTGATTCAAATTGTCACCGAACTTTTTGCCAAAATCTTTTATACGACAATGCGGTTGAGCGGCGCGGAAGCCCTCAGCGGCGCGGCCAATATTTTCGTAGGAATTGAAGCGGCAATTGTCGTCAAGCCTTATTTACCGAAAATGACTCGTTCCGAACTTTGTGCAATCCTATCTTGCTGTTTTGGAACCGCCGCTTCTTCAACATTAGCAATTTACGTCAGTTTTCTCAAGCCTGTTTTTCCAAATATTTTAGGACACTTAGTTTCAGCTTCAATTATCGCCATTCCCGCTTGTTTTGTCCTCTCCAAAATCTTAGTCCCCGAAACAGGCGTGCCGCTGACAATGGGCGGCATTCCCAAGGAAGAACGGAAGCCTAAAGGCCGCGAGTTTGTGGGCGAAGAAATTGCCGAAACGGACGGCGAAGCGATGCCACAAGAGACAGTTGGAGGAGAACCCATCGAACGAGTCAGCCCTTTGGATGCAGCGATAATTGGTGCATTGGACGGTGTAAAAATGGCAGTGGCCATTGCCGCTGTTTTGATTTTAATTTTGGGCTTAGTTTCCTTAATCAATCAATTCTTTGCTTGGCTGGCAATTTTGCCCGGCCCAATTGGTGGCTTTTTCAAAGTAGTCAGCTTAGCCAACATTATGGGATTTTTATTTTATCCCCTGACGCTATTAACAGGAGTCTCCATTGACGACTCTTGGCAAGCATCAGTAATCATCGGTCGCAGGCTGTTAGAAACAGCGATTCCGCCCTATCAAAGTTTAGCAGAAGCGGGGGCAAAAGGACTGGTGAGCGATCGTACAGTTTTAATTGTCAGTTACGCCCTTTCCGGCTTTGCCCACTTAGCCTCCGTCGGCATATTTGTCGGCGGTACGATCGCCCTAATTCCATCCCGCCGCAAAGACATTTCCGAACTCGGTTGGAAAGCATTATTTGTCGGCACTTTAGCGACAATGATGATCGCTTGCATCGCCGGCACTTTCGACACTGGAGACGCCAGCATTTTAGGCGCTAAAACAGCCCCTGCTGCCCCGGTAACAGCCCCTGATTCTCCCAAATCACCGGCATCCCCAACCGAGAATTCAAAGCCGTCAGTTGCCCCAGCAATTGCCAGTCCGAAGCCTTCGCCAAACGCGGAAAAAGCGGCTCCGAAAGCTCAAGAATCTCCTGCTTCCGCATCCAAGAAAAACCCTTAATATCTTCTATTGACTTGTCGGGGCGGGTTAACCAACAGTATTTGTCAATCATCGACAATCTCTCAAACCCGCCCTCACCCAACAGTAAATCCCCTGTGGACTTGTCGGGGCGGGTTAACCAACAGTATTTGTCAATCATCGACCATCTCTCAAACCCGCCCTCACCCAACAGTAAATCCCCGCATACTTACAGTTATATTTTCGTATTTTATCGAAATCAAGAACGTTGATGTAGTTTATTGGTTGGGTGGGGGCGGGTTTCTGTAGATTTTTGAGGGGAGTTAAATATTGTTGGTGAACCCGCCCCTACAGGCCCCTGATGGATGTTTTTGTTTTTTAGGCAGAGGCAAGCAATTCCCAATTCTCAATTCCCGAAAATTTATGAATCCCGAACCCGAAATTCGCCGCCTGTTAGATGTGATGCCCGCTTCCGGCCGCATGATGTGTAAAATTATTAATAAGCCACAACAATCAACGGTAATTGACTGCGATTTTCCTTTGCCTTGGAATCAATCTCGCCCGATTTGTATTAATTTTGATTTGTGGCGGCTGCTATCTAAGCCGCAGCGGGATTTACTGCTATTGCGGAATGTAAGTTTTGTGTGCAATGTTAAGTGGTTTAAACCGGATATTTATCAAGGTGCGGCTCTGGCGGGAATTGTCGGGACTGTTGTAGAATTGTTGCAGCCAGATGCGATCGGCACTGCGATCGCGGGCGGTTTGACGGGACTCGCCATGACTCGAATTTGGCGCGACAACCGCAGTTCCCAAGTAGAGTTAGATGCAGACGAAGCGGCAATTAGAGTGGCTCTCAGGCGCGGTTACAACGAAGCCGAAGCGGCCGGACATCTGCTGGGGGCGATCGAGGCTGTGGCGCAAATTGAAGGGCGCAGTTTGGATTTTAACGAGTTGATTCGGTGTCAAAACTTAAGGGCAATATCGGGTATTTCGACCGTGGGCGTGCCGGATAGTGTGAGGAAAGAGTGAAAAAAACCTAGATATAATCAAGACGGAAACCCATAAAATCCACAACTATGCTAATCCTGCAAAAACTGGAAAACCTGCGCGATACTCTACCTATAGAAGGAGCTGTCCGAATTGAATTAGTGGAAGGCATACCAATTTTTAGAGCCTCCACCGCTGTCAAAAATCGCATCCAAGAACTGTTGGACAAACAACAAACTTTGCCCCTAAATCCTGACGAAGAACAAGAACTCAATCTTTACGAAGAAATCGACGATTACCTCAGTTTTGTCAATCGGACTGTCCGCAATATTTTCTTGGGCCAGATTCAGCCTACTGCATAGAAATGTCCGCTTTACCAATCAGTATCAGCTACACCACACAGCATTAGAAATCCTCCCTTGGGAAATTCGCCCATTCTTCCCTACGAACTTCATCTATGTCAGTCGCAGATATAGCCTTTCTCAAAAAGATGAGGTATGACTGACAGCTTACATGACCACTACACGTATAGGGCTCTCTTCCCAACTACGTACCTCATCTTTCTGAGAAACGCAGATAGTGCCATTCCCAAGTCAGCACATAAACCCCACAATGATTTGCGGGGAGTAGGACAAACGACAACTAATTCTCGTTCTATCTCAGGAACCATCCATTTAATCAACCGTAACTTTTCCGAGAGAGAGAACTGCTTAACAAGACTGAAAAATGCCTCGAAAGTCATGTTTTTATGTGGGAATGTTCGAGCGATATAATTTTAGCATTTTTGCTAAGCGCAAAAGCGATCGACAATGACTTAGTCTTGATACTTGTCGCAACTCAAACCAGTAACTCACCAAAAATTGCTTGTTCTCGAATAGCCTGATAATTTTTCAAAATCTCCGACAACCTCAGCAAAGCTTCTAATTCTCGTGCTTGTTTCGGAGTCAAATCTCTCCGTTCCGCTGCGTAAATAAGTTCGCCAAGCACAATCAACCTAGCTTCAACAGGAATATTATTTGTGATCCCCAGCTCGATTCTTTCCTTAAAACTATTGAAAAGATTCTCCATTGTCCAATTCCTCCCTCGTTAACTCTTGAACTTTACCATCATTAAAAATCAGTGTGATTTTTTGCAACAGCCTTTCAGTATCCCAAACCATCGCTCTGGTAATTCCTTTATTGATATCTGCAATATCAACCTCAGTATTTATATGATAAGCTACATTGCGAGCGCGTTTTTTAGCGACAGCTACGCCTCTTTGAACTGTATTTTTGATACTGACTGCTTCTGGACTCAGCTCTTTAAACTCCCAGATTTCCCCATCAATTTCAGCATCAGGTGTTCTGATGCCTGGTGAAGCTTGCTCGCTCAATAACTTCACTCGTCGCCCAAGTCTCGCCAAAACTTCAGCGATAAACCGCTCAGAATCATTGGTATTATGGTTTTGATGGATGAGTACGAACCCGCCTGTATCCTCATTATAATAATACCGTTCATACTCAGGCTCGGCAAGGTTGTAGATGTTCTGACTTTGCTGGATATAATTTGACTTCACGGTCAATCTTTAGCCTGATTTTATGATTGTAGCTTACTGTTTTAGGGAAACCGATCGCCCTTTTTCTCTCTACTGTGTCATCGTCCGATTTAGGGTAGGGGGAAATAAAAAAGCTCGATTCCTGTCGCAAGCTTGGCTAATGCACTTATTTTAAGCAAAAGTGCGATCGACCAATCCATTCCCCTATGACTCCTCCTCATCTACTCGCCGACTGAGATAATCCGGCAAGTCATCAAAAGATACCCCCACCAAACGGCAAAAATCCCTCATTTGCCGAACAGTCATCGTAGGTTCGTCTCCCTTTTCCCATCGCCGCACTGACGAAGTAGGGACACGGCAGTGCCGTGTACTGGTGCGAAAACTTAAATTAATTTTGATCTGAATTGTTTGTTTTTGGCATTGTCTAACGTTTATTTATGATTGTTTTTGCTTTTAATTAGCCTATTTTAACCGCCTATTTTAAGCGCTTAGTGTGAACCTTTAACTAATGGAATTAAATTATGTAATAACTCAATACAAAAGTTGATTTTCGATCTAACATAGCGTTATTGCCCAACACGATATAGTTTCCGATCGCTCTTGAGGCAATCGAGGAAAACTCATCAACTAGGACGCATCTTTATTGAAGTAGCGCGATGTTCGATCGCGCTCACAATAAAGTGCAATTCTGTCACATTCCTATGGGCAAATATCCCCAATTTACAATACAACCATGAACGCACCAGAAACTGCGAATGCCTGGATTATTTACCGACTCCTGCCCAACTTTCAGCGCTTGCCCGTCGCGCAATTTCGCAGCCGCAGCGAAGCAGAATCTTCCCTGAAAGTCATCCGGCAAATGCTACCCAATACCGAATTAATACTTGCTTTCGAGGTTGGGCCAGAAAGTCCAACTACCGAACTCAATCAGCCCCCTGCTAAAGAACCAAACTTGCCAACTTCAGCGAACCGAGAACTCCTGAAACTTTTCATTATCAGTTCTCGTCCTGTTGTTTCCCGCGTCATTCATGCTTTTCACCGCGATAATTTTGCCTGCGCTACTGACTGGAGTCCGCTTGTCCCAACTCAAAATCCCGGTGAAGTAATGAGCGTCTTAATTAAACATTTTGCCGCTGACTCTTAGTAACGGTCTAGTTCCCGTTTTTGTAGGGGCAATCTCCCCGCGGTTGCCCCTTTTTTTTACGCATCAATACCAAATAAACCGGGTTTTTCACCATTATTCAAGGCAGGGATGCAGTATTTTCGCAAAAAACCAGGTTTCTGCGTCTAAGACTGATTTACCTATGACCTAGAACAATGATAAACTTGATACTCATACCCATCTACCGCAGGCAACTCGCGCGATTCAAGCTGACACTTTTGTGCTGCTAAATTGACAGGTGCGCGAAAGTTCACCAACCACAAATCTAGCGGACGTTCCAATTGACTGAGTGTTTTCTCAAGTGTCCCTGCCACTATTCCCGGCGTATCTCTTCTCTGATTAGCCAAAAGAAACAGCGGAGAATCAAAGGCTTTAACTTCTTCTTTCTTCCTAACATCCGTTACATCCGTTACATCCGCTACAAAATCCGTTGCCGAACTTCTTTCCCATTCCCACCCTATCCCCATCAACTCTCCTATTTCTACATGAGTGTTTTGAGTAGTGGCAATTAACACGGGAACTTTCGAGACTTCGCGGATAATCGGAATTAAAAGGTCTGGTTTGTAATATTTGCGATAACCGAGATTGGAATTTACTGTTACACCGCTTGCAAAACCCATTGCTAAAATTAGCACCACTGCTTTTTTGCCCGGAACTTCGATCGCCCGAAAATTAAACCATTGACTTTTTGCTGTAGGTGTGTTATAAATAACAGCCAAGGTTGCTCCTAACAGCAATATCACCCCCGGAAAGTAGACGAAATTGTATCGTGCGCCGCGAGTTAGGTCAATCCCTAAAATATATGCAAAGCTGAAAAATAGGAAAATTGCTCCTAGCACAAATCCGCCGAAAATAACAGTACCTAGACGAGTATCGCTTGTTTTTAATAAAGTTTTAAGAGCGCCTAGCAGCAGGGGAAGCACCAATATAAAAAATATTGTCATGGCGATCGCCGATGCAACTACTACTGCCAAATTTGGCGATTCAACGGGCAGCAGAGACATGACAGTGATCCATCCAGCTAAAGCTTGAAAAATCGGCGCTATCCAATCTAAAAATGTGCGATCGCCGCTGACAATCCAATTAGTTAATTCGCTGCCATACTTGTTGGACAAAAATACCGGCAACCACACTAAACCGCCAGTTAAAGTACCTATCGCTACTGCGAAAAGCCGCCAGATGATTTGAAATTGCCAAATATTGGGCTGGTGGCTGTTGTCAATTGGCAATTTTTCATTAAACTGCTGCCAGATTACAGCAATTAATGCTATTGCTTCGGCACACAAAGTCAGTGCAAAAAAGTAGTGAACCGCAATTCCCAAACAGTTAACAACTACCCAAAGCAGCACCGCCCAAATAGGCATGGGCGCGCGCTGTTGCAGCTTTTTGACAGCTAATGTCAAGCAAAAAAGAGAGGCAATAACTAATAAGATTCCTAAAGTGTAATGTCGAGCTTCTTGAGCGAGATAAATGCCGTAGGGAGAAACTGCCATCATCGCGGCCGCACATTGACCGACTAAACGCGAACTAAAAGCAAACTTGCCCAAAAAGTAAATAGCTGGAACTGAAATCACGCCCAATAATGCAGGAAGAGCTCGCCCAATCCAAACTAAACTATCTTCTGAAGGCCCAAACAGTCGCATCCACCAGTGGGCTAGCATAAAATACACTGGTGGATGGTTGCTTTCTAGCAGCAAATTGCGGAGCACGTCGGCGGTGTCAGCATCGGGGCGCAATTGCAGCGGTTGTAATAATGTAGAAAGATCGATCGCGCGATCGATCGGCACACCGCGAAAACTGTTGCCCAAACTAAACACTAGAGTCGAAAACTCGTCCGTCCACAGCGGTTTCGAGTCCAAATTGGCAAAACGCAAAATAAAGGCGATCGCCGTCCACAGCAATAGCAACAACAGTTGTTTGTTCTTAATCATTAATTCAGTCAATCGATTTTAGATTTTAGATTTTAGATTTTAGATTTTAGATTTGAAGCATTGACCACACGGATGAATCCGGGGGCTTGTATCCTGGATGCTTGATTGTCATTCAAAGGCATAGGGCAGGAGAGCAATTTGTCATTAGCCATCAGTTATTTTATCCATTATCAATTACCAATTACCCATTTCCCATTTCCCATTTCCCATTACCTACTTCACGTCCGTCACCCGCCAACTGAGCTTCATATTGATCCAGAAATTCCACAGAGTCACAGTCGCGATCGCAACCAACTTAGCCAAATATTCGTTTACATTAAAAACATTAAACATCACATTCACCAGCAGCACATTCATCATCAAGCCCATCAAACAAATCACATTAAATTTCAACAGCCGTTTCAAGCGCTGGCGCGATCCTGGCTGGCCCTTAGAAATATCACCAAAAGTCCACAAATCGTTCCACAAAAAATTATTGATAATTGCCACTTCAGCAGAAAAGATTGCACTGCGAGTCAGCCCCAAACCGAGGACAGTCCGCAGCAGGTAAAAAACTCCCATATCCACAAAAACGCCGCTGAAACCAACCACCCCAAACCGCAGGAATCGGCGCATCGGCCAGCGGGCAAAGCGCAATCTGAGCAAGTGTCGCAAATACTCAATATACTGTTTCCATGTAACTTTGCTCTCCCCTTCTTGCCGCTCCTGAAATACGTAACCAACTTCTCCAATCCAGCGGATATCGCCTCTGCCGAGCACTTCAATCAATATTTTGTAACCGGCAGGATTCATGGTTTTGCCCGCAATGCAACTCCGGCGCACCATAAAATACCCGCTCATCGGATCGGAAACTCGGCCCACCACTCCCGGCAGTATAATTAATCCGACAGTTTGAGCTCCCCGCGATAAAAATCGCCTGACAAGGCTCCAGTCGCTCACCCCGCCCTCGCCAACGTGACGGCTCGCAGCGGCCAAATCGGCTCCCCGCTGAATTTCTGCTAAAAGCTGCAACAGCGTCTCCGGGGGATGCTGCAAGTCGGCATCGATGACGCCCAAAACCTCGCCCCGAGCGACCTGCCACCCGCGAATTACCGCTGTGGAAAGTCCCCGCTCGTGTTCCCGGCGCATCACCCGCAATTGCGGATATTCCGGTGTCAGGGACAGGGCGACTTCCCAGGTGCGATCGGGGCTGTCGTCATCGACTACAATTAATTCGTAGTCGCCGGGAAGGATACCATCGAGCAATTGGCTCAATTTTTCCACAATACTCTGGATATTGCTGCACTCGTTGTAGGTGGGAATTACCAGGGAAAAATAAATTGGCGGTTTGCATTCGCGTACAAAAGTTGAACCGAAAGTCTTCTGTATAGCAGGAATTTGCAAAGGCCCCGACGGCACTGGCAAGACCCGATCAGGTTGGTAGCTGTCCATAATTTGAGCGTTCAGAAAGTCAAGGAGAGTTTGGTTGCACTTGAGATTGTAAAATATCGTTCCTCGATAATTGATTAGTTAAAATATAAAAACGCCTTAATTCTAGTCAGTAATTCTGTAATTGAGTAAAAAAAAAACTGTGGATGCAATTCTCGATCGAGCTTTACAAGGTTACAACATCTCTGCCGCAGAAGCCTTGGTACTTTTGCAGCAAACAGAGCCAGACGCGCGAGCTTCTATTCAAACAACCGCTGACTTGCTCCGCCGCCGGCAATCAGGGGATACTGTCACCTATGTTATCAACCGCAATATTAACTTCACCAATATTTGCGAGCAGCATTGCAGTTTTTGTGCATTTCGCCGCGACGAGGGAGATGAGGGCGCTTTTTGGTTAGATGCAGCCCAAATTCAGGAAAAGGCAACTGATGCAGTGCAGCGGAGTGCAACGGAAATTTGTATGCAGGGCGGCTTAAATCTTCAAGCTAAGCTCAACGGCGCATCTTTGCCTTATTATCTGCAATTGGTGAAAACTATTAAGGATAAATTTCCTCAGTTGCACTTGCACGCTTTTTCGCCGCAAGAAATAGAGTTTATTGCCAGAGAAGATAATCTTAGTTTCAGCTATGTAATTTCGGCTTTGCAAGATGCGGGAGTCGGTTCGATGCCGGGAACTGCGGCGGAAGTTCTCGACGATGCTGTGCGACGGGTGATTTGCCCGGAAAAACTCAATTCGGCAACTTGGCTGGAAATTGTGGGAACTGCTCACCGTCTGGGTTTGCCGACAACGAGTACGATGCTTTGCGGGCATATTGAGACGGCCGAACAGCAGGTTTTGCATTTAGAAAAAGTGCGATCGCTCCAACAAAGTGCGATCGACCAAAACTATCCGGCACGCATTACAGAATTTATTTTACTACCATTTGTCGGACAGGAAGCACCGGCACCTTTGCGGAGTCGAGTCGGCCGCGACCAACCAATTTTAGCAGATACATTGTTACTCACCGCAGTATCGAGAATCTTCTTAGGCAATTTGATTTCCAATCACCAACCGAGTTGGGTAAAATTAGGTTTAGATGGAGCTACAGAAGCGCTGAAATGGGGCTGCAACGACATCGGCGGCACTTTGATGGAAGAACACATTACCACGATGGCCGGTGCGGTTGGCGGCAGTTGTCAGTCGGTGGAAGATTTGCAAAATGCGATTAGTTCTTTGGGGCGGAGTTATCAACAAAGAGATACAATTTATCGATTTTTAGGGGTTGACAATTTGGCAGGAATTGCGTAAATTTCCGGCGGAGTGGGAAGTGCGTAACGTATCCTACAAGTTCAGCCGATCGCACTTTCAAATTCTTCTAGCGCTTGCAAATTTCCCACCTGCCAAGCACGTTCCACTGTAGCAGGAATCAGTTGGGCGATCGCGATTTCTGGAAAATTAGGACTAACATCCGACTCTACATACTCTCCATCTTGCAGCAAATAAATGCGAAGTCTGCCGCTGTCATAAACCCACACTTCTGGAACTCCAATAATTTTATAGGCATCGATCGTAGTTTTAGAAGTTACATCCGTCTCTATTGCTAAATCCGGCGGCGGAGCGTCGGGTTGCAGTCGGCGGCGACCGATCATCCGTTGATAATTTAGAATGTAAAAGCAAGCATCAGGTTCAACTCCTGCTGCACCTTCGCGTTTGAAAGTAGTAGAACCAAAGGGTTCATATCTTCTGCCCGCTGACTTGAGTAAAATTTTGACAATATCGGAAATTAAATCTTTCGGAATTTCCCGATCTAGTAAGGGAAGCATAATTTCTAATGTACTGTTGCTGTAGGCAATTCTGGTTCTTCGTTTTTCCCCTAATTCCTGCAAAATCGACTCGAATTCCAGCCAACTTATATTGGGAATAGTTACGACACTACCGGGAGAAAGCGTTATTTGGCTAACGGGTTTAAGGACGGGATTAATAGTCATAATGTTGATTTAATTTTATTTCTCAGTCCGCGCAGGCGGACTTTGTTTATGTAGACGCGATTTCAATCGCCGATTAATCAAGGGAGTAACTTCATTGCAGCCGGATTAATTTGACTAAAAGACTCATGATTTCTCCCTGTTCGGGTGTAATAATGATGCGATTGTCGGGAATGGCGATCGGATGAGTCCAACGAACAGCTTCCTCGTAGCGCAATGCGTGCAGTTGGTGGATAGTTCGGCGTACCCCCAGCGGCGAACCGATGATGACGTGACGGACTGCTTCGCGATCGTCCTCAAAGGTTTGGTTGGTTAAAACATTCGGCGATATTTGGTTCGATGATGAATCTTGGAACATAGCTTTGACAAATAATTTTGGATAGGTTTGATGATTTGTAACAGTAAAACCGCGTACAATTTCTAATGAAATAAAAGACCGCTATTCCCGTAAACCACAATTTGTTTAAACAATACTATCTGATGTTTCTGTATTTGCCTAGAGCAAATCAATTTAGGGTAAGCGTAAATCAATTTACGGTCAGGGTCAATCAATTTAGGGTAAGCGTAAATCAATTTACGGTCAGGGTCAATTAGCTTATGGAAATGTTTAAAAAATCCGAGCGATCGCCACTAAAGCCACTCCGAATTAAGCTGTTTTTGACTCAAAAACAGCTAGGAAAAGCACTTGGAGTTACGGAGATGACGGTAAGCAACTGGGAATCGGGGCGATCGGTACCGAAGCTAACGCCAGTTCAGTTCAAGAAATTGTTAAAGATTTTGCAAATTACTGTCGATGAGTTGCCAGATCAATTTGGTTATCCCAGCGATGCTGATGGATAGAGAATGGAATATTATAATTGAGGCGTTTTATTTAAACGAACTCATACAATGTTTTGAAAAAAAAAGGAATATGAGACTTAACATCGCTACTTTGCTGTGAATAAAATGTCCCAATTTCTAACGAGAGTTGCTCTCTAAATACTTTCTCATTCCCACTCCAGTCAGCGGGTGGCATAATTTGCTTCCAATACTCCTTAGCTTTTTTAATTGTCAGCAAAGCTATGATTAACTCATGCTTCCGGGTTACATCTTTCGTACTTTTAAACTGATGTTTCCATGAATCCTGGAATTTGTTTAAGTCTAATTTCGTACAATCCAATCCCGAACAGTAATTAATGCGCTCGAATGCTCTCTTTACGTTAGGCTGTAAATCGCTGTCGCTACTAATTGCATCAGCCATATCACTATAAATATTTGTTAGTGACGCTAGATTTTCTTTATAAATAGGAGCATTAGGATAATCCTCAAATATTGATTGAAGTTCAGGTGTAATAAAATATGCTTCTTTGTGGATCAAACCTGTAATCCAGATCCGGTGCTGTGCTGCGTTTTGCTCTTTCACCTGCGATTTTTCGTAAAGATTGCGAAAAATTGCTTCTGTATCTGTAAAAATATAATTGTCGATCGTTTGCAGTTGCAAGTCTAAATCTATCATTGCAAAAAGTCGATTTGGATCTAAATATGAGTTAGTGCTATCCTGTTCGTGTAATGTTAAAAGAGTAAAGTAGGTGTCTATTACATCTTTGCGATCGCCACAGTTGAAAAATTCCGGTAACTTCTGTCTCCACCATGTCGGAACGCACTTCTTATAAAAAGTGGCATCCGGCATTTCCGTCATGTTTCTATAAGCTTGAGGTGAATCTATACCCTGCATCTTCGGAGTACCACCTTCGCATAAAACCACAATTTTGTTTTTAATTTTGCGAGACTTAAGAATTATCTCGCAATGTTCTTGTAGCTGTTCTGGACTAAGACTCATTTGTAATATTAGATGCTTGTTTGATCAGTTTTGGCTCAATTTCTTTAACATGAGCAGGTGTCAAAGCTTCACACAATGCGTAGGAGTGAGTTGCCAGAATATATTGATTGCTGGGAGCCCACTCTTTGAGGTCTGATATAATTTGATATTGCCAATCTGGATGAAAAGCAATTTCAACTTCATCCATCAAAACAATAGCATCTTCTATGTTGCGAGACTTGAGCCATATATAAATGCTGAGTCTTTTGAGTTCACCGTGACTTAAATCTTCTGGATAGAGTTCTATAGTTTCACCATTATTATACAAGTGAAAGTTGACCCCAGCAAAATCTTCATCTAAATTTATTCTTTTATTTCCCAACAGCCGATTTAAGTCGTTAATTAAAGCTTGATAGCTGTTTCCGTAGTTACCTGTCTGGATGGCTTCTCTGAAGTCGCGATCGCGAACAGCTTTAAATGATTCAATAAGTAGCTCTACAGCAAGAAAGTCATAAGTAAACAAGCCTGATAATTTATCTCTTACAGATTCAAATATCAAATAATAATTGTCTCCCTCCCGTGGTGATTTTTTAAATAATAATTCCCTCGCAGTTTGTGGAAGAAATAGAAAAACCTGTGTTGAAGGAGCTGCTAGAAAGATTTTATTCGATATATTCTCTAAAAATAATTGCGAGCGATCCTTGCTTTGATTATTAAAACGACATTGTAATCTTGTAAAATTTACTATTTCTTTCTCATACGAAAATCTTTCTTTAACTTTGGAGACACCACCTATATCTAGGATAACTTCGGAATTTATATCTTCCTCAATATCGCGGGCATCTAGGAAATTTAGTTCTTCATCACTATCGCGGATCGTATGCTCTAAAAAAGAAACTTTTTTACAAAAAAAATTAAGGTTGACAATTTTTTCTCCGTCCCAGATGTCAATGATGGCTAATACTCTTTGGTCTTTACCCTCAGAAATTTTAAATCCCTGAAGCAGATTTTGTAAAAACGGTTTTTTATCGTCGTCAGCAGAACAGTGCAGTAGTACAAAAATTAACTGCAACAACGTGCTTTTCCCGCCGCCATTTTGACTGCCCAGCGGAAAAATCTTAGGAACAAAATCCTTTTCAAAAGTGATGTCAATATCTTTTAAACCGCGAAAATCAGGAACTTGAACTCGTAGCAAGTGCATAAAAAACTCCTGGTGTTGGCTTGCATTTTTTATTGAAACGCTGAGCCACAATCATTTTAGATTATAACTCACATCTTTTACTATTTTCATGAACAGGCTTTCCGGCCTGTTCCACAACATATTAAATTAATACTTTTTCGCTGAGTCCAGCAGTCCGCCAGGGGTTGAAACCCCTGTCTCAAAGCGAAAGTCCTCTGAAGAGGACTGAAGAATTCATTAGTCCTCTTCAGAGGACTTTAGCTATTAGCCAGGGAATTCATTCCCTGGCGGGCTGACGGCTTTTCGGTTTAAGCAAGAGAGGAAATTAAACCTTAAACTTCTCCACAATCCGTCTCATCGCTTCTTCCACATTCTCCCGACTGTTAAACGCCGAAATGCGGAAATAACCCTCGCCCGCCGCACCAAAACCAGAACCCGGAGTTCCCACGACATTGCAAGTTTCCAGCAACTTCTGAAAGAAATCCCAACTTGACAAACCGTGAGGCGTTTTCACCCAGACATAAGGCGCATTTTCGCCACCAAAAACCTGGATTCCCGCGGCTGTCAATTTCTCGCGAATTATCGCAGCATTTTCCATGTAAAAATTGACTAACGCCTGAATTTGTGCCTTGCCAGCCTCTGAATAAACCGCCTCAGCACCGCGCTGCACGATGTAAGAAACGCCGTTAAATTTAGTAGATTGGCGGCGGTTCCACAACTTCCAAATTTCGACATCGGAACCGTCGGCTGCTTTTCCAGTCAAAGTCTTCGGTACAACTGTCAGCGCGCAGCGAGTACCCGTAAAACCAGCATTCTTGGAAAAAGAACGAAATTCGATCGCACAATCCCGCGCCCCTTCAATTTCGTAGATAGAATGCGGCAAACTCGGATCGGTAATATACGCTTCGTAAGCCGCATCGAAGAAAATAATTGAACCGTTAGCTTTCGCATAATTTACCCAAGCTTGCAAGTGTTCCTTGGTTGCAGTTGCCCCCGTCGGGTTATTCGGGAAACACAAGTAAATTAAATCGACTTTTTTGTCGGTGGGAATTTGGGCAGTAAAATTGTTTTCTGCTGTAATTGGCAGGTAAACTAAGCCGCCGTATTCGCCATTTTCGTTCGCATCTCCCGTGTGTCCGGCCATCACGTTAGTGTCTACATACACGGGATACACTGGATCTGTAACTGCGATCGTGTTATTGTTGCCAAAGATATCGAGAATGTTGCCGCAATCGCACTTAGAACCATCAGAAATAAAGATTTCCGAAGCATCAACATCGCATCCCCGCGACTTGAAATCGTGTTCGGCAATTTTCTCCCGCAGCCACTCATAACCTTGTTCCGGGCCGTATCCTTTAAAGGTATCCCGCGAACCCATGTCTTCCACCGCCTTCACCATCGCCTCCCGACAAGCAGCCGGTAGCGGTTCCGTTACGTCGCCAATCCCCAGCCGGATGATGGGCGCTTCGGGATTCGCCTCTGCATAGGCTTTCACCCTGCGCCCAATTTCGGGAAACAGGTAGCCGGCTTTGAGTTTGAGGTAGTTGTCGTTGATAGTTGCCATAGTTCGATCGCTACAAATGTCGTACAATAGCTTACTGCTAATTGGCAGTTGACTGTTGACTGTTGACTGCTAACTGTTGACTGTTGACCGAAAAGCCCTAGGATTTATCCGTGAGAGTCATCCTAAAATTTAAAACCTAAAATCGGCAGGGTACTTGACCAAAAAATCAAATCTGCTTGTATAATCAGAATAGTGTGCAGCGCAGAAACAATTATGGACGAGATCGAGTACGCCAAACTCTATCAAGAACTGGCGGCAATTCTGGATGAGTTGAATTTGGGTTGGGTAGTTCAACAAGTAGCCGATACTGTAGAGATAGGCAAAGTAATTGAAGAGCGATCGCTCAAAAGAAAAACACCTTTGCTAAAGATAGAAGATTATACCGCAAAAGAACAACTTTTGCTGTTGATTGATGCTGTCGAACAAGCGACGGTCAACACTTCCGAAATGGAAGACGAAATTGCTTATTTCTTGAAAGTAGAATCAGAAACCTCTCCCCTCGGCACAAAAATTACCTTTGCCAATTCAGGCGCCGAAACTGCCAAAACAATCGAGTTTACTTCCAGCGTCACAGCCCCCCGTCACAAACAGGCGATCGCCCTCAAGCACTTGCTCGAGAAACTGCCCTCCGGGCCCAGCAACTACGCCATAAATTCCGAAATAAAAAGCAAATTAAAAAGCTCGATCGATCCCGATTTTAACACAGCGGCAGAACAAGCCAGAATTTTTGACACTTACCTCTTCACCATCTTGCTAAAAGCAGTTGCTAATGAAGGCGGTACTATTTATTACAACAATGTTTTAGACGACGAAACACCGAAATATTTAACATTTAGAAAAACGGCGGGAAAAATCCACGGTACTGCACATCCCTATACTCATGCTGTGGTGGAATTTCCCGACAAACCACCCCTAGAAGTTCACCTGGGAGTAAAAGTCCAAGGTAGAGCCGGAGTTCTGCACAACTGCAACGTTTTAATCTTGTCCCAAAAAGAAGCAAATATCTGCCGCTTGCTCAACCGCGAACCCCGGCACTCGCAGGTAATTTTAGCAGTAAAATCGGAACACAGCACCTCGGAACTAAAACTAGAAATGGCCGGTGCTTTTATCGGATTAGCGTCAGATATTCGCTACGAAGGCGGCAGCTATTTCATTTCTAACAGTTACTCCCAACCCGTAGCAAAACTGCTAACTACCGCTCGCAAAAAATGGGAACTCAACATTTTTCCTAGAGCCACAAACGATGTCCACCGGCTGATGTACTCGTTTCAAACTATCTTTAAAGACTTTAAGGCCAGAAACTAACATCAGGGAATTGGGCATTGGGCATCGGGCATGGGGCATGGGGCATGGGGCATCGGGCATGGGGCATCGGGCATCGGGAATTGGGCATCGGGAATTGGGCATCGGGCATCGGGAATTGGGCATCGGGAATTGGGCATCGGGCATCGGGCATCGGACATCGGGCATCGGGCATGGGGCATCGGGCATCGGGAATTGGGACTTGGAAGTAGTTACTGTAGGACTTATGCGTAAATACTAAAGAAACCAGGTTTTTTACCAGTATTAAAAGCTCAAATCCAGTATTGAGTAAAAAAACGGTTTCTGCGTCTAGGACAATAGTGGTTAGTGGTTAGTGGTTAGTAGTTTTTCTAATAACAAATAAAAAACAACAAATTACCAATGCCCAATGCCCAATGCCCAATGCCCAATGCCCCATGCCCCATGCCCCATGCCCCATGCCCCATGCCAAATTCCCAATATAATTTATGATGTTGCGAGCACCCGAACCTTACGAATAATGTTTAAGAAAGATAAATCTTCCCTGCTGTTTACGATCGGAGCCGCCACACTTCTGATCGGTTTAGGCTTTGTCACCTACTACCTCGTTACTTCCCGCGGGCCCGCCAAAGATTTGCCGGCGGGGGCAACGGTTGTCCCGCAAGATACGATGATGGCCCTATCCATCACCACCGATGAATCGCAGTGGAATAGACTGCGAGAATTTGGCACGCCGGAGTCAAAAGCTTCGTTTGAGAGGTTTTTAACGGAAATGCGCGATCGCCTCCTCACAAGCAACGGCTACGCCTACGGGCAAGACATTCAACCGTGGGTGGGTAGCACAGCAATGGTAGCCTTTCTCCGCAACAAAATAGCTATACCAGCCCCATCGCCGGCACCCAACACGCCCCCATCTCCGCCAATTCAACAGTCAGTGGCAATTATCCTGCCAATTGCCAACCCGATCAAAGCCAAAGAATTATTAGCAAAACCCAGACCCCTCAGCCAAGGAAAAATAGTTGAGCGTAATTATAAAGGCGTGCAAGTCACAGAAACTCAAGGCGTACCCGATCGCAGTTTCTCAGTCGCGGTACTCGGCACAAGGTATCTAGCAGTCACCACAGATCCTAGCGCTACAGACAGAATAATCGACACCTACAAAGGCGAACCTTCCCTAGCAAAAACCCCTGGCTATGCAGACGCCACAGACAAAATAAAAAGTCCGGGCGCCTTCGGTCAAATCTACGTCAATATGCCCGTTGCCGCCGCCTATGCCGCCGCCAACTCAGCCCGCGAAATTTCGCCCGAAAACCTCGAAAAACTGCAACAAAATCAGGGATTTGCCACCACAGCGACGCTGGAGGCAGAAGGAATTGCCTTCAAATCAGTCTCTTGGCTAAAACCAGATTCTACCAGAAAGATAGCAGTAGAAAACAATGCTCTAAAAATGGTTAACCGCCTGCCAAGCAATACAATAATGATGGTATCCGGAGGCAACTTGCAGCGTTTGTGGCAAGACTACGTATTGGGAGCCGATGCCAACCCGATTTCCCCGATTAATCCCCAAGTTTTACGCACAGGTTTAAAATCCACTACCGGGATGGATTTAGATAAAGACTTGATGAACTGGATGGGGGGAGAATTTTCTCTCTCATTAATACCAGCCCCCGCGCAGAATCCCAAAGACAAATTTGCTGCCGGATTTGTATTTATGGTGGAAACAAACAACCGGGGCGCCGCCGACAAATCCCTGAAACAGCTTGATGAAACGATGAAAATGAAAGGGTTTAGAGTGGAGGAAATTCAAGTCGGCGGCAAACCTGCGATTAAATGGACATCGCCGTTTGGAGGGATTACGGTAACTCGCGGTTGGATGAACGATGTAGCGTTTATGACAGTAGGAGCTCCAGTGGTTGATACGATCGTTCCGGCACCGAAAAGTCCGCTTTTAAGCAGCGAACTGTTCCAGAAAACAGTCCGATCGCAACTTCAACCCCACAACGGCAATTTCTTCATCGACACCGAGAGTGCCTTTAACCCGAAAAACCTAGCTTTGCCGGAGTTTCCTCCCAACCAAAAAATGTGGATTGACGCCACGCGGTCGATCGGCGTTACAGCCGCCGTCATTGGCGATCGTACCACCCGTTACGACGCTTTTGTCGGTCTCAAAAAATCCACCCAATCCACTCCTTCTGCAACTCCTTCACCGCGCCCTGCTTCACCCAGTCCCTCGCCCACTGTCCAAACTTCACCCAATTAACTCTTAAATCTTTCCACAAATCCGCCTGCACATCCTCTTAAACACCGACAGGGCGATCGGTTAAAACCGAAAATCAGGCCATCGCAATCGGCAATAGTGGACTTGACTGCAAGAGGAAAATTGAGCCGGATTTAAGGAGTTTTACTTCACAAAACCTCACACAAAAAACCCAAAAACCAGGTTTTTTAAATAAACCTGGTTTCTGAACACCCTAACAATTGGACTTGCCGAAGAATAATTTATATCATGTCCGATCGATTGACCGCGATTCCTGCAGTAGGTTGGGTTAAACGCAGTGAAAACCCAAAACAATTGGATGTCGGGTTTTCACGCAAGTTCAACCCAACCTACGTATATTATAGTAATCGACCGGACATGATATTAGAATTCAGGAATCCGACTCCCGCATGGATTCTGTGCAACAGGATGGAGAATCGAGGTTGAAAGCCCCCGGTTTTAATCGTGAATCGCAAAAAATTATTTCCGTTACCGTTAAACCTCAATTCATGCCTGGGGTATTCTGAATGCAGAATACTGTCTTTTGACTCCTTCTCATTTCTTCTTTCCAGAAATTTATTTTTCGGCAAGCGCATACTATTTTTTGTTGTCTATAAAATTTTTGGGGATATTTCCCGGTCAGTCTTGGGCGGAGAAACATAGTTTTTGAACCCCGATACTTCCTTCAAACTCTGAATAATAGTTAAACTACCCGGTTTCTAGGCGTGGGAGGGCCTCTAGAAGTACCGTTTTTGTTTTTTTTAATAATATGTCATGCGGAAGATACAGAGCCTAGGCATTTCCAGTTATATTTAGATTGTGGAAAAGCTACGCTAAAAAAATTGCAAAGGCAGAGGCAAATTCTACCCATTGACTCCTGAATGCACTTGCAGTCAGAAACCCGGTTGCTTCATAAATATAGCGTCTTCAACCGTTCCGAAAAACCTATACAGATATTGGCATTCCCAGTCAGCACCTGTACAACATCGGAATTTGCAGTCAAGCATCCTAACTGACTATGTTCATCTGGTCATGACACCGTGATGTAAACGCCAGCCTTATGCACTGTCGAAGGCGATTAAGGAAGAAGTCAACAGGTTTACAGCCAAACGTATCGCTTGCCCAACCAGGGAACGCGAACATTTACCAGGCAAACCTTACTTAGCAATAAGACTGACAGAATAACTCACAAATACCCCCCTCTGAAAATGAGGGGTAGATTTCCAATCTTCTACGCACGTTGACCAGACACAGCACAAATATTTAGTTACACAGCCTTCAACCCAAGTTTTTTCTACAAAGCCGATTTCTTTACCTAATTTGTGTGATTTATATATTTTACCATTAAAAACCTATGAGAACCGTCAAAACTTTTCAAAAAACGTCGAAATTCATATCAAAAGCAAGAATAAGCAAACTGACACTTGCTCTGCAAATAGTATTAATAAATCTTTACTTTGTGCAAGCCAAAGCAGAAGGTCAAACAATTGTTCCAGCGGCGGACGCAACAGGCACTACCGTCACTCCCGCAGCGCAAAACGGAACTTCCGGGCAGCCAACTCGCTTCGATATTCAAGGCGGAAAATTATCGAGCGATCGACAAAATCTTTTCCACAGCTTTACAGAATTCGGCTTGTCGGAAAATCAGATTGCCAACTTTATATCAAACCCCAACATTCGCAACATTTTAGCAGGCATAGGCGGCGGCAACCCGTCGATTATTAACGGCTTAATTCAAGTAACCGGCGGCAATTCTAACTTGTTTCTGATGAATCCATCCGGCATCATATTTGGCAACAGTGCGAGTTTAAACGTGCCGGCTTCTTTCACGGCAACCACCGCCACCGCTATTGGATTTGGTTCAAACTCGTTTAACGCTGTCGGTAGCAGCACTTACACATCTCTAACAGGCGCGCCCAATTCCTTTACTTTTGGAGCCGATCGAGCAGGGGCAATTATCAGCACGGCAGACTTAGCAGTCAAGTCAGGGCAAAACTTAACCTTGCTCGGCGGAACCGTTGTCAGCACCGGCAGCCTTGCGGCCCCAGGCGGTCAACTTACCGTCGCATCAGTCTCCGGGACAAATTTAGTGCGCCTCAGCCAGCGAGGCAATTTGCTGAGTTTGGAAATCGAGCCGCCCTCAGCGACTAGCAGCAGTGAAAGATCCAGCACAGCTTCGACATTCTCGATCGCATCCTTGCCCGAACTGCTCACAGGCATCGGTGAAACGAACGCTACAGGCATCACCGTCAATGCCAGCGGTGAAGTGGTACTCACGGCCTCTAACCGAGCCGTAGCTGCGGGGGACGTGGCACTAAAAGATGCAAGCGCTCGGGCGATCGCCATTCAAGCAGCCAACACCATTGCAGTCAGCGGAAACCTGACGAGTTCCCAAGGCGGCCCGATCGCCCTAGAAGCTAGTGGCGACATTAGCACTGTCGATCTCGACTCCCACTCGGAAACCACTGCAGGCGGCAACATCACCGTCACCAGCCGTACAGGAAAAGTAGAAACAGGCAATATCAGCGCAGGGTCGATCGACAAAAACAGCAACGCCGGAGACGTTAGTATTGCAGCACCCTCAAGCAGCATCCAAACAGGGTTCATAGACGCCAACTCCGAAGAAAAACAAGGTGGCGAAGTCACCCTCAACGCCCGCAACGATATCGAAGTAACCCATATCAACACCGAAGGCCGAACAGGCGGAGGAGAGATTGACATTACAGCCGGCGGTAATTTCCGAGCCACAGGCACTTTTACAAACGATAACAACTGCTTGTCGCAAGCTTGCAGCATTTCCGCCTCCACTACTGGTAGCGCCAATGGTGGAGATATCACCATTCGCCACGGTGGCGAAGCCTCGAACACTCCTTTCAGCGTCGGCCCCGACTATAACAGACTCAACGGTACTGCTGGCAGCATTGCCACTGGGGGCCCAAAGAAAGAAAATGTTATTGCACGGGGAAGTTATTTCAGCCCCGACCCTCAGATAGTACAGCCGACCCAAATTAACATTACGGCTTCTTCAGTATCGCCAGCACCGACACCAGCACCAGCACCAGCACCGACACCAACACCAGCCCCAGCGCCAACACCAGCACCCGCACCCGCGCCAACACCAGCACCCGCACCCGCACCAACACCAGCCCCAACACCAGCCCCAACTCCCGCCCCAACTCCCGCCCCAACACCCGCCCCAACTCCCGCACCCGCACCCGCACCAACTCCCGCACCCGCACCCGCACCCGCACCCGCACCAACTCCCGCACCCGCACCCGCACCCGCACCAACTCCCGCACCAACTCCCGCACCAGCGCCAACTCCCGCGCCAACTCCCGCCCCAACTCCCGCACCAGCGCCAACACCAGCCCCAACACCCGCACCAACTCCCGCACCAACACCCGCACCAACACCCGCACCCGCACCCGCGCCAACTCCCCTACCAACTCCCGTACCAACTCCCGCACCGACACCAACACCAGCACCAACTCCCGCACCCGCCCCAGCACCAACTCCCGCACCCGCACCCGCACCCGCACCCGGACCAACTCCCGCACCAGCACCCGCACCCGCACCCGGACCAACTCCCGCACCAGCACCCGCACCCGCACCCGGACCAACTCCCGCACCCGCACCAGCACCCGCACCAGCACCCGCACCCGCACCAACTCCCGCACCAGCACCCGCACCCGCACCCGGACCAACTCCCGCACCCGCACCAACTCCCGCACCCGCACCCGTACAAACGCTAACGCCGGAACCAGCACCAACTCCCGCACCCGCACCAGCGCCCGTGCCAGCACCAGCGCCCGCACCCGCACCAACTCCCGCACCCGTACCAGCGCCCGCACCCGCACCAGCGCCCGCACCAGCGCCCGTACAAACATTAACGCCGACGCCAGCGCCAGTCTCCAATGTGCCACCAGCACCGACGATCGCTCAAAATCCAGCGCCAGTCTCCAATGTGCCACCAGCACCGACGATTGCTCAAAATCCAGTGGTTGCGCCTGCTGCTGCGCCCATAAATATCGCACCGATACCGACACCGGAGCTCGCAGCCAACCAGCCGCCCAGCACAAATCCTTTATTTTCCCCCAGCTTACAACAGCAAAACCAGATATCTAATTCCTTACAACAGCGCATTTCACCTCCCGCGTCGTGGAATCTTGACGCTTCCAAGTTGCCAACCGACCTCGGCGCCGTTATTTTTCCCGTCGAGGAGAGATTTACCAGTGAGTTTGTCGATTACCTAAATTTGCCCTCAACAACTGCGATCGCCACCCTAGAAGAGACCCAAAATACCCTTCGCAGCGTCCAACAAGCCACAGGCATCAAACCAGCTCTCATTTATATCAGCTTTGTACCCAGGGGTTCTACAGTCGATCGGCCTTACAGCAGTTCGTCCATCTTGCGTGTAGAACAGCAAATTCAAGCCTCTGACGAACTGGAAATGATGGTGATCGCCCCGGAAGGCGTACCCGTTCGCCAGCGCATCCCTGGAACCTCTCGCGCCCAGGTAATGGAAGCTGTTCGCAAATTTCGCGATGAACTGACTAATCCGGTAAAGCGCAACACTAAAAGTTATTTGCCCTTGGCTCAGCAACTCTACCAGTGGATGGTAGCGCCACTCGAAGCAGAACTGCAAGCCAAAGGCATTGATAATTTATCTTTTATCTCAGATATGGGGTTGCGATCGATACCGATGGGTGCTCTGCACGACGGCAAAGGCTTTCTGGTAGAGCGTTACAGTGTTGGATCGATGCCGAGTTTGAGTTTGACAGATACCAGCCCCGCCAATTTCAAAAATACCCAACTTCTGGCAATGGGGGCGTCGCAATTTCCAGAGATGAGTCCTTTACCTGCGGTGGAAATAGAAGTATCGACAATCACCCCGCAGCAGTGGCCGGGCAAGTCTTTCTTGAACGAAGCTTTCACCCTTGCCAATTTGAAATCGCAGCGCCAGCAGCAGCCTTTTGGGATGATTCACTTGGCTACCCACGCCGAATTTCGATCGGGAGATCCCAGCCACTCCTTTATTCAGTTGTGGGATACTAAATTGCGTTTGGATCAGTTGCGGCAAATGAATTGGCACAGCCCGCAAGTTGAACTGTTAGTTTTGAGTGCTTGCAAGACTGCTGTGGGCGATCGAGAGGCCGAGTTGGGCTTTGGCGGGTTAGCCGTGCAAGCCGGGGTTAAATCGGCTGTGGCGACTCTCTGGTATGTCAGCGACGAGGGCAGTTTGGGGTTGATGGCGGAGTTTTACGGGCAGTTAAAAACTGCTCCGATTAAAGCAGAAGCACTGCGGCAAGCGCAATTAGCGATGTTGCGCCAAGAGGTGCGAATTGAAGGGGGGATGCTGCACACTTCTGTTGGCAATCTGCCGTTACCCCCGGAATTGGCAAACACGACGAGTCAGAATTTTTCTCATCCTTATTATTGGTCTGCTTTTAGAATGATTGGCAATCCTTGGTAATAGGGTTTGTTTTAGTCGATCGACTGTTGGCTAATTGTGCGAGAGTTCGATCGGCGGCCTTGGGGAATATTGTACTCAAGAACTGAAGGGTTTAGTTGATAGTTTCCGAGACAAAGAAGGTACTTGGACTGGCATTGCTCTCAATGAGTGGTTGCAGGGAAATCAACGTCTGTTTGCTGAAATACCTGATAACTTGAAGTCACAATAATCGAATTTAGAAGTTAGCGAACGATTGAGGCAATTATCTATTGCTTTAAAAAGAAGTCGTTCGCCGGAGGTACTGTGAGAAACTGAAACTACAGGAAAATAGACCTTTTGCAAAAGTCCTTTTAATCAAATTTTAGGACGGGCAAGATGGCCATCCCACAAAAATCATCTTTTCTTGTGGAATGGGCATCTTGCCCGTCTTAGCTATTTTTTGCAACAAGAGGTCTAATTGAACATAAGTCTGTGGGTACGATCGCCCAAAACATCTTCCACCATCTTCAATCAGCTTCTAATCCGCCGGAATCATCCCCGATCGCACCCTTAACATCCTCTCAGCAACGGCGGATGCAGCAAAATAACCCCAAAACCCAGGAAGTAGAGGGGGAGTACGTTTGATGTGTTTGTGCGCGTAAATGGCGCGATCGCCCCCTCAAGTGCAATTCCTAACCTCGTATCAATCTCCCTGCGGCAAATTCTCCAGCCAAACCTCTAAATCCTCGATCGACTGAAAATCTAACAATTCCTCTGCTAGAGTTTCAATTTGCTCGATCGACAAATCAGCAATTTTGGTGGTGATAGATTCTGGTAATGTTCCAACTCGCCGATTTAACAGACGGCGATTTAACAGACGTAAAATCAAGGCTCTTCCTTCTTGTTCGCGGCCTTGCACAATGCCTTGCACAATGCCTTGTTCAATGCCTTGCTCAACGCCTTCTTCCTTAGCTTCCCGATAAAACCGAGTTTCCTCAAGCGTAATCCCTAACATCGCCTCTGCCTCCCTTCGGTTCAAATTTGTAAACTTGTAAACCAGTATTGTCGTCAGCATCTCTATTATGGCGCGACTCGCTGCCTCAGATTCCTCCCGCTGCGATCGCGCCAGCAACAATCGCGCCGCTTCGGGCGTACTCGCTTCGTCGATAGTCGTCAACGCCATCAGCGCCACCCCCAGCGGCAACTGTTCAATCTCCCCCAACTCATCCAAATATACGCGATGCACCTGATTGCTGTTCAAGAGCGCTCTATACGGATGCGTGTCTGATTGTTCAGTCGATCGACTCGGATAAATTACCACCGCTTCCCAATCTGTAAATCGCTGACGGTTGCGATAAAAATACAAAAACGACTCACCAAACAATCGCTCATAAAGCAATTCATCCCGCTGAAACTGCACCTCACAGAAATATACAACTCCCGGCTCAGCATCCGGTGGCAAAAACACCCCATCAATTTCAAACTTCGGTTCCTTCACAGCAACCGAGTCAAATCGATATTGTTCCGCATTCGATGGTGACTCTTCCAATAGCTCAAACAGCAGCGTCGGAGCTTCTTGAAATAACTTGTAAAATATTGAATCTCGACGCATTAACCCAACATCTCCTCTAGCCTATGCAACAGATATAATCGTCGCAAAAACAGCAAGTCGGTAATCTGTTCAATCAATTCTAGTCGATGTTGCGGGCGCTCGACTATTTGACTGTGGGGGCAATCGGGCTTTGGGCAATATGGGTATAATTTATCACAATTGAGAGCGATCATTCGGCGATCGGGCGATCGTTTCAAACCTGCATCCAGCAACGCCCGCCGATCATCTGATTGAAGACCTGCAACAATCTGAAGAGCCTGTGTATAAAATTATTTAAAGAAAGTGCGATCGGCTCTTGACAGGTATAGTATAATACCCTACAGTCATAATTAAACAGTGTGGCTGTCAGCCATCTATGAGTTGCAGCTCAAATATGTTAACTAGGATACATATTCACTGTCAACACCAGTATTTAACAAATGAGTAAACAATTTTTTATGAATTAGTGAAATCCTTGCTGGATAATAATTTCAAGATTTAGATGAGCTTACCATGTCCTCAAGTGCTAAAGTTGAATGATGTAAATTATACCAAAAAGCCATGTTCTCATTGTTAACGATAGACTTTGGTCAAACGCTGGTTGCCCAAGCTTCATTTTGTCCTCATCCCAATTGGATACGAATTATTGCATCGATTCCTTTAATCTTACTTTTAGTTGGAATTACTGCTGCGATAGCTGTTGTAATTTCATTAATAGTAGGTGCGATTTACGTAGGCGTTTCGTCGCTGGGAATGATAATTGCAGTTATTTTGTTTATTTTGGAAATTCCATCAATTCCCATCGAATTCGAGATATTATCGAGTTTGGGGGGACTTATGGGCATAGTAGTATTATGTATCCAGATTCTCTCAGGATGTGGATAATATCTGTTTTATTTATTCATCAAGATAATTAATTGAGGTAAAGCCAGGATATGCGCTTGCCGGATACACTGCAATTATGAAGTTTCAGCTTTCTTCAACAAAACTTCGACAGTATAATTCAATGAAGAGGCGATCGCCGCGATTCCAATACCTCTCCGTTAAGCACAAAATTGAAGGATTTAAATTCCTCAAATACTTGTAAACTCGTTAGCGTGAACCGGGCTAATTTCCTTAACGGAGAGGTATTGATACCTGATAAGTTGAAGTCACAACAATCGAATTTAGAAGTTAGCGAACGATTGAGGCAATTATCTATTGCTTTGAAAAGAAGTCGATCGCCGGAGGTACTGTGATATCAAGTCCGGTCGATCAACTATGAGTATCTAAGCCGGGGCGGGTTTACCGGATCTAAGACTTGTATTTGAAACCTTGGCGAACCCGCCCCTACAGGAATCATGGTCGATCGCCGGATCTGATATGAGTGACTGAAACTACAGGAAAATTTAACATAAGTCTGTGGGTACGATCGCCCAAAACATCTTCCACCATCATCAATCAGCTTCTAAATCGCCGAAAAAATACCCGCCCCGATCGCCCGCCCCACCTCAACAACCGCCAAAAACTCAGAATTGCCACAAAAATTCAAAATCTCAAACCCAAAACTGCCTAACCCCAGTACGATCGATCTAGTTAGCAAAAATAAGTAAAAACACTACCGGAGTAATTTTTATGGATCTGGTCGTACTCCAGAACTGGCTGGACAACATCTCCTTTGCCGTTTTGTTCTCCACAATGCTCATTTACTGGGTTGGCGCAGCATTCCCCGGCATTCCCTACCTGGGGGCCCTAGGCACCGCAGGAATGGCCGTCGCCAACCTATCCATCGCCGCTTTACTCGGTTCTCGATGGATAGAAGCCGGCTACTTCCCCTTAAGCAATCTCTACGAATCCCTATTTTTCCTAGTTTGGGGAATCACCGCCATCCACCTAGTCGCGGAAAACATGAGCCGTTCCCGTTTAGTAGGAGTAGCCACATCCCCCGTAGCAATGGCAATATCCGCCTTTGCAGCCCTGACTCTGCCGGAAACCATGCAATCAGCAGAGCCCCTAGTACCCGCCCTCAAATCAAACTGGCTGATGATGCACGTTAGCGTCATGATGCTCAGTTACTCAACTTTAATGGTAGGAGCGCTACTGGCGATCGCCTTTTTAATCGTCACCCGCGGCCAAAAAATCGAACTCACCGGTAGTTCCTTCGGCACCAACAGCAACCGCAACGGCAACTACCGCCTCCAACGCCCTCAAAACCCCGAACCTCAAAATGCAGAAACCAGCGCCGACAGCGCCTTAGCTTTCAGCGAACCCTCTTTCAACTCCAACAATAACGGTTTGGGCACCACCGCAGTGCTCGAATTAGCCACCGTTCAAACCTCATCAACCGCCCCAACTCAAACCGCAGAACCTCTCTCGCCCCAGCGCTTGAATCTAGCAGAAACTCTTGATAACATTAGCTATCGCATCATCGGTTTAGGATTCCCCTTACTGACAGTTGGCATTATTGCCGGTGCAGTTTGGGCTAACGAAGCTTGGGGATCGTACTGGAGTTGGGACCCGAAAGAAACTTGGGCGCTAATTACTTGGTTGGTATTTGCTGCCTACCTGCACGCCCGCATTACTCGTGGCTGGCAGGGAAGACGCCCAGCAATTTTAGCAGCCACAGGTTTTGTGGTAGTTTGGATTTGCTATCTAGGCGTTAATCTTTTAGGCAAAGGTTTACATTCCTACGGTTGGTTTTTTTAATTCCCGATCGACCAATGGGCCACAGAAGAATAGGATAAGCTGTCGTGCATTTAAATAGGGTGTTAGGATTTGGTGAAAGGAAACAGGGAACGGGAAACGGGGAACAGACAGTATGTAATTTAAATGCACGACAGCTTAACTCAAAGAAGCGGGATTAATATCATCTCCGGTTGTAAGGTGGGCAATTCCCACCTTACTCAACCAGCGAGATTCTAATAATTAACTCCCTCTTCCTTCTTCCCTTTTTTTACCCGATCGAGTCAAAGCCCATTCTTCCTTCTTCTAACTTCCGTCTTCCCTCTTCTAACTTCTGTCTTCCTGACTTCCGTCTTTACATCCGTTGCATCCGTTACAAAATCCCTTGCCGAACTTCCTTCATTCATTAACATAATGACAATTAATATGGACGAATCGCCAATATTTCCCCAAGAAGACGATGTTGTGTCTGCCCCTACCAGCGCTTTGATGTATCAATGTACATTCAAAGTGAGCGAATTTATGGCAATTATGCAGTCTAAATTGGTAGACGAAAAATTATTCTCAGACGGCCTGGATTGCGAGCTATTAAGTGCTGGCAAAGACTGGACTAAAGGAAAACTTAGAATGCGTCTGGAGTTCATTCCGCTCGAACCTGAAATCAAAGAACAAAAAGCCCTTCCTGCCGCTGCCTCCAGATCTGACACCGTGCAAAACTACGCCGTAGATAGCTCAAATCAAACCGATATAGATGAGCCATTAAAGCAATGTGACTCAACCGAAATAAGTAATCATTTTCCTATTTCTAGGTATCCAGACCGCGACCCCCAAAGTATAGGAATGTGGAGCTAGGAAGGCAAAGACTGAGAGATAGGGAGAGGGGGAGGCTTCCCCTTCTTTGCTCAAAATCTATCCGTTAAATCCCGTACACTGCTAGTTTTATAACTTCTTTCTTTTTGTTTAATGAAAAACTCATATCATGGCTGAATCTTCCAACTGGACGCACCTCCACGCTCAACTGCACCGGACGCTGCTGCACCGAAAAATATTGCCATCAAATCAGCGCTTGCTAGTAGCAGTATCCGGCGGACAAGATTCTCTGTGTTTAATTAAATTACTGCTAGATTTGCAGCCAAAATGGGGGTGGAACCTAGCGATTGTTCACTGCGATCACCGTTGGCGTTCTGACTCGGAAGCCTCAGCCAATCATGTAGAACAATTAGCTAAAAACTGGGGAATCTCCTACTATTTGGAAACAGCCTCGGACATCCCCAAAACAGAAGCAGCGGCCAGACAGTGGCGGTATCAAGCTTTAACCGAAATTGCGATCGCCCACAACTACCCCTACATTGTTACAGGCCACACAGCCAGCGATCGCGCCGAAACACTCCTCTACAACCTGATTCGCGGCAGCGGCGCCGACGGACTTTCTGCCCTCACCTGGACACGGCCCCTGGCCGATTTTCGATTGCCGATTTTAGATTTTAGATTGGGGAATTCCGGCGAAAATCCTAACTCCCAAATATCTGCCGATTTTAGATTGGAAAATCAGCATGAAAATCCTCAATCGAAAATCCAAAATCTAAAATCTAAAATCGGTAGATTGGGGAATTCAGACGAAAATCCCAACTCCCAAATATCTGCCGATTTTAGATTGGAAAATCAGCATGAAAATCCTCAATCGAAAATCCAAAATCTAAAATCTAAAATC
>JAUBST010000041.1:37787-62926 GCA_036702215.1 Microcoleus sp. F6_B6
AAATATCTGCCGATTTTAGATTGGAAAATCAGCATGAAAATCCTCAATCGAAAATCCAAAATCTAAAATCTAAAATCTATTTAGTTCGTCCCTTGCTCGAAATAACTCGATCGCAAACAGGTCAATTTTGTCAAGAGCAAAAACTACCCATTTGGGAAGATTCCACAAATCAAGACTTGCGATATACGCGCAACCGCATTCGATCGGAATTATTGCCTTATTTGGAAACTCATTTCAACCCAAAAGCCCAACAAGCGCTAGCTCAAACAGCCGAACTCCTCCGCGCCGACGTAGAATATCTCGAACTTGCAGCCGGCGAGTTGCTACAGCGAGCAATGTCTCGAATTGCAGACAGCCCGCAGGTGAATTTTCAACTTCCCGTCAAGTTAAATCGCCCGATTTTGCGGGAAGCACCCCTGGCCTTGCAGCGACGGGCAATGCGGCAACTACTGCAACAAATATTGCCCTCGGCGCCCAGCTTTGAAAGCGTAGAAAAACTAACAAGCTTAATAGTAGCGCCGAACCGATCGCAAACCGATCCATTTCCGGGAGGAGCGATCGGTCGAGTCGAACACCCTTCGATAATTTTACATATTAAATTTTAAGCTGCGATCAAACCCGAAATGACTTGCCGCAACTCGGAAACTACCCGATCTTGCTCGTCTCTCGTCTGCTGCACCCGATCGAGTTCCCCTGCCACCGCTTCGAGCTTTTGGCGTAGGGCATTCAAATTGTCCTGCACCGGCTGCAACATTTCTTGATAAACATTCAGCCTGCCCCAGAGTTGGGCCACTGCACCTTTCTGGTTGAACAAATTCTGCTCTAACTGCTTGAGTTCGTAGCGTTTCGCTTCACTTTCCCCATTTTGGCGGTTGACATTTGCCTCCATTTGGGATATCGCTTCCCGCACCTGCTGAATTTCGTTTTCCAGTCTTTGCAATTCTTGGCTTTGCTGCTGCCGCTGAGTATCGAGCTGTGCGACAATCGGCCCCAAATCAATATCTCCTCGCTCTTGTTTTGGAGCATTAGCAGTACCCAGCCGCCGCCACAGCACCGCCTGATGCTGTTTCAAAACATCTTCCCGTTCCTGCAACCGGAGGCGCTGTCCCACCAGAGTTTCGTTTAACATCTGATAACTTTCGAGTTCATCTGCCATTTCATTTTCCAAAGCGAGGCGATCGTACTCGCTAGCAGCTTGAATTTTCCCTTGCAGATCCTCGATCGTCTCCCGCTGCAGAGTCAACTCCTCCTCTTGATCGTTAACAAACCGGAACACCTTTTCCAAATCCTGTTGCAGGTGTTGCACCAGCCCCTGTAACTCATCAACAGGCATCTTCTCCAAAGCTGACACATCTACTTTCTGCTCCGTACCCGCAGCACCCGAAGCAGATGCGAGCCTGGAAACTTGCTGGTAAAGGTTCTCAACAGCCTGCACCTGCAAAGACACCGACTGAGCCTGGTCCTGCTTAGCGCTGAGGGTACTTTGCTGCCCTTTAAGCTCCGCCCGAGCCCCGGCCAAAGCATCTTGAGATTGGTACCACTCTTGCCAGCGGTTCTGAAGGGTCTGATTTTGTCGATCGACCTCTTCTTGTTGCTGTTGAGCTATGCTCTGTTTTTGCTCCAACTGCTGCCAGTGCTGATCCAGAATTGCCTGCTGAGCGCCCACGGCACCAATAGACTGATTCAGTTGTTCCCGCACCCCTTGGGCAGAAGCAATTGCCCCTCCCAGCTTCTGCATCAACTCCTGAATCCTCTGTGTCTGCTGCTCGTCAACTACTGCGCCCTGCGGAACCTCAGACTGCTGCTGGGCCACCCGTTGCTGCTCGCCCCGCAACTGTTCCCAAGCCGTCTCAATTTCCATGCGACTGCGATCGACTTCTTCTCGCAGTCGGTTAGCTTCATCTCGAGTATTTTCAATTTCCGAGCGCTGAGCCTCCAGCCGCTCCAACTCCTCTTCCATTTGAGCCAACTGCTCTTCGCGGGCTTGCATTTCCATTTCCCGGCGATTGAGTTCCTGACTCGAAAACGTCAGAGAAGCCTTCCACTGTTCAATTTCCTCTTCCTTATCCTTAAACTTGTCCTGCAATCGCGAGAAATTTTGCAGAATGCTCACCAACTGGCGGGCCGCCTCCTGAATCCGCTGCACTTGCTTGCTAGCGCTCAACTCAACCAGCACCAGCGTGCCGTCGTTAAACTTATTAGCTTCCTCAACTGGGATCGCGTCATCGCCCGGTACGGCGCTCCAGTTATGTTCGCCCCGCTGACAAGCTAGCAGTTTCAGTTCAGCCTTACCGCCACCGAGACCAAAGCCGCTTCTCTGTTTTTGTACTTCCGCTAGATACAGCACACTAATAGTCCTCTGCTTCGTAAAACCTATCCCAACTTACTTTAAGTTACTTAAAGGCCTAAAAGATAAGTGGTGTTTACTTCCTACGCTGTTGGGTAGACGGCTAATCCCAACATAAGTAGGCTATCCCCCTTAAGCCAAAGGTTCTTGACTAAAGATAACACTGCGTGCGATCTTTAGTCAACTTACCTAAAGTAAACAAGTACAGGCAACTAAGGATAACTGTTTGCCGCTTGAGTCTTACTTTTTGGTATCGTTTGCCCGATCGGGGGATAGCATTTTTTCCTAACTATAGCAGCACTCACGCATAGCACTGCCTCATGGGAGAGCGTCCAAAAAGCACGGCCGCCGCCTGCTTTCTTTTCCGAATAACAGAGCAGTATCAATGCCGCTCGATCGAAGACTAGCTCTGACTGCCGGAACTGCCATAGCCCAAAGCTCAAAAAAGTCAGTCTGTCAACATTGGTAACAATTTAAGCTCAAAAAAGCATTTGTCAATCAGCAATTATGCTCGACACTTACTCGGATTTTGGGCCCAAAACTGAGTTTTGGGCGATCGTGTCGAGGGTGATATTTATACCTACTCCCTCTCAAATCGTGAATTTTCCACTCCTAGAAAACCAGTTTTTTTGAGTAATACTACTGATTGACAAATGCAATTAAGTTTTAACTTGTCACCAAGGGTCTGTCAAAAACTTTCTATTGATTGTACCAGGCTTTAGTTGCGGGTCGATCGTGAAAAAAGCCCTCGCTGCCGCCGCGGCGAGCGCCATCCTCCGGCGGACTGGGGATTTGAACCGCGCTGCCTTAGAATAGGTTAATAACGCGAGCCTATGACGCTCGCCGCGGGCGAGCAAAAAGGTCGATCGGCACTGAGGGAATACAAGGTCAGGAACCCCATAGCTAAAGCTAGGGGCTTGTAGACTGTCCGGCTAACGCAAGCGGGATGGAACAAGCCAAACCTTACCAGGCTAAGTCCTTTGAGGACTACGTTTTCTGAGTCATGACACCAACGAATGCGTTGCCAGTTCGTTGCTCTGTCGCTAAAAGTTAAAAAGTTCTAACGGGTTAAGACAGTGCTTTTAGCCGAACAAGCTCATTAAACATTGCCGAGGCTAACATTACACGCAAGTAGAAGAGACGCAAAAATGTCTAATTTTATTTTTGTTCTAGACACAAAGGGACGAGCACTCTCACCTTGTAAACCAGGAGTAGGACGTTCATTGCTCAAAGCAGGTAAAGCATCCGTCTTCAGGCAGTTTCCTTTGACAATTATTTTGAAGAAAAAGGTTGATACCAGTCCTGAGCCGTTGGAACTCAAACTCGATCCAGGCTCTAAAGTTACTGGTGTTGCTCTCAAACAGGGCGACAAGATAATCTTCGGAGCCGAACTACAACACCGGGGACAACAAATTAAAGAAGCATTGCTGTCTCGTCGCCAACTCAGGCGAGGAAGACGCAATCGCAAAACTCGGTATCGTCAGGCGCGATTCCTCAATCGCAGCCGTCCTGATGGTTGGCTAGCTCCATCCTTACAGCATCGGGTCGAAACAACACTTACATGGGTTCGCAAGTTGATTCGATTTGCACCCGTTACCAGCATTGCTCAAGAGCTAGTGCGATTCGATTTGCAACTAATGCAAAACCCTGAAATCTCAGGTGTTATGTATCAGCAAGGAGAATTGCACGGTTACGAAGTCCGCGAGTATCTATTGGCAAAATGGAATCGGCAGTGCGCTTATTGCTCGGTTGAAAATGTACCGTTTGAGATTGAACACATTCAAGCTAAGTCAAGAGGTGGTTCTGACAGGGTTTCCAATTTGACGCTTGCTTGTCACGATTGCAATCAAAAGAAAGGTAATCAGGATGTTCGGGCATTTCTAGCGACTAAACCCGACGTGCTAAACCGCATTCTCAAACAGGCAAAACTGCCGCTCAAAGATGCAGCAGCAGTCAACTCAACCCGATGGGCGTTGTTCGAGGCACTTAAAGAGACGGGATTGCCTGTCACTACTGGTACTGGCGGGCAAACGAAGTTCAATCGCAATCGATTAGGATTAGCTAAATCGCACTGGCTTGATGCTGCGTGTGTGGGTAGCATTGACACGCTCGAAGTCTTAACTTCAAAGCCGCTGTTGATTGCAGCAAAAGGGCATGGGACGCGACAGATGTGCGGTACAAACCAATATGGCTTCCCTATTCGACACAAGTCCAGAGTGCAAATTCACAAAGGGTTTCAGACTGGGGATATTCTCATTGCCACCGTTACCGCAGGCAAGAAAATTGGCTGCTATGTAGGGAGGGTTCTCTGTCGTGCTTCAGGTAGTTTTGATATCGCAACCAAGTCTGGAAGAGTGGCAGGTATCAGTCACAAATATTGCAGTCCAATTCACAAAAAAGATGGCTATAGTTATGCGTTTTGAAGAAATTTCAAGGCGACTGAAGTCGCTGCCGTTGGCCTCCCCAAGTCGGTCGCCAGGGGCTTCTCACTCGTTTTATGGTGAAACTCTACACTTAGAGAATGTCTCGAGTTTGGCAGTTTCAGCTTGCGGACTGGTAGCGATGCCCAGGAGTGGCAGCAAGTATAGCCCTTTCATCAATTCCCAATTGTCAGAGCGGCATCAGCGCGTAAATTATTGACGGAAACTAAAGTCAATCTTTGCGCCAGCACACAGTCTTTCCGATCTCAGACGCCAACGGTTTTAAGGAGGACACTTTAGCTGCATGCAGGGAAATTTGAGTGAAATAGACATCCGCAGCATCCTGCAATTGATTGAGTTAGGTCAGCGAACTGGAGAACTGTTCGTAGAGGCTTACACATCCACCGGCAGCAGCACGGGTACTCAACCTACCCCGCGCTCCCTTGCAGGACAATCCTGGTATGTCTTCTGCTTCAACGGTCAGATTATTTACGCTACCCAGAGTGCGGGCAGTTTGTTTCGGTTGCGCGACTACCTGCGCCGCTACAAAGCAGATACCGCCCTCGACAAAATCCAAGTTCCCTATATGGCATCTACCAATGCCCCAGAATACGGCTATCTATGGGTCCTGCTAGAAAACCACATCCTCACCCCAGCTCAAGGGCGCAACATCATCCAGAGCATGATCCACGAAACCCTATTTGACTTGCTCAGTCTCCACCAGGGTTCGTTCACTTTTGAAATGGGTCCAGCTTTGGCTCCTCAACTGACCAGCTTAGAAATTAGCTCGCTGCTGGCGAAGATTGTCAAACAGGTGCAGCAGTGGAAGCAGTTTCACCCTCACATTCAGTCGCCCAACCAATGCCCGGTGATTTCAGACGCCTCTGAGCTGCGAGTCGCGCTGCCTGTCAATACCTTTAATACTCTCAAACGCTGGGCCGACGGGCACACTTCGATCCGCCAAATGGCGCGCTACCTCAACCGAGACGTGCTCACTGTCGCTAAGGCGATTTACCCCTTTGTGCAGCAGGGATTGGTGCAAGTATTTTACGAACCCTCCGTTACCCCGACCAACAACAAAAAAGAATGGTCGTCCCCAGAAACCAAAGTTCCGAGAGTTGTCTGTATTGATGACGACAATATTATTCGCAAAACAGTCGAGTCAATTTTAAACGAACACGGTTACGAAGCTACTGCGATCGGCAATCCGCTCCAAGCCCTGAGTTTGGTGTTTCAACTCAAACCCGATTTAATTCTGTGTGACATCGCCATGCCGGAACTCGACGGCTACGAAATTTGCGCCATGCTGCGAAATTCTACCGCTTTCCGGCAGACGCCGATCGTGATGCTGACGGGCATCGACGGATTTATCGACCGCGTTAAAGCCCGCATGGCCGGAGCTACAGACTTTTACACGAAACCTTTTGGTGAAAGCGAGTTATTGATGCTGGTAGAAAAATATGTGGGCCCGGGCTACCCTCCGGTCAATCTCTCGGAAAGATTATTAGACCGCTCGCTAGAAGACCAATTAGAAGAAAAATAACTTTCGCACCTATGCCGTGATGGGAGCTTTTTTGTACCTGCGGTTAGATCCAGTCTCGGCCGCCACCAAGAGAAAGCTGGGGGTACTATTGGCGATCGCACCATAAACTAGAATGTATTAATCCGCGCGCTGGCATAAGGGCGTCGGTAAAACTCTGTTCAATTTCTAGACCCATGTGGGTCTAACACGCTCAAAGTGCAAATATAATATACTTGTTCTCCACTTGCAGCCGCTCCGAAAAACTGATTTACAGAGCTACTTATTGCTAGGTATTTCTGTACAAAGTCAGAGAGTCCAATTCTCAGTCTTAAATGACTCCGTTCATGATTGTCGCGACACCAGCCATGTCAACAACTCCTCGCCAATCCGAGTATCGGTTTAGCATTCATCGCAGAAATTACCCAGAGTTTTACAAATTGAGACGGCGGTGGGAGTACAAAGTGAAGCTTTAGGGGTTTCAAATTAATTGTTCGCAGTCGATTTGAACTAATTTGTAACCATTGGTGGCGCGAATTTATTGATGGCAGTCAATTATTGACAGAGAAAATTTATTGCCAAGGGCGTCCGGCAGTCGCGCCACTCACTCCTTGGCTGTGTCAAGTTTTCACCGTCGAAGTTTCGATCGGGTTCTTCTTGGGGGGAAACCTCAACAATTTGCTAGAAATGCAGGTGTCAGAATTATGATTAGCGGTAGCCCAGACTTTATATTACCAGGACTAGGCGTAGATCCGGCTCCGGAATTCCAAGAACTAGAAACTCCCGAAGGCGAGCTGCACCTGCGGTTCTACGTTCCTTCGGGGAACGAGTTCGCACTGCCGGCGACAGGAATTAGAGAGGTACTATCCCCGTCCCCAGACCGCATGACACCGATCCCCAACGTTTCCTCTTTGCTTTTAGGTACGCTAAATATGAGAGGACGAGTGATTTGGGTGGCAGACCTCGGCCAATTTCTGGGAGACCAAACACCTCTGAACACCGATAGACCCGAAATCCCGATCGTGGCTGTGGAAGACCAAGACACGATTTTGGGGCTGGCAGTCGATCGAATTGTGGGGATGGACTGGCTCGACGTAGAGCAACTGCACTCTCAGAACAATGCACCAGACGGCATGATTCCATTTCTGAGGGGAGAATGGATGTTAGGTGCACAAGCGACTAAAGTGCTCCGACTGCTAGATCAAGTGAAAATTCTGCGCTCGGCGCGGTGGGCAGCGTGAAATCGATTTTAGATTTGCGATTTGCGATTTTCGATTGAGGTCTAACCATCAACAGTCACACGACGTGAGGCGCGCATCTAAACATTCAATTCAAGATAAAAAATCTCAAATCTCAAATCTAAAATCTCAAATCCAAAGAGGGCGGCAAATGGCAACAAGTACCAACTTTCAGCAGGACTACCAACGGGCAGAAGCGGCCTACATGGATGGCAATTATTCCGAAGCTGCAGCCCTAGTTTATCAATTAGTAGAAGATTTTCCCGAAGACCCCAGCGCTCGCCTGCTGTGCGGACACATTTACTGCTACGGACTGCAACAGTATGAGGTGGCGCGGGAACAGTATACGGTTGTGCTAGGCCTGAGTGACGACCCAAGTTTGGTGGAACACGCTCACAGCGGAATTACCTACACAGACCAATTTTTATCTGGAGAACTGCAAACGGAAAATTTCGAGGCTTTGTCTGCTGAAACTGAATTAGAATTCTACCCAGACTTATCTCTCGATGAAGGGTTAGAAGACCCGGATTTGGAACTTTTCCAAGGAAATTCACCATCGCTTTCCTATACAAGTCAATCCCCAGACGAAATGGAAAACGAGGACTTGGCAGACTTGGGCATGAGTGGCTTGGGGTGGGAAGTAGAAGACGATGAGCGCGCAGGCTTAGTCCCAGAAGATTTAGCCTCACATTCTAACCCCTTTGGTGGCGACAGCGGCGGCATGGCAGCTTATGCTGAGACCTCCGACTCGTTAGACGTAGACGAGTTTGCCGACTCGGACTTTGGAGACCCTTTTGCCTTAAAAGATGATGGAGGGCTTGATGCTGCTGGCGTGTCTAGCAGCAAAGTGTCTGGGAAAAGCCCGCCTTACTCAGGAGATTCGTTTTCAGAAGCTCCGACTCAGATGCTCAACGGTCAAAGTTTTGCCTCTTCAGAAAGCGGGAATTCCTTTGACTCGAACCAACTAGACTCCCCCATCGGGCCCTCGGACAATTTTGGCGAACCTTTTGGTGCGCTCGATTTGCCAGACGAATTCGACGATAACTCCGACTACGACTACCAATCCCCGCCCCAGAGCGGCCAAAATTACGGTCGCAACATACCTGAAGCCGAAGAAGAAGATCCCTTTGCCGAGGCGATGCCCTCGTCGGGTTTCGGGTCTTCTCGACCTCAAAACAAACAGCCGAATAACGGGTCGGACTACTCGTCAAACTATTCGCTGGCGGAAGACGAAACGCTGTTGATGGGAGGTGCTGTCCCCAACTCTCAGTCGTCAAGGTCGAGCCGGGGACAATTTAATTCAGTCGATCCAGCCTCCGCCAACAGCAACGGTTACAGCGACTCGGAACCCCCGGCATTTGGCTCTAGAGACAACTTCGAGTTAGATGCTTTTGAAGACGACGCTTTTAGCGATTCTTTCTCTTTCGACGAAAACGAACAAGCAACAGCTTTCGGAGCTTCCGACAAGAACAGCAGCGCCTGGTCGTCAAAAGCTGGGAACGCTCAAGAACACAGCGACTTTTTAGACGAATTTGACGAGTTTGACGATTTGGGCAATTTGCCGGATTTTGATATCTCAGAAGATGCCAGCAGTTCGATATTGACTAGAGGTAACACCAATTTCGGCAACTCGACCAGCGGCATGATGGGAACGACCGGCAGCAGCCTGGACTTTGACAACAGCGATGGCTCAGCAATTCGGGATGACGAAATATTTAGCATAAGCGGCCCGGCTGATGCGTCTGTGCCGACTTTTTCTCCCACCGAAACAGAAGCGCTCGATACTTCGGTAACGGTAGAACAGGGGGGACTGGCTTTCTTGGAAAATGCCCCTTTGTTTACAAAACAGTTGTACACGGCAATCGGGGCCGGACTGGTTTCTCTGGTAGCTGTGGCTTTCGTCACCAACATTGCCTCCTATCAAGCTCTGCGGCAAGACAAACCGGAGGCGATCGTTTACCTGCGCCAAACAGGCTGGGTAATGACCGCAGCAGCAGGCTTTACGAGCTTTTTAACTTCTTGGGGGATCGGCCAGTTGATCGCCAAGCAGGTACGCAAGTCGTCGGATAATTTGCAAGCTCAGTTCGATGCGGTATCTCAAGGAACTTTGGACGCTCGCGCTACGGTTTACTCGGAAGATGAATTTGGCAAAATGGCTGCTAAATTCAACCACATGGCGAAGGTCATCCAAACCACGATTAGCGATACCAGGCGCAAGTCGGACGAGCAGGAACAGGCAAAAGAAGACTTGCAGCGCCAAGTGATTCGCTTGCTAGACGACGTGGAAGGAGCGGCCCGGGGTGACTTGACGGTGACTGCGGAAGTGACCGCAGACGTTTTGGGCGCTGTTGCTGACTCGTTTAACTTGACAATTCAAAATCTGCGCGAAATTGTCCATCAGGTGAAACAGGCGGCGCGGGAGGTCAGCAAGGGCGCTACGGATAGTGCCAAGTTTGCGGGCGATTTGTCTTCAGACGCGCTGCGGCAAGCTGAGGAATTGGCGGCAACGCTGAACTCGGTGCAAGTCCTCACCGATGCGATTCAGCGGGTCGCAGAGAGCGCGAGAGAGGCAGAAGAAGTGGCCCGGGGCGCGGCGGCAACGGCTCTCAAAGGAGGCGAGGCTGTGGAGCGGACGGTGGCCGGGATTTTGGAAATTCGCGAAACGGTAGCAGAAACCACGAGAAAAGTCAAGAGGTTGGCGGAAGCTTCTCAAGAAATTTCTAAGATTGTGGCTTTAATTGCGACGATCGCCTCCCGGACGAATTTGTTGGCCCTCAACGCCAGTATAGAGGCGGCGAGAGCTGGGGAAGCGGGCAGGGGTTTCGCGATCGTGGCAGACGAGGTGCGACAGTTGGCAGACCGATCGGCTAAGTCTTTGAAAGAAATCGAACAGATCGTGATGCAAATTCAAAGCGAAACCGGCGCGGTAATGACGGCGATGGAAGAAGGGACGCAGCAGGTTATTGAGGGGACAAAATTGGCAGAACAGGCGAAGCGATCGCTTGAAGATATCATTCAAGTAACTAACCGAATTGACGTGTTAGTGCGATCGATTACTGCCGACACTGTAGAGCAAAACGAAACAGCTCGCGCGGTCGCCAGTGTGATGCAGGCTGTCGAATTAACTGCTCAGGAAACGTCCCAAGAAGCGCAGCGAGTTTCGGGTGCTTTGCAAAACTTGGTAGGCGTTGCTCGCGACCTTTTGACATCGGTGGAAAGATTCCGAGTAGAAACAGCAGAAAGGCAATAATCAATTGTCTAATGCTTTTTTTCCGTGCTGACTTACAAGCACGTTAGTGTGGCAACAATGATAGACAAAAAGCAACCTCGCAGTATTGAAACCGCTGCGGGGCTGCCAATCCAACACCTAAAGGAAGTAGGAGTTGCACAAATGGACGATAACATAGTAGAGGTTATTCCTGGCATCTTTGGTGAAATACAGCCGACGGGCTGTATTATCTGTACCCTATCAAAAAACAGCAGGGGCTATGCCAACAAAAGACTTAAAATTAACGGTGAATGGAAAACGCTGAATGTTCACCGTTTAGTATTAGAAAATATCTTAGGTCGTCCGATTAGATCGGAATACTTTGCTTGCCACACTTGCGATGTTCGCAACTGCATTAATCCAAACCATTTATGGGAAGGTTCTCGACTGGAAAATTCTCAAGACAGGTTTAAAAAAGGACGGATTAAAGATGTAGGAAGTACATCTGCTCCTCAACCTCAAAAAAAAGTGCGAGGTCGAGAAATAATTCCCGGCATTCGCGCCCAAATACAGGCGAACGGCTGCATGATTTGCACCTTGGCTAAGCGAAGTGATGGTTACTCTGTTAAAACTATCAGAATTAACGGAAAAAATCAAAGTTTCTATCCCCACAGACTTGTACTGGAACACAAACTGGGAAGACCTGTAAAACCCGGTTATTTTGCGTGCCACAGTTGCGACGATCGCGGTTGTGTGAATCCCGACCATTTGTGGGAAGGAACTCCCGCCGATAACTCCCGCGATTCTATAGAAAAAAACCGCTTTCCTTTCGTTCCCGGCAAAATATCTGTCCACCGCAAACTCAAACCCGAACAAGTGCGGGAGATTCGCTATCTTTTAAGTGAGGGCATATCGAAAGCAAAAATAGCCATGACATTTGGGATATCTCGCAGTCAGATTATTCTCTTGGCAAGGGGCGAGATATACCGAGACCTTCTCTAAAACTTCTAACATAGACCCAATACAATAACGCTTAAAATCAGGAATAAAACTATGCTGCCGGAGCAACAACAGAGGATAATGGGCTACTTTATTGAGGAGGCCAAAGACCACCTCAATACGATCGAACAAGGCTTGCTGAATCTGCAAACCACGATCGAAGACCCAGAACTGGTCAACGAAGTATTCAGGGCCGCTCACTCTGTCAAAGGAGGAGCAGCAATGCTGGGGCTGACCAGCATTCAGCAAACAGCTCACCGACTAGAAGATAGTTTTAAAGTTTTAAAAGAGTGCAGCGTTAAAGTAGACCAACAGCTAGAGTCCCTGTTTCTGCGAATTTTTGACACGTTGCAAGGGCTGTTAGAGCAACTGTCGGGGCCTTTCGGACTGACAGAAGAATTGGGAGAACAGATGGTTCGAGAATTAGAACCTGTATTTGAAGAACTCAACGGGCACTTGGGGGGACTCGTCGGACACGGAGAAGACCGTGCAGACCTCAACAGCGCTCTGTCCGTACCCGAACCAGTTACTACAGTCCAGATGGGAGTCGGGGCGTTTGCCTCGTCAAGGAGTTTTCCAGATTCGCAGTCGGTTTACGCACCTGATGCCAGAACAGCAGAAAACAGCGCCCTGCAGCTAGTATTTGACTCGGACGTACCGGCGAGGATGCGGGAACTCCTGCAAGAATTCAAACAGCCCGAAGGACCAGAAAGCAGGCGGCAACTCAAAAACATTTGTCGGAACTTGGCTTTGGCCGGGGAAGAATTTGAACTGCCCTGCTGGATAGAATTGATCCAAGCTGTATCCAAAGCGATCGCCAACCCAGAAAATACCTACCGCACCCTAGCCCCAACCGTAATCAAAAACATCAAGCAAGCTCAAGAACTGGTAATTTCCGGTCTAGAATCGTCGATCGCACCAAGCGCAAAACTTCTGGCCCTCCAGCCGGCGGTTGCAGTTCCAGAAACAGATTTTGAAGATTTGCTGGCCTTCGCTCAACCGAGTAAATCCGGGACAAACGCGGTTTCTTTTGAAGATGAAGCCTGGGATCTCGCGGGTTCGAGCGATTCCGGGGACGGATCGAACAAGCTGCTGCCGGCCATTTCCGAGCTGAGTATAGACGAACTGTTCGACCAGCTAGACAGCGGCGACAGCAGCGATGAGGGCGGCATTCGATCGGTCCATTTCGACGATGCCGCCTTTGCAGAATCGGATCTGGAGACGGCTGCTTTTAGAGGCTCGACCCGCAGCGGCCCGGAAGTGGGCGCTGCCGAACTCAACACCCTAGCTGACTTGTTTGACGGCGAGTCCCCGGATCTCGACAGCGCTTGGGAAGAAGAAGAAGACCTCGACCCCGCACAGTCTTCTGGGATATCGGCCGCCCGAATGCTGGGGCTAGACGATGACAGTTCGGGCGACTTTACTGATTTGTTGTTTGACGAATACGGTGCCCAAAATTCGGAAACAAACGCGCCCCCCCCGATTGACGACCTGACCAGCTTGTTTGGGGAGGATTTGCTGTTTGGAGAAGAGGCAGAGGACTCGGCAGTGGCTGCCGATCGGAAAAATGGGAGATCGAACCAGCAGTTAACTCGCAAACAGGTTAAAACGGGTAACGGTAGAGGCGGTTTGGAGCGGCAAGAGGACGCGGTGGTCTCAGCCGGGCGACAAGCTGACGAAGATGCTCTCGGTACGCTTTTGGACGAGGTGGCTGCCCAAACTTCAGCAGGCGGTACGGACAATGCTGATTTCGATAACTTGTTCGGCGATTTAGATTTATCCGAGACAGCGGGCGTGCCGGCAATCTCTTCGGACTATTCCCTGAAGTCTGAGGCTTTGGACGGGGAATCGAAGCAGCCTGCTGCTGGGGGGGGCAACAACGATTCAGCGGCGGCCGAAGCGCTTGAAGAGCCTGAAATGGATGATTTCGAGTTTCTCTCCGAACTTGGCGAGGATTCGGATTTGAGCGATCTGTTGGGGATTACTTCTAATTTCCTTGCTTCAGAAGACGAAGGTGAGGAAAACGGGGGCGATCGAGATCGAGCTGCAGGCACCGCACAAAATGAGGAAACGGACAACTTTCTTAACATGACATCAAATTCTGATTTAGATATCCCTGCCAATGAAAACTGGCTAGAAGATGCTTTCGGTCTGGAAGACGAGCCTGTGCCACCGCTCAACCAGGAGCTCGACGATACAGATTTAGATGCGCTGTTTGGGGATACGACCTCAAGCGAGATTTCCGAGGACGAACAAACTGTGGGGGATCGGCAACGATCGGCTACTTCCCGAGAAGCCGCAGATTTAGCCGAACTGTTCGGTTCTGTACCTACAGGTACCGAGTACGGCGCAGAAGCCTCGGAACCAGCCGGCGCGGATTGGCTGGGGGACTGGGATTCAGAACTGCCGAGCGCGGATGCGGGATTTGATGAAGTCGGCTTGGAGAATTTGTTCGAGAACAACAGTGCGGCCGTTTCCGACCAAAGCTTGGCAAATTCGCCTCTTGTTGAACTTGAAGCTTTGTCCGACGATCGTCCCGAGTCGGAAATTTCAAACAATGTCGAATCTGATGAAGTCCCAGATTTCGACTTCTTGGAGAATATGTTTTCCGAAGGCACGGTGCAGCAGGGCAATGCTGCAGCGGCACCGTCATCTGGCGCCGCTGCAGAAGTGAAGGAACTGTCTGCCGAACCTCCCAAAGGTTTGTTCGACGAAGAAGTGGGTGCAGGTTTG
Organism: Microcoleus sp. F6_B6; assembly: GCA_036702215.1. Classification (GTDB taxonomy): domain Bacteria; phylum Cyanobacteriota; class Cyanobacteriia; order Cyanobacteriales; family Microcoleaceae; genus Microcoleus. The sequence goes on from JAUBST010000041.1 coordinate 52,252, forward strand.
TTCGATCGAGCCGAAACAGATACCGCCGGAAACTCCGAGGACGAAGATGATTTGTTCGATGCCCTAGAAACCGATTTTTTGAGCGCGGATTTAGAGCCCCTGCCAGCAGAATCCCTCGACGGTATGTTGGAGGGCGATGCTGACTTGTTCTCGGGGATCGAAACCGGCGCCGCTCTCAACAACCAAGAATTAGAAGGTTTTGACGACTTGTTGGATTCGATCGATGCTGAAGTTCTAGTGACTTCGGAACTCGCTGCCGGCTTTTGGGACGCCTCGGACGAGTCGGCCCAGACCCATTCCTCGGAGTTGGAAGAGGGCTCGCTGGCAGACTTTTTTGCTGAGGGCGAATCAGGCGAAGAAGATGCCGAAGGCAATTTTGACGATTTAGAAGCACTGTTAATTGCAGGGGGTGCAGGAGCCGTCATAGCAGCTTCTGCGATCGCAAATCAGAGTCCGGTAAATACAGAAGTTTTCTCCGATCTCGAAGAACTCCTCAGCGAGAGCGCAACCATACCCGAAATTCACCAGCAACCCGCGACAACTGCCAGTAAATCCCCGCGCCCTGCTGCCGAAGAAACCGACGACGAATTTGGCGATTTGGAAAAACTGCTCGAAGATCCCAAAGACGGCGGCCGCTCCGGGGAAGCCAATATCGGACCCTCCGCGATCGGCAGACCCAGGCGCAATATGCGCGCGGGCGGGTTCGGCGACCAGACAATGCGAGTTCCCATCAAGCAACTGGATAACCTCAGCAATTTGATGGGGGAACTGGTGGTAAACCGCAACAGCTTGGAGCAAGACCAAGAACGGATGCGGCAGTTTTTGGACAATTTGTTGCACCAGGTAACGCTGCTGAGCGACGTGAGCCAGCGGACTCAGGATTTCTACGAGCGGAGTCTTTTGGAAATTGCCTTGCTGGCAAACCGCCAGGGACACCGACCGGGCTGGCGCTCTGAGGATTCGGCACACAGCCGGGACAGTGCCTGGAGACCGGAGGAAATGGACAGGTTTACTCCTTTCCACAGTTTGGCTCAGGAGATTATCGAGCTGATCGTGCGGGTGCGGGAGTCGGCTGCGGACATTGAGTTTTTGGTGGATGAGGCGGATCAGGTGACTCGCCAACTGCGGCAAGTTACAACTCAACTGCAAGAAGGCTTGACTCGCGCCCGGATGAAGCCGTTTGCGGAGACGACGGACAGGCTGTTCCGGGCGGTGCGGGAAATTGCGATTAAGTGCGGGAAGCAGGCTCAGTTGCAGGTTGAGGGCAAGGAGATTTTGATCGACAAGATGATTGTGGATCAGTTGTATGACCCGATGACTCATTTGGTGAACAATGCGATTACTCACGGGATCGAACCGCCCGAAGTGCGTCTGGCGGCTGGGAAGCCAGCAGTCGGCAGAATTACCATTCGCGCTTTCCACCAAGGGAACCAAACGGTGGTTTCGGTTTCTGACGACGGGGCGGGAATTGACCCCCAAAGGGTGAAGGCGAAGGCGATCAAGCAGGGTATGCTGACGGCGGCTCAGGCTCAGAGGATGTCTCGCTCGGAAGTTTACGATTTGCTGTTTATGCCCGGTTTCAGCACTCAGGAACAGGCGACGGAGTACGCCGGCCGGGGGGTCGGTATGAATGTGGTGCAGACTTCCTTGCAGGAGATTCGCGGTACTGTGTCGATCGATTCAACCATCGGCAAGGGGACTGTGTTTACGATCCGTTTGCCTCTGGTGTTGAGCATTTCTAAGGCTCTGACTTGCATTAGCGATCGAGCCCGCATTGCTTTCCCGATGGATGGGGTCGAGGATATGATCGACGTGCCCCGGGATCAGGTGACGACAGGGGCGGACGGTTTGCCTTGTATAGAGTGGCGGGGTCAAAGCTTGCCGTTCCGGCCGCTGCGGGAGTTGCTGGCTTACAACCGCCATTTGGGCCGCGGCAGTGTTTACGGGTTTAATACTGACGATGACATGATTTCGGTGATCGTGCTGCGGTCTGCTGGCAATTTCTTGGCGGTGCAGGTGGATCAGGTTTCGACGGAACAGGAAATTGTGATCAAACCGCTGGAGGGGCCGGTGCCGAAGCCGATCGGGATCGCTGGGGCCACGGTGCTCGGAGACGGTCGGATCGTGGCGATTGCGGATGTTCTGGAACTGATAGATTTGGCTACCGGCAGGCTGCGGAAGGAAGCTGGCGGTACGCTTTGGGATGAAAGCAGTCAAGCTCCTGCCGAGGCAGAAATCGAGAAGACTGAGCCGACTGTGCTGATTGTAGATGATTCGATTACGGTGCGATCGCTCTTGTCGATTACTTTTGAGAAGTCTGGCTATCGCGTGGAAGAAGCTCGCGACGGTAAGGAAGCTTGGGAAAAGATGAAATCCGGTCTGCCTTGCGATATCGTTTTCTGCGATATTGAAATGCCGAGAATGGACGGTTTGGAGCTACTTTCTCGGATGCAGAAGGATGCGATTTTGTGCGAATTGCCGATCGCGATGCTAACTTCTCGCGGTGCTGACAGACACCGCCAAATGGCTTACAGTTTGGGTGCGAAAGGTTATTTCACTAAGCCTTATTTGGAGGAGCAATTGCTTGATGCTGCTTCTCGGATGTTGAAAGGCGAGGTTGTTGGTGCTCCGGTTGGTGTGTAGTGTGTAAATCTGCGTTTATCTGCGGTTGAAAAATGGGAATTTGTTAACCGCAGATGAAAATGGATTGATTAAACCGCAGAGGACACAGAGAACGCAGAGAAAGAGAACAGAGAGAGCGATGATTCCGAGGAAGGACGAATTTGATATAATTTATCTGCGTTTATCTGTGTTTATCTGCGGTTGAAAAAGGGAGTTGATTGACCGCAGATGAAAATGGATTGACGCGGATTTAGTTCGCGCTTTCGGTTTTGGTGGTAGGCTGGAAATGTGGGGTGTAGCGGAAGGGCGATCGGTTATTTATGGATGCTGAAGAACTTTTAGAAAAATACGCTAAAGGCGAACGGAACTTTACAAAAGCACAGTTAAGCGGGATAGATCTCAAAGGTGCAGACTTGAGTGGGATAGACCTACGCGGTGCAAATTTGACGGGAGCTGAGTTGAATGAGGCAACTCTGAACAAAGCAAACCTCTATGGAGCAAACTTCAGTAGAGCATCCCTGGTAGGAACAAACTTAATCGGGGTGACAGGTAATAGTGCCAACTTCTGTTTTGCAGACCTCACCAGTGCTGACTTGAGTAGGGCCGACCTCACGAGTGCCAATTTGAGAAATACTAAGCTGGACAATGCAAACCTGAGTGATGCCCAATTAATCTCTGTATGGTTAACTACAGCCTCCTTGAAGGAAGTAAATTTAAAGGGAGCAAATCTGGGCGGCTCAAATTTCACGAGGGCAAATTTGACACGAGCACAATTGAGTCAAGTGAACTTAGGTAATGCTAGTCTCGAAGATGCCAATCTCCAGCAAGCCCAACTTCGAGGTGTCAATCTCTCTGCACTTAACTTATCAGGCGTGAATCTGACTGAGGCGGATATTAGTGCAGCAGACCTCACAGGGACAAATTTGAAAAAAGCCTGTCTGGCAGGGGCAAATCTCGAAAAATCTAGTCTTAAACAAGCAACTTTGATGCTAGCAAGTTTGGAGGGAGCCAACCTTAAGAAAGCAGACTTGACTGATGTTCAAACCTATGGTTGGAATATTAACAATGCCGACTTCACTGATGCGATAATGCCAGATGGAGAAATCTACCAATCAGAAATCTCCGAGGCTGAAATCTCAGAACCAGAAATCGACTACAAACCGAAAACCTCTCAACAAGAATCTCAAAAAGTGACATCTATGACGCGCAAAATTATTCGTACTGACAAAGCACCGGCACCCGTGGGCCCTTACAATCAAGCGATCGCCGCTACGGGCACTATGCTGTTTGTAGCAGGTCAAATTGCGATCGACATTAGACTAAACGATATTGTCTACACCGACGATGTGGCAAAACAAACCGAACAAGTTATGGCAAATCTCGAAGCGATTCTCGCAGAAGCGGGCGCTACTTGGTTGGATGTCGTAAAAACTACGGTTTTCCTCAAAGATATGAATGATTTTGCCGCTGTGAATGCGGTTTATGGGAAATATTTTGATGAGGCAACTGCACCGGCGCGCGCTTGTGTGGAGGTTTCGCGTTTGCCGAAAGATGTGTTAGTAGAGATTGACTGTATTGCTGTGATTTAACGTGAGTTAAAGTGCTGACCTGGCACGACAATCGATCGCCGTGCCAGGTATATAGAGCCTGACTCCTCAAGCTGCAATAGTCTCACTACTTCAAATTAGCAGGAGGAGTTTCAGGTACAACCCAGTAGTAGACTGTTCTGCCGTCCACTTTTACTACCTGCTGGGGTTTCCACTCGCCCATATCGAATTCATGGGACACAATGCGCGTACCTGGTTTTAATTCACTGAGTAATTTGGGGCGCAGTTTTACGTTGAGTTCTGGCAAGAGATAAAGCGTGACAACTGTTGCCTCACTAAAGTCTGTTTGGAATAAATCTTCCTGACGAAACTGGACGCGATCGGTCACGCCAGCCTTTTTGGCGTTCTCGTTAGCTTCTCGAATGCGTTCTGGGCTGATGTCAATACCGATGCCCCGCGCCCCAACCTTTTGAGCGGCTGCAATCACAATCCTACCGTCGCCACTACCTAGGTCGTAAACCACGTCGTTGGATTGCACGTTTGCCAGCCGCAGCATTTCATTCACAACAGCTACAGGGGTTGGAACGTAAACCACATCGGGTTGGCGGGTGGGAGCTTCTGTTGTGGGGCTAGGAGTCGCTTGAGCCAGATCGGAAACAGAATTAGTTGGGGATGCGGCAGCCGGAGTTGGAGCCACTGTCTCAAAGTTACGTTGTTCGGTACAGCCGATCGCAGCAAAACTGAGAATGCTAACGCCGACAAAGAATGATTTCCTAATGTTTTTGAGTTGCACGATCGTAAATCTCCAAAAAAAGTTGCTATGTAGTATGACGGACAAAGGGAAGACCCAGTAGAACGACGATGACCCCTGCGATCGCGCCGATGCCTGTATAGACCAGACTGGAATAGAGCAAATAGCCGCAAATGGCGCAGAACACTATGGGAACGATCGGGTAAAGCGGTACGCTAAACGGGCGGATTCGATCGGGTTCTCGAATGCGTAAAACAATTAACGACAGAGTGCCGATCGAAAAGAAAAACCAGAAGATGGGCGCAGTGTAGTCCACCATCGTTTCAAATCCTTTGCGGGTGAAGGTTCCCAGCCCAATCAGCGTCAGCGCGATCGCACCTTGCAATAAATAAGCAGTTGTCGGCGAACTCGGATGCGGGTGCCAGCGTCCCAACCAGCCAAACGCAGACATATCCTGCCCCAGAGCAAAGCTGCTGCGTGCGCCCGTAAAGATAGTGCCGTTGATCGACCCCAGCGTGGCGATCGCAACCAGCAAACTCACAAACGCGGCTCCCGGTTCACCCAGCACTCGCCGCAGTAAATCTGCTGCAACGGCTTGAGAGTCTGCCATACCTGCGATACCCAATCCCTGCAGATATGCCAGATTGAGCAGCACGTAAAGTCCTGTAATAATGCCAATGCTCCAGAGGAACGATCGCACAATATTGCGCTGCGGGTTGTGAATTTCGGCAGAAATGTAAGCAGCTTCATTCCAACCCCCATAGGACAGCAACACGAAGACCAGCGCTAAGCCCCAGTTCGAGGTAGGGGGAGCATCGGAGGAAAGGGGCCCGACGGCAGGAGGGGAGGATGCCAGACCAACCACGATCACCAGCAGCAAGCCTAAAACGAGTATCACCGCTAGCCAGTTCTGGAGGCTTTTACTCTGGCGCAGTCCAATGATGTTCAGCATTGTGAGCAGGGCGATCGCGACTGCTGCGTAAATTGCAGGCGAGTAGCCACCTAGTGGAAGTAGCTCAGAGGCATAGTCGCCAAACACAAATGCCAGCAGCGCGATCGATCCAGTCTGAATCACCGTCATGCGCGCCCAGGCAAATAAAACCGCGATCGGTTGCCCGAATGCCCGTTTCAGGTAGTAGTAGTTGCCGCCGACATGGGGATATGTCGTTGCCAATTCGGCGTAGCAAAGTGCCCCCAGCAATGACACAACACCGCCTATCAGCCAGATTCCTATGACACCACCAACCGTTCCGGTATTACCAGCGACCAGAGCAGGGGTTTCAAAAATGCCTGCGCCGATTACTAGCCCGACAATCAAGGCGATCGCATCAATTAGAGTAATAGAGGGTTTTGGAGTCCCTGTTTGGGGTTCGTTACGTTCCACCAGTGCAGTGTTCTCTAATCTATCCACAGTTTTAGCTTCTCAACGAGTAGAATTTTTAACGACACCCAGGCTTCATTCAGTTGACAGTTGACAGTTGACAGTTGACAGTTGATAGAGACCTCTACCTGGAAGTCCGAGGATTGGAGTAATGAATAGTCTTCTTTTAATTTCTCCCGCTTATGGGTTCCGGCTTTAAACCAATTCTTTCTGGTAAAGCAATTTCCGTTTTGCCCAAAAATCCGACGCCCGTTCAGAAGAATTAGAATTCCTGCGATACCAGAAATTAAAAATAGTTGCTGGAAACGTGAATTGTTCATCCTCAAAAACCTATTTAAAATAGGGTTGACAATCAAGGTCTACTCTTAGCATCCGCAGCAAATGTGACTCAAAGGTGACAATTCCCACATTTTTCCAATTCATTACTCAGAACAGGTGCCCGTGCTTCAATTGTTTGCAGGACAATCAAAGCAGAACGAACCATTGCTTGCAGTTGAGGTAGCATCTACCAAATCCGCGTCACTCCTGAAATCAATACACGAGCGCTTCGATCGCCAACCAGACAGCCGCACAGATAATCCAGAAACAGCACTCAGCCTTCAGCAAGATGAGCAAATCTACAGGATATTGCACAATAGCAATCATCTTGTTGAACGGTTAGAAGCACTGGATTCCTAGATTGGGGCTTGGTATTGCCGGCAAATTTTCGGCTCAAAAATGATTAAACGATCGATCGATCGTGTCTGCAATAAAAAGTGATTTCAACAAGTGGATAAGCGGTTTTAGCTCTTTTCTTTGATTCACAAAAATTGATGGCAATTGGAGCGTAATTCCCAAGTAATTAACAGGCAAAAAGGCATGAAACCAACAAACATTCTCAAAAGTGGGCTAATGTTGAGCATCGCGGGTATAGTTGGCTGCACTTCTCCCCAGGCGCAGGTGCGCGAAACACCGGCTTCTGTCCAAATCAGCAGCGAAGTGCAACAGGCACAAACCAATCAAACCGCCCAGCCAGCCAGTTGCAAATTGGTAGAAGACGGGTTTGGTCCGCAGGGGCAGGTGAGTGTGCGGGTGGAAGAAGTGGTAACAGGGCTGGATGTTCCCTGGGGGATTGCCTTCTTACCAAACCGCGATCTGCTCGTTTCTGAACGATCGGGACGGGTGCGGCTAGTGCAAAATGGCAAGCTGCGCCCCCAAGCGATCGCCAGCATCAATGTCAGCGATCGCGGTGAAGGTGGATTGCTGGGCATTGCCGCTCATCCCGATTTTGCCAATAACCGATTCTTTTACGTGTATTTCACGGCCAACCAAAATGGCACTCCAGTGAATCGTGTGGAACGCTGGCAGTTGTCTCAAGATGGGGTGAGTGCAACCCGCGATCGCACCATTGTTGACAGCATTCCCGTTGCTCAATTCCACAACGGCGGACGCATTCGGTTTGGCCCCGATGGGATGCTTTATATTGGTACCGGAGACGCCAGAGATCCAAACCTTTCTCAGAATGTCAAAAGTCTGGCCGGCAAGATTTTGCGCGTCACCCCTGATGGCCGGGTACCCGCTGACAATCCCTTCCCGGGAAATCCAGTTTATATCCTGGGGATTCGCAATACTCAAGGGTTTGATTGGGTGAACGCATCTACTCTGTGGGTCAGCGATCACGGCCCCAGTGGCGAGTTAGGGCGATCGGGACACGATAAAGTCAGTGTTGCCCGGGCAGGTGACAATTTGGGCTGGCCCGCTATCTACCGCTGCGAATCGCAGCAAGGATTGGTAACTCCTGCGATCGTGTGGCAGCAGGCATTACCCCCCGGAGGAGCCGCCATCTACACAGGCAGTGCGATTCCTGAATGGAAAGGCAACCTCATCGTTGCAGGGCTGCGGGCAGAGCAATTGCAGCGAATCGTCATCGATCCTCGATCGGGTCAGGTGCAGCAGCATGAAGTGTATTTGCAGGGGCAGCAGGGACGGCTCAGAGAAGCGATTATGGGCCCCGATGGGGAATTGTACGTGACCACCAGTAATTGTGATGGTCGCGGCAGTTGCCCGCCAGAACAGGACAAGATTCTTCGCATTACTCGCTCTCGTTAGTTTTTTGAACCTGTCACCTTCCGATCGCTTTTGGGCTTCAAATTAAAAACAGGTAGAGAATTACGATCGTTCAAGCGATTGCTTTACCTGTTCTTTTATGAGTTGAATGGGTAATTCTAATGCTCGATCTCTAGTACAAAAATGCCATCATCTATTGCATTGATGTCAAAACGGAAAAATTAGATCTATCGATCGTCTATGTGTTGCGAAAAGTTCATGACGATTGGGCTGGTGAAACAGGTTATGTTGACCGAGCATTATTGGAAAAATACATTCCTCTTCATCGGGGCAGTCGGCATTACTTTGTCTGTGTGGCTCCGGGGATGATGGATGCCGTTGAGCGGGCGTTATTTGAACTACAGGTTCCCGTCACGAACGTTCACATGGAACACTTTGATTTAGCTTAATGGGGGGCTATGCGTTACAGTATCATGTTGCCAATGGTAGCAGGCACAACGCTCATTTTGTTGGGAGTTGCGGTTGTCTTTGCCTGGATTCAAACTCGAATTGAGCCGATCGATCTTAGAGAAGACACAATTTCTAGTCCTTCTCATCACAGGGACTAAATCCATGCTTGCGATCGGCGGCACTCGCTCTATTTCCCACTCGCCAATGGTGCAGCAATTGTGCGACCGTATGCTTAGTTCTTAATCCGGTAGCCGATCTGTTTGCGGACATTTTCAACCGGCATTGCTAATTCTCGGGCGATCGCTGCTTCGACCTGACTGGTTTGAGTTAGTCGAAACTGGTATTCTAGCTTCTTTAAAGTTGAGTCACTGGTGTTGACAAAAATAGTGGTAACACCCAGGCTGCGATCGATTTCTGCATTTATGCTCGAGATTGTTACTGGTAATCTGCGATTTAACTGTCTATCTGCCTGGAGTTTGTTGACAGAGTGATAAGGACGGCTGAGAATTTGAGCCGCGATGAAGTTACCTGCTGTCCAGAATAAGGCTGCTACCAAAGGCAGAGGTACCCAGAATTCCCAGGCAGCGCGGTGTAGAAGTGGTAGGAAACGAGGTAAAGCCATTGGAATCTTGGATTTTAGATTTAGATTGCTCGAAATAATCTAGAGAAACTACCAACATTTTAGTTAGCAACAGATTGGCATAAATCTTACCTCTGATGGAGGCTTTTCCTAAATTTATTCTGTACCATACGTACAATTTGCCGAACAATGGTTATACGGATGCGAATTCTCCTGGTAGAAGACGATGCAGATCAACTGGAGCCACTTCAAGCTGCTCTCTCTGAGGCAGGACATATTGTGGATGGTGTAGAAGATGGGGCGACGGCTCAGTGGATTTTATCAAACCGGGACTACGATCTGTTGATCCTGGATTGGTTGTTACCTGAAGTCAGCGGCTTAAGCTTATGCCAGCAATACCGCCGTCTGGGAAAAACGGCCCCGGTGTTGCTGTTGACCGCCAAAGATGCGATTGTTGACAAAATTAGCGGTTTAGACGCTGGAGCAGATGATTATCTCATCAAACCTGCCGATGTGTTTGAACTGCTGGCACGGGTGCGGGCATTGGGACGACGATCGCCGCTTTGGAAAGGGGATACTTTACAGGTTGAAGATCTGACTCTACATTTATCAACGCTGACTGTTGAACGGAGGGAGCAAAGTCTGCAGTTATCGACTCGTGAATTTCTATTTCTAGAGTATCTGATGCGCCATCCCCGTCAGGTACTCTCCCGCGGCCAAATTGAACAAGCCTTGTGGGAGTGGGGTAGCGAACCGGAGAGTAATGCGATTACTGTCCTAGTGCGTCGTCTGCGGCAGCGATTGCAGATGATAGGTGCTATCAGTTGGCTAGAAACCGTATACGGTATGGGATATCGCTTGAATCCAGATGTTTGATCGCAGCCGCCGCAATCTTGCCCACTGGTTTACGCTCTCGATGGGGGCTATTCTCGTCATTTTTGCAGGGATCATTTACTACCAGCGAGCTGTTAACCGCTTAGAAGAGAGCGATCGACTACTCTACAAAAAAGCAAGAGTCATGGCTGCCAATATTGACTACGGTTTGCGGCAGGGAAAAGAACACATCGATCTGAGTAACGTTCCGATTCTTGGGAATTATTCTCCTCCCTCTGACAGTGAAGTTGTTTACGTTCGCTGGTATTCAGCGACAGGACAACTGCAACAGTTTTATGGGGCGCAGCCCTCGGATCGGATAGAGGCGATCGCGCCGTTTCAAACCATTAAGGAATGAAAATTTAATAACTTTAGCGTCTGCTAAATAGTCGGAACTGCACGATAATTCCATTTTGGGAGATATT
>JAUBST010000042.1:0-62172 GCA_036702215.1 Microcoleus sp. F6_B6
TTGGGTATGGAAGTAATGCACGAGCGCAACGCTCACAACTTCCCTCTCGACTTGGCTGCTGTGGAAACCACTCCCGTAGCTTTGGTTGCTCCTTCTATCAACGGCTAAGTTTTAGTCTTTGATTAACATCAAGCGCCCCTAGTAATAGGGGCGCTTTTTGTTTGGGGAAAATATTTTTATCGACCTGTTTCTATCCGTTAAATCCGTTAAATCCCTTACCCCCCTTACCTCCATTGCCTTCCTTCTTGCTTTTTAATGATTTTTTCTTCCTTTATTCTTTAATTTTTTATGATTACTATAGAATATAGCCACTAGGCCGATCGAGATACTGTGACATACTCCACGGGCGAAATCTTATATTATGGTCTAGGATTCAAATAGTCGGATTCAGAATATGTTGGGCTTGCTATAAAGTGTTCGCTAGCAGCAATGCAATTGTGTCAATTCCAGAATCTAACCATAGACAAATGTAGCTGATCGAGAGTCGCTCCTCACCGTCCCAAGCGCTCTATCTGTAAGGAGAATTTGTATTATGAAAGATGGACAAGAAGTGCGCCGCTTCTCCACAGCCGTCATTGCCGGTGTTTGCGGGTTGGCTTTACTGACGGGAGGGGGCATTGCCTGGTGGACTGCGAACCGTTCGCCAACCCCCGCAGATACGCAGTCTTCTGCTCAAACTACCGCTCCGCCGCTGTCCCCAAGTCCTGCGGAATCTCCTGCTGTAGTTATCCCCGTACCCCCTCCCAATCCTGTACAAGTCCCACAGGTTCCGACGCCGCAGGTTCAGACACCGCTGGTTCAGACACCTCAAGCTCAGACGCCGCAGGCTCTAGTCCCAAAGTCGCTGCCGCCAAAGCCGTTGCCGCAGACTGATGTCCAGACAGTGCAAGTCTACTGGGTTAAAGATGCGAGCGGCAAATTTGAGGGAGTTCCTACGAAAGTAGCTGTCAAACAAGCTGACAAGCCTGATGCAGCTTTACAAGGTGCTTTTAACAGTTTGTTGGCCGGGCCGAAGGATGGAACTGTTTCTAGCGAAATTCCTAATGGGACAAAGCTCAGGGGTTTGAGTGTTAAGAATGACGGAGTTCATGTCGATTTGTCGGCCGAATTTACTTCCGGGGGAGGGAGCAATTCGATGACTGGCCGGTTAGGGCAAGTTATCTATACGGCTACGAGTTTACAACCGAATACCAAGGTTTGGATTTCGGTGGAAGGGAAGCCTTTAGAACTTTTAGGGGGCGAAGGTTTGGAGGTGGCTCAGCCGAGTACCCGCCAAAGCTTTGACAAAAATTTTCCCCTTGAGTAAGGATGAGTCATTAGTTAGGAGTCATTAGTCATCAGTCTGAAGGCAGAGAGTAGGGATGGATAACTGATGACTCATGGCTGATGACTCATGACTGGGGGCTGGGAACTAATTTTCAGTGCTTCGTAGTTAGGCTAAATGCCCGAAAGTGTAGGGCTTGCTGTTCGATCCGGCTGGCAAGCCGATCGCACACCATATTACACAGCTCAAAAATTAACTCGTCTTGCACCTTATAATAAGCTGAAGTCCCTTCACTCCGGCGAGTGAGGATACCAGCTTGGAGCATGAGTTTTAGGTGCTTAGAAACATTGGCTTGACTCGTTTGAGTAGCTTCCACCAATTCTTGCACGCATTTTTCGCCGTCGCGAAGCAAGTTCAAAATTCGTAAACGCATTGGCTCGCTCAAAATACTGAAATACTCAGCAACTTGTTGCACAACCTCTTGCGGGACAGGCTGGGATGACTTCATCAAACTCACCGGAGAGAAGTGATCGGGAAATATTAGCATTTATTCTGTCCATAACAATAAAGTAATCCTTCAATCCGGATTAATTCGCATCAACACTTGACCGTATTCGACAGGTTCGCCATTTTGAACTAAAATTTCCATCACTTGACCGGACACTTCATCAGCATCAATCTCGTTCATCAGCTTCATCGCTTCGATAATACAGACTGTCTGATTGACCTTGATGCGATCGCCCACATTGACAAAAGGCGGTTCGTCAGGAGCAGAAGCGCGATAAAAGGTTCCTACCATCGGCGAGATAATTGGCACCCATTTCGGATCGACAGAAGCAGGTACGGCAGCAGGTACGGCGACAGGGGCGGCGGGTACAGGGGCAGCCAGATCCTCTGCTAAATTTTGGTCAACAGCAGGAGGTGACGCTAAGGTGGGGCTAGGAACGGCGCCCAACGCGATCGGAGCCACAGTCGCCGCGGCAGCGGGGAGCGCAGCAGAGGTGCCTGGTGAACTTGCCAGAATGCCTTTGCGTACTGTCAGTTCAATATCCCCACTTTTTAAGGTGAGTTCCGAAATGCCAGTTTTGTCTAATACAGTTAGCAGGTCACAAAGCTGGTTTAAGTCTAGTTGCACAGCAGATTCAAGGGTAATTGAGAATTGAAAATTGAAAATTCAGAATCAGGCGAAGCTAGGAGCCTTAACGACTTTGGAGGCAAAAGGGATATTTTTTTATCTGAGCGATGAGTATTGAATTTTGAGTTCTTCAACTCAGAACTAAAAACTAAAAACTCCCTTTTCCTCCGTCGTTTCTACTCTCGGCCGAGGTACTTGTCTTCACGAGTATCAATCCGAATCCGTTCTCCAATGGAAATAAATAGAGGCACCATAATCTGAGCTCCGGTGGAGAGGATAGCGGGTTTGCTGCCGCCGGTGGCAGTATCTCCTTTGACTCCTGGATCGGTTTGTGTCACTTCCAAGACAACCGAGTTGGGCAGTTCCACTTCTAGGATTTGGTCGTTCCAGCGAAGGATATTGACTTCCATCCCTTCAGTGAGGTACTTGACACGATCGCCTATTTGCTTGGCATTGAGGCGACTTTCCTCGTAAGTTTCCATATCCATAAAGACGAACTCGTCGCCCTCTTTATAGGTATGCTGCATCACGCTCTTTTCCAGGTTGGCTTGAGGCATAGTCTCGCCCGCCCGGAAGGTTTGTTCTACTACGTTTCCGGTTTGGACGTTTTTTAATTTTGTCCGCACGAAAGCCGAGCCTTTTCCTGGCTTGACGTGGAGGAATTCGATAACCCGCCACACGCCGTTATTCCATTCAATTGAAACACCTGGTCGAAAGTCGTTACTGGAGATCATATAAATTTTTGCGGGCAATCCCGTCGCCTTGGGGCACGGGGTAACTACAGTCAGTCGATTTTAGATTTGAGATTTTAGATTTGAGATTTACTCTCGCATTGAATTTGGGAGATTGAACCTTGGTCTAAAATTTCGATCTCTCCACGACAGGAGTCTGGGGATTGTATCCGTTTTTGAGCGGGTCAGGTTAAAGCCGCAGTCTAGCTGACGGCATCAAAAAGCAATTGGCATTTTATTTTACCGTTCAAAGGGAGCAAGTGCTGTACTGAAATGTTAATGGCAGTGGGCAGCGGGCTGTTGTCAGTTGACAATCAAGCATCCAGGATGCAAGCCCCCGGATTCATCCGTCCAGAAATAAAAAACCTGTATCCGATAAAGGAGTCCCCGAATTTATCCGTGGGGTCGCCTCTAAAATCTAAAATCTCAAATCTAAAATCGCGCAATCGATTGACTGTTGTTAGCGGGCAACTCCTCCCCAGCCAAACCAACAGACACTTTAGATGGGTAGCAGCTTAGAGGGCGGGCAGCGCTGTGGGAAGATAAGAGAGGCAATAAAAGTTAAAGTTATGTTGCATTGGCCTAATTTCTCGATCGATACGTGCAAGCGCTGGGTTAAAACCGTCGCTTTAGCGCTTCTGCTGTTCACCCTCTCCCTGAGTTTTAGTGCAGTCTCCCATGCCAAACGCCCCAGCAGCAGCATGCCTGCTGGGAATGCGATTACCGACAGCAGGGCCCTGCTGCGCTTTGCTTTACCTATTGACAACCAGACTGTGCGAGAATTGCAAATCAGTCTCGAAGACATTGGCAACCACATACGGTCTAAACGTTGGGGGCCGATTAGCAGCGATGTCAGCAAGGCTTCCAGGATTCTCAACCTTCGGGAATCTGACCTTTTAGAAAGTATTCCCGACGCGAAAAAGCCGGAAGCTGAGGCCCTAGTTGCAGGAGTCAAGGACGGAATTGCTCAACTGGAAAAGGCTGTTGAGGCTAAAAACAGGGACAAAGTGATTGACTTGAAAGCCACCATCCTAGCTTCGGTAGGCGAAATCGAAGAGTTGATGGTGACAAAGTTTCCGTTTGAAGTGCCGGCCAAGTATGCTAATCTACCTCAACTCAAAGGGCGCGCTACTGTGGTCGTACAAACTGAAAAAGGCGAAATTACTGTAGTGGTTGACGGCTACAGCGCCCCGGTTACGGCTGGTAATTTTGTGGATTTGGTCGATCGAGGTTTTTATGACGGTTTGCCGTTTATTCGATCGGAAGAATCCTACGTTTTGCAAACGGGAGACCCCGAAGGCAAGGATGTTGGTTTTATCGATCCAGCTACTGGCAAATACCGGAATATACCGCTAGAAGTGCTCGTCAGGGATGAAAAAGAACCTATTTACGGGATTACTCTAGAAGATGCGGGGCGTTATCGCGACGAACCTGTTTTGCCTTTTTCTGCTTTCGGTACTGTGGCAATGGCCCGCACAGAAACTGACCCTGATAGCGCTTCTTCTCAGTTTTTCTTTTTCTTGTTTGAACCTGAACTCACGCCCGCCGGCCTGAATCTGTTGGACGGCCGCTATGCTGTTTTTGGTTACATGATTGAAGGAAAAGAAGTTTTGGAGCAACTGAAGCAGGGAGACAAGATTGTATCTGCTAAGGTAGTTAAAGGAATCGAAAATTTGGTGCGACCTCAAGTTTAATTAATGACGGCGATTTCAATCGCTTTTACACCAAAGTGACGGCGATTGAAATCGCTTTTACACAAACCAAGCCCGCCTGCGCGGGCTGAAAAAATCAACAGTCACAAGCATTGAACTCTTTTCTAAATAAAGGTGACGGCGATTGAAATCGCTTTTGCACAGACCGAACCCGCCGGATAGGGCTGGCAGAATAGATAATTTTTATAGTTGCGTTATTGAAATCAGGAATTTAATCACAAGTATGGCAATCTTAGAATTTTTTTTGGTAATTGGTTTGGGCGGATTCGCAGGATTGTTGATTGTAAAAAATGTGACCGAAAGCCAGCAAAAGCAGCGGTTAGATGAGGCTTTTTATCAGTTGTTGGAAACTCAAAACAGTCAAATTTCGCTGATTCAACTGGCGGCTAATGCTAGGGTTGAGGCTGAAGTGGCTCAGCAGTATTTAACTCGGCAAGTTAAGATTTTTTCGGCGATTTTAGAGGTAGATGATGAAGGGGATACTTTTTATAGATTCCCTAGGTTGCGCTTGCCTCCGAGTTCGGGTAAGGAATGGTAATACAGTTGACAGTTGACAGTTGACAGTTGACAGTTGTTAGTTGACAGTTGACAGTTGACAGTTGTTAGTTGTCTTTGGTTCAGGAATTATGCACCAATAACTTGCTACAGGTAAGGCACCTGTTCCATAATACACTGAGTTTATTGTGGGATGGGCATCTTGCCCGCCCGCATCTCACTAAAAAATCCTTTTTAATGCTGATTAAAGATATCGGTGAACAAGGTCTTTTAAGAATATTGCAAAAATTCTGCCCCGCAGAGATAGTTGGTGATGATTGCGCTGTCATGGCTACAACTCCCAACCAATCTCTCGCTATCACTACAGATATGTTGGTGGATGGAGTGCATTTTAGCGATCGCACTACGGGGCCTTATTACGCAGGATGGCGCGCCGCAGCGGCAAATTTGTCGGATCTGGCTGCGATGGGAGCAACACCTCTGGCGGTGACTGTAGCCCTCGCTGTGGCGGCGGATACGGCTGTGGAGTGGGTTGAAGAGTTTTATCGGGGGATGACGGCTTGCTTGCAAGAATATCACACGCCGATCATCGGTGGGGATGTTGTGCGATCGCCCGTGGTGACTGTGGCGATTACTGCTTTTGGGGAGGTTGAGTGCGATCGTACCATTAGTCGGTCAAATGCGCGATCGGGCTGGGCGATTGTCGCTACAGGTGTTCACGGAGCCTCCCGCGCGGGATTAGAATTGCTGTTAAATCCAGAATTCGGGCAAAATCTTACAAAAGTCGATCGAGCTTCTTTAATTCTCGCTCACCAATGTCCTAAACCGAGGCTGGATGTTTTGCCGGTTGTTTGGGAAATTTTAGAGGCTGCGGGTGAGTTTTCCATCGCAGGAATGGATAGCAGCGACGGTTTAGCCGATGCGATTATTCAAATTTGTCGGGCTAGCGGTGTTGGCGCAAAAGTCGATCGCACAAAAATACCAATTCCCCATATTTTCAGCGAAATCCTATCAACCGAAAAAGCTTTTGATTGGGCATTATACGGCGGAGAAGACTTCGAGTTAGTGCTGTTTTTGCCCCTCGTGAATGCTGAGTTATTGGTGGAAAAAATAGGAAACGCAGCCGCGATTGTGGGAACCGCTACGGATAGCACCGATATCTGGTTGACTGATAGCACCGGCATTTATCCTGATACTATATTAAAGCTCGATCGAGGATTTCAACACTTCTGAATTATCTCGCTTGTCCGCATAGGCGGACTTGGTTTGTGTTGACGCGGTTTCAAGCGCCTGATTTTTGCCCGTTACAGATTTTCCGCCAGCGAACCGTTGACTCTGTTATTGTAGGCAGTAGCCAGATTATTTTGGGTTTGCGTCCATTTTTCACTACCGGGCTCGCGATTATTTAAAACTATTTGATAACCAGTAATGGCAATTTCAATATTATTCGCTCTATTCCCACTGGGAAAATCACTAATATGAATACTCAAATTTTCAATAAGACCGATAATTGAGCTAATTGTTTCTGAGTTTTCGCCAGCAATTAACTTCTGAGCCACTTGCTGTAAAGTCTCGGCAAAACTGGCATTGAGGAGATGTTGTCGCCCTTCCAGCATGGGGTAAATTACTGCTATATCCCCGTTGCTATCTTGTTCGGCTTGCAATAATTCTAGGAAAAAATTTGCATACTCTTGGAAATTTTCACTGACCGAGTTATTGCTATCTACGTCATCGTTAACCTCGATGAGTTCCGCTAGGTAACTAGCTAAATGTCGGAGGAATTTAGCGCCATTTTCCCCTCCTTGTTCTGCTAAGGTTGATGCTACTAACTCGCAAGTTTCCAGAAATCCGCGATCGAGTAATTCTGAGTTATCCTGTAAAATCTGCGGTTCGTCTCCGTTGGGGGCATTCAGCAGGGTGTGAATTAATTGCAGATAGGCTTGGGCGCGGTTTTCTTCCATTGCGGGGAGTTGTGAATAACACCGGGATTTATTCTATCATGATTTTACGATATTTTGTAGGGGCGGGTTCGCCAACCATATATAACAATTACCAACCATCTATATAAACCCGCCCTGCCACCACCGATAACCCACGTCAGCCTAAAATTTGCCTCGCATCGCCCAAATGTAAATGATGATTGTTGGTTGGGTGGGGGCGGGTTTTTGAGATTGTTTATTTCAGGCAATTATGGTTGGTGAACCCGCCCCTACAGGAGGTATGAAAGATCGGGTGGCAAGAAACCGGGTTTTTTGGAGATACTTCATTACAGCCGATAAAAATCGTCAAAACCGGGTTTATTGGGAATTTTAACCGCAGATTTTTCTGCTAACGCCTACATAATGCTACTTTGGGCATTAATCTATCCAAAATTTGCTCGATCGCAATTACTGTCCAATCAATATCAGCTTCTGTGGTTTCTCGTCCTAGAGTTAAGCGAATTCCACCAACTGCGCCGATTTCGTCATATCCCATTGCTAATAATATCGGACTGGGAGTTAGTTTGCCGCTGTTACAAGCAGAACCGGAACTAATGCCAATTCCGGCTAAGTTTAGCTGCCGCACGAGAGTTTTGCCTGTGATTCGCCCTGTATCTCTCTGTTGATAAGGGCGAGAGGAAGGGGAGATTATGCAAAAACTGACGTGGTGCGGCAGCCGACAATATCGATCGCCAGTTGGTACTAAACTGGGTACGTGGGATAATCGGTCAAAAAGTCGATCGCGCAATCCAATTAACCTCGGCGTTTCCACATCTATTTCCTGCAATGCTAACTCTGCAGCCACCCCAAAACCGACGATTGCCGGCAGCGCTTGCGTCCCGGAACGCAGTTTCAATTCTTGCCCGCCACCGCCCAACATTGGCACTAATTCTAGTCCCGGACGCACGTAAAGCGCCCCTGCACCTTGCGGCCCGTAAAGTTTGTGACTGGAAACCGAAAGCAAGTCTACGGGCAGTTTCTGCACGTCTACTTGCAGCTTGCCGGCAACTTGAACTGCATCGGTATGAAACATGATATTGCGATCGCGCGCAATTTGTCCTAATGCCTCAATTGGTTGCAGCGTGCCAACTTCGCTTTGTCCGTAAATGATTGAAATTAACACAGTATTCGATCGCAGCGACTCTTGCAAATCCAAAGGGTGAATTCGCCCATATTTATCCACCGGTAGGCGCGTCACTTCCCATCCCAACTGTTCGAGTTGTCGCGCCGGTTCTGCTACTGCAGAGTGCTCTACGCTGGAGATAATAATATGCTGCGGCTTTGTATAAAGACGGGCAATTCCCATAATTGCCAAATTGTCCGCTTCAGTGCCGCCACTGGTAAAAATCATCGATTCCGGTAGCGCGTTAATCAAGCTAGCAACCTGCATTCTTGCTAATTCTAAAGCTGTCGCCGCCCTTTGTCCCCACTCGTGCAAGCTGGAAGGATTGCCCCACTGCTGAGTCAGGGCTTTTTGCATGGCTTGAATCGCTTCTGGGCGTGCGGGTGTTGTGGCGCTGTAGTCGAGATAAATTTGCATGGCTTTAATTAAATGACGAACTAATAATGAATGATTGGCTACCTAATGAATAAGGCACTTATCCTAAAGGCATAAATGATTATTGACTCATGACTCATGATTGTTAAATTATGACCGATCGCAACCGCCAATTGCCAACTAATAACGGCCAAGCCAACTCACAACAGTCAACTGCCAACTCCCAACCCTTCTCTCTTGCAAGCTGTCAACTGTCAACTGTCAACTGACTAATGACTTCCTGGTTTACAGACGTTGTAGTCTTCGTGCGACAAAACTTTTTGGGGAATTAAGAAAGTGCCGCAATCTTCACAAAGCATTCTGTAGTTGCGAGTTACAGGAATACTGATTATCAAACGGTTGTGACGCAGGCGTTTGCCGCCGAAATCTCTGTAATTCTTATTTTCGCCCAAAGCTGCTATAATTGCCCGGGCTTTAGTGACTACGTGGTCTGGCAGACCTCTGAGATCGATGATATCTCTAGCAAATGATGCTTCCCTCTCTTGTTTTTTGGTTTGTTTTTGTGTCAGGACTTCAACGAAATGCTGCTGCGCCACCAACTCTTGCGTGCAGCGATGGCACGTTTTACCATATCCTTTGTGACCGCACGGAAAAATTCTTTTTCTTTTAGCCATAAAGCAGCGGTAGAGGGTTTGACCCACGCCCCTGAATGCTGCTACCCTACCAGTGATGCTTCCGGCATCGAGGCAGTTCTACAAGACGCAAAATCTATTCCCTTTCATAAATTTAATAGGTTGTAACTTTACTCGATCCCATAGCTTTGAACTGTGGTTGGGCTAATAACCTCTATATTTTTTAAAATTTTGTGGCTGTATTGTATTATCATTTACTCGGTTTCTGTTGTGCTGGGCTGGTGGCGCTCAATCTGGCGGGCTGCGGACAAACAAAGCAAGACGTGCAGAATTTACCTCTCAGTCTGGCTCCGCTGCCTCAAGACCCCTTGTTGCAAGTATACTTCAATCAGTCGATCGCTTCGAGTTATACAGAGCCTTACCGCCAGCAAACTAGGCCTGGAGATGATTTAGAAAACTCGATCGCTGTTGCGATCGCCAGTGCTAGATCGACGGTAGATGTGGCGGTTCAGGAATTTCGCTTGCCCGGTATTGCGAGGGTTTTGGCCGAACGAGGGCGATCGGGAATTAAAGTGAGATTAATTGTCGAACATATGTATAGTCGCCCTTGGAGCGATTTTACAGCGCAGGAGTTAGCGAAATTACCGGAAAGAGAGCGCGATCGTTATACCGAATTTGTGCAACTTGCCGATCGCAATAAAGACGGTAAATTAACGGTCGAGGAAATCAAGCAAAATGATGCTTTGGTAATTGTCAAGGAGGCGGGTATTCCTGTAATTGACGATACTGCTGACGGCAGTAAAGGCAGCGGTTTGATGCACCACAAATTTGTGGTAATTGATGGCAAAACCGTAATCGTCACTTCTGCTAATTTTACCACAAGCGATATACATGGCGATTTTAAGACAGTCGCAAGTCGCGGCAATGCGAACAATTTGCTGAAAATTGAAAATGCTCAAGTAGCGCAACTATTTACTCAAGAATTTAACATCATGTGGGGCGACGGGCCCAAAGGCAAACCGGACAGCAAGTTTCGCATCAAAAAACCGTTTCGTCAAGTGCAAAAAGTAAGAGTAGGGAATTCGACAGTTGGGGTGCAATTTTCGCCGACGACGGCGACTTTGCCTTGGGAAAAAAGCGCCAACGGTTTGATAAATCGAACTTTGGGTAGTGCGAAAAAGTCGGTTGATTTGGCCCTGTTTGTATTTTCGGCTCAGCGGTTATCAAATACTTTGGAAATTGAAGCTAGCCGGGGAGTTGCGGTGCGAGCTTTAATTGACTCTAATTTTATTTATCGCTCTTATAGTGAAGGGTTGGATATGATGGGGGCGACTTTGATGCAAGATTGCGGGTTAGAAACTGACAATCGCCCTTGGAGAAAGCCGCTGACTGCGGTGGGAGTGCCGCTGTTACCAATGGGCGATCGCCTGCACCACAAATTCGGCGTTGTGGACGGCAAAACGGTACTTACAGGTTCTCACAACTGGAGTGAGGCTGCAAATCACGGGAATGACGAGACGCTGCTGGCGATCGAGAGTCCCACAGTTGCAGCCCATTTTGAGCGAGAGTTCGATCGGCTTTACAAAGGTGCAATTTTGGGAATTCCCGCCCGAATTAAACAGAGAATTGACGCTAAGAAAAAAGAGTGCGATTCACTACAAGCAGCATCAAAACCTGCGAGTGCTCAACCTCAAATTATTCCGGGTAAAAAGTTAATTAATTTGAATGCCGCGACTCAGGAAGAATTAGAAACTTTACCAGGGGTTGGCCCGAAGTTAGCCCAGAGAATTATTGCAGCGCGGCAACAGCAGCCTTTTGAGTCGTGGGAGGATGTGGAAAGGTTGGAAGGAGTCGGAAACAAGACTGTAGACAAGTGGCGCGATCGAGTAACATTTTAAAGTAGGGTATTGTCAAAAGAGCGTTATTTCATTAATTATTTAGAAACTTCGAGCGGAGGCACCCTACTACTTCAGTTCTTCCTTTAGCAACTCAGCAGCAAGGATTAAAGTATTGACTGTAAACCTATTCGATAGACTTTGGCAAAATATCTGCTGTTTAGTTAAAATAACTCCTAAATAAAATGCTATTTATTCACATTGGAGGTATATAGAGATGAAACACGCCAGATATTTTACGGGGAAAACACCAATCAAATTCCTAGCTATTTGGGTGGGGGCTTTTTTTTTGACGCTAGCAGCTTTCACAGTCAGCGCCCAGCAGACTAGCGAAGCACAATTTAGGGTCAAAAACGAAAACGCTTTTAATATTAATTTGATTCAATTTAAGCGCATTGAATATGTAGGTTCCTGTGCCGGTACAGTCTTCTCCCCTGATTCGCAAAGCGCTCGATTTGTTTCCAGCAAAACTCCTCCCGGCCCTAACAGAAGGGTAATAATTAAAAATGTGACTGATGGCATGGAAACTAACCCCTATCCCTACACAGACAGAGGTTACAACAAAGGCGAGTTTTCCGAGGATTTTGGATTTAAGTTGGGTAACAGTCACAAAACAAGAACTTTTTCGGTTTTAGAGGGAGAAAATAAGTTTATTTATGAAATTAAAGAAAATGACCTAGTTATAGAACAGGGTGCGCTTACGGCGGAAGTTTCTATACAAAACTTAGGTACTTTTCCCCGCCAGCAAATTTGTCAAAATAAGGTAGAATGTCGGGATACTTCTGATTGTCGCGACAGTAAAGGCAAAAAAAGAAGTTGCAGACGAGAGTGTTTTCCCGTTCAACAGTGTCGCTGTCCGTAATTACTTTCTGTCCTAAAATTATTTTCTTTAATTAATTACAGAAGAAAAAAAATAACAAACTAGAGAGAAAAAAGTTATTTTCAATGGAAGAGGGGCAACCGCTGGGGATTGCCCCTCCAAAAAAATTGTTAGTTCAAGTAATGGGGTGAAAGTAAAATGCCGTTCCCAACACGATATATGTTGCTAAAAGCAGCACTCCTTCGAGCCAATTAGAGCGCCCGTCGAGACTAATTAGATTAGCAATTGTCACTGCAATGGCAACTGCAACTACTTCAAACGGATTGAAGTTTAAATCCATCGGCTGATGAATCACTACTCCGATAATCACCAACACTGGCGCTACCAGCAAAGCAACTAGCAAACTCGAACCCATTGCGACAGAAACTGACAAATCCATATTGTTTTTCATCGCAACTCCCACCGCAGTTACATATTCGGCGGCGCCGCCAACAATCGGCAACAGAATTACCCCTGTAAACAGCGGCGTCAATCCCAATCCTTTGGTAGTTTCTTCGACAACACCCACGAAAATTTCTGATTCAAAAGCAACGGCAACAGTTGAGGCAACTAGCACTCCTATCCACAGCAACAAATTCGGTTTGTGCGTAGTAGATTCCTCTTTGGTATTTTGAGAATTTTCTGACTCTAGTTCTAGTAACCCAACCTCGTAAAGATAGCTGTGCGTTTTTAATGAAAATAGCAGAGTTAGAGCGTAAACTGCAATTAGGACGATCGCAGTTATTAAGGAAAGATTCTGAATGGCTGCGGGTTCCACTCCATTAGAGGTGTAAATTACCATTGTCGGCAGCAGGATTGCAATCACTGCTAGAGTCATTGTGGAACCGTTTACCCGCGCGATTATTGACTGAAATTCCTGTTCTTTGTAGCGGATTCCTCCTAACAGCATGGAAAATCCCATGACTAAGAGCAAGTTGCTGATAATTGTACCTGTTATGCTGGCTTTCACAATGTCAATTAAGCCGGCTTTGAGGGCAACTATGGCAATAATTAATTCCGTAGCATTGCCGAAGAGTGCATTTAATAAGCCGCCTATCGAGGGGCCCGTGACGATCGCCACTTCTTCTGTTGCTGTGCTCAACCAAATCGCCAGAGGTATAATGCCTAAAGCGGATGTGATGAAAACTGCAAGGGAACCCCAGTGCAAATACTCAGCGGCAATGGAAATGGGGATAAAAATTAACAGCGCTATGGAAAGAATTTTTTTGATTGACATAGGAACTCGGATGGTGTAACGAAGGGTAAGGTCGAGTTGTCGGGGCGATCGCAAAGTTAATTTTACACTATTCAACTATTCTCTGACAATTCTGGTGGCGAGTGCGATCGATAAGTGGGAATATTTTACCGCAAATGCACCCAGAGCGAGGCTGATTGAATATAATAGAATTATATCGACATCGGTGAAAAGATATGTCTCAATCTGTAGTGCCAGTTGTTGAATCAAAGCAAATTGATACTTCACCCACCTTGACCTTTGAAGAATACCGATTTTATCAAAATGATTCCGAGCTACAATATGAACTGTACAAAGGCAAATTAATTTCCCTGCCAACCGCAACAGTTTTACATATCAAAATTTGCGAATATTTAGTTTACCAATTGCAGCGTTACCTAGCTGAACACCATCTTGATTTAGTAGCAAAAACAGGCCTGGGAGTAAGAACAGAAGAAGATACCTCTCGGATTCCTGATGTAGTTGTTTGCACTCAAAGTCTTTTGGAACAAGCTGCTGCTAGACCTGGTTCTGGTATCCTCGATTTTGAGGAAAAGCCGCTGTTAGTCATAGAGGTAGTGAGTCAAAATCGTCGTGCAGATTATGTGGTTAAACGAGCTGAGTACGAACTAGCTAACGTACCTGAGTATGTAATTGTTGACCCTACACCTAACAAAGAACTGGTGCGAGTTTTAGCTTTTCCTGAAGGTGAAGACATCTATACACAAACAGATTTTGTGCCTGGACAACAAATGGTGTCTGTAGTATTTCCTAATTTGAGTTTATCAGTGAATGAAATACTGTCTCCGCCATTAGTTGAAGGGTTGATTAAAGCAGAACAAGCTCGGTTCCAGGAACTCGAGCAGCAAGCTGCGGTGGAGCGCCAACGGGCTGATGAGCAGCGCCAACGGGCTGAAAGATTGGCGGTGAGGTTGCGAGAACTAGGAGTAGATCCCGATCGCATTTAGGAGCTGGGATGACACAGAAGTCAGGAGTTAATTGTTATTAGTTATATAAAATCTGTTAGGAGCAGAATGATTCAGATATCAATGCTCTGCATCTGCGTGAACCCGCGTTCATCAATTGTCATCTGCGGTTGCAAAATTATCTTTTTTTAACCGCAGATACAGGCAGATAAACACAGATTAAGGCAGAGGAGTTATATCTATCATCGGGCTTGATACTGTGCAACTATTCAACCCAACGCACCCGAACAAAATGAGCTTCGCGTCCCCAGAAGTCGTGACTTACAGCAATATCAACAACACTCAAATTAAACGGAATAGCAGTTGTAACGTAACGCTGAGCCAGAGCTCCCACATCAGGAGCTAACTGAGCCGCCGCCGCCGCCGCTGCACCGACACCTAACAGTTGCAGAATGGGCCCGCGAGGCAGGGCTAAATTGATCCCAACAGCAAGTCCTGCCGTCAGCAGCATTGCCACCGACAAATTCGTGCCGCAGCGGGGATGTACAGCTAAATCCCACTCTCCGCTGGCAACCCGGTGCAAAGCCTCGCGCACTGCCTGACGCAACTGTGCAATGTTAACGTGACCGTACAGATAAAACCCTTGGTCTGTGGACATCCCGCCCAATAACTCATTATCGGTTCTTGCTGTCGTCGCACCAAACGATTGGCCCAGTACCCAAACCGTAGCGTGTTCCAAAGCATGAACTTGGCGCAAAGTCAAGACTTCTTTCAAACCGGGCACAAAATTGAGTTGTCGCAACAAATCAGCATCTTGAGTCCGCTGCGGGGCAAAGTCGAAGGGAAACTGGCCGGTGCGGCCGGAAGCAGAAGCAGTAGTTGTCATATCAAAACGCCTCCATTAACTTTATTAAGTGAATATTTAACATTAGCAATTCGGTTGAGAAAAAGCCGATCGTAAATTATCAATAGTTTTGACTTTAAACCCTAGCAATGGCAGGTTTTGTGGAAAAATTATCAGCCCTCAACCTGCCCTTACTAATAGATCGCACTTATTCCCTGTTTATTGCTCTACCCGCTGACCATCACGGAATACTCCCGGAAGTCGCCGGCCTCTGGTATCGATAATTGTGCCTTTGCCGTGAGGCAATCCCTTGCGTAACTCTCCCTCATAGCGGATACCGTTGGAGAAGGAACAGTTACCCCTGCCATCAAGTTCTTGACTGTAGAACTGTCCCGAACACCGACTGCCGTCAGCGCGGGTGAACGCTCCCGTACCTAAAGGCTTGCCCCCTAAAAATTGACCCACAAAGCGATCGCCATTAGCAAAAATGAATTGTCCTTGTCCCGTGGGCACGCCTACTTTTTGATCCAGAGAAAACGACCCTATATAGCGATCGCCATTAGTAAAAATAGCTGTCCCGGAACTAACTTTGCCATCTCGGAATATACCCTCGACGCGGGCGTCGTCCTTAAATATAAATTGTCCTCGACCATTTGGTTTGCCCAGACGGAACTGCCCCTCATAGCGATCGCCGTTGGAATATATGTATACCCCAGTGCCACTGGGCAAACCGTTAACAAACTGTCCGATGTAGCTATCACCGCTGTCATAATCGCACCTAACTCTACCTGTAGCGATAGCTGGCACGCAGCGACCGGTTTTAGCTTCTGTTCCTTGCGCCATTGAGGGCAATGGATAAGTCGCGCAACTACCAATTCCCAACACTGATGCAACTAATAAAGCGATTCTACTGGTCCAAGAACGGGAAATCATCAATCAACTTTCTCCTGTGCGCTGTTAGATATTATCTGCTTCTGTCCTTTGTCTTTTGTCCCATTTGTTGTCAAAAGTTGGCTGAAAACCTCAATCATTTATCCTTTACGAAACTCCGGGCTTGCCGTTGCGAAATACCCCCGGAAAGCGCCTACCGCTAGCATCGATCATCGTCCCGACACCGTGAGGCACTCCCTTTCGCAATTCTCCTTCATAGCGCGTCCCGTTAGGGAAAGTGCAGGTGACACTAGCGTCAAGTTCTTGATTAAAAAATCTGCCGGAACAGCGAGTGCCGTCTACCCGGACCAATACCCCAGGGCCAAAGGGTGAGCCTGCAAAGAATTGTCCTTCGTAGCGATCGCCATTAGTATAAAAAAATTGACCCCGCCCTGATGGTTGGCTGCTAATGGCATCAGTCTGAACGTTCCTGACGACTGCGAAGTCTCCCACATAGCGCTCGCCGTTGGCGAAAACGACCGTCCCAGATCTCATTGTGCCGTCTTGGAACACGCCGATGTAGCGGGCATCATCTTTAAAAATGAAAGTCCCTCTACCATTTGGCACTCCATTCCGAAAATTTCCTTCGTAGCGATCGCCATTAGCGTACACGTAGACTCCGCTGCCGTCGGGCAGGCCGTTGACGAAATTTCCCTCGTAGTTATCGCCTCCCTCGTAATTGCATTTTACTCTTCCCGTAGGAGGGTTGCCTTGGCAGAAGGGAGAGCGTTTTCCTTCTTCTGGTTTTTGTTGAGCCATTGATGGCTGGGGATTCAAGAGATTAGTGGCGCTGCAGGTACAAGAAGCAACTAATATCACCATCCCTAATTTTTGAATTGAACCTAGCACGATCGATCTCCTTTAACTTCAATTACTAATAGGGATTTTCTAGAAGCTAATACTCGCTGAAAAGTCCTCTATTTTTTAATCCCTTTACTAATTTTACCTTCAGGTTCGAGATCTGCCCTAAATGCAAAAAGGCAAAAACTCTAATTTTTGCCTTTAGCATTTTTCCTGCTTTACTGTCAATTGTCAGCGTCGCCCTGAGCTATTAGGATTTGGGAGACGGCTAATAACTGTATTGGCCGGTTGTGGTTGGGGACTTGCGGGTTTTTCGCCAACACCTTTGGCTACCTCAACGCCGTTTTCCTCCAGAATCACGATCGGATCTGCTCCTGGCTTGACATCGACCCGCTTCACCAACACTTGCCCGTTAGACAGCCGCTGCCCGACTTTGACATATCGGCTGGTTGGTTCATTCGGTACTTTGACAATCACTTGCGTCTCGTTCCCGACTTTTACCACCCCGCTGACTTCAGTGCCTGTAGCGAGGTCAGTAGAAGGCGGTGGCGGAACTACTGGGATGACGGGAGGAGGCGGCGGATTTGGGTCTACCCACTGGGGCGGGCGCTTGTCTACTGGCAGTTCCGGCAGATCCGGTACTCCTATGGGTCTGGCTGCTATTGGTTGGGGCGGGCGCGGGGGTGCTGGACGGGTAGTCGGCCGATTCCGCGCATCTTGGGGTCTAACTGCTATTGGCCCAGTAGTTCCAGGAGGACGGGTGCCAGTACGTATTCTTGCCCTGGCATTGGGGTCTCTCCATTGGGGGGGGCGCTTGTCTACTGGCAGTTCCGGCAGATCGGGCACTCCTATGGGTCTGGCTGCAATGGGTTCGAGTCCAGGGGGGGATGTACGAGTACGACCTAACTGAGGAGCATTTAACCCCGGAACTTGGGGCGGCGAGCCAATTTGCGCCCCGGTGCCTCCGGGTAAGGAACCATTTCTGCCACCGCCCCCGCCACCGCCACCGCCACCTAACCGAGGAGCAGTTAGCCCTGGAACTTGGGGCGGCAAGCCAATTTCCCCCCCCTCACCTCCGGGAAGTAAAGGGCCTCCCGATCGACCCGGTACTTGCTGAGTGCCCGATCGACCCGGTACTTGCTGAGTGCCCGATCGACCGCCCGTGGGTCGCGTAGTGATAGCAACCGTCTGACCAGGTGGTCTGTTAAGTGGGGGGGGAGCCAATAACTCGGGCAGTTCGGGTAGCACGGCAACTTGTCGCTGTGGCAGTTTGGGAAGTTCTGAGGTAGTCCCACCCGCTCCGTTGGCTCCTGGAGGGATTTGTAATACGATCGGCGGCAGCGGCCCAAAGGGATCTAACCCAGAAGGATTGACTGTCACAGGGCCTTGGGGCACAGGCTGAAGCGGAAGCGTTGGATTCCTGTCCTTGTTCTCGCCGATATTTGTTTGAGCCTGTCTTGCTCGTTCGTCTGGGTTGGTCGATCGAATTAACCCAGGAGGCTGAGCCGCTACTACTGGCGACGGGAAAGCCTGAGCTGCTGGGGTAGGGCTGGCAGTGGCTGCCGGAGACGGAGAGGCTGCACTGGGGCTGGGGCTGGGGCTGGCTGTGTTGCTGCCCTCGTCCCCACCGCAGCCTGCGATCGAGAAAGCTAGTAGTCCTATAGTTGCAAAATATAAAAGTTTGTGCATTGCCGATCGTCCCTAACTGCTTAATTTCAAGATATCCAACCAGGCTCTACAATTAAAGCCTGTTGTCGTTTTAAGTTTATCAAAAATTTTGGTTTACAACCCCGTTCTGTAAGGACGGCTTTCTCTTAATCTACTATGGCATCTGCCTGTAAAGCTTTGTGAACACATTAGCAGTATTAAGCTGACGCTGTTAGCATAAGAATATCGCGATGATGTCGAACTCATGCTAGTTTTTGAATTCAAAGCATACGGTAAAAAGCAGCAATTTGACGCTGTAGACGAAGCAATTAGAACAGTGCAATTCATCCGCAACAAAGCATTAAGTTTTTGGATGGAAAACGAAAAAGTCAACAAGTATGACTTGAATAAGTACAGCGCAATTTTAGCTAAAGAATTTCCGTTTTGCGATGAATTGAACAGCATGGCTCGACAATCTAGCGCAGAAAGAGCATGGTCGGCTATCGCCAGATTTTACGACAACTGTAAAAAGAAAATTACCGGAAAAAAGGGATTTCCGCAATTCCAGAAAGACAACCGCTCAGCCGAATACAAAACGACCGGGTGGCGTCTGGCAGCAGACCGAAAATCTATCACTTTTACCGATAAAAAGGGAATTGGAAAACTCAAACTAAAAGGAACGCGCGACTTACATTTTTATCAACCTGCTCAAATCAAACGAGTACGCTTAGTAAAACGAGCCGATGGGTATTACATCCAGTTTTGCATTCAAGTTGACCGTTCTGAAAACATCGAAGTCACGGGCAGTGCCATTGGATTAGACGTGGGAATCAAAGAGTTCTACACAGATTCTAATGGCGTTGCCGTAGAAAATCCGCGTTTCCTCCGCAAGGGAGAACGCAGGTTGAAGAAAGCCCAAAGGCTAGTTTCAAAAAGAGTCAAGGGTTCGCAAAACAGAAGAAAAGCTAGAGAGATTCTAGGAAAGCGCCACCTCAAAATAAGTAGACAACGTAAGGATTTTGCCGTGAAATTGGCAAGATGCGTCATCCAGTCAAACGACTGTGTAGTCTACGAAGATTTGAGGATTAAAAATATGGTGAAGAATCACTGTCTAGCTAAATCGATTAACGACACATCTTGGTATATGTTCCGAGTGTGGCTGGAGTATTTCGGTAAAGTATTCGGAAGAATTACAGTTGCCGTGCCAGCCCACGGGACGAGCCAAGAATGCTCTAGCTGTGGAACAGTTGTTAAGAAAAGTCTATCAACGCGAACGCACGTTTGTCAGTGTGGATGCGTGCTCGATAGAGATTGGAATGCTGCTAGAAATATCCTAAGTCGGGGATTAAGTACGGTGGGGCACACCGGAACTTGGATCTTAGATCCGAACGCTTGTGGAGAGTTGACCGCTACCGATGTTGAAGCAATTCTACCTCGGCAAGTCGATTCTATGAATCAAGAATCCCCTCGGCTTTAGCCACGGGAGTGTCAACTGTGTTCGATGTTATGCGATCGCTTGAAAATTGCCAAGTTTTCCTGATGATTTGATGTGGGGATCGGGCGCTGGGTTTGGGGCGAGCAAGTTAGGATATCTATGGCAGTCCTTGTGGGAAATATTGAATTAATTAAGGTATTTAGATCGTGGCAAAAGTGATTTTCAAGCGGATTTGGCGATCGGGCTTTGTTTTTGCGACCGTTTTGGTGGGTGTGGGATCGCTGGG
The DNA here is from genome assembly GCA_036702215.1 of Microcoleus sp. F6_B6. Lineage (GTDB taxonomy): Bacteria > Cyanobacteriota > Cyanobacteriia > Cyanobacteriales > Microcoleaceae > Microcoleus. The sequence continues at coordinate 20,304 of JAUBST010000042.1, forward strand.
CGGCGAGGTGTTTTCTAATTCACATCAGCCAGAAACCCAGGTGATGACATTGGTGTCCGATGTGAGTTCCCAGCCGCCCGCGCGGCGGAGCTATCCTGAAGGGAATCCCACTATAACGGGATCGGGATTGACAACTGGCAAATTGTACTCTCAGTTTTGGAACCCGTCAAATGCTGGTGCTAAACCGCCAGCAAATCAACCGGGGAAGCCACGAGCGAATCCACAGGTATTTCAAGCTAAAATCAAGCGCCGCGCAGGCGGGACGCCGGTGATTGATGTGGTATTTAACGGCAACAAGACTTTTGAGATGATTCTAGACACCGGGGCGAGCGGCACTTTGATTTCTCAGCGGATGGCTACTGCACTCGGAGTAAAGCCGGTGCGTACCGTGAGAGCGGGGATCGCTGACGGTAGCTTTGTCGAGTTTCCGATCGGCGTGGTGCGATCGATTCGGGTTGGGGGTGCTGCGATCCAAAATGTCGAAGTGGCGATCGCCAAACAAATGCCAATAGGTCTGCTCGGTCACGATTTCTTTGGCAATTACGATGTCAAAATTAAAAAAGATGTTGTAGAATTTTATGTCCGCTGAGAATGAGCGGATTCGGAAACCGATTTTTGCTCAACTCGTGTCCTTTAGAGTGATTCGCAACCCGGTCAAGGCTTTTAAATTTATTGGTTGAGGCGGTAGCAAAATGCAACCAAGTGTGGTATGGTTCTTAGTGTTTCAAGAGCCGCCGACGGTTAAACTATCCGTGAAATCCGGCCACAAAAGCACGGCTGGTGTTGGTGAGCTCGGTAACAGTCTCCGACAACGATTCACAGTACAAGCCAAGGCAATCAATTAAACAATTCGCCAAGCAGGTCGAAATTAGTTCCCAAAATGCTGTGGCTGAGGGAATTTTCGTTGGCATTGTTCAGCCGGAGCCTAGAAAATATGTAAACTGATTAGCGGCAGATGTTCCGCAAAATCGGAAATCATGACGATCGAGAAATTAACTATTGTAAATAAGGTATTCGCATGGCACAAGCGTCTGTATCTCCTGTAGTGCTGATTATTCTAGACGGCTGGGGTTATCGTGAAGAAAAAGACGGAAATGCGATCGCCGCAGCAAAAACACCCGTGATGGACAGTCTCTGGGCCGCTTATCCCCGAACTCTGATTCACACATCCGGCCGGGCGGTAGGGCTTCCTGACGGGCAAATGGGCAACTCAGAGGTGGGTCACTTGAATCTGGGCGCGGGCCGCGTGGTTCCTCAAGAGTTGGTGCGGATTTCGGATGCCGTCGAAGACGGTTCTTTGCTCAACAACCGGGCGCTGGTTGAGCTTTGCGAGAAAGTGCGCCTTCGGGGCGGCAAGTTGCACCTGACAGGTCTTTGTTCCGAGGGCGGGGTTCACTCGCATCTGAGTCACATTTTGGGTTTGCTCGAGCTAGCAAAGGCACAGGGAATTTCTGAGGTTTGCATTCACGCGATTACAGACGGCCGCGATACTACTCCGAAAGAGGGGGTAGAAGCTTTAGCAAAGATTGAAAGTTATATAGAAAAGGTAGGGGTCGGTCGGATTGCGACCATCAGCGGCCGCTACTACGCGATGGACAGGGACAAGCGCTGGGATCGCGTGCAGCGCGCTTACGAGGTGATGACGACTGAGGTGGCGCCTGACGGTCGATCGGCTGTGGATGTGTTGCGGGCATCTTATGCTGAAGGAGTGACCGACGAGTTTGCAGTTCCGACTCGGATTGCTCCGGGGGCTGTGGCATCGGGGGATGGGGTAATTTTCTTTAATTTTCGCCCGGACCGGGCGAGAGAATTGACTCAGGCTTTTGTATCTCCCGATTTTAAGGGGTTTGAACGGCAGTTAATCGATCCCTTGGCGTTTGCCACTTTTACTCAGTACGACCCGAAACTGTCAGTAATGGTGGCTTTTGAACCGCAGAATTTGAACAATATTCTGGGCGAGGTGATTTCTAAGCACGGTTTGCGGCAGTTGCGGACGGCGGAAACTGAAAAGTACGCTCATGTGACTTATTTTTTTAATGGGGGTCTGGAAGAGCCTTTTGCAGGGGAAGACCGCGAGTTGGTGCAGAGTCCGATGGTGGCGACTTACGATGAGGCACCCCAGATGTCGGCCGCCGAGGTGACGGATGGGGCGGTGACGGCTTTGGAAAAAGGCATTTATTCGTTTGTGGTGATTAACTACGCTAACCCGGATATGGTCGGTCATACGGGGAGGATGGATGCGACGATAATTGCGATCGAAACTGTGGATAAATGTTTGGGGAGGCTGTTGAGTGCGATTAGTAAAGCTAGAGGTACGGCAATTATTATTGCTGACCACGGCAATGCTGAACTGATGTTCGACGAGGACGGGAATCCCTGGACGGCTCACACTACTAACCCCGTGCCGTTTATTCTGGTAGAAGGCGAAGGTCGGAAGATTCCGGGTCACGGAACGGATGTTCCTCTGAGGGCTGACGGTTGTTTGGCGGATATTGCGCCGACGATTCTAGAGCTGTTGAGGTTGCCTCAGCCCCCGGAGATGACGGGACGCTCTATGATACGATCGGCTGAGTTTGAAGTTCGCGCCAATCGCACTCCGGTGCGAGTCCGCTTGTAGCAAGGCTGGCCGAAATCTGGCTACACCTAGGGGCACGGCGCTGTATCCATAGTTGTCAATTTAAGCCTGAAAGCCTTGATAAATCTCGTTTTTACCTGAGTCCAGATCCCCTAAATCCCCCTTAAGAAGGGGGACTTTGATCTATTTCCGGTTCCCCCCTTCTTAAGGGGGGCTAGGGGGGATCTAGGCTTAATAGTCAAACAGCATTCTGTGACAGGGTTTGACGTTAAGTTAACACCAATGGGTAGTGCCGTGGCCTAAATAAATTGCGACCGATCGACTCGATGTGCGCGATCGACCAAATTTGATATCATAATAAATTACCGATTACTAATTACCAATTACCCCAGATTATGAATATTGTTTCTGTGTTACAAGTTATCTGGTCTTTGTCTGCTTTAGGACTTGTGATTTTTGTGTTGCTGCACAGTCCTAAAGGCGATGGCATTGGAGGGATTGGCGGACAAGCTCAATTGTTTACCAGCGCCAAGAGTGCAGAAACGAGTCTGAACCGGATTACTTGGGGTTTGGCTATTGTTTTTATGGGTTTGACTGTGATTTTAAGTTCTCCTTGGTTGACTCCTAAGTTATAAGATTCGGATTTTTAACCGCAGATGAACGCAGATAAACGCAGATAATTATCAAGTTCACCTGCGTTTATTTTCGTCTATTTTTGTCTATCTGCGGTTGCAAAAATGCGGTTGTGGAAAGTTACGATCAAAGCTCGATCGCTGGCAGTGTTTTCATTGGCTGTATGTTGTTTTAGCTTCATAATTTTTACTCAGGTTAATACTCCGGCCGCGAGTCTTTCTTCTCTCCCGAATAGTTTGCCGCCTCCACAGGTTCATCCTTTGCCGCCAACGCTGGCGACTTGGCAAGATTCCACGGATAGCGGTGATTATTTTGACCGGGTTAAGCCACCGAATTTCGGTCATTTGTTGTGGTCGAAGTTTCCGATTCAGGTTTATGTTGAGCGTCCAGTTGATGCTAATAAGTCTGAAGAATGGGTGGCGGCTGTGTTGGATGTTGTCCGGGAATGGGGGGTTTATTTGCCTTTGGAAGTGGTGGATGGTTCGGAGGTGGCTGATATTAGGATTTTACGTCGAGCTCCGCCTTTGCGTCAAGGGGTTTTGCGATCGCGTTCTGGAGAGGCTACCTATGAATTGTACGCCCGTCGCGATGGAGATAAAACTGTGTTATCTCATCGGTTTTCGGTTTATTTGAATCCGAATCAAGTCGGTAAGTATATTCCGGCGACGGCGCGGCACGAGTTGGGTCACGCTTTGGGAATTTGGGGCCACAGTTTGATGGAAACTGATGTGCTTTATTTTTCTCAGGTGAGAAATCCTCCGCCTATTTCAGCGAGGGATGTTAATACTTTGAAGCGGGTTTATGAACAGCAGACTCGGTTGGGGTGGGAATTTCAGAGGCTGGGCGAGTGAAATCGCATCTACACAATTTAAGTTCGCTGACGCGGACTAAAAAAACATAACAGTTAATAGGAAATATCAGGAAGATGAAAGATGAATGTTTTGGGATTGTGCCGATTTTTGGCAAGGAAGCTGATGCTTTGTTTTTGTTAATTCAACATCAAGCGGGACATTGGGCGTTTCCGAAAGGTCACGCCGATCCGGGGGAATCTCCAGCGGAAACGGCAAGACGGGAATTTGAGGAGGAAACTGGTATATCGGATTTTGAAATGCTGGATGAACCGAGTTTTACGGAACACTATTCTTTTGTTAAGGATGGGGAGCCGATTGAAAAAACTGTCACTTATTTTTTAGGTTTTGTCAAGTCGATGGCAGTTGTTTTGCAAGAGGAGGAAGTTCAAAATTCTGCTTGGCTTTCTTTTGAGGAAGCTGTGAAGCGGATAACTTTTGATGCAAACCGCCAAATGTTCGGGGAAGTTAAGGCATATTTGGATGGCAGGAAGTTAAAAGTGGGCGGTTGAAACCGCTACTCGACAAAGAAAGTCCCTCTGTAAGAGACTAAGAAAATTGAGGCAGGATTTGGTATAAGTCAATATGGTTCAGTTAAGCCCGATCCCCCCTAGCCCCCCTTCTTAAGGGGGGGACAAGAAGTTACTCAAAGTCCCCCTTCTTAAGGGGGATTTAGGGGGATCTCCGGGGAATAAACAGTTTTAACCCAAGCGTATTGGGGTATAAGTTATGATTGAAAAACCCGGTAACTTTTGCGATACCGGGTTTATTAAGTGTCAGATTTTGTGGCAGGATTCGCCCACACAATCTGAGATTATATCGTTTCCGGTTGCATCGGAATAATAAAATCGAGTCAACAGTCAACACTCAAAAATTATTCATTTTTTAGACTGACAGTCAACCGTCAACACTCAACAGTCAACAATCACGGACGGTGCAACCGGAATTGATATTATTTGTTGATTTTCTGCGCTTCTGCGTGGTGTTGCAAGCGAGAGAAAACGTTGTAGGCATCGGGGCCGGGATTGCCATGTTCGACTGCGCCGTCGATGGGGCCGTCGATGGCTTTCCAAGCAGGAATTCCGCCTTTTAGTTCGGCTACTTTTCTAAAGCCTGCTGCGCGGAGAAGATTGGCAGCTTCGGCGGTTTGTTCGTCGTTTTCGCCGTAGATGTAGATGTCGCGGATGGGCTCTAAACTCGATTGTGCCCGATCGACTAATTCGTCCATTGGCATGGGTACGGCGCCAGTAATGTGGCTTTTGGCGAAGGTTTCAAAGTCACGGGCGTCGATGATTGTGAGTCCGGGTTCGCCCCAATCTAAACGGGCTTTGAGGTCGTGGCTAGAGGCTTGAGCTTTTAAACCGGGAGGGGTCGGAGTAAGGTCGGGAAGTTTTTCTTTGATGTTAGAAATTTGGTCGGGAATAGTTTTCATGGGTAAAGTGTTGTTGAATGTTTTGATTGCCATTGCAATGTAACAAGATGCCTAAGTTGAATTCGTCTTTCTAAAGGCAGAATCCGGCATTGAACTAAAGTCGCAGTTAAGCTGGGTTGTAGGTGCTCAACTAAGGTTGGGATCGCTAAATTTGTTGTTGAGTTTGCTATAGGAAAGCGGGCTGTGCTTCACATTGTTTCATCGCATTTGCTGTGGAGAATTTGAAGTGCGATCGCTCATTTGATTCGCTATTTTATCAAACAATCACATTTTCGTCAATGCCTATTGTTTTTAAATAAAATTTGCATAAGTTGTGCCTAGCCTCGCGCGGATTGTTGCGGAAAATTTTAAATATTTTTCAGCAAGGTTTCTGGTAAAATTTAAAAGTAAAAACAAGTATTTAAAGGTATGGATATGTCTGAGAAAAGTGAAATTGCGGTGCCTATAACTTTGACACCGGAAGAGCAAGCGGTGTGGGATGCGAAGGCGAAAGTTCGGGTACTGCTGAATTTGTGGGATTTGGGCGGCGGGAAGATGAAGGTGAAAAAGGGGGATTTGACTAAGCGGATTGTTCGCACTAATGAGACGAGTCAGAGATATGTGGAAGTGCTCGGGGAGTTGCAGGCAACTGGGGCGATCGAGTATTCGCTGGTAAATCGGGTGACGCTGGTGGAATTGACGGCGAAGGGGAAAGAAGTTTTAGCGCAGGGGCTCAAAAGTCGGGATTCTTTGTTTGAGTTTGACGGTTCTCAAATTGGTACTCGGCTGGGAAATTCTTTGTTGAAGTGGATTCGGCATCAGGATGGTGCGGCAAGTGTAGCTGTTGAGAAGGGGAAGGCGGATGCAGGGGCGATCGCATCCTATGAGGATTTTAAGTCCCAAGCCCTTGCCCTATTTGAGAAATTGGACAAAGGCTACAACTACAGGGGACTTGTCCCCATCTGGCATCTGCGCCGTGAGCTAGGGGAACAGGTTAGCCGGGAGAATTTCAAAGACTTGATTATGCAGATGCAGGCCGATCGTTTATTTTATCTCCAAAGTGGAGAGGCTCGTGCAGCAACTGATGAACAAAAACGAGACTCGATCAGCGACGACGTAAGAGGTCTTTTATTTTTTGCTAGCAAACCATCTTGAGATTGAGGCCGAAAACAATGACAGATCCGTATACACTGTTTGAAGAAGCACGGAAGCAACAGCCCAATCCTTTCAAATTGAAACCCATCGTAAGCGCGAATGAGGTTTGGGGTGAAGTTGTAACTAATCTCGATGACCTCAATCAGCAGGTTGACCAAACAATCTATAGAGCAATTTCTGAAGTCCGTCAAAAGTATTCTGATAAAATTGGGATTGCAGTCAGAGGTGATAGAGGCACAGGCAAAAGTCATACAATCCACCGGATATGGAAAACTATTGAGCGCGACGGTGGCTCTGTATTTGCCTACATTCCTCAATTTACTAACGCTAGTCGAATTGACTCTCATGTGCGGTTCCATCTTTCACTCAGCTTTAAGCACCAAGATGTCAGAGGAGTAACGCAATGGCAGCAACTTGCTGCGTCTATGATTGCGACTCTTAAGGGAACAGAATTTGAAGAAAAATACCAGCCCTATCTTGAAAAATGCCATCATCCTGAAGAATTAAGGAAATACCTCCTTCAAAATCTCAACCAACCTCAAAGATATGAATTTATTGATGAGGTAATCGAAGCAATCTTAGAATCTCAACATGACCTTGACTTTAATTTTTTGAAAGCCGTTTTATTTCTCATATTTAAATCGGCTCCAATCGCTCAAGTTGGTATGGCTTGGATTCAAGGTATAGATCATCCTGAAACCAAGCAAAGGGGTTTACCAGAGTTTTCGCAGCAAGAACAAGATGCAAAGTCTATTTGGTTCATAGAGCAGATATGTAAGCTTGCTGGAGTTTCATCACGACCCGTATTGATTTGTTTCGATCAACTAGACCAAGTTAGTGTCGGTAATGACTGCGGAGATAGCGCTGCTCAAATAGTAGCTAGCTGCATAGATAGAATTTACTTTCAATGTAGCAATGTACTGCTCCTCTGTTGCGTTATTAGCGACACATGGAAGGAAATTGAACAAATGGGAAGTGGCATACCCGATCGTGTAGGACAAAGGTCTGTAGCTACAAACCCACCTACTTCTGATCAGATGTTAGAGCTTGTTAAATTGAGGCTAGCTTGGTTTCACAGCAAAAATAATCTAAATTCTGATGATTACCCTAATTTATATCCTTTTGATGCTAATCAAATCAGAGGTATTGCAAGTAAAGCTGCTGGTGTGCGAGACTTGATGAAATGGTGTGCTGAAAAATTTGATTCAGTGGAAATTGTAGATCCAGGAACTTCAACGAGAGACCCGATAAACAATAAACAGCAAGAGTTTCTGGATTCTTATTATGAACTCTTGAATCGAGTTTCAGTCCCCGAACAAAACGATGACCAGTTAGCTGCTATTATTGCCTCTACAATGGCAATGATTCCTAAATGTGGAACAGAAAATGTAATAATTACTTCGGTTACACATATTAATCAGGCAGGTCACGATTTACATTTGATTATTGATGGCTACGATGCAGTTCAACAAAAAGCAGTAAGAATTGGAGTCAGAGTTTCCGAAACTTTGACTGGCATGACATTCAATGCAGTAATGCAACGACTGTTGAAATATGCCAAACATAACATTACTCGTGGTTGCTTAGTCCGCTCAACACCCGTTCCCCTCAGTTGGAAGAAAGGCAAACAGCTTGAAGAAAAACTTGTACAGGAACAAGGAGGTGAAGTTGTTGTTCTAAAGAAGGATGAGATCAAGCCTTTAGCAGCACTTCATCAAATTTACGAGGAGGCTGAGAACTACGGGTTTACTAAGCAGGAAGTGATTGACTTCGTTCAAGAATTAAACCTGGCTGCTAAAAATCCACTACTTTGTGAAATTCTAAGCGCTCCTACTTAATATGAATCTTGGAATCATTAAGGGTATTCAATTACCAGCTTGTGATGTTGACCTGCTAACATTAGGCAGGTTAATTGCTGTACCATTCAGGCAAAATATCAGAGAAGGTGAGGTACTCTGGCTCTATCCCAGTCAACACCTTCCTGATAATCTTAGCCTCGATCAATACTATCAGACTCAATATTTGACGAAGGCGGAAAGTGCATTGGCTGAACTTCAAACATATCCTATTCAGATTAAAGTATGGGCGCGTTGTGAATATCATTGGCGGATTAATCCACAACAAAAGTACCTTCTAGAGAAGATTGCCAAGTCAACGGTTTGGAAATTGGAAGCTTTGGAACATATTTTTGAACAATACCAAGTTCTCAAGCTATTGATTTTACGAGTTTATCGCCTGTCTAATCCTTGCGTAGTCAATGTGCCAACAGAGTCAGGAGCCTTCTATTGGCCGCAGCGTGACGATGTGATGGCAATGAACCGCGAGAGTGATACTCCGGTGATTTCTGAAGCTAATTTTTATCAGCGTAAAGCTCTTTTGGTGGGTGGAGAGGTCTATCCTTATAAAGATTTAGAAGCTTTGCAGTTGCAAGTTGAGCAAATTGGTAGTATCAACTTAGCTGCCAATCCGCTCAACGATGATATCAAAATGTTTCTAGGTTGGTCGGAAAAATTACCCACAACACAACCCGACCCGGATTTATCATGGATAAGTGCGATCGCACAAATTGGCAACTCTAGCGATGGTCATACATTTGAAAAGTTAGTCCGCAAAAGTTTAATCAAGCTAGGATTTGCTAATTCTAACAATAAACCAGAAGCTAGCCTAGATCCCGAATCAACAGGCGGTGCTGGCGGATTAGATTTCTACTGTGAAACTCCCTATCAGGTAGTGGGAGAATGCAAAGCTACCAAAAGTGAAACCGTAGCTGATGGAACGCCAGCGCAACTTATTAAGTTAGGACATAAGCATCTCCAGGAACAATACGACTGCTGTATTAAGATAATTATGGCCGCTGGTCAGCTAAATAGACACGCTAAACAAACTGCTATCGGAAACCGCATGAACGTAATTCGCCCGGAAACATTGCAAAAGCTGGTTGAACTGAAAGCTAAGCAACCAGGTTCGATCGATCTATTACAATTAAAACCTTGTTTGGAACAACAGCCGTTTGGTGAGGAAGCCGATGCTAAGGTTAATCGCTATATTGACGAGGTGCGGGAAAAGCTTAAAGTGCGATCGCAAATCATACAAGCAGTGAAACAACTTTGCTCAGATAGCGACTTTCCAACGGTTGTGGAGATTAAAGTTCAATACAATGCTAGATTTGCCGCCACTGATTCTAAGCTGACAAATGAATCAGTAAAGGATTTGACTATAGAACTTTCTTCACCGCTGACTGGTTACTTAGGGCGAATTAAAGGAGAAAATGGGCAAAGCGATCGCTTTTATTTCCTGCGCGACTTGCCGCTAGATGATTGAGATACGTCAAAGGCGATCCCCTTCGGGATAACTTTGCTTCACGTACTTCATCCAATTTCCTACACAGCATCAGGATCTACGCCCAACTCCCGCAACCTCGCAGCCAATCTTTCAGCTTTCTGCAATTGAGCTTGTTCTGCCTTAATTAACCCTTCCACCAATGGCGGATCTAAAATTTCATTGACTGATAATCTCAGATTGGGAAATACTACAGATTCCATTTCCTCACCAGGCAAGAAATCTGTATACGTGTAACCCTCTTCACCTTCAATCAAGGCAAAAAGCCGGATTTTTTGCTTGCCACTTTTCGGATCTACAATGCAATATTCTGGCACATTCGCTAATTCGTACTCTCCGCGTTTAATCACGTAATCTTCGCGGCGATTTTCGCTGACTACTTCTACCACTAACAGCGGCTTTTCATCAAATTCGAGGATACCTGCACCTGGTCTAGCAGCAGCTTGTTCCAAAAGACTTTGAGTGCAGACAACTACATCGGGAATCCGAGATTTATCTTCATCTGTTCTCACCCCCAGACCCGTTTTTACTACTAAGTCGAGATTGTGTTCAGCTAAGTAACGCTGCAATTGATAAACTAAATATTCGCAAATTTTGATGTGTAAAACTGTTGCTGTTGGCATCGGGATTAATTTGCCTTTGTACAGTTCATATTTTACATCAGATTCTCCTTGATAAACTCTGTATTCTTCAAAGGTCAATGTGGGCGAAGTATCGACTTTTGTTTCTGCGACTGCTGGCACAACAGATTGAGACATATATTTTTACCTATCTCGATAGTTTGCTATTATACTAAATTTTAATTTTAACACTCAAGGCATTGATTGCGAAAAGATCGATCGCCCTTATTGAATCTTCAATAAACGCACCCCGCAATAGTTTTAATATTTTTCAAGATACAAGTTAAATATTTGGTTCAATTCACCATTTGGGCGATCGCCTCAACAACGCTGTAGCTGCCTCGCTGTCGAGAGGTTTAGAGAAAAAGTATCCCTGACCGTACTCGCAGCCGATCGCCCGCAGTTGAGCCAATTGGACGGCGGTTTCGACACCTTCTGCCACTACCTCCATCCCCAAACTGCGGGCCAGCATGACGATCGCCCGCACGATTTCCAAATTTTCGCCCGTTTCTCCGATGCGACTGACAAAAGAGCGATCGACCTTCAAAATATTAATCGGGAATTTGTGCAAATAACTCAGAGACGAATAACCAGTGCCGAAATCATCAATGCAAAGCCCGATACCCAAGTCTCTCAACTGCGAAAGCATCGCAGCCGCCGCTTCCCCATCTTCCATCACCACAGTCTCAGTAATCTCCAACTTCAAACAGCGAGCGTCAACACCCGTTTCCTGCAAAACTTGCTTAATTTGCTCGATCGACTCGGGTTCGGCAAACTGCCTCCCCGAAAGATTTACTGCTACAGTCAGCCGCGAATTTCCCACAGGTAAATTCAAACTCTGCCACTTAATAATTTGGCGGCAGCTTTCGTTCAAAACCCACAAACCCAAAGGCATAATTAACCCAGTTTCCTCAGCCATCGCAATAAATTCCATCGGGGAAACTAAACCCCGTTCAGGGTGCAGCCAGCGCACCAGCGCCTCAAATCCGATAACAGAGCCAGTTTTCAAACAAACGATCGGCTGATAATAAACAGTAAAAGGACATTCCAATTTTAAAGCAGTCAATTGCGACTTCGGACGCTCCAATCTCCGATCGATTTCACTCATCGGCGAGTTTTCCGCCGCCGTCCCACAGGCGAAATCCACTATCGAATATTTCAAATTTAGTTCTTCAACCGACTCCCGCAAATCGTGTTCCAAGTGCATCAAAGCCACAGCCCGAGTGTGCATCGCACTGGTAAAAACTTCGTAGCGAGCTTTACCGAGAGCTTTTGCCCGGTACATCGCAATATCAGCATCGCGCAAAATATCTCCCGGCCACTGATATTTGTTGGTACTCAAAGCAATGCCGATGCTAGCAGTAATTAAAACTTTATTACCTTCCAAATAAAGCGGTCGTTCGATCGTTTTGAGAATTGCCTTTGCTTGGGCGATCGCCTCATCAACACCGTGAATTTCCTCCAGCAAAATCACAAACTCATCTCCCCCCAGACGAGCCACCGTATCGCCGGGCCGCAAACAAGTCAAGAGACGGCGAGCCACAGCCACCAACAGCCGATCGCCCGTGCGGTGTCCCTGGCTGTCATTAATCACCTTAAACCTGTCCAAATCCAGAAACAGCACCGCAAACTGATAGCTGGGATGCCGTTGCGCGCGGGCAAAAGCTTGTCCCAACCTGTCAGTGAACAAAGCGCGGTTGGGCAACTCCGTCAGCGCATCGTGCAAAGCATCGTGCAACAGTTGTTCTTCAGCCATCTTGCGTTCAGTCACGTCGTGACAGTTGACCACAATTCCCCGCACCGAAGGTTCGTTGAGCAAATTCGTCGCCACCGCTTCCAACACGCACCAGGAACCGTCCTTGTGCTGCACTCGGTATTCCGCCATTCCCTGGCTAACTCTCGGCATTTGCATGACACCTTTGAACACTTGATCCACTATCAGCAATTCGTCAGGGTGAATCAAGTCAAATATAGACCGGCCGAGCACTTCCGCCGTCGGGTAGCCCAAAATCCGCTCTAGGGAAGGAGAGACATAGCGGCAAAAGCCTTTCTCGTCGAGAATCACAATAATGTCTCTAGCATTTTCAATCAACGATCGAAAGCGCTTCTCGCTTTGCCGCAGCTCTTGTTCCGTGCGCTTTCGGTCGGTAATATCCGTATTCGTGTAAATCAGACCGACAATTTTCCCTGTAGGGTCTTTAATAGCATCGGCCCGCAGCAACACTTGCAAAGTTTTACCGCTTTTAGTGCAGTTGGTAATTTCACCAAACCAAGAATAACCTCGGGCGATCGTGTCGAGTACCTCCCTGGCGACTGCGGGGTCAGCAAAAACTGTCGGTATACCTCCGGCGAGTTTAAATTCCTCTGCCGTGTCCCACTCAAATAGCTGAGAAAACGCTTGATTTTGATAGATGTGAGTGCCGTTCGCATCGCTGATGCCGATCGCCTCACTCGAACTTTCCACCGCCTTGCGAGTCAGCACCAGAGCTTCTTCTGCCCGCTTGCGCTCGGTAATGTCAATCCCTACCAGACAAGCTGCTTTGCCCCGATCGTACTTTTGAGCCACAATCAAATAGTATCCCTCCGACTCTCCCCCGTCGGTTTGTACCTTAACGTTGAGTTCTTTAACCGCTTCCGTAGCGTCGCCGGCAAAAAACTCCACCACAAAAGAGTTAAAATCCGAGCTAGCGCCCAGAAAACCAATATCTTGACCGACAAAAGCCGACGGCCGCAAACCGTGCAGTTTCGCTAAGTGCTGGTTAACCCCCAAATAGCGCAAATCCGAGCTAATCCAAGATACTGTTCCCGGAACTGCTGCCAAAATCGTTTGCAGTTGGTCGTTAGCTTGCTGCAATGCTTCCTGCACTTCACATATTGGTTCCGACAAATCAGACTGAACTCCTACAAAATGAGTCAAATTAGCGTTGTTGTCTCGCACGGGAGATAGCGATAGTTTGCTCCAAAAAGGAGTGCCGTCTTTGCGGTAATTTTTGATTGGTGTCTGGATTTCTCGACCTTGGCGCAAGGCCTCGCGGATTTTAGCTACAGTAGTTCGATCGGTATCCGGGCCTTGCAAAAATCGGCAGTTGCGCCCCAAAATTTCACTGGCGCAGTAACCTGTCATCCGTTCAAAAGCCGGATTGCAATAAATTATGGGACAATCGGGTGCATTGGCGTCAGCAATGACAATGCCGCAGCTACTAGCTGCCAAGGCTCGATCGCGCAGCCACAGCGCTTCTGACGCAGTATGGCGATCGCCGCCACTCCCCACTTCACCTAAATTAGAAATTGACTGGTTCTCCCGATCTCCCATCAGCCGAACTTTCAAGCAAACCTTTACAATTTCCGAGTTGTTTCTTACTCTAACGTTTTTCAGGACTCGCGCAACCTAAATTGTATCTGGGTATTTAAGTAAGCGGGATTTCACGTTAGTTGTTACTTGTATTTTCTACGCTTGCTGTTCGGCATTTAAAAAAGCACATCTTCACTTCCGCAGTGAAAAACCCTCTATTCTTCTCCCCCTCAGACTCTCTCCCCCTCTTCCCCTCTCCCCTTCTCCCCGCGCCCTGGCAATCGCGATCTGCAGCAGCTTATTTAGCAGGAGTTGCAGCTTGAGAACTCGGCGGCGCAATATTAATTAACGGCAAAGTTCCGCCTCCTCCCATTACTGTGGGAAACTGACCGTTCCATTTTTCAATTGCTTGCTGCTGCAAAATTTCGGGAGTTAATGTTTGCCGCTGCAAGCGTTGAGCTTCGGCTTGACCTTTAGCGCGGTTTATTTGAGCTTGAGCGTCTTGGGTTGCTTTTTGAACTGCAAATTCTGCTTGTTTTGCTTCTTGTTCTGCTATTTGTTTGGCTTCGATGGCTTTGCTAAATTCTGGCGAAAAGCCAAAATTTATTAACGAAACATCTCTGACGATGACGCCGTAAGGTTCCAAACGCTTTTTGAGGCTGTTGTCGATTTCTGTTTTGAGTTCGGTGCGCTTAGTGATAATTTCTTCGGCGGTTTTTTTAGAAGTTGCTGCTTTGAGAACTTCCGAAGTTGCCGGACTCAGAATGCTGGTAACAATTTGTTCTTCGTCTCCGACTTGTTGGAAAACTTGATTTACTTTGGCGGGGTCAACATTCCAGTTGACTGCCAAATCAGTAGTAATGCTTTGCAAATCTTTGGAGGCTGCATCTGCTTTCAAATCTGTTTTTTGTACCCGCACACTGAGAGTTTTTACAGAGGTGACGATCGGTAAAATCGGGTGAATTCCTTCATCTAAAATCGCCTCTTGAACTTTGCCGAAGCGCATCATGACGCCCCGTTCTCCGGGACCGACAATGGTAAAAGGTCTTAAAATTAAGGCGGCGATGATGAAGACGATGCCACCGACGATGTAGAGAGCTAGGTTGTACCGAACACTTTGCATGGTTTTCATATGTTAATTCACCTATAGCGGTTCTCAAGCGTGGTGAGGTATACCCTATGCCCTATGCCCTATGCCCTATGCCCATGAGTACCTCATCTTTCTGAGAAAGGCTATATGTTGTGTTACTTGATGTTAGTTTTCTATTCGCTATAATCTAAGATTGTAACTTCATATTAATGGTGCAACAACTCATAAATTCATTTATTTGTTTTCATAAAAGTCATATAGTTCTCAGGGTCTGGGAACCTCTTAGCTCGATGAGCGGGGATGAACAACGGCACTTGTAGCTGGCTGAGATTATTAATGAATAAATGTTTCAATTATCTTGACAAAGAGGATTTTTTTAGATAAAGCAGAAGTAAATAAAGAACTCGATCGCTCTGGGACAAGCGATAAAATGGCGATCGGAAAAAGAAAGCTTTCTAGAGAGCAAAAAAAATAGAATAGAACAGCTAATTTTTGGGTAAATTTTAATGGTAAATGGCAGGTGCGTGCCCCTAAAACCTTTGCGGGTTGCTGCAAGCCACGAAAGAGAGAATTTCCCTCTGCGAAGTACAGACTTTATATGTAGAATCAGCCGACGCCCGCCTCGCTCAAACCTCCAGAGTAGAAAAAAACACTCATCGGTCAAGTTAGGAATTTATAGCGACAAACGATAAAAATCCGAGTTTAAAAATGCGCGAAAATAAGTTAAACTTAGATGAGAACGGTTGAAGAAAAATCAAAATGTTGCAGCGACACCCTTGGCCGCAGACAGTTGAAGAGGCGATCGCCATTCAAGAACAGCTTCGGTCAGAGGTAATTACCGCAAATCAACTGGACACAGTTCGGTACGTCGCAGGCGTAGATGTCGGCTACGACAGCGCAAACGACCTATCGCGGGCCGCTGTAACAGTTCTGAGTTTTCCCGACTTGCAGTTGCAGCAGCAAGCTGTAGTTCGCAGTCCTACAACTTTTCCTTACATTCCGGGTTTCCTGTCTTTTCGAGAAGTGCCGGCAGTTCTCGAAGCTTTGGAAAATATCAGTTTGAGGCCAGACTTGATATTGTGCGACGGTCAAGGACTAGCCCATCCGCGCAGATTCGGTCTTGCGTGCCATTTGGGGGTGTTGACCGGGATCGCCACGATCGGAGTTGCCAAAAATCGATTTATGGGAGAACATTCAGAAGTCGGACTCGAACGGGGCAGTTGGCAACCCTTGCTGCTGGAGGGATCGACGGTAGGCGCAGCGCTGAGGACGCAAACAGGGGTAAAACCGATTTATGTTTCCATAGGTCATAAGGTAAACTTGAAAAGTGCGATCGAGTACGTCCTGCGCTGCGCCCCAAAATATCGCTTGCCAGAAACAACTCGATCGGCAGACCAACTAACATAGGGATAACTGGCAAGCGCGGAATGTCTCAAAAAAAAAGTAAAAAGACCAAAAAAGCATCCGTCTTTGGACTTTTAATTTTTGAGGTGGCGCGGCCAAAGTCGAAAAATCCTCTGAGTCTACTGCCAATCAGCTTTCGGTTCCATCCTTCCAGCGAACTAAAGAATGACTATACCTGAGAAAGAGGTATAAAAGTTGGGGGGGTTTATAGAATGATTGAAACACAGTAACCAGCTTAAAAAATTGGCGGCTCTAACTATAGTGCCCGGGCGTGAACTATTTTTAGTTCACAGTTGTAAATTATGCAATATTCATTCTGCGAGTTAAACCAAAAGCTTAGATTCGTTTGATGAAGTTTCATAATTTACCGTCGGATATCTCACCACTGACTGGGAGTAACCACAACAGTGGGAGGCGAAGGCGCGATCGAGCTAAAAAATCAGAAAAAAACAAGGAGACAGTCATGGCTGAGAAAAGCAAACGCGGATTCGCTTCTATGGATGCAGAAAAACAGCGCGCAATTGCTAGCAAAGGCGGAAAAGCTGCACACGAGAAAGGAACTGCACACGAATTCACCCCTGAAGAAGCCAGACAAGCTGGCCAAAAAGGCGGCGAAGCTGTCAGCAGAAATCGCGAACACATGGCTCAAATTGGTCGCGAAGGCGGTCGGAAAAGTCGCAAAAGCGAAGCTTAAGTCTCTCAAGGCTTGCCCTGTAATGAAAGATTGCACAGTTGCAGCGTGAGAGATAGCACTAGGAAAGTGAGCTTTTGAGGAGGTGGGGCGATCGCAGTTACCGAGGTAGTGCGATCGTCCCACCTCCAAAATTCGTGACTGGCGCACCAAAGCTTCGCAAAGGTGAAAACCCCACAGGAATTAGTTTTTAGCAATCCCTGGCCAATCTTGAACAGCAATTCCTTAACCAAGCTGCACTGCGGTCAATAATTTGGCGGCAAAAAAAAGCTGGTCAGCGCGGTTCAGTCTCTAGAAAAAAGCCAATACCAGCACAAAAAGCCCCGAATCGAGGGCTTTTTTGTATAGCGGCACGTAATATTTTTAGAAGTGCGATCGAGTCGGCCTCAATAATTCTAATTAAGTTTGTTGATGGCGAAGTCCGTCCTCAAAATAAATCAGTTAATATTTTTTTATATTTTTGAGCAAACCATACAATCATGACCAAGACCTTCAAAGGTGGTACCCGCCACGCGATCGATCGGTGGGACCGATCCCAAATCGAAAATCCTTGCGTCCCCCGAATTTATAAGAGCGCAAGTCAATCAAAAATCTAAAATCTAAAATCTAAAATCGAATGACCAACCAGCTCACTTTAGCATGGACAGAAGCTGGGGTGCGCCAAACTCAGACAATTCAAAACGGACAGCCGAGCAAAAATCCGGGAACCGTGAGGCTAGGGCGCGATCCGGCGAAGTGCGATATAGTATTTTCCCATCCCAGCGTATCCGGGCTGCACGTTGAAATATATTTTAATCAGGAATTGCAGGAGTATGCAGTGCGGAATTTGCGCGAAAGCAATCCCCCCCTAGTAGATGGACAAATTCTCGCCCGAGGCGAAGCAAAATTGAACTCGGGAAGCCACATCCATTTAGGCCAAGTGCAAATTGAGGTGGTGAATGTGACACAGGTGCAGGTAGCCGCGCCCCAGACAGTTTTGCTGTCCGGGCCTCCCGCACCTGGTAACTTTCAGCCGACGGGGCCTTCAAAATATGGTTTGCAGTGTCCCAAATGCAGCCGAATTTCGCCTTACGCCCAGTTGAATGCGGGGTGTCCGTGGTGCGGTACTTCTTTGGCGGCGGCGGCGAGTGTGGTGATCTCTCCGTGAAAGTTTGAAAAATGGAAAGTCTGGCTATCGGCTAAACACTCTCAACTTCAAAAATCTTTTTTTGCAGAAAGCTCAAAGCCGACGGCTGATGTTTAAAAAATAATCATGAATTCTCAACCCTTGCGCCTGCGACTGACTTGGACAGATACAGCTACGGGGGATTGTCGATCCCCCATACTCGACTTACCCATCGCTTTGGGACGAATTTTTGATGCTATGCCCGCCACAATTAACGGGAAACGAGTTTCTCGAATTGCCCTCAGCAGCAGTCAAGTTTCTCGCTTTCACGCAGTGATTGGTACCGAAGGTAACAGTATTTTAGTTACTGACACCGGCAGCCGCAACGGTACTTTTGTTAACGGGGTTCGTCAAACCCGGTGCGTGCTGGCAAACGGGGATATGCTGCAAGTTGGGCCCTACGCGATCGGCATTTCTTTTGCTGTTAATTCCCCAGAAACGCCGTCGGTCAATTCTCACATTTTCTTTAACCCGCAGACCAATGGGCCAGACCCCGGGTTGGGCCAGCCTCCGGTGTCGCCGCTTCCTCAAACAGGTAGTAGGGGAGAATTTCCGCCGATCGCATTTTTGCACGCTTCTCAAGTGTCAATGCGATCGCTCCAATCTATGGGACTCCCTCTGGCAGAAGTTGATTGGGCTGCCGTTGGCGGGGGTTTGGGCAGCTTGATGTGGGTGGATTTGCTGAGAATTTGCGGGGTGAAAACAGATCGAATTGCGGTTTTGGGCATGGAAGAGCAGCCTTACGCCCGCTACCGTCGGTTGTGCCTGAATTCTCAAATTCCGCTGCGGGAACGGCTGCGATCGAATTCTGACTCTTGTCCAGACAACATTTGGGGGTGGCCTCCCTATGCTTTGCGGGAAGCTTGGCGGGAATTGCACAAAGGGCGTTTGGGGATGTCGTTAAAGTTGATGTGGCAGGTGTTTGCCGAACCGACTTTTGCCGAAACTTATACGCCTCGCGCGGGGAATGTGTTTGATTCTATTGACAGGGAAGTCGATCGAATTGGGTGGAATCAGATGTTTCGCTACGGTAGAGTGCGGGGAATTCGCAAAACAGATGACGGCAGGTACGCGATCGCTTATTCTCGATCGAATGCGGATCGCCGCGACCACGCTTTTTTAATCGCCAAATACGTACACTTAGCCACCGGCTATCCCGCGATTCAATTTCTGCCTGACTTGCAAGCTTACCGCGAAAAAACCCAGGATTTTGAGTCGGTTGTCAACGCTTACGAAAACCACGACGGCGTTTACGAAAAATTGGAGGCCAGCGGCGGCAGCGTGTTAATTAGAGGCCGGGGAATTGTGGCTTCGCGGGTGGTGCAGCGGATTTACGAAGCGCGACAGCGCAACCGCAATATTCAAGTATTGCATTTGATGCGATCGCCCAAACCCCAGGGCAACAAATTTAACCTCGCTCAGCGCAGCGTCGAAAATCACTACGAATTTCAACCTTTCAACTGGCCGAAAGCTTGCTGGGGCGGAGAACTCCGCGTACTTTTGGAACAAGCCGCCCCCGAATTTCGCCCGCAGTTGCTCACCGACTGGGGCGGAACTACTACAGCCCAGCGCAGCGACTGGCGGCGAATTGTCAAAGAAGGTTTAAGTCAAGGATGGTATCAAATTACCTTCGGGGAAGTCGAGCGAGTCGAGCGCGACAGTCAAAACCGCACGGTGACGTACATTCAGGAGAAGGAACTCAAGGGGCAAATTAAGTTAGAGGCTGATTTTATTATTGATGCTACGGGTTTGGACGCTAAGGTAAAAACCAGTCCCCTATTAAACGATTTGGTAGCTCAATACAATCTTCCCCTCAACGGTTTGGGCCGGCTGAGTGTTAACAACGATTTTGAAGTGCCAGAATTGCGGAATTCTTCTGCTAGCAACACAGAAGGCCGGGTATACGCAGCAGGCGCGATTACTTTGGGGGGGCCTTACGCGCCGGTAGACAGTTTTTTGGGCTTGCAATACGCCGCCTTGCGATCGGTTGAAAGTCTGGCCGCCAACCAAGCTGCAGGTGTGCGTAAATTGAGCGTTTGGCGATCGTTCGTGCAGTGGTTGAAGTGGATTTTCAATAAATCTCCCGACTAACTTGAAGGACGAAGTTCGGGAACAAGCCATGTACGGGATTTAATTGATTTAAACAAGCTTCGCGTTCAATCTAAAATCTAAAATCTCAATTCAAAATCGAACAATTTTGCCATTCAATCTAAAATCTAAAATCTAAAATCTAAAATCGCATGACTCCCACCTTATTCGGCCGCTGGCAAACTCGGTTACTGTTATTTGCAACCGCAGGCGTTTTAGTAACGCTGCCCTTTTGTCTGGGTTTAATTACCTCCCAATCAGGCTCAATTTTTTTCTGGATTTTAGGGTATGTAGCGATTTTTGGCTTCGGCTGGGATGCTTTATATATATACATCCAAAAGTTCCGCTGGGATCGAGATTGGCCCGGCGCGTTTCAATTGCTCGCTGGAATTTGGGAGGCGCTTTTTGTGTTATTTTTAATCAAAGTTATCAGTTTGCCGGGAATACCTGCACAAGATTTTGACTTGGGAGCTTTTGCTTTGCATTATAGTTTAGTGTGGCTGGCTATTTATCTGGCATCCCAAACACTGATGCGGATTTTGTTTCCCCACTGGCGTTTCCGAGGCGGGCAATGGTTGTAATAATATTGTGTGATTTTTGTGATGCCTGTAGGGGCGGGTTTTACAAATAATAATTGCCTCAAATTAATAATCTCATAAACCCGCCCCGCCTCGGTCAATTCCCAATTCCCCATGCCCAATTCCCAATTCCCCATGCCCAATTCCCAATTCCCCATCCCCTGTATTTTCTCGTTTTTTTCGGGTTCTGGCTTGCTCGATCTGGGTTTTGAGTCGATCGGCTTTAATGTAGCGTATGTCAATGAAATTTTCCCACCTTTCATGCAAGCATACCGCTATTCTCGGCAGTGCCTGAATTTGCCGCTACCAGAATACGGATATTGCGAAGGAGAGGAAGCAGATGTAACTCGACTTGTAGGGGGAAAACCAGCTTTTCGCCTGCGGGAATTGATGCAGGATGCCCGGAAGCATCACGATATTGTAGGATTTATCGCGGGGCCGCCTTGTCCTGACTTTTCTATTGGCGGCAAAAACCGGGGTCAAGAAGGAGATAAAGGTCAACTTTCTGCTTCATACATTGAATTGATTTGTCAGCAGCAGCCAGATTTCTTTTTATTTGAAAATGTCAAAGGTTTGTGGAAAACCAAAAAGCATAAAGTTTTTTACGACGAACTAAAACATCAGTTGGCGGGTTCGGGATACGTTTTTGCGGAACGTTTAATTAATGCGATAGAATACGGGGTTCCGCAAGATAGAGATAGAATAATTTTGATTGGGATTAGAAAAAACCTTGTCAAAAATCTGGGCATTTCCCTAGATGAAAAAAGCCAAATGTTATCCGAAAGTTTATTTCCTTGGCAAAGTCAGATATTATATCCCAAATCAGAAATTTTTTCTCATCCTTGGCCGAATAGAACTGCCTTTGCAGGCGATAGTTTGTTGCCTTGCCCCGATGGTATTCCCAAAGAGTTAACCGTTGAGTTTTGGTTCCAAAAAAATGACGTTCTGAACCATCCCAATGCCAAACACTATTTCCAACCCAAAGCAGGCATTAAGCGGTTTGCTTCCGTTGATGAAGGAGATGATTCAAAAAAATCTTTCAAGCGATTGCACCGATGGCGTTATTCGCCCACAGCTTGTTACGGCAATAACGAAGTTCACTTGCACCCTTACAAACTTCGTCGGCTTTCTGTTGCAGAAACACTGGCTATTCAGTCACTGCCAAAAGATTTTGCACTACCGGCAAAGATGACGTTGACTAATATGTTTAAAACTGTTGGCAATGGGGTTCCTTATTTGGCTGCACAAGGTATTGCCAGAACAATTTTACAGTTTTTACAGACAAAATAAATAGAGAAATACGCCCCAATAAACCTTAGCGTCAGGACTTTCGCTGTTGTGCGTGAGGGCGAGTAATTTTTGAATTCAAACTGTAAGATTTTTAACATTTACGCACTGCCAAAACTAGATTTTGGTGCGTGACGCGCGCTTTAAGATTGATTGTCGGTAGCGCAAGTTAATCGCCGCGCCTCACACACCCTACAGATTTGTGAAAGCGGTTTTTTTAATAGGCAAGATTGTATGCCTTCACAAACTATCTTGAAAGGCATTTGCGTTTATCTGCGGTTTCCCCTATCCATCAAAGATTTATGCAATAAGTCTAAAGAGTTGCAGAGGGTCTGAGAAAGAGAAAAGACGGAGAAAAATAAAAGTTCACAAAGGGTTTAGATGTGTTATATAATAGTTGGTTGAGGTTGAAAACCTATATTTTTTATTTGCCTGCAATTCGCCATGACCGTTAAACCCCGCCGCTATCACATCACTACTTTCGGATGCCAGATGAATAAAGCCGACTCGGAACGGATGGCCGGCATTCTGGAAAATATGGGCTTTGAGTTCTCGGAAGACCCGAACGAAGCTAGCTTGATTCTCTACAATACTTGCACAATTCGCGACAATGCCGAACAAAGAGTTTATTCTAACCTCGGAAGGCAAGCTCATCGCAAGCGCCAAGAACCGGGTTTAACTTTAGTTGTAGCTGGATGCGTGGCGCAGCAGGAAGGTGAAGCGCTGCTGCGGAGAGTGCCGGAATTAGACTTAGTAATGGGGCCGCAACACGCTAACCGACTTGAAGATTTGCTGGAACAAGTTTTTGAGGGCAATCAAGTTGTCGCTACAGAAGCTGTTGAGATTATGGAGGATATTACTAAGCCGCGCCGCGACAGCAAGGTGACTGCTTGGGTGAATGTAATTTACGGCTGCAATGAACGCTGCACTTATTGTGTTGTCCCGAATGTTCGCGGGGTTGAACAGTCGCGAATGCCGGAGGCAATTCGCGCGGAAATGGAGGATTTGGGCCGCCAAGGTTACAAGGAAGTAACTTTGTTGGGGCAAAATATTGATGCTTACGGGCGCGATTTGCCGGGGACAAAACCGGACGGCAGCAACCAGCATACTTTGACGGATTTGCTTTATTTTTTGCAGGATGTGCCTGGTGTCGATCGCCTCAGATTTGCTACTAGCCACCCGCGCTATTTTACAGAGAGATTGATTAAGGCTTGTGCGGAATTACCGCAGGTTTGCGAACATTTTCACATTCCTTTTCAGTCGGGAGATAATGATATTTTGAAGGCGATGTCGCGGGGTTATACTCAGGAAAAATACCGCCGGATTATTGATACAATTCGCCGTTATATGCCGGATGCTTCGATTACTGCGGATGCGATTGTCGGTTTTCCCGGCGAGACGGAAGCGCAGTTTGAGAAGACTTTGAAGTTGATCGAAGATGTTGGTTTCGATTTGGTGAATACTGCGGCTTATTCGCCTCGCCCGGGAACGCCGGCGGCTTTGTGGGAAAATCAGTTGAGTGAGGAGGTGAAAGCCGATCGCCTGCAACGGATCAATCATGTGGTGACAACAACGGCGATGGAACGATCGCAGCGCTATTTCGGACGCACTGAAGAGGTTTTGGTGGAAGCCCAAAATCTTAAAGATTCCACTCAGGTGATGGGACGCACTCGCGGCAATCGCCTCACATTTTTTAAGGGCGATATTGCGGAATTGGCAGGTAAAATTGTGCGGGTTAAAATTACAGATATTCGCGCTTTTAGTTTGACGGGGGAAATGCTTTCATTCAGTTGACAGTTGACAGTTGACAGTTGACAGTTGACAGCGACCTCTACCTAAAAGGAAGAGGATTGGAGTAATGAATAGTTTTCTTTTAATTTCTCCCCGATCGGGCTTGGGGCTTTAAACCAATTCTTTCTGGTAAGCTGAATTCTCAGTTTCTGTCGCATACTTCCTGTGATAGCTGCGCTAACTGCGTGTATATTTGTCAAAAAGTACCGGGAGTATTGAAAAATGACAAAGATGCGGATCGGGCTATTGTTCGGGGGGCGATCGGGGGAACACGAAGTCTCAATTAGTTCGGCGCGGGCGATCGCCCGCGCCCTCGCTGCTGACGAAAATGTCTCTAAATACGAAGTTCTGCCCTTTTATATCCAAAAAAACGGCCGCTGGCTGTCGGGAACATTACCTCAACAAGTCTTAGCCAGCGGAAAACCTCTGGAAATAGAGGAACAAACAGGACAAAACGACTCTCCCGCTGGACAGTTTCCTAATTTTAATGCCGTAGATGTTTGGTTCCCTGTTTTGCACGGCCCAAATGGCGAAGACGGTACGGTGCAAGGGTTGCTGAAATTAATGCAAGTTCCTTTTGTCGGTTCCGGGGTTTTAGGTTCGGCGCTGGGAATGGATAAAATTGCGATGAAAATGGCTTTTGCTCAGGCTGGTTTGCCGCAGGTAAAATACGTCGCTGTCAACCGTTCCGAAATCTGGTCTAATCCTTGCGTTTTCCCCAAACTCTGTGATAAAATTGAAGCAGATTTGGGCTATCCTTGCTTTGTTAAACCGGCGAATTTGGGTTCGTCTGTGGGAATTTCTAAAGCTCGATCGCGCGCTGAGTTAGAAGCAGCCCTCGACAGCGCCGCCAGCTACGACAGGCGGATAATTGTTGAAGCGGGTGTGGTTGCTAGAGAATTAGAATGTGCAGTTTTGGGTAACGACAACCCCAAAGCTTCAACGGTGGGAGAAATTACTTTTCAAAGCGATTTCTACGATTACGAAACTAAATATACCCTGGGACAAGCCGACTGCTCAATCCCGGCAAAAGTCAGCAGTGCGATCGTCTCGCAAATCCAAGAAATGGCAGTGCAAGCATTTTTGGCTGTAGACGCGGCAGGTTTAGCGCGAGTAGACTTTTTCTACATTGAATCAACCGGAGAAGTTTTGATTAACGAAATCAACACTTTTCCCGGCTTTACAGCTACCAGTATGTATCCGCAAATGTGGGCAGCGGACGGCATTTCTTTTCCGGAATTAGTAGACCGTTTAATTCAATTAGCTCTCGAACGGCACGGGGAAAAAGGTTGAATCGCGCGCTGCAAAATGCTGCCTTGCCAACAGCAAAAAATATTTTTTTCGCAGGTGATATATCCATACCAGCGGAAACGATATAACATGGTTGTGGCAGGCAGTGCCTGCCAGCAACCCAATTTCCGCTGCTGGTCGAGCAACTGGGAATTTTCAGCGGTCGGGTATAAATAAATGCACCATAAAATGGTTAACGGAGAACGGCAAATAGCAGTGTCAATCTCGCATCTTGCATCTCAAATTTTAGCTCGATTAACTTAGATGAGACGTTTCACTCAACTGCCGCAGTGGTGGACTTACGGACTGGTATTTCCCCTAGCGGTACTCAACTGCTGGTTAGCCCTCCTAGTCTTTGAATATTTTCGCGCCCTGATTACAGTTTTGGTCGTCGCTACAGTGCTGTCTTTTTTGCTAGATTATCCAGTGCGCTTTCTGCACAGATACGGCCTGAAGCGCGATCGAGCAGTTTTGTCGGTATTGTTTTTGACTTTACTGATATTGGTGGTTTTAGGTATCACTCTCGCCCCGATTCTGCTAAACCAAATCACGGAACTCGCCACCCGACTGCCGACTTGGATAGTTTCTGGCACAGAACAGATTGAAGCGTTCCACAAGTGGGCGGAAAATCGCAATCTCCGCATTGATGTCAGCGGTTTGACCAGCCAATTGAGCGATCGACTTTCATCTCAATTGCAGTCACTCACTGGTGAAGTTCTCAAATTTGGCTTGGGTGCTGCAGACAGCCTGTTGAATTTCCTCCTCACAATAGTCGTGACATTCTACTTGCTATTGCACGGCGATCGCGTTTGGGAAGGCTTGTTTAAATGGTTTCCCTTCAAGCTGAGCCTTCAATTGCGACAGTTGCTGGCGCGCAGCTTCCACAACTACTTCGTCGGGCAAGCAACTTTGGCGGGTTTGATGGGACTGTCGATGACTGTTGCTTTCTTAATTTTGCGAGTTCCCTTCGGACTGCTGTTCGGTTTGGGTGTGGGTGTAATGACCATAATTCCCTTCGGGGCACCTTTAAGTATTTGTATTGTCAGTTTGCTGATCGCATTAAACAACTTTTGGCTTGGCGTCACAGTTTTAGCTGTCGCTACAGTAATTGAGCAAATAATTGAAAGCGGGGTTGCTCCTCGGTTATTAGGCGGTTTTATCGGTCTCAATCCCGTGTGGATTTTAGTGGCGCTGCTGGTGGGGGTTAAGGTGGCGGGAGTAGCAGGTTTGTTAGTTGCTGTGCCGATGGCTGGTTTTATTAAGAATACTGTTGATATTTTGGAAACTTCGAGGCACAAGTCGAGGGAAATCGATTCGGTTAGTTCGATTGAACCTATGGAGCAATAAAATTGCCAACTAGGTGAAAATTTTAGATTTTAACAGAGTTTTTCCGGTTATTTTGACTGAGGTTTAGTTAATACTTTAGCTTGAGAATTTACAGGTTTTTTACTTCCTGCTTGAGGCTTAGGCTTTCCGGGTGCTTTAGCTCCTGTGGTGGATGCAGCCGGAGTGAAAAACCGCGTTTATACGTTAACGCCGATCGCTCACAACGAAGATTTGGCGTAGAAACCAGGTTTTTGTGAGTCCCGGATTGTTGTTGACTTCGGATATCAATTTTTTTGTGAACTTTTCGCGAGAAATGCGGAATATCCGAGCAGGGTTGCGTAGTTTGTATTATCCCGCTCAGGCCATAATTTACCAGTGCCGACCAAGTTCGATCGCACTCAAAAGCTTGAATCCACAAACAATTTGCCTGCGACTGTCCGGTTTTTACCCCAGCTTGTAGGGTAAACCCCACCAGTCAAGCAGAGTTCATCAATGCTTGAATTAAAATTAAACAACCTTTGGTTGTAATTTAATTACAGTAGGTGCTAAAAATGCAAAACCATAATTATAACTCTCGTTCTAGCTCCCACCAAATCAATACTGTGTCAACCAAAAATATGCCTGCAGCTCAGCGTTCTAGCAGTTTTGCTTTCCCGAAAAAAATTGCTTTTTTATCTCTGCTTTTACTCGGTTCCACTGCAACTGTTGGGTGCAATGCCCTAACTTCTCAAGTTCCTGGAAGTTCTAACGCGATTCAAGCTCAACCTTCACCTGCAGCACCAATCTCAGCATTGCCTGCAAATATATTACCCTCTCAAGACTCTAATTTTGTCACTAAAGTTGTTCAGGAAGTCGGCCCTGCAGTGGTGCGGATCAATTCTTCTCGCACGGTGACGAACCAAGTTCCAGATGAAATCCCCGAACAATTCCGCCGCTTCTTCGGCCCGGAATCTCCCATTCAACCGGGAAATCGGGTAGAAAGGGGTTCGGGTTCGGGTTTTGTTTTTGGTTCCGACGGCCGCATTTTGACTAACGCTCACGTTGTTGACGGCGCGGATACGGTGACGGTAAAACTGAAGGACGGCCGCGAATTTGTCGGCAAAGTTTTAGGCGTAGATACAGTTACTGATGTGGCTGTTGTTAAAATTGAAGCTAACAATTTGCCTGTGGTGAGTTTGGGCAAATCTGAAGAATTACAGCCGGGAGAATGGGCGATCGCGATCGGCAATCCCCTCGGTTTGGACAATACCGTGACTGTGGGAATTATTAGCGCTACAGGCCGTTCTAGCGCCGATGTCGGCGTTCCCGACAAGCGCGTCAGCTTTATTCAAACCGACGCTGCGATCAATCCCGGCAATTCCGGCGGTCCGCTGCTGAACCAGCGCGGTCAAGTTATCGGCATGAATACGGCGATTATTCAAGGCGCTCAAGGATTGGGTTTTGCGATTCCGATCGATCGAGCACAACAAATTGCTGAGCAGTTAGAAACAACAGGAAAAGCCCAACATCCTTATCTCGGCGTTCGGATGTTGAGCATTACTCCCGAAATCAAGAAAGAATTTAATCAAAATCCCAACACCAAATTGAGGCTGACTGAAGATAAAGGCGTGTTAGTTTTGGGAGTTGCGAAAAATTCTCCGGCGGCACAAGCTGGAGTTCGCCTTGCTGATGTGATCAAGAAAATCAACGGTAAAGAAGTCAGCGATGCTGGCAGCGTACAAGAAATTGTTGAGAAAAGTACAGTGGGCAGCGATTTGCAGCTTGAATTGAGCCGCGGCGGACAACCTGTTACTGTAGCGGTGAAAGCTGGTGCTTTTCCAGCAGACCAGAACCAGCAGTAGAATTGTTGATTGAAACTTATATTTTGCACCATTCTCAATTAGCCTTTTAGGAACGGGCTCTTCGGCCTGTGAAGCGAGAAAATTAATCTCTTGTGGAACGGGCCGAAGAGCCCGTTCTTGAGAATGGTGCAAGAGGTGAATTTTAACCGGATTGTGCTGTGAAACAGAGGTTTAAACCTCCGGCAGGATGTCGGGGGTAGTCGTTATAGTAAGTTACTATAATTTATATGGGTTATTAAGAGGTAGAAAAATGGCTAACATTAATCGGAGGCGTACTGAAAATATTAACGGTAACTTTTATGTAGACAGTACCTGCATTGACTGTGATACTTGTCGGTGGATGGCACCTGAAGTATTTACTCAAGCAGGAGAACAGTCTGCGGTTTACCACCAGCCAACTAATGAAACTGAAGAAATGCGATCGCTCGCAGCTCTTTTGTCTTGTCCCACAAGTTCTATCGGCACTGTTGAAAAACCCAAAAACATCAAAGAAGTTCAGCAACAGTTGCCCGCACTCGTAACAGAAAATGTTTATCACTGCGGCTACCATTCAGAGAAATCCTACGGTGCTGCTAGCTATTTAATTGTCCGTCCAGAGGGCAATGTTTTAGTTGATTCTCCGCGTTTTGTGCCGCCGCTAGTCAAAAACATAGAAGCAATGGGTGGCATTCGCTATCTGTACTTGACTCACCGCGACGACGTAGCAGACCATCAAAGATACCGCGACCATTTTGGGTGCGATCGCATCCTTCATGCGGACGAAATTAATGCGGATACTCGCAGTGTAGAAATTCAATTGTCGGGCAGCAAACCGCATCAAATAGCCGATGATTTGTTGATTATATCTGTTCCCGGCCACACGAAAGGTCACACAGTTTTGCTTTACAATGACAAGTTTTTGTTCAGCGGCGACCATCTTGCTTGGTCGGAAAGTTTGCAGCAGCTAGTTGGCTTTCGCGAAGTCTGTTGGTATTCTTGGCCGGAACAAATCAAATCTATGCAGAATTTGGCTAATTATTCGTTTGAATGGGTGTTGCCGGGACACGGCCGCAGGTATAATGCCGATCGACAAACAATGAGCAATCAAATGCAAAAGTGTGTTGCTTGGATGGTAAATGCTTAATAGTTTAAAGCCCCTTTTATACTAGGCGGTTGAAACCAATCCTACACACACTTTCGCCGCCACCGACGAAAAAGAAGTCATCGCCGCCGTTGGAAGAATCGACTAACCAGTTGTAGCGGCTGGTGTGATTTGCCCCCCAGCGTTCCACCGGAATTCGCAACTCTTGCGCCAGGGCCGGATCGATCGCATAATCATTCATACGGTAGATGTCGGGACTTATCGGAACACACATACTAATGAGTTCGATCGAGGATAGAGTTTATGCGACTGAGGCCAAAAACCCGGTTTCTCCGAAAAATCATGGATACTCCTTGAGATTGACTCAGAAACCGGGTTTTTACGACAATAATATTTCGTTTCCACCGACAGCTTCAGTAAAAACCCGGTTTCTTTACGAAGTGCGTAAGCTCAGAAACCGGGTTTTTTACGATAATATTTCGTTCCCACCGACAGATCAAGTAAAAACCTGGTTTCTTTAGTCGAAGTGCGTAATAGAATTGATAGTTTCTACTAGGCAAATACGGCTGCTACAGCTTGCGGCAATGCGATGGGTACAAAATATGAAACTGGATACAAATAATCTTCGCCAGATTCATCAATAACTCGGATCAATTGATGTTCCCCAGCGCGATTATCCGGGATTATTTGGTAGATTTTTCGCATTTCCAATGATGCGGGATAGTCTTGATTGTTGATGCAAACTACAAATTTTGTTTCTAAGTTATGGGGTTCGGAGGTTGTTGGTGGGGAGGTAGAAACTGGGTTTCTTCCTGAATCTAGGTGATGATACATAAGTTATCGCAGAAACCCGGTTTCTGAGATTGATTTTACTTTGATTATTTGCTCGTTATGTCCTGACAATCCCGTCGGAAATGTAGACAGGGCATGATTTCGTGGTTTTGGGCTTTGTAATAAATCTTTTTTATGAAATCCTGAAACGCTTAGATGTTACAGTTTACAAGTCTCGACGCGACAGAAGAGAGCCCAACAAACCTCTCCAAATCTCCAATCGCACTCCCCACTCCGTCTTCCGCCCATCCTTATAACCCATCGACCCTCCACTCCCATAGGGAGGTGAGCTTCTTCGTAAAAAGTGAGGTCTTCGTAGTAGTACAGCCATTCGTCATTTTTTCTCCAGCCTACCTTGTCGCCAAACTTGGCGCAAACTTCCCAATTATATTCCCTAGTTCCCCCCAAACTTTGATAAATTCGCTTCTGCACGCTAAAGCCGAAGCGCCCATTGCTGTATTCTACCCAAAGTTGGTCAATGGTACGCAAGTCCTCGCAGGGGAATTTTTTAATACTTTCTGTATCCAGCGATCCTGCGTACTCCCTACCCGCCACTTTCAACATAACTCTCCGCGTTTCCTTATCGGCTTCTTCCCACTTTTTAGCCGCCAATAAATCCCGCAAGTTTGTATAATCCATCCCCACGGCTGAAACTAACCGCGTAGTCTCAGGGGACGGAATTGGGTTAGGCTCAGGGGTTGTCCTTCGACTACGATCAGGGGACGGTACTGTAAGCTCAGGGGACGGTACTATCACTTTGCAAGTCTCGAAGCGAGAGAAGAATATAAAGCAACCCAACACCCCCCACCCCAACCCCCACCTCCCAATAACCAAAGCACAATGACACCCCACCGGGAGGTGAGCTTCTGGTGCTTTCTCTGAAAAAATGAGGTCTTTGTAGTACAACATATAGCGATCCAGCCTCCAGCCTACCTTGTCGCCAAACGCTGTCCATACTTTTTCATCATATTCCCTAGTTCCCCCCAAACTTTGATAGATGCGCTTCTGCACCGAAAAGCCGAAGCGCCCATTGCTGTATTTGACCCAAAGTTGGTCAATGGTACGCAAATCCTCGCAGGGGAATTTTTCAATACTTCCTCTATCCAGCCATCTTTCTTTCTCCCTACCCGCCACCTTCAACATCACTCTCGTCGTTTCCTTATCGGCTTCTCGCCACTTTTTGGCCACTAATAAATTCCGCAAGTTTGTATAATCCATCCCCACGGCTGAAATCACCCGCGCAGTCTCAGGAGGCGCTGGTTTTGGCGGCGTTTCAAAAGATTTTTGTGCTGGCTGAGGGCTAACTTTTGGTGATGGCAATACCACTGGTTTTGGTATCAGCAAATCCAACCATTCCTGCACTGACTGCGGGCGATTTTGCGGTTCCAACTCCATCCCTTTCATAATCGCCGCATTCACCCTGTCGCTAATCTCAGAATTGAATTGCTTTGGCGGAGTTAAAGCAATTTTTTGCTTCCTGAATTGCGACGGAAACGGCAACTCACCAGTCAACATGACATAAAGCGTTGCTGCTAAGGAATAAACATCTGTATAAGCACCAAGTTCAGCGCGTTTTTCTGATAATTCAATAGGTGCGTAAGACTTTGTACCGGAATTAGTATTTGTCCTCAATTTCCCCGGTGTCGTCGCCTGTCGCGCCATGCCAAAATCAATCAAAACTGCTTCAAAACCCCGCTTTCTGAGCATAACATTTTCGGGTTTAACATCGAGGTGAGTAAATCCTTGCTTGTGAACAAAACTCAGGGCCCTTCCCACTTGCTTAATAATTGGCAAAGCTTTCTCTTCCGACAAAATGCCGTTATCTTCGAGATGGCTTACTAAGTCAATCCCGTCGATTAATTCCATCACCATGCACCACAATTCGATATTTCCCACCGTTTCGGGAAATACTTCGTAAACTGGGACGACGTGGGGATGGCTGCACTTGGCTAAAGATAAGGCTTCGTTGACAAATTTGGTTTGTAATTCCTGAAAGTTTGGTTTACTTTGAACGTTGGCATTTAGGGTTTTGATGGCGACGGCTTTACCTTCTTTGATGTTTTGGGCGCGGTAGGTGACACCGAATCCGCCGCAGCCGAGAATTTCTTCGATTAGGTATTTGCCTTGGTGCAGTTGTTGTCCGGGGGGCCAGTGCCTCATGGTGGGTGGTGAGGATGTGGGGATGATGGTTTTGATTATAGCTGAGACGGGGGAATTTTTGTTTAGTTGTCGCGTGAGGTTGAGAAACCGGGTTTTTTCGGAGTTTGTGGGTGGTAGTTAGGTATTGTTGAAAAAACCCGGTTTCTTGGGGCTTTGGGTGAGGTTCAGAAACCGGGTTTTTTCCGAGATTTAGTTAACAGTTTTAATTGGGGCGAAAAACCAGGTTTCTTAAGTGTAAGCCTCCATTGGCAAACAAGAACAGACAAAATTGCGATCGCCAAACGCATTATCTATCCGGCCCACCGCCGGCCAAAACTTATGTTCGCGAGTCCAAGGTGCCGGATAAGCCGCTTGCGCGCGAGTATAAGGACGATTCCACTCATCAACCATCAGAGATTCTGCGGTGTGCGGCGCATTTTTCAAGACGTTATTTTGCGTGTCAACATTACCTTTTTCAATCTCCGCAATTTCGCCTCGAATCGCAATCATCGCATCGCAAAAACGGTCTAATTCCTGCTTTGATTCGCTTTCCGTCGGTTCCACCATTACCGTACCAGCAACCGGCCAAGAAACTGTCGGCGCGTGATAGCCGTAATCCATCAGGCGTTTGGCGATATCTTCGACTTCAATGCCTGCTGTCTTTTTGAGCGATCGCAAATCCAGAATACACTCGTGCGCCACTAAACCAGCTTTCCCTTTGTACAAAACCGGATAGTAAGATTCTAAGCGTTTTGCCATGTAATTAGCATTAAGAATTGCTACTTTTGTTGCCTCAGTTAAACCCACTCCTCCCATCATCCGAATGTACATCCAAGAAATAGTCAAAATGCTAGCACTCCCCCAAGGCGCTGCGGAAATAGCACCAACTGATTTTTGTTGACTGTTGACTGTTGACTGTTGACTGTTGACTGTTGACTGTTGAGTGTTAAGAATAGACTGACTGGGCAAAAATTCTACTAAATGAGACATTACCCCGATCGGGCCCATACCAGGGCCGCCGCCGCCGTGGGGAATACAGAAAGTTTTGTGCAAATTCAAGTGGCAAACATCAGCACCAAAATCACCGGGGCGGCACAAACCAACTTGAGCATTCATATTGGCGCCGTCCATATAAACTTGTCCGCCGCAGTTGTGGACAATATCGCAAATCTCTGTAATTTCTTCCTCAAAAACACCGTGCGTTGATGGATATGTCACCATCAAAGCTGCCAGTTCATTTTTGTGTTTCTCTGCTTTTTTATGTAAATCTGCAACATCAATATTGCCCTGGGAATCGCACTCGACAGCAACTACTTTCATCCCCGCCATCACTGCGCTAGCCGGATTCGTACCGTGGGCTGACTGGGGAATCAAACAGATATTTCGGTGAGATTCGCCTCGGTGTTCGTGGTATTGACGAATTACTAACAAACCCGCGTATTCGCCTTGAGAACCGGCGTTTGGCTGCAAAGAAATTCCCGCAAAACCGGTGATTTCTGCCAGCCACTGTTCTAGTTGCACGAACATCATTTGATAGCCGCGAGTTTGATCGCGGGGTGCAAAGGGATGTATATTGCCAAATTCCGCCCAAGTCACCGGCATCATCTCCGCTGTTGCATTCAATTTCATGGTGCAAGAACCCAACGGAATCATCGATGTATTTAACGATAAATCCTTGGCTTCTAAACGGTGCAAATAGCGCAAAAGTTCAGTTTCTGAATGGTAGCTGTTGAAAACTGGATGGGCGAGATAGCTGCTGGTGCGATCGCAAAAATCTGGTAAGGTCAAATAGGAACTCAATGCCTCTGCATCCAGCGCAATGTTGAGAGCATTCTCCCCGTCAGCCCTGATATAATCCTTATCCTGGGCAAAAATTTTCCACAACTCTTGCACGTCTTCAGCGGTGACTGTTTCATCTAAAGTGATTCCCACTGTCGAATCATCGAAAACTCGGAGATTAATTTGGCGAACTTTAGCAGCTTCTAGAAGTTCTGACAGCGGTTTGTCTCCCAATTCTACCCGCAAAGTATCGAAGAAAGGTTGAGAACCAATTTTGTATCCGAAACTTCTTAAACCGGATGCCAAAAGTGCTGTTAAACTCCTTACTTTCTCAGCAATGTCTTTCAGTCCAGACGGGCCGTGATAAACAGCATACATACTCGCCATCACTGCCAGCAAAACTTGAGCAGTACAAATATTGCTGGTTGCTTTTTCGCGGCGGATGTGCTGTTCGCGAGTTTGCAAAGCCAAACGCAACGCTGATTTGCCGTTGGCATCTTGAGAAACGCCGACAATTCTCCCCGGAACTTGCCGTTTAAACTCTTCTCGCGTCGCGAAATAGGCTGCGTGGGGTCCTCCGAATCCCATCGGCACTCCGAAGCGCTGAGTGCTTCCTACGGCTATATCCGCGCCGAATTCGCCGGGGGGTGTAAGCAAGCACAGGCTCAAAATGTCGGCGGCTACTGTGACTAATGCGCCGACTTCGTGTGCCGATCGAATAAAATCCCTATAGTCGTAAATTGCGCCGTCTGTGGCGGGGTATTGCACGAGAGCGCCGAAAATTGTACGATCGAACTCAAAGCTTTGATGGTCGCCGACAATTACCTCAATTCCCAGCGGCTTAGCGCGAGTTTGCACCACTTCCACAGTTTGAGGGTGGCAATCTTGGGAAACAAAAAACGCTTTTGCCCCCTTTTTGCTGGCGCCGTAACTCACCGCCATCGCTTCCGCCGCCGCTGTCCCTTCATCCAGCAAAGAAGCGTTGGCAATTTCCAAACCAGTGAGGTCAATTATCATGGTTTGGAAGTTCAGCAAAGCTTCCAATCGCCCTTGAGCAATTTCGGCTTGGTAGGGAGTGTAAGCTGTATACCAGCCGGGATTTTCTAGGATATTCCGCTGGATGACCGGGGGTGTGATGCAGTCGTGATATCCTGTGCCGGTGTACGATCGAAATACCTGATTTTTTGCAGCAATTTCTTTCAATTCTGCCAAAGCGCTGTACTCGCTTTGCGCTTCGGGAAGGTGTAGGGGCCCAGAAATGCGAATCGCCGCAGGAACCGTTTTGTCAATCAACTCATCAAGGCTGGAAATCCCCAAAACATCTAGCATTTGCTGGATTTCGCTGGGTGTCGGGCCAATGTGCCGCCCCGCAAAACCATTGAGGGAAACAATGTTTTGCTGCTGGTTGGGTTCAAGTTGAGGGCTGTAGAGTACCAAGGCGGATTCTCCTGAATAGACTTTTGCTTCTTTGTTTGTAACATTTTGCTAAGAAAACCAGGAAGATTTTCTGCGTCTATCAAAGTCCGACAGTCCGACAGGGGTTTCAACCCCTGTCTCATAGCTAAAGTCGTCGGTCGCCGACTAAGCAAGATTTTCTGCCTCCATCAAAGTCCGACAGGGGTTTCAACCCCTGTCTCATAGCTAAAGTCGTCGGTCGCCGACTAAGCAAGATTTTTTCCGTCTATCAAAGTCCGACAGGGGTTTCAACCCCTGTCTCATAGCTAAAGTCGTCGGTCGCCGACTGTAGATTAAGGCGCACTTATCGCAACTCCCCGCCCAACTGCTTGGTATTTCAGTCGTCTTTAGACGACTTGTGCTAAAAGCCCCGTGGGTTTCAACCCCTGGCGGATGGTGGAGGAATCGAGGAATCAACCAGCCCTATGCCCAAATTCCCACCCCAAAACCCAAAACTCATAACTACTCAGCTTCGGCGATGGTTTGGCGATATTTCTCGGCAGACATAGCGTCATCGACTTCGCTGGGATTGTCAACGCGCACTTTCACTAGCCACCCGTCGCCGTAGGGGTCCATCCCCACCTCCTCAGGGTCTTCTACAATGGCATCATTGCGTTCTACGACAGTGCCGGTAACGGGCGCTATCAAGGTTTCAACTGCTTTCACTGACTCAATTGAACCGAATTCCTCGTCTTTTTCCAGCTTTGTACCGACCTCTGGCAATTCCACAAATACGATATCACCTAATTGATTCGCGGCAAACTCAGTGATGCCGATCGTGGCTGTGTCGCCTTGGAGTCGGATGTATTCGTGGCTGTCTAGATATTTCAAGTCCTCTGGGTATTGTGCCATGTCTTTTCTCCCAATAAACAAAGTATCAAGTAAATCTTATTAAATTATGGGCCTTTCGTGATGGCTAACTGGAAAAAAAATATTAAACGCTTGCTTTTTGGAGAATTTTCTGTCAAACGACTGATGCGATCTATAATTTTTATTTACGCATTTCTGTGTTTTTACGGTTGGTTTTTTTCAGAACGTCTAATTTTTCAACCTCCCCCATCTAGTCAGAGCGATATCGGGGAAGTTATTAAAGTTGGCTCAGCTAATGGCGTGAAAATTTCTGCTGTTCATTTTCCTAACCCGCAAGCTAAATATACCATACTTTACAGTCACGGGAATGCAGAAAACTTGGACGGAATTTTGTGGCTAATCAGAGAGATTCGAGATAGCGGGTTTGCTGTATTTGCCTATGATTATCAAGGTTACGGGACGAGTCAGGGAAAGCCTTCTGAGTATAATACTTATCGCGATATTGATGCTGCTTACAATTATTTAACCCAACAGTTGGGAGTACCTGCACAGCAAATTATTCTTTACGGGCGATCGGTAGGCGGTGGGCCGACAATTGATTTGGCTTCCCGGCAAAAAGTCGGCGGTTTGGTGGTTGAAAGTTCCTTTGTTTCGGCTTTTCGGGTGTTGACGCGAATTCCGATTTTACCCTTTGATAAGTTTGTGAATATTGATAAGATTGGCAAAGTTCGATCGCCTGTTTTGGTGATTCACGGTAAGGCTGATGAGGTGGTGCATTTTTGGCATGGAGAACGGTTGTTTGCAGCGGCGAAGCAGCCGAAATTAAATTTTTGGGTTGATGGGGCCGGTCATAATGATTTGATGGATGTGGCGGGCGATCGCTATGCTGCAACTTTGCGAAAATTCGCTAAGCTAGTAGATGAGTCTTCTTGACCGCAATTATGAGCAACGGGCTTCTAGCCCGTTCCACAAGAACTCAATCAGTCCTGGATGCACTCCTACCAAAGAAACCGCAACGGGCTAGAAGCCCGTTCCACAACAACACATACACTTATACTTTATTGTCAACCGTTGCTATGAGCAACACCCTTAAATTAAGGCTTACCTACTTAATTTAACTGAGGCGGTTTGGCGATCGATAAAATGGTTTTTTGACCACACTAGCCTGATAGTTTTTGCCGCGAATTTCGACTTCTAAATGCTGACCGATTTTAGCTAATTTTGCCGGAACAACCGCGAGGGCTACTGCCCGATTCAATGTAGGCGATAATGTACCGCTAGTAACTTCTCCTACTGTTTCGCCTTCAAAAATTACCGGATATCCGTGGCGCGCAATGTGCCGCCCCTGCATTTCTAACCCTACCAAGCGCTTCGATACTCCATTTGATTTCTGCTGTTCCAAAACCTCCCGCCCAATAAAATCGCCTTTGGTGTCCAGGTGAACAACCCAACCCAATCCCGCTTCTAAAGGCGTAGTATGGTAATCGATATCTTGACCGTAAAGTGCCATTGCTGCTTCTAGACGCAAAGTATCTCTCGCACCCAAACCGCAGGGTACAACGCCAGCAGTTAACAGTTTTTGCCAGAGTTCTTTTCCTACTTCGGCATCGACCATAATTTCAAATCCATCCTCTCCGGTGTAACCTGTTCTGGCGATAAAACTCGGCTGTCCCAGCAGGTTTGTTTCTAAGTGACAGAATGCCTTAATTGGTGCGAGGTTGTCTTCCACAAAAGGCTGGAGAAAACTAACAGCTTCTGGCCCTTGAATCGCGATTAAAACTTTGTTTGTGGAGATGTCTGCAAAACTAACTCCGCTCAATTCTAAGTGGGCGCCAATCCAAGCTTTATCTCTGATGCGAGTGGCGGCGTTGACAATGATTACTGCCCGTTCTTCGCTAGTAGTGGCATCGGGTTCTTGGCAGTAGAAAATAATGTCGTCTAAGATGCAGCCTTTGGCATTTAGCAAGACTGTATATTGAGCTTGACCCGGTTGCAAGCGGCTCAAGTCTGAGGGTACTAAGGGTTGAAATTTTTCTCTTACTTGTTTCCCTCTCAAACCAAATTTTCCCATGTGGGAAATGTCGAACATTCCTGCTTGCTGGCGTACTGCTTGATGTTCGCTGCTGATGCCTGCGTACTGCACCGCCATCTCCCAGCCGGAAAAGGGAACCATCCGAGCTTTGAGTTCTAATGATAGGTCGTACAGAGGCGTGCGGGCAAGTTGGCTCGGCCTCTCTGGATTGCTGGGTTCAGTTGACTTGGCCACAGGTAGCGCTTTGGTTGCGGGTAGAATGTTTTGATTTTACCAAAAATTGAGTTCGCATTTTTGGACGATCGGCTTGGGGATAAATCGTCGATAAGTAAGCCCACCTGAAAAAACAGAATACCGATATTCCCGAGTTCTGTAAGAACTCGAGGATATAGCAGGTATCGCTGTTTACATTTTTTTAATGGAGAATAGCGGGCTCGAACCGCTGACCCCTACAATGCCATTGTAGTGCTCTACCAACTGAGCTAATTCCCCTTTCTTTTCGCGCTCTCAATCATGCCTTAACTGACCAATATTTGTCAAGCTTTTTGGGGAAATTAGTTTTGAGCCTTGGGCTGGCAAGGCTTTCGGCTTTTTTGCCACAAAACTCTCCTCGCTTCTGGACAATGGTCAATCGCCTACCATCATTTAGTAAGTGTGTTGGGATATTTCGGTCAAATGGCTCAAACAAGACCCCATGAGGAAGTAGACGACTACCAGGGCCGCGGCTGAGACCGCAACTAGGGTGCCGGCTAGCATTAGTGAAAATTCCCGTTGCGCGATCGCCTCCTGAATCAAGTGCAAAGACCAAGCAACGAGGGCAACGTCAATTATTAAAATAGAAACCAGCATAAGTTACGATTTGTAACAGCTCACCTATTGTAACAAAACTTTTCGCTCCGTGCAGATCGGCTCAGGCGTATTTAACTTTTGCTCTAAAACCCGGAGGGAGCAGCGGAAAGCTAGTGAAAAAAAATGATAGCTTTTCTTAATAATTACAATATGCAAAGTAAATGAGAGCTAGCTCAGCATTATAGGTGGCGTTTTTGATTTGGAAGCCAGCGATTCCCTGCGGGATAGCTGCGCTTCACACGCTTTTTTGAGGGGGTAGGGTGCGTTAGCGAAGCCCTCGAAGAGGATCGACCTTCGAGTATAACTGATTTGATAGCAGAAGGCCTGAGCGGCTGTTGCACTTGGATGCTGTAAAATTAACTCGCTCAACCTGCTGGAAAAGATGACAAATCGCTCTACTCGCGCCCTTTTTCACAGCAAAACACTCAACACTGCTTTGCGTGGTTTTAGCTTTCCGCAAGATATGGAAGTGCGCCGCCAAAAATTGGGAACGTGGATTGCTGCACTTAAAACGGGAAAGCTTCCGATCGCACCACCAACCGACTCAATTCGTGCCGAAGTAGAGCCAATTGTCAGCCGTTTAATTGAAATTGCCAAAACTAATCCAGAAACTCACCGAGATGTTTTGCAATGGCTGGAAATCACTTATTTAATTGTAAGGATTCAGGTCTTTGATTGGGGAATAAGAGAAGGCATAAATAAGTCATAAGAATGGCCAGATATAGCATCACGGAAAAAAGTCATTGCGCTTTTATCTTGAAACCGACAAGTCTGAATCACGGATAACAAATCAGCAGTTTGTTCAAACCGAGACATTGACCGGGAACCGCCAGATACCTTACGCTTCGTCACGGCCGAGGAGCAAAGAACGTTCTGCCAAATTACGATCGGGAGGAATGGAAGGATGGTCTAAAAAGTACCACCATTGATGTGCTTTCTCACGCAACGAGCGCTCCGGACAGTCCAGCAGCATGACCAACATGACCCAGCCCCCGTATTTAACAATTCTGCAAACCTGGTCTTAAAGTCCCTCGCCCAAGTCTGATAATCAATCTCTTCAGGGTGTTCCCGCCCGGAGTCGATGTTGTCGAAATGCCTCATCAATTAATTCCAAGAACGCAGAGGCGACGACTGTATTGTTACCGTGAGTAAGAAGAAGAACTTTCTTAAAATGTCGCCGTAGATGGGCTAGACATTTCTGCTGTCCTCCCACGAGTACACCGTTGTATACGCTAAAATCATCAGAACTTAACACTCCAGCTTGCCTCCGAACCCAGCATTGTTTCTAATTCGGCTCGACTACGAGTGTCTGCCGTATGGAATAGACAAAAATTTTTACCTGTCGCTGTCCATAACCATTCTTTGACTCCCTTGACACACCGGGGGAGTTTCATCCACATGGACATTACCTTGTAACGGTGCCCATTTCCATAACTCTTCAACGGCGGGCTTTACAGAATCGGCTACCCGCGCATTTGTGGCTTGTAATGTCCCTATCCCTATTTCGATTCCACCTAGTTCGCGCAGAAACTCTTGTTGCTTGGAGTAAGATATGTGCCCATAATTACCGAGCCATACCAATAATGCTTGTAGGTCGATACTCAAATCTTGTCCTGGCACTATACCCGGTGAAGCTGGTCCAATCACCATTGCTCCACATTCGAGACATTGACACGAGAGCTCGTTGATATTCGACTACTTCAATTGGCCTATCTACTAAGCACGCTACCTGCTGCTTACTATAACCAATAATGTCACTTAATTCTCTGCTACCACAATGCTTACAAGAGTCAGGAGTGCTGATTTGATATCTATCTACTCGCCCAAACCCTTTTCGGGTTTTGCCGATATGTCCAGGCTGTCCTCCTGGTTTACGATGCAGGTTGGGACTCTGACTCTTTTGAGTTATCAAAAGCGGCTGTCTCTGATTTCTGTATCAGATGGCTCGATTGTGGTTTCGATGATGTTTTACTATTGCTGGGCTGTCTCTCTTTGAGCTTTTCGACCTCTGCTGGTAGTTTTTCAATCAGCTTCTGTTGGGTTAGCACAATGTTGATCAGTTCCTCACGGCTCAACTGGTCAACTATTTCCATTTTCAGTGCTAATAACTCTGATTTTTCGCTCATCTGACTACACTACCATATTTTGCCGCTCTGAATGAACTATTTTTCACCTGAATCATTACATTTTGGATAACAATACACCCCCTAGTGAACTGACCAGTGTGGAAAATATTGAAAAGCATCTCAGGCAACAATGGCTGGAAAAAGTGGGTCCACAAATCGTTTTTTTTTTATTAAACAAGCAACGGGAACAGAACAAGGACGACCCCGCACAGTACAAAGCTGTATTGGTGAACTAATAATTAC
Organism: Microcoleus sp. F6_B6; assembly: GCA_036702215.1. Lineage (GTDB taxonomy): Bacteria > Cyanobacteriota > Cyanobacteriia > Cyanobacteriales > Microcoleaceae > Microcoleus. The sequence continues at coordinate 62,073 of JAUBST010000042.1, forward strand.
TGAAAAACAGGTCGAAAAATTAGATAAGCTGTTTCGCATTAAAACTGGTATAATAATAAATCACAAGTCACAGAAAAGCCAGAAGTATGCCAGCCAAAAA
>JAUBST010000043.1:0-62149 GCA_036702215.1 Microcoleus sp. F6_B6
ATGTCTGGCTATTAGTTGGGAAAGAAGGTTGATATAATTGGGAGGCATTGGTCACTCTAAGAATGAATCTTTTCTCTTTTACTACCGATAGGTAGGAAAAAAAACGAGAGAAGAAATTCCAAAAAAACCAACTGGGAGTCGGACTGAAATTGGTGGCAATTATGGGTTTGGGTTCAGGAACTAGGGAAACGGTAGGTCTCTGGCTCACTGCGCTCTTGCCCCGCCTCGTGAGGCACTATAGTGAGTCTTGCAGGAGTCGTGAAACTCTCTTCTCTTTCCGACCTTCGCGTGCTTCGCGTCTTCGCGGTTCGTTGAAAATTTGTTTTTTTCACAACTTATTTAGACTGGCTATATAATTAGTACAGTACACTTTACTAATTACCAGACTTACCTCATTCAAACCCGAAGTGTTATAATATCCGATTAAGAATAATAAACTTATGCCTTACAGTAAATTCACTCTCAGCAAAGCTGTAGAAGATTTTCATCTCACAATCATTGAAGGAGCGCGTTTTTTACCAGAAATCCTCCCAGTGACTCCTAGTGTTTTACTACAGGATACTCTTAAAGAAACGATTCCCTGGGCGATCGCGGTGAGTAGCGAAAAAGCTCGTTCTGAGGGGATTATCAATCCTGTGTTACTAGAAGTAAAACGCCAGCTTCAAGGACTGATTAGCGTTTTTTCCGGCGAGGAATTCAATGTAGAACCGGAGGCTGAACTCACAGGCTATGTTGACTTTCTCCTGAGTCGTTCCCCGGAACAACTCTACATTAAAGCCCCTGCGGTTGTATTGGTGGAAGCCAAAAAAGAAGACCTTAAACCGGCTCTAGGGCAATGCCTTGCAGAAATGGTGGCAGCTCAACGCTTTAATCAACAAAAGCAACAGCCGATATCGACGATTTACGGAACGGTAACTAGCGGTACAGTTTGGCGGTTTCTTAAACTAGAAGAGCAATGCGCGTCCATTGACCTTACAGATTATCCACTACCTCCTGTTGAGCAAATCTTGGGTTTTCTGGTTTGGATGATGCAGGAAATATGAGCTGTTATTAAACAAAAATAGCGACCTAGTGCGATAAATAAACTCAAAAACTTCTTTGATAAATTAATGAGAAAAACAACTTCTTTATCACTACAGTTAATTAAGACTTACGCATAAACTTTATCTGTAGGGTACGCCGCGCACCTTACTGCTACCAATAGTGTTGCAAAGCAGTTTTTGCCTCCAGGATTGTTAATGAAAGACTGCCGAATTAACTCGGCAGCGCTTTCCTGTTATTTAAGGTGAGTGAGTTGAGTGATGCTGAGCAAAGCAGGCAACATCGAGTCAGGCTTATCTCCTGTTTTGAGAGCGATTTCTAAATCAAACAAAATGGAGAGCGATCGACTTAAGAAGTTCGCAGATACTTCCTTAACCTCCTGCTTAAGGAAATACAGCCGTTTGGGGTTACTAATTCCGCACATACTAGCAATTTCGCTATCAGAACGTTGTTGGTCGGAATTGATAGTAGCTTTTACCCACAGCCAAGTTTTAAACTGAGTTTGGAGAGTGGCAATAATTGCTAAAGGAAACTCTGCCCGAGATAGCAATTCATCAAGCACCTTAATTGCCGCCACTGCTTGACCTTTTAAAAGAGCTTCGGCAAGTTGAAAACAGTTGGCTGTGGTAGCTGGAACGAGGATTTTAGCAGCTTCTTTCGTAATGCGAGCGCCTGCTGCATAAATGGCTAATTTCTCCAGTTCACTAACTCTTCTAGCAGAATCGTTGCCAATCGCTACCGCTAGATAGCTGACAGCATCTCTGGCAATTGAGAGATTCTTTTGTTTAGCAGTAGTAGCGATCGCACTTTCAATTAAATCAGTACGCCAAGGGGGAATGAGAGTAAACTCCTTAAGTTTACCAAACAGCAATAAATGCTTGACTACCTTGAGCCGTTTGTCGATAACAGCAGCAGTGAAGACTAAGTGCGTTGTAACAGGTAATTCGGGCAAAATTTGCAGCAATTCTAGCCCCATTTCTCCAAATTGCTTGAAATCGCAATTTTCAACGACAATAAGTTTGTTTCCACCGCCGAAAGGAACTGAAGCAGCAGCAGAGAGGGCTGCATCCAGGGAAGAAGCATCGAAGCGGTGGATGTTGAAATCTCGCCAGAGAGGATGAGTTTGAGTCTTAAAATTTTCAACTTCTCGTTCAATTGCGTAGGTATCATTCCCCATTAGGATGCTAATCATGCTGCTAACTCCTCCTGTTGTTTGACAGTAACAGTAACAGAGCGGCCTAAAGCTTTAGTAACCATCCGCTGCACGGATTCAAGGTGAGTTTGAAACTTATTGGCGTATTTTCTTTCCACTACTAACACACATGAATGAGCAGAAAGTTCTGCAATTTTAGCGCGGTTTAAGAGGCTACGATTACCTGGTTTCGCTGCTGCTACTACTTGCGCCCAAGTTGTCTCAAAGTCAGGAGAATCTGCCTCTATTTTTTGAGGGGTTTTATCAAATTTGTCAGGCTGATTAGATGGGGAAGTTGCCGGCAACCGCGTTTCGGGGGCAGCGGGTTTGCTTGACAGCATCAAGTTCAACAGGCAGACTTCTAACCAGGTAGCCGCATTAGTGCTAGTTCTCAATTGAAATTCTGATTTTTGCAATTGTGTACAAGCCGCATCAATTGTTTCAAAATCGAGATGAAGAGCGAGCGAGCGCAGTTGTGAGTAGCCTACTGGCCCTGCAATTAAATTCTGGCAGTGGCGCGTTGATTTGACAATGAGCAAATCTCTCATTGCTGCTAGCAAGCTGCTGAGAATCAGTTTGGGGGTTTTGCCGCTGTCAATGAGAGTTCTCGAAGATTGCAGTACGCTTAAGGTATCGCCAGAATGAATGGCTTTGAGAAGGGCGATCGAGTCTTGCTCGCTGATGCTGCCAGATACTTCTGCAACTTGAGTTAGGGTAATCTCTGAGTTTAGCAGTGAAAGCTGAGATAGTAATTGTAGGGCATCCCTTAACCCCCCGTCGCAGGTGCGAGCGAGCTCCCGCATGGCCTCACTTGCGATCGCAATAGATTCAGCAGAGCTAATTTTGTGCAATTGTCCGACAATAGCATCAACTGACAAGGCTCGGAAGTTAAAAGTTTGGCAGCGGGAGATAATTGTCGGCAGGACTTTATGTGCTTCAGTTGTACAGAGAATAAATACCACATGAGCCGGAGGTTCTTCAAGGCATTTGAGGAGAGCATTTTGAGCGCTGGTACTGAGTTGGTGACACTCGTCTAAAATCCAAATGCGGTAACGGCTCATCGCTGGGGCAAAGTTGCTGTGTTGTATTAATTCTCTAGCATCATCCACGCCATTGTGAGAGGCAGCATCGATTTCAGTTACGTCTAAGCTTGAACAGGAGTCAATGGTTTTGCAGCTTGAACATTCTCCGCAAGGAGTGGCGGTTGGCTTTTTGCTATTCAAACAATTGAGAGATTTAGCAAGAATGCGAGCGGTTGAGGTTTTGCCTGTTCCTCTGGGGCCAGTAAATAGGTAAGCTTGAGCAATTTTGTCGGAGGTAATGGCATTGGTCAAGGTTGTTTTGATGGTGTCTTGACCCACTAATTCTTGTAGGTTTTTGGGGCGGTATTTGAGGTGCAGTGGTTGGTACATTTTGAGTGGTTAGAATACTTCTGGTAACTATTCCCCGATAGGGGAGGCATTACCCAGCAGCAGTTTGATCGATCGGAGGCTGGCTCATCTATGGGCGATTTTTATTGGGTAATTACCCAAAATATGTACGGTTTTGTCACCTCCACAGCGCTATGAGCTAGATAGCATTAGAAAAGTGTCAAAAAAAATCGTAATTGTTAATTCGCAATTCGTAATTACAATTAGTAGGGTCTTCCCCTACTGAATAATTCGTACTTGTTAATTCGCTACTCGTAATTGCGAGGTTGAATCACAAAAATTGGATGTTCAATTAGTAATCTAATTATAATAGGAAAAACTATCGCTATAAAATTGCAAAAATAGGCTTGTAAATTAGTTTTTTTTAGTAAAAAACCTCAGCTAATTTGTATTAAAAAACACAAACTTCTGTAGACAATATAAATTTTTTGACTAATTTTTACTCCCAAATCGGTTCGCTATCACGTATATTATATCAATTCTTTAAATGCCGACTACAGATAACGCCTCCAATATATATTCTCTCCCAGTAATTGAGGCAATTACTTCTAAACCCATCTTTTCGAGTTGCTCACTAATTAAAATCCGCAACTCCTCCAGGTTTCTTGGTAATTTCCATCTCAATCCTTTTTTAAGATATTGCCACACCTGTTCAATTGGATTTGATTCGGGACAGTGAGATGGTTGAAACATTAAAATAATATTGTTGGGTATTCTCAATTTTTTCTTTTTGTGAAACCCCCCGTTATCCAACTGAATAATTAAGATGCTATCGGCAAATTTCTCCGATACTAACTCTAAAAATATCTCAAAACATTGACTATTTAGATGGGTAAACTCATAAAAGAAATGCTCTCCTGTTTTGGGTTCCACTACCCCATATATATATGTTGCCTGAAATTTCCATTGTACCTTCCCTATTGGTTTTACGCCCCTTGCAGTAATTTTTTTCCCACTAATTGTTTTCAGTCCTATCCGCGTTTCATCTTCATATAAAAATCTCACCTTTTCTCCCCAACCCATTGCTGTTATTGCCATCCAACTCAGCATCGCTATGTTTTCTAAAAAGTTTTTTTAAAATGCTCTAATCTTTCTTTGGATTGTTCTGCACTGTTTGGTCTCGCTATTTTTGGTGAAGCTTTTAGTCGATAATACACTAATCCATGCACGGTTTTATAGTTCGCTACTATGCCTAACTTTGACTCTAACCATTGACAAATTTCCCCATAGCTATTAAATCCTTCTTCTAACTTCAGTCTTTTTTCTAAGGCTTTTTCTGCCCAGGGGGGAATTATTTTTTTCCGCCCTGTACTAACTTTTTTAGATAATAACTTGGACAGTCCTTCTTGACGATATTCGGCTAACCAATTTTGTAGGGTAACTCGATTTCTCCCTACCATTTCGGCCGCATGAGTCACACTGAGAGCTTTTTTCGTCTTCAGTAGGTACAATACTTGTAGTCTTTCTTTCTGGGAACCAGTTTTTGCCTGTCCGAGCATTTGTTTGAGTTCGGCTTCACTTTCTCTGATTTCTATTTTACAAACCCCTGCCATATTTTTCTGGAGCAATCGCGTCAAATTAAACTTTACACCATTTGTAGTCACAATTTCAAGAATTGGTATTAATGGCGAAAAAAATGTTCAGTTAAAATTAAGATCAAATAGTTATTGAAAGATTTTACCAGTGTTGAAAAAAACCTTTTTTGCAATAATTATTGCGCTTTTATCTTTTATGGTTGCACTCATCCTATCAGCTCAAAGTTCTGAGGCTGTCAATGAACTTTATGTATTTGGGGACAGTCTTTCGGATATGGGAATGGTGTTTCGAGCGACCGGGGGTCAATATCCGCCTCGTTCGACTTACTTTCAAGGGCGTTACTCGAATGGTAAGGTTTGGGTAGAATATCTTGCCGATCGCCTGAAGTTGCCGCCTGAACGAGTCACTAATTTTGCATCTGGAGGTGCAACAACCGGAAGCGATCGCAATAGCCTTGTCCCTGGTTTGTTAGCTCAAGTTCAGTCGTGGACTAACTCCCAAAAACCTGCAAATCCTCATGCGCTGTATGTACTGTGGGCGGGTGCGAATGACTATTTGCAGGTGGCAAATAATGCGAATATTCCCGTTGAAAATGTGGCGGGGGCAATCGCGTCTCTTGCTGGTGTGGGTGCCAAAAATATCCTGTTGGCAAATTTACCAGATTTGGGGCAGTTACCGGCGACGCGAACAGGCGCTAATTCTGCAAGGCTCACTGCGTTAACACAAGCACACAATCAGGGTTTGAGGCGAGCGGTTAAGGTATTAAGTCAACAGCATTCTGGCTTAAAGATTGCGACTCTGAATGCTAATGCGCTTTATCGGGAAGCGATCGCTTCTCCGGCTAAATATGGCTTGACTAATGTGACGAGTGCGTGTTTATCGGGTGGAGGTGTTTGTGGTAGTCCCGAGCGATTTTTGTTTTGGGACGGCATTCATCCGACGACGGCCGCACACAGGATTTTGGGGGAAGCAGCGTCGGCTCTTGTGCAGGAGAGCGGGATGATTAAATCTGAATTGGGGACACTTCGGTAAACCATTTTTAGGCTTTCCGGGCGATCGGCACAGGAACGGCATGAGGCCCGTCAAACTGATGATACAGCACTTCATAATCTGTAGGATTTATACATAATTTACGCCACACCACAGACGGGGCTGTTTATCGGGGGTTTGCCTCCTATTACACCATATACGAACACTCTGCGTAATTTTGGCTATACGATTGCGGTAAGGGAGAGCATCAAATTTAGATGCCACTCCCCACCTTTCAATTATTCTTGCGGAGCGACAATATATTCGCACTCTAAAGCCTCTGTACCTGACGCTGGCGTTCCAAACGGTGCAATCAGTAGGGGAGCGGTAGGAATTGCCATTAACACCCGCAAATCAGAGCTGGAAATCGCTTTAGCTGTATCAATCAAATAGCGGATGTCGCACTTGAGACGAAACTCACAGCCCCAGAGTTTAGCATCAACTGTCTCAGTTCCTGAACTGAGAGTATTGTTGAGTGATGCTCGCACTTGTTGGGCATCTAAATCGAATTCTAAAATAGCTGTTAGGTGAGACTTGTCGCTGTGAGAAGCTAACCTCTCTAAGGCTTTTAAAAAGCTCAGCCTCTCAACCACCACTTGATGGCTAAATTCAGGTCGATAGGGAGCGATAATTTGGTCGCAAACCGGATATTGCCCTTCGAGCAACTTCGCTGTCAGCCGCCAATTATTCCACTCAAATGCGACAAAATTACTAGGTTGCTCTGGCAAACCTTCATAGTAAATCGTAACTTTGTCAGTGGAATTCAAAGAACGCTCCAATAACCGAAGTACCTTAGCAGGGACAGTAAAATTAATTATTTGACTGCTCAAAAGGTGGGAATTGCTGCTTTCGTTCAATCCTAAAACCATTGCTACCCGATGCCCGTCTGTCGTCCAAACTCTCAGTTTATCGAGGCCTCTGTCTGCGTCGCGACTGATTTGAAAATTACCTCCAGTTAAAATGCGTTTGTTTTCCTCAGAACTGACAGCAAATAAGCTAGCTTTGAGGATAGAAATTAACAGGCTAGCAGGAAGCGTTACAAGTTTCTGTTGAACGCTGGGGATAGCCGGAAATTCGTCCGCAGCTAGCCCGCGAATGGCGTGCTTGCTTCTTGACGCACTCAGAGTGGCACTGACTGATGGAACGTCGCTTCCTTTAATAATTTCACAAGAACTCTTTAAGGTGAGGCTACCGTTAGGAAATTTTCCCAGAATGTCAGCAAGTATGGGTGCGGGGAGGGTAAGCTTTCCAGATTGATTGACATTGGCATCAAAGCTCACTTGCATTCCAAATTCTAAGTTGTAAGCAGTCAGGTGTAAATGTTGAGTTTCAGCATCAGCTTCAATCAAAATATTGGACAAAATGGGATGGCTGCTATTGCTGGGAATGATGCTTTTCAGAGCCTGCACATAATCGTTAAATTCTCTTGAATCGCAGGCAATCTCAATAGCTGATGGGAAAGGGGAAGAAGAAGGCAATATTGCCTCATTTGACAAGGTTTCTAGAGAAGGAGCATCGACGGCTGGAAGTGCTGCAAAATTTCTGCAAGTTTGCGAGGCTTCTACTTCTTGTGGAGGAGAGATTGTTGAGGGTTCGCAAACTGAGGAAGTTTTAGTTGTTGCTTTGACTGATTTGTTCACAGTCTTTGCAGAATTAGTGGCTGTGGCAGTCGAGGGTTTTTTCTTAACTGCTCTCTCCAATACTTCCTCTTTATGGGGTGTTCTGGTCAGTCGAGATTTTGCCATAATTATTTAGGTATCAAGAGTGCGATTGGCCGCTGCGGTAGCAGCACTTGTTATGCTGCCTGAGAAAGGAGAAAGAGAAGGGAAAAGAGAAAGAGAAGGGGAAGGAGAAGGAGAAAGAGAAAGAGAAAGGGAAATAACCCAGGCTTAAAAACATAGAATTGAAGCAGGGACGTTTTGTATCTAAATCGGTGCGTAGCGATACAATTATTAATTTTTAAAACGTTGCTATCAACCCAAAACTAAAGTTTTTTTCCCATCTTTATCCTCTCTTTTCCCTTGCCTTTTCGTTGCCTTGTTCGCCTTATTTTATAAATAGGACTTACGCACAGACTCTACTTTAGGAATTACGCAACTGGCATAGTCCAATCGATTTGTAGGGTGCGTCAGACTTTCGTTATAAGGCGATTATCGAGGGTTTGGGATAGTAACGTACCTTACTAATTGTGCCAGTTGCGCCCAGGACTGTACTTGTAGGGTGCTGATGGCACACGTTACTACTACAGATATTGTAAAAATTGATTTATGCAGCCTAAGTCCCGATGGAGAAGCTTTTTGAAAGTTGATTGAGTGTTACTGACTGTTTTCTACAAACGTATGTGCCTCTTGGTTGAGGACTTTACCTCTTGGTTGAAAAGTTTACATTGTACTTGAGAAGTTTATTGTTTGAGTACAAGTCATTGGGGGCAACAAATAATATCCGATATCGGCAGCGGCTTGCACCGACATAATAAAGTCGATGGTACTCTTTAAGTTTCTGTTGACTGCTCAAATCTTTGCCGATTAACAATCTGCCCAAAAGGTCGCTTCCGTCAATGCCAACTTCATCAAAAGTGCTGCCTTGCGAATTGTGAATAGTCAGAGCAAAGCAATTGTCAATTTCAGCAAACAAGTCATCTTTGAACCAGTAATATTTCCTCCAAAGAAATCCATTGCGTTTAGCACTCTTTAGCTTTTCTTTAAGTTCAGCCTGGTAGCGCTTATTTTCGGACTCGTGCAGGACAAAGATTTGCCGAAATAAACCGTCATCAGTTACAATCAATAGCCGCCAAACTCGATAGCCGCAGTGCTGGTTAATCTCAACTTCCTTGACCGTAAATTCCGTTGAAGTCGGCAAAATTACGGTTTTGCCGTCAGGTGCCATGACGGGTTTTTTGGTAATTAGCCTTTCTCCCGGTACAAATCTGGGTGCAGCTTGACCGTAGACTTGTTCTCGGATAAGCTGATTGTAGTATTTGACTCGTTTGTTAGTCCAGCACAAAATTCTGAAACGATCGGGATTTTGACTAAATTCTCGATCGATCGTTTTGACGGCATATTGCAGCAGCGTTTCTGATTTGACTTTGAATGCACCGTTTGACTTGTCTCCTTTTTTGTATTTAGAGTGTGGCAAAAATAGGTCTGCTTTGCTATTGACAAAAGAACGGCATTCTGTTATGAAATCGAGCACAGGGCTTTCCCCTGCTTGCCTGACAACTTTGGTCAATACAGCTTTATTGGTAATGCTAAAAGCAGGCGACTTTTTTTCTCCTACAGGATTGAGTTGAGCCGGGTCGCCCATTAAAATTAGCTTGCGGTGATTGAAGAATGTGCGTTCAAAATTGCGTTCTATCCATTTCCACAATTCGCTTCCAACCATCGAACATTCGTCGAGGAAGATGATATCGTAGAGGTGAAGGCTGCTGGAACTTGTCTGTGACAAAGCTTTTTCTTGTTCTTTTCTGACCATGCCTAATCCTAAAAGTTGGTGTATCGTCAGAAAATCTACTCCGAAAATGCCTTGAGACGCTGCCATTTTTCTGAGGATGCCGACTGCTTTGTTGGTGGGGGCGGTGAGGGCAATTCGCTTGCTTTGAGTCAAGAGTTCTTTGATAACTTGGAAGACTATTGTGCTTTTTCCTGTGCCTGCGTAACCTCCGAGCAAGAAGAATGACTCGGTACTGGTTAGAAAAGCTCTCACTTTTTCTAACGCTTGCTGCTGTTGCGGTTTGAGCGTGAAGGGAAATTGTGTATTTTCCTGCGGTTTTTTTAGTAAAGCTTGAATCATTAGTTAGTGCCAGATGCTAATTTTATCGTTCTCCTAATAAGCGTTAGCTTTTTCATTTATTTATCACCTAATTAGTCGGAGTTAGAGCATATTACGTCTTTAAACTTTAGTCTTTCTATCATTTCTAGCTGCTGCACCCGCTGAGTTAGCTGCGGAAACGGAAGGTAGCTAGCACTGCTGGTCTGGGCTTCTTCGTCTAAATCGAAGTGAAAGCGGGTGATAATTGGCTGACCTACAGGCCCTAAAATGGCTCCAGAGCGTTCGGGCGGATGGTTGGCGATCTCCGTCTGAATGAAGTGCAAAACAGATTCGGAAATGTACAGCATCATGGTTTTCAATTTTTTGAAGCTATTAAAGAGGAGATAGTTTTATGGAAAGAATAAATTACGGAGAATTAGTTCAAACAATTCTGTCTCAACACTCCGGGAATGACCTAGATACTGAGACAGAAGTACAATTACTTTTTGACACTGAACGGGAGCATTATCAAGTGCTTCATTTGGGCTGGGACGAGCAAAAACGGGTTTACGGCTGTGTAATTCACGTTGATATAAAAAATGGAAAAATCTGGATTCAGAGGGATAGAACGGAAGCAGGAGTAGCGAATGAGTTGGTAGCTGCTGGAGTTCCTAAAGAAGATATTGTTTTAGCTTTTAAAGCTCCTTACGTGCGTCAATTTACTGAATTTGCAGTGGGGTAAATTGACTCAATTTGTCGGTTTCAATTATCTGTTTAAGTGAAAGATGGAGGAATAAATTGTTCTTTTTTTGACTCCGCCACATTTATGAGCAACTCAGTTATTTACTGAACGAAAACTGGATGTATAAATTCATTTACAAGATGATTCAGCTTTAATGGTAGATCTACCTTCACACAACTTTTCTAACTATTTCAAGCTAGCCATTGATGAGTCAATTTTGTATAAAGCACTCAAATAAGGTGAGCGCTTTCTATCAAAACTCAACACTACCAACTTACTCACTACAGTACCTCGATGGGATTTGAATAAAATATTATCATAAAATTATCCTAACACTGAAACCGTCAAGCGCTATTTTGACATATATCTGAAATATACACTCTTGCAACTCTTCAAGTTTTTTCGTGTATCTAATTATTTTTTGGTTCGTTCAACATTTTTGCTAAGCAAGAGAGCTTTAACGCGCGATCGCCCATTCCTCAAGTTAGATGGCTACCCAAGAGAGTTCGATCGCCCATCGAGAGCGATCGGCTACCCAAGAGAGTTCGATTTGTTGTAACCATCTGCGTACAGTAGCCCTGTGTACCCAGCCCTGTCAAGGTGCGATCCGACGTATTTACGTCATTCTAGGTGTTCGCGATCGATCGGAAACAAGATTTTATTGTCGTGAGCGGTTGAAAAAAGTCAAATCGATAGATCGCCGTCAACCTTCTTTCAGGTGTTTGAGAGCCTTTTTCACCACGCCAGACAGGGCTGGCCCTGTGTACCTTAAACGTTTGGAGTGATCGCAACTTCCCACTCATCTTCTAAAGGGCATCCTTTCTAAATCAAGTTCAGCAACTTTTGCGAGAGCTTCTAAACGCTTCTTTAATGTTTTATGCCGGGGACATTCTACAGCATATTCGTATTTAGAGCCTGTATGTGGAATATCTGGAATTTGGCAATCAATTAAGTTGCTAAGGTTGCCGACTAGCTTTTTGACAGGTATTAGCCAAGCCTTAGCTAACGCTTTAGTACGGAACCCAATCCAAGCTCTAAAGTAGGAGCCATCTTCGCTAATTTGATAAGCCACATTGGGCGATAATTTAACAAGGGGTTCGATGCGGGCTATGCTCAAACCTTTGAGTTCTGTCAAGCTGTAACTTTGGAGTTCTCCGCTGTTCCACTGGATTTGAAATGGACGTGGATTTTCAACGTTCAAGGTAATAACTGTCCCCATTCGTTGAACTCCTTCTCGGTGCTGTAAAATGCAATATCCCTCTCTAAATCCGTAGAAGCCTTGTTTTTTTGTTAGGTTTTCTAACTGCTGCTTCCAGGCTTCTTCCCAAGCTATGTTAAAGTCGAGAATTTCGTAATTTTCTTCGCTCAATTGTCGAGCCAGTTTTTCTTTCAATTGCTGTTTTTGGAGCGGCATAGCGAATTCTAAGAAATTATCGGGCACTTCAAGAGCTAAATGCGTCTTAGCTCTGATTCTGAGTTCATTGACAGACAAACAGCGGGCGTTTTTTAATTGCTCGGGTGCAGGAATATCTATAGTACAACTTGTCAGGTAGCCGGGAAAAAAGTTGATGGAAAAGAGATAAGATTGGTCAATAGTAGAGATAATAATGTGCTGTTCAGTGAGCGATTCTACTTTGAAAGGAGTTGCGTTACTAAATTGTATCTGTTCGGAATTAGCGAGTACGATAGTTGTGCAAGCTGGAAGTTCTCCAGCAGTCTTTTTAGGGATAAACTTAGGAACGAGAGAGATTTTAAGGGCGCGGATTTCGTCGAGGTTATAACTCCAAGAAAATGAATCTTCGCCGGAAACTACGTCCCAAGTAATTGTGACAGATTTTTCAGTTTTGTTGAGAGAAGTAACAATACCGTATTGGTTGCCTGTTTTTACGATATCGTTTAATTTGAAGGGATGTTCTTCAGCAGGTGCATCCGCGAGAAAAGGAAAAATTACTGCAACTACTTCTTTGACTTGAGGGAACTGCTGGCTAGCTGATTCAGGACAGGTTTTGTGGGGGTTGATATTAGAGTTGTTAGCATTCATAACGGTAAGAAGTGGTGAGTTCTTAACTTCTCCCGCTAGGGGGTAGCTTTTAACTTAGAGCGTTTCTCAAGCAATGGTTCTTGCTTCTTGCATTGCCGGAAATAACTTAGCTGTTGTTAGAGGGGAGACTCTGTTGCAATCGCCAACTATACTGGTATCAGCCAGCCCTAGAATCGCACAGCTATCAACTTTAGGATTATTACTCATGTAATTAGAGAAATCGATACAAAATGCGATGACTCTGGAGCGTCAATTAAAACTCTAATAACAAGCTCTAGTTAGTAGAGTTTAACAAACCCGGTTTTGAGCATCTATCACTCCAGTTAACAGCCCCCAGTAGATAAAAAATTCCCCCAGCTATCAGTAGGAGCTGTAGCTGGGGTAATTCGCCCGAAAGCGGATATATTAATCTAACACAGCTATCTCGATTAATTCGATTTCAAACAGAGCTGCGTCGTTATTCTTTAGGCAAAGTAGGCTTTGGTGGGATGTCAAAAACAACCACAAATGTGAATTCTTTGACAAACCGCTGCAAAACCCGAAAATGATCGTCTGCATCCCTCCTCCTGCGAAACCGCGCCACAACAATACGCTGACAATTAGGAAGCAGCTTAATGATGCACCACGGATGCAATCTCTCAAAATAAGTCATTTTAACCTCACCAGCGACAGTAACAGGTTGCGTTCTTTTTTCATGGCTTGCCATTACGCTAGTTGAGAGAATATTCTCTAATCCAGGTCACGCTGACCTTGACAATTAATTAGGTTTGTGCTTTCAACCGCTCAAATTCTCTTCTAACGCACCTTCTTATCTTCGGAATGCGGACACAGCAAGTTCGCCAGTACGTCGGGAATTTCCTCAAAATGCTCTAGCAGAAAATCCATTACTGCTAAATGGCGCAAATCTACAGCAGTAGGAAATCTTCGATTTTTCCCCCGCTTAAACCAACCCTGTACTGTCGAATCAGAGCGAGAACAAATGGAGGCAATTTGCTCGTAACTTACTCCCCACTTGACATAAAACTGTTTCGGCGTCATGCCCAATTGGCATTGGCTGTAAACTGCAATCAAGTTGCGTTCTCTATCTGTCAAAGTATGCGGCTTTTTCATCCTCACACCTCTCTAAATCTTCCTCCCACGCCGTGTCAAATTGACACCAAGCTGTACTCTTGGAATCAGGAGCCAGCCAAATTACGTAGCACCACATCCAACAGCAACGGCGCTGTTCGTAGTTGTAAAATTTGCCAATAACTATTCCCCAATCGGCTTCTTCGCCAACATCGGCCCAGTGCACCATCTCGCCACACTCAAAGCGCGGGGGATGAATTTTGGCAAAACTTGCAGGCAACTCAATTGAAGGTGGTATATCATTCAAATGTTTTAGTGCCAGGGCCGAAATCAAATCTCGCTTTCCTTTTGAGATTGACATGAGTTCTTAACTGTGCATCGACTGCAACAGATTTGTTTTGATAGGTTTTTAGGTCAATTTCTTGATAAAGAAATTGCAGCGCGATATTTCCTTAAATCAATCAATTGGAATCTATATTTGACGAACTATTCTCACAGCCCAACTCTGGCTAGGCTATCAGTTTTTTGAGATACCGCCCAATCGCGTTGATGTCAAGTCCGGTTGCAGCAGACTTGTATAGTAAAGGTGTAGTTGCTTTCGTCAGCGAGGTACGAGGCTCGACAAACGTCTCCAAATCGAACCACACCGGGAAGTAGAAGGATTATTGGAGAATATTGATGACTTGTTCTTCAGAATATAACCCAATACGGTTCAGTTAAGGCTAAAACCCTGGTAAATTAGGTATTGTTTCCAAAAATGGAGAGTAAGTTAGCGTGCATCTCAAAGAATTCTCATTAGTATCTCCCAAAATCCCAAGTAGGGAGATATTCAAAGCAATAGAAATGGCGATTCCAGCTACTGCAATCGAACAGGCGATTACTAAAACGAAGGCTGAAGAGAAACGTCATCGCGCCCTGCCAGCACAACTGGTAGTGTGTCTGGTAATCGCCATGAGTCTGTGGTCGAAAGATTCAATGCGGGATGTACTAAAAAATTTGATTGATGGTCTTAATGAAGGGTGGATAAAAATTGGTAAATATTGGTTATTTCCATGTAAATCGGCAATTACTCAAGCCAGACAAAGATTAGGAGCAGGTGTAATGAGACAGTTGTTTCATTCCTTAGCGCGACCAATGGCTAGAGTCGAAACAGTAGGAGCTTTTCTCCATCAACTCCGGGTCGTAGTGATAGATGGAACCTGCTTAGATATCCCGTCTGGGTGATGAAAATGCTAGGGTTTTTGGTCGTCCAGGAAGTCGCCCAGGTACAAGAGCAGCGTTCCCTAAAGCTAGATTAGTCATTTTAGTAGAGGCAGGAACACATTTAATCTTTGATGCCTTAATGTGTCCATATAAAATGGGAGAAAGAGTAAGAGCGTTAAAGTTGTTACGCTCAGTAACACCGGGAATGCTATTGATGTGGGATAGAGGTTTACATTCTTATGCGATGGTAGAAGCTACAGTCAGTAAAGGTTGTGAGTATGTGGGGCGAATTCCATCCAACGTTAAATTCTTAAACGAAACACAATTAGATGATGGTTCATATTTGAGTTGGATTTATCCATCAGGCAAATTAAGAAAAAAAGGATTTCAGCCAATACAAGTAAGAGTAATTGAGTACACAATTGAGCATCCAGAACACCACGAAGCACCAATTAGATATCGTTTAATTACGAGCTTATTGTCAGCAGAAAAATTTACTGCCCAGTTACTTGCCTGTGAATATCATCAACGTTGGGAAGTTGAGAATACGATTGATGAACTGAAAGTACATTTATTAGGACGAAAAACTCATATTCGTTCTCAAAGACCAAAGGAGGTGGTACAAGAAATTTATGGTTTACTACTAGGACCGAAGAGCTGTACGGTCATTAATTTTTCTCTTCAGCAAGCAACGCAGGTGTTTCATCATTGCGTCTTTCTTTTACTGGAACCTTACGAGTTATTCGTCGCGCTCTCCCAAACTTTCAACGGTTACAACCACAGGAACTTCCCTTTTTTTGAAGTGGTTAACTTTGGAGATACTTGACCAACTTCTACCTCAAAGGGTTCAGAGAAACAACCCAAGAGTTGTGAAAAAGCCTGTCTCAAAATTTCGCTCTAAACAAGTTAAACACAGAGGTACTGGAATAATAATGAATCCTCCTGTATTTATTGTTTTAAGCACTGCATAGCTCTTAACTGAACCGTATTGGAATATAACCAGCCAGTAAAAAAGGTTGCAGGTAGAATCAAACAATAGTATAATTAGATTAGTTACTAATAATTTTCTTGGTGGCGCGGTGTTATGACAGCCCTTGAACCTGTTACCTTCAGAGACCTCATCGACGCGATCGCTACCTTGCCGGTTATCAACTTTCCCGAAAATTCGAGTCAGTTGAATAGCAATAAGCGGGAAGTAAGTTGCCACAAGCGCCTCCGATTGTCCCGAAAGCGATTGAGCCGGATTTGGTTTGCCATCAAAGAATAGAAGCCAGTTAGCCTACTTGACGTAAACCCCCTTTCGTCCAATAATGAAGGAATTTACTCGTGGAGGCTGCGCCGTGAAGGTTCAAGGGAATGGGCGCGCTAAGATTTTGACGCCCGCAGAAATTGACCGACTGTTTGACCGGGGTTTTATTACAGCAAGGGACAGGCTTTTGTTTGCTGTAACTTTTTACTGCGCCTGCCGCATTTCAGAGGCGTTAGCTTTAACAACTCACGACATTGTTGGGGGGTCAGTCACGTTGCGGAAAGCGACGACAAAGGGGAAATCAGCAACGCGAACGCTGCCGCTCCATCCTATACTGGCTAAGTATTTAAAGGCTTACAATCCAGATGTGGGTTTTTTGTTTCCGGGGCGAGACAATACGAAGCCTTTGACTCGCGCCGCATCGGATGTGATTTTTAAAGAAGCTTGCAAGCGGGTAAGAATTAAGGGGGCTTCAACACATTCGATGCGGCGGACGGCGCTGACTAATTTGAGCAATGCGGGGGTGCCGCTGCGGGTGATTATGGAGATTTCGGGACACAAAAATTTGTCGAGTCTCCAGCGTTATTTGGAGGTACAGCCGGAACAGCTTGTCAAGGCGATCGGGCTCTTGAAGTAAGGCGACAGAGCTCAATATTTTCCTGTCCTTTAATATTACGGCAGTTTATAGATATTCCGAAACCGACAGCATTCAGCATCAAACAGCAGCTTAACTGTTCCCGTTCCGCTATTCCGTCCTTTCAATCCAATAATTTCAGCCATTCCCCGATCGGGAGAATCCCGATTGTAATAATCGTCCCTGTAAACTCCAAGCACAACATCCGCATCCTGTTCAATCCCACCAGAGCCACGCAAATCCGATAAACTTGGACGCTTGTTCGCGCGAGTCTCTACCCCCCGATTGAGCTGGGAAAGCAGCACAACTGGCGCGTCAACCTCGCGAGCCAAAATCTTCATCGGCGATCGCATACCGTTCTCTAGTTTGCTGGGGAATAATTCGACCTTGCAGAACCAAATACAAAGCAATTTCAAAAACGGGGTAGGGATAGGGCACCACCTAACAATATATGATACTAAATCGAATGTTGACCATGCCCGATCGTTACGCCTAGCCATCAGGTCACTGTGTAATGGCAGACGATAAGCAGATCGGCGATCGCCTCCTGTACTTGCTTCAATTTTGCAGTATCCGCAGTAAGTGACCAGATGAATGCCGTCCCATTCTTCACCCTCGTTGGAACGGCATTCTCCTCAATCATGACGTGAGGGATGCCATTTAGGAACGATGGACTGCTAGTGAGCGTTTTCTCGATAGCTGTCCCGCTGGCTGACTTCAGCGATATCTTCAAGGGAGCAGTTGTATAGATCTTGGTGTAGGTGTCTTCACTACCTAGCTTTTTCCCTTCCTTGAGAGGAAGAAAGAGTTCTACTTTTTGAATCTCCAGTTTCTTACCTCGGAACTGAAATGGGAATCGTTCTAAGGAAAGATCCAAATTTAACGTAGCTATGGATGACGTAGCATTGAGGAATTGATGCCACTCAGATGGGAACTCGTGTTTGGTGCTGAAGAGTCTGGAGAGAGGAGCTTTTTCAGCTTCCTTGAAAGCATTATTCATTGCTGTCTTCGCTTCATTTTTCAGCGTTGCCCCTCCTTCACGGGCAGTATAGCTAAGTCTGAGAATGACATCAGAAATGCTATCAAAGTCAAAGGCGTTACAATCTTGGGGTAGATCGATCCGCCAACGAGAGACAGCTCCTGCATACTCAAAGGGAAGGTAGCGTTCGTCACGGAAGTTTAGCTCGAATAGTCCGCTATCGTTTTGGGCAGTACTGGTGGCGATCGACTGCATGGCTGCAAAGTTGGTGATAAAGCGATCGTCGTCACCGTCTGGTTTCTTGTTATAGGGCGAGGCAGGAGTACTCTTAATTCGTGTTTCGCTGCTTAGTAATGTGAGAGTACAATTGATGCTGGTGTAGGGACCGACGACACAGGGAATGGTCAAGCTAACACTCTTGATACGGCGCATATAGTGACCGGGATAATCAGCATCAAAGAGGGCTTCTGGAAGTTCTATAGTGCAGGTTCCAGTTTCTTTGAGTGCGATCAGGGCTAAGGGTTTGAGTTGAAGTAAGGATATATGCTTGGCAATCTCGTACTCGCGGCGATTTCGATCCATGTAAGATTTTTCCATCTGCTTTAAGGACAGATAGAGTCTTTCGCCTGACATCAGCCCTTTACGGAAACTATCCCATATCCCAAATTGGATAAAGTTGGATGTTGGTAGTCCTAATTCGTATCGATAGGTTTTTTCGGCTTTCTTTGCTAAGTCGTAAGCGAGTTGATAACACTGGAAATAAATAGTGGAAATTTCGCCAACTATCCAGCCATAGAGTTCTTCTTGGGTATATTTATTACGGAAGAAGTCTTCAACTTGCCGGGAGTTTTCAAGTTGCTGTTCGTGGTTCACTAATTCTTGCTCTGCGATTTGTTCACGAATTTGCGAAGCAAGGATTTGCTTGTCAATTTGAGCGAGTTCTTTGGTTGACAAGTCTTGCTGCAACTTCCAATCATTAGCACGGCGCTCGTAACCAGCACGAGTCTGGGCAGCATTGGCAGCATAGCTTGTCATTGTGGAAAGCATATTCAAGAAACGTCCGAAAGCGCTTAGGGCATTCGCAGCTTTGTCTCCTCCACCAACATGATTAATAGTAATAGCCCCTCCCGTTGGGCCTGCTATACCACCTACAGCATAATCTGGCGTAATGTGTGCTGATGATGCGCCCATCTCGAAGAATTGTCCACTCACTGAAAATGCCATACTCGCAAAGCTTAAACTCTGATGCTCTTTCTCACTAGAATTTAGTCCATCTTTTAGTGCTTGCGTATAAAAGCTGGCACGATGCTCCGTCACTGCACGAGTTTTCTCCAACCCTTCTCGATTCCTCTGTGCTTCCTTTGTTTGTAGCTTTTTGACGGTTTTTACTAAACTCAGGAGCGTAGTTTCATGTTGAGTTCGCATTATCGAAAGTGTTTCACTATCTTTCTTTTCTAATGCCGATAGCAAACTATTCCCCAAGGATTTAAGTTCAGCACAGATTTCTAGAGCCTTCTGTAAAATATAGCTGAATCGGTAATAGGATAAGGGCGAATTTAGATCGGCTAAAACGCTGCTGATATCCACTCCTCCAGCGACAGCCTGCACTAAGAGCGCGGGGTCGATCGGTGGCTCAAAGAGAGCCAGTTGCCGTTCAACACCCTCGATATTTTGGCAATGGCGAATTTTGAATAGGCGATCGGCAACGGTATCCCAATAGCCCAATAATTTATCGTTGTCGGGCAAGCAGAAATACCATGACGGCACCGTGGTATTGAGTATAGACGCAGTACCTTGAACTCCCTGCTGAACCGCTTGCAGGTTGAAAAAGGGGAAAATAGTTTCTAATTTCACAAGGGTATTTGAGAAGGCATCTAACCCCTGTGCTTCTAACTCGGCATAATTAAACGCTTGGATTTTACCGCGTGCTGGAACTTTTTCAGGACGTTTGCCCAAAAGCTCGGCAGCTAGAATATAAAGCTGTGTTGCTTCGTTAATCGACTCGATCGTATCTTGACGAAAAAGATTGTCTGCCCAAGCGATCGAGTTATCTAAATACTTCATCACTGCATTTTTCTGATAAGCGCTAAGGCGCATTCGAGCGATGAGATGCGGATTGAAAGGACTGCTTCGCCAAGCTGCGATCGCAGCTTCAAGTTCCTTGCGTTTAGAGTCACCAGCAGAATTCTGAAGCTGTTTGAATAATGAATCCAACGTTTCTTGAGGGGTGTTGCGGAGGGGAATAACCTGCCAATATCGACCAGAGGAGTTAAGTGGGTCGTTTGTTGTTGGGTTAAAAACAAAGTGATACCAACGCATCGCTTCCTCAAACCGTTGATTTTTGCTCAGCCGATTGGCTAGTAGCATGGGGATATGGAAAAACAATTCCCAGTTGTAGAGGCTGTACGCTCCAGCCAAACTGAAGTCCACATCTTCAATGGGATATGGATTCTCAACGTTGTCTCTGTTGGGGCGGTAAACTTTCTCGAAATTGTTGGTTACACCTGTTGGGATAAGCCCACCTGCGATGCCTCCTGGTGTAAGCGTAAGCTGTAAGTCGGAAAACTGTTGGTTGTACAGATTCAACAAGCCTTCAGTACCAGTTTTATCCAAAGCCTCCATAAACTTACAGACATAAGCATGAAAGAAGGATTTGAACTGTAGCTTTGTAGAGGCGCGAAAATTGAGATAAGTTTGTCCTACTGTAGCTGCCATAAACGACAAGCTCTTCGTTTCCAGAGCAGCCAGACTAGGTGCTGCCAACGTTTGCATCGATCGGATTTGCATTGCAGTCGAGGCTTCTATTTGACCTTTCTCAACAATTTGGCTAATGGTTGCTGATGAAAGCTGCTTAAATCTCTCACTCCGCTCGTTGGGCGCAGGATCGCCCTTGTCTATCAGTTTCAAAGGGCTAATCATCTCGAATTTCGATCGCGGAATTGCTACTTTCCATGGATCTCGAACACTTGGAATTGCTATTTCATACCAATAGCTGTGAGATTCAACATAGTAATTTCTATTGCGATCTTGATAAATGAACCTTGATGAACTGTTGTTAGAGAAATTATGGTCAGCGGAGAATAGTAGTTTGTATTCCTCCTCACTACTAGAAAGTATGTTTTTCTTGCTCTTACCGTTGTTGACCAAATCCAGTAAGAATGAATTTTGTTCATGCCACAGAATTGCTCGACCACTATTTCTAGCGGATAGAAAACCTTGGTAAAAATTAACTTGCTTCGGATCGATAAGTGTGAGTGCAACGGGGTTATCATTACTACTAAAAACGGTCAGTCTACCATTGCAATTCAGTTGATACTCACCCATAGGAATTAACATCGAAGGGTGGTAAAGCAATTTTATCTTTAATGTTGAGCCTAAAACGAGTGAAAACCGATAAATATAGGTCGCTGCCACTCCATATCTATCGCTGGGCGTTCTAATGAACGACTGACTCACTTTTTTGCTAGACCATTTTTTATTTTTGTATTCGCTCCAAGCTAGTCGAACCTCCCAATAAGCCCAAGGGTAAGTCTCCATGATTGGCTCAAGCTCAGCGGGCTTTGGTGGTAGAGGCTCCCTGGGCAGACGAAAAAGACTTTCACCGTTCCGATTTCTTCTGTCAACGTCCTCATTGTATCTATCAATATAATTGTTCCAATCTCTTACTTTCGCTACCTCTTCTTTCCATCTATCAAGATTGTTTTTCCACCGTTTATAGTCTTCCTTATCCTGCTGAATTTTTTCCCGATCGGATTTCTCTGTAAAGATTGGCCAGAATAGATAGAGTCTTCGGTTCCACACAACAGGAATAAGATGTACACCTGCTGAGTCGCCCTCTTCGTTGCCTTGAATGTCTAGCTGAATTCGCTCCCAAGGTGTCCAGAACTGCGTTTTTAAGTCGAGTTTGCGGTAAAAATATTGAGGTGGAGCGTTAAAAGTTCGTCCAAACACATGTAGCTCTTGAGCTTCGGTATCTTCGTATAGACCGCATACGTCTAAGCGAGCGACATCATGCAATTTCTCTAAATAGTTCATGAGCGCCTTCTCGACGCTTTCATTCGTGACTTCACCTTGCAATAGCTCGCTCTCTAGCTCCTTAAAGAATGGACTTTTGTTGTCTCGCAATTCAGGCTCAATCCAATTTTCAGGATATAAAAATACTTTGCGATTCGCTTCCCAGACTCGATAGTTTTTCATCCATTTCCACTGCTTGGCATCGATCGCGCTGGGAGAAACATTCTGAGTGGGATTGGCTTTGCCCGTTTCAAGATTCAGCAGACAGCGTTGTACAAAAAGCTGGACTGAAGCGATCGCTTGCTTCAACCGTGAAGTCTGCATACACGCATCCATTTCCACATCGAGCGAGAAATAGCCATAAAGGTCATTAGGGCCTTTTATTTGTTCCAGTTCTTTAATTCCAGACGTTTGGAACTTTTGAAGTAAATAGGCAACTAAGGCATCGCGTAAGTGCGATCGCAGACGGTTGTGAACTTGAGTTGAAACTTCTATCCAAGCAGTTTCATCATATTTTGCTTTGAGGCTGCGCTTGATGTCCTGAGACTGTTCAGGAGTTAGCACATCACCTGCCCAGGATTCCAATTTTTCGATCGAAACCCCAATTTGTTGGCTCAGTTCAATTTGCTGTTGCAGAAGAATCAGAGAAATTTCGTTGAGAAAGTCAGCCGCCGTTCGCCTACTAACAAAGTACTCGACATTGGCTCGATCCCATGCCGTAATGTCAGCGATCGCTTTAGCAACATCTCCACCATTGTTTGCTGTTTCAAAAATCCAGAGTAAACTTTTCTCCGCTGGCGGAAGTGCATTGCGAAGAGCAACAAAGTCAGCGATTCTCAGCCATACCGGAAAGTTGAAATCTTTCCAGTTGAAGTTACCGAAATTCGCATTATTCTGAAAATATGTCAAATTCTTGGCTGAGAGTTGCAGTTGTTCGACTAGCCAGGTGAACTTATGAACTAAACGATATTGTTCTACATAGGCTTGCAGATGAGCTGGAGTATCCATTTCGACATCCAAGCAAGCTTGCAATATCGCAGCATCTTGAAGTATTAAAGCCACCAGGGCTGCTTCAGCTTTGAATGTTGCGGTCAGATGCTGCTGAATAAATATTTTCTGTAGAACGGGCAAGAGCTTTATTTCAATTTTGGTCCAATACTTGCTTAATCGCTCTGCGCTATCTGCTGTGGCTATCATATCGGTAATATCAGCCGCAGTCAAGTAGTTTTGCAGAATGTCTTTGTAAGAGTCGGGAACTTGGGGAGTGAGAAGATAATCAAATGTATCTTGTGTATTCGAGCCGTCTAAGATCCCAACAACTTTGGTAACTTCTTTCAGATCTATCAACAAGATTCCTAATTCTATTGTTAGGAAATCTGTGGTAACAATTCCATCTTTTGGTGTATTCTCCTGACGCACTTTCAGCAACCCTTCTCGCAGGGTTTTTGCTGATTGATTAAGCATGTCTTCACTTACAGGAAGCGCATGACCTGCCACCTTCCAATCGCGGAAGACGTAAGCAAAATCAGCCGCTTTGAACCCGTAGCGCTGGATCGATGCTAGCCGTTCTTGAGTGTTAGCTAGTTCTGCTACAGTCCCCCAAGGCGACTGCGGCATCAAATCGAA
This sequence comes from Microcoleus sp. F6_B6, assembly GCA_036702215.1. Lineage (GTDB taxonomy): Bacteria > Cyanobacteriota > Cyanobacteriia > Cyanobacteriales > Microcoleaceae > Microcoleus. Next base: position 23,532 of record JAUBST010000043.1, read on the forward strand.
CCAGGTCCTCAAATCTTTGATTTTGATTCCGAACCCTTTTGCAAAGACAACATAGCGATAAATCTTTGACAGATTCGCCAAGGTGAGGGTGTCGGTCAGGAGGCTCAAGTTTGTATAGGAAACAATTCGATCGAGATCTTCTTGAGAAATTCGGAATGCTGCAAGAATTGCTGGAACGTGATCTTGAAAGAATTCAGCAGTATTATCTAATTCAGTTTGGGAGACATTCAGCGCAAACTTGTCGTCAATCTGCAAAATGGCTTTGTTTAGAAATAGTTTGGCAAACAGCGAGTCTTTGCCAGTCGTCGGAATGTTGCCGATCAAGACTGCCGCTTGCGCGCAAGATAGATTCAAGTCTTGCTTGATTTGCCATAACGCTGACAAGTTCTGGACTGCTTCGGGAGTGAGATCGGTCGCGCCAAAAGCGGTGAGCAAGTTGTCTAATTCAGCGATCGTGCAGCCTAGTTTCTTCCAGAGCCGAATAAAGCGGTTAAAACGGCTCAGCTCGTTGTCGCTTAAAAACTCACCATTGAGGTGACGGATCTGTGTTTTGCTTAAATCACATGGTGCATTCACGTCGGCTGCAAGTTCAATCACCGACAGAGCCATCCGATCTTCATCAGGGTGTGCAGCCAGCCAAGCAGTTCTATCGCCCTCCGAAAGTTCTTGTAGATAAGCATTAATGGGAAAGTTTGGGTTCAAGAACCGAATTTTTAGCAAGCTAATTAAATCGGTGTAGTGAATGTTGGTGCGATCGATAAAAGTTTGCACATTTGCCAAGACTTCTCCTAAAGATTGCCCAGCAGGAATTGCCGGATTGCCCCATAGATGGATTGTAAGAAGATCTGTCGTGGAATTTAATTTTGCATTTGAAGTTCGATCCAATTGTTTGAGTGTCAGAATTTCAAATTCCCGTTGAGAAAGTCCTAACCGCTCGGCTGACGTTGCATAGGATGTGGCATTACCAAAAGTTTTCATCACCGCAAAGCGGTTGCTGTTTTGTTCCTGTAAAAACTGACGCGCCACCTCCAAATCCATATCAAACGGAAGATTGAGTGGAAAGACTGCATTTTTGAGTAAATCATAAGCTCTTTGAGCATCTTTGGCAGATTCTTGATTGGGATGCTGAGGATTGGCGGATAGATCTGACGCTGAAAGCCTTGATGTGTCATTGGTTGATATTGCGGCATGATTTCTAGCCTCGACATTGCCGATATGGTCTTGTGCTACGTAGGTTTCTAAAACTTCATTCACTAAGTCGATGTAAGGAATCAGGGTTTCTGTATGTTCGCACGACAGTTTGGTATACATTAAATCGGGGCGGCGGCGGAAAAGTTCCTTGCGGGCAGCCCCATTGTTCTGTCCCAAAAGAATGTTCAGCAAATCCACGAAGTAGGCGGCTGGGCTATATACCGATTTGCAGTGCTGACACTCACACATATCAAGCGAGCCAAATAGGTTTTCCCAATTCGGAATTGTTCGTAATGCATTCAAATTTCCGCTCAAATTTTTGGCGGCATCTGGAGCAAACGAGATTGCCAAATCACGTAGTTGCTGATGCACCATAACAGAGGCATCACTGACCGCGATCGCTTTAGCGTGATAGAGATATGCATTCTCTGCTGAGATTCTATCTGCAACGCTGCGAGTAAAATCTTCTACCGAAAGCTTCGAGATCTGCTGAGCACTCTCGTAGTTCAAAGCCATTAGATTGTTCATATCAGTAGCATTCGCAGTCAGGGTATACATCCGCTGCATCTGCCGTAATTGAGTGCTTACTGCATCAGGATTTTCAATTCCCTCAAAGGCTTGTTCTCGTCCCTGTAGATAAGTATCTACAGGGGTGCTTGTAAAGTCGAAGTCAGGATTATTGTTGAGGAAGGTATGGGTCGCTGGGTGTTGAACATGCTTCTTGATGACCTCAGTGGGAAAGGCAATCTCAACCAAGGTTTGAAGTTCTTGGGCGTAGAGACGCGATCGCTCTAAATCATTTTCACCTGTAATATGAGGTGGGATTTCGGCTATATGGGCAAAAGATAGCGCTTCCCAATTCTCTGTTGATAGATCTACGAGTTGGCGTGTATTTGTGATATCCCTTTGTTGCAAGGCTGAGACTAACCCCTTGTTGTTTAGAGTTAGTTGTGAAAGCTGCAAATTTAATTGAATGCGGGGAATATCTGCTTGAAATTGTTCATTTTGGCTCATGGTTTGCCAAAAGTCTTCGATCGCTCCATCATGACGGGCGTAGGCATCTAGAAAAACCTGTAGTTTTTCTTCGCTGTCAAGAATGGGTTGAAGTAGCTCGCCAACAGCGTCTTTTAGGTCAGTGATTTTGGTTTGAATTGAGGTCGCTCGTGCATGGTCTATCGCCACTGAATGAATGGTTTCAATGATTCGATCGAGTTGTTCTTCAGACCCGAAAGGCGCAATGATATTTTGTTGGGGTTTGTTGGGGATACCGCCTGCTTGGATCAGTCCATCTTTGAGTTCGCTAATGCTGGTGCGGGCAAAACCGTCTAAGTCATTGATTCGTTTGGTACGGGCAAGTCCATAGAATGCAGGAACAGGCACAGAAAAATCCTGCCGAACAAATTGCTGATGTAAACGAGCCGATTGAGTTAGAAATTGTAGTTTTTCAAGTTCAATATTGGTTTCGTGGAATAGGAAGTCTAGATCTTCATCATTGAGATCGGCGAGTTGATCAATTAATGTCGGTTCGGCAATATTGACGATCGATACATTAACTAATAAGCCATCCAAAGTTTGAATTAGTCGGACGTATTCTGAGGGTGGTTGGCAAATTTCGGCTGCAATTGTCAGATCGATTTCAGCGTTTGCCGGAGCATTAAATAGTGTGGGAGATTCTGCAATGGTGCGATATTGTGCAACCGCAGCGAAGATTGGTTCAACAGCAGCGACAATCAGATCGGCAGTTTGTTTTTCAGCGCGGTTAAATTGGTCGCGAGTGTAAGTAATTTCGTAATATCCATCAGAATTCGTAGTAGTTTGACCCAACAGTTCGCGACTTCTCAAATCTCGCTCGAAGACTCTAATTTCAACTCCAGGTACAGGAGTATTGTCAGACAATCGCAGGATACCGCGCACCACGAAGCGATCGAGTTCATCTAAAGCGCCTAATTCTCGCAGGAGTCGATTCATCGCATCTGCTGTAGGTCGATCGACATAGCCTGTACCCTCTAGTTCCGATCGGATTTGAAAGTTGGCAATCAGTTCTTTTGTAATACCACCATATCGTCTCGATCGTTGTTCTTCAAGGAGGCTTTCTCTGGCACCCTCGGATTGGAACCATTGCAACAGTCGCAGTAAGCCATCTTGGAGGTTTTGAATGGTTGGAACTGGGCTATTTTCGTTAATGGGGGCGGTAATGAGATTCATGGCTGTCACCTTATAGTGAGTGGATCTGTGAGATTAGTTAGCGTCAGATTCTTCTGGATTGTCTTCAAGAAATACCACATCTTCATACAGCAGAGAAATCGGACAATGGAAATCAACGCTTGTAAAATCAACTTCTAGTTCTGTGTCGTTGGCAGTTGTTGTTTCCAGTGAATAAGCAGTAAGTTCCCATTTGCCTTTTTCATTAATTCGATAGCACTCTACATTCATGCGATCGGCTTCAATCAAAACGTATTCTTTTAAAGTTTCAATTTGACGGTAATGTTTAAATTTTTTGCCGCGATCGAATCCCTCTGTTCCCGGAGACAGCACTTCGACAATCAAACAGGGATGATAAATCACTTGGCGGGCAGTGCGATCGCGCGAATCGCAACTCACCATCACATCAGGATAGTGAAAAGGCCCGTTTTCCGAAACTCCCACTTTGGCATCTGCCATAAAGACTTTACAGCCTTTACCTCGCAAGTGATTTTTGAGTCCAGAAGCTAGGTTCAATGCAATGGAGTTATGGGGCAGAATTCCCCCAGTCATGGCAAAGACTTCCCCATTCATGTATTCATACTTAATGAGTTGTTGTTCTTCCCATTCCAGATACTCTTGGGGACTCATGAATTGGAATTTAGCTTGAGCAATCATTTGAAATACCTCCGATTAATCTATTAATTTGAACTGACGCATTCTATGAGGGCGATCGCCCCCATAACTTTGCCCAAAAATAGGAACCACACCATTGCCACTCATCAATACTTTGTGGCACGTATAATGAGAGTGTGGCACTAAAATCGCTAATATGTCCCAATCGTCTACATATGCTGAAGTCCATCTAGGCCCCAAGGTCGCTTGGTGATTCCTGCACCTCTACGGCGATCGCTTGGCTTAGAAGCAGGCGATCTACTGATAGTTCGTCTGGAGGCGGGTAGGCTGGTTCTCGAAAAACCAGAGACTGTAAAGTATCGGCTTAAGGCACGTTTTTCAGCCTTACCGAAGAGGCTGAGTCTTGCTGATGAGTTGTTGGCAGAACGTCGCGAAGAAGCTAAAAGAGAAGCAAGTGAATGAAGGCAGTTCTTGATGCTTCGGCTTTGCTTGCCTATTTGAATTTGGATGTGCGTGTCATTAAACTCAATTTGAAAGTATCCTTGAGGATCGGTAATTGCATTACCAACCCGATCGTCGAAGATGAGGTCTTTGTCCCATGCTTCAACTTGTAAATCGGGGATTCCTTTTTTGGAATTGTGATCGATAATGCGTCCGTTGATTTGGAATGTTTGCTGTGTCATAGTTAAAAACCTCTCGAAATGTGCTTGTTGTTTTTAAGAAATAATGTTAGGTTTCGTATCCTCAACCCAACCTACAAGATCGGGTGATCGCACTATCTCGCATGTGGCAAGGGTAATTGCCGTGGAACAAGGTCTGCTCCTGTAGCACTGGAAGCTTTTGGAAGAAAGTCTTGTCCAGTGGCTTTACCAACCATCTCGCGAATACGTGGTTCGACCAAATTGCCGAATTTATCCGCCGAGCCTCCACTTAATTTCTCAAATTCTGCTAATTCACTCTTGGAAAAACGCCCAATTTCTCCTTCCCAGACTGTTTCTTCAGCTCCACCGATTCTACAAATTTTCAACATTACTTGACCTGTTTGCCGATTATATAGAGCAAGCCCTTGTAACCCTCCTGCATCAGTGGCAGTACCAATAGCACCATAAGAAGAACGACTCGGTTGCCTAAGTTGTCGCCAACCAGCCTCCTCAGATGAGACACCTTTTACCTCTCCTATATCTATTGCTGGTGCAGGTGGAGTACCTCTCGAACCACTGCCACCTGCAGACGCTCCTCGTGTGACTGGTGTGTTATCTACTGGTGCTCCTGATTGTTTTAGTCTTGCGTCTGGTATGGGTCGCCCGGCTGTAACATTGGCTGAACTTGCTGCACCTATTTGGGCAAGACCCCCAAGAGCAGCTATACCTACTCTTGCTGCAAATGCATTATTGGCATTCTGCTGCATTTGCTTTGCTTCTTCATCAGTAGCCCATACCTTTACCCTTTTTGTAACTGTTGCATCAAGACCAGTCCACTCTCCCCCGCGAACAATAATTGTTTGCCAGCGTCGATTTGGGTGGGGGTCTGCTCCAACAGAAGGTCCTTGATACTGATATTCAGGTTGCTTTTTTGTTGCTGGAGTTAGTAATCCTTTTGAAGCTAGATAACTAGCAAGTTGCTCATGCGTTATCGGGCCAAGTCCAAGCCGAAACTTCAGATCGTTAGGGTCTTTTGACCTAAGCATAATCTCATAGACTTGCTCCTTAGTCAGCGAGTTTGGTCCTCCACTAGATTGTTCCTCAGTTCCATTCGGATCGAAAAAACTAATTGGATTGAGGCGCACATATCTATATAAATTGAGACCTGCTTTAATGCCAATAGGATCTATACTTGTCCACCTCCCCAACCACGGTGCATAATACCGCGCCCCATGATAATAAAGCCCCGTCTCCTCATCCCGCTCTTTCCCCGTATATCGATACCGCTTTGCCGCCGCCTTAATACTCTTATCCACCGCCTGATACGACGTACTACCATAGGGATAATACTCTTCATAGGAAATGACATTGGCTTTATCATCTAGTTCCAAATTAGCCGAGCCAAGATGATTACTAAACTGAAACCGAATAAGTTGTGCAGGCGATTTATCATCAGGATTAGTAACAGTCTTAGTCTCCACCAACGCAATCCGCTGCTGATCATCCATAACGTGCAAGGTCTCGCGCTCTAATTTAATGTCATTACCATTGCTATTAAACTCGCGATAAATCTCCAACCCACCCAAATAAATCCGCTCGTTCTTGCGCGTCCCATTTTGCCTCTCAGTAACTTTACGAACGCGCTGACCACTAGCATCATAAACATAAAAAGTCGTCTCCGGCACTTTATTCGGTGGCGGCGCATCGTTCACAGCCTGCCGCGAAGTTGCACTCAACTCATCCTTGTAATTCCACTGCATCAGAGTCAGATGCGGCATACTCGTCATATTTCCATGAGCATCGTAGGTGTAGGGTTCAGTTTTTGCTCCCACCGTCGTACTGCTCAAGCGATTACTTTTTTTTCCCGGTTCAATTAAACTCAATTCGTTATAAGCATAAGCACGAGTCCAATTCCCATTTGCTGCCTGATGAATTAACTTTTCAAAGTTACCAACAGCATCATAGAGATATTGTTCGATATAGTTCCGCATCGCCTGTCCGTCATTGGGATGCGGCAAATTAACGCGAAACTCGTCATCCCACGTAGTCTCTGGTTGCCCAATTTGCCCGATATGTTCGCGTCCTGTTGCTTCAATTAATCGGTAAATCGCATCATAAATATAATTACAATGCGGTAATACAACCTGTCCTTTGAAAAAGATGGGTTGCTGGGCATCATCCTGAATGCGAGTGATGTTACCCACGGGGTCGTAGGTATAAAACAAATCTTGCCAAACCGCACCACCCCGCGTAGTTTTTAGATGAATCAAGCGGAAGGTATTCTCATCATAAGTATATTCAGTTTTTGCTCCATTTCCATATTCAATGAGAGTGCGCTGTCCCTTCGCGTCATAGTCAATATTCGTCACTGCATGGAGATTTGCTAACTGCGGATCGAGTAATGGTATTGGCTCCGTCGCTTCACCCAGCCAAATATCCATCCGTTCCAATAAATTCGCCTCATTGTAACCGGGACGGATGACATTGAGTTTTGTATTCGGCTTGCTGCTATGGGGTGCGATTAACTGAATCGATCGATTCAACGCATCATAGCGGCTACTGCTGCTAAAGACTTCGGTTTCTAAAACAGGATTGCCAGACCAATTGGGAATTTTTGTGTAATCTTTTACCAGTTGGCGCTTGCTGCGTTTCAGATTGCCCTTAAAGTCAAATGACTCATTTGTCGCCACACCAGCACTATCAAAATGCTGATAAATCTTGCCTCGATGGTTTTTAGCATCGCCTTGCCCTTCACCATAAATCGTCTTTTCAACGAGGATTTCTGGCTCGCTGCCAGTTTTGACAAATAATTGCGTCGGACGCTGCAAGGCATCATAAATAGTACGCAGAACATGGTTACGGCTATCCCACATCCGAATGGGCTTGCCTGCGACGTTGTTGAGCATCCAGCGAGCGCCCGCTTCCATACTAGACTGATGAATGCGATCGCCCAACATATCCCAGTCATAGCCCATCACAATCCGATCTTTAGCATCAATAACCGCCCGCTGATTTCCCTCAATATCCAACTCGATGCGGGTAGGATATTTCCGGTCATTGTTATTGACATCCTTGCCATTATCTGCAATTGTCAAAAAGGTGCGCGCTAGAGTATCTAAATGAGCAATTGTCGGTGTATTTGCGTGTTTCGCCGCCAACCAAGCAGCCCGCATTTCTCGATCGCCCGGTCCTGGATTGGCGGGATTGGGACTGCTGCGATCGACATACCACTGACTTTCCAATACCGTATCATTCTCATCCCAAGTAATCTGCTGCCACGCATTAAACTCGACTTTCGAGAACGTGCCATTGGGCAAATCTGTCCGAATTACCCGTTCCAAAGGATCGTAATGAATAATCGGCGTAACGCCCCATTCTACTAAATCCCGTTCCGTTTCATAGCGATGCGTCGCACTAAAAAATGGCTCGTATTTCTTAACAGGTTTCCCCTTGTTGTTAAAAATCGTGCGTCCAGTTCCCACCCAACGCGGGTTCGTCTCTTCTAGAATTAATTTGCCTGCCACATCGCGCTTCAACCAACCATCTGGATTTCTCCCCGGCGCTAATCCCGGTTCCGCCTGTACTTTAGTTTGAATCTCCCGCCCAAATCCATCGGAATAGAGGAAACTGTGTTGAATTTTGGTTTGTTCCCCAGTTGCTAAATCCGCCGTATGGGTTTCTCGCGCCAGAGTACAAACTACCGCAGGTTGTCCGGTTTCCGAACGATCGGGGAAGACTTGTCGGGTGCGGCGATACCGATCCAAATCATAAACCAATCGAGTGGTTGCATTTGCGAGAATACTGTGGGGATTTGTCAGGGGATTGTCGATATGATGGGCGATCGCACTCTCCTCCAAATCCGCCACAAAACCCGTCAGATTATCCCCTTTATTCTCCGAAACTTTACCCATCACTGCCGTTCCCACCACCATCCCCAGCGCATCAAACGCAACTCGAACGCGATTTTGATTGGCATCGGTAATTTCTTCAGGTTGCAGTACGCGATAATTATTCCGAACCTGCACGGTATTGCCGATCGGGTCGATCGTTTGCGTTACTAATAGATGGTAAACATCGTAGGTGCTGGTATAAATATTGCCAAACGGATCTTTCGTTTGGATAGAAAGATAAAACTTTGCCGGATCGAAGTTTTGCCGTCCCGATACAATCCACCAATTTCCATCCTGTTGAATGTATTTGCCCTCTGTTAATAACAGCGCGTTTAAATCGCCGGCGCTCATCTTGCTGCCATAAATTTGTGCTAGCAATCCAGGTGTAAATGCGAGTTTGAAGCTTTCACAGGGTAATGCCAGAGACTCAACTTCACCCAAAAGCAGACAGGTTGGATCGATCGCATTTGTCTGACTGTTGGGACGATAGAGCGATCGCACTTGTTCGATTAAACGGCGCTGCTTGCCACTGGTAGGTTTGTCTTCGTAATTGACTTCACTATCGACGATAAGAACGAGCGCATTTGGATTAGTTGGATCGGGTTGTACGAAGTCAGAAATCTGATATCGACTTCTTCCTGTTTTTGAATAGCCAGTTAATTCATAAGTCCTAGTTTCTATCGGCACTCCAATTCGATACCAATCCAATTCGACCGCTTTATTGGTAACTCGATTTTCGGTGTAAGTAATGAGTGTTTTTCCTTGTTCTGGATAAGCAGGATTGCGTCGGGGATAAGCAATAGCTACTGACTTCAAAACATTGCCAAATTCATCTACTTCCAGCGTCATCACATGAGTGACTCGCGGGTCAAAAATCTTTCTCTTTTTCTTCGGATATAATTCTGGGTCGGTTGGATCGAAGATAAAACTGCGTTCGTAGTGATAGTCTATCGTTTCGCGATCGCTCGTAAAGAACACTGCATGGATTGGAGATCCCCCTAAATCCCCCTTTTTAAGGGGGACTTTGACTCCAGTTCCCCCCTTTTTAAGGGGGGCTAGGGGGGATCTCAACGATTGCACCAATTTAATTTCATAATTGCGTTCTGAAACGCTGTAAGGATGTTCTGCTTTATCCGAACCATCTAGCGCGTAGATTTCTTGCCGAAGAATGCGTCCTTTGAGCGATCGAGCAGCCTCTCTTTCTTCCCGAACATTCAAGCCATCTGGCAAAATTGTATCGGGTAAAAGCGATGCTGCAAATGCCGTTTCTGACTCATTCGGTTCTCGATAATATTCCCGTTCAAACTGTTGGGAAATCTGCTGGCGCTCAAGATAAACTCCCGTATGAAACCAGGTCTTCATCAGTACGGGAGGAACGTGCAAATCCTCTTCCAGCGCATTCGTGCCGCCTCCCTGTTGGAACGCTCCATAATCCTCAGTATCCCACTGTTCGACAAATCCGAATCCGCGAAATTCCCGTTCTTCTCCATCGAAATAGCCGTGATGGTAGGCATAGCGCGTGACAAAGCGATTGCCAGAAATATAATCCCGCGTTTCCACTCGTTCCACTACATGAACTGGAAACGGCAGCTTGGTAATCCAAGGTTTACCCGCGAAATTATCTTGCAAATAAAACTTTGTAGAAGGCGCATACTGGACGACTGTTTCTGCACCCATATTGTTTACTGTTTTAATTAACAAATGCGGTTTTTGTCCGCCCATCAAGTCGATATACCGCATCGCACGAGTCGCACTTCCAGGCAACGGCGAAGACCACACCAAACAAGCCGTGCCATTTCCCAATAAGTCGATCGCCGTTACTGAAGCAACATTATCCATCACCGGAAAACTATTCAAAACTCGCTTTGCCGACCAACTATTTCCCGACTGATTGAAATAAACCTGTACGCCTTCACCACTTAGATATAAAATATCTGTCGTTCCAGAACCATCAATATCCGCCAACACAATTCGGCGCTGGTTAAAGATATCTGGAACATCGAACCAAGGGGCATTATCCATCGTCACCTTTGCCCCGAATTTCCCGTATCCCAAATTCGGCCAGTAACAAACTTCTCCATTCCGAATGCGCGCGATATCTGTCAATCCATCCCCCGACATATCTGCCAGGTAAATCGATTGGGTACTGTCGAAAAACACGATGCGCGGCCCTTTCTCTTCATCCCAGGTGTAAAGGACTTTTTCTGCTGCACCAAACCCATCTTCTGCCAGAGAAGGATGCCAGACGAAACAATCATCCTCGGTAATCAAAATGTCGCTGTGTCCGTCGCCATTCAAGTCGATAAACTTTAAATTTGGGTTATCCCAATCCAGGTTCGGTAAAGACTTAAAAGCAACAAATGATTCCCAATCGTCGTTATGAGTGCGTTCGTAAAAACCGGGAGTAGAACCGCGTAAAGTTACTAAATCGAGTTGACCGTCGCCTGCTAAGTCGAGAAATTGTGCGCCATTATTTAAACCAGTTGCAGGTTTACTCGCGACTAATTTAACTGGAGAAAAATGCGCTTGAATTTGTTTGTTGCCGTCGATATCGACAGTATTAATCGGGCTGAGATTGCGCTTGTAAAACCATCCATTCCCCTGTTCCGTCAAAATTCCCGATAAGCCTTCTCCATCCAAATCGACCCATTGATATTTTGTGCCATCCAATCCTTGTGGCAAATTTTCCAGACTTTCGCGATCGACCTCCCGCACCGTCTCGTCAATGTTCGCTTCTGTATAAGTAAATTCCAGGGGTGGCAAGGGTTTATGAATATAACCACCTTCAATATTTCGTTTATATCCCGTCTGTTTGGCTGAAAGTAATAACGAATAAATGGGATTGCGAAGATCGGTTGGATTTTCTTCGTAGGAATAGGTAAAATCGGTCGATCGCACCAAACAATCTTGCCCAACATCTGTTTCTTTCGGGAAGTGATGAAACATCAGCACGCGCTGACACAATCGATATGTCCGAACTTCAAAACCAGAGCGATAGGAAGAAAACGGATCGCGTCGTAAAGTCTCTGTAGTCCATTGTTCTGGTTCTTGGCAAATCGGATTGGCGCGATCGTATTCTCCATAGTCAAATACTACTTCAAACGACCAATCTTCTCGCTCTCGCAAATATTCATCGGACTGTCGGGGTGTTTTATTTCCGTATTTGATGCGCTTCAGATAACGATTTGCTGCGCGACTTCCTGGTGTCCGATTCTGCTCGTTTGACTGTGCCGTATCGATCCCGACTGAATTGTTTTTATCTTCTGACTTATACTGATAGAGAATCGCATTGCCTTTATCATCATAACTTTCGCAAATCGACCAACTAAAAATCCGGGTTGAATCGTTCGGATCTTCAATCCGACTTGCGGCGGTTTTGCCATACAGCGTTGTAATATTGTCTTTGGAGATCGATCGCCAATGAACTTCCCCTGAATCCAATTTTGTCCAGCGTTCGATTCGCGCAAACAAACCTTCAATTCGAGGACGATATTTGCGAATGCGATATTCATCTTTCAGCGTTTCATCTACTGTGCCATCTTTGTTGATAACTGGTACTAAATCTTCTGCACCCGAGAGGATGAAAATATCGGATTCTTCTAAATCTTGATAGCGGGGCAATCCTTTATCTGTTTTGCGCGTTATTGAGGGTAGCGATAGATTCCAACCCAAACCAAATATGCCATTACCGGCACCAGAATCGTAGGATAGAGACAACTGCGGCCCAAATCCAGAACGACTGGGACTGGTAGCGATGGGAACCGACATGGAACCCGTCCCTGTCACCGGATTGGCGGCGAACTTTTCCCCCATTCCTTTGATTGCCCCGCCGCCTTTGGGCAGCGATACCGCAGGTGGTGGAGAGAAGTAGTTTTTATCGGTTTCTGTTGTCGCGCGATCGCTATTTTTACTGCTGCTGCCTATCATCGGTTTCTCCCGGGCCAATGTCAGAAGTAGGTTCTGGTGCGATCGCGATCGCTCTTCGTTACTTTTAGATTGAGTTGCTTTGAGACTGAATGGAAGGGCGATCGGCTTTTCTCCAGAGATGGGAATAACTTAACACAGCCCCAAAATCGCTACCAGTCACTTATTTAAGCGACTTGACAAATCAACACTTTTGTGATTAAAACTAAATTTGTTTGTTGCGACAAGTTTTTAACTAATGACTAATAACTGGGATACTTGTGGCGCACCTTACCGCTAGAGAACCGATTTGACATCTTTCCGTTTGTGTGATGCTGGGATTTCTTGAAAGTTGTCGCCTCGCAGCATCGGGTAGAGCCAATTTAGGAAAGTTACGTTATGCCACAACCAGTGGCAATTGAGCTAGCGGTGAAAGAAATAGGTTCTCCAATTTATGTCCGATGAATTCCCCATCATTAAAGATCGGGATTTACTCAGTTGCAGTTCTTTGCCACACAACCTCCGGCCTCTTTGCTATTATATGAGGGCGTTGGTTGCTGACCCTGCTGCTGCTTGAGATGAGGGTAAAAGGAGAATCGGATAGCAATTTTGTAAACCAGTTTCGTAGGTGCTTGGGAAAAAAGTGTACTCTATTCACCAGCAATCTGCTGTAACTTTAAGCTCGACACTGACCTCCAGAGATGATTAATTATTTTTTTTGAACATGAAATGATATTTTAAATCATTAGACATCTCCAAAAATTATCAAATTCACTCTATGACTGGGTTTCAATGAGGTTTGTCTCTTGGTTGGATTTCTCTGAATTTAACGGTAAAACAGCTATTTTAAGTAATTTGTGTTAACAATTACCTCAAACTAGCTCTGAAAGTTCAACCATTGTTCGTTCAGGCTAACAGGAATTTTAGTCAGGTAAAATTAAAGCTCCTATCCTGAGTCTTACTAGACCACAGACGGCGCGAATTACGAGTGAGTAAATTTCCCGAGAGAGCCGAAATCTTTCTTGAGCTACTCGGAAGATTTTGAGGAGTCTAATCATGTGTTCGACATAAATTCGGTGGTAGTCCTGCATAGTCAGTATAATTAATGGTTTTAATTGATAGATAAACTAGCGTTATACTCATGAATAAAATACCAAATAGCTCCCAGATGATTGGAGAGTTTTTTAGAGAAGGAAAGAGTCTTTCTCCCCAATCGACATATTCTTTGTCTCATGGTATTATTAAATCTTTCTATATAGTTTGTCTGACCAGTATCTTTTCCTACAGCTCTGTGTCTTTTTTTAGGAAAAACTATTCCGTAAGCACTCCAAAAGTCTGTATAACTTACAGCACATTGACGATAAACTGCCGGGAGAGAATCCCACAATCCCCTCGCGCCAGCTTCATCTCTTTTACCAATATATACTCCTACAATCTCTTTAGTCAACACATCAATGGCTAACCAAATCCACTGCTTGTTATCCTTGTCTCCTACAAATGACCACATTTCATCACATTGAATAGTTAGCTTTCCCTTTTTTTTTGACTTCACTTCCACTTGTCTCTTGACGCCTCCTAACTTTTTATTAACATAGTATTGTAGCCACCTTGGGGACACTCCGGTAGCCCTAACAATTCCAGCCAGAGATATTTTTTCTAATAAAAGTCTATCTATTAACTCTCTTGTGTCTTGCGAAATCGGCTGATGTCTGGGAGTTATCACAAATTGTCTGGAACAATCTCGACATTTAAAACTTTGGGTAGTAATAAATATGTAGTGAAGTTTAATTACAGTAATTGAATACATAGGATAATTGCTAGTGATAAATATGTAGTGATTAGATATTCATTGGCTCAAAACATAGTTGTAATGATGAATAAAATACCAAATAGCACCAATATGGTTTTCTAACTTTTTAGAAAATGAAAGAGTCTTTCTTACGAGCCGAGAAACACGTTGGCGCAAAGTATTATTAAATCTTTCAATGTGATTAGTTTTTCCACTGTCTTTACCAACGGGCTGATGGCGTAGCGAAGGAAAAATACAAGCATAAGCCTGCCAAAAATCTGTATAGCAAACAGCACATTGTCGATATACAGGAGGTAGAAAATTCCATAATTGTTTTGCTCCTTCTTCGCTACGATCGCCAATATAAACACCAATAATTTCTCTGGTTTCTCTATCCATTGCTAACCACACCCATTGCTTATTTTGTTTGCAATCTACAAATGACCACAGTTCATCACATTCAACATTCAATCTGACTTTTTTTTAGGTTTAACCTTTACTGTGCGTTCGATTGAGGCATATTTATTATTTACGTAATCCTGTAACCATTTTTGAGAAACACCCGTGCTTCTAGCTATACCAGCCAAAGAAATCTTCTCCAAAAAAAGTCGATCGATTAAATCTTTTGTTTGTGAGGTAATTACTTTTTTTGTCGGATTTTCGACAAATTGGCGACCGCAACTTTGACATTTGTATTTTGGTTTTTTATTATGAATTCTACCATTTTTAACTATGTGATTTGAACCACAATTAGGGCAGTCTGGTCGTAAAAATAGCATAGTACATGACTAAACTAATGTTGGCAGATATCAAGGATTCCAGCAAGAGTTACTTAGGATAGCATAAGTGTAACTAAATCTACATTCGAGCGCGTAAAAAAATATTAAAATTACAAAATTATTAAAATCACAAAATTAGATTGTGTCATTTATAAAATTATCCTATGTATTCAATTACTGTAATTAAACTTCACTACATATTTATTACTACCACGAATCACACTTTTTGGCAGCGTTCTCACGTCGCTCCTCCATCCGCCAGCTCCAAGCGACGAGCATAAGTGTGGAAAATCGTACCCGAAAGCAACGATTTCACAATCACTTGAGCGCCTGAGACAGCTTGAACCACATATTTTTGAACCTCACCGACAAACCGCACTACCACGCCCACTTTCAATGAGTGTCCTGCATTGGCAGCTTCATCTGCTGGTGGCACACCCTCCGATATCTTTATATCTTTATCCGACCCTGTGCCGCCAGGAATCCCTTCCAAACAGGGAGCCGCGGCTTCTGCCAAAGAGATAGCTTTCTCATCCCGCTGCTGCCAAGCTGCAAAAATCGCCGATCGGCCGTCGTTGGGGAACTGGAACTGATAAACTCGAATGCGCTTGGACTTGCCCAAAGCATCTCGTTCCTCCGACCTTTCTTGGCGAACCCGTCGCAGGGTAAAGCCCAGCTTCCCCTTCAAAACGTACTGAACCACCTCCATTGGCTGGGCATTAGGGTGGACGTTGATACCCAGAAAATCCTTCACGTCCGCAGAATACTGCTTGACCCTTTGAGCAAAGGCTATCACCTCCGGGTCAGTCCCTCGATACTCCCTGTCCGAGTCAAAAAACTCCATCAGCCCCAACTTCTTGAGAGCTTCCACAGAAGCTTTCAGGAAGCGCAAATCTTGCGGGCAAACCTTCCCTTGACCCCTTTCTTGATGCCCTGCCAAGTGATTTTTATCTCGTTTCCTGACAAACTCTGGGTCATGGGTCAAATAGTAATGCAGGCGAATTTGAGGCAGCCAGCCGTCGTCGTCCTTCAATTTCAGCTCGGGCGTCACCGACACCCCATAAATCTCTTGCAGTTGGTACTTGCGCTCTCGATTGAGTTCGCCGTTTGTCTTGGAGCGCTTGTCCTTCAACTTCAGATACTCAGACAGAGTAATATCAGGAGCATCAGCAACAGCATCCGCTTCTACCTTGCGGTTCTCTCGCTGAATTAACTCAGCCTCTTCTTTAACCAGAGCAGCTCCGACATTTCGGAGACTTAATTCATTTAACCGAGCATCAACCTCCCGGGCAAGCTGCTGCAATAGCTTCCAGTTTTTGACCGCGCTGGCTGCTATTTGCTGCGCTAATCCCTCTAAAAGGAGTTGTTCTAGCTGATTTTCTCGGCACAGTTTTACCTGAAATCCTTCAGCTTTTAAGCTGTACTTAATTGCCTCCCTGTAATGCCACATTCCGGCATTGATTCTAGCAGCCATTTTTGCCCAAGTTCTCAGGTGAACCGGGTCGTGGGCCGCGTCGATGTCGAAGTCAACTCCTTGCAGCAAGCGAATATTGGCTTTGATAACCTTCTGCTGGGAAGCGAGGAGAGCTCGGTAAGAAGCGCTGCCGTTGCCAATTTTGCCAATGCCAAAGGGCGCTGTCCAGACAAAGATTGGAACATTTTCATCCCTGACTCGAGCGAGACTTTGCAGGGCATCGTTGACGGCAATTGCTCCTTTAAAAATGCCGAATACCGCTGCAAAATAACCGCGAATGTCGATGCTAACTCCTGTGCCAATGGTGGGGCTAGCGATGATGATGTCGTAGTTTTGAATGGTGGCATTAAGATTCTCAACGCAGCCACAAGCGGGGTGGTTGGGGTCGGCTACTGACTCGCTATCAATCCTGAGAATGCGCTTGTTGGGAAATCGTTTTTGCAGTTGTGTTTCTAGGTTGCGACACGACCATTTTCCTTTGACTTTTTGGGAGTCTTCAACAACCATAATGTGGGGCCTTTCTCGCTCGATCGGGCAGCAGAGGGCGTGGCTTTTAAGGTCGCAACAGGTGATTTCTCCCGAGAGAATTTGCTCCATTTGAGCGAATAGTGGTGCGGGACTTTGAGTGGCGTAGAAGATCGCGTCCCGCTCTTTTTTAGGTTTCCACTCGTTGACGGCAATCCAAGGTTCGAGGGGGATGCCAGCAAGCGCCTTCAAGTAGTCGATCGCGCAATCAGATAAATCAGCATCCTGGGCAACGATTAAGCCGCCGGTGGTTAAGACGGTGCGAATGAGTTCTTGCAGGGTTTGCAAGATGGCGACGCGGTTTTCGCGGCAGGTGCTGGAGTTCAAGGCGTGCCAGATGACTTGTTCGCACTCATCAATGAGGACGATCGCCCCAGACCAGTTTTCGGGGTTGAAACGGGCCATTGAGTGGGGGTGGAGGCTGTCTACACACAAGCCGTACCCGAATAATTTGCCTTCCGGCGAGTTCTTGGTTTCGTCGATGTAGTTGATTCCCAACCCGGCGCAGATGGCGCGGCCGAGCTGAATCCTGTGGGTGATGACTAGCACGCGGCGTTCGCCCGTGTTGAGGGCGTGGGAAACCAGGTGGGCGAGGGAGCGGGTTTTGCCGGTGCCTTTGGGGGATTTGATGCATGCTAAGCCGGTCTCTGGATAGGGGAGTTCTCCCAGATAGCGAGAATTTAGCGTTAAAGACGCGGGATAGGTTAAAAGCCAGGATTCCCTATCCTGCCAAAATTGGAAGCCTCGTGCTGCGTTTTTGAGGGCAATGAGCGCATCCTCGCCTCTGGCTACCACGAAATCGTCGATGCCTTTCTCCGGTCCCGGCAGGGTGATGACGCTGACAGAGCATTTGGCGGCGGTGAACAGGCGGCCGAGTTTGTCAATCTCGCGGTTGACGTTGAGTACGGTAGAGCGCTTGCTGTCGCGATCGAAGCCGATGTAGATTTCCCGCCCTGGGGTGGCGAAGTGTTGGAGTTCGGGGATGAGATAGGGGTTGCACTTTTCCCCTAGCGCGTTCTTGGTTCTGACGCCCATCGTGACGCCGGGGAGGGCAATGGCCGCGTAGCCCATTGTGAGCAGGCAGGCGGCTTTTTTTACGCCTTCGACGATGATGACGGGGATGTTGTTGAGCCAAACCCATTCCCAGAATTGAGGCGGGTTCGTGGGGTTGCGGAGGGGCACAGGGGCAAAGGGGAGATTTTCGTCTTCCGTCTCCCCCGCTCCTGTACTCCCCATCTCTAAGTCCTCTGGGTTTTCAGTGTTGATGGGGACGCCGTAGCGTTCTGCTACTTTTGCCCAGATGTGGTCTGGGACTTGCAGGAAGAAGGCTCTGGTGGGGGTTTTGGGGGGGTGTTCGTATTTGACGGGCTTGGTTTTACCGTTCGGGTCGAAGCTGTTGCGGGGCTGATAGGGTTTGAAGCAGCCCCAATACATGGGCTGCCAGTTGTTGAGGGGGTCTATGCCATTGCACCACCAGCCACCGTGTTCGATGTGGCTGTAGTGCTTTCTGGCCCACCGCCATTGTGCGTCGGGGTGGACTCTGCCGGAGGCGGCGTTAATTTCGTACAGGAGGTAGGCGTAGGGGGCGTCGCCACTAAGGGTTTGCACGTTGAGGGCGAAGATGGCGGGGTCTACGCCGCTTTCTTGCCATTCATTGAGGGCGGACTTAGGCAAGACCATAGCACACCCCCATGTTGGCTGTGTTGACCTTCTGGCTTAGTAGCAATGCGAAAAACACTCCAAGTTGCACCCGAATCTGGCTACTGCCAGAGTGCCTCATGAACGGGTCAGATGGGGTCAAGTGAACTATGAGTCTCTGTGAGGACTGATTTTGAAGGTCAATGCCTGTGCTATCTCGATAAATCTTCACCGGGCTATTCCTTGAGTAGGGAACATCCCTTTGTCTCATGTTCTGAAAATCGCTGCTTGCACGCCGATCAAAGATAATTAATTAATAGTTAATCCGCGCGTAGTAAAGTGCTGAAATACTTACTGTGAAATGGTTTCAAATTTGAGAGGTAGCTAGATCCGGGTGTTTTGGTAGCTAGATCCGGGTGTTTTGGTAGCTAGATCCGGGTGTGTCCGTAGTAAAGTCGTAAGCCTTGCCTGGTAAGAGTTTGAATGGAATTTTGAGGTAATTTTTGCCTTACTACGCAAAACTCCAGCCTTACTACGCTTGGGGCTGGAGTTCGAGTTAAGGGGATGGGAAGCTAGATTGACAGTTCCGGTAGCACTTGAGGCAAGATTTTTCTGAGATGGGCGACGGTTTTGGGGCTAATTGGCTTGCCGCGCTGAAGCTGTGAGACTAGCTGCTGAGATATACCCAGCTTTTCGGCGATGGCTGTTTGCTTCGTCCAACCCTTTGCTTCACAAGCCTTCTGTATCGGTTCCCACTCTAACGGGGCAGCAGATGCTGATTTCCGTTTCCGGGGCAAAGATGCTGATTTTTTAGCAGCTATCAAGGCAGGAATTTTACCGGGAGGCTTGATGGTGACGCCAGCTTCTAGCAGTAAATCAATAATTCTTTTTCTGCAATCTTTGGGTTTACCTGTTGTACTTCCGGGACGCAACCATTCTGGGTAGGTTTCAGAGTCATATATAATCTGCCAATCTAACTCAGCTAGCTGCATTAAGGCTTTATCCCAACGTTGCTTTAAATCTTGAGCTTTGTACTTAACAGACCGCGTTAATTCAATCTCATTTTTCGGCATCGCCATCTCTAGCACGGTCTTAACCGTGTATTTCCCATTTGTATGAATGGCACTTTCTGTTGTTATATTGATGGCGATTAAGAAGGCTAGCTCATCATGATACGGGTTCATTTTGAGCGTCGATTTTGAAATCCAACCAAACTCATATAAGGCAACTGGAGGCCTGGCATTCTTGCCAGGTTTATTAAAGAAAAACTCAGCCCATCTACCTGCCCGAATGAAGGCTACTATTTCTGTTGGTTCATCAATTTCATCTGTGAAAATGTTACGCTGCCCGTAGCGCTCCACAGCAACGTCCCAAATGAGGGAATTCATATCGCATCCTAGCTTCCCGATATTCCATTTAATGGTAGCGTCCAGCCTTCTCAGAAGCTTCAGGCATTGCTCTATCCTGAGTAACTTCTGGGAAGTGGTCATATCTTTACGCTCACCCCAACCCATTAAGTCTATGAGGTTAGTGCCGCCATTTTTCCCAGTTCCAGCTAGCTTAATTTCAGTTCTCCAAGGCACAGCCTGTTGAAAAACATAGGCAGATAGTAAACAGTGGAGTTTGGCGGTATCTTTCCCCAAACTGCCAAATTCCTCAATAATTCCCCAGGCGGCCTTGCCTGTAAAATAAAAATATTCTTTAGTAACTGGGTCTTTATCCTTTAAGGCTAACTTGACAAAACCCGTGCTGTAATTATCTCGAAAAAACACATTTTTCTGGGCATCTTCTTGCCAATCCCAAATTCGTAATAAGGACTTGCAAGCCGTTCTCGGAGGGGCTGAGGTGAGTATTTGAGTGATTGTGGTGCTGATAAATAGCTGGGGTTCGGTTGCGGGAACTGTTTTTGAAGCCAGCCCCAGCATAGCGGTTAACTCATCTAGTGTCCGATTGGATAAATCGAGTGGCTCTAGAAAAATTAAAGCTGAATCAAGTGCCACGTTTTTCCATAAATTTTCCTCGGTTCTACCTGCCTGAAGCCAGAGGGTCAGATGATTTAATATCTCCTCTGCTTTTGTCAAGTAGAAAGCATCATCAACTATCTGCTCTTTGAGAAATTTTTCGAGTTCATCAACACACTTAGGACTAAAGCCTTCTAATGTTTCATCCCTTTTAGTAATTTCGGCATGAATCCCCATTGCTACATTCAAGGCCAAAGTTTCTAAAAAATTACCCTGGCGTAGCTTCTTGGCGTACTCTTGAATGCGGTCGCCATCTATCGTGGTGGTGGTGGTAGTAGATAACTCCATAGCCTAGCCTCTCCATGCCAAT
This sequence comes from Microcoleus sp. F6_B6, assembly GCA_036702215.1. Classification (GTDB taxonomy): domain Bacteria; phylum Cyanobacteriota; class Cyanobacteriia; order Cyanobacteriales; family Microcoleaceae; genus Microcoleus. The sequence goes on from JAUBST010000043.1 coordinate 44,510, forward strand.
AATAGTTATAGGTTTGATAGACAAATATCTCACTTGCTTTCTCGAACCGTTTTGTAAGGAGTAACCCGAACTTTCCGTACTACCAGGCCCTGTATCCCCAAAGCATTTGCGTTCCAGTGGTGGCGAAAAATAATGTGTTTTTCCACTAACTTCACGATCGAAAGCTCTCCCATATACTTGTCCCAATTCGCTCCTTACTACAGTTTACCATAACGCTATCATTTAACATTTTTCAGTAATAATTCCCTACTAGATCGCTATTAATTTATGACCGAAACTAAGAACTGTTGATACAAGCTAGTGTCAAATCTCGATCATCCCCTAACCCACAAACAGCCTTCGCACAGAGGGACGTTAGGCTTCCGTTTTTCCACTAATTTCTCCTGCAAAGCACATCTCTAAGCGCGTAGCATCGGCATAGTCATAGTTATTGGCATAGGGCGGCGAGGTAATGATTAAATCAGCAAAATCATCCGGTACCCCAAGACAAGTCCGAGCATCAGAGCGAACGCTCTTAGCAGTATTAGCTGCTGTTTTTCCTGCAATTCTCCTGTCTTGAACCTGGGTTTGAACCATTAGCTCAAAAGCTGACATCGGCGACAATACAGATTTTTGGGTTTGGTTTGGTAAGATGTACTGCCAAGGGGCAGTTCCAACGCAGGAAACATGGCAGAGAATGGCTATAATTGTCAGCCATACCAACTCGGATTGAGGAGAATCGTCAGCTAATTGTTTCCAAGCCTGCCACAATCGATTTAAGCCTTCAAGGGAGCGATCGCTTAAACAAGAACGAATCAAAGCCGGATAATTATCTACACAGCCCGACAAATTTTCGGCACGTATTTTGACCTTTCTTATATGCTCTAAATAAAGAGCGGGGTCAGTTCGATATAACAACTTGGCTGAAGCAATCCTAGCAACGAAGGGATGAGCTTCTACTCCCAAGCATTCAACCCCCATTTTCTCAGCAGCAAGCAGCGTCGTCCCCGCACCGGCAAATGGATCGAAGACAGTCGGACTCCCCCGTTCCAAGGCTCTAGCAATAATGGTTTCGACCCAAGAGGCCGAGAAACCCGCACGCTCATCTCGCACCAGCGGTGAACGGGCAACTTGATGTTGTCTGTAAAGGTTGAAAAGGTGCTGTTGCCCTCTTGAGAGAGAGGGGGCGGCGCTAGCGGCAGAACTTCCCCAAGAGGCAGCTTTAATTGTTTGACCATCAAAATTTATGCTCGTTCACTCAATTGCAGCGATCGCCGCTGCGCCTGCAAGGTTTTGGAGCCCGCCGCTCATCATTAGTACGCTCGCCGAACGGACTGGTAAATTATCCATCTTTTTGCACCCCAGATTCAGGTAATCTGGTCTGGAAAAGCACATTATGAGGCCGGCTATGGACTTAGAACACGCTGCTAATTCCTTTGGAGAGATAGCTTCGACGCGCGACCTAGTGGCAGAGCTGTTAGCTGCCAAGCGCTCTGTCAACACAAGGGGGGCTTATGAGAAAGATTTGTATGATTTTTTTATGACAATGACGGGGCTCTCACCGCACCCGGCATTAGTGCGCGAGTTCCTACGGCTGAACCGCTTCGCCGCTGTCGCGGTGGTTCTCAAGTATAAAGCCAAACTAATCGACAAGGGACTCAAGGAAGCGACGATTAACCGGCGGCTGGCGGCGATCAAAAGTTTGGTGAATTTTGCTCGGAAGGTGGGCGAGTGCGAGTGGAGTTTGGTAGATGTTGAAGGAGAGAAGGTGGTTCCTTACCGGGATACTACGGGGTTTGGCCGAGTTGCTTCTGAGAATGTGGCGGCGATGCAATCGGTGTTGTCCGTTCCTGACCGGAGTACGCCCCAAGGAAAGCGCGACTATGCAGTTCTCCGGCTGCTGTGGGACAATGCGTTGCGCCGGGGAGAAATCGGCGCAGCCAATATAGGCGACTTTGACCCGCTAGCCCGAACTTTGAATATTTACGGCAAAGGTAGGGGAACTCAAGCGCAGCTAATTGACTTGCACAGCGCGACGGCAGATGCGATTTCTGATTGGCTGAGCGTGCGGGGAGCTGCAATGCCCCAAGAGCCTTTATTTATTGCTTTGACAAAGCGGGAATACGGGTTGAGGTTGAGCGGGTACGCTATTTACAAGCTTGTTTTCTCAACTTGCTCTGCTGCGGGAATTCCTAAAAGAATCAGCCCGCACAGAATACGCCACGCTGCAATTACGACGCTGTTAGATGCAAGCAACGGCAATACGCGAATGGCGCAGAAGTTGAGCCGCCATACCAGCTCGAACGTCCTTAATTGTTACGATGACAACCGGCAGAGCTTGCAGCGGGAAGCGTCGGGACTGCTGGCTGATTTGGTGCTTAAGTGAGCGCCTGCTGTCGCAAAGGGCTGGAAGAGACGTAATGCTCAATTAAGCTCAAGTGCGAGCCGTACTTTCTGTTAACCGCGAATTAGTGTTGCTTTACTGGCAAATTGGACGGGATATTTTAAATCGGCAACAGCAGCGAGGATTCGTACTCTTGCCCGTAAATTGATAAGTCCCCAATACGGCGGGTCACTATTTAGATGAGCTTATAATAAAAGTGGCATTTATAGCAGATGGTATAGGGTCATTGGCAAAGGTAAAGCTTGGAAAAAGACGAGCGCGATACGAAGAGCGATCGCTTTTTTAATGTCACCTCTGTCCTCCGCCTGCTGCCGATAGAGCGAAAGCTTCTGGACATTGATTAGATTATGGCAAATTCTAACTTTAGAAACGTCCCCAGAACTGCCAATGCGAACAGGCAGCTTACCCTTAACTTTTCTCCGATCGAATTTGAAGATGCGGAGATTTGTGTCGGTATATATCAGTATCAAAACAAAGAGCAGTTACGCACTCTCCGTGAAAAACATGGGGATACTCACGTCTTCCATAGAGATAACAAGAATCAGATTCTATGCGTTTCGATCGTTCCTGAAGGTGACGTTCTTGGTGACAACTCCACAACCATCCCACTCTCTAAGAACCTTTACCTGTGCGCAACTTTGATGCGTACCGCACTACTCAACTATTTGCACGCATTAGGGCGAGAAATTCTTAGGTACGATCCTATTGAGTTTATTTCCAATCAGGCTCAAGATAATTTTTTAGCAAAAGTTCTCCCTTCTGACACCGAACTCCCAAACTGGCTATCAGTGAAACCTCTCTACACGGCAGCTATTCGGACGGTGAACTTCGACAATCGGCCACTGTCTCTAGGGTTGGCTCTGAACGCCAGAACCTCCAGATGGATCGAGCTACCTTGTGATGCCTTGGTAAGAGAAGGCTTTTCCCTTACTGGACTCTATGTGAGCCAGTTGATTCCATCAAAGGATAGTCGCATGGCCCCGTACTTAAAGCTCCTGGGACACGTACAGTCGCTCGAAAACGGACAGTTAACCCTCACAGACTCCCGTTCGGGAACTTGCACTGTTGCTGCGAGTGAAGTATTTCTCGAACCGCGACTCGAAGCTTTTAACCGCTGCCTCGTGCATTTATTTGGTGACAAAGCGACTCATATAAAACAAGCACTTGACAATGAGATTGCAAAATTTAGAAGCGGCCCAACTCGCCTTGAAAAATTGGCAACCATCATTGATTACTTCGCCAGACACCCGCTTGAAATTGTCCCCGGTACAACGTTTACCCTTAAGCCTTTCCTCACAGAAGCAAATCCGCAAACTTTTCCTGCCGTCCACATCGCACGTTCAGCCATTTACGTTTTCGATCCAACAGGCGAGAAAACTTCTACATGGAACGATGGTGGGCTGAATGATTATGGTCCCTACACGGCGCAGACCTTTACCCCTTCAAAGCCCCGCATCTGCGTTATCTGTCAGCGAACGCGCAGGGGGCGGGTCGAGCAATTCCTTTACAAGTTTTTTAACGGTGTCACCGTGCCAAAACTGAACAGACAACCTTTCGCCAAAGGCTTTACCCGCAAGTACGCCCTTGATGGGGCTGAATATGAGTTTTTCCTTACTGAGGACAACACAGCAGAAGCGTATAATAGAGCGATTAGACAAGCTCTTGCCCACCAAACAAGGAAAAGCTTTAAATGGGATTTGGCGCTGGTTCAAATTGATGAGGCATTTCATCAACTTTATGGAGATAACAATCCTTATTTGACCACCAAAGCCGATTTTCTTGCAGCACAGATTCCCGTTCAGGAGTTCGAGATCGAGACTGTTGATGCTCCAGAACGGAATCTCTGCTTCGTTCTGAATATTATGGGACTTGCTACTTACGCAAAGATGGGCGGGATTCCGTGGTTGATTAAAGCCAATCCTACCATTGCTCATGAATTAGTTTTTGGTCTCGGTAGTGCTTGTATCGGTGAAGGGCGTTTGGGGCATCGAGAGCAGGTTGTCGGTATTACTACAGTCTTTTCTGGAGATGGCAACTATAGACTCTCTAACCTCTCGCAAGCAGTTCCCTTTACAGATTATCAGGATGCTTTGCTCCAGTCGTTGCGCGACACAATCGATAAAGTCAAGCGCTCGATGAATTGGCAGCCTAGGGAGCATATAAGGCTGATATTCCATGCGTTTAAACCACTTAAAAATGCCGAAGCAGAAGCAGTAAAAAAACTTATGGAAGAATTAGGCGACTATGATGTAGATTATGCTTTTATTCACATAATTAAAGAGCATCCTTACATCCTTTTTGACAAATCGCAAGAGGGGATGTGGGATTACGAAACTAAATCTATCAAGGGTGTCTTTGCTCCAATACGGGGCGGATTTTTGCGACTTTCCCGATCGGAAGTTTTGCTTTCATTAACTGGAGCGAAAGAGCTGAAAAGGGTGCAGGATGGAATTCCTTCTCCAGTTCTACTTCGTCTTCATCCTCAGTCTTCATTCCAAGACACAACATACCTCACCCGACAAGTGTTTTCGTTTTCGTGCCATTCATGGCGAAGCTTCTTCCCATCGCCAATGCCAGTGACCATCATGTACTCAGAGTTAATTGCCAGAATGCTTGGGCAGTTGGATACTGTCTCACGCTGGAATCCCAATGCAATGTTAGGACGGATCGGTGAAACGAGATGGTTTCTATGAGTGCTCCAGACGAACTTCTTTTCACTGACGCAAGAAAAGCTCTTTTGCGAGAGCTAAAAAACTTAGTTGGACGAGGGAACGTTGATGAAGCATTTGCAGCGTGGCTTCTTCCATATCTGGACATTGGCCTGGAGCTTCAAAAAGCAGCCCTGGCAGCCGGAGAACGCACGGGAGCGCAGCGGAGCTATCGGGATGTTGCGATTCTGGGGTTTGCCGCAGCAACGGGCGTACTTGGAACTTCCCAATGGAATGTACTCAAGACAGGATTAACTTGGGTCGCCGGACGTGAGCCATTCATCGATGGTGGACCAATGGACTTTTGTACTGACACCGTTGCTCTTTTGGGAATCGCTCTTGGGGCTCAGTTGATTGGTGAAGATTCAATCCAAAACAAAGTTGTTTGTTGGATGGAGAGGTTTATCAGTCAAAGCTTCCAAAATCGGTTAAATGACTGGCAAAAATGCCTGCTGATTGTTACTCAACGAGTAGTAAATTTAATCCCTACTTTACCTATTCCAAATGCAAACACGGTTTCAGATATACGCCTTGCCCTGCGTGTTAAAGAATTGCTCCCCCCAGACCCAATATCTAATAGTCAAGAGCAGATGGAAACCCTCTCGCTGATGAAGCTTGAAGCTGGAGATGCTATTCCTCCAGCCCGTGCAGCTCTTCGGCTCGCAGCTTTTGATTCAATCCAACGTTCTTCTCCAGCAGTTAATCTAAGCAATCCGTCGATTGAAGATGTTTGCAAAATTTTAAATCGCGTACCTGGAGCGCTGCAAAAGTCGATATGGGAAGAGAAACTACCTTCTGGGGAAAGCCAAGCTCTAAAATGGTATGTCGATGATAAGGAGCGCGTTCAAAACTTACTCTATTTTTTGCTAGCTTCCATCTTTCCTGATTGTATGAAAATGGATTGCAATTCCTCGGTCGATGGACAAATACCTCTGCGAACTGTTCTGGGCATACCATGTTTGAGATTAATTATTTATGTAAATTTTATGCGCTCAAACAACAATTATCAAAGTATAATCGAGCAGATTTATGTTGACTCAGACTTGTATTTTGTTGAAGGTTCAGCTTATAGCAATATAGTTGTTTTCTTTTGGGATGAGTCCCGCCAATTCGATCTACATAATAGGCTTAGGAAGGAAATTAAACAACTTCGAGGTGTGGTTGATGCTGTTGTGGTATCCTGTCCTGAAAGTATAATTGCTCCAAGATCCGAAAAGCTGCAAATTGAAATTCCTAAAAATGATGTTGATACGAATGCTATTGCCATTTCATTCGATCGGTTAGCGGAAAAACACCCTGGTGCTGAGTTAGAAATTATAACGATGAAGGAAAGGGACGCCGATAAGCTTTTACTCGAAGCCAAAACAGCCCCTGACGCAGACCGTTCACAGCTTAGTGCCGACTACTTGGTTACTTACAATCAGATCAAAGCTTTACCAGAGGATGTTAAATTACTTTTGAAAGAGAAAGATTCTCGGATTCAGAGTTTAGAAGATATGCTAAAAACAGCAATACAGCGTCCTAGCGTTTACGCAGAAACATATCAGAACAATGGAGATACTATGTCACAAGGACCCAAAAAAGTCTCTAAATGGAACCTACAAAACCCTCAAATTGCTGGAGGTCTTGTGGACGCTGAGACGGTTCATGCTCATCAGATAGGTGGCAACATAACCAATTACACACCCGAGCAAAAGCAAAACCTGGCAGAAGCCGCAGCAGAGATTCAGCAACTGTTACAACAACTGGAGCAGAATTATCCCACAACTACACCTCTACAAAAGCAGGTAGTTGTAACGGAAGCCCTCAAGCACATTGAGAGCAATCCAACTTTCAAAGCGCGGGTGATGGGAGCGCTAAAAGCAGGTGGTACTGAAGCCTTAAAAGAGCTGGTGGATCACCCCCTAATCAACATCTTGATAGCAACCCTAGAGGGCTGGCAAGATGCAGAGTAACTTTCGTTGGGGCGAAAGCCTTCATTTTCAATTTTCCAGTCCCTCACCCACCAAAGCTTCCAGTTCAGCTAACAGCTTCTCTAGTTTCTTTTGCTTTTTCGGGTCGTCCCAAACCTTAGACTTTTTCACTCACTGCAAAGCTGCATCTACGCGACTTTTAAGCGATCGATCCGGTGCAGTCGCCTCCCCTGTACTGTTCGCTTTTAAATCGGCAATGCGCTGTTTGATTTGGGTATAAGAGAGGTCGAGAGCGATCGCCGACTCTAGTAATTGGGAGCGCTCTGAGCTATCCTTAACTCGGGCGATCGCTCTGGCTTTGGTATACTCAATCCGTCCTTTCCGCAGCGCTCTAATCACATCATCTGGCAGGTTCAGCAAGGGGAGGCGATTGGTTCGGAAACTCTCTGGAGTGTACTTCCCGACGAGTGCAAATATATCGCTTACTATTTGCCAATCCGAGCTGTGGATAACGTTATCCACACCCGTGCGTTCCGCGTGAGCGGCGCGGTTGCTGCGGTGGCAGGACAATTTTGTGTATTGAGACAAGGGAGGATGCGACATCTTCGCTGTCGCTGGTTCCTAGGGCGTGTCATCAATTAGCAAGGTTGACAAAATGAACAAGGTGTGAATCAAGATTCGGCTGACAGCCTAAGCCAACAAGATACTTGAGGCAGCTAGATAAATCCCTGCCAAAAAGTTCAGCCCACGCTTGTCGTAGCGAGTAGCAATGGCTCGAAATTGCTTTAGTTTGGCAAAGAAATTCTCTATCAGATGACGCGCTTGGTACAACACAGCATCATAATCACGGGGGTCTTTGCGGTTTTTCTTCGGTGGAATGACTACCTCGATTCCTCGTTGTTGCAAAGGAATCACTACCCGTTCATCAGCATCATACGCTTTGTCGGCAAGAACCGCCTCTGCTTGAACTTGAGGCAATAGCTTATCGGCTCCTTCCAGGTCGGAGGCTTGACCTGGAGTTAAAAAAAATGAGTGGGATTGCCCAAGGCATCGGTGACGGCGTGAATTTTAGTGCTCAAACCCCCTTTAGAGCGACCAATCGCTTCTTGTTCGGCTGTACTCTGCTCGGCTCCAGCACTATGCTGGTGAGCCCGAACAATCGTGGCATCAATCAGGGCATATTCGTTATCGGCATCCGCTGCCAGTGCCTCAAACACTTGTTGCCACACGCCTGTTTTAGACCAACGGCTTTTATCGAGTATGAACCACTCGAAAGTCGCCAAAGCGCTCTGGTAAGTCTCGCCAAGGAATGCCTGTGCGGTAGCGGTAGAGAACCGCTTCGACAAACAAACGGTTATCTTTGGCGGTTACTCCGACCATACCTTCTCGTCCTGGTAATAACTCTTTAATCCGTTCCCATTGGTCGTCGCGCAAAGCATAGCGTCGGCTCATCAAAAGGCTCCTCCTGAAAGTAAATGATTGTAGTTCCGTAATATCTTCACACAATGTTCAAAAAGTCAACCACTCTATTTGATGACACGCCCTAACAGAGCCTCAACCCCTTTGATTTGATAAGGCTGACTGTCGCGCTTTTGATTCATCGATGTTCCCCCGTAGAGATCCCAACCAGGGACTCACCGACACTTACAACCGCTTCCACAACCCGGACGAACGCCACCCGGATATAATAAAACTGCGCCAACTGCATCAAGAATGCGATCGAGCCGTATCATAAAACATTAAACGCCTACGGTTGGACAGACATCCCCACCGACTGTGAATTCATCCTCGACTACGAAGAAGAAGAGGAAGAAAGCGAAGGAATTAGCAAACGCCAGAAGAAAAAACCTTGGCGTTATAAATGGCCCGAAGAAATACACGTTGAAGTGTTAGCGAGGTTGCTTGAATTGAATCTGAAACGCTATCAAGAGGAAATTCTGGGAGGGAAAGCGGCCGAGGGGAAGGCGAAAGTAGGTAAAAAGACATCATCTAAATCGCGCAAAAAAGTTGCAGATAAGCCGCCTAGTATCCCCGGTTTTCCTGATAGTCTGTAATCTGTAAGGTGCGGAGCGGGGAAGATTTATCGCTAATAGCAAGGAATTGATGACTGACGCACCCTACTCACACCATTGCAACTAACTTATCAATAGTCTGAGATGCCCAAAGTTGTACTTCATTTTCTTGCAAAACTTCTGCCCCCAAACTCCTGTAAGTTGAGATAGTTGTTTGATACACTTTGTTGAGTTTTTCATAATCCTGCCACTCTTGTTTTGGGGGAAGTGCAACAATTCCTATAGGCAATTTAGTGTCAGATTCTTTAACATCTAAAATCATCCAAGAAATAGAATTTTGCAAAGTTTCAGGCGGGTGAACTTCAAAGGATATCCCATGCGCGACTAAGTAAGGTTGACCGTTAGCAACAACCGCATCAAACGTGTGTTCTTTATGACTTTTTTTTACAGAAAAATCATTTTTTAGCATTTCTTTTAAAGCAGATTTATCATCATAGGATATAAGAGTTTTTCTAATTATAGAAGTTGTAATCCTCGCAGCATATTGGCGATTTCGCTTAGTTTTTGTAGGAACTACATTAACCAGGTAAGTCTGCGCGATATCTTCTAATAAATTCTCGACATTATCTAAAGAGCCGTGAGGTTCTGTGAATTGAATACTGTTAATCCAACCCTGTGCAATTTTTTTTAATCGCTCATGTTTAGGAGTGCCATCTGGCTCATCTCCGGGGAAAAGCAAACCCTCACTGACGGCGAAGTTCATTCGTTTCGCAAAGTCTCTGAGAAAATGAATATCTTTGCGACCAAAAGCCTGCACTCGACTCCAATTATTCAAAAATTGTACGCGCACATCATTGTCATCAAAAGCAACAACGCCAATATTAATCCGTTCGTCAGCGATGGGATTGGGGACGTATTGAACGATACTATATCTGCTTGCCATTGCTTTTGCCTCCCTCTATGCAAATCTCATCTATGATAAAATTGCAATTATCACACAAATAGGAGTTTTGTTCAGCTTGGGGCGCTTGCCATAACACATTATATTTTGCTTTGTCAAGTCGTTAATAAAAAATGACATATTCGCCAAACAAAATTTACGAATAATTACATCAACTCAGCAAAAGCGAACCGAGACAATTTGAGGAAAGAATGCCGGCAAGAGATACAATCCATAATATCGTTAAAGAAGCGCTGATAAAAGATGGTTGGGAAATCACTAACGACCCCTATGTAATTTCTTACGGAGAGCGATTTCTCTTTGTAGACTTGGCAGCGGCAGCGTCCGAAGTCAACAACAAAATAGAAGGGCGTTTTATTGGCGCAAAGCGAGAAAATACCCGCATCGCCATTGAAATTAAAGAATTTCGAGGAGTGTCACCTATTGCCGATCTGGAACAAGCTCTTGGTCAATATATACTCTATCGGTTATTGCTAGGCCAAGTTGACCCAGAACGGATAATTTATTTAGCCGTTCCCACTCTGGCCTATAACGGCATTTTCAGCGAACCTATTGGCGAACTCGCCATTACAGAAATACCCTTAAATTTGGTAGTAATCGATTTAGAAAAAATAGAGGTTCAACAATGGATAACTTAACGAATAATCCAACCACATACCGAGAAATTGTCAAACAGGTAATCGGGAAATATGCCCAATTAAAGCCTTCTCACGGAGAGATCCGACTTGATCCCGTGTTTGACGAAACTCACGATCGCTACGCCTTGATGCAAGTTGGTTGGGATCGGGGGCGGCGAATCAGAGGAAACCTCATTTATATCACGTTGGAAGCTGGTAAAATCTACATTGAATATGACGGTATGGAATGCGGCATTACCCAAGATTTAATTGAGGAAGGCATTCCTCAAAACGATATCATCTTAGCTTTTCTGTCACCAGATCAAGTCCTTGTTGCCGCATAAAACAATGCCGGTCGTGCTAAGCACAATACAGGTAGTGTGCATCAGGGAGAAAATTATCGCTGTTAGCCAAGGATTTACAACTGACGCACCCTACTAGCTAGCCCTAGCTATATGACTTTACCAATCTAGCTCTTGCCGAAGCATTGATCGCAGAGGAATTACATAATGTTTGATATTTTAAAATCGTGGCTATCATCTTTAACACCGATTCAATTTCAAGAATATACTGCGTTTACTACTATTTTACTTATATTAATTACGGTAATTAGATTTATTTATGATTTGAATAAAGATAGAATCAAAATAATAGTTACAGTTGAACGTGACCGTGATAGCTTGCCAGCAATACAATAGCCTTTAATAAATTATTTGTTGCTTAAAGTTATAAATAAAAGCTATAATCCTGTCGTAATTAATGAAATTGGAGTGATTACCCAAAGCGAAACAATTAATTTGGTAGATATGCCTTGGATATTTACTCACCTAAAAGAGGATCAAGGGGAAATTCTGGGAAGTCTCGAATGGGTAGCGATTCCTGGTACAGTGAATCCACAATCTATGGGGATAGCTCTAATTTTATTTTCTAACTTAGAAAAAGCTTATAAAAATATCAAAAAAGAAGGAGAAAAACTGTCGTTGGAAGACCCTGGATACCTGCGAACAGTTAATCTTGTCACTACTTATGAAGAATTGATGAAGCCGAATTCGTATAACACCAGCACTCAAGTGCTGACAGTCAAACCTTATACAGTGATTACTACAGGTCAGCGTTTTATTGGCAAAAAAACAAAGATTCAATTAGGAAACCTTCATACATCTGTGCAAGCTATGACTCAAAAAAAAAGATTCCTTTGATACAAGTAAGGAATCATTTAGGCATTAAAGTTTGGACTAATTATTAAACAATTTAATTAAAGGCAAAGGCATATAATGAATATCAATGCAACCCCAACAACCCCCGCCGAAGTCCGCCAACACCTAATCGACGCTTTACAACTCGACCTGATCGGCCCCATCCCCGACGACGAAGCCCACGCCGCAGAAATCATCAACCAACCCCCTTCCCGCTGGTATCTCAGCGGTTTTCTCGTACCCTGGTTTGCCAAGATTAGAGGCATACGGAGCGATGAAAACGGCGAGTGTTTCCACTCGATCAATTTTAGCAAGCAGACCGATCGAAACTTTACCGTTATTTCTCAGTATTTTGCTTTAAAACCGCCTCAATTTCCGCCAGCTTTTGGCGCAAAACCTCCTGCAACTCCACAAGTTGGTCAACCTCAGCTTGCTCCAACACTTGAGGTGAGAGCTTTTTCAAATTCCCGGCTGCCAACTTAACCTGCTTGAATTGGCGGGCTGCCCCTGGGAAATCATCCAGATTAGAATTGATAATTTCTTGCACCAATTTACGAGTTTGAGTCACCGACAATTTCTCGGCAATAACTCGATCGGTTGCTTGAACTCTAATCGGCTGCGCTTCTTCCTCTGGCAAGACTAAATTTTTAGCAGAGAGTTTAGAAAGAGCCATTGCATGAACCCCTTTAAGTCCTAATTGCCTGATAGCAGTCTTAAGGTCATCAGCCAAAGACAGCATCGGGAAAATGTTGGCATCGATAGAAGCGGGATTGAGCTGCAAATCCAACAGTGTCCGCAAAACGGCCAACTCTTGTTCATCCAAACCCACAGCGGCCAAACCCTGTTGCTGCTCGTCAGGTGCCACCGTCACCAACTCGGAAACCAAGTTCATCCGTTTTTGCGCGTTCAAGCGTCGCACCACTGTCGAGAGAATGCGGGGGATAGTTACAGCTTCCAAACCCGTATTGCTAGACAACTCCCGCACAATAGCCTCCGCCTTGTCGAGAGGATTGAGGTCTTCACGGTGCAGGGAAGTCAACAGCGCTTTGCGGTGCAAAGACGCAGGCTCTGGAACGATGACAGCTTGCAAAGTTTGCCAGCCCATAGTTTTAGCGCTGCGCCAGCGCCGCTCTCCGTCGAATATCACGAGTTCTCCCCGTTGAATCAAGATAATGGGTTGCAGTTGTCCGTCACTAGCGAGGGAGCGGGACATGGACTCGATACTTTCCGGCAAAAATGTCTGTCTGGGTTGTTCAGGATTAGGCTGAATTTGGTCTAGTGAAATGGAGAGGATACCGCTGGCGGATTCTAGTTGTTCTCGCAGTGCAGTCAATTGAGATTCCAATTCCGTTGAACCCGATTTTCGCAGTTCTTCAATTTCTGCTTTGAGTTCCTGAATCTCGGATTCAGCTTCAGAGAGGTGCATTGACTGCTTGGCGGATGAAAAATAATTTCCCAAGTCGGGAGCTTTACGGGCGGCCATGGCGATTTTAGATTTTAGATTTTAGATTTTAGATTTGGATTGGAGAAAGTGAATTCGTGGCTATAAGCCAAAAACGAAGGATTCGTTTTCGCCGGCGCAAGTTGTGACTGTGAATCAAACACTATTTCTTTTTTTTGCCTTTTTTGGCAATAGCCGGAGCAACTTCATTTCCCATTAAAGTAGCCAGGTGCTTAACAATTTCTTTGAAGTCGCCTAAAGCTGGGTGAAGCGGGCGATAAAGGTGTAATGGCAACCCTTGACCGCTGGCATTGACAAATTCTGCACTGTCCCGAATAGGTGGAAAAACGCGGATATTCATCTGCTCTAGCTGGGCTGGCAAGGACTCTAAAAGTTGTCGGTGGACGGCTCGTTTAGTATCGTATTGGTTGGGTACAAACCCTAAGATTTCTGGTTGCGGCTTGAGGCGTAATTGTTTGCAATGGTGGTAGTACCACTCCAGCAGGTGAGCTGCTCCTTGAATTGATTTTGGTTCGAGCTGTACGGGCACTATTATATGAGTGCAAGCAGTTAGTGCCATCAAGGGCAAGGGGCCGAGGGTAGCGGGGCAGTCGAAGATAATTAGGTCGTGTTCCAAAGGATAGTCGCTCAGGCAATCGCCTAGAAGATAAGCGCCACGTTTGTGCAGAACTAACTCGTCTGCTGTTTGTGTCAGTGTCATTCCGCCTTGACAAACGGTTACATTATTGGTGTGGGAACTCCAGGTAGGAGTAAGAGGCCAAGAGCCGTTGAAGCTTTCTCGCATTATGGCGGACAGTGTGTGTTCTGGCTCTGGCGGATTTAGACCGCAAAAAAGGGTCAGGGAGCCTTGGGGGTCGAGATCCATAATGGCTACTTTCAAACCCCTTAACCCCAGTTCGTAGGCGAGGTGAACTGAAAGCGTGGTTTTGCCAGTGCCGCCAGCATTGCTGATGATTGCTAGTCGAATTTGCATATTTTTGAATTAAGTAGATGATTTAAGTATCATATATCGAGAGCCGGCATCAGATATCGATATATGAGAGGGCATCGCCACTAACTACCGTTCGGCCTTACGTCGATCCAGCAAGTTAATATTTAGTCTGATGAGTAGATTATCGTCAAGTTTAGTACGGGGAAGACTGTTGAAAAGAATTTAAGTTCGATCGCTCTTACTGAAACACGGAACGTCATATATCGATATCTGAGATACGGGATCTAAACGCCGAGTTAACTTCGATCGCAGTCTTGGGACGGTGCGATCGTACAATGTACTAGGGAACTTCAAAGGCAGGGAAGGGTTGGGCGAGTCAACTGAACAATTTGCATTAAAATACCTAGAATTAGTTGAATATTTTCAATAAAATGCTCTGTTGTTTCAACATAAACCGTCCTATCTTCTAGTTTCATGAACCTCCAGAGACTGCCTGTTGTCACTGCACCGTAAACACAGGAAATGCTGTTATTTTTTTGAACATTGAAAATCTGAGCTGCTAACATTTCTGCAATGCACTGGGCAATTCCCGATTTGATATTGTCATTCTTGGCTTCGACAAGTGTAAACACGGGAGCATTTAAAGATAATTGTTCTGGTGAATGACTAATCATAAAGTCACAAACGCCATTGAGTCCTTTGACTCGATCGATATTAAATTCCGTACCGGAAAAGAGGCTGATTTGACGATCGCACCGCCTGCGGAGTTCAATCAATACTGGAGCCACAATCATCTCCGAGCGCGCTTTTTCCGTATCTATTCCCAAGGCTAAGGGAATATTTTCGGCTAAGGTTTCCTTTAAAAGCTGACTGGGTGCGATCGGTTCTACAGCCGTAATAACTTCAGAGACTTCTCGAATTGTCAATCCGAGTTTATTTTTAATATCATCTAGGGAAAATTCGCTGTAAGACATAGTTACACTTTTCACACCAATATGAGAATAATAACCTTTGTTCCAGCTCCCTGCTCGCTCTGAATCTCCAACTGAGCGCCAATCTGCTCGACCCGCTACCACATTCCAACCAGACCAAATCCGCGCTCCTTGCTGCTGCTCGAACCCGCATCCGTCGTTGCGTACAGACAGGTAGAGCCGATAGCATGAAGTAAACAATCAAGCGAGCGCGAGTTGTAGGCGGATTCGATCGGCTCTACCTGCGATCGGCATTGCTCAGTCAAATCGTGCTGCTCTGAACAAAATCGTCCTAATGCTTGGCGATCTACGGAACGTCATATATCGATATTTGAGGTACGGACTATCAAAACCGAGTTAACTTTGAGAACAATCTTGGGATTTGGCGATCGTACAATCTGCTGAACGACCTATATCGATATTTGAGGTATGGACTCTCAAAACCGAGTTAATTTTGAGAACAATCTTGGGATGCTGTGAGCGCCTGAAATACCGAACGTGATATATCGATATCTGAGGTACGGGTTGTAAGCACAGAGTTAACTTTGAACGCGATCGTGGGATGGTGCGAGCGCCTGAAATACCGAAATGCACTCTTTGAACTTCATATATTGATATATGAGGTACGGACTATCAACACCGGGTTAACTTTGAGTAAAATTTGCGATGGTGCGAGCGACTAAGGTTGAACGACCTATATCGATATATGAGGTGCGGGTTCTCAACACCAAGTTAACTTGGAACAGAGTCTTGGGATTTTGCGATCGTACAATCAGCCGAAATGCAATTCTGAGTCAAATCGCTGATAATATCTAAACTCATATTATCAACTAACTTGGTCAAATCCCCAGCAATTTGTTTCTGGGAACGGGGAATCTGCTCAATTAACAGCCTTACAACTTGCTCGTCTCCACTCGCCGCGGCTTTGTAAAGCTTGTGAATCAACTCCCTCGGCAGCACAGACAGCGACTCAGGAGTCAGTTGCACAACAGGCTCATCCTGTTCGGACTTCCTCGGCGACTCCTCTTCATAGATATAGCGAACACCCAAATGAAGCGCCATCTTCTCAAAAATTACTGTTTCTCGGAACGGTTTGGCAACAAAGTCATCGAAGCCGTTCGACATGGCGAGTTCCTGGGTTTTAACAAAAGCGTTAGCGCTCAAAGCAATAATCTTAGTGTTAGAACCGTCAGGCAGAGCTCTAATTTTTTGAGCAGCTTGAAAGCCGTCTAGAACAGGCATCCTCAAATCCATCCAAATTAAATGCGGCTTGTACTTTCGCCACAATTTAACAGCCAGGGTTCCGTTATCAGCGAACCACACAAGAAAGCCAGCCGACTTCAATATCTGAGTTAGCAGCAACCGATTTGCCGACTCATCGTCCGCTACCAGAATGCGATATATTTGTTGGTTGGATGCCAACCCCTTCACTCGTTTTTGTGGCAGTCTGTCATAAATTTCGCTCTCAGTTGCATGACTGACTTTAATGTAAAAACTAAAAACCGTTCCTTTCCCCACAGAACTTTTGACCTTAATCTCGCCACCCATCAGCTTGACGAAAGAGCTACTGATTGGCAATCCCAAGCCCGTTCCCGTTTGCGATTTCCTACCAGTTTCAGTTTGCACGAACGGCTTGAACAAACGGCTAATCTCTTCAGGGGCAATACCAGGGCCTGTATCCTTCACTGAGAACTGGAGAAAGAATTTGGATAGCGGTTTTTTGGCCATAGACTGAAGGCATTTTACAGTCAGCTTCACCCTACCCGTCTCAGTAAATTTAACAGCATTGCCCAACAGATTAATCAAAACTTGGCGCAGCTTGCTTTCATCAGTTCGGACGTATTGCGGTACATCTTTCCGGAGTTCAAAAACAAGCTGCACTCCTTTAGACTGAGTTTTGAGTTGGAACATCCGTTCTATGTCCGAGAGCAAACTGTAAAGGTCAAAAGCATTTGATTCGAGGGTAATTTGACCGGCTTCAATCTTAGACAGCGACAAAATATCGTTGATTAGTTTCAACAAATGCTCACCACTGCGATTGATAATATCTAAACTCGACTGCTGTTCCGGTGCAGTTTTCTTAGAGTTTACAAGGAGATGGGCAAAGCCGATAATCGCATTCAGAGGCGTTCTCAATTCGTGGCTCATATTCGCCAGAAAGGTACTTTTAGCGCGATTGGCACTTTCGGCTGCAATTTTAGCTTGTTTTAGTTCCTTTGTTTTCTGTGCAACTTGCCGTTTTAAATCGCCAGAATATTCTTCTAGTCGCTTGCGAGATGCTTTTAACTGGGAATTCATGCGCTCGAAAGCACAGGCTAGGGCTTCGAGTTCGGCAATACCGCTACCTGAAAATGTTGAGTCGAAGTCGCCACCAGCTATCGCCTGTGTTGCCGAAATTAACCGCTGCAACCGCTGTTCTATTCTTAGGGAAATGGACAGCAAAAGGCAGATAGAAAGAACCAAAGCCAGCAGCACGAGCAAAATAG
>JAUBST010000044.1:0-60637 GCA_036702215.1 Microcoleus sp. F6_B6
ATGAATTACGCACTTGATTTAGCTAAATACTTGATCTTATCATGTTTTAGGTTGAAATTAAGATGCGTTTACCCTGAGGGTAGCAGCTTCGTCTTCCGATTCATCCCGGACTCTGAAATAGTAAAACAGATTAGCAACAGCCAAATCAGACGCTTTTTCCAAGTTCGACGATACTAAACTTTTATGACCTGTTATTTTCCCTTGCTCAATTATATAATCTTCGTACTCTTGACGCTGCTGCGGAGCGAGCATTAATTCCAGTTGAGTCCGAAGAGAATAAAAATGAGACTTGGGCCGCAAACTTTCATAAAATAACTGTTCATCCGGTATTGCTGAAGCTGTTGTTGCTGATTTTTCATCACCGCTTGATGAAAACTTTGCATTAGTAAAATCTTTACTTTGTAACTGTTTCAGCTCACTTTCGGGCAATGCTTTAGTCCATTCAATCTGATTAAGCCAAATGTCTAAGGCAGCTAAATCGTGATTGTGAATTCGCGCGATCTCTGGAAATAGAAAATCTAGTTCCTCGTCAGAGTCGCAGCCAGCAATTACTGTTAAGCCATCTGGACGGATTTGTTGTTGAAGTTGAGAAAGCCGATCGCCGGCAGCACCAAATTCATTTTGCACCTGATACGTGCCGATAATACTTTGCTCGATCGCCCAACTGCACTCTAATCGGCGCAACTGTCCCGCCGCACAAGTTTCTTCTAATAAATGCGGATTTCTGTAATCTGCTAAAGCTTCAAACAACATCCCCCGCGCAGCATCAATTTCAGCATTGCGGCGGTTAATATCTTGCAGTTGCAAAGCCGATCGCATCCGTTGAATTGCTTGATTGAATAACCCGTAAGCCCGCACTAAGACTAGGCGATGATTCTCAAATTTTATATCTGCAACCACTTCGGAAATTAATTGCTTAATTTCCGCGCCTTGGCCTTTCACAAGCTGTTCTAAATTGATGAAACCGTTTTCTACTTTAACTTCCAGCCTTTCTACGGCTTTTTTTAGTTTCAATGTTTGGTGCAAATTTACCGCAGACAAAGCTACCCCAGCCGCAACTCCCACACCAATGACGGCTGTTGTCGCTTGCAGCACGCCCAAACTGGCTTGGACTGCTTGAAAGCCCATGTGGTTTTGGTACATCTGCAAGCCTCCCATTGCAAGCTGCACGGGAGACACTAACGGCGATAGGGGGCTGTTGTTGACCACCGCGCCAACGGCATGGGCCGCAAACTGTCCCGTCGCTGCATCTCTCGCCATGCCGATCGGCACTCCAGCCGATGTAAACACTTGTACGTACTTGCCAGCCTCGATCGCAGCCTGTACCGCCGGGGGAAACACAAAGTTCATCATAAATTTTTACCCTGCTAGCATCTCACAGAACAACTGATCTATTATGATCCATTTAATAAAATAAATATTGTTAGGCGCTACAAATGAATACTTCGTTAATTAGTTCCCAAACCGTTGAGATTATTTCGCTGCTGACACGGCAAAAACTCCGAAAAGAAGATATTTCTCCGCCGATGCTTTTCCTGGCGGGGCTGGTGACGGTTTTGGTGGGAGTTATTTATGCCGACGGTACGGTTGGCGCTGAGGAAACGCAGCGACTGAGCACAACTATGACGGCACTCATCCCCGCTAACAACAGTTTGCGCCAATTGGTAAAGCCGATGGTTAAGGCCGTGCGATATCAGGAAATTTACAAAAAAATGCACGAGTTGCTGGCGCTGACATCGTGCTTTTCCGAGGAGGAAAAACTGCTGTTAATTAGTTTTGGCTATCAGATGTCGGCGGCAGATGGGACAATGGACGATCGGGAAAAACAGTATTTGAAAAATATTGCTAATGGACTCGGAATCGATGGGCGCTATTTAACTGTTTTGGAGGCGAGTTTTAGCAGTCAGGCGATCGCAGATACAGCAGCTTTAGCAGAAGTCCACTCGTTACTAGATCCGGCACAATTTCAATTTATTGATGCGATGTTTGTCCGTGCAGCCAGTCACATTATCGAACATTTACCAGCCAAACCGAAACACAAAACAAATCAAAAGCAGTCAGTTTCGTCCTATCAGGAGTTGAAAAAGTTTCAACTGTACCGACAACAACTGGATGCTGTTTGTGGAAAACTATATTTAACTCTGCAAGATGGAAGCGAGCGCAACGTGCTATCTCCTACTTTAGCAGAAAAAGTAACGAAAGTATCTCATAAATTGCAATCTCCATGTTTTCGCGTTGCTGTTGTCGGCGAATTTAGTAAAGGCAAATCAACCTTACTAAATGCTTTACTCGGTGAGGAAATCCAACCAGTGCGCGATATTCCCTGTAGCGGTAATGTGACTATTTTGAAATATGGTTCGCAGCGCCGGGTTATTTGTCGCTACAAAAATGGACTAGAGGAAGAAATTTCACCTGCACAATATCAAGAGAAAGCTTCGATTTCGGAAGAAGCGGCTTATGGTTCTTATGCCGATGAAATTGCCAACTCGGAAATTGCCGAAATCGTTTTTGAACATCCCGAATTAGAGTTGTGCCGCAATGGGGTAGAAATTATTGATTCTCCTGGCTTGAACGAACAAGCCGAACGCACATTAGTCACCCAACAGGTTCTCAAAACAACTGATGCAGTGATTTTCTTAACTCATGCTCAAAATGCTTTAACTGAGAAAGAGCGGGAACTGCTTTTGTACTTGAAGAAAGAACTAAATTATGGCAATAACGAAGGCGCGGGTAATATTTTTATGGTTGTTAATTTTTTCGATTTGCTGCGGCGCGAAGAGAGCCGCCAGCAGGTACGAAAAAGGGTGGAAACGATTGTTAAGAGTCAAAATTTGATGGCTAGTGAAAACCGGATTCATTTTATTTCTGCTCAATCTGCATTGGAAGCGATTTTAGCAGGCAATGAAAATGATGATTATCTAAAATCATTTCATGGTTTTACTGATTCGATTGAGAAGTTTCTGACTGTTGAACGGGGGGCGATCGCACTTCGGCAGTCCGCAGCCGGAATTAAGCAAATTATTGACACTGGTTGTGAGGAATTGAATCAATGGCGGCAAATGTTAGAGGGAAAATTGACAGTTGATCAAGGAGATAAGCAAAAAATATTTGAACAAATGGCGGAAGTAAGCGGCCGCGATGTAAAAATTAGATTGTTAGCTAATGAATTGATGGATCGATCTTTAGAAGAAGCTCTTGAATCTTGGAATGAATGGGTGGAAGGGTTGGGAGAACGCCTGATGGCAAAAAGTCATCGCTGGACTTCCGAACACGGACACATCATGAGTCAAGACAAGTTGACTAAAGATTATGCAGATCAATTTGTACGAGACATTACCGAAGAAATTGATGACTGGGGAAATCAAAAAGTACAGTCTATTTTAAAACAAAATATGGGAGTGCTAGACAGCAAAATCGGTGAAGATATTTATGCAATACGGCAACAATTTCAACAGTTTGACAATCAACTCAGCACTAGCCTTGTCGCTCAATTCAATAACTTAGGAACAGCAGGTAGCTTAGGCGGGATTGGCAGCAGTGGAAGCGGAATAGCTTCCTCAATTAACCCAAATATCGGTAGTGATGAAAGCTTAGGCGTTGGTTTGGGTCTCGGTGCATTAGTAGGTGCTGGGTTGCTATTTTTTACAGGACTTGGTTTTATAGGAGTTATTTTGGGTGGCTTAGCTGCTGGCGCTGGTGGCGGTTTTGGCTTTAGTTTTTTAGATGGCGATGCTGTTAAAGATCAGATTAAGCAAAAAGTTTGCGAGTTAGGCGTTGAGAAATTTGACGAATCTGCCCAGTCTATTTTTGAGAAGGTACAAGAAAGAATTATTACAGTGTTTAACGATCGCGCTGATGCGAATAGCGATGCGATGTCACAAGCAATGTCGCTGTGGGAAAATTTATTAGAACAGCAGGAAAAGCGCGATCGCCAAAATCAAGCAGAATGCGAGGCCCAAAAGGTTTGGCTGGCTGACAAACGTCGGGAACTCGAACAAGTACAGAATCAAATTGAAACAATCTTAAATCAAAGCGATCGCTAATTCAATGAGTAACGGGTAAGCGCAAAAAAACCATATAGCGGTTCTCAAGCGTGGTGAGGTATGGGGGCGAGTCCTATGCCGATGCCCGATGCGCGATGCCCGATGCGCGATGCCCGATATCTTGCACAGAGTACGATCGCCCTCAATCAATCAATTCCGCTTCTTCAAAAATCTGTCTAGTCGTCAACTCCAAACCAGGCAGCAACTCATCCACAATTAGTGTATTATCCGTATAAACTTGACTCGAACCATCGGGGAAAAAGCTTCTTATTAGAATAGCTTCTGGATCGATCACCCAAACTCGCGGAACGCCCGCCGCCAAATAATCTTTAGCCTTCTCTTCAAATTCCTTCATACTTTGATCCGGCGATATAATCTCAATCACCAGTTCAGGAATTGCGGGACAAGCTTCATTTCGCCGCCAACTTTTCGGCAGACGTTCATAAGAAATGTACGTTAAATCGGGAACAGGTGCCCAATCTTTATCCTGACGTTTTAACAAAATTGCCCATTCTGGAAGCACTCGCCCGCGTCCTTTACACCATACACGAATCAGGCGACACAAAGCTCCCTGTAAACTGGAATGAAAAAATTTTGGAGACACTTTAGGAACTGCTTCACCATCTACAAACTCACAATATACATCTCCGTCGGGCAAAGCTAGAAATTCTTCTAAAGTGAGTTTGGTTCCGATGCCTACCATGACTCCCAGCCCTCTCGCTAATTAATTCATATATCAATTATACAAACTTTCCCAACTTTCCTAGAAGTACGATCGCCCCTCACACTCTATTCCAAAAACAGAATAACAAAATCCCCGACTTTTTTAAGAAGCCGGGGATTTAACCGCGATCGCATTTTAGGTTAGGGGTTTCGCCTGTTTTTATGCCAAAACAGGCACTGGTTGCGGCCAGCGTTTCATGACTTTACCAATCACCGCCAATTCTTCCATCAACTGGTCAAACTGATCCGGTGTTAAAGATTGCGGCCCGTCAGACAAAGCTTTTTTCGGATTCGGGTGCACTTCAATCATCAGCGAATCTGTACCGGATGCGATCGAAGCAAACGCCATTGACGGTACAAACTGCGCCCAACCGGTGCCGTGACTCGGGTCAACCATCACCGGTAAGTGAGTCAGAGTCCGCAATACTGGTACTGCCGACAAATCTAGCGTATTGCGCGTATACTGCCTGTCATACCCGCGAATTCCGCGCTCGCACAAAATCACGTTCGGATTGCCAGAAGCCATGATATACTCGGCAGCCATCAACCATTCTTCGATGGTGGCGGAAATGCCGCGCTTCAGCAAAACTGGTTTGTCTTGAGCTCCGACTTTCTTCAACAGCGAGAAATTCTGCATATTTCTCGCCCCGACTTGGATTACGTCAGCTACTTCTACGATCGCACTTAAGTCCGCCGCATCCATAACTTCGGTGATAATTCCCAAACCGCTGGCTTCCCGGGCCGCCGCCAGCAATCCCAAAGCACTCTCGCCGTGGCCTTGGAAAGCGTAGGGGGAAGTTCTCGGTTTGTACGCGCCACCCCGCAGAAAATGAGCTCCAGCAGCTTTGACGCGCATTGCCGTTTCGACAATCATTTCTTCGTTTTCGACCGAGCAAGGGCCTGCTACGATCGCGATCGGGTGATTTAAGCCGATCGTCACAGTTCCTAAAGGAGTAGAAACTTTTACTGCGCTGGGTTCTCCTTGGCGGTACTCCAGAGAAGCGCGTTTGTAGGGTTTTTCCACGCGCAGCACTTCCTCAATCCAGGTGCTCATTTCGCGCAGTTGCAGAGGTTCGAGTTCAACGGTGTCGCCCACCAAACCCATGACGGTTTTGTAACGCCCGACGATTTTTTCTGGTATCAAACCCCAGCTAGTGCGGAGTTCTTCGTCTAGGCGATCGATCTCGGCTTCTGGAGTGCCGGCTTTCATTACAATAATCATATTTTTTTTGCCTTTTTAGTTGGGCTAGACACGGATTATGACACGGATGAACTGAGAAAAATAGATGAATGGGCGATCGAGAATCTATTTATATCAGTATTTTTAGCATTGTTGTGGGACGGGTTCTTGTTCCCTCCCCAAATACAAATTCTAGATGGTTAACAGCTTAGTTTTTAGCTAATGACTAATAACTAATAACTAATGACTAACTTTTTGGCTTGGCGGCGCGCCACGCTTCTCGCATCCTGCCAAAATTGGTATTAAATTCTTCCCACCCCAGAGTGCTTCCTGAAACTTCTTCATCCCAGGAAGCCGAGAGGACTCCGTAACTCAATCCCAGAACCCCTAGACCAAAACAGCCCATGCTTACCAGCAATACTGCTGTGTTGGGCAGATCGAACAAGCCGTTGCTGACTATCAAATAGCTGACAAAAAATGTCGAAATTCCCAGGAGGGTCGGTATGCCGCAGAATACCGCTATGCGGGATATCATGCGTTTGCTAACTGCTTCTGGGATGGATTGCGCCTGTTTTCCGGTTTTGTTAGCTTTGGGCTGCTTGTCGGCAGAATCGGACTCTAAGGCTGCGTTGTTTGCTTGGGGTTCTGGGGGCTTTTTAGGCGTTTTTTTACGATTTGTTGCCGGTTCAAAGGGCAAGCGCTTGCGGGGTGGTTCGGAGGACATATTTTATCTCTGACCTGAAATCTCGAACATTTTTCAATAAGTCCTGGCGTTTGTCCAAGATTAAAGAATATTGTCGCAAATTTTGGCTTTGGTGTTTAGCCGCGAATGCCTAGACGGGCAATCAATGCTTTGTAGCGATCGGCATTTTGCTTTTGGATGTAGGCCAGCAGGCGCTTGCGGCGGCTGATCATCATCATCAAACCGCGCCGGGAGGCGAAGTCTTTTTGGTTGATTTTCAGGTGGGCGCTGAGTTTGGTGATGCGATCGGTCAGCATGGCGACTTGGACATCTGCTGAACCGGTATCGGTTTCATGGGTTTGGTAATCGCCCATGATTTCTTGTTTGCGCTGTTGTGTAAGAGCCATGAATTGATTTTATGTTTTTTTGTACGATTGTCACAATCTGCAATTGTACCACAGGGAATGGACAAGGTTGCAGCGTGCGGGATGAAATTTTTGCTGCAAAAGTTCGCAGACCGAGTTTCAATCCCCTTGCGGGGAAAAGTGAATTGCGACGCCCCTGATTACCCGTGAAGCTAGGATTCGGATGGCAAGTGCAAATACTGTGCAGCAAGAGCGATCGCATTCTCCTGCGGAAAGGGCGATTCCCTACGGGATAGTCTCCCACACGCGGACTGCACGATCGCTAGTCGAGCTTGGGCTTGCAATCGGGAAAGGATAGAGCCTCTTCATCCAGATAGCCGGAGATTGCCATTTCAATTACTGCCCAGACGGGATAGTTCATTGTTTTGGCTCGCATGGATAGTCCGGTACGAATGTGTGCGGGTAATCCTTCCAGAAAGATTTGCGCTAATTCAGGGGAGAGATGTCCGGTGATAGCAGGCTGGGTTTGCATAGAGTTAGTCCCTCGCTGGAATTCTCACGTTATAGGGTGGGTTAATAGCTTGGATGATTAGGCTTTCTAACTCTGATGATAGCTGTATCCACTGAATGAAATCTAATTGGTAAAAGGCGATTCGGATGTCTGTGACTTTCAATTCTTCAATAAATGCCCAAAGTAAAGCTTTGTGACCGCTACGAAAGCGATCGCGCAAGGTTCTGGTTTTGCCAATGTAAAGGATTCCAAGGGTGCGATGCTTGACTGCGTAGATCCCAGGGCTCATCGGAAGTTCGCGAAATTCTTTAGAAAGGGCTATGCAATCCTGAAAGGGAATGGATGCAAGGCTATCCACAATGGCTTGAGCTTCTTGCTGGATGGATTCAGGCATAGCAGTGGAAAAATTGGCAGTTTTTCTATCCTACAGGGCGATCGGTCTCCGGCACGCTACGCAAAAGCGTTTTCTTTTTATGGTACGCGAAGTCTTTTGCAGGTTTTAAGTTTTAATCCCCTTGCGGGGAAAAGTGAATTGCGGCTGAAAAATAGGAGGCTTGATCATGGCTAAGAAATCGTTTTAATCCCCTTGCGGGGAAAAGAGGAGACTGCCGTGTCCCTACAGTCGAGCGTAGGGAAACGGCATTGCCGTGTCCTCATCATTTGGGCACAGCCGGAATTGATATGAATCCCCTTGCGGGGAAAAGAGGAGACGGCGAGTGCCTTTGTCCCTACAGTCGATCGGGGTAGGGAAACGGCACTGCCGTATCCTCATCATTCCGGCACAGCCGGAATTGATATGAATCCCATTGCTGGGAAAAGTAAATTGCAACTGAAGCTGTTGAAGATTGGACAACCGACAACTTCCAGTTTCAATCCCCTTGCGGGGACAAATAAATTGCGACTCTAAGTGCGCTAAATCCTATAACTCAGGCAGATGTGAGTTTCAATCCCCTTGCGGGGAAAAGTGAATTGGGACACATTGGCAACAATTCTGTACCGAGATTACAGCTTGCCAGTTTCAATCCCCTTGCGGGGAAAAGTGAATTGCGACTTTAAGAAACAAACACCAGTGTATTGACAGAATTAATAGGTTTCAATCCCCTTACGGGGAAAATTGTATTGCGACAGAACTAAAGATGGTGTACAAAAAGAACATAAAAAAGTGTTTCAATCCCCTTGCGGGGAAAAGTGAATTGTGAGTATACTTGAAGGATTTGTTATTAATGATTTAATGATGTTTCAATCCCCTTGCGGGGAAAAGTGAATTGCGACTTCTAACAGAAGCTCCTACTGGTCAAACTTACGTCATAGTGTTTCAATCCCCTTGCGGGGAAAGTGAATTGCTACAACCCCGTAGCAGTCAATGGGGGACAGACAGAGTAGTTTCAATCCCCTTGCGGGGAAAAGTGAATGGCGACATGGATGGTAGAGAGTTAATGATCCATTACTATCAGGAGTACGGAGATGTGTTTCAATCCCCTTGCGGGGAAAAGTGAATTGCGACTACAGTAGTTCCCCATCTACTGTATGCACTGAGTACGGGCGTTTCAATCCCCTTGCGGGGAAAAGTGAATGGCGACGGTACCTGGACCAAGGTAGATCAGTCAGGGGCCATGTTTCAATCCCCTTGCGGGGAAAAGTGAATGGCGACATTAGTTACCTCCTCGAAGGAGAATATATCCCCTAGGTTTCAATCCCCTTGCGGGGAAAAATGAATTGCGACATACCAGAACCCCCTCCCCAGACCAAGAACTGGCGTTTCAATCCCCTTGCGGGGAAAAGTGAATGGCGACGACTACCTACGCACCCATGCTGATTACCACTTACTGAAGTTTCAATCCCCTTGCGGGGAAAAGTGAATTGCGACCCCTCGTTGTGAAAGGCTTGCCTAGTAAAGGCTCCAGAAGCGGTTTCCGATCGCCTCTGATGCTGAACTCACTTAGATCCGAAAATCAGCTCCCAAAAATCGATGAAACCCTTACGGAACAAGGGAACGACCACACAAGAGAATCTGTGTTTCAGCCATTTAGCGAGGCGATCGCACAGCTAAATGATTGAAGCGCTAAAACACTGCTCTAATCTATTTAATTTTCTAGGTACTGGTGCTGTTTATTTAGATAGTAATTAACACGACAAGTTTGTATTGGGTTGTGTGATTTACAGTCACAATTTAGCAGTGGCGTAAGTTTAACCGAGATTTCTCTGGCTGTCAAGTATCAAAAAAAATACTTTCAGACAACGATCGAAGTTGGCGCTTGAGTCACCGGCGGGCCAGAACCCCAAGTTTGTACCTGCGCCAGACTCCGCGTTGACAAAGCATAAAAACGGATGTTATCTTCATCCAAATTCACCCGTCCCCGCAGCCGAGTGCGGAACTCCTCAAACTGACGCTGAGACAGGGCACACTCAAAAACCATAGTATTAAGCAGAAAACTATCGGCTTAAATAGGCGATCGCCTCGCGTATCCAATCATCGGCATTACCTTTGGCGGACAAACTGCTGTCTTGACTGAGGGTTTGCAGCGCTTGCAAGACTTCAGCCGCAGTGTATCCCATCGCCAGCAGGATCATCTCGACTTCTTCTTGAATAGCTGCGGGGACTCCGGCGGCGACTGAAGTTGTCAAACCTGCTTGCTGGCGCCATTCCGAGAGTTTGCTTTTGAGTTCGAGGGCGAGACGTTCTGCGGTTTTTGTACCCACGCCCGGAGTTTTGGCGAGGATGCGGGTGTTACCGCCGACGATCGCCTGGACTAAATCTTGCAATCCTAAAGTATCGAGAAGTGCGATCGCCAGTTGAGCACCCACACCGCTAACACTCGTCAACTGCCGAAACAAATCGCGTTCTGCCGCGCTGCCAAAACCGTACAATACGATTTGGTCTTCCTTAACTTGCTGGTGGGTAAAAATTTGGGCGACTTCGCCGGATGCTGGCAACTGACCGGTCACGCGGGGCAAAATTTGGATTTCATAGCCAATTTGATTGACTTCGAGAGTCAGGATGACGCGGTTGCTGCCTTTGGCGATATCGGCGACTGTGCCTTTGAGATAGCTAATCATAAAATTAATAGTACACCGCTATTGGCTTTCATCAAACTCGGCGATGATGCTGCGGATTTCGTTGAGGCTGATATCTGTTCGATCTGATTTTGAGTAAATGGTTAACAAAAGTACACTGACGGGCGATTCTACTTGATAAATCATGCGATACCCTGCACTTTTCCCTTTTTGGATGTTGCTGTTTTTCACCCGGACTTTTAAGATGATATAATCTTCGCCCATTCCGGGAATGCGATCGCCAATAAAGTTGCCAGCCTGTATTTGTTCAATTACGGGCCCAGTATCTAGCCGGATTTGGCGATATTTTTTGGATAATTCACGCAAATTTCGCTTGTACTCAGGCGTTAAATCGATATGAACTAGATGATCGGATTCATTCGACATCGATGCTCTCCCACATTTGAGCAAGAGGTATTCGCTGTCCGGTTTTAGCTTCCTGCAACGCTCTTTTGAGACTGGCTTTTACTTCTGCAACTGGAGTATCGTCTGGATCTTCTTCAGCTTCATATATAGGTTCGGAAAGGAGAATAATTCGTAGAAGAGCGGAAATACCGAGTGTTAAAGGTCTATCGAGGAATAATTGACCTTTTTCGGCATCGATTCTCTCCCACAGTTCCGAGATTAATCTCGTTTGTCCGGTTTTAGCTTCCTGCAACGCTCTTTTGAGACTAGCTTTTACTTCTTCAACTGGAGTATCGTCGGGGTCGTCTTCAGCTTCATCTGTGGGTTGGGGAAGAAGGACGATGATTCGCACGGGGCCCGGAGTGTCTAGTGTTAAAGGTCGATCGAGCAATAATTGACCTTTTTCGTCGATCGTCCCTGTGACTTCAAAGGCTTTCATTTGTTTCTCCTGGATTTTTTTAAATTAATACTATTATATAACCCTGCACCAGGGAGTTTATTTTTTTAAGTCAAAATAAGCTGCTGTTTAACCAAAGACAAATCCGTCTTACCAAAATTCATAACCAAAGCCACATTAAAATTTTCCAAGGATTTGACAAACCACATAATTTCATTAGAAGCTTTACCTTCATAGTGATTGAACAAAATAGAAAATCGCTTTTCCAACTCTGGTTTAACTTTGCCCGAAAGCAGTACAAGTTTCAGCAGCAAACCCATTGTCCTGCTGGCGCCGAGGTTGTACACCAAGTCGTAAAAAACGTAGTGGCTGGGGTGTTGAGAATTTTCCACTACTAAGAAGTTGAACAACTGGTGGCAAGTCCGAACTAACAATGGATTATTGAATTTCACCGAGTCATTTTCTGGCAATGTATTTTTGATTTGTTTGTACAAACGGTCATTAAATTGACGCCCCCCGTATTCTGGTTCGATCGAAGATATTAAATATTCATATAAATCCATTTTAAATGAGCCGTAAGATGGAGTTTTTCTGGAATCTCTCAGGAAAAATTGAGCCGCTTCTTTGTAGCTGCGATCGCCTGCTACTTTTCCGGCAAATTCTATGACCGCTAAGTGCAGTTCTGCGTCGTTCAAAAGTGTGGGATTTGGCGCCCGCTGCACAATTCCTATTTCTGTATTTCTCGGCTCAACCATATAATTCAAATATTGAGACAAATGTGTTTCAAATTGTCGCTGTCTTTGAAATGCCAGTTTTTGGATGGTTTGTTGATCTTCCTCAATGCTGTCCTTGCTCAGTAGAGAATAGCCGTACAAATAAGGATACCGACAAATCAATTCGCCCAAAGGAGAACCTGTATCTTGTTTCTGCTGTTCCGCCTCTCTATCTAAGGCTTTTACTAAGCGCTCTATGGTCTGGAATTCTTCACTTTTAGTAAAAAAATTAATTTGTTCTTGCAAGCGCTTGACTATGTAAAATTCCATCCCGAACCGGGGAGAAGTCTGCTTAAATAAAGCTACCAACTTGGCGATAGCGAATTGGTTTTGAGAATGCAATTGCCAGCGGTTGATCGGGATGTAGCAGCAGCGGTGGAGGAGATATTTAAAGTCCCGATCGGATCGCTTGAGGGAGACTATACTGTACAAAGTTGCTTCAATCTCCCGATCGGGATAGCCCATACCGTCGATAAATAGCTTTCGGAACCGTTCGATCACCTGTGCGGGGGATTCTGTTTCCACGCAGGAGACGATGTGATCGTACAGTCTCTGTTCGTTGCTGCCAGTTGGAACCGTCTCTGAGGGCGGGGTGAGGATGCGGCTGTCTGCATCTGTGTCGGCGCTGCTGTCTGCAACTTGTGCCACAACGACTGTCGGTTGTTCCCCAAAAGTTCGATCGGGATTTAAGAACCAATAGTGTTCTTGGCTTAATTTTTTGTCCGCAGCCCAATCCAAAGCTGACTGCAAACTTTCTCCTGTCAATAACAGCGAGTCGTCTTCGCGGTCTGAAGCCAGCCATGCTGCTAGGGCAAAGCGGTACGGAGCCAATTTTCCCAGCTCTTTTTCTACCCAAAACCGATTAAAAACTGACTGATAAATTAGGTTGGAAACTATTAAATTTCCGCGAGATTTAACAACCAGTCCTGACAGTTGCAATTCGATTTTTTCGGGAGAGTAATCTGCTGGTACTCTCTGGGATTCCCCCGGTTTTGTTGCTTTGGTCGGTTGCAAAGCTTGCTGGTACAGCGTTAACAGCCGCGTGAGGTCGCAGTGGTTGTGGAAAATGCGATCGCGTATTGCTGTTAAATGTTGAGGTTCGTCTTCTTCTTCCCAATTTTTAATGATTCTGTGTTTGACCAGTTTTTCAACCTGATGAGCTTCGGAATTTCTGCCAATAAAAGGCCCGTATTCAAGTACCAACTGGCAAACTTTTTGAGTGAGAAACGGTTGGCCGCCCGTCCAAGCTAATATTTCTTGGAGCACTTTTTGGGGGCGAAAAGCTTTCAGGGCTAATCCTTTTGCTAGCGGCAAACTTTCGTGCAGTTGGAATCGACTTAAATGAATCTGCCGTCCAATATTAAAAGGGTTGCATCTTGGATCTCGGATCAATTCCGAGGGGGCTGCTACTCCCATAACAGCAAAAGTCAGGCGATCGTATTCCGGCTGCTCTGCCCGCTTGGAGTAACAAGCCCGGATCGAAGCAAAAAAATCGCTGGTACTGAAATTTAGGCTGCTGATGCTGTCAATGTCATCTAGGAAAATTACCAGATTTTGCTGGAGTGACTTGAGCAAAACTTTTTCGATAAATATCTCCAATCGCTGCACCGGCGGCAGCAGTTCGCGATCGTTCCACCACTTGATGGCATCGAACCTGTTTGTGATGTGTAAACTGCTTGCCATGCGGTACATGATTGCGCCGTACCACTTTTGGGGGGAGATATCTGGGCTGCTGATGCTTCTCAAGTTGATGGCGGCAAAAACTGTACCTTCGGCTTGCAACCTTTTGGCCGTTTGCACTAGCAGGCTGGACTTTCCCATTTGCGGCGAACTCAACACGTAGCAGAAGTCTCCGGCTTTGAGTCCTTCGTAGAGCTCGCTGTCTGCCGACCGCCTGACATAGGTGGGCGCACCGGCAGGCAAATATCCTCCGACTTGATATTGGTACGTTGAGTTGACTCCGGCTGTCATCTGGGAATTCATAAAGATTTTACGCCCCTATCCTTTGCGATCGAAAGGTTACTACTTGCAATTATTGCCAGCTTACTATGGTAGAAAATTTTTCTTCCTCTTTCTCTATTGTCTACTAGCTGAGCTTTTTCCTTGTCAATCTTTACCGTATCTTTGCAAGCGTTCGCCCCAAATCCTACGATCGGCCCAATTGTAGCCCGCCACTTGATTTTTTACACTCGTTCACATACATAATTAGATGAATTTTCACTCGATCGGATTGAAAACCCTAAAACTCCTTTTTTTTCACATTTTTTTACAATAATACTTTAAAATTCACCCGGTGGTATGATGTGGGCAGGGAAACTCCTAATCACAGCGCCGTCAAGCTTCTGCTTTCAGCTCCGCCTGCCGGATGCCGGAGAAAAAGACCAAGCAATGGCTGCCAATAAAAAACCCCAGCGTTTTGCTGAGGACTGCTTGAGTGGGAGATATCGTTAATCTGCGTTTTTTTAGTTGACTTAGATTGCATGGAATTCCATGCTGCTGACTTTCCCCGGGCTTTCGCGTTCGGGGATTCCTAAGAACAAACTTTTCAGGATGCGTCCACAAAAAGTTTAATTCTTAAAGGCTTTGTCAGTACCAGGTTAACCACTCACTCAACTATAAAAGTTAAGTCGGTGGCTAAGTTTAGAAGATGCGCCCTGATGGCTTAACTACCCGATGGATTAGCACCCTGATGGCATAACTCCCTGATGGATCGACGCCCTGATGGCTTTCGCTCCACTACCCAAAAAACTCGGGTTGGTGGATGATCGTGGACATTAGTAACACGTCACTTCCGGCGTTTCCGATCGCAAGCGGGTGTGCCTGTCTGAATTGATTATGGCAGGCAGATTTATCAGAAGACAAGTGGGCTATTGCATCAACCCATGAATGATAGATCGGGTTAGCCAAAAAGTGTCAATCTACGCAAATCAGGGTCATCGAACATGAAAAACAGCATCTTAGTATTAGGGGTAATTGCCTCGGCTGGCTTCGGCTTTTTCCAGGCAGGCAGCGCCAGCGCTTCAGCCATCCCCACACAACCTTCATCAGCCAGCAGTTTGACGGCTTGGGAGAGTCGTCCCGACTTTAACTACACTGGAACGAATGAGGATGGGGAGCGAGAAGAGGTAAAAACAGGTAAAGGCAAAAAATAATTGGCGCTATTGTGTGGTTTGGTCTTGTGCGGTTGTGGTTGTGGTTGTGGTGCTTGTTGTCGCAACCGCCTCGGCTCGAGGCGGTTAAAACTCGATCCCAATATCAGTCTATCCAATCCCGGGGAGGGGGTCAGTTTCAGAGAACGGTGAATGGGAAAATAAACAGGTAAGGCGAGTCTGTCGGTGGAGTTTCCCCGCCTATCAACTGCCTTACCTTCTGATGTTCGGGATTCGGATCTGGCACAATCGTATTTCATCTCGTAAAAACCCAATGGAAAATACTCTCGAAACTACCCGCAGACAGCGCGTATTGACAAGAACCCAGGAACGGCGTCAGGCGACACCCAAAGAAAAACAGTTGATTCACCTGCTAGCCAATATGGCTTGCAGTTTGATTAAATACGACTACAAACACGCAGCAGGTAAGGGAACCCTCCCGCCTTCGGAACGCAAGCGTTTAGCGGAATGGCACTACCTGCGAGTTCAGCAAATTCGCCGGATCGAACGTTCGTTGGAGCCCGTAGCGACCCTTAAACGCGTGTACTACAAGAGCATCCTCAGTCCGAGAGATCTGAAGTCTTTGAAACTTCTGTGGCTGGAGGAGGACAAAAACCGTGTCAAACGGGTCGATCCTGACTTGGACGACATCCTCAGCGAAGCTTTGGATCGGGGAGATACTTTAAAACAGCTATTTCACTCGATCGAAGTCAAAGAACGCACCTTTTCTGCAACTCCTAGCCCCGGCGCCGTGCCGCTTTGGGTCAAAGAGTGGGAAGAGTCGGAATATGACATAAACTTTTTTCCGCCTTCCTTCTCTGCATGGGTTTCTATCGTGGACGACTAGGTTCAAGAAAAACTCTTTGACATGGCATCGATCGTAAATTTCAGATGGTAGACTTATTTGCGATTGCTGCCATTGGCGAAAATTGTGCGGGCGATCGATCTGCTCAACTACGCAGCGTGCAAGGCAGGCATCCGAGTACAGAGAAGTGAATCGGAGTCAGTACCATTGTACAATGGGGGAACACCAGGGCTTCAGCTAATAGCTGATAGCTGATAGCTGATAGCTGATAGTTTCTCATGACTGACTCGATTTCTACTTCTTCTCTAGACTCGGCGGCCGATACAGCCGAACTCCGCTCTCAGTTGAGGTCTGGTTCGGAAAAAGCTCAACTGCAACTGCTGCAACAACAAATAGCAGATTCCGGTTGGGATGTATTGATGGAATTTTTATTAGAGCGCAAGTCAGAGGCACCGACTGCGGTAATGGGTAAGGCTTACCAAATTCTTTACAGTGCTAATTCTGCGAGAGCGACGGAGTTTTTGCAAGCGAATTTTCCGACAGGGGTTGTGCCGCTGCGATCGGACTCTAACATTGATTACACTCCGCTGCAACAATTATTGGCGTTACAGGAATTTCAAGAAGCCGATCGCTTGACTTTAGACAAGCTTTGTGAATTGGCTGGCGATACAGCTTCCGCGAGAAAGTGGCTGTATTTTACCCAAGTTGAGAGTTTGCCGATCGCGGATTTGCAAACAATTAATACTCTGTGGAAAGTTCATTCCGAAGGCAAATTTGGCTTTTCAGTGCAGCGGGAAATTTGGATCGGTTCGGGGAAGAATTGGGATAAGTTGTGGCCGCTAATTGGCTGGAAGAAGGGGAATAATTGGACGCGGTATCCGCAAGAGTTTATTTGGGATTTGAGCGCGCCTAGGGGTCATTTGCCGCTTTCAAATCAGTTGCGGGGCGTGCAGCCGTTTGCGGCTTTGATGGCTCATCCGGCTTGGGTGAGGTGAAGGATTTGGGGGTTTTTGCAGAATGTGGGGCGGGCTGGAAGTTCTGCCCCGCATTTGTTGGTGAGGGGGTGTTGGATCTGGCGCTAACAACCCACATTCCGCAGGTGCGATCGAAAAGATCGAGTATTTTTCAAAGATGGGGCCCAGGAACACGCCCAGCAGGAGAGGGGCGATATCGAGCATTTCTAGTGTCCGGAATACCGACGATTGCAAGCCCGTCACATAGCTACTCAAAGAGTGATGACGGCAAAGTGTTTGCTGACCGGTGCTGCGTCTCCAAAAAGCTGGCTGGGCAGTTGCTTGAAGACTTTGGCATCACCTTTTTTGCCAAACCCAAGCGCAACATGAAGAATCAGTTGATGCGGTGAACCGACAAGCTAATGTCCCGGAAACGTTTGATTATTGAAACGATTATTGACAATGAATTACTAGAATCTGTAGGGGCGATTCGTCGGTGAATTTTGCCACCAATAATCTTTATAAACCCGCCCCAAGATATCAGTACAAATAATTTATGCTCGTGATAAAAAATCCCGCAAACATATCGTTTGCCGGATTTTGTAGGCAGGAAAGTTGTAGGGAATACTGTTACTAGGCTCGGTCTACAACTTCTTTAGCTTTATCTTTGAGGTCTTCTTTCAGGTGAATTGCTGAAGCTTCCTCCTGCTTGGCTTGACCTTCTAATTTATCTTTCTGATTGCCTGTAACTTCGCTAACAGCTTCTTGGATTTTGCCTTCAATATTCTTCGCTGTTGCTTCGACTCTATTTTCAATGCTCATAACTTTATATTCTAACTCTACAACTACTAATATATGAATTTTGTACTTGAGTCTGTATCCCTCTTTAGATAGATTTGTTATTGCGTTTATTTCTAAGTGAAAGGTTCCATTGGAATTTGCACAAGTTTATTTGGGGAGGGGGCCTGATTTAATACCGATCGCAGATTAGGGCACTTTAAACTTTTTCGCTAACAGGATGATTAATTCTTGATTGGCTTGCGCGATCGACTGGCGGCGATTTGAGATGTACTGTGAGGCTGCCGTCGGGTTGTTCTGCGATGCTTTGCTGTTGGGAATTCGGTTTTACTTTGACTGTGAAAACAGTCATACTTCGACTTTTTCTGAATGTTCGATTTTTGTCCCTAAAACTTTCAGGAATTCAGCCAGCCAGTTAGGATGTGCCGGC
Organism: Microcoleus sp. F6_B6; assembly: GCA_036702215.1. Classification (GTDB taxonomy): domain Bacteria; phylum Cyanobacteriota; class Cyanobacteriia; order Cyanobacteriales; family Microcoleaceae; genus Microcoleus. Next base: position 18,269 of record JAUBST010000044.1, read on the forward strand.
CACGCGGGGGCGGTGACTAAGTTGCCATCGACTACAGCGTCGGTAACGGGAACTTCTGTATATTTGCCGCCTGCCCGGAGTACGTCGGGGCTGCAAGCCGGGTATGCGGTGCACCGTTTGCCTTCGAGTACGCCGGCGGCGGTTAGGACTTGCAAGCCGTGACAAATAGATGCGATCGGCTTTTTGTTGTTGGCAAAGTAGCGGGTAATTTGCAGCACTTGTTCGTTGAGGCGGATGTATTCTGGGGCGCGTCCTCCGGGAATAACCAAAGCGTCGTAGTCAGCGGGGTTGATTTCGTCAAAAGTCGCGTTTAAAGTGAAGTTGTGACCGGGTTTTTCGGTGTAGGTTCGATCCCCTTCAAAGTCGTGAATTGCGGTGCGAATTTTTTGGCCGGCGGCTTTTTCCGGGCAGACGGCGTGGACGGTGTGACCTACCATTTGCAGTGCTTGGAAGGGAACCATTACTTCGTAGTCTTCTACAAAGTCGCCGACTAACATTAAGATTTTTTTGGCTGTCATGTTTCCAACTCCTGTTATTTTGATTTGATTAAATAGGATTCAAAAAAATGCGGGGCAGTTAAAAAGCTTGCCCCGCAAGCTATTGTGGAATCTAGAAACCGTTGCGTCCCCAAATGACCATTGAAATTGAGAAGGAGAACAGAACTAGCACCGAAACCCAACCGAGTGACAAAATATCCATAGCTATTTATTGAACAAACTGTACAAAGTGACTCCACACCTTATGATAAGTCAATTTGAGCCATTTTTGAAATGAGGGCGCCGTGAAGGACTCGTCAAATTTTAGTGCCGCTGAACGGGTAGAATCTTTGAAGGCAGGGAGTGTTGCTGCTTTGTCTTGTTTGCTGGCTTTTGGGGCGATCGCCCTCGGTAATAGCTTAATTCTGGCGGATTGGTTCGATTCTCTGGCGAGTTTGCAGGTAAGGGAAATTGACCTAAATTTTGCCTTGAGAGGGACTATCGCACTTTTGGGCGGTTTTTTGTTCGGCGTGACTTACCGCTATGCGATTCGCCGAGATGTTAACCCGCAGCTTAAATCTGGTGCGGTGTTGGCTTTTGGGTTGGTGCGGGCTTTTGGACAGTTGGATGCTGGATTGTTTTTTGAATCGGGGAAGATGCCCGCCCTCGAGGAGTTATTGCCGTTTGCTGTTGGCGGTGTTGAGAGTGTGGTATTGTTTGCGATCGCGGGTTTGGTTTTGGATTGGGCGATCGGGCGATCGTGGATTAAGCCCTTTGATTCTTGAGTGCCAAATCTTGCAGCATTTTTAGGAACAGGCTTTCCGGCCTGTTCCACAAAAGTTCAATTTTCTTGTGGGGAGTAGGGGTTGGGCTTCTAGGCCGCCCAAAAAATACAATTATTTTGCGCTAAACCCGCCCCTAAAGATTTAATACCTCAAATTCTGGATTGCCGTAAAGCATTTGCCTGTCTACCGCCGACAAAACTTTATTGTTAGCAGCATCAGAAACTAAACACTGGCAAACTAGCTGCGCTACATCTGCCCGGTGAATAGTTCCAGCAACTCGACAATCTTCTGTTAAAATACCGTTGCCTGTTGCAGGTTCCGATTTGAGTCCGCCCGGACGAATCACTGTATAAATCATCCCGCTTGCTATCAAATGATTTTCGGCTTTTTCCTTTTCTATTAAAACCGGTCCCAAAGTTTCCAAAACTTGCGGTTGCAAAGCAGCCGCACTGTTACCGCTACCGATGGAGGAAACTAAAACAAATTTTTGCACGCCTGCTTTGAGGGCCGCATCAATCAAGTTTTTGTTGCCCAAATAATCGGATCTTTCTCCATCTTTGGGCAAGCCGCCAATTGTGCTGATTGCGGCATGAATTGGATCGCCGCCAGCCATCGCAGCTTCCATAGCTGCTGCATCCAAAGCATCGCCAGTCACGACTTTGATGCCCATTGCTTCTAATTCGGTGCTGGTTGCGGGCGATCGCAAAAGTGCTGTTACTTGCATTTTTTGTGCTGTCAGACATTTCGCGATTTCTAAGCCGACTCCTCGACTAGCACCCGCTAAAAAAATGTGGAATTTTTCTGTCATATCAATTTTGATTTAATTTGTGTACAAATTGGTTTTCTTGACTGTGGAGTATTATATGACAATTCTTTGTCACTTTGTGAATTAGTTTTTTTTTACCGCAGAGGGCGCAGAGGGCGCAGAGGAAGAGAGGGGAAAGATTGGCTATTTCCCATTTACGTTAGATTTTTTTGCCCACGATTACTACCCAAGATTGAGCTTCGCGGGGTAAGCCGGGGGGGCGATAGTAGCGATCGACAATGGCAAATCCCGCTTGTTCTAAACAAGGCGCTAAAGTATGATATTCCCATCCGGCAGTATAGCGTTTTCCGGTTGGCCGCTCGTCGTATCCCTCCCAATTTCCCCGGCACATTGACATGACAATTGCACCGTTAACAACTAAGGCTTTGTGCAAATCTTGCAGCACTTTTACCATCTCGTCTCTGGGAACGTGAATCAGGGAAGCGTTGGCAAAAATACCGTCAAATTCTGCATTTGGCAAGTCGAGATTCAGAAAAGATTGCTGCCAAACTTCGCATCCCGATAACTTCTTTGCTATTTCTACAAAAGCTGGAGTTGCATCTAAGCCTACAACTGTGTGTCCTTGGCTCTTGAACGCTACTAAATCTCGTCCCGGCCCGCATCCTATATCGAGAATTTTACCGGGATTGCGGGGCATGGCAGCGGTCAGTGCGTCGCGATTTTGGGATACGTCGTGATGCCAAGTTCCTTCTCGGAAAGATTCGGCAGTTAGCTGGTATTCTGCGATCGTAATTTCTTCGCGTTTGTCCACAATTTCCCCCTCTTGTATGATTTTAGATTTTAGATTTTAGATTTTAGATTGAAGAATGTCAACGGTAGAATCAGGGTTTCTGGCTACAATCTAAGAACTTACGGCTGACGCATTTGCTACCTCAGAAATCCGGTTTCTCTTCCCATGCGTAAGCGTGAAATATAGATATTGGCTAGGGACACGGCACAGCCGTGTCCTACTCTATTTCTGGTATAAGAGTTAAACAACCAGGGTTTTTTGTTCGGATTTGGTAACTGCTGAATCAACTTCTAAGAGAGAACCTTCGGGGGATTCGATCGCAAATCCCGCATCTCGAATCATGTCCCAATCTTGATGGGCAGCTTGTCCGGGAGTTGTCAGATAATCGCCAACAAAGATAGAATTAGCGGGGTAGAGTCCGAGAGGTTGCAGCGATCGCAAATGCACCTCTCGTCCCCCAGCAATCCGAATTTCTTGACTGGGAAGCAAAAATCGGAACATACAGAGAATCCGCAAACATTGGCGGGGATTTAACCTGTTCACATCTGCAAATGGCGTACCGGGAATCGGAATGAAAAAGTTGACCGGCACGCTAGTAACGCCCAAATTGCGAAGCGAAAGCGCTAAATCGATCGCATCATCATCCGATTCGCCCATCCCCAAAATTCCGCCGGAACAAGTTGTGATTCCCGCTGCTTTTACGTGTTCGACGGTTTCAACCCGATCGCCAAAAGTGTGAGTCGTGCAAATGTCCGAGTGATATGATTCGGAAGTATTGAGATTGTGATTTACGCGATCGACTCCAGCTTTAGCCAGCCGATGAGTTTGCTCCTCGCTCAACAATCCCAAACAAGCACAAATTTTCAGGTTATAATTTGCCTTCACAGTCTCGACAGCATCCAAAACGCGATCGAAAGTAGATGCGCTGGGTTGGCGGCCCGAAATCACCAAACAAAACGTACCTGCTTTTAAATCTGCTGCGCGTTGGGCGGCATCGAGAATTTTCTCCTTAGCTAAAAGCGGATATTTCTCAATTTCCGCAGTCGAAATTTTTGACTGAGAACAATAATGGCAATCTTCAGGACAAAGGCCACTTTGAGCGTTTAACAAATAGTGCAGCCTGACTCGGTTTCCCCAGTAGTGGCGGCGCACCCGATAAGCTGCGTTTAGTTGTTCCAGCAAAACCTCATCCGGTGCGCGCAATACGGCTAAAGATTGCTCGCGAGAGAGACATTTGCCCGCCAGCGCGTCGTCAGCCAAATCGTTCCAATTGGGTAAATTCATTACTAAAATTAAAGGGTTTACAGAGTATCCAAAACCTGACGAATCACCCGATAAATCGATTCTAGTTCATCAGGAGAAATGCAGTAGGGAGGCATCAAGTAAAGCGTATTTCCCAAGGGGCGGAGCAAAAACCCCGCTTCAAGAAATCTGGCTTTCAAAACAGAACCGATGTCATTAAAATAACCGGAAACGCTTTCCGTTTTCACATCCATTGCTGCGATGGTGCCGCAAGTCCGAATCCGTTCGAGTTTAGGATGATTTCTCAGCCATTGATTCAGGTATTTGCGGTGGAGTTTTTCCATCCCTTGATAAACATTTGGGTTTTGTTCCAAAAGCTCTAGGGATGCTACACCCACCGCACAAGCTAAAGGATTTCCGGTGTAAGAATGACTGTGAAAAAAAGCTTTGTCCGGTTCATCTCGCCAAAAAGCTTGATAAATATCCTCCGATGCCATTGTGACAGCAATTGGCAAACAGCCGCCAGACAATCCTTTAGACAAACACAGGATATCTGGCTTCGTTGCAGATTTAACAGAGGCAAACAGTTCGCCCGTGCGGCCAAAACCAGTCATGACTTCATCGTAAATCAACAATACATTAAACTGGCCCGCAAGTTGTGCGATCGCCTGCAAAAACTCAGGGCGGCACATTCGCATTCCCCCGGCACCTTGCACCAAAGGTTCGATAAAAATACCCGCATAGCCCCCCTGCTTTAACAAAAACTCCAATTTCTCCAAACTCGCCGTCTCCTTGCTTTCCACCTCCTCATCGCCGTCAAAAGTCGCAGGAAAAGGAACAACATCCCCAGGAAACATTAAAGGTGCAAAAGATTCCCACCACAGCGAACTTCTGCCAGCAGACATCGCGCCCACAGTATCGCCGTGATAACCTCCCTCAAAACTAATAAAGCTAGTGCGATTAGTTTCTCCGAGATTTTGCCAATATTGAAATGCCATTTTCAGAGCAACTTCAACAGCAGTCGAGCCGTTATCAGAAAAGAAAATCCGCGTTAAAGAAGCAGGCGTATGAGTTAGCAATTTACTCGCAAGTTTCTGGGCCGGTTCGTGAGTAAATCCGGCAAAGATTACGTGTTCTAACTTTTGAGCTTGTTCGTAAAGAGCCTCCGCCAGAACCGGATGGCTGTGCCCGTGAACAGTCACCCACCAACTAGAAATGCAGTCGAGAATTTGCCGCCCGTCTGCCAATTCCAGCACCGATCCTTTGCCGCGAATTACCTTCAGCGGCGGGGCAGCCGTTTTCATTTGCGTGAAGGGCTGCCAAATCGGTGAAGTAGAATAATTCTGTTCCTGATTCGCCGTCATTTTTGCCACTGTAACTAATATCAACTCGCATTTTAATATAGCAATGTTAACTCACTTGGCAACTCTTTATATTCTCTTCTGTTTTCTTCTCTTCCTTCGCGTCCTTAGCGTCTTCGCGGTTCGTTCAAAAAAAATATAGTTTGGTATTGGGGGCGGCTGCCCTGCAACGTCTGCCACCATACCACGTATTCGCGGGTGATGGTTAAAATTATCAGTTAAATTTTTCTGCATTTCAGCAAATAAGTCGTCATTGCTCCTTTGCCTTTAACATTAATTTAACCGCGCTTTTCCAACAAATACTTATCGCACAGCAACTCATAAGTTGAGCTGCTAACTTGAATTTTACCCGGAATTCCCTGAGATTCCATGCGGCTTCCTGTATTCACAGCATCTCCCCACAAATCGTAAATAAACTTTTTAGTGCCGATGACACCTGCTACAACAGGCTCAGTATTAATGCCAATGCGGATATTGAGAGGTTTACCGCATTCGTCGCGGAATTTCATAATTTATTGCTGCATTTCCAAGGCCATTTCGGCAATAGATTCGGCGTGATTTGTACAGGGAAGCGGCAAACCGCCTGCTACCATTTTTATTTGCCTAATATCATGTCCGATTGATTAACCATAATATCCCGGTCGGGGCGGGTTTTTCAGATTGTCAGTTATTAGCAGGTATTGTTGGTGAACCCGCCCCTACGAAAATCGCGGCCGCTCGACCGGACATGATAGAATTACTTATGACTCTCGACTAACTAGCATACCCCTTAATAATATCATAAACAAATTAAACCGAAACTGCGCTGACTAACCTGCCTGCAAGCAGATAAGTCTTCATATCGCCCTTGCCTTTGACCTGGATAATTCCTCTGTCTTTAAACCGATACTTATTTCGCAAGATATCGTAAGTTGATTGTGTGACTTGAATCTCGCCGGCAATCCCGTGGGATTCCATGCGGGCTGCTGTATTGACGGCATCGCCCCAGAGGTCGTAAATGAATTTTTTAGTGCCAATAACCCCCGCAATCGCAGGCCCGGTATTGATGCCGATGCGGATGTTAATTCCTGCATGATATTTGGCATTAAATTTTGCTAATTCCTCCTGCATATCTAAAGCCATTTCCGCAATGCTTTCGGCGTGGTTGGTGCTGGGGTTTGGCAAACCTCCGACTACCATGTAAGCATCTCCAATTGTTTTGATTTTTTCCAAGCCGTACTTTTCCGTCAAACCATCGAAGGCTGAAAAAATTTCGTTGAGAAAAATGAGCAATTCTTCGGGCGATATTTGTGCTGAAAGCACGGTAAAGCCTACGATATCTGCAAACAAAATCGTGACTTCTGCGAAGCCGTCAGCAATACTGCTTTGACCGTCTTTTAGCTTAGCAGCAATGGATTCTGGTAAAATATTGAGCAGCAGGCGATCGCACTTTTCCTGTTCTTTTACCAATTCTACATTAGTTTCTTGCAATTGTGCCGTCCGTTCCCTGACGCGCTGTTCTAATTGTTTAGCATTTTGGCGCAACCTGCTGATAGATAAACTTAATCCTGAGACACCTAAAACAGAAAGTCCGGCTAACAAGAAAAACAAGTTTTTTAGTCCGTCGCGAGTTTTTTGAGTGATGGTGTCGAGAGGTTGAGTAATTTCTAATATCCCCCGCACATCTCCGACTTTCCAGTCTTTTTTAGGGCTGTAGGGATGAGTGTTGTGGCAATTAACGCAGCTAGCCGTTAAAGGGTCGGCTTCTGCATAGCGAAAGGCTGGCTTACCGCGAAATTCCTCACTCCTAAAAAATTTTTGTGTCGGATTTTGCATCAAATATTTGATGGCTTCTCGTTCAAAATCGTCTTGAGCCCCACCTTCTTTTTCTCGCCAAGGAAACGGGTAGTTGCTGTACAAACGAACTGACAAGTCAGAATTTTTTTGGCTGATTTGTTTACCGAGTTCTACCAAAAAGGTTGCTGGTACGGGAACTGTTACTTTTGTCGGCTTGTAGTCGTGGGTAAAGTTAATGGTTTTAGCGCTGTTGAGAGGATTAACAACATCGGAACTGTAAAGAGTGCGGGCTTCTTTAATAGCTTGGGCGTAGAGGGAGGCATTTTGCAGCGCTTGCGATTCAATTAGGCTGGAGGAAAGACGAGACATATTTGCCATCGCTACTCCTACACCTACACAAAATAGAATTGTCACCGCAAGGATAATTCGCTTGTAAATTAATTGGCTGATGGCAGCCCGACTGCGAGAAATTAACTGGCGCATGGTATCCTCAAATGTGAGGTTGAATCTTTAAGTGATTTTACGCACTACTAACATAACACTGCTTTTTCAGGTCGCTTTGTCGGCGTCGGGCTAAACCCAGACGGCGTAGTGCAAGGGATGGTTTATTGTTATTTACAGCGAGTGCAGGGGTTCTCCGTAAAAGTACGCATAACTTTATAACGGTTTTCAGTTGAGGTATCAGGTAAGGACAGGGCACTGCGGTGTCCTTACTTCACGAACTTTTTGCTGTATCTCGGTTAGGATAACAATTGTAGTCTATGGTTGGCGATGTGAATTCAGACTCTACTGTCTTACCTACGAACAACGAAATTTATCCGGGAGAAGTTTTCGTCAATACTGCCGATTTTGATACCGGCATTCGGCGACTTTTACCTAAATATGACGAAATGCTGGATGTATTAACAGGCTGTATTGCTAGTGCAAACCACCGCATTTTAGAACTCGGCTGCGGTACGGGGGAACTGAGTTTAAAAGTTCTCCAACGCTACCCGTCTGCGGAAATAGTTGCTGTCGATTACTCGCCGCGAATGCTGGATTTTGCCCGCGCCAAAATAGAGTCGGCAGGATACGCAGCCCGGTGGACTGGCATAGAAATGGATTTTGGAGAATGGGCGAACAATCCAAATTTGTCAGGGTTGGGCGATAAATTCAATGCTGGCATTTCATCTCTGGCAATTCACCATCTTGAGGACGAGATGAAGTTGAAATTGTTTCAACGCATTCGCGAAAGTTTAAATGGTGGTGGCTGTTTTTGGAATGCCGATCCTCTTTTAGCAGAATCAGCAGCAATGAAAGATATTTATCAAGCGGCGCGAGAAGATTGGGCGCTAAATCAGGGGGAAACCTTAGCACAAATTCGCGCAAATGTGGGAAAGAGTGTCTCTTACGGGTATTCTAATCCCGATCGCCTAGCTACACTTTCGGCACAGTTGGAAATGCTGGCATCATCTGGATTTGATACTGTTGCAGTTCCTTGGAAATACTACGGTATGGCGGTATTTGGGGGATTTGTTAATTGAAAAAAGTAGTCCGCCTAAGTAGGATGAAACCTCAGCACCTTACTGCTAAAAAAAAGATTGCAGTTAGTATTTTAGGTTACTAAGTTATGCTTGAAGAATCTATAATTCTCTCAGGATTGAGGAAACAAAATGACTGCAACTGCGATTCAAAGTATTGACTGGGATGCTTTTTGTTCGGAACTCTCGGGAATCGAAATAATTAGCGATCGCGCGCAAGTTGTCAAGCTATCTCAAGACTATTATCACTTCAGTCCTGTTTTGCAACCTATCTTAAGTGATAAAACAGGAGATTTAGTAGTTCGTCCCGCCAGCGAAGCCGAAGTTTTGCGGATTGCAGCAGCCTGCGTCAAATCCAAAATTCCGCTAACTGTCAGAGGTGCAGGAACGGGCAATTACGGGCAGTGCATTCCCCTCAACGGCGGCGTCATTTTAGATACCACCAAAATGCACAATATCCGCTGGATAAAACCGGGTTTAGCTTGCGTAGAACCGGGGGTGAAAATGTCGGTTTTCGACAAACAAGCGCGAGAAACCGGTTGGGAATTGCGGATGGTTCCCTCAACCTACCGCACTGCAACAATTGGGGGATTTATCGCCGGCGGTAGCGGGGGAATTGGTTCGATAACTTACGGGCAATTGCGCGATCGGGGAAATCTTCATGCCGTTCGAGTCGTTACAATGGAAGACGAGCCCCGCGTCCTCGAATTGCGCGGCGATGAAGTGCAAAAAGTCAATCACGCTTACGGCACAAATGGGATTATTACTGAGTTAGAAATTCCCCTCGCCCCTGCTTATCCTTGGGCGGAAATTATCGTCGCTTTTGATGATTTTATGACCTCGGCAAACTTCGGTCAAGCTTTGGGCGATGCTGACGGAATTATCAAAAAACTAATTTCTGTTTGTGCTTGGCCGATTCCTGCTTATTTTGCGGCTTTCCGCGATGAAATTCCTGAAGGTAAGCACTGCGCTTTGTTAATGGTAGCTGAATCTTGTCTGGAACCGCTGCAAGATTTGGTGCGCGAATATGGCGGCACAATTTGCTATCAAAAAAACGCGCAAGCAGCGAGCAAAGGTGCAGCAATTGCTGAATTTACTTGGAATCATACAACTCTGCACGCTCGCAGCGCTGACCCGTCTCTGACTTATTTGCAGACGCTTTTTCCGCCTGATAAAGGTTTGAAATTGATTGAGGAACTGTACAATTATTATGGGGATGAGGTGATGATGCACTTGGAGTTTTTGCGGATTAATGGCAGGGCGATCGCCGCAGCTTTGCAAATAGTTCGCTACACTGCGGAATCACGGCTTAATGAAATTATTCGCTATCACGAAGAGCAAGGCGCACTGATTGCTAATCCTCACACTTATATATTGGAAGATGGAGGAATGAAAAGTATTAATGTGGAACAGTTGCAGTTTAAAGAGTTGGTCGATCCTTACGGTTTGCTTAATCAGGGTAAAATGCGGGCGTGGTTGGAACGGGATTGAGGGCGATGGTTTTTAGATTGTTCGGCGCTTGAAACCGCTGTCGAGAGTCAAACGAAGTCCGCCTTCGCGAGACTAAGAAATCAAGATTAAAACTCGGCGGTTCAAACGGCTGCTAGGCGGACTGAGAAAGCAATTTAAGGGACAGGGGCGGTAATTTCTGTAGGTGCGATCGCCCCTTCAGGGGGTACAGCTTGCTTTTCCAGTAATAGGCGCTGTTTGTTCCGAAATTCTGCGGCCGCATCGTTCAAATTTTGGCGCTGTTCGCTGTTAAATTCTTCCATGCTGCGGCCGCCTCCCAAGTTGGATCTGTGAATTAAATCAAATATTCCGCTGCCGCTGCTGCGGCCGGAAAATGGGTCGGTATTGTCTTGAGTTTGAAAGTCTTGCAGCGGTTGGGCGTTATTTAAACCGCTGGCTTGAGCGAAGCTGGCTTGAGGCGAGAACAGAGCACAGGAGGCGATCGCGCTTGCAGCAATCCCAATCATCAATTTGTCCGATTTAGAAGTTTTGGTGTTCATAATTTATTAGTTGAATCTTCAAAAAAACAATTCTATCTAAACAATATTCTGACTTGCGACTAAACATTGTACCACTCCGAAGTCCGGCAGGGGTTTCAACCCCTGCCTCAAAGCTAAAGTCCTCTTGCATAGGACTAATGAGTTGAACAGATATCGCCCTAAGCAAACCTGCGTCTCAGCAGCGGTTGAATGCTAAGCAGCGCTGCGACATCAAAGGCTAGCAATACTAACAGCGCTCCTCCAAAGGTAACATTACCCCAAGGAGCTTGCATCACCACACTTGCTAGCGACCAATCGCCGTGCAGGTACAGGTAGCGGATGGGTTCGATCGCGTAACTCAGAGGATTGAGAGTCACCACAACTTGCAGCCACTCTGGCATAAATGACAGCGGCGCGAGGGCCGTACTCGCAAATAACAGCGGCAAGTTAGTAACAAAAATTACCGCTATTAATTCTACGTGACCGGGGAGAGCAAAAGCTAAACCCAAACTCAAGCCGGTGACGCCCAAAACTAACAGCAGGACAATCAGGGCGATCGCCCCCAGTCCGGCAATTCCAGGCAATCCCGCGCCCAAAAACGCTCCCGCCGTAACGATTGCGCCGGTTTGGATGAAACTCAGGGTGACGATGAAAATAGCCGAAGCCAGGACGATCGAAAATCTCGAAGCCAGCGGCGCGACTAACAAACGGTTGAGAAAGCCGAATTCGCGATCGAACATAATCGGCAAACCAGCATTCAGCGCCCCTGCAAACGCAGTAAAAACGATTACACCAGCGCCGAGAAATTGTCCGTAATTCTGGCTTTCGCCGAACAAGCCGGCGGGTGCATTTTCAAACAGAGCACCGAACAAAACCAACCACATCAGCGGCTGAATAATGCCTGCAACTAGCGTCGAGGGGCGGCGCTGCAATTGAATAAACAGGCGCTTGGTTAAGGCGAGTGTTTCTTGGATGAAGTCGCCCAGCAGGGAACTGGAAGTGTCAGCGGATGCCGTGGAGAGTGGCCGCTGCTGGTTGAGGTTGTTGGGGGATGTAACAGTACCGCTCATAATTGCTTGCGCTGATTTTGATTAAATCTAACTCTCTTTACAGTAGCAAGTCTGGAGGTATTGGTGGTGTTGGGCGGGCGATCGCTTTTTGTTTTGGGTTCTGGTAAAGTGAATGTCCTGTTACCTGTCTAATTAGTTTCGGAAGTTTTAGGATACAATCGTATTGATTAAAAATTGACTTCTTCCAATATGCCAGCTAAAGATGTATATCACAATGTTGTAAAAAATGCCCTCATCAAAGACGGATGGAGAATTACCCACGATCCCTTGAGATTAAAATGGGGAATTAAAGATATGTACGTCGATTTGGGCGCCGAGCGCATTTTTAGTGCTGAGAAGGCTGGACAAAAGATAGCTGTAGAAGTCAAAAGTTTTGTGGGCGCATCAGACATGAATGACCTGGAGAATGCGCTGGGTCAATATTTAGTTTACCGTTCTGTTATCGCTAGAACAGAACCCGATAGAAAGCTCTATCGAGCTATTACACAATCAGTTTTTAGCGAATTATTATCTGAACCGCTCGGTCAAATTATTAGAGCAGATTATCAAGTATGTTTAATCGTTTTTGCTGAAAAAAATGAGGAGATCGTACAATGGGAACCTTAGAAAGTTATCGTCGCATTATTAAAAAAATTCTGACTGAATATGCTCAAATACCTTATGCTTATGGAGATATTCAGATTCAAACGGTTTTTGATAGCGATTCAGACCGTTATTTGCTAATGATATTGGGGCGTGAAAACGATATTAGGGTTCACGGATGTTTAGTTCATGTTGATATTATTGAGGGAAAAATTTGGATTCAAAGAGATGGAACTGAAGAGGGAATTGCCAATGAGTTAGTAGCTGGCGGAGTCCCAAAAGAACAGATTGTTTTGGGATTCCGTTCTCCCAATATTCGGCAGTATACGGGATTTGCTGTAAATTAAATAATGTTTTTGGAAGCTGGTAGGGTTGATGTATCGATATGATAAATTCTACATAGCTCAGAATCTTCGCTCGAGACATGGCAAAAACACCGATCGCTCTATATCGACAAGGCAACGCTAATTCACCTAGAATGGAGAATGTCCGACCGAACAAAGATGTTGCTACTTATGAAGAAAATGGTCGAATCTGGGTAGATCCTACTTTAGGAGGTGGGATTTCGACATTTGCTACTCAAAGAAGCGACAAAAACTGGTGGAAGTTAGATGCGGAGAGTGAAATTCCTGCCGCGCTTGATTTAGTTAATGACCACAACGATCATTGGTTGTGGAAACCGAGTTATACTATGCCGATAGAGGAGTACAAGGAGTCTCTTCGACTGATAAGTGCATCTTTCTACAAAGTGAGTTAAATATTTCCAGCTTTTGCCGCTTTGAAACTGAGTCGATTAGCATAGTGGCAAGTAAGTGTAAAGATTAAAAAGGGAGTTCAGATGATTCTATCTTTTAAGGATGTACAATTTATTATCGAAGCTATTGAGTTTCGGATCGAGGCATACCGAGAACGTTTGAAGGACGAAGAATTGGATGAGGATGAAGCATCAGATATCGGCAACGATAGCTATTTTTTAGAAGCGTTGCGCGAAGATTTGATGAAAGCTATTAAGGATGGTAGTATGCCTAAAATAGCTGAATCTTCAGACGGTTTGTATCAAGAGGTAAGAAATTAATGAAGGTGCTTCCCTCAAAGTTGCTAAAATCAGGGAACGCTGCCGATTAATCAATCATTAATGAGAATGCTCGCTCAACAAGGGAGGATAAAGCTATGTCATCAAGTGCGATCGCAACTTTGGTCGAAATTATGGAATCTCTGCCGGAAACTCTGCAAGATAGAGTGGTTGAACACCTGCGAGAATACATTCTGAAATCAAATATTACTGTTCCTGTCAACTCGGATGGTAAGTTAGAAATTCCCGCTGAGATTGAGGCTCAACTGAAACCTGGGGATCGATATGCAGTTACAGTGACAGGAGATAGTATTGTTTTTCAGAAGGTAGCAGGTTTCGACTGGGAGGAATGGGAACGGCGAGTAGAAGCAGCGAGTCCCGATCCTGATGAGTTAACAATGGAAGAAATTTGCGAACTTGTGCGGGAAGTGCGTCGCGAAAAACGTTCGGAAATAGAGTTACAACAATGAAAATTGTAGTGGATACTAATATCTTTGTGTCAGGGTGGTTGTGGGGAGGTACCCCAGCTCGCTTATTCAGGTTAGCGAGAACTCATCTACTCATAATTTGTGCTTCTGAACCAATACTAGCAGAATTAGAAACTACCTTGAAAAAGCAAAAACTCCAAGCGAGATTACAGTCCTTAAGTTTTACCGTTAATGGTTTAATGAGCGGAACACGAGAGTTAGTGGAAGTTTACCCGATTTCTACTATTAATTTGCCTGAGTTGCGAGATCCTAATGATAATATGATTTTAGGAACTGCGATCGCTGCTGGTGCAGATGCGATCGTGACGGGCGATCTGGATTTGTTAGTTTGGCAGGAATATGAGGGAATTCCTATTGTTACGGCTAGGGAATTTTTGGAGCGTTATTTTCCAGAAAATTAGGGGGCGATCGCACTTGCTGTGACGGTGCTATGCTAGATAAGAGAGCGATCGGAATAGGAAGGAAAAAATCGTGTCAACTATCACCGATATAGGAACTTTAATTAGCCGTCAGCCTGACATACATGGTGGCTGTCCAATTATTGCCGGAACTGGTGTTACAGTCCGGCGCATTGCTATTTGGCACAAGCAAGGTTTGAGTGCCGAAGAAATTGTCGATCGCATCGGGCATTTAACTCTCACCCAAGTCTATGCAGGTTTGACTTATTACCATGCTAACCGAGAGGAAATTGATGCTGAAATTGCAGCCGAAGCAGCAGAAGCCGATCGTCGAATAGAAACATTAATTTCCGATCGTCAGAGTCAAAATCAGCAGACAGATATAGCTTTGGAAATACCAACAATAGCCGACTATCCCAGCCGCCGAGAATTTATGAAATTGCCGCTAGAAGAGAGGCGAAATATTCTAGCCAAACAAGCTGAGGTAATGTTGCAACATTACCAGGAAGATAGAGAATGGCAAGAATTAGAAGCAGGAGATTTAATTGACTACTAACTCTCCTTCTCCTAAACGGGGTGATATTTGGTTGGCTAATTTTGACCCAACACTGGGAGCCGAAATCAAAAAAATTCGTCCCGCTGTAGCGGTAAGTTCTGATAGTGTTGGTAAATTACCACTGAAATTGGCTGCACCTTTCACAGATTGGAAAAAATATTATGCTGGCAATATCTGGCACGTTAAGATTGAGCCAGATAGTTCTAATGGTTTAACGAAAGTTTCGGCAGTGGATCTGTTGCAATTACGGGGTATGGATGTACAAAGATTCATTCGTAAAATAGGAGAACTTTCGACTACTGATATGGAGGAAATTGCTAGGGCGATCGCGGCTGTAGTAGAGTATCAGTAGTTATTTATCAAGAGCGATCGCACTTTTACTCAAAGAAGGGCATCGCGGCTGTAGTAGAGTATCAGTAGTTACTTATAAAAAGCCATCGTAAGAGCCGGGATCTTGCGGATAAGGGGCAATGCGAGCTTGTAGGGCCGAGTCTACTAAATATCAACAACAGTCTTTTAGTCGCTGCCAAACATATAGCATATATGAAGTAAAAATCTTCGTACCACCATCATAGACGGGGAGATGACCTTTTGGAGCTCTTATACTGTATTTGAGCTCAGAAGGATCTACGTAACTCATAAAACTGTATCTCTCCTCAGTAGGGTAACAACGAGTAATCCACCCTAAGCGTTCCCGAAGCATTACCACTTCAACTGGATCGGCGAGTGGAACTAAGGACCGGGAAAGTTTCAGGAAATGCTCTTGAACATGACCACACATGATACCGCGATCAAATTCCTTTACTTCTTTTTTTTTCCAATCATCCGCTTTTTTACATTCTTCCAAGATACCTAACTGGATGCTGAAACCAAAATGTCCGTCACTGTATTGTACCCAAAGCTGGTCAATAGTGCGTAAAATAGGACAAGGAATGCAACCAAATTCTTTATATCCTAAACGACTCCTCTCCAGCTTGCTGGGTAAACCCATAGCTCGATTTGTCGTCAGTGCGAGGAGTCGCTCAGTTTCTTTATTAGCCTTTTCCCACTTTCCAGCAGCGAGTAAGTCCCGCAAAGTATTCGTGCTGGCTTGGCTTTTGTATTCGTATATGTTGACGAAAGTGACAAAGGCAGCAATAGCGATCGCGATCAAAATTAAAATTCCCATCGTTTGGAAGTCCTGAATTTTTAAATTTTCGTTTTAATTTAGTAGAGAGAGATTTTCATTAATCCCTCTCTGTTGTCTTTGTCAACACTATTGCGCTCGGCATAAATTATCCGATTATCACAATAATTTAATTTAATATCCAAGCGATCGCCTCTTCTCGAAAATGTTTACATCAAAGAAATTTTGCCACATAAAAAAATTGCTCCCTCTCGCTTCTATCTGCTAAGGATTAAGTACAAAGTCTTAATCTGGCATAATTTTAGCTCTGGGTTTAGAGAGGGATTCTCATAAACCCATTTATTTTACCTTTATGAACACTATTGCCATCAACATAAATTGTGCCATTAGCCCAAGGCTCTATAGAAAACTCAACTTCTCCCTGCTCATTAGTTCGTTTGCGATCTGTTTGTCCCAGCTTTAAAAAATCATTGTTTCCAACGGCAACCGCTTTCCCTTTGATCGGCTCTCCAGTTTTCGCCGAAATCAGTTGAATGATTACCATATTTAGCTACCTCGATTATCAAAAAAGCTTTTACATATCCTATTCTGCACATCAGAGCTTG
Source organism: Microcoleus sp. F6_B6 (assembly GCA_036702215.1). Taxonomy (GTDB): domain Bacteria; phylum Cyanobacteriota; class Cyanobacteriia; order Cyanobacteriales; family Microcoleaceae; genus Microcoleus. The sequence goes on from JAUBST010000044.1 coordinate 34,870, forward strand.
GTTATGACTATCGGAAAAAGTCAGATTTTGTCGGATCTTGAAAAACTACGATTGTTGGCAAATGTTAGAAAATGTCAGAAGATGTCAGATATAATTGGCAAAACCTCTAGCAGCTAGCCGACGAATGGATGTTAAAGAAGTGTTGAGATTTACCGACAACCTAGTTTTCGCAAAAACAGGAAAACACCTCGCCGATCTGCAAAAGACTGTGCTGCGGGGTGTTTGGCAAGGTAAGACATACATTCAGATCGCCGAGGAATCTGGCTACAGTGAGGGTTACACTAGGGATGTTACCTCAAAAATATTGAAAGTTTTGTCAAAGTTATTAAGAGAAGATATAAATAAATCTAATTTTCGATCGACAATGGAAAGATATCACGATTGTAATGTCTCAAATTTCAAGGACGTTGTGAATTTCGGTAACATCAATAACTTCTGCACAGAAACATCCCACCATCCGAAAACTCCACAAAACTCACCCCCACCACCAACCTCAAATGAAGACGACACCCAACAAAAACCGCGACTCGATTTAAGAGATGCACCGGAGCTCAAAACCTTCTACGATCGCCCTTCATTCCCCCTCACCGCCCTCGAAACCTGGATTCTAGAGCAAAACTGCCGTCTCCTCACCATCACAGGCATGGCAGGCACCGGCAAAAGTGCGATCGCCCGTCACCTCATCCCCCAAATTCAAACTCAATTCGATCGCATCATCTGGCGCAGTCTCCGCACTTCCTCACCCCTAGAAACAACCCTCAAAAATATTATTCAATTTCTCTGCGATCGAACCGATATTAACTTCCCCGACAACACCGATGCTCAATTGTCAATCTTAATAGAAACATTGCGCGAAAATCGCTGTCTCATCATCCTCGATGACGTGCAGCAAATTCTCAGCAGCGGGCAACTTGCAGGAAATTATAAACCCGGATATGAAAACTACGGAACCCTATTTAAACTCATCGGCGAAATTCCCCACAATAGCTGCTTAATCCTCAATAGTTGGGAACCTCCCTCAGACATCATCACCTTCACCGACGATAATTCAGCAGTATGTTTGTTGCAGTTAACCGGTTTAGGTGAAGCCGCAACAGAAATTCTTAGAGAAAAGCGTTTGTTGGATGAAGAAACCTGGCCAGACTTGATTAACCTTTATCAAGGTAATCCCCTGTGGTTAAAATTAGTCGCTCAAACCATTAACAACTTATTTAGCGGTAGAGTCTCTCAATATTTAAGCTATCAACCAGTATTTTTAGGTGACGAATTGACACCGATATTGCAGCAGCACTATCAGCGGTTGTCCGAAATAGAAAAACAGGCAATTTCGCAACTTAGTAATGAAATCGAGCCTGTTTCGCTTACCCAATGGATGGCAAAATGTCAAGGAGCGCAAGGCGAATTATGTAAAGCTATTCAATCTTTAGCCAGACGGGGAATGATCGAAAAATTGAACGGTGAAACTGAAACCGTTTTCACTATTGCACCTGTGTTAAAACAGTATGTTAAAATGGTTGCAGAATAGTCTTAAATATCTAGCTAAATGAGAGAAAACCATGACCGCAACTCCTATCCAACCTAAGCAGATGCTCAGTTTCGAGCAATTTGTCAAGCAACTTCCCGACGAAGAAGGCCGCTATGAACTTGTCAATGGAGAAATTGTGAGAATATTACCAATCAGACTGCACGAAACCCTCGCTGAATTTATTTCAGACGCTTTCAAAGACGAGGTAAAAAGACTCAAGCTCAACTACTGGGTATCTGGAAGAATTGTGGTGAGGACGTTAACTCCAAATGGTAAAGAACAAGGCCGCAATCCTGATGTGAGTGTAGTAGATAAAACGGTCTGGGACTCAGCTCCGTTCGCTTACTCAGCACTAATTGAACCGCTGCAATTAGCAGTAGAGATAGTATCAACAAATTGGGAAGATGATTATATCGACAAGCTGGATGAATATCAGCGGCTGGGAATTGCTGAATACTGGATTGTCGATTATTTAGCTTTGGGTAGCAGAAACTATTTGGGCAACCCGAAAGAACCGACTGTTTTTGTTTACCTGCTTGATGAAAATGGCGTTTATCAAATGACTGCTTACCGAGGGAGCGATCGCATTATATCCCGAACTTTCCCAGAATTAGCATTGACAGCAGAGCAAGTATTGGATCTATGATATCAAGTAAGCTCAATCCGTTATTATATAATGCAAGGTCTTGTAGGGGCGGGTTTTACAAACAATCTATGCCTGAAATCGATCGTCTCATAAACCCGCCCCCTCAAGGCGTCCAAGCGCTACGAACCTAAAAAGCGAGCGTTTTTTTGGGCTAACAACCGCGATCGCACAACGGTCAAATCGGGTTGAATGCCTAACAAACGCTGACGGACTGAATCTGCTAATTGCTCGCGATAATTGAGATAAGCTTCTACTGCTTCTTGGTGTCGGAGATAATAGCCGATCGCACTATACACATCCGACAACGACAGAGTTGAATAACGCTGTACAATAGATTCCGGCGACGCACCATCCTGAAAAGCTCGAATCACCAATTCCAGCAAAACTCTTGAGCTTCCCACCCGAATAGCACCTGTTGCATCTTCTCGAAAAGGAGGCGCTTCAACTTCCAAAACAAGATTCATCTATTAATATCCCCCAAAATTACGAGCGTATTTTTTCACTCTCCTCTTAAGATTATATAGCAGAAGGAAGAAGGTTTTCTCTTCCTTCTTCCCTCTTCCTTATATCCGTTACATCCGTTACAAAATCCGTTGCCGAACTTCCTTCTTCCTTCAAACTACGATCGCATCGCCTGTTTTTGCTCTGCCTTCAAATCGCGGTTGCTAGCAGCAGCCAACTCCGCATCCAACAGCGTCTTACCAGTCGCAGCCAAATACACATCATCCAAACTCGGCCGAGATTGAGCAATCCCAAAAGTAGGCAATCCCGCATCTTTTAAAGCTTGCTGAATAGTCACCAGCGCATCGCTTTGCGGTGTTACTACTAAATTGAGAGAATTTCCTTGAGCCGCGTTGACAATTACCTCCTGCACAAAAGGCAGAGATTGCATCAGATTTTTAGCTTTTTCGGCTTCTTCGATCGGCGAAAACTCCCGAATCCGCAGAGTCACCCGATCGCCCCCAACCCGATTTTTCAACTCTTCTGGCGTACCCTCAGCAATCACCGAACCCTTGTCAATAATCGCCACGCGATCGGCCAAAGCATCCACTTCTTCGAGATAATGGCTGGTAATCAAAACCGTCGTACCTTCCTCCCGCAAGCGCCGCAGGAAATCCCACACTACCACCCGACTTTCAATATCCAGCCCGACAGTCGGTTCGTCTAATACCAAAACATCCGGCTGGTGCAGCAATCCAGCAGCCAAATCCAAGCGTTTGCGGATACCGCCGGAATAAGTACCCGTCTTTTTATTTTCCCACTCCTCCAAACCGAGGAGTTTCACCATTTCGTCAATCCGCCCTTTAATCGTATGGCGCGGCAAATGGTAAAGCGCTGCTTGCAGTTGCAGGAGTTCCCGCCCCGTCAGCACCTTATCGAGAGCCACTTCTTGGGCGACGTAGCCGAGTTTTTGTCTGGCAATTCTCGGCTGACTGACAGCAGAAATACCAGACACTTCAATGCGTCCGCTGTCTGGCGATGTTAAAGTACAAAGTACCCGCAGGGTTGTGGTTTTGCCTGCACCGTTGGGGCCTAGCAAACCAAATATTTCCCCCGGTTCTACCTTGAAGGAAACATCTTTAACGGCTTCTACATTGCCGTAGCGTTTCTGAAGATTTTCAATTAAAACGGCGGGAGCCATATATTTTGGGGATGAACAGGTTGTTAATATTTTGACACTTCCGGGCTCAAATTGCCGGAATGTTCGATCGACCAATGCGACTCGCTGTGCTTGTAACGATAGCACAATCGTCCTCAACGGGAAACTGCTGATTGTTTTGATTTTCGATCCCCGTTTAACAAATATCAACTTTACAGCCGTTCCCAACCCCTAGCGCATCAATCTTTCGCAATTTCTAATCTCACATCTCCCATGCAAAAAATTATGAGTTTTGAGTTGATTATAACTTCTCAGTTAACAACTCAAAACTCACAATTTTTCAACAAGTAGAGATGCACCCAAAACCTGTTTTTTTATAATTATCTCTACCTATAGACTGATGTTTAGCGCGCTTTTGATAATTAACACTGTTGTCAAACACATCTAACTTTCGAGCCAAGTATTAAATACCGAAAAAACTTCCCGAGGTGGCAAGTTCTACTTTTAGCTCCCCTCCAGAAAGTTGACTGCGGCGTCTTTAATCGACAATTTTTACCCAACCGCGGCGCACGTTGTACAGCAGTCGGTTGATGATGGCATATTCATCATCATTCAGCGTTCTTTCTAAGAGGGCAGATCTGAGCTGTCTCCGGTCGTGGCGAGTCACGACACTGGAGAACATGACCTGACCAAATAACTCTTCGAGTGTCATTTGGGATACTGACATGATAAACCTCCTAGTTGATTGAGACAGATAAAATTTTTAGAGCCTGATTCTAATCTTATTATGCTCTCTGCGAGCGACGATTTAGGCGATCGAACACATTGACACGGTGTGATTTTTTGGCTAAAAATCTGTGACCGAGACTTTGATGCCCAATGACTGGGATCTCTTAAATTTGTGATGCTTGTCACTAAAGCCACAAGGAAGAAGTCAGAAGTCAGAGGGAAAAAGACCATCAAGCGCGATCGCCCTCAAAAACTCTCCATTTCGTCCTCATGGCTTCTCAAGCTTATTTTCCCCTATGCCAATTTTCCACCTAATTGAGGCATCGGTCAATAGTCGCCACAACCGACTCGGCCAAATCTTTCAGCGCGTAACCTCCCTCCAAACCAAAGGCAATGCGGCGGGTCAGTTGCAGGCAGTATCCGGTGAAAGTACCGAAATCTGACGGCATCAGAGTCATGCTTGCCAGCGGATCGGACGCAGTAGCATCATAACCAGCGCTGACAATCAACAAATCCGGTTCAAATTTGGACAAAAAAGGCACGACAAGAGATTCAAAGGCGCTCAGGTATTCCGCTATGCCACCGCCTGGATAGAGGGGAATGTTCAGCACGTTGTCGTAGGCACCGCGCTCCTGGGTATCTCCCGTTCCCGGATAGCACGGAGATTGGTGCAGGGAACAGTAGGCAATTTGCCGGCAGTTTTCCACCAAAGATTGAGTGCCGTTGCCGTGGTGCACGTCCCAGTCGAGGACAGCGACGCGGTTGATTCCCGGCTGTTCCAAGGCGTAGTGAGCGGCGATCGCAGCATTGGAAAACAAGCAAAAACCCATCGCGCGGGCGTTTTCGGCGTGGTGTCCCGGCGGTCTCGCCAGCACAAAAGCCGGTTCCCCCGCAGCCACCACTCGATCGACCCCATCGAGCCAAGCACTCGCCGCTAGCAGCGCTACATCGTAACTTTCAGCAGAAATCGGCGTATCGCCGTCGAGATAGCCGCCTCCCCGATGAGCCAAATGTTCGACTTCTTTGATGTACCTTTGCGAGTGAACTTTTTTAATAGCCGAGAACAGTTGTCGTTCGCGCTGCGCCACTGGGGTGGGCAGTTGCCACTCAATTTGATCCGCCCAGGGAGAAGCTTTCAGAGCGTTGGCGATCGCCGTTAAACGTTCTGGTCGCTCTGGGTGAAGCATTCCAGTCTTGTGCAGCAAGAAATCTTCGGAGTAGATGACGGGTAGCATCAGGAGATTTTAGATTTTAGATTTTAGATTTTAGATTTCAGATTTCAGATTTTAGATTTTAGACTATTTTTTCCCCTTCACAAAGCAGCCTGTTTTACTAAACAACAATTATCTTAATTTTTATGGCTATTTTCCCATAAAGTTAAAGGCAAATTGTGATATAATTTCAGGAGTAATTTGCAATTTTTGGCAGCTCTACTGAATCCAAACCGATTTTATCGCATTTTTGAGATTTATAGCGGTCAAATTTAAATTTTTAACGGAGTTTTTCAACCTATGAGCACCTCTGAGTCGCGGATAATCCCGACGGATCTGGGTAATGAGATGTCCCGATCGTACTTGGAATACGCCATGAGCGTAATAGTCGGTCGGGCGCTACCAGATGCCAGGGACGGTCTCAAGCCCGTTCACCGACGCATTCTCTACGCCATGAACGAATTGGGCTTGACTCCCGATCGACCTTTCCGCAAATGCGCCCGCGTCGTGGGGGAGGTGCTGGGCAAGTATCACCCGCACGGAGATACAGCGGTTTACGACGCCCTGGTGCGGATGGCTCAGGATTTCTCCATGCGGGAATGCCTGATCAACGGCCACGGCAACTTCGGCTCCGTTGACAACGACCCGCCCGCTGCCATGCGGTACACCGAATGTCGCCTCACAGCCCTGACTAGCGACTCCATGCTGCGCGACATCGACTCGGAAACAGTTGATTTCGGCGACAACTTCGACGGTTCCCAGCAAGAACCCCTCGTACTCCCGGCACGCATCCCCCAAATTTTGCTCAACGGTTCCTCCGGGATTGCTGTAGGGATGGCAACCAACATTCCGCCCCACAATTTAGGCGAAATAATTGACGGTTTAGTAGCACTAATTCACAATCCAGCAATTACCGACCTGGAATTGATGCACTACATCCCCGGCCCGGACTTTCCCACCGGAGGGCAAATTCTGGGGAGAAGCGGCATTCGCGATGCTTACACCACCGGGCGCGGTTCGATTACAATGCGCGGAGTAGCCGGCATTGAAACCATCGAACATCCCGGCCGCCCCGACAAAGAAGCAATTATTATCACCGAATTGCCTTACCAAACAAACAAGGCAGGGCTAATTGAGAAAATTGCCGAACTTGTCAACGACAAAAGATTAGATGGAATTTCCGACATTCGCGACGAAAGCGACAGAGACGGAATGCGGATCGTGATCGAACTCAAGCGCGACGCCTATCCCCGCGTCGTCCTCAACAACCTCTACAAACAAACACCCCTCCAAGCCAACTTTGGAGCCAATATGTTAGCGCTAGTAAACGGGGAACCCCAACTACTAACGCTCTCCCAATTCCTCAATGTCTTCCTAGACTTCCGCATTGAGACAATTACTCGCCGGACTCAATACGAACTCCGCAAAGCCGAAGAACGCGACCACCTTCTGCAAGGCTTATTAATTGCCTTAGAAAACTTAGATGCAATTATTCACCTAATTCGCGCCGCTGCCGACTCCGCCGCTGCCAAACAGGAATTGATGGATAATTACGGTCTTTCCGAACAGCAATCCGATGCAATTCTGCAAATGCAGTTACGGCGTTTGACCGCATTAGAAGCGCAAAAAATTCAGCAAGAACACGAAGAACTGCGAGCTAAAATCGCCGATTTGGAAGATATCTTAGCGCGCCGAGAACGGATATTAGAAATCGTCGAAGTTGAAGCAGTCGAAATCCAAACCAAAATCGCCACTCCTAGGCGCAGCGTCATCGAACACGCCGAAGGAGAAATCGATGAAAGAGATTTAATTGCCAACGAACAAGCAATTATTCTGATCACAGAACAAGGCTATATCAAGCGGATGCCGGTCAGCACTTTCGAGGCCCAAAGTCGCGCTACTCGCGGCAAAGCAGGCGCGAAAATGAAAGAAGACGACGGAGTAGAACATTTCCTTTCCTGCTGCGATCACGACAGCGTTTTGTTCTTCAGCGACAGGGGCGTAGTTTACTCTGTCAAAGCTTATCAAATCCCCGTCTGTTCCCGGACGGCACGCGGCACTCCCGTGGTGCAACTGCTGCCGATTCCTATAGAAGAAAAAATCACTTCTATGGTGTCAGTCACAGAATTCACCAGCGAAGAATACTTGGTCATGCTGACTCGCGGCGGCTACATCAAGAAAACTGCGCTTTCCGCTTTTGGCAACATCCGCACTAACGGATTAATCGCGATTTCTCTAGAAGAAGGCGACCAACTGCGCTGGGTGCGGAGAGCAAAAGTGGGCGACAGCATCATCATCGGTACGCGCCAAGGGATGGCAATTCATTTCCGCACCAATCACGAACAGTTGCGCCCTGTCGGCCGAGCGACGCGGGGTGTAAAATCAATGAAATTGCGATCGGGCGATGAGTTGATCAGCATGGACATTTTGCCCAGTTCAATTGTTGCCGAGATTGCTGAATTGGACGCAGAAGATTCGGAATTTGAGGGAGCTAATATTGCTCAATTAGAAACAGAAGACTCTGAATTTGAAGTGGCAGAAATTGCTGACTTGGAAAATGAAGAGGCGGAATTGGAAGATGAAGAATTAGAACTGCAAGCCGAGGAAGTAGAAGGCGAAGAATCCGAAGAAATTCAGAAAAATAGCAGCGAAGTTCCTTCGGTTTTGGTAATCACAACCAACGGGTACGGCAAGCGGGTTCCAGTTTCTCAATTCCGACTGCAAAGACGGGCTGGCAAGGGATTGACTGCTACTAAATTTAAGTCTAAAAAGGCTAAAGATTACGTAGCGGCGCTGCGAATTGTCAACGAAGATGACGAGTTGATGATCGTTACCAACCGAGGTATTATTATCCGTCAGGCTGTGAGTGCAATTTCCACTCAATCGCGCACTGCAACGGGCGTGCGGGTGCAGCGGTTGGACGAGGATGATTCGATCGTAGCTGTGGCTTTAGTGCCGCCTGCCGGTGAAGAATCGGCCGAAGAATTGGAATCTGAGGAAGTGGCAGAACAGTCATAGGTTAATAGTTTGTAGGGTGCGCGCTGCGTACCTTACTGCTGAATGGTAAAAATGCGATCGTCCCTACTCAGAAGTTTTCCCTCAAAAGTCAAAGATTTTTCCGGTGAGGTAATGATGAGTCTACTCCAAACCAAACTACTAACTGATACCTGGGTTACAGCGACTTGGGATGAATATATAGCAATTATTAAACAGCCGGAGTACGATCGAGCAAAATGCTACTATTACAACGGACAGTTGAGGATTGAAATGGCAGCAGTCGGGCCAGATCATGCTGATGACAACGGAATTATCGTCATCTTAATAAATTTATTTGGCATTGCTAAAGGTATAAAAATGAGACTGCTGGTCAACTGTAGCTACGCCAAAACGGGTGTTAGAGGCGCTCAACCTGATGCTTCTTACTACATCGGAAACCGGGTGCAAACGGCACCTCGCGGCAGTTCTGTAGTGAATTTGGATAGCCTAGTTTCCCCAGATTTAGCGATTGAAATTGCCGACAGTTCTCTCGTTGACGATTTGGGTACCAAAAGAATGATTTATGAAGAATTAGGAGTGTCTGAATATTGGGTAGTAGACGTACAAAAAGCGCAAGTTATTGCTTTCAAAATAATTGCTAACCGGGGAAGCGAACGGCTGACGGAATCTCAAGTTTTGCCGGGGCTAAAAGTTGCTTTATTAGAGGAAGGTTTGCGCCGCAGTCGCCAGACGGACAATACAGAAGTAGGCAACTGGTTTTTAGAGGAAGTTCGCGGGAATCCTCAATAGTGCGATCGACTGCATTCTTTTTTTTAAACTGGATGTTAAAAACCAGGTTTCTACGAGTTTTGGGAACAGGAACGAGAAATATAGAAAGAAACCGGGTTTCTGAGGTTTGCGCGTGTCCAGGACACGGCATTGCCGTGTCCTGCGCTTGAATCGTTGACAATCTATCCGAGAATTGCTATAGCATAATATAAGCTTAAATTTAATAGCAAAAGTCTGTAAAAATGCCTTATTTAACAGCAGCAAACGACATCAAAGCACTCATCGCTAAATTTTCCCAAGCTAAAATCCTGTGGGTGGATACAGAAATAGCAGACTATAAATCCAACCCCAGATTATCTCTGATTCAGGTGTTAGCTGACTCCACATCTTTGACGGGAGATGCCACTTTTTTACTAGATGTCTTGGATAAACCTGAATTGGCAAAAGATTTTATCAACCAAATCATGGTCAATCCAAATATTGAAAAAGTCTTGCACAACGCCAGCTATGACATCAGATTTCTGGGCAATGATGACGCTCAAAATGTCACTTGCACATTACAAATGGCGAGAAAAATTCCAGCTTACATTCTGCCATTACCCAACCGACAACTCAAAACTTTAATAGAAACACTTTGCGGCATAGCTTATGTAGATAAAACCGAACAGGGCGGGGACTGGGCAAAACGTCCCCTGACCCAGAAACAGCTAGAATATGCCAAGATGGACGCGGTTTATTTAGCTGGAGTGCATCGCCGCCTGCTAGAAATCCTTGCCCAATGTTACCCCGAACCGACAACGGAAAACTTGACAGCATTGGGCGAAAAATATCAGCAAATAGAATCTCGGTGGAAGCCGCTAGATTCAGAAATCGCTGAAGTGAAGGAACGCATTAAAGCAGGGATGCTGGCCCAAAAGCTCAAAGACAGTTCTTATTTTGAGCTTTCCAGTTCGATAACGATGAAAGTAGATTTTCTCACGCTAGCCAGACTGACGCAAACTGAGGGAATTGAGTTAAATTTTCCGGTGACGCTGACGAAAGAAATTCAAAAACAGTTAGGCGAACTCATCGCAGATCCATCTTTGGAAGTTGAGGAGATTGCTAGTTGGCGGTTGAATTCCAACCTACAGCAGCGGCGGAAATCTACTAAGAAAATTGCGCCCGAACCGGCTAGCGAGGATTTAACAGCATTGGGGGAAAGGTACAAAGAAATTTTGCCTGAATGGAAGTTGCTGGATTCAGAAGTTGAGCATCTGAAAGAGCGGATTAAAAAAGCAATGTTGGTGCAAAATAAGGAAAATACTCCCCATTTTAAGTTATCCAGCTCCTCGATTTTGAAGGTAGATTTTGCTAGATTGGCAAAACTTGCGCTATCTGCGGGATTTGAGTTAGATTTTATGGTGACGCTGACTCAATACATCCAAAAGCGGTTAGCGGAAGCAATTAACAAAATTGATGTGCAAATTGAGTATATTACGAGTTGGCGGATGACGGCGAAGACTGTGGAAGATGAAGAGGAAGAAATTCCATTTTAACTACTATAATACAGCACTTTGCTTAACAATTAGGTACAATAGTAGAGGTGGTAAAAAAGAGAAAAATGAAACCCTACTCCCTAGATATGCGTCAAAATATCGTTGACTCAAGGAGAAGCAGGTAACATCTCTATTCGGAAAGTAACAGAAAGATTTCAAGGAGCGTAAAAGTACGGTACAAGCACTACTAAAGCGAAAAAAAGACAGGAAAATTACTCCCTAGTCAGGCTCTCGGGTGGTAAACCGAGCCTACTGTTTGGTCACGAACAACAGATTGAAGAGATGGTAGCCCAGTATCCAGATTACACACTCGCAGAATACTGTGAGTATTGGCACGAAAAAACAGGAGTATGGTTGAGCGAGAGTGCCATGTGCCGATTCCTCAAAAAGCAGGAACTCAGTTTGAAAAAAAACACTGCGGAGCAGTCAAGCCCATAAAGAAATCCATCAAAATAAGCGCATAGAATACTGGGAAAAAATCCGAGATGTCGAACCAGAAAATCTGATATTTTTGGACGAAATGGGTGTATTGCTTGGGAGGATGAGGCAAGGAGCAGATGGTCATACCGGGATTTGGAACCTCTTTCAAGAAATTGGAGTGACCCAACAAAGACAAGAGATTTTAGATTGGTATCAGTTCAAAGAAAATATTTACAAAGCTGGGGGGTCTTTGAGACGATTAAAGCAAGCAGAAAGTCTATTATGGTGCGGTCAAGTTAATGAAGTTATCTATTTATTTAAAGACCTGAAAAAGAAAGCATTTAAAACATTGTGCAATTATCTGCAGACTACATCGCTGCCGAATAATTAACTACCTATACTATCAAAAAGAATCCCTGAGTTCACGCTTGTTCTGGAACAGTTGAGTCAACGATTAAAAGAATTGGACGAGCGAGTGAAACTATCGGGGCGAGCGCGGAAGATTGAGAGTGTTTCCTCTATTCTTTCTCTTCGGTGTGCTTACCTTAATGGTCAACTCTCCAGTTGATGTATTTGCTTTCACTGAGATGCACCCTGAATTAGATCGAGTCCGGTTGCACCATCCGTGATTGTTGGCTGTTGACTGGATTTTACTATTGCGATGCTACCGAAATTGATATCAATCTAAAATCTAAAATTGCCCCATGCTGATGCCCGCAAAAAAGCCAGGGATGGAGATCCCCAGCTCGAAACAAAGCACAATTAGTTTTGATAGTTGGTAGGGCGATGTTTCAGAATCGACCCCACCCACTTTTACCCAAATTAAATCAGGGTAATGTCAGCAGCCGTAATGCCCGGTCTGCCATTCAGAATTGCCAGCGTAACGCCTGCGTCAGAACCAGCAATACCGTCAGAGTCATATCCTAGTCGTCCAGTTGAATTTTCATAAAAGACGAACGGCTCTGTCGCGCCCGCCCCGGCTGGACCAAAACTGCTGTTGTAAGTCCCACTCTCAAGCGCCAAGAACGCCTGCGAAGAAAGTCGATTCGTATTTGGCACTACCCTCAAGTTGGGGAAGCCGTTGGAGCCATTGATTTGGAAGATAAACTTGTCTTGGCCGACCGTAAAATCGCCGATTTGGTCTGGGTTAGTACCATCGACGCCTTCGCCGAAGTTGTTGTAGTAGAAGCTGTCATTACCCAATCCGCCAATCAGGGTGTCAGCACCAGGGCCGCCGCCGAGAGAGTCGTTACCCTCGCCGCCGATCAAATAGTCGTTCCCAAAGCCGCCCAGCATGGTGTCGTTCCCGCCACTGCCATTTAAGGTATCGTCCCCGGCGAGGGCGTCGGTAGCATTGAATGAGTCGCCGAACAGGATGTCATCCCCGCTACCAGTAGTGATCACATCAGTGCCGTTGCCACCAATAATGAAGTTGCTGCCTAAGGTATCGGTAATCAAGTTGGCGGCTGTGCCGGTAAATTCGACGCTGCTAGCGTAGGAGATGAAGTCGTTACCCGCCAAGTTGCCAATCACGCGATCGCGCTCGCTGCCAAAGATGATGGTGTCACTTCCCTCGCCACCGTTCATGAGGTTGGTGACGGTGAAGCTGCTGCCAGTAGGATTGGTGTAGCCAATTAGCGAATCGTTGCCCAGCCCGCCTTCGAGAGTAATCAAAGCAGTACCAGTACCAGCAAAAATGGCCTTGGTAGCATCGACAGTATCGTTGCCATCTCCACCGGCTGCGTTAGTAAAGGTACCGCTCAGGCTGTCGTTGCCTTCGCCACCGATCATTGTATCCGTCACAAAAGCTGCAACGATCGTGTCATTGCCTACTCCGCCGTCGAGTAAGTTGCGACCCGCGAAGCCTGGAAATGAACTTTCAGCGCCTACGCTCGAAAGTGCACTCACCGTCGCCGACTCGATGAAGTCGTCGCCTGCACCTCCCAACGCGGTATCTTGGGTAGCAAAAACCCTCATCGTGTCGTTGCCGTCGCCGCCGTCAAAGAAGTTTCGGCCGCCGCCAAAGTCGCCGATACCGCCCACGATAGAATCGTTGCCGCCACCGCCAATTAAGGTGGTTCTCTCAATGCCGACCGTGATGACGGCCCCCGGAGCAAACGGGCTGCTTTGCGTACTGTTGGTAATGACTAAGATGTCGTCGTCCAGATCGCCCGACAGGTAGCTGCTGCTGGCCACACCTCGTAGCGTGTCGTTGCCTTTACCGCCAAAGAGAGTGTCTCTTACATTGATACCGACAACCAAGTCGTCGCCCAAATCACCCCGCAAGTAGTTGCTGCCTTCATTGCCAGCGAAGCCAATACCCAAGCCACCCTCTAAAGAAAGGTTGTTGCCACCGCCTGCGATGAAGAAGCCGATCGCGTCATTGTCCTTACCGCCGTAGAGGGAATCTCCTCTCTGCGCCCCTCCCAGTATCGTATCTGCGCCCTCATTACCAAACATGAGGTTAGCTTCGACAGTACCTTGGATGATGTCTTCTCCCAAACCGCCGTACACGCTAGCGCGGGCTTCAGCCACTATGGTGTCCGAGCCTGCGTCGCCAAACAGCAAAGCCGGAGTGCGCTGGGATCTGATTGAGTCTTCGTCCTCGCCGCCGTACAGTGTATCGTTCGGGCCGACGGAAATCAGAGTATCGTTATCGCCTTGGCCAAATATTAAGCTGCCGCCCAGGGTGGAAGTTCTAATGAAATCCGCCCCAGCTCCGGCGAATATTGTATCCGGGCCTAGTCCCGGAAGGTTTAAATCTACTTGATTAGAATCGTCATTTAACGTTGTCATAAAGCTTCACTCCTCTACTTGTTGGTCATCGCTGGTGCGACTACAGACACTGCCTAGAACACCGAATGTTTGGATTCCGCTGTAGTTTAACCTGTTTGCCAGCCGCAAGTCTAGCCTACTGGCCTTAACCCTGTCTAGACTTTCTCCCTCGCGGATTTTTTGCTTGTAAGCTTTTATATTCAATGTCTTCACCCTTTAATAATCCTGGTGCACTGTCTCAGGTGCTCACGCTCTCTAAGACGCGGCTCATATTCTTAATGTTCCATTCTGGATTGGCGGTCGGGGATCGCGTCCGGGGGAGGAAATTAAAGATTAAAAAAGGCTGATCTGGGTGATCCCGAAGACAAGGGAAATTGGGAGGTTTGTTACTTGGTAACAAGGCTTTGTGGCAATTTCCGGTTTTCCAGGCAGGGCCGTCATTTAATAATTCTGACCCGGATCGAACCGAGTACCGCTCCGGGCTTTAAAAGTCTACGCCCCGCTTTAGTTCTACGCCCCGATCGCCGTAGTGTTTGTGACAGTATACCTCGGAGTGTACGCTTGCCAAGTCAAAGTAAGCGTGGGGTTTGTGGCAGCGCCCGGTGATAATAATTTCTGTATCCCGCGGCTTGCGTAGCAGGGCTTCGACTATCGGCTCTACCGGCAGCAGTTCTAAGTCTACTGTGGGATTGAGTTCGTCGAGAATAATCGTTTTGTACCAGCCGCTGGCGATCGCACATTTGGCGATTTCCCAGCCGCGTTCTGCTTCTATGCAGTCTAGCTCTTGCTGTTGCCCCCGCCAAACTATAGCATCTCGGCCGCACCGCTGGTGGTCTACTAGCTGCGGGTAGCTTTGCCGCAAAGCTGCGATCGCCGCATCTTCTGTATAACCGGTGCCACCTTTGAGCCACTGCACGATTAACACCCGGTGAGATTGGTCTTGACTGATACCCCTACCTATTGCCTGCAAAGCTTTGCCCAAAGCGCTCGTAGACTTGCCTTTGCCCGCTCCGGTGTATATTTCGATCCCGGAAATCTGATGCTCTGCCGCTGCGGGATGATAGTGGGGCTTCATTTCTGAGTGTAAGTCGGCAATCTCCAGCAAAGCTTCGGGGGCTGCTCGGCCTGTGGCGATGACTTCTAAATATTCCGGTTTGTTTTTGAGGGTTTGGACTACTTCGTCAACTGGCAGCAAACCCAAGTCCAATACGGGGTTTAGTTCGTCTAGTACCACGACGGAATAGAGTTCGCTGGCGATCGATCCTTTGGCGATATCCCAGCCTCGCTGAGCTTCTGCGCGATCGAAGCGGGTGATTGCTTCGGCCCCAAAATATTCGGCACGGCCGGTACGCACTTGGTCGATCAAGTGGGGAAATGCCCGTTGCAAGGCTTCTATTGCCCCGTCTTCGTCGTAGGAGCGGCCGGGGCCTTTGAGAAAGCGCAGCAACAAGACTCGCGTGGGCGAGTCAGAATTGATACCCAGCCCGATCGACCGCAACACTACTCCCAAAGCTGCCTGAGACTTGCCTTTACCAGCGCCGTCGTAAACGTGAATCTGACCTGCGGCGCGTTCCGAACGGGATGAGGCTGTCCGAATACCAATGCCATTCCTTACCATAATCAGCAGTTATTTGAGTCTGTATCGGGGTGGGTATTCGATCGCGCGCCTTGAATGTTTAATTTTTCCATTCTGTTGGCGGATCTCAACAGATTATACGATAAGTTCTAACCCCCAATCTTTTAAGCAGCGATCTAAGAAAATCAGGTGCTCAAACCTCCGGTTAAGATTATTCCGTTTGTGCTGTACAATTAAAATTTAACACGGACTGATATACCTAAAGGCTTATGATTGCGAGTGTTTTCCCATTTCGGACTGTTTTGGTGCAAATTTTAATTATGTTTTTGGCGATCGCGATCGAATCGTGGTTTTTGCAAAAACTACTTAAACTCGGCCCCAAAACCAGCATTGAATATACAGCCATACTCAATCTATCTTGCACTTGCGTAGGCTGGTTAGTTTTCTTCGGCATTGAAAGCGTTCTTAGCAAAGAATTGCGGGAACAGCTTATCGGTTATATTTTATTAGGACGTGGGGATAATGTTTACGCTCCAATAACTATGATAGCACTCTCAGTATTAGCAGTAACCTTTCTCGCTAAATGGCAGGGATTAGAATTCATAGAAAACATGGTTTCTGGCAATAAAAAAGCTTCCCAACCTCAGTTTTTAGGACCACCAACCCTCACCCGCCGTCCTCCCAAAAGAACTTTTCAAGTAACTAACCAGTTTGGGGGAATTTTAATCGCCCACACTGTAAGCAATGTCGTTATTTTAACAGTGTTGTTTTTGCAAAGCGTCTATTAAAATTTATGATGAAGCAATTGTTAGATGTCACTCAGCAACTCACTAAGCTGACGAACAACCTTTGGGAAACCAATAAAAAAATCCAAAAGGCGATGATTCCGCCTAAAGTCGTTCACTGGAAGACTCCTTTACTGCTCAGCATCTTTTTAGCTTTGCTGACAGTGGCGGCAGTCACTGACAAGGGGACGAGAACTCTGCTTTTTGATATGAGCTGGTTACTTTTTACACTTTCAATGGGTTTGCTGACCAGCCAGCAACCTTTTGTGATTAAAGGAGTAAGTCTGAGTCCGTGGGTGACAAGCATCTTAATTGGCTTGTGGTTGCTGATAAGATTGCCGTCGGATAAAAAGGAAATAGCATGGATAGCCGGCCCACTTATAGCAGTAGTAGTTCTTGCGATCGTACAGATTTGGAATAGCGAGTCAAAACGGGAAGGGATCGGGTCGTTGGTGCGCCCTCAGTTTTTGATTATTACTCTAGTTCACGTGCTGTTTTCCTGTTGGTTTGCATTTCACTTTTTAATTCAAGGTTGGATACAACAGTATCCGAGCGTTTTATCTCAGGATTTAAGGCAAAGCGATTATGTGGTGACTTTTCAACGACCAACTATTAATCGCTCCCGAGGAGTTGTCATCCTCAATGCAATGGAGGGATACCTGCGAAATGAAGCCCGCACAAAACCGTGGGCGCAAGTAGAGCAAATGTTAATAGATATTGACAACGAGAGATTTTTGCTGCGGAATCAAGCCTTACCAACAACTGAGTTAGTCCCAGAAGATGCGAGGTGGGATGTCAAAACTTCGATCGTCCAAGGAGAGTCCCGCTATCAGTTAGAGATGCAGGCAACTTGGCTGGGAGTGGTTTTTAAACCGGAAATATATTCGTTTACCAAATCTTGCGAGGTGTTCGAGATAGCCAATCGGGCGACTGTAACCTGCGATGCCATCAAACGCTCTCAACCCGGGCAGAAAAAAGATGGAACGGCGGGGGACAGTCAAGTTTGATTCTGTCTCTGTTAACTAATTGCAATCTGTATAGCGGGAGAGTGGAAGAGTCTGAGAGTGGGAGAGTCTGAGAGTCTGAGATGGAAAAAATCCTCTTTCTTCCTTGTTGCCTCTGTCTTCCTCCTTCCTTACACTCTTAGTATGGTGAAAGTTTCCAGCGGGTTAATAACTAGATGAATTTGAGAAGAATCTTGACAGTCGCGATCAATGTATTTTGGGAAGTAATTCGCGATCGCATCTTTTACTTAATTATTATTTTTGCTCTGTTGATGGGAGCTTCGGTACGGTTGATACCGGAACTGGCTGCGACAACCGAGAAGAAAATTATCTTAGATATCGGTTTGGCTGCTATGAGCATTCTCGGTCTAATTGCCACAGTTTTTGTGGCTACCGGATTGGTCAACAAAGAAATTGAAAAGCGCACTGTTTACCTGTTAGTTGCTAAGCCGATAAGTCGGGCTGAGTTAATTGTGGGCAAGCACTTAGGGCTGTCGGCGGTGCTGGCGGTGCTTGTAGCTGCAATGACTGTTATCTATCTGGCTATTCTGAGTTTGAGCCGGATTCCTTTCCCTTTGGGAAGCATTTTAATCGCTGCGTTGTTTGTCTGGTTTGAGCTGTGTCTGATGGCCGGTGTCGGGATTTTATTTGGGGTTTTTAGCAGTTCGCTGCTGGCAAGTTTACTGACATTTGGCGTTTATTTGATGGGACATTCGACGCGGGATTTAGTGGCTTTGGGCAAGTTAACTAAAAATCCCGGCCTGGAACAATTGATGATGGGACTTTATCTGGTTTTACCGGATTTAGCCAGATTCAATTTGAGAAATGATGCTGTTTACGGACAAGTTCCTTACTTAGCAGGTTTAATTACAGATGCTGGGTACGGTTTGCTGTATGTGGTGCTGCTGCTGTCAATTGCGATCGCCATATTTTCCCGTAGGGAATTTTAAAGCGCGCCTTCGCTACTTTCAAAAGTTTGAGTATATCAAACGATCGCGTTAAAATATAAAGGAGGCGATCGCTCCGAAATCTCGACTAAAACTCAAACTTTTATTGGTAAAATGAGGTGACTTATGACTGCTGTAATTCACAAACCGATATCGCAGATCGAGATTACTTGGCCGCTGCTACCCGATGATTTCATCCTACCAGACGACCCTGTAGACGATACAGACCATCCCTTAATCGCTAACGGTTTGCGCCAGTCTGTAGTGGATTCCCCCGAACTAATGCAAGACGCACTGATAGTTTCTAATTTTGCTTTGTGCGCGGCTGTGGACGATCGCACTATTTGCAAAGGCCCAGACTGGATGTACGTCAGGCCTGTGCAACCTTGGCCTCACAACTATCCCCGCCGCAGCTACACCCCTCATACCGAAGGAACAGTCCCTTTTGTAGTGATGGAATTTCTCTCAGCTACTTACGGCGATGAATACTCTGTCGAACACACAGAAGAAATCGGCAAGTGGTTTTTTTACGAACAAGTAATCAAAGTTCCTCGCTATGTCATTTTTCGACCGCATACAGGCAGAATAGAAGTTTATGCGCTAGAATCGGGGCGTTACGAGAATCAAAATCCTGATGAAAACGGGCGTTATTTAATACCTGGATTAAATCTATTTTTGGGAGTTTGGCAGGGAACTCGCGAAGGTAGAACGGGATATTGGCTGCGCTGGTGGAATGCAGAAGGAGAGTTGCTTTTGTGGCCGGAAGAACGGGCTGAAGATGAACGACAGCGGGCTGAAGATGAACGACAGCGGGCTGAAGATGAACGACAGCGGGCTGAAAATGAACGACAGCGCGCCGATCGCCAACAGCAAGATAAAGAGTCAGCCGAAAGGCTGCTGGAACAGGAAAGACAGCGAAATCAAGAACTTTTGGCTCGATTGGCAGCCCTCGGTATCGATCCAGAATAGCATTAGAAGTTCGATGGAAGTCGGATGAAGGAAGAGGTTCGAGGGAAGAATGGAACCCGATCGATATCTGCTTTCTTCATCCTTCTTTCTTGAGTTTGCTTTCTTACTTCTCTGTTGGTCACAAAAAATTGAAATTATGTTAGTAGAAAAACTAGAACAATTAAAAGATATTTTCGCACAGATGGAACGGGCGTTGATTGCCTACTCCGGCGGAATTGACAGCACTTTGGTGGCAAAAATCGCTTTTGACGTTTTGGGCGATCGCGCTTTGGCAGTGACGGCTGTTTCCCCGTCTTTACTGCCCGAAGATTTAGAAGATGCGCGGATTCAAGCAGCAGAAATTGGGATTGCCCACGAGGAAGTACAAACTCAGGAAATGGCCAATCCAAATTACACTTCTAACCCGGTTAACCGCTGCTATTTCTGCAAAAGCGAACTGCACGATACTTTGAAACCGCTAGCACTAGCAAAGGGTTATCCTTATGTGGTGGATGGGGTGAATGCGGACGATTTAAAGGATTACCGTCCCGGAATTCAGGCTGCGAAGGAACGGGGGGCGCGATCGCCCTTAGCAGAAGTAGGCATGAGTAAATTGGAAGTGCGGCAATTGGCAAAAGAATTGGGTTTGCCTTGGTGGGACAAACCGGCTCAACCTTGTCTCAGTTCGCGCTTTCCTTACGGCGAAGAAATCACCGTTGGAAAGTTGCAAAGAGTGGGCCGCGCCGAACGGTATTTGCGGCAGTTGGGACTGAAAAATTTGCGAGTGCGATCGGAGGGAGATACGGCGCGAATTGAACTGCCGGCGGAGGAGATTCAGAAGTTTGTGATTGATACGGATTTGCCTGCATTGGTGGCGGTGTTTCAGGAGTTTGGTTTTGTGTACGCGACTTTGGATTTGGAGGGTTTTCGCAGCGGTAAATTAAATCAGGTTTTGCAACCTGAATTGTTGGGGGCGAAAGGTTAATTAAGAAGGTGGGTTGATAAATATTCTGGATCTGGCTTACAGATTGTTGGTGAAACCCGCCCCTAAAAATATTGACCGCAACAGCCGCACCACAATTTCGATAAATTTGCATAAATCCTGAAGGCTGGTTAAACGAAGAGCACAAACTAAAGTAGCAAGAGTAGCAGCAAGTTTTATGAAAGTTAAATTTAGATTAATCTTTGCCGCCTTGGCTTTGTTGTTGTCAGCCTACATCCCGTTTCGGGTGTTAGCTAACCCGCAACCTTCGGGAGATACAGTTAGTTCTGCCCTGTGGTGGCAAGTTGCTGTGTACAATCAGGTACAACAAATTAAAGAACGGCAATATCAAGGGTGCGTTTGGGGCGATTCTATTTCTTCGGCCCTCGGCGATTCTTTAGGTGAAGAAAATTTTAATTTTGCGATCGGCGGAATGAGTTCAGTTTCGCTGCTAGAACAGCTTAAACTTGTAGTGCCGCAGCGGTTTACCTGCGAAAAAGCGATTTTGGCGATCGGCACAAATGATGCTATGTACGGCATTAGCGACGAGGAGTTTGTCAGCAATTTGAAAGAGGCGATCGCCGTGATGCGATCGCTCGGAACCAAACAGATTATTCTGATTCCTGCTTTTTACTCAACTCTTGCCGCCAGCTACAATCCTAAATTTGCCGGAACAATTGCCAGAGTTGACGAAATCAATGTTCTCATTGATAAAGTAGCTGCCGACGAAAATCTGACCGTGGAATCTAGCGGCATACAAGCATTGTTTAAGGAAAAAGCTCTCAATGCAGATTTAACAATTGACGGCGTTCACCTC
Organism: Microcoleus sp. F6_B6; assembly: GCA_036702215.1. Taxonomy (GTDB): domain Bacteria; phylum Cyanobacteriota; class Cyanobacteriia; order Cyanobacteriales; family Microcoleaceae; genus Microcoleus. Next base: position 56,135 of record JAUBST010000044.1, read on the forward strand.
AATGCCAAAGGTTTAGATATATACAGAAAAGTTTTGTTAAATATTTTGAATTATCCCTTAACAACCCGCAATTTTTATGAGATAATATGTGTTTAAATTATTACTTTAAATTCCGTGCGGACTTTAATCGTGTGTTTTGAACTCAACGACCCCCATCATTTTTTTTGCAGGGAGGACTTCAGTCCTCACTACAAACTTATAAGGGTTATTTTACCTGACTAGATATCAAGGAGTAGTTGTCGTAGTTTGTGGCTGCTGATTTTGGAGCTGAAGTTGCTGCTCCTGGATCTGAATTTGCCGATTCTCAAGATCGATTTGCCGCTGTCTGTCTTCAAGTTGCAAGCGTCTGTCTTCAAGTTGCAGCAATCTGTCTTCAGCTTGCTGCTGTCTTTCTTGACGTTGTAGCTCTCTCTCTAACAGCCTGTCTTCACGTTGCTCTTGTCTGTCTTGACGTTGTTCGCGAAGCTGTCTGATTTGATTTCGCCGCTCGAAATCCCCTCCCAAAAATAAGTTTTCAAAAGCGTTGATAGTTGTTTGAAACCCAGTAAAAACTCCGCTAACAGCGCTGATCCCAGTTGCCACTCCTACGATCGGCTGCAAGAAACTGTTGATATTATCTGCTACCCTAGCATAGCCCGATCGCGCTACCAGAATCACATCGTCGTTGCGGAGAGTGGGGTTATTATTAGGATTCAACCCTTGAGCAAAATCCACCTCAATCGTGCGGCGAGAAACAGTACCGTTGGGGTTCAATCGCAATAGTTCTACCTTATCTTTTTTAGCCCGCAATTGATTGAAACTGCCTGCGGTCAGTAAAGCTTGGTGCAGGGATGTACTGGGCCGCACCAGCAAAGCCCCAGGCCTAATTACTTCTCCTACAATATTGATGCTAATCGCGTTCGGAGAAAAACTGCTATTTGCCACTTGAGAAACTTCAGCCAAGTCTACAGTAGCTGCTGTCGGGATAATTACGCTATCTCCTTCTTGCAGCAAAATATCTTGAGTTGCGTCGCCTTTTTGCAGCAGATCCCACAGATTTACCATGATAGTTTGTTCGTTGCCACCTCTGACTCGGCGGCGGATTTGCACGCGGCGAATGTCAGCTTCTGTAGTGATACCACCAGCAATTTTCAGTGCTCTAGTTATTGTTGGTAAGCCCACCACTGCTCCTTGCTGTTGGTCGATAGATACAAAACTCAACTCTGTTTGTTGGTTGCTCGATCGCACATCCGAAGCAAATACAGTATAAGGCCCCGGTCGGTTTACTTCCCCGACAATTACCACGCCAATTGGTTTAGTAATATCAGCGGAAAAATTAGCACTGGCTCTTTGACGAACTTCTTGAGTATTCAAGGCCCTTGCTGTCGGTACAAAAATTGTATCTCCATCTCGAATGGTGACATCTTGACGCAAATTTCCCGTGTCTAAAAAATCCTGCAAATCAACAGTAGTAACTTGCTCCGGCCCGCCTCTGCGGGGACGGCGAATTTGGACATTTCGCATATCTCCTCCTGATGTCACCCCTTGTGCAAGTTGCAGCATTTCCATCAAAGTCGGGAATTTTACTCCTCCTCCTTCTCTAGTGGGATTAATTTTGTAGGAACCCGGGCGAGTAACTTCGCCCGCAAGACCTATATTTAGAGGGCGAGCGACGATCACAGTCACGGTAACAACGGGGACATTGATGAAGGGTTCGTATCGCTGGGTAATCACGTTAGCGGCTTGTTGCAGCGTCAACCCTTGAATTGAGACGCTGCGAATGATTGGCAAATTGAGCGTCCCGTCAACTAACACTTGATATTCTTTGCTGAATTCAGGAACGCCGAAGATATCTAAAGCAACGCGATCGCCCGGGCCTAAAGTATAAGCTGCTTCTGGTGTCAGCGGCGCAGAATTGCCGATCGGCGGCAAACTTGAACCCCTCGGTGGCGGCGGCGGTACTATCGGTTGGTTTGGGTTCCTAGCGGGCGCAGGATTTCTGATGGCAGGCAACTGAGCTCTACTGGGCAGCGAACTCAATAGCACCAGAAGTGCTGACAAACTCAGACTTGTAGCGGTTTGAACGGTATGTTTCATTTTTCTTCCCTGGTTGCGGCCTGCCATTGAACAAAAGCAATTTAGCTAGTTGATTTTAGTTTATTTTCCCTGCTGTCCAGTGTAGCCTCGCTTCGCTGCAAAATCCACAGGTGGAAGCATAAAAATTGTGCGATCGACCGATTTTAGATTTTATATTTTAGATTTTAGATTGGGAAATTGAAGGATTAAATTGATACAATCATCACGATCGGCTCTTATTTGCGAGTAAAAAATACGTGGGACTCAAGCTTGAGAAGGTGATTCCTTGGGGACGCTGCTTGGATGAATACATAGGAATGTTTAGCTTGACATCAAGTGACCTCAAGCTAGCAATCCTTGATTGTGCGGGCGGCCCGGCGAGTTTCAATGCCGAAATGACTCGCCAAGGTAAAAAGGTAATTTCTTGCGATCCAGTTTATCAGTTTAGCGCGGTGGAAATTGGCGATCGCATCCAAGAAACATATCAAGCTGTGATTGACGGTGTTAAAGCCAATTTAGACGGCTATCTGTGGAATAATTTTGAATCGCCGTACCAGCTAGGCGAAGTGCGAATGAAAGCGATGCAGGAATTTTTAGAAGATTTTCCATCAGGCTTGCAGCAAGGCCGCTACCTGAATGCTGAGTTGCCAGTTTTGCCTTTCGAGAACAGTCAATTCGATTTAGCTTTGTGCAGCCATTTCTTATTTGCTTATTCTCACCTGCTTTCCGAAGAATTTCATCTGGAAGCAATTACAGAAATGTGTCGGGTTGCGAAGGAAGTCCGAGTCTTCCCTCTATTGCAGAGTTTTAGCGGGGAAGAATCCGAGCACTTAAATCCGATTCTCACTGAATTGAAAAAGAGAAGTTTTAGTGTAGAAATTCAAGAGGCTCCTTATGAATTTCAAAAAGGCGGAAATAAGATGCTGCGAGTTAGGGGGCGAATGTAATTCGCGGCTGCGGAGGGCATGGCAATTTGCGATCGCTTATTTCAAAAAAATTAGATAAGCTAAGCATAAGGTCATGCCTCATCTTGGGGTTCGCCAATCGCAAGCTGGAGTGCATGGCGAATGTGGATAATCCTCACCGTTGGTATAGGTCGATCGTCAAAAATAGTGAAGAGTATGCGATACGTGGTTTTACCACTTCCATACAGAAGCTGGCGAATCTCTTGGCTGAAAAATGCGTTTTCACGGGCTAAAACACAACGACGCGGCATTTCTTGGAGTGAGGAAATCGCTTTAATCATGCCCTGATACCATGCTTGAGCGCGTTCGGGAGTCGTGAATTGGGAAAAGTTCAGAAACGCTGCATCAGCTTCAGATTGAGCTGTACTGGAAAAGTCAATGCGATACATTATGCTTCCAAAGAAAGTCCGTATTTCTGGTTTTGTCTATCTACAAACTCTTCCAGAGTAGAAAACTGACCCCGATCGAAGTCATCAAGTCCGCGTTGAATTCCTTCTAATGCCTCGAAGAAATCGCTTTCATCAAAGCTAAGTCCGAACGCGATAACAGCTAGGGTAACGCTGGTTATATCTTGTCCTGTACTTTCGGCCCGTTGGCGCAGCAGTGCTTCGATTTGGGGGGGTAAGGTGAGTGTAAGAGTCATAAAAGTTATGATGAATGGTTAACTTTATTTTCTAACTTTATTTTGGCATAGGTAGCCAAAACGATCGCTCCCTAGACTATCTGCCCATTGCTTAACCCGATCGTGCTCTTCGGCCCGTCTTGTTTGTCTGGTAATCTTGCAAGGCTGCGAGACTCAAGGCGATCGTTTCTTCTTCGCTGAGGGGTTGAAACTCGTTTGCCGTGTCAATTTCTCCCCACTGATATCCCTCCGTTTCCTCGGCAATTTCTGCGATTAGGCGTTCAAAGTCGCTGAGATTACCGTTGGACTGATTCAGCCATGAAAGCACGATCGCCTTAACCGAATCGCTGGGCATGGCTTGAATTTGGGCGTGGAGTTGCTTTATAGATTGAGCCATTGGATAATAGAGAGTGACTGATTTAATTTTAGCGCAGTGTCAAATAGTTGTGGAACTATAACGCACAGTTGCGGTAAAATTAATTAAAGACTAAAGACTTTAAGAATTGTCAAAATGCTAAGCAGCGCCGCATTGAGGAAAACAGGGTCGGGGTGGGAATTTGCAAATGAAGAAGCCTTAGAAGATTTTGTCGAAGTTCACTTGCAAAGTTTGCTGGGTTTGACGGTCATCAAGCGGCAATTCACTGTCAACGAGCAAAGATGCGATATTATAGCGGTGGACGAGAATAAACGGTTAGTTGTGCTGGAGTTGAAAAACGGCGAAGATAGATATGTCGTTCAGCAGTTAACCCGTTATTACGATGCCTTGTTGGAACACAAACCTTTTGGTAAGGATTCAGGTAAAAAAAAGTGAGAGTGAGAGCCAAAAAATATGGTAATGTAGTCAGATGAGGGAAAAATCAG
>JAUBST010000045.1:0-59108 GCA_036702215.1 Microcoleus sp. F6_B6
ACGTTCTGAAACTTTACCGAAATGGGATATCACGATCACCCCAACTTGACTGGTATTTTATTTTTTTGCGCTCCCCTAACTTAATTGCTGAATCTTTAGATAGAATACACCTGGCCGTCAATCAGCAGCCGAGTAATTCCCTTGGCTAGCAAGTAAGGCGCGGCTTTTTGCAGCAGCCTGCCGTCAGGAATTTTGAAAACCCTTTGATTGCGAGTAGCAAATCGGCGGGCCACTCGGTGATTGTCAAACACTGCCAGGGTTTTCTCGCGAATTTCCGCAGGCGGAATTTGACCCAGTTCGCCAAAAGCTTTTAGAGGTCTGGTGATTAACTCCGCTGCCCGATCGACCACCAAATAACAAATTTTGGGTACAGATGCTTCGCTTAAAGGCAAAACTTGAATCAGTCCTGTACCCCGAAGCTCGTAAGCGTTGCCCTCGAAGAGGATCGACTCGCCCGACGACATTGAACCCAAGAGACTGCCTTCAAACAGAGAGTCTTCATCCTCTACATCTTCGTCGAAGTCGTCATCTAAATCGTCTTCATCATCCTCATCATCCTCATCATCCTCGTCGTCCTCGAAGTCGCTAAAGTCTTCACCTGCCAGCAGCCCGGATGCTGGCAGCATTGCCTTTCGTTCACCAGTCACAACAGCGCGGTGGCTGCGATCGGCAAGATTGGCTGCTTGGGCTTCTGGCAAATCAGAAACATCCAAATCCGACTCTACAGTTCCTGGAGTTTCGAGTTCTCCCATTGGTTCAGCGGCCGATCCAGAACGCTTTCGGATCGTCGGCCTCGAATTTGAGGCCTCCTGGGAGGCTGGGACTGACTCAGACAGGGGCACAGCTACAGGATCGGTTTCGCGATCGGCTTCCGACGACTCAGCAGTAGCCTCTGTCGGTTTAGAAACACTGCTGCGGTCGGACAAACGCTTTTGTTTTTGGTGGACCAGAAATTCGTATTCCGGCTCCGACAAAGCCCCCTGAATGATGCGCCTGACAGTCGAACTGCTCACTCCGTAGCGCTTTGCCAGAGTGATAGTATTTTCGTCCGACTGTCGGTACAGCCTGAGGATTTCCCGTTTGTCTGAATCGGAGAGTTTTGTAGGCGTCATGCCAAGTTTTCCAGCAAAAAGACGTGAAAAGACGCAGGCGATCGGTCAGCGAACAGTGGTTTTTCTTTTTCGATTTAATAAACTTGAGAGATGCCGACAAGAGTAAAAAAGCTTTCGCGTCCCCATCGCTTGCCGAAGCAACCCCAATCTCAAATCGCTACGCGGCGCGGCGAGTGCGCCTGCTCTGGCGAGAACGGGTTGAGATGTCATGTTCCAAGATAGCTCCAATCGCGAACAAGATGCCGCTGAAAACAAAAAAGACTTCCAGCAAACTGCCGCTTTGATAACTACCCTCAGCCTGAGTATCGCGCCATTTAAAGTACATATCTGCGATGTAAAGCGAAAAAGTTGCAGCCGCAATCATCCTCCAAGATTGGGAAAAACGTCCTCCCCAAAACGCCAGCAGCAGTGCAGTAGCAATAATCAGCAGAAAAACGTCCCCGACGATGTAAAACAAATTGATTGCATTTTTGTGAGGCGAGAGTTGCTCGTCCAGTGCCATCACCCATGCCGGAGCTGCAGTTGCTTCTGCTTCTTCTTCTTCGGGTGCGGATTTAGCATCATCAATCGCTGCTGCTCCTTTTGCCTGTAACTTGGACGAATTGTCCGCAGCAGGCGCTTTGCCGTTGGCAGCCGTTGCTGGTGCAGATTCTGTCACTACTTCCTGGGTGGCTGCCGGAGCCATTCCTAGCTGAATTCTCCAAGAGTCAGGTGCAGCAACCCAGATGGCTACAGCAATCCCGAAGGCTGCAATTCCCGCTAACAAACCCCACTGCCAAATTTCTAGATTCAGGCGCTTGGAAGTCACAGCTAGAACCATGCCCCCGATCAGTACCACATAGCTGCCCAGATAAAACGCATCTGCTGGAGACACGTCCGGGTCTAACCCGAAATAAAGTTCCCAAATCCCGAACAGCACGTTGGCTATGAAATAGAACAGCATCCCCAGACCAATGCCCAGCCAGACTTTGCGCCCGCTGACCATGTGCGGGCTTTGCCAGTTTCTAAAACAGACTAAAGCAGCTCCCAAGAATGCTCCGCATTCAAAAATATAAGTGCCGATCGAGTACCACAGAGGTAAACCCTCTTCTGCTGAGAGGGGGACGCTGAACAGCAAAAAGAACAGCAGCGCCATGACAGCCCAGACAATGCCCGCAATCACTAGGGTCTGAGCTGACAGTAAAGATGGAGATGTAGATGACTTTTCTGAAGTGCTACTCATAGGGATTCCACGAGACCTAACTAGCGGTTGAACGCACCTCATCTGAACAATATTTGATTGTAGATGAGGATTCTTTCGCAAAAGAACCTTTGTCTGACGCTCCCGGAACAACTGGCGTCCGAGCGCGTGTCGTTGGGACTTTTGCCCTCGTACACTCTAGAAAGACTAAGCAAGAATAATATCTATTTACTAATTCAAGGAATTAGTCGTTAGTCGATCTTGTACCCGGAAATATAATGATAGAAATACGGTATATGTCTCCCCCCTTAAGGCTTTTACACTACCCAATCTATCTCTGAAATTATACCCTCAAATGTTGCTGTATCTGTTTTTTTGCTTTCGCACTCCCCGACTCACATCAATGATTGTGGTTGGAGAGTGCGATCGAAAATTAGTTAAATTGCTCGACCATACGTGGCATCCAAACCGAATCTACAATTTGGTTGTCAATACAAGTTGGCTATCCAACCTCTATAGCGCGTACCCCCTACAGTGCAATTATCTAAGATCAATTATCTAGACCCAATTGTCTGACCAATTGTCCAACATTTTCTATCCTGCGATCCACAACTTGTTGAGGGCTGATTGTTTGAGCCAATCTAGAAACTGAGTCCGATCCGGTGCTGGCATATCTTGCAGCACTTCGCTCACTCCCTCCGCGAAGTCCGTATTGCCAAAATATGATTTGCCCAAGCGGTGGAGTTCTTGCAATAAGGTCTTGAGATGCTGCTCTTGCCAAGGAGGCACCTTGTGATTTTGCAAGGGACTAACGGTTAGCCAGTTTTTGATCGCATCAGGGGAGTCTGCCTGGGGGAAGTTTCCCTGCTGAAATACCTTGGCGATATCTTTCTGAAACGATGTGGCTTGCCTTGCGCCTAAAAGGTCTTCTACATCGAAGTAAACAGCTTGGAGCAGCAGCAGACAAGCCTGTGCGAACAGTGGCGCTTTGGCTACTTCATTCCCTGCCGGTTCTTCACCGGCAAGCTGATCTAAACGGACTTTGCCCCAGACGCTATATCTATCCGGCTCTTCTAGCAGAACACAGGCCTTGCCTCGGTTGTCGGTTAAGTCCCGCCACAAGGCTCTGGCGTCTTCTGCTTGCTTGCCGTTGAAAGCGCTGATCAGGCGAAAAGTCTGCCCCTGATAATTGAGAATGGGAATTTGTTGTTCCCGTTTTGGGTGTTGAAAATTGGTTATTTCAACATCCTGCCGTTTCAGAATAAACATGACACTGCGATTTGACTCCTGTCATGGCCGAGGTGCTGTGCTTTTAACACTCCCCTCGCGTTTAGGCGAGGGGATTCTTGATTCAGCGAGTCCATTTAAATTAACAGGATTGCTCCCGATCACCCAGAGATGGTTCTCTCCTCAAGCGTTCCGATACTTTTTTGCTAACAAATGCTAACAAATATCTGAGCTGAGATTGTCTCTCAGCCTTTGCCTATCAATTAATGCACTAAGGAAAATCCCCCGCGCACAATTTACGACTGCTGTACTGGCAACGCTTGATTTTCGCGCTCGTGCCGAGCAGGCGATTGACTATTTTGCTTTGATGCCGTAGAGGAAGCTTATATAGAGGCTCCGTACCATCAGGGATTTTCACCTGAGTCTTTCAATCCTAGTTCTACCACATTTTTATGAAATATCAAGTCGAGTAGAATGTTAGCCAACATAACTCAATATCAGCAAATTAGTCATTCGGGCTCAACTCATACCTCAAATCAGGTCATTGGTGACAACTTAAGCAGAAGTTCCTCCCGACGAAGGGAACTTCTGGCTTGCCTCCCGGCCGGGGCGTGTAAGGTAATCTGGTTTGTGAGGTGTGACTCTGGAAACTCTATGGTAAAACGACGTACAATCAATCCAGACGATATTCGCGATCGGAACAACGTATAGCCTTTCTCAAGCGCGGTGAGGTACGATCGATAGATTATATAACCACTTAAAAGTATAGGGCTCGCATCCCAACAACGTCCGCGAATATGAGAGCTCGAACCGCTATACCAGCTCCCGAAACTGAAGCCATAGCAGCCAGATTGCAAGAATTGCTATCGCCTTTAGTTTACAAGCAACTAGGTTAGGACTTACGCATTGACAAAAAACATCATCTATGTATTCTAGACAATGCCACCACTACTAAAGTTTGCTAAAATATGCTCGCGTATAACTGAAGTGAATAGATTCCTTTGGAATTCATACCAGTTACTAATTATTTTTTCATACCGCATCAACTCTAATTTAACACTCATCTTGAAGTGAACAAAATACATGAGTCTTGATTGCACAGGTATCTCTTACCATGAACCGACAAATTCCACAGACTTGCTGGATGGATCTATGAAAGGTTTCAATGCGCCAATGAGTATCATGAATTGCGATAAATTCATATCTTGTAATCTCAGGGATTTTTTCTGACTCTGGAAAATAAAAGATGTAGTGTCTATACGCCTCTTTTTTAAAGATTTTTCTAAACAACTTGATAAATCCAAATTCTTTTAAATGAGTTATTAATCCTGACTCAGCAATTGCCATAGTGCTTACCTGGCAATAATTATGTGGCTCATTTGATACTCTCCTGTCTTTTTTTATTGCCAATAGAAAACCCGATTTCTGGTTTTTGAGAAATTTTAAATTTTCCACTTCTGAATACCAACTATAGCAATCCTGGCAGGAGTCGTAATTTTTTTACCCCACCCAGCCCTCCCCGCGAGTTCGGGGACGGAGTAAGAAATTCACAAATGATTTAGCATCGCTATATAATATCCTGTTACTATTTTTGGCTTGACTCCCCAATTTTTTATTTCACTCACCATCGATCGAAAATAATCGTTTTTGGTTTTTCCCTTCTTTTTTTCATATATTCTGTAATTAATTGAACTGAATTATCATTAATATCGCTATAATATAGGTAATTAAATTTAAACCAATAATAGTTGTATGAGCTTTACCTGACCAAAAATAACTAATCAATTAGGGATTTTTCAATTAGGCATTTTTAGAGTCGCTGTAAATCTTTTATATGACTGTATCGTCTACATTTAGTATCCCTCCTGTCAAGTTGATTATTTTCTCGTTCTCGCTGAATAAGTCTTTCGGCTCATACATTTATCTTAACAAAAAACGATTGATAGAATCCTGAGAAACATCTCCCAGTATCTGCGATAATCTGCTACACCCTCCCAAGGCGGTGGTTCTGACAACAAAAATAAGGTGTAAAGGTCTATATTGCATTCTGCCGTAGAGGGTTGAGTTATTTTTCTCATTGTCCGATACCTAGAAAGTAGACGACAATTATTTATCAATTCACTGTTTGGTTATTTTGTCAAGGCATAAGTCCTAGAATATTTGCCCAAATGGAATTGTCGAGCCGTACCCCAACCTGCATTGGTGACAAGTTAAGAATTAATTGCATTTGTCAATCAGTAATATTACTCAAAAAAACTGCTGTTTTAGGAGTGGAAAATTCACAATTTGAGAGGGAGTAGCTATAAATATCACGCTCGGCACGATCGCACGATCGCCCAAATCTCAGTTTTGGGCCCAAAATCCGAGTAAATATCGAGCATAATTGCTGATTGACAAATGCTTGTTTAGCTTAACTTGTTACCAATGCTCAAGCACTGTCAGACAGGTAGTTACAATAAGCCAGAAGAGTCACCCTAACAATAAGCGGTTAAAAAACTTAATCTTAGTCATTGCTATTGCTGACAGTTGTGCTGTTCTCCCAGGGCAAAAAATCAAGCAAATAAGAATTCACAAATATACGGGACGGTTGACTGAATGCAAGCGATCGTATCCTCGTCATAGCAGTTTTTGGATTGGATTATTGGCGTCAATCTTGGGTGGTTGGAAAGGAGTTTTGCCAAGAAATAGTTGCGCTCATTAAGGAGAATTAGACGTAACAAGCTGCCATTTTATTAGAGGGGTTTGAGAGCTATATCCTTGATTCGATCTGGATTTTGACTCTGTTGTCACCCCGTCAGGTTGTGACCTCTTGTTCTTTCGCAGGGAATTCCCGCTGCACGTAATTTATCCATAACCCATCCAATTAAATTTTTGCTAGCTTCTCAATGATAAATTAGTTCATCTTCATGCGTTTCCCGTGCTTTTTCTACCATTCAATAATCGTCTTGTTATGCCACCTAACAAGGGGCTTAAAGCCCCTTGCTAGATTAGTAAAATTCTACGGCCGAACCCTAACTGCCGCCAATCCGGGCGACATCGCGAGCATTTTCTTCAAACGCAGCCGTCAGCGCATCATCACCGCTTAAACCCGATGCGATCGCCCTTTCAATAGCCTGCAACACCCGCTTGTAATCTCGCGGCATCACCTTCACAAACAGTGGCACCATCTCATCCCACGCAGCCAAAACCTTCGATGCTTTCGCACTTCCAGTCAAATCAAAGTGAGTCTGAATTAACTGCCGCAAATCGCTAATTTCCTCAACATCCTCCAATTTTTCCAAATCCACCATCGACATATTGCAGCGAGTAGCAAAATCCCCCGCTTCATCCAAAATGTAAGCAACACCGCCACTCATACCAGCAGCAAAATTGCGCCCGGTTGCGCCCAAAACTACAACTTTGCCGCCAGTCATGTACTCGCAACCGTGATCGCCCACACCCTCAACTACTGCGTTAACGCCGGAGTTACGCACCCCGAAACGTTCGCCCGCCATCCCCCGGATGAAAACCTCACCAGCAGTCGCGCCGTAAAGCACTACGTTGCCGACAATGACATTTTCTTCCGCGACAAAGGTAGAAGCTGGCGACGGATACAGGATGATTTTGCCGCCGCTGAGCCCTTTGCCCAAATAGTCGTTAGCTTCGCCTTCGAGCTCCAGGGTGACACCCTTGGGCACGAATGCCCCAAAGCTTTGCCCGGCGCTGCCTTGGAAGTGCAGGTGCACCGTGTCATCCGGCAAACCTTCCCAGTGGCGTTTGGTGATTTCGTTGCCGAGAATTGTGCCGACAACGCGGTTGACATTGGTAATCGGCAGTTTGGCGTGCACTTTTTCGCCGTTTTCGATCGCACCTTTGCACAAATCCAACAACACAGTCATATCCAGGGACTTTTCCAAACCGTGATCCTGCGCCATCTGACAGTAGCGCCCGACATCCGCCCCAACCTCCGGCTGGTAAAGGATTTTCGAGAAATCCAAACCCTTAGCCTTCCAGTGTTCCACAGCTTGTTTCGCTTCCAAAACATCAGTCCGCCCCACCATTTCATTCAGCGTGCGGAAGCCCAACTGCGCCATAATTTCCCGGACTTCCTGCGCGACGAAAGTCATAAAGTTTACCGTGTGCTCGGGGTCGCCGGTAAAGTTTTTCCGCAGCAGCGGGTCTTGGGTCGCCACGCCCACCGGGCAAGTATTCTGGTGGCAAACGCGCATCATGATGCAGCCCAATGTCACCAGCGGCGCGGTCGCAAAACCGAATTCCTCAGCACCAAGCAAGGCAGCAATTGCTACATCGCGGCCGGTTTTCATTTGGCCGTCGGTTTCCACGACAATCCGGCTGCGGAGATTGTTGAGTACCAAAGTTTGGTGAGTTTCCGCCAGTCCCAACTCCCAAGGTAAACCGGCGTGTTTGATCGAAGTCTGCGGCGACGCGCCCGTACCGCCGTCGTAGCCGGAAATCAGCACAACATCGGCGTGCGCTTTCGCAACCCCGGCCGCGATCGTCCCGACTCCAACTTCCGACACGAGTTTCACGCTAATCCGCGCTTCCCGGTTGGAATTTTTCAAGTCGTGAATCAATTCTGCCAAATCTTCGATCGAATAAATGTCGTGGTGAGGAGGAGGCGAAATCAATCCCACACCCGGAGTCGAGTTCCGCACCTTGGCAATCCACGGGTATACTTTTTTACCCGGCAACTGTCCGCCTTCACCGGGTTTCGCGCCTTGCGCCATCTTGATTTGCAGTTCCCGCGCTTGGGAAAGGTACAAGCTGGTAACGCCGAAACGCCCGGAAGCAACTTGTTTGATCGCGCTGTTTTTCGAGTCGCCCCGATCGTTCGTCCAAGTGTAGCGTTCCGTGTCTTCCCCGCCTTCGCCGGTGTTCGATTTGCCACCAATGCGGTTCATCGCGATCGCCAGAGATTCGTGGGCTTCTTTAGAAATCGAACCGTAACTCATCGCCCCAGTTTTAAAGCGTTTGAGAATAGATTCGATCGGTTCAACTTCCTCAATCGGTATCGATTCCCGCTGCTTGAATTGCAGCAAACCGCGCAGGGTAAAATGCTGCTGGTTTTGTTCGTTTACCAGCGCAGAATACTGTTTGAAAAGCGTATAACTGCCCTCGCGCACCGACTTTTGCAGCGCGTGAATTGTCTGCGGACTAAACAAATGCGCTTCGCCTTCTTTCCGCCACTGATATTCGCCGCCAACATCGAGAGTATGTCCGCTGGCTGGGCGGTCTGGGAAAGCGTGGGTATGGCGCAAAATAGCTTCTCGGGCGATGACTTCGAGGTCTACCCCTTCAATCCGCGAGGCTGTCCAAGCAAAGTATTTATCGACTACGGATTTGTTTAAGCCGATCGCCTCAAAAATCTGCGCGCCGCGATAGCTTTGAATTGTGGAAATCCCAATTTTCGAGGCAACTTTCGTCACACCTTTAGTTGCGGCTTTGACGTAGTTTTTGCAAGCTGTTTTGTACTCGACATTTAGCAGCAATCCTTCGCGGATCGAATCGGCGATCGTCTCAAAGGCCAAATACGGATTGATCGCGCCGCAACCGTAGCCAATAAGTGTCGCAAAGTGATGCACTTCCCTCGGTTCGCCGGATTCGAGCACGAGTCCCGCCCGCGTCCGCGTACCTTTGCGGATCAAGTGGTGGTGCAGGCCCGCAACTGCCAGCAGCGCCGGAATTGGGGCTTTGTCTGGACTGATATCCCGATCGCTCAAAATGATGATATTCACCCCGGAGGCGATCGCGCTGTCTGCTGCTGCAAAAACCTCTTCTAAGGCTTGTTCTAGACCTTTTACGCCGCTTTTGGGGTCAAACAAAATCGGCACGGTGACGGACTTGAAATTGCCCTCATTTACGTGTTGGAGCTTAGCTAATTCTTCATTGCTGAGAATTGGCGTTTTCAGTTCAATCAAATGACAGCTTTCCGGTTCCGGTTTGAGCAAATTGCGTTCGGCGCCGATCGTAGTTTCGGCAGAAGTTACAATTTCTTCGCGGATAGAATCAATGGGCGGATTGGTAACTTGAGCAAACAACTGCTGGAAGTATTCGTAAAGCAGTTTTGGCCGGTTGGAAAGCACCGCTAGCGGCGTATCCGCACCCATCGCGCCGACAGCTTCCACGCCATCTTTCGCCATCGGTGCTAACAGCAACCGCAGTTCTTCAAAGGTGTAGCCAAAGGCCATTTGCCGCTGCAATAATGTTTCGGGATGAGATTCTGCTACTGCCGGCGCATCTTTGAGTTTGGCGATTTCGACCATGTGCTGGTCGATCCACTGGCGGTACGGGTGTTCTGTGGCGATTTTGGTTTTAATTTCCTCGTCAGACACGATGCGGCCTTCCTCGGTATTTACCAGGAACATCCGCCCCGGTTGCAAGCGGCCGTTGGATGCAATTCGTTCTGGGGCGATCGGCAAAACTCCCGCTTCCGATGCCATAATTACCAAGTCGTCTTTGGTAACGCAGTAGCGGGAAGGGCGCAAACCGTTGCGATCGAGCACCGCGCCTATCGAAGTACCGTCGGTAAATGCGATCGAAGCAGGGCCGTCCCAAGGTTCCATCAAGCAAGAATGGTATTCGTAGAAAGCCTTTTTCTCGTCACTCATCGACTCGTGGGCTGTCCAAGGTTCCGGAATCATCATCATTACGGCGTGCGGCAAAGAACGCCCGGCCAAAGTCAGCAATTCCAAAGCATTGTCAAAAATCGTCGAGTCGCTGCCTTCGATATTGATTAAATTGGGGATTTTCTTTAAGTCATCGCCGAATAGTTCCGACTCGAACAGCGATTGCCGCGCGTGCATCCAGTTAATGTTGCCCCGCATCGTGTTAATTTCGCCGTTGTGGGCGATGTAGCGGTAAGGGTGCGATCGTTCCCAACTCGGAAAAGTATTGGTGCTGAAGCGCGAGTGAACCAGGGCTAAAGCGCTTTCCATGTCGGGGTCGTGCAGTTCGGGATAGTAATCGCCGACTTGCACCGGCATTAACATACCCTTGTAGACGATCGTCCGGCACGAGAGAGTGGAATTGTACCAGTAGGGGTCTGTGTTAGTCCTGCGAATCGCATTGTGAGCCCGTTTGCGGATGACGTACAGTTTGCGCTCGAAAGCCGCCTCGTCAATGCCTGCAGCCCGCCGGAGGAACACTTGCTGCATGAAGGGTTCGCTAGATTTGGCGGTGTCGCCGAGGGACGAGTTGTCCGTGGGAACATCGCGCCAGCCGAGCACTTCTTGACCTTCTTCTGCCGCGATTTCCTCAAAAATGCGCTGACCGTTTTCCCGTTCAGTTCGATTTGGCGACGAGTAAATCGCGCCAACGCCGTACTCGCCGGCTTCGGGAAGTTCGATGTTGAGGCCCGCCGTTACTTTTTTGAGAAACTTGTGGGGTATCTGCATCAAAATCCCCGCCCCGTCTCCGGTGTTGGGTTCGCAGCCGCACGCGCCTCGGTGGTCGAGGTTCAATAGGATTGTCAGTGCCTGCTCGACAATTTCGTGGGATTTGTTACCCTTCATGTGTACGATGAATCCGACTCCGCAAGCGTCGTGCTCGAACTGCGGATCGTACAGACCTTGCTTTTGTGGCAGTCCGTTGCTGTTCATTTTGATGCTCCTGTCAAAGTGGCGAAAAGATGTCGATCTAGAGTAGATGGTGGGATGCCGATCGCTCTAGTATCATGTATTATATGTGGATCTACTCAATTGGGTAGATGCACCAAAAAATTAAAGCTTATTCGATCAAGCGTAAAAAAATAGTTAAAGCCGATAAATTAACTATGGAACCCGGAGGTTAAAGATTTATGCTTAAAGACTCTTCAATTATGTGAATTATTAAACCGCAGAGGCCGCAGAGAGCGCAGAGGAAGAGAACAGAGATGAATAATTCCGATACCAACTCACCTCTTGCACTATTGTTAATCAGCTTTTCAAGGGCGGGCAAGATGCCGGGCCCACAAAATTTACTCTCTGTGAAATAGGCCGGAAAGCCTGTTGAGAAATGAGTTTATCGCACTGTTAGTCCGACTGTATCCTCAGCGTCTGGGTGACATTCTCCACCAGCATTTTGCCTTCCCAACAACAATGAGTATTTCTGAAAAATTGCAAAAAGTCGATCGACTCAAAGCCTGGTTAGATAGCTTTCGTCCGCTTTCTGCCACCCTGATTGCAGAATAGAAAAAACTCTACGACTTTCGGTTCACCTATCATTCTAATGCGATCGAGGGAAACAGCTTAACGCAGCGGGAAACCGCATTAGTCCTAGAAATCGGCATCACTCTCGGTGGCAAAACTTTGCGCGAACACCTAGAAGTCATCGGACATCGAGATGCGATCGACTAGATTTAAATGCTAACGCGATCGGACACGGAGATCGGTGAATGGGAGATTAAACAAATTCACAACTTAATTATAAGGGCGATCGCCCCGGAGGAAGTTGGACGCTATCGGCAGTTAGATATCAAAGCCACCGGTACCGAATACCTCTATCAGCCTCATTATTTGCTTTCGGGTTTGATGCCGGAATTTATCCAATGGCTCAACAGTGATAAAATTAGATCGTTACATCCGCTAGAGTTGTCAGCCGAAGCACATCTTCGCTTTGTTTCGACTCATCCATTTCGGGATAATAACGGACGCACCGGGCGGCTATTGATGAATATCCTGCTGTTGCGGGCGGAATATCCCATTGTCATTATCTCTAACCAGATGCTAGAAGTTTTGCAGCAGCAGTCTCAAGAGCTGGATTAGGATTCACCTTTAATCAATATTCAAGAACCAGCGCCCTTTCTATGAAGATTTGATGTAGATTGGGGCGATCGAGCGAATACCGGGTGACAACAGCTATGTTGGTTTTGCTATGGTTGTGAAGGCAAGTCGATCGGGCTGAGCACAACTCTTGCAAAACTCTATAGTCGGCTAACCAGTCCCCGCAGGTGGGCTTCGGTTTTAACTTATAGATTAGTTAATCTCAAAAAACAACGTCGTTTACCAAAGGATTCAGCAAGCAATCCTCAAGGAGTGAAAATCATGGTTCAGATTCAAGAAATTTCTCAAGTATCTACCCTGCACGCACCTGCCGCACCCAACGGAATAGCCGCTACAGAATTGCGGCCTTGGGGCTCATTTACGACTCTAGAAGAAGGCCCAGGATATAAAATTAAGCGGATCGAAGTTAAGCCCGGACACCGCCTCAGCCTGCAAATGCACCACCACCGCAGCGAACACTGGATCGTAGTTTGCGGTACTGCAAAAGTTACTTGCGGCGAAACTGAACAAGTTCTGTTTACAAATCAGTCTACCTACGTTCCTCAGTGCATTTCTCACCGCCTGGAAAATCCGGGAGTTATCCCCTTGGTTTTAATTGAGGTGCAAAATGGCGAATATCTCGGAGAAGATGATATTATCCGCTTTCAAGACGATTATGCCCGTACAGAAAAGGCTAAGTAACTCAAGTTGCTAAAAATATAGGGGTAAGGTGCGCGCCAAGAGCGCACTTTACATTCTCCGGGTAAGGTACACGCCGAGGCACATTCTACATTTTCACAACTCAACATTACTTACCAATTACCAATTACCAATTACTAATAATGATTCATCTGAGCAAAACAGCAGCAACGGAAGTAACGCGCCTCAAGTCGAAGCATTCCAATCCCAATGCTTTATTTCGTCTGGGCGTGGAATCGAGCGGCTGCTCCGGTTTGTCTTATACAATGGCATTTGACGATGCGCCAACCCCCGAAGACGCTGTATGCGAGTCGGAGGGAATTGAAGTTGCGATCGACCCCCAGCACTTAAAATATCTCAATGAGCTCACGTTGGATTATTCAGAAGACTTGATGGGCGGAGGTTTCCGATTTCACAATCCCAATGCCGCCCAAAGCTGTAGCTGCGGCAACTCCTTTTCTGCTAAGGAATAATCAACCTGTAGGGTGCGTCAGTTGCAGATAATTCTTCTATTCTAAAATCTAAAATAGATTGACGCACCTGACAAAATAAGCAATAATCAATATGATTTAGAGTGCGTCAGTTGCAGAGAATTATAGAATCTAAAATCTAAAATTTAAAATTTAAAATTTAAAATTTAAAATCTAAAATCTAAAATCTAAAATCTAAAATCTAAAATCGTATGATGACACTCAAAGACTTAGAAAAAGTCCAAAAAACTTTCCAAGAAGCGGGTCAAGATTACCAAGTTGAACTAGAAGACGGGAGAATTTCAATTGTGGGCCCATCAGATATTGTATCTAGCGAAATAGGCATTCGCTTGAGTGCCTTTCTTTTCGTTTGGGTGAATCCCCGCCGTTTGGGTCGAGTTTTTGACTCCGCAGGCGGCTTTATTTTACCTAATGCTAACCTTACAGCACCTGATGTTTCTTTTGTCCGAGCCGCACGTCTCAGGCAAAGTCCCCGTTATTTCGGAGAATTAGTCCCAGACTTGGTAGTAGAAATTAAATCACAGAGCGATCGCATTAAACCGCTAGAAAAAAAGATTCATAATTTCCTAGAACTCGGAGCGCAAGTAGGAATTTTGATCGATCCCGATGAAGAAACTGTAACAGTTTATCGTCAGGAAAGTGAACCGATTGTGCTGGGAAATGAAGATATTTTGACAGTACCCGAACTTTTCCCTGGTTGGGAATTGCCAATTGCTGAACTGTGGCCACCAATTTTTACTGAAGCAGAAACTCAAACTGAAGCCTAATAAAGTTTATGCAGATTTTACATAGCCAGAAATGCGAAAAGCCTCTCTTCTCTTCCTCTGTGTCCTCTGCGCTCTCTGCGGTTAAATAATTCCTATGCAACCGTAAACGATATCAGTGCAATGGAAAAGCTTTCAATCAAGCTGGTGTACCGAGAATTGTCCACTGCATTAACTGCTGCCACTCGGAAGATTGAGCTAATAAATCTGCATCGAATTCATTTCCCGCATCCTGCGAAAACTCGGCGAAAGCTTCCGCCCAATTAATTACTGTTTCCACAGGCAAATAAGGCGTATAATTCCAAGAACGCTGCAAAAACTCTACCATCTCAACAGAATGACCGGTGCGGTACAAATACCAAGCAATCCACACTAAGGTACTGTACTTGATTTGCTTTTCCAACAAACGTATTTTATCCGGCAATTCGGGGCGGGCAAAAAAATTGTCCATCACGGCGGCCAGGGATTTAGCCTGCGGTAAACCTTTGTACATGGCGCTTTGTTCGTGCTGGCGGTAGCAAACAGTTACTTGCTGCAGCCACTCTGCTTCGCATCCCATTAAGGCTAAACGCAGCACTAAATCTGTATCTTCCGCCGGGGGAAATCGAGGATCGAATCCGCCGGCGCGCTCTAACCACTGACGGCGAAATACCATCGCGCTGGGCAATACTGGTTTCCACCGCAGCCACATTTCTAAGTCTAATTTAGGTACATTTTGCCAGGGTTTGACATCTTTTAACGGTTCGCCTATACTATTAACTAGACGCCAGCCGCTGTGGACTATTCCTAGATTTGGTCGCGCTGCAAATACAGCCATTTGTGCTGCTAATTTGTCGGGAAAAAAGTAGTCGTCAGCATCGAGAAAGGCGATAAATTCTCCTCGCGCTAGCTCGATACCGCGATTTCTGGCAATCGAAACTCCTTGATTTTGTTGGTAAATGTAGCGAATTCGATCGCCATATTTCTCTAAAACTAACTTGGTATCGTCTCGGGAGCCGTCGTCTACGACAATAATTTCCCAGTTAGCATAGGTTTGGTGCAGGACGCTATCTACGGCTTGGCCGACGTAAGCTGCACAGTTGTAAGCCGGAATTACTACGCTCACCTGCGGGGTGCGATCGCTCATAATTAATATCAAGTTTTAGGGATTATACCATTTTAGATTTTAGATTTTAGATTTTAGATTTTAGATTTTAGATTTTAGATTTTAAATTTTAGATTTTAGATTAAAAAACAGGAAATGACTGATTAACCTCTGGCTGGGAACTTGCTGACAGTTGCATTCTTTTTGTCAACTGGTGGGAACTGGTATTAGAATAAATAAGTGCTGGGCAAGTTTACGAAAATCCGGGCTTTGAAAGCAAGAAAAACCCTGCAACGGCCCCTAGAAGATTTATTGGTAAAATCCGCTGGCGTCTTTATTGTACAATACTTATCGGGTTAACCGGAGGCTCGCGCACCCGATAAGTGACGCTCGATCGGCATAATTTGGGTTCAAGAATTTGCCAGGGTCAGTTGTCGTGGATTAAGTATATCTTGGGGGCGAATTGCTGAAGGGTGGCGATCGCCTTTTACCTTCAAATACTTGTCAACTATTTGTAAAACCTGTTCGGGATTGGCCGGCTTGCTCAAAAAATCGGAAGCACCTGTAAATTTCGCCCGCGTGCGGTCAATTATACTGTCTTGACCAGTCAAAAACACGATCGGAGTTTCGCGAAAAGCAGGTGTTTTTCGCAAAAAATTGCACAAAGCAAAGCCGCTTGTCTTTGGCATCACCACGTCCATAAAAATTAAAGCAGGCTTTTGTTTGGCGAGGAGACCGACTCCCTGCATGGGGTCTTGAATTTTTAGGACTCGATACCCCTGGGGCAATAAAATTTGCTCTAAAAATTCGCAAACTGTCGGACTGTCATCGATACAGGCAATCAAAGGGCGACCCGGCCCTGCGATGGCCGCGGCAAGGCGCCACTGTTCTATAGGCGACGGCAAGTCTGGTACTGTTCGGAAATTTACTAAACCCTGCTTGATGTAATTAACTAAAGCGCGAGTTGCCACTGTCACGCACTGCTTTTTCTTAAATGCAATATCCCAAAGAGTATTTTCGCCGTTGAATACGTTACTCAAAGCGATCAAAGAATTAGAACTAAATCGATTTTGCTGCAACTGGGCCGATGCTTTTAAAAGTGGTGCTTGTTCTGGATCTACCAGCCACAAACCCATTGCTTTCCACTTCTGCCAAATTTCTTCTGTACAGCACAGAACTTTTTCTACTTCTGTTAAAGACAGCAGCAAAGAAGAGGTAATGGTAGAAAAATATTTCTTGGACGGACGCCACTCCCGGCGCAAACCCGATTGACCGATCAGACCAAATAACACTTCCGAAAGGCTGGTCTGGACGATCGCCCTAGCTTGTTCCAGGCTCATTTCGCTGGCTGCTACCCCTCGCTGAAGCAGTTGATATTCCCACAGTTCTCCAGCATCGAGGTCTCTGAGATCCACGTGAAAGTTTCGACAGTGTTGCCCGATCGCCCTGTACCAGCGCCTCGATCTGTGCGAGCCTCCCGTGGCATAAACCAAACTACCCTGAAAAAAGTAAAGTTGCCACTGTTGTTCTCCTTGCTCTAACAGCAGTTTCCCCGTTGCTTGTTTCTGGCTGAGTACAGCCAGAGTATGGGACAACATTTTGTATCCGATTGCGGTAGCAGACATATCAACTCGCATCCCCTGTACTCTGTTTGTACCATTATATAGCTGCTGAGTTTTGAAAGATAACAGTAATATTACTGAAGTTGGGTTAAAAAACACCGCTAATTGTGCGAATTTAACCCTCTTAGGGAGTGATTCCCCTCGGTAGTTTTAGCCATGAGGATGCAAGGCCTATTTGCACTATTAACTAATCACTAAAATCCGGCTTCTAATTAATAACTAATTGCCCTCGCTATCTTTGGGAGGTACTGGATCGTAACCCCCTGCATGAAAAGGATGACAGCGTAAAATTCGTTTAACTGCCATCGAGCTGCCGCGGACAGGCCCAAATCTTTCTATTGCTTCGATCGCGTATTGCGAACAAGTTGGTTGAAATCTACAGGCGTTAGGCAGGTAAGGAGAAATCCCCATTTTGTAGCCTCGGATTAATCCGATCAGCACTATTTTCACAATTTTTACCTCAGCGATTGATTGGATTAACAGGCCAACCTCGTCCTATACCGCTGTATGCTAGGTGCATCGATAGCATTCCCAGCGGTTAGAGTTCTGCCAACTTTTCCTCTACCAATTATACCTATTTTCATTGTTATTTTAGATACTTAAAGCACAATTTGAGGAGATAATATGGTACTTGTATCTGAGTGCGCTACTTGACCGATACCTAAAAAATTACCGTCTCGATCGTAAACCTGCAAGGGATAGGGAGGTTGGGGTATTGGGTTGTGGGAGGGATGGTTGCTACTTTCCTCAGATGGCCCGATCGGCGTTTCGGGAATCCGGAGGCGCTGTCCTTGCAACCAGCGTTTGGTATATTCAGGGGAAAGGACGATCGCCCCTAAATGTCCCAAAACCGCCGATGGCAAAATCGGGCAGAATTTATTCTCCTGCAATTGCAGTTCCAATTGTTCAAAACTGAGACTTTGGTCGATCGAAAAACCGCTACTTTCAGTGCGAGTCAAACCAGCCAAAGTACCGCCTGCATTCAACAGTGCACCCAAATCCCGCGCGATCGCCCGAATGTAAGTACCCGCCCCGCAGGCGATCGACAAATCCAATTCCGGAAAATCCCCCGGCCGCCAATCCAAGATTTCCAGCCGAAAAACCTCCACTTTCCTAGCAGCAACTTCCACAGTTTCGCCTTTTCTAGCTAACTCGTAAAGGCGTTTTCCTCCCACCTGAACCGCACTAAAACTCGGCGGAAATTGCTCGATTTTTCCTAGGAACTTTGGGAGTGCAGCTTGCACTTGTTCCAAACTCAACTCTGGTACCGGTTGAGAATCGATAATTTCTCCTTCTAAATCGTCAGTAGCAGTAGTTAAGCCAAACCGAATCGTACCTCGGTAAGCTTTATTGTGTTGGAGAAATTGCAGCAGTCTGGTTGCTTTGCCCAGGGCGATCGGCAAAACGCCAGTCACAGCAGGATCGAGGGTTCCTCCGTGTCCGACTCGCTTGAGTTTCAATAGCCGGCGCACTCGCCCCACGCAGTCGTGAGATGTCATGCCCGCAGGTTTGTTGAGATTGAGAAAACCGTCAGTAGTCATTAGGAAGTTCGGCAACGGATTTTGTAACGGATGTAACGGATATAACGGATGTCAGGAAGAGGGAAGATGGAAGAGGGAAGATGGAAGATGAAAAGTTTTGAGAGTGCTTTCCTTCACATAGCGAAAGCTAACGTTACTTGCAACGCAAAAGCGGTTTTTAGTTAAAAAGTTCAACATTGAAAACTTAAAACTACAAACTACCCGCCAGCCCAATTATCAATTCCCAATTCCCAATTCCCAATTAAAGAATAAAGTCTGCCTGACTGATAGAAGCGCGGGCAACTCCGAATAAAGTAGCCAGAGTTTCCTTGGTGCTTGTAAGCTGAATAATTGTACTGGGCGAAGTTCCTGCCCCAGCGGCAATGGTGAGTTCGCCAAAAGTAAGGCCGGCAGTCAAGCGAATTCGATCGGTACCATCAGTAAAATCTGTAATCACATCGCCATCTGCCAAACGCCCGATCGCAAAAGTATCGTTTCCGGCGCCGCCAGTTAAAGTATCATTGCCGCGATCGCCCGATAAACAGTCATTGCCGATGCCACCAAACAGCGAGTCATCGCCGGCACCCCCAAACAGCGAGTCATCGCCCGCGCCACCCAACAAAGTATCGGTGTCTTGGTTGCCAAACAGCAAATCATTGCCATCGTCGCCCAGCATGGAGTCAGAACCTTTGCCACCGTAGGAAGTATCGTCGCCCGCGCCGCCCAAAACGCTGTCGCGGCCGGCACCGCCGAACAGCAAATCATTGCCAGCGTCGCCCAGCAGTGAGTCATCGCCGTCGCCGCCGTAGAGGGAATCGTCTGCGCCTAAGCCCAAAATGCTGTCAGGGCCACCCAAACCAAATATCAAGTTAGCACCCGCAGTACCTCTGAGGGAGTCGGGGCCGCTGGTGCCCCGAGTGCCGCCAGTGACCCCTCCGGGACTGGTACCGCCGCCGGTGGGGGTTGGGGTTGTGACGGGAATTGGCTGAACTGGCACTGCTGATGGCATGATTCTCAAGATGGTAGAAATTTGCCATTCTAACTTAGCCTAAAAGCGGAAGTTATACGCTCGCCAACCGCCGAGATGAGAAATATCGATCGCATCCGCCACAGCATAAGGTTCGCACAAAAAGCCCTGCACCGTGGAGCCGTCCTCCAACACCAGCGTACCAATTCCCAGCGGCGGGGGAATTTTAGCGACAAATCCGCCGAAAGCGGCGATCGACAACTCCCAAACTTCCACCTCGATCGCCCTACCGCCCTCTACCTGACGCACCAATCCCGGCTTGCCCAGAGCAGTACCCGTCAAAGCGTACAGCTTGTAAATCGGGCTGGTACGGCAGGCGCGAACCAAAACGCCTCCCCCCTCGATTAGTTGATAATTCAGCGGCTCACCGCTCAAATGAGCGCCAACTACGGCTATTTTGACTCGTTCTTCTGAGGAAGATTTGGCTGCGATGGCGGGTTCCGGGAGGGTTGGCAGCGGCAGGCCGGTTGCGCCCAAAGTTCCCCCCAAGCTGGCGTGGAAAGCAGATCCCAGGCGGCAGAGAGATAAATCGTGCCACGCAGGAGCCATCAGTGTCAATCCTGCGGGCAATCCATTGCTTTGAAACCCGCTGGGAACCGCGATCGCGCACAAATCGAGCAAATTCGCAAAGTTTGTGTAGCGCCCGAGATTCGTGTTGAGGGCGATCGGCTCGGCTGCAACTTCTGCGACTGTATAAATCGTACCTGTCGTGGGAACCGCCAACACATCCATTGACTCCCACTGAATTTCTGCCATCTGGCGGAGTTCTGCCAACCGGTACGACGCGCGGTAGGCAGAGACGGCATCGTAGCGTTTGCCGCCGCTGATAATTTCGCAGACGATCGGATCGATCGCATCTGGGTGCGCGTCGAGGAAATCGCCGATCGCGGCCAACCTTTCTGCTACCCAAGGCCCGCCGTAGAGCAGTTCGGCAGCATCCGCAAAGGGTTTGAAGTCAATAGGCGCGATCGTGCAGCCCAAAGATTGCAAGCGCGCGATCGCCTCTCGGTAGCGCTGTTCGGCTTCTGCATTCCCGAAAAATTCGAGTTCGCCCTCTCCGGGAACTCCCACCCGCAAGCGGGATAAATCCGGCAAAACTTTCGTTTCAGGGCGGCGAGAAAACGCATCCTCAGCGTCAAAACCGCTGGCTGCTTGCAGCACGGAGGCCGCATCCGCACAGGTGAGAGCGAACACAGAAACGCAATCGAGCGATCGCACTGCAGGTAACAGGCCGCGAGTGCTGAGCGATCCGCAAGTTGGCTTCAGCCCGACAATGTTGGTAAAAGCAGCGGGAACCCGCCCCGATCCTGCGGTATCGGTACCGAGAGCAAAACTCACCAATCCGGCCGAGACTGCTGCGGCGGAACCGGAACTCGATCCGCCCGGAATGTAGCGCCGGTCGAACGGATTGCGGCAAACTCCATAGGGCGTGCGGGTTCCCACTAATCCTGTGGCAAACTGATCCATGTTTGTTTTGCCGATCGCGATCGCACCAGCCGCGCACAGCCGCTCTACGACTGCGGACGATCGCGCTGGAGTGCGATCGAACTGCGGACATCCCGCTGTAGTGGGAACGCCCGCCCAATCGAGATTATCTTTGATCGCAAAAGGTATTCCGTATAGCGGCAATTGTTGCGGGTCTAGGTTTTGCAAGGCTTTGGCGCGTTCGAGGGTTTCCGCCAGCGGTGCTAAATAAATCCATACTGCCGGATCTGCATAGCGTTCGATCCGATCGTACACGCTGGCGATCGTATCTGCAGGCGCGATCGATCCCGTGCGGTAGCGATCGAGCAGCGAATGAATGTCTAGACTGTTGCTGTAGTTAAATTTTTCCATAGTGCAGTCAGTCGATTTTAGATTTTAGATTTTAGATTTTAGATTGAAGAGTTGACTTCATATCATTTTCGGAGAGATTCGGACTTGTATGATGTTAAATTTTGTAGGGGCCCGTGAGCCAACAATAATTGCCCATAATCGACAATCTCATAAACCCGCCCCCGCCCATACTTCGCGATTTCCAAGCGCCCGGTTTAATATTCCCAAAATTTTAATTTGACAAATCCCATAAAAACCGTTTTTTGTAACATTCTACACATTTTATCATCAAGTTTGCTGTTACCGTTTGAAACGTAGCAATCTAGTAAGATTGCAAGCTACAGTATGCTTACCTTTGAAAAAGCTAAGTGCATTGCTGTTACTGACAGTCTCGAATAACTCCTTGGGTTGCAAACAGGACTTATACAGACAAAAACCGAAAAAAATTAACAGCTTCTAGGGTTCCGATTTGAATCAGTTTCTAACTCAGCTTAGACAGTTCAAGTGCTGGTCCGAGAGAAGCAGACTGGTTGTCCCAATATTTTATTGATTTGAGGGGAACACTAGCCAGTTACACGGCGGGATAAAAGCCCGGGAGAAACGCGATCGGTCAGCAAGACTCGGTTCGTTAGCTCTCGGGCTTTATCCTTGTATATCAAGGGGGTTTGCGGCAGCTAAGGAAGCCAGCGAAGGTGCAAAAGCTCGATCGACATATTCACCCCTAACCAGCAACCAAAATATGCTATGAATATCCGATATTGCTCCCTAAAAATAACGCGATCGCCCTTATCCTACTGCGCCATATTTTTCATCACCTTGTTTTTCGCTGTCGGCTGCGTCAACCCGGCAATTTATATCAAAACCACGACAGAAAGCGAAGCAGCTTCTTCAGTAAATGCTGATGCAGTTAGCCTCGGATTCAGCGCGTGGCCCGGCTGGTTTCCGTGGCAAATTGCCAAAGAACAAAAGATATTTGAAGCTAACAATGTTGCTGTAGACTTAAAATGGTTTGACGGCTACTTAGAATCGATTAGCACCCTCACAGCCGGACAGATAAATGCTAACAGCCAAACCCTCGGCGATACAGTAAACTCTATATCGGGCGGCGCCGACCAAGTAATTGTTTTAGTCAACGACAACTCGACGGGAAATGACAAAGTGATTGTCGCTGAAGGCATCAATTCTGTGGCCGATTTAAAAGGTAAAAAAGTCGCAGCCGAGGAGGGTACTGTCGATCACTTTCTATTGCTGTTAGGGCTGAGAAGAGCGGGTTTATCAGTGCAGGACATTCAATTTGTACCGCTGGAAACCGGCAAAGCTGCGGCGGCTTTCGTCGGAGGGCAAGTCGATGCGGTGGCAGTATTTGCGCCGTTTACCACGCAGGCATTAAAGCGATCGAACAGCAAGGAACTGTTTAGTTCCAAAGATTTTCCGGGGGCGATTTCCGACCATTTGGTATTCACCCGAAAGTTTATCGGCGAACACCCCGATCGAGTGCAAGCCCTGGTCAATTCATGGTTTGCAACATTGGAATACATGAAAGCAAATAAAGAGAAATCTTACGAGATTCTAGCCAACCGCGCCGGAGTTAGCGTTGAGGAATACAAAGAATATGAAAACGGCACTAAGATATTCACGGTCGAGGAAAACTTGAAAGCCTTTCAACCGGGAAATGACATGACATCATTGCAGTTTGCGGCGGGCGAAATGACTAAATTTCTCGTAGATGTAAATTTAGCAAAAACCCAACCGGATATCAGCACATTATTTGACGATCGCTTTATCAAAGCTTATGCCGAAGGTAAAAGCTAAAAGGCATAATTTGCTATTGTGCAGACACAACAAACTTTCAACAATCTTATTTTTTTTAATACCAAAAACCTACTAAAATTACTCGATCAACCGTTCTGCAATTAAATCATGCCACCAAATCCCGATCCCCGATCGATCCAATCCCACCTCAAGCAAAAAAGCCTAACTCCCACCGTTTTCTGGCGGATTGCGGAAGAGATACCACAACCCCTGAATATTGGGTTAACGGTAACATCGATCGCACTGCCGCTGCTGCTGTGGTGGCTAGTAACAACCTTCGCTAACGTAGACCCCAAATTTTTGCCTTCCCCCGCCAAAGTTTTAGAAGCATTTGGTCGGCTGTGGAACACTCGCGAACTTTTGAAAGATACGGTAGCGAGTTTGTGGCGCGTGGGAGTGGGCTTTCTGTTCGCCTTGGTTTTTTCCATACCAATTGGCGTGCTGATGGGCAGTTTTGCCAGTATTCGCGCCTTGCTGGAACCCATGTTCGGCTTGATGCGATATATGCCCGCACCAGCATTCATTCCCCTGCTAATTCTCTACTTGGGAATCGGCGAAGAACCCAAAATAATGCTAATATTTATCGGCGTCTTTTTCTTCAATTCGCTGATGGTGATGGATACAGTCAAGTTTGTTCCAAAAGACTTGATTGAATCTACTTATATGTTGGGTGGGAATCGCTGGGAAATCCTAACTCAAGTTATTTTTCCTCACGTTTTGCCGGGAATTCTAGATGCTAGCCGCATCAACTTAGCTGCGGCTTGGCAATTGGTAATCGTCTCGGAATTGATTGCCGCCACCGAAGGCTTAGGTCGCCGGATCAGCGTCGCAGGTCGATTTCTCCGAACCGATGAAATTTTTGTGGGGCTGATTGTCATTGGGGCGATCGGACTGACTTTTGACTTGCTTTTTCAATATCTGCTGCGGGTTTCTTGTAAATGGTCAAGTCAGAAACAGTAAGCGGATGTTGAAGGAAGTTCGGCAACGAGCAATGTACAAGATGTAACGAATGGAAGATGGAAGATGGCAGTGGTGTCAACCTAAAATTAAAAGACTCGATTCCTATCGTTTTTAGTGCTAGAATTGACCTATTTTGGGAATGAAAAAATCAATTTTTTACTTACAATACAGAGGATAAACTCATGTTTCTGCAAATCAACAACCTGCACAAAAACTTTGAAACGAAAAAAGGTAAATTAGTTGTCCTCAAGGACATCAATATGAGCATCAAGCAAGGCGAATTTATCTGCGCGGTAGGCGCATCTGGTTCGGGCAAATCTACTCTGTTGAGGCAGATTGCGGGATTGGACAAGCCGACAGCAGGGTTCGTTAAAATCGACGGCAAAGAAGTTGTTTCGCCTGGGCCCGATCGAGGTATGGTATTTCAGCATTACACTCTTTATCCTTGGATGAACGTGCAGGAAAATGCCGAGTTTGGCCTCAAACTTCAAGGCGTTTCCAAGAAAAATCGGCGCGAACAAGCCAGCTATTATTTGAGTGTGGTAGGATTGACGCCGTTTGCTTCGTCGCTGCCGAAGGAATTGTCGGGCGGGATGAAACAGCGGGTGGCGATCGCCCGCGCCCTCGCTTCGGAACCTAAAGTGTTATTAATGGATGAACCTTTCGGCGCCTTGGATATCCACACTAAAGAATCGATGCACGAATTCATGCTGGATTTGTGGCGCCGCACTCAGATTACAATCTTTATGATTACCCACGATGTCGAAGAAGCGGTGTTTCTTTCCAATCGGATTTATGCTTTGGGCGCTCGTCCCGGTACAGTGAGAAAGGAAATGTCGATTAATTTGCCCGATCGCACTCCCAGCGTTAAACGCCACGCCAAATTCCACGATTACCGCGACGAACTCATGGATTTGATGCGGAAACACGGACAGGAAGCAGTTGCAATGGCTGCTTAAATAGAAATAGGTTTGTATAGCCTTTCTCAGGTAAATGAGGTACGACTGGGCATGGGGCATGGGGCATGGGGCATGGGGCATGGGCATAGGACTCTCCCCCATACCTCACCACGCTTGAAAACCGCTATAAATATTACTTTGGGATCGGGCGGGTTGAGCAGCTAATATCATGTCCGGTTGAATATTTATAATACTTTTGTCCCATCATGCCCGATGCCCTATTTGGCCGATGCCCGTAGTTGAATATTTATAATACTTTTGTCCCATCATGCCCGATGCCCTATTTGGCCGATGCCCGTATAGGATTTATAAGTAATTAACCGGACTTGATATAAGACATACTATTGTTTTATTTCGCTGACCTACCCAAATACATCAAGAGGAACTTATGGTGCAACTATCATCGATCGACCCAAACTCACAAATCGATTCCAGCCTCGTATTAATCGAAGAAACCGTACCGGGCAGCGCGTACTGGTCGGGAGTCATCAAGCGGGGAAACACCCTGCGAATCACCGATTTAGAAGGCTCTCGCGGCGTTTCCATGCTGTGCTACAACGCCGACAATGCGATCGAACGTTTCAACGCAGCAGACACCGCCAAAATTCAATTCAACGCCTTTCTAAAACAAGGCACGGTCATCTACACAGACATGGGGCGCATCCTATTTTCCATCACCCAAGACACCTCCGGCTGTCACGATTTGCTAGGAGGATGCAGCAACGCCATTAGCAATACCAAAAAATACGGCGAAGGAGACTGGAAAAACTCCCGCGACAACTTCCTCAAAGCCCTAAGTCGGTGGGGATTGGGCAAAAAAGATATCATGCCCAACCTCAACTTATTTACTCGCATTGCCGTCAAACCAGACGGCACGATGGAGTTTCGCGAGGGCTGCGAAAAACCGGGTAGTTTTATCGATTTGCGAGCGGAAATGAACGTATTGACCGTTATCTCTAACTGCCCCCACACCCTGCATCCTGGTTCAATTTACGATCCAAAACCCATCCAAATTCAGATTGTGAAAACCCCCGCAGCCGCACCAGACGACTTGTGCCGCACTGCCAACCCGGAAGCCGTGCGCGGGTTCATCAACACCGATGCTTTGTTCCTGCAATAAACCAGATTCCAGCACTCAATCTTGTCCGCAGCAATCTGCGGTGAAAAACTCTGCAATTCCATCACAAAAAGTGAACCATGACTGCAACTACCCAACAAATTCTCGATCCAAAAACTGCAATTTATAACGAAGTTTTACCCGCCAGACATCCCTGGTCTCGCGTCATCAAAAAAGGACAGATTCTTCGGATTGTAGATTTAGGCGGAAATCAAGCAGTAGATTTTTTAGTTTACAATGCCGATGACCCTTCCGAACGCTACAGCGCCCCCGATACGATCGTCAATCAAGGCAACATCTTTGTCACTACAAACAGCCAACTCATTTCCAACGAAGGGCGAGCCATGATGACCATAATTGCTGACTCCTGCGGCCGGCACGACACCTCCGGCGGCGCCTGTAGCTGCGAGAGCAATTCGGTGCGGTTTGGACTCGATAAAAAATACCAGCACGCCTGCGTTGAAAATTTCCTCGCCGCAATTCTTCCCTACGGTTTGGGCAAGCGAGATTTAGTCAGCAATATCAACTTCTTTATGAATGTTCCGGTTAGCGAAGATGGCACTCTTGAAATTGTTGACGGCATATCCGATCCGGGAAGTACAGTTGATTTGCGAGCCGAAATGAATGCTTTGGTTGCTATTTCTAATTGCCCGCAAATGAACAATCCTTGCAATGCTTACAATCCTACGCCGATTCAATTGATTGTTTGGGATGCGGTATAGGTTGTAGCTGCATACCCGCCAGAAACAGCCAGGGGTTTAAACCCCTGGCTAATAGCTAAAGTCCTCTAAAGAGGACTGAATAATCGATTGCCCATTAGCAATTATCAATTACCAATTACCAATTATCAATTACCAATTACCTAAATGTTTAACAAAGTTTTGATTGCCAATCGCGGTGAAATTGCCTGCCGAATTATCCGCACCCTCGATCGCCTCAAAATTGCTTCAGTAGCAGTATATTCTGAAGCCGACGCCCGCGCCTCGCACGTTTTCGCCGCCAGCGAAGCGGTTTGTATCGGTGCAGCAGCCGCAGCCGAGAGTTATTTGCGGTTCGATCGCATTCTCGAAGTTGCGCGCCAAACAAAAGCTCAAGCTATCCATCCGGGTTACGGGTTTTTGAGCGAAAATGCTGAATTTGCCGAAGCTTGTGCAAGGGAAAATATTGCATTTATCGGCCCGACTCCGAGTCAGTTGCGCTGCTTTGGATTGAAGCACACCGCGCGGGAAATAGCCGCTGCAAATCAAGTGCCGCTAACTCCCGGAAGCGAACTTTTAGCAAGTTTAGAGGATGCTCAAAAAGCGGCTGGGGCGATCGGCTATCCGGTGATGCTCAAAAGTACCGCAGGCGGCGGCGGCATCGGTTTGCAGGCTTGTTTTGGCGATCGAGATTTGGCAGAAGCATTTGAAAAAGTACAGCGTTTGAGTCAAAGCAATTTTAAACAAAGCGCAGTTTTTTTAGAGAAATACATTCAAACAGCCAGACACATTGAAGTCCAAATTTTTGGAGATGGCAAAGGAAACGTCATAGCCTTGGGCGAGCGAGATTGTTCGGTGCAGCGGCGCAATCAAAAAGTAATTGAAGAAACCCCCGCCCCTGGTATTAGCGACGAACAGCGAAATCAGTTGTACCGTGCAGCCGTGCGGTTGGGAAAAGCCGTAAATTACCAGTCAGCCGGTACTGTTGAATTTGTGTTTGATGTCGATGCCAAACAGTTTTATTTTTTGGAAGTCAACACGCGCTTGCAAGTTGAACACGGCGTTACTGAAGCTGTCAACAACATCGACCTCGTTGAGTGGATGGTAAAACAGGCTTCTGGAGATTTGTTCCCCCTGGAAGAGTACCGCTATCGGCCGCAGGGACACTCAATTGAAGTGCGAATTTATGCGGAAGATGCCGGCAAGAATTTTCAGCCGAGTTCCGGGTTGCTGAATCAAGTGGCGTTTCCCGAAAACGTCCGCTGCGACAGTTGGATAGAAAGCGGCACGGAGGTTACTCCTTTTTACGATCCGCTGCTAGCCAAAGTAATCGTTTGCGGGGATAATCGAGAAGAGGCGATCGCTCAACTAAAAGCTGCTTTAGATGCCAGTGCAATAGCGGGAATTGAAACTAATTTAGATTACCTGCGCCAGATTTTGGACGATTCCAGATTCAACCGCGGCGAACTGAGCACGCGTTTTTTAAACTCTTTTGAATACGCACCTTTAACGATCGATGTATTGGATGGGGGAACCTACAGCAGCATTCAAGATTATCCGGGACGGATTGGCTATTGGGATGTTGGCGTGCCGCCTTCGGGGCCGATGGATCATCTGGCATTTCGATCGGCAAATCGTTTAGTAGGAAATCCCGAATCGACAGCAGGATTGGAATTCACAGCTACAGGCCCAACTCTGCGCTTTAATGCCGATACAGTTATTAGTTTGACTGGTGCAACTATGAAGGGAACGCTAAACGGCGAATCGGTGCCGTTTTGGACGGCAATTCCCGTAAAAGCTGGCAGCATTCTCAAGTTAAAAGCCATTCAAGGCGGCGGCTACCGCACTTATTTAGCAGTCAAACACGGCTTTAATGTCCCGGATTATTTGGGCAGCAAATCAACGTTTGTACTGGGCAAATTTGGCGGACACGCGGGCCGCACGCTGCGTCCGGGAGATGTGTTAAAACTCAACCAAACTGCAACTCTGGAAGCGGAATTATCTTTGCCTCCCGAACTAATTCCCACCTACAGCAATAATTGGGAAATCGGCGTTTTGTACGGCCCTCACGGCGCGCCGGATTTCTTTACTGAGTCAGACATCGAAATGTTTTTCTCCACAGAATGGCAGGTGCATTACAACTCGACGCGGACGGGCATTCGGCTGATCGGCCCGAAGCCCGCCTGGGCGCGTCAAGACGGAGGAGAAGCGGGTTTGCACCCGTCTAACATTCACGATAATGCTTACGCGATCGGCACGATCGATTTTACGGGCGATATGCCTGTAATTCTCGGTCTTGACGGCCCGAGTTTGGGAGGTTTTGTGTGTCCTGCTACTATTGTGCAGTCGGAATTGTGGAAAATCGGGCAACTGAAACCGGGGGACAGCATTCGCTTTCACTGTTTGAGTTTTGCTGAAGCTTTGCAGCGGGAATTAGCACAAAATAGGCAAATTGCTACTTTTTGCTTGCCTGTTTTTGGGGAAAATGCGGAGGAATTGCCCGCAGTTTCCACTTCTCCTATTTTGCACGAAATTCCCGAATCTCCGGCACAGGTTGCTGTTACTTACCGTCAAGCTGGGGATAAATATATTCTAGTTGAATACGGCCCCTTGGTGCTGGATTTAAATTTGCGTTTTCGGGCGCACGCCCTGATGGAACACTTGAAAGCAAATCCGTTGCCTGGGGTTATCGAATTAGTGCCGGGAATGCGATCGCTGCAAATTCACTTTGAGGGCCGCCAGATTTCGCAACAGCAGCTAATGCAGGCGCTGATTGCGGCGGAGGCGGAACTTCCGGCGATCGACAATATGGAAGTCCCGGCGCGAATTGTGCACTTGCCTTTATCTTGGGAAGATGAATCGACGCTGTTGGCGATTGAAAAATATATGCAGTCTGTGCGATCGGATGCACCTTGGTGTCCCAGCAATATTGAGTTTATTCGCCGCATAAACGGGCTTGAGGGCATCGAACAAGTCAGAGAAATTGTATTTAATGCTAGCTATTTAGTGATGGGTTTGGGAGACGTTTATTTAGGCGCGCCCGTCGCAACTCCCCTCGATCCGCGCCACCGTTTGGTTACTACTAAATACAATCCCGCCCGCACTTGGACTCCTGAAAATGCAGTGGGCATTGGCGGCGCGTATTTGTGCGTTTACGGGATGGAAGGGCCCG
The DNA here is from genome assembly GCA_036702215.1 of Microcoleus sp. F6_B6. Lineage (GTDB taxonomy): Bacteria > Cyanobacteriota > Cyanobacteriia > Cyanobacteriales > Microcoleaceae > Microcoleus. The sequence goes on from JAUBST010000045.1 coordinate 29,998, forward strand.
GAGGTTATCAATTTGTCGGCCGCACGGTGCAAATGTGGAATCGGTTCAAACAAACGGCGGATTTCCAGTCTGGTAAACCTTGGCTTTTGCGCTTTTTTGACCAAATCCGATTTTATCCGGTTTCTCATGAGGAATTGCACCGCTGTCGGGAAGAATTTATTGAAGGGAAATTTAAATTAAAGGTTGAGGAAATCACTTTTAATTTGAGAGAATACAATGAGTTTTTGCATTCTATTGCTAGCAGTGCGGCTGAGTTTAAAGCGCAGCAGCAGGCGGCATTTAATGCAGAGCGCGATCGCTGGGCCGCATCCGGGGAATTTGACGCTGAAGCTGCTGCAGAATCATCGGCGGATTTGGGTTCTGACACGGCTGCGGAGGTTACTTTGCCGATCGGTTGTGAACCTGTTGTCGCTCACGTTTCGGCCAATGTTTGGCAGGTGCTGGTTAATGTTGGAGATGCGGTTGCTGAGGGCGATCGCCTGTTAATTTTGGAAGCGATGAAAATGGAAATTGCTATTACTGCTGATGTGGCGGGGACTGTTGCCGAGTTGTTTTGTGAAAAGGGACAAACGGTGACAGCCGGACAAATTCTAGCGGCTGTTCAACCGAATTAATCCCTCTGTTGTCACTTCGGGGACAGTAGAAAGCTAGGCGGCCAACAAATCTGTCACTACTCGGCATTGCATAATTGGGGGATGATTTTAATTGTTTTGTGGGATGGGATATCGTAGCCCGAAGGCGTGTATTTTCACAGCAGGCGGGACAGCCCACAAGAATCATCCTCAAATTGTGCAACGCCCGCTCATTTAATGAAGATTTAGCAGCAGTTAGCCCTTTAAAAGGGTGAGGATACATCAATACAGCAGGCCAGCGGGCGATCGCCCCCAAGTTTCCGCTGTCGGCAGTTTTTCAGAAGGCTTAGCCGCTGTCAAGCGCAATCGCAAATCTGGCTTCATAAATCAAGCTGGAAAGCTGGTCATTTAGCAGGTTCGATCCTCTGTTTAGGCTTTAAATTTGTTTAAATCTCGTTCACTTAACTCTAGCAGCCCAGAATTGACCGGCAAACCATCTTGAAAAACCAGCAATTCTCCCGGCTGAATTTGCGTCCAAACTTCGTTATCTGTCAGCGGAAAAGTGGCAATAACAGCCACGCGATCGTCCTCGTTGGTCAATTCCCGAAAATCGACTGTTATATCTTCGTCGATTGAGTGAGCGCTAGCAAAAGGTGCTTGTCGCACAATATAATGCAGATTAGTAGAACAGTGGGTGAACAAGTGTTCTCCATCGGAAAGTAAATAATTAAAAATTCCGTGTTCTGCCAAACTTTTAGTAATTTCCTGCAGTACCGGGTAAATTTCCGCTAAACCAGGCTTACTTTGAGGAAAAGTAGAGCGCAGCTTTTCTAATATCAAACAGAATGCTTTTTCGCTGTCAGTTTTGCCAACCGGTTTGTACACTCCGACACATTCTGGATAAAATTTTTCGAGATTTCCGTTGTGAGCGAACACCCAATAACGTCCCCAAAGTTCGCGAATAAAAGGGTGGCAGTTTTCCAGAGCAATTTCGCCTTGAGTAGCTTTGCGGATGTGAGCAATGACGTTAGTTGAATGAATGGGATAGCGGCGCACTACTTCTGCAACCGGAGAAGCAATCGCAGGTTTAGAGTCTATAAAAAGGCGACATCCCAAACCTTCAAAGAAAGCAATTCCCCAACCGTCTTGATGAACGTCTGTTTTGCCCCCCCTTGCAGAAAAACCCTCAAAAGAAAAGCAAATATCTGTCGGAACATTGCAGTTCATTCCCAGTAATTGGCACATAGCTTTTAAGTCTCTGGAGTGTGGATCGATCGCGCAGCTATTGGCAGCTACAGATTTGCGGTGATAATATTATAGTATTAACGGGTTAAATAAGTTAAATACGCTTAATATTTTTGCTCGGTCAACCGCAATGATACTGAAGTTAAAAATTTGGCTGGCTAAAACAATTGATTTTGTTTTTATCCGAAGGATGTTAATCGATCGCTTGCTCCGCAATCTTTACCTGCATGCAGCGAGTATAAACTATTAGCCGATATGCAAGAAATTGATAGCATTTTGATGCTTTGGCGGTGTCGTTTAAAGGTCAATAATAACCGTCTAGTAATTCAAACAATGGAGATATTAGTTCGACAAAACTATCTATAAAATAGAAATAAAAAGTTATATGTTTCATTAATTTAAGAGTAAATAATTAACAGCAAAACAAACAAATATAGCGGTTATAGCGAAAGATAAGGTACGTAGTTGGGCTTCAGCCCTCTTAGTTTCAGTGGTTATATAAGCTGTCATTCATACCTCATCTTTTTGAGAAAGGCTATATATGTTTTGATATCGATTACCCCGCAGTAAATATCATAAATACTACTATAGCAATCCTTGCAGGAGTCGTAAAAATTTGACCCCACCCCACCCCTCCCCGATGTCTTGGGGAGGGAGTAATAAAATCACAAATGATGCGAGAATTGCTATATTGAATTATAGATTTATAGCGAGATATTTTGAGAAAAATACAAGACAATAGCAGAGGAATTTATGAGGAAATAATGTCGCAGATTTTTGACTCTTCATTCACTACAAAATCTGTAGGAAAAAAAACGGGAACCGGATTGTCAATCAGCCGTCACATAGTGGAAGAAAGCGAGGGCGGCAGTTTGACTTGTTCGTCGGTTTTGGGAGAAGGAATCGAATTTACGATCGCCCTTCATCTAGAATAGTGCGTGAACCGTAGCTATCCCGTAGCGCATCGCCCTTTTTCTCACTTTTTTTGTTTAACTCACAAAGTATATAAAATAAAATGCCAAATCACAAGTACGATCGACAAATTTGGAAAATCCTTAGCAGCTTAATAGTAGGATTCGGATTGCAGGCACTATTCAGCATTTCAGCCTTAGCAGAAACTACAGATATTGAAATAACAGCAAATAGTGCAAATTCCGAAGATCCAGTTAATGAATGGTATCAATTACCCGCACCGACAAATAATCTACCGGATAATTTCGATCGCAATCCCGATCGGCAATCAGTCGGAAATTATCACAATGTAGATGTAACTTCACCGGTAAACCCTACATCGGAACCGCCCCTACCTATGGCGAGTGAGATAGAAACTCACATATCCGAAGCCAGCGAAACGCAGCCAGCAGAAATACCTCCGTTAGTTGAAGAAAATAAATTAGAAAATCCCCCATTAAATTACCCTGCTGACAACTCAATGGAACAAGTTACATCAGTTTCCCAACTGGGCGACGTACAGCCGACAGACTGGGCATTTCAAGCACTGCAATCCTTAGTAGAAAGATACGGCTGCATAGCTGGATACCCCGACGGAACCTATCGCGGAAACCGCGCTATAACGCGCTATGAATTTGCAGCCGGAATCAATGCTTGTTTAGATACAATCCGCGAGTCCATCGCCAAATCAACTGAAAGTCTAGCTAAGCGAGACGACTTAATAAAACTGCAAAAATTGCAAGAAGAATTTGCCGCCGAACTTGCCACACTGCGAGGCAGAGTGGATGTGCTAGAAGCGCGAACTAGCGAACTAGAAGCCAATCAATTTTCGACTACAACTAAGCTGTCGGGGTTCACAATCTTTGGAATACAAGGGCGCACGCCCAACCGTGCGGATCGGACTCCCCGAAACGGCAAAAGAGATACCAAAGACCCCGGTACAAATGTCAACTCGATCAACTTCACTCAATTATATTTAACCACTCAATTTAGTCCTCGAAGTAACTTATTAATCGGTTTTTACAACCAGAACGGAAGCAATTCACCACAATTAACCGAAGACGTAAACGTTGCTTATAATTTAGGAGAAACTCCTGGATTCACTATCAGCGACCTCAACTTCCGCTTTCTGGTCGGTGACAAATTGGCAGTGTTTGCAGGAACAGCAGGAGTTAACATGGTTACTGGTTTTCGAGGGCCGAATCGGGTCGAAAGTGCAGCTTCCGGCCCCCTTTCTGCCTTCGCCCAAAGAAACCCAATTTTGAACACTGGTTTAGGTTTAGGCGGCATCGGCATTGACTGGCAATTTGCGAAGCGAGCAAGTTTACAAGCAGTTTATTCTACTAATATTTCCGGATTTTTTGTCAGCTCCAACGGGTCTCAAGGACACAATACATTGGGGGTACAACTAACTCTTACACCAGCCGATCCAGTTGATTTTACTGTGTATTATGTTAATGATTATTCGCCGGACGGTAATCTGATTAATTTGGCTGGCGATGGCAAATTAACTGCTATCAATCCTAGCACCAATAAGTCCGAGCCTCTGGAAACAAATGCAGTTGGAGCAAGTTTAAACTGGCGCATTTCATCGCGAGTTTCTCTGGGAGGTTGGGCTGGTTATACTAATTCTCGCATTCCCGGTAAATCTGGTACGGTAGCAACTACAAATTATATGGTTTTTTTAAATTTCCCCGATTTGTTTAAAGCAGGAAATTTAGGAGGAATTTATATCGGGCAACCGCCTAAAATTGTCAGCAGCAATTTACCTACAGGCAATAACGTTCCTGATTTTTTAGATACGGGTTTAGGGCGATCGGGCGGGCAACCCGGAACGACTACTCATGTAGAGGTATTCTACCGCTGGCAGGTGAATGATAATATCAGTGTCACCCCTGGATTGATCTTAATTTTTCAACCCGGTCACACTCCCGATAGCGACCCGATCTCAGTTGGTGTATTGAGAACTTCATTTTCTTTTTAAGAATCTAATGCTGTGAGGGCGGGTTTACTGGATCGAATCCCCAATTGCAAACAATTTTGGTCAACCCACTCCGGAGAACCGCCCACAATAAAATTTTATTTTGTGGAACAGGCATCCTGCCTGTTAAGCGAGAAAGGTGTTATTCCCTCAGCAGACAGTCATTAAAACCCCAGCGGGATTTCCTAAGATTTTTTCTCAGTAAAAACCCGCTATTTTTACTGAAACTTTACACTTAATAGTAATTTCTCCGTTTGCATATTTTTTTACTCCATACAAATACGTAATTATTAAGTTCAAAAAAATACGCATAAACACGCTTGAAACATAAGTTTTTCTAACTTAATTTATTATTAGGAGCATTACTAATAGTTCTTTAAGTTTAGGCTTAGATAAATATGATTAAATCAACGGGCTATCTTGGGTTTTTGAGCTTTGCTGTAATTTCTGCTATGACTGCCTATCCCTGTCAGGCACAAACCACTGTCAGATCGCAGACAAATGTAAATGCAACACAGGATATCACAAGTACCGAGTCACTCGATTTTACCAACAGTTCTGTTAGCAACATCGGCAAAACTCCTAACAATTCTAAATCTTTTACCGTCTCAAAATTGAATAGCACACCTTCTGACTCTAGTCCTCCTATAACCACTCCTCAAAATCAATCTGCACGCACAAATCCATTAGGATGTAGATTTTTCACTACTCCTTCAATGCAACAATAAATTTTCCTGCACCTCTGGATAAATAGAATATCATGGCTGAATAGAGGGCGAGCTTTTTTTAGGATTGCCCTCTATTTGCGCGATCGTACTTCTTAAGAAAATTATATGTAATAAAAAGGATTGATAAAATTAACTCTCGTTAAAATATTATCGGGGAAAGTCTGAAAGTTGTTTGATATCCTTCAAAACTATTTGCGGCTTCCCTTTGTACCGTTCTACCTTCCCACTGACATACACATATCCCCGTCCCAGACCCGCATAACGCTTCTCGATTAGCCGCTTCAATGGAGCTCTTTCATCAGTTTCAGCATCGGGTATCCACAAATCTAATTTATGATAAACTGAGCCAGCATAAATCAAAGCGCTTCCGCCGATCCATTTATTAATTCCAGCCTGCAAATCGCAGAAAATAGTAATAGATTTAGCTTTCTCAGAAGCAGCTAATATTTTCGGGTAGTCCAACCTCAAAGAAAGCGCTCCTGCCGTTGCTTCCGACAACCGAAATTCTTCAACTATCGAGCCTCGCATCGACCACCAAGGCAGTAAATTAGCATAGTTTCGAGAGGGAATTTTGGCATTAATAATCGGATTGCAAATCATCAGATTGTAAGCTTTTGCTGCCGATTCAGCCTCAGTCATTTGTCGGTGATACAATCTGGAGCGCCCGTATTTGACGAAGTAAGGACTCCAGCCTTCTTCAATTAGTTTAAGATTGTAATTTTCTCCGTCTTTATGTACGTAACACAGGAGACGCCCGTAGTTGTCGCGGTGTTTTTCCACCGCAATTTCTATTGGGTCATCTGTATCAAATTCTATGTCAATTTGAGCAAGTCCGCCATCTGCTGTGGCGAAGTATTTTTTAGCCATTTCCGAAGTTGCTTTCCCCGCCGCAGTTACAGGTTTAGAGCCTCCCGAAAGACTTTCTTCTGTATCGACGCAAATCAGGCGCAGAGACTCGTTTTTGCCGTTGAGAGAAATTTTGATGCTGTCGCCGTCAACTACTTTAGTTATTTGCAGGTTCTGAATTCTGGTTGCCATATTTTGAACCCTGTTGTACTTGAGATTTCATGCAGGTATCGCTTGAATTATACACGAGTCCGCTATCAATAGCAACTGTAATTTTTGTTGTTTGTATTAATATTTGCTAACAGTCGCGTATTTTATCAAATCGGGAAAAAAATCTCGAAAATCGGATTCTAAGCGCTGATAGTTAGCTGTCAAATCTTCTATGCCGCTTGCTAAGTTATTTGTCCGCTTGATTCGGGCAGACATTCTTGTAAGAGTGATGCCGATTTCGGCAATTTCCTGATAAGATGAAAGCAAGTCGCGGGCAATTATTGTTGGCAGCACGCGCTGGAGAGATTCAGGCAATATATCGCGATTGTCTTGGAGGACTTGATAGACATGGCGAGAAAAATCGGGAAGCGGAATTTCTGAATATTCCAGCCAATTTTTAGCCAAGAAGTGGTCGTAAAACACGTCTATCAAAACTCCAGCAAACCTGCGTCTATCGGCGCAAACAAGGCTTTTACTCGATCGCACTATTGGGTGAGAGTCCGTGTAGCTATCTACTTTGCGGTGCAAATCGATGCCCTTTCTAATTTCATCGGGATAAAGGTTGAGGGCCGTTCCTTTGACAAAATCTCCTAAGAGGTTGCCAATCAGGGATTCTGGCGTGCCTTTTGATAAGAATAGATGAGCCAAATAATTCATTAACTACACAACTGCATAACCTGTATGGGGTCTGACATCTGCGGGATGAAAACCTAAAACAATGGAATCCTTGGAAATTCCCGCAGCTACAAGTTCTTTCGTCACGCCGTATTCTGTCTCATCTCGCTGTACCCAAATTTTATCATCAATAATATCTATATGAACCAAACAGCCGTGAATTCGTTTGGCTTTATCCCAGCCTAAAGTAACTAGCAGGTAACAATCAGATTTTTCATCAAACACGGCTTTACAAATTATATCGCCATGAGAGTAAGGAATTTTTGTGTAAGGTTCGAGAACTGTTTTAATCGTGTTTCTAAAGTTAGCTAAAGTATCCATTTTACGATCGCCTCTTGATTTGGGTCGAATACAATCAGCTTGAGCTTTCATCTTCAATCATTAATTGACCGATCGGTTCTTCAAATAGAGATTCATAGGTGATATCGCGAACAGTCAGATAAAGCGTATGTTCTGGATAAGTTCTTTGAAGCACAGATCGATAAATAGTAAATTGTCCGATCGCCTCTCTCAAGTCCTGCATTTCTGAATCGCTGACAAAGCTTTTGACTTCCACAGCAATTTTTTGTTCTCCTCGTTCTGCAGCCAGCACCTGTTTTGCTCCCAGATCCACATACATATCTTTTTTTCCCCATTTGAGATGGAGAGGATCGTGAGTAATTATCCACCCATCATTGACGAGACATTTTTTAACTGTATTGTGGTACAGGTCTAAAGCAGACATAGAACAACACGAGTAATATTAGACTTCATGGTTATATAATAGCAAATTATGATGCAATTATCTTAAACCGCAACTACAAGGAGAAAGAATAATGGCTGTTCTGGAATACTTATCCAAAACCGTCCGCTCTTCCAACCAGATAAAAGTTATCGATAAGTCATAAACGAATGCGAATCTCTCCCTCTTTAGCATAGATAACAGCTTGCATAGGAGTAAGAAAATCCATCCCTAGCAAACCGTCTACAAAAGTGGTTGCAGGTAACGTGTAGGCAACTATAGGAAAATTTTCTAAACGCTCGCCCAAGCAATTAAACCAAGGCACAGCTACTACTGGCGCTTCGACAATACCGCCACCTGCTGATGTCCTAATTCTGCGTAGAGGATTTTGGATATCGCAACCAAGAGCTTCTAATATATTTACCCGCAAAACGGTATAAGTTGAGCCTGTATCAACTAATAATCTGAATTGTCTGACAGTATTACTTGTGCTAGAGGCAGCAGCTTTTAAGACGAGTAAATTTCCGTAACGCGAGCACCGATAAAGTCTTTGCAAAGTCACGATAGCACCGAATATTCATCAGGAATAGGGCCAGTATATTCTATAGAAATTGACCGGACATCTTTAAAATTTGTCAAAGCTCGATCGATTTCCTCTCGCTGCGGTGAGTGAGCTAAAACTTCACCGCGAATCACATTCCATAAATCATCGGATTCAGTATCAGCAATTAGCACCCACTCGCGGGGATAGCGATCGCGTATTTCTGCCGCAGTCAAGATTTCCCCTGTGGGTTTGTAATCCGACCCATTGTTATTTTGAATCAGAACTTGAGAGGGCTGGTTGGTTTCTGCTTGAGTAATTTCTTCATTTAAGATTTGCCAAAGTCGGCGTTTTTCTGCGAGTGGGAGGGAGGCGATCGCATCTACTAGGACTTGAAAAGGAATTTGCAACTGTACGGTTTCTGGGAGCATGGCGTGTCTCAAGGGATGTTGAGGTGATTTCTCGGATAACTCTTGAATTAGCTGATAACTTAGCTTTACCTAGATAATTCTTGAATACCCAACTCAGGCTAGTTACCATAATACATCACCCATTTTGTCAATATGATAAATTTCATTGGACTTCATAACTTGAGCAATTCCTTCTGTAAAGTCAGCAACTTCATCAAATTGGCATTGAATTACTATTTGAGCTTTCTGATTAACATACCCCCATTGATTACCAACTTTGACTCGCCCTAAACCCTCACAAAGTTGAGTCGCTTCATCAAATTCCAGCTTACCTAGTAGGCGACCACTCTGATCTATATACCCCCATTTATTATTTATTTTGACTGCTGCAATACCCTCGGAAAAACTAATCGCCTTATCAAATTGAGGGGTTATAATTACGTTATCCATCTTATCAATATAACCTATTTTTTCACCAATTTTAACTGGAATTAAGCCTTCACCCAAGTTTCCCGACCACTCAAATTTAGGTTTAATTAGCATTCGCCCTACATTGTTGATATATCCATACTTATTACCAACTTTAACTCTGGCAACACCACTATAAAATTTTCCAGCACTATCATATCTAGGCTGTATTACTATCTTTCCAAAATTGTCAATATAACCCCACTTTTCTACTATCTTCACTGCTGCTAGACTTTCCGAGAACTCATGAGCATAATTGAATTCAGGCGAAATTACTATTTCATTGTTTTCATCTCGATATCCCCACAAATCACTTTGTTGAAATGGTACTAGCTGAGTATTCATTGCAGACAATCTCCCTATTTTAATCAAATAAATACTGGATTGCCCTCGATTTTTATCTTTGCATCTCGCTGCGACCGCAGTTGGCAGAGTTTTCCCGCTGAGACGGAGATCGTGGGCTGCCAGGAAATTGAAGTAGTCTTCTAGTTGTATCGCTCGCTGGGCAGAAAGCTGATAAGAGTATAATAACTTATTTTAACAAAACCGCAGATAAACCAGACTACTATCCGCGTTTATCTGCGTTTATCTGCGGTTAAAAAATTCCCCTACGAACCACCCCGCAACTTATCCAAAACCGTCCGGTCTTCCAAAGTCGAAGTATCCCCAGAAACCTCTTGTCCTGCAGCCAAAGAACGCAGCAACCGCCGCATAATCTTCCCGCTTCGAGTCTTCGGCAAAGCATCAGTAAATCGAATTTCGCCGGGACGGGCGATCGCCCCAATTTCCTTAACAACGTGCTGCTTCAATTCCTTAGCCAATTCATCGCTAGGTTGCTGCGAGTTGTCCAGCGTCACAAAGGCGACAATTTCCTCACCTTTAATCTCGTCGGGTTTACCGACAACCGCAGCTTCCGCCACCGCTGGATGCGATACCAAAGCTGACTCAACTTCCATTGTGCCGAGTCGGTGTCCTGCCACATTAATTACATCGTCAACGCGGCCCATTACCCAGAAATAACCGTCTTTGTCCTTGTGCGCGCCGTCCCCTGCAAAGTACACAAATTCGCCATCTTTCGGGTGCAAATATTCCCAATAAGTGCGGCGAAAACGATCGGGATCGTTGTAAAGTGTACGCATCATTCCCGGCCAAGGATGTTTCACCACTAAATAACCGCCGCTTTCGTTAGTTACTGGTTCGCCATCTTGGTCAACAACATCAGCCACAATTCCGGGGAACGGTAGGGTTGCAGAACCGGGTTTTGTAGGAATTGCACCGGGCAAAGCGGTAATCATAATTCCCCCGGTTTCTGTTTGCCACCAAGTATCGACGATCGGACAATTCGAGTTGCCAATTACGCGCTGATACCACATCCAAGCTTCGGGATTGATCGGTTCGCCGACGGTTCCTAACAATCGTAAAGAGGACAAATTGCGCGCGTTGGGCAAGTGTTCGCCCATTTTCATGAATGTTCTGATCGCAGTGGGTGCAGTGTAGAAAACGGTGACGCCGTATTTTTCGATCACATCCCAAAAACAGCCTGGGTTGGACGCGCGGGGCGCACCTTCGTACATGATTGTGGTCGCGCCGTTGGAAAGCGGGCCGTAGACTATGTAACTGTGGCCTGTAATCCAGCCTACGTCTGCGGTGCACCAGTAGACATCGGTATCTTGGAGGTCGAAGATCCACTTTGTTGTCATGTGGGTGTAAAGGTTGTAGCCACCTGTGGTGTGGACGACTCCTTTCGGTTTTCCGGTACTGCCCGAAGTGTAGAGTACGAACAGCATATCTTCGCTGTCCATCGGTTCGGCGGGGCAGTCGGCGGAGGCGTCTTTTTGCAAGTCGTGCCACCAAAGATCGCGCCCCGGTTCCATGTGTACTTCCTGTTTGGTGCGCTGAACTACGAGAACGTTGGTAACGCTTGGTGTGGCATTATTTGCTAATGCTTTGTCTACTTGTGCTTTGAGGCCGACTGCTGCATCTTTGCGGAAGCCACCGTCAGCGGTGATGACGAGTTTTGCTTCGCCGTCGTTGAGCCGATCGCGCAAAGCTTCTGCACTAAAACCGCCAAAAACAACGCTGTGTACTGCACCGATTCTGGCGCAGGCTAGCATGGCGATCGCAGCTTCGGGAATCATGGGCATATAAATGCCGACGCGATCGCCTTTTTGGACTCCCAATTCTTTGATGACGTTCGCCATTTGGCAGACTTCGCGGTGGAGTTGCGCGTAGGTGAGTGTGCGCGAGTCTCCTGGTTCGCCTTCCCAAATCAGGGCGGCTTTATTTTTGCGCCAAGTGGTTAAGTGGCGATCGAGACAATTGTAAGAAATATTAATTTTACCGTTGACAAACCATTTAGCAAAAGGCGGCTGCCAGTCGAGCACGGTATCCCAGTTTTGGAACCAGTGCAATTCTTTGGCCGCGAGTTCTGCCCAGAATGCTTGGGGGTCAGCTTTGGCTTTGTCGTAGAGGGCTTGGTATTCTTCTAGGCTTTTGATGTGAGCTTTTTGGGAGAATTCAGCGGGCGGCTGAAATAGGCGTTTTTCATGAAGAATTGATTCGATGGTATCTTGTGACATTGCTGTTAGTTTTTAGTTCAGTTACTCTTTTTAGCTATTGTGTGCATAAGTTGGGACAAAAGTATGTTTATTTTCCTTAAGACTTGGGGAAATTTTGTAGGTATTGGGGAGCTGTTATAAATTATGGTAGCGGTAAATGGTCAATTCTATCTTGGTACTCATCATCAAACGCTCCTTCATAAATCAGAAGCAGTTCCTCAATATTTTGACCAATACTCAGCTTGGAATTTAGGATGAATATTCCTGGGATATGGCGATTTTGCTCTAGATGATCTGTTAAATGAACGGGCATAGAGCGGCGGTTGTTGGTAACGAGAATGAAATTATGGATTTCGCACCAAATAAGAATTTCCGGGTCGAGAGTGCCTTTGGAAGGTGCTGTTAGTTCTCCCACTGCTAGAACAACCACATCAGGATTGCGACGGCGAATTTGGTTAGCATAGGCAGGATCGACATTTTCATCAAAGAGATACTGGATTGCCATCAGCTTTTCTCCTTGCATCTCTTTCTGCTCTCAGTTTACGGAGTTTTTCGGCCACAGGAGGAGGATTGCGACGTTGTTCTTCTCGCATTTTTTCTCCCCACTCCAGCCATTCGGTTATGTATTTACCGACTACTTCTTTGTTGTGCAGGTAGTACAAAATGGTCGCATAAACTTGTTCCAGGGTGAGCGATGTGTAAATGTTAGCGATTTCTTCGGGAGTTCTAGCGCGAAACAGGTATTCATAGAGAATGGTTTCGATGCCAATGCGGGAACCTTTGAGCCGAATATCATCTGGTCTGAGGAAGTTGAAATAGTCTTCAAGTTGCGTGGTTTGGTGGTTGGCTTCATGAGATTGCTTCTCTTTATTAATTTCTGTTACTTCCGGAACCAGCACAATTACTTCGGCTCGGCTGTTGCGATATAACTTGAGCGGTTCACCAACGCACAATTGTCCTCGATCGTCGATCGTTGCCATCACTTTAATTGCTTTCATACAAACTACCCGATTTATAGGAGCGATATCTGGTATGATTATATCATAACAAATCCGATGGTAATGCTTTTATAATTGATTTGATTATTGACATTAACAGCCGATCGCACTAAAGCCATGACGCAAAATTTAGAAGCAAGCCAACTCTCGCTAAATGACGTTCGCCGCCTTCTCAAATTGGCAAGACAAATAGGAGGCTCTTTTGCTGAAGTTTTATCTATGGAACCTCTGACGGATTTTGAACAGCAGGAATTATTGCTAATCGGTAATCACTTTTGGCGTCATCTAGAAGCAGGGAAAGTTTCTGCAAAACTTGTTAAGTTTTTAGTGCTTTCACCATTAATGAGATTAACGGGATTTTTTGAAATTCCGATCGTGCTGACAATGGAAGATAGCATCCCGATCGAGGTTGAGGATGCGGATACTTTAATTAAAGGGCGCTTGGATATTTTAGCCGTAAATCAGCCGGATGCAGAGCTCGCGGCGGCACAGTTTTGGATTTTGGTAGTGGAGGCGAAAAATAGTGCGATCGCACCTTTGACTGGTTTGCCGCAACTCCTGACTTATACTTATAAAAGTTTGCAGCAGCAATCGTCTGTTTGGGGATTGACGACGAATGGCGAAAGTTATCGGTTTGTGCGGGTGACGCGGGGAAATCCTTGTACTTATCAGATTTTACCGGAATTGAATTTGATTGACCGAGAGCGATCGCTGTTGTTGGCGCAAGTCTTGAAAGCGATTTGCAAGTTGCAGAATGTGCAGTTGCAATTGGCTTAATCTCTCAGGTTAAAATCTGTGCTTACCCGTACTGCCTAGACAGATATTCTGTACCAATTTAGCCCTAATCGCCTTCTATCGTCGATGCCAACTGTTGTTAAGTTCTGTTGGGAACTGCTGGGAAACTTAGAAATCAAGATTTGTTAAAAAACTGCAATAGCGAGTGACACAAGACAAATTGTTCTATACAATAATAAACGGTTAAACCCTGCAACTGAATGTAAAAAAGTGTCTGAACTTAGACAAAATTTAATTACCAGAGATTGGGTAATCATCGCCACCGAACGGGCCAAAAGACCGGACGAATTCGCCAACAAAAAAAAGTGGGCAGCAGCAGTGCCACCGCACCGTGCCGATTGCCCGTTTTGCGTGGGAAATGAGCAAGACGGAACCTTAGAAACTTGCCGTTTGGGCGATCGCACTGAGTGGAAAGTCAGGGCAATTCGCAACAAATATCCCGCACTCTCCCCGACAGCAGAATGGATGAGGATATCATCGGGAATTCACCGCACGATGGCGGGAATCGGCGTTCACGAAGTAATTGTAGAACACCCGCGACACGATTTGACGACAGCTTTGTTGAGTGTGGAAGAAGTTACAAACATACTTTTAGTATACCGCCAGCGCTATGTAGAAATTAGAAAAAATTCCTACATTGAAACAATTATTATCTTCAAAAATCACGGGGAAACTGCCGGAACTTCTCTCGAACACCCCCACTCGCAGATAGCAGCAACGCCCGTTGTACCCAGCCAATTTCGCAGCCGCATCGACGAAGCTATTAGATATTTTGATGACACCGGAGACTGTCTGTTTTGCCGGACTTTGGAAGATGAATTAGCGGCGAAGGAAAGAGTGATTTGTGAGAGCGAACATTTTGTGGCTTTTATCCCTTACGCTGCACTTTCACCGTTTCACACTTGGATTTTTCCGCGCCGGCATTCCTCTTCGTTTGATGAGATTACTGATGCGGAAATTACGGATCTTGCTGATACTTTGAAAACTGTACTCGCTAAGCTTTATTACGGATTAAACAATCCAGATTACAACTATAATATTCGATCGGTGCCGATCGCCGAAGGGGGAACAAAATACTTTCACTGGTATATCGCAATTATTCCCAGAGTCACCAAGCAAGCTGGGTTTGAGTTGGGCAGCGGGATGTTTATCAATACTGCTTTGCCCGAAGAAAGTGCAGCGTTTTTGCGATCGATCGAAATTCCTAGCGACAGTAATTTCTCCCCCATCTAAAGTATCCTACATCACAATGCGTCAAATTTACTTCAAATTGGGGTGGAAATGCACGCAGCTACTTTGAATTGCGAGTCTGCGTTGGGGGAGGAAACTGATATTATATAAGTTCCGGTTGCACTCCCGATCGTTGTTGACTGTTGACTGTAGAAGGAGGGGTAAAAAAAATGAAAATTGCCCGAATTATCTGTTGGCAGCTTGATTCGACTTTACGCCCGACTTTCTGGGCGCGGATTTGATATCATTCCGGTGCCGCCGGAATTTATATTATTGGAGATTTTATATTGGAGATTGAAGAACTGGGCCTAACGCACGATATAATGAGGTAGATGGTCGGCCGAAAGTTGGATTGTTTTTTTAAACTGGTATAACTTACGCTCTCAAGTTATGAACGTACAAATACTTGTGGATTTTACCAAACTCACAATAAACTTTCGACATACTGCCAGCCGTCGTCGCTAAAAGTAGCTCTCAACAAATCTCTAATTTTGGCATCGATCGATAATATTCCCTCGCCCGGTTCACCATTCTCGCCGATTTCGCTACTGTCTTCAGACAGATGTTCTTGGATGTGGGCCAGAGTATCGGCGAAATTAGCCAGAAAATAATGTTCGTGCACCCATGCTGCCGGATCTGGTATTGCTGCACTCCCAAAAGCTCGATCGACTAAATCTTTTTTGGCAACATCGTCAGTCAGGTTTTTCATGTTGAGTTCGATTTACGTAAAACTGGTAACGTATCCCATTTTAAGCTTAATTGTCAACTGGATCGCGATCCCGATCGACCACAGCAGTGACAAATTTGTGTACTTTGTGCGATCGCGATCCTAATTTTTTGGTCGCTCGCGTGTTATCATACTACCTCAAGCTCGGCGGTCAATAATGTTCACATCGAGCAAAATACACTTGGGAATCATTCCGTGAACTCCTTTTTGAGGATTGTTGACAGCCTGCGTAATCCGAAAATTTACCGCGAGCGAACACAAGACATAAGCATCTTCCTCTTTGAAACCTGCAAACTTTTGCAGCCAATAAACCGTCTGTTTTACCGCCATCTCAAACGCTTCATCTAATGTTCTACCAAATCCCACAATCACAATATGAGTGGGCGTTTCCGCAAACGGAAATATCAGAAAAAAATCCTTGCGTAAAATGATTTGAATAGTCCCGTTCATCGAAGTTTCAATGGCAGTACCGTCAACTTCACCGTCTCCTTGTGCCGAATGCCCGTCGCCGACGGACAGTAAACCGCCGCGCAGAAAAACAGGTAAAAATAACCGCGTTCCTGGTTGGAGTTCCTGATTGTCCATATTGCCGCCGTAGCGCCCTGGAGGAATAGAAGAACGGTTGATTTCTGCATTGGCAACGCCGATAATTCCAAAAAAAGGATGCAGGGGAATCCGAATGCCGCTATCAGGGGGAAATTCTGCAATTTTTTGCTCTAAATCTAGCGGAATAAACCGCAGTTTAGGTTCGGGGAAATACTCAGGCAAAGAACCCCATCCGGCGCGAATTGCATTAAATCCTACTGGTAAACTCGGGTAAACATCCTCAATGTGAATTTCTAAAACGTCTCCCGGTTCGGCATTGTTAACATAAATCGGACCTGTCAGCAAGTGGGGCCCCGGGCCAACTTTGCGGTTGGGAGGCAAATTCTGACAAATATCTAAAAATTCGGGGGTGAGAAATTCGGGCGGCGCTTTGTCAGCAACATAATATCCTGAATAGGTTTCGATGTCGATGCGATCGCCCGAATCCACCGTTAATGCAGGTTCGATATTCGGAGAAAAACCGCCCAAGTGTACGGTGTTGCAGTTAGCTTTGAGAAGGTGGCGGGTCATGGGATTTTAGATTTTAGATTTTAGATTTTAGATTGAAGTCAGAGTGTTAAGAATGTTAGATCGCAAGTCTCAATCATTTGGGATTTTAGATTTTAGATTTTAGATTTTAGATTTTAGATTGAAGTCAGGGTGTTAAGAATGTTATATCGCAAGTCTCAATCATTTTTGAGAATTTTTTTTATTGAACCGCAGAGGGCGCAGAGGGCGCAGAGAAAGAGAATGGAGAGATTGGAAGATGTGAAAAAATGGTTGAAGTTTGTTAGATGTGAGATATTTTACTAATTTCTTAACTTTTTGATAACGTTGGTAGTTTAAAATTTAAAGTTGGTGGCGCGGGTTTATATGTATTTGGGGGGGGGAGTTCTGTTTTGCTGGTGCCCCCCCTACAACTAATGACCGAAAGCATCCAGGATACAAGCCCCCGGATTCATCCCTGGAGAAATAAACAACCTGTATCCGATAAAGGAACCCCCGAATTTATCCGTGGGTTCGCCTCTAAAATCTAAAATCTAAAATCTAAAATCTAAAATCGATTGACTAATGACTTCTTCCTTATGTTAACACCTTTGCCTAATAAAGTAGAATTTTCTCAAGGTTATTCTCGCAATCCCTGGTTTTTTGCTGTTTTGATTTTGATTGTCATCTTGCTAGGTTTCATTATGCCATCTTACCTCAACGAACCTCAACTTTTAACCGATCCGTTTCTGCAACTCCCAACAGCAAACTCGGTGCGAGTTGTCTGGTTTACCGAGTTTGCCGGTACTCGCAACACTGTTGCTTACGGCGAAAATTTGAATCGAGTTGTGACGGCAAATACTGCGAAGCTAAGCCGCACTCGCGAAGACAAAGACTCGCGCATCTCCGATGAAATCAAACAAAGCATAATTGACAGCAATCCAATTGTCCGCGACATCTGGCGCCATGAAGCAGAAGTCCTCAATTTAATGCCCGGTGTTCGCATTCCTTATCGAGTCACCAGCGAAAGGAAAGACGGCGCATCTGTCAGCAGCAAAATATTCACTCTTTCTCCCACACCAGCAGCAGGAATTGCGCTTAAAATTCTCCTCACTTCCGACCATCAATTGATGCCGATGACAGCGGCAAACCTTCAGAAAGTAGCCGAAACAGTTGGGAGAGTTGACGCGGTTTTCATGGCAGGGGATTTAATTAATATACCCGATCGCGCTTCTGAATGGTTTGACGACGACCGAGGCCGCGCCTTCTTTCCCGCTTTGCAAGGTCGCGCATTTTCCGAACTCGACAAAAACGGCATCAAAACCGTTTACAGCGGCGGCGAACTGATCCAACACGCGCCTTTATTTCCCGCCATTGGCAATCACGAAATCATGGGTCGCTTTGCACTTAGCAGCAAACTCGATGACCAATTTAATGATCCTTTTCCCCGTGCCGCTGCCGAGAAAATATACACTAAACTTGCTGCATCTTTGAATCCTAATAATGACTCTTCAATGCGGGAAATTTGGCTAAAAAACAATACTTTTAATAGCGCTACTTATGACGAAATCTTTAATTTACCAGAAAGAAAAAATTACTATGCTGTGACTTTTGGGGACGTGCGGTTAGTTACTTTGTATGTTGCGAATATCTGGCGGACTCCGAATTTAGATCCGGGTGCCAGAGGCAGGTATCGGGAACGAGACGAAGATTTTAATCATCCCGAAAAATGGGGATACGGACAGCATATTTTTGAGCCGATTGTCAAGGGCAGCGCTCAATATAGCTGGCTGCAACAAGAGTTAAAGAGTGCGGAATTCCAGCAGGCAAAATATAAAATTGTGATGTTTCACCACCCGCCTCATTCTCTGGGTGACAATATTGTACCTGCTTATACTGACCCAGTGCAAATAGTCGATCGCGCTCTCGATGGCGAGATTAAAATGGTGCGTTACGAGTATCCGAAAGAGCAAGATTATCTGATTCGGGATGTAGTGCCGCTACTAGAAACAGCGGGGGTGCAGTTGGTATTTTACGGACATTCGCACTTGTGGAATCGATTTGTCAGTTCCAGCGGAATGCACTTTTTGGAGACTTCTAATGTGGGCAACAGTTACGGTGCTTTTGCGGGGGAAAAGCGCCGATTTGTGCCGCCGGGATATCGGGAAGATTACAGCGCTATTGGAGACCCGAACGGATTGGAACCTGTGGTGCCGACTGTTGCGCCTTTGTTGGGAGAAGACGGGCGGCCGCTGCCGTATATTGATAGCAATGATATTACGGCTTTTACTATTTTTGATACGGGGGAGGGTACGGTTAGCAGCTACTATTTTGATACGCGGAAACCGGAGTCGGAAGTGGTGAAGTTTGATGAATTTAAGTTGAAAATTTCATAAATTGATTGAGTAGGGACAGGGCAGTGTTCAAAGCGTCTCAACTTAAGAATAAAACCCTCTCTTTCTCTCGTTTATATCCAAGTCTAGATCCCCCTAAATCCCCCTTAAGAAGGGGGACGCAAGAAGACTCTAGTCCCCCCCGATGTTTTGGGGGGTTAGGGGGGATCTGGGAGTTAGCGGAAATCGAAAAGATTGTGAACTCAAATGATTAAACCTTGTCTTTCGCAGGGGGAACCAAACCAGTTTTATTCAAACCCGCATCAATCTGCCTGAGCAATTTAAAATCATCTTCGGGTAAGGAATTAACAGGCGAGTGTTTTTCCAGAAACGAGAATGCTTGCCGAAATTCACGCGGCCGGCAGTCGATCGCACTATCGAAGTGACAGGGTACAATCCTTTGAAAGTCCCAACTCGCCACTTTTTCCACCCAATCGAGAGTTTCCCTCGGCGCGCGGTTGAGAATCAAAGTCTGCAAAATCGGCGCCACCAACAACCGCCCCCCTCCCCGCAAAGCCTCAAACGATCGCACCCAATGTGTTTTCCACTTGAACGGATACAACCCGAAATAAGCTTTTCTAGAGCGTTCTGGCGCTTGGCGCGCGCTGGCAAATACCTCCGACCACGGCGGCACTTCCAGCACGCTGGGGCTAAAATACATGGCAAATAAGGCGATTCTCTGCCACCCTTTGCGCCGATTTTCCTGGGTGTCTGCCACAATGTCCGAGGCGCTTTCTTTGGCGTGAAACAGCAGCGGGTAGGGGTCGAGTTGGACGATCGCGGGCGGATGTTCGGGAATGGAAACCACGGAATCTGTTAACATCAGCGTGCGCGATCGTCTGTGAAATAACGCAACTTCAGCAAATTTGCCCAAACCGAGGTCGAGGGGGCCGAGAATTGCCCAGTCAAATTGATCGGCTAACGGCGTGTTGCTGCTGTCAAACGGCAGTACAGACGTGCGTTTGGCCGGCAAACCCAGCCAACTCAGCGGCAAATTCACCGGGAAACTCCACTGCTGCGGGGCGACAAACACCTGCGCTTCGGGAAAACACCTCGCAAAGGGGCCGACAAAAACCTTGTGTTCGATGCCCGAAACCGTTGTCAGCAGGATGTACTTCACCTCGCCGTGCTCTGCTACTAACTCCTTTAGCAAGCGGATGCACTCAGGAGTCGGTGCCACGGGGGCGTAGACGAGAAGGCCTTCGGGTTCTAGTTTAATTACTGTCATCCGAATCGGGACGACAACGTAAAAAATGCCTTGTAGTTGGTCAAAAGTCCAGATTGTGTCCTTGACTATTTCCTTGCGGATGGTGCGCCGCTTGCTGTAGGGATAGAGGGGGACGACCGGCCAAAAGGCCCAAGAATAGTCCCGATAATCAATCTGTGCTGGTGTTGGTATGCCTTCGCCCTCTGCCACTGGTGCGACTCCTTGCCGATTTTTTTGTACGTGCGTGCGATCGAACTGTGTTTATCTTATTTCAATCTTGTGGCGCGGATTCGAGGAGTTGAAAATGGGTTTCACCAGGCCTGAGTGCGAAAACTATTAAACTCACATGTTGCACCATTCTCAAGAACGGGCAAGATGCCCGTTCCACAAGAAAATTCACTCTTTGTGGAACAGGCATCTTGCCTGTTCCTAAAAGACTTATTGAGAATGGTGCAACATCTCAGTTAAACCAACTGTTCAGGATCGATGCCTAACTCCCGCAACCGCGCCGCTAGTCTTTCCTCTCGCTGTTGAGATTCTGTCAGTTGCTGTTGAGAAGCTATGAGTTGCTGTTGAGATTCTATCAGTTGCCGTTCCGCCGCCGTTGCTCTTTCACCCGGACTCAAAATCAACCCTCCTTGGGCCGTAAACCACCGCAACCACAACCGATTCATACTCTTGTAACTGCCTTGCCACCAACCTAAACTCAACTGCAACTCAGGAATAAATAACCGCCCATCAATTAATTCTGCCGGTTCATAGTGGCCTCCTACAAGATGAAAAGCTCGCAATTCATCCGTGTAGCGACTGAACACAAAATAGTAAGGAATCCGCAAAATTTGTTCGTAAACTTGCCACTTAGTCGGCGGTTCTCCAGCTTGCTGAACAGTCCGCCCTAAATCTTCATCTTCAGTTCCCGGCGATAGCAATTCCACCACCACAAACGGATTTACCCGTTCTTGCCAAACTACATAACTCAAACGCATATCGCGCCCTTGATAAAGCCTTGGCACACCCACCGCAGCAAACCAATCCGGGCGTTTATGCCAGCGCGGTTGTGTTGCATCGTAATACAAATTTAGGTCACTGGCTGTAAAGACTTGTTCCGCATCCCATCCCGGCGGCAAAAACGTGAATTCCAAGAGTTGCGGCTGATCTAAATGAAATGTATCTGGCAAACCGGGCTCCTTTGGATCTTCGCTAGGTAAATCGTACATTGTTGGCAAACTCTGCCGGGGGTCTAAAGGCGGTTCAGCTTGAGCAGGCGGGTAAGTCGGGAATGTCATAATGAATTCTGAGGTTGCTTATCCTGATATGATTATAGCCTTGTGAGAATGTCTGGCATTTCCAAAGAATTCCCATTAACTCTCAATCTCAAATCTACAATCAAAACTCCAAAATCGATATGACTCAAAACTACCGCATCACTCTTTTACCAGGAGACGGCATCGGCCCTGAAATTATCGCTGTGGCGGTAGATGTCCTGAAACTTGTCGGTCAACAATTGGACATCGGCTTTGAATTTCAAGAAGCTTTAATTGGCGGCGCTGCTATTGACGCAACAGGCAATCCGCTGCCCGAAGAAACACTGGAAAAATGCCGCAACTGCGATGCTGTATTGTTGGCCGCCATCGGCGGTTACAAGTGGGATAATTTGCCCCGCGAACAGCGCCCGGAAACAGGATTATTAGGAATGCGGGCCGGATTGGGATTGTTTGCAAATTTGCGTCCTGCGACTATTTTACCGCAATTGGTTGATGCTTCTAGTTTGAAACGGGAAGTTGTCGAAGGCGTGGATATTATGGTCATCCGCGAACTCACAGGCGGCATTTATTTCGGCAAACCGAAAGGTATTTTTGAGACGGAAACAGGCGAAAAACGCGGTGTCAATACGATGGCTTACACCGAGTCGGAAATTGATAGAATCGGGCGAGTTGCTTTTGAGACGGCCTCTAAGCGGGGCAAAAGGCTGTGTTCCGTTGATAAAGCGAATGTTTTGGATGTTTCGCAACTGTGGCGCGATCGTATTATTGCCCTTTCTTCAGAATACCCTGATGTCGAACTTTCTCACCTCTACGTTGACAACGCAGCCATGCAGTTAATTCGCTGGCCGAAACAGTTCGATACGATTGTCACAGGCAATTTATTCGGCGACATTCTTTCCGATGCGGCGGCGATGCTAACTGGTAGCATTGGGATGCTGCCTTCTGCTAGTTTGGGAGCAAGCGGGCCGGGAGTTTTTGAACCCGTGCACGGTTCCGCACCGGACATCGCCGGACAAGATAAAGCCAATCCCATCGCCCAAGTTTTAAGTGCGGCAATGATGCTGCGCTACGCCTTAAATCAGCCGGAAGCTGCTAATAAAATCGAGCAAGCAGTTGTCGAAGTTTTGGATCGAGGTTATCGCACTGGTGATATCATGTCTGAAGGCATGAAACTCGTCGGCTGTCGGGCAATGGGCGATGCTTTAATTGAAGTTTTGCAAGGTTGATCGATGGTCTGGTAGGGGCGGGTTTTACGAATAATATTCGACGCACACATACAACCTCATAAACCCGCCCCCACACAACTAATAACCTATATCCACCTTGACTTTGATCGAAGGTAAAAAATGTACATTGAGGCTTACCGTTGGGTGAGGGCGGGTTTATAGGATTATTAATTTTTGGCGATTATGGTTGGTAAAACCCGCCCCTTGTATCTTAAAAGAGTTGGTGAGCGCGCTCGTACCGTCAAGGAGGCGATGATCGCCAGATCAATGTGGCGCTCTTTCCCGACAAGTGCGATCGAACCGCTAGCATCGGTAAATCTAAAGAAACAAGAAAAGTTTACCAACAAGGTACAAGTTTCAGTAGAAAGTGCTTGCTATAGGACATCAGCAATCGGTGAAGTTGGCCCGCCCCGAGTGACTCAAGCAAAGTCTGCTGCGTAGATAAGCTCCCGTTTCTGATGACAGGCGCACATAACCCTGGACAGTATCTTAGGCTCTCGGTTTAATCGGGAAAGCCTGCATTCACAAGGCTAGTAGTTAATTGCCTGTCAAGTTCTTTATAAAATCGGAGTACATCGAGAGCAAACTATGACAAAAACAGTCTTAGGCATAGACATCAGTAAAAAAGACTTTTATGTCTCATTGCTGAGCCAAAGTCGTGCGACTAAACCCAAAAAGTTTACTAACAATACTCAAGGGTTTGAGAGTTTACATAACTGGCTCAAACAACAAAGTGTAGTCGAGCTCCATGCTTGCATGGAAGCTACTAGCATTTTGGCGTGACGCTTTAGCCGAATTCCTCTATGGGGCTGGGTTTCAGGTAAGTATTGTCAATCCGGCTCGTATTAAAGGGTTTGCCAAAAGTGAACTTCTACGAACTAAAACAGACTCCGTAGATGCAGCACTGATTGCTCGTTTTTGTGCGGCGATGAAACCGTCTATGTGGACACCAACCGCGCCGGAAGTCAAGGAATTACAAGCTTTGTTGCGACGGCTCGAATCAGTCACAGAAATGATGACGAGCGAACAAAACCGTTTGGAGACAGCTACGCCAACTGTTGCTGCCCTTACCCTCGAACACTTGGACTATCTAAAACAACAGCAACAGCTAATCAAAAAACTGATTAGTGACCATTTTGACCAACACCCACACTTAAAACAACAGCGTGACTTGTTGACCTCAATTCCAGGCATTGGCGATTTAACAGCTTCTGTATTATTAGCTGAAATTGGTGAGGTTTCTGATTACGATAATGCGAGTCTTTTAGAAGCTGTCGCCGGTTTAACTCCCTGTGAACGGAGTTCAGCGACGGAGGTTAAGGGCAAGACTCGTTTGTCTTGTACCGGAAACGTCCGACTGCGAAAAGCATTATATATGCCAGCAGTAGTGGCGATGCGTTACAATCCCTTGCTGAAAGCCATGAGTGAGAGATTATTGGGTCGTGGCCGGCGTCAAAATGCAGGTGATTGGTGCTTTGATGCGGAAATTGGTGCATTTAGCTTTTGGGATTTTAAAATCCCAAAAGCCTTTCGACCCCAATTATTTGACTGCTACCCCTTGACAGCTCAAGACAGTATCTACAGGCCTGTACAATATGAGGATTAATTTGTAGGGGCGGGTTAACCGATCGATTATGCCACGCACAGATAATCTTGATAAACCCGCCCCCACCCAATCAATAACCCCGATCGCCTTTCCGCACCCAACCGTAAAATTAAATAAAATTCAATTATCATTAAAATATGTCATCACTAATCCTAACCCGAATCTTCCTCACAACCGCAGCCGTATTCGGAGGCTTATCAGTCGTTGGTGGTGCCTTTGCCTCCCACGCTTTAAAAGAGAAATTGACCGATCGAGCTTTAGCAATTTTTGAGACGGGTGCCCGCTATCAAATGTACCATGCCCTGGCTCTATTACTCGTCGCTTTACTCTTGAGTCGCGCCCAAGAGTCTCAAACCTTTTTTGCAGTGGCTGGATGGGCTTTTATTGCCGGCACGATCGTCTTTTCCGGCAGTTTGTACGCCCTGAGTTTGACTGACATCAAATGGCTGGGCGCAATTACCCCGTTGGGAGGAGTTGCTTATATTGTCGGTTGGGGATGTTTGGCCGTTGCAGCTTTTAATTTTAAATAGGCAACTGGTAAATTTTGACGCAATTACCAATTACCAATTACCTAATTATCAAATACATTTCTGGAAAACATCTCTGTCAAAGTACGCAAGTAAGGTAAAAATACCGCTAAATCTTCATCAGCAAGCCGATCGGAGATTTCCCAAAACAAAATCAGCAGCATATCCTGCACTAACTCCCAACTTACATGAAGTTTGGGGTACAACATCACGCTAATTGGAAACAATTCTTGCTGTACCGGGCGAATGCTACCTTCCAAAACGCACCAGCACAAATAGCTTTGAAAAATCTCGACATCCCGGATACCAGAAATTTTTACCTCCCGATCGCTCAAATAACCGCTGCTGCTGCGGTATCCTTGATGCTGGGAAGTAGCACGATCGTACACTGCACTAGCAATCTGACTCGTGTGCTGCAACAAATGCTGAACGGCCAATACATCTCTTGAATTCGGAGGCTGATTCGCAGCAGCCTCGTTAATTTCTCCGTAGGGAATGTGCAGGTAGTCTTCTACAACTTTTAAGTATGGTACAAATTTCGATCGCTCTGACTCCGAAAGACATCCTAACAAGATTTTGCTAGTGTATTGAAACTGCACCGCCACAAATCCCAGCACTAACGGATCTATTGCTGAGTATTTCCGCCTCACTTGGATAATATCTTTTCCTACCAGCACTGACAAGCGGAAAACAGGTTCTCTATCGGCGTAAGCGTCTATTGCTTTCCGATACAAAGTGCTAGTGTCGGCAGCAATTTCTAAAGGATTAATTAAGCTCGGAGCGATCGCGTACCGCTCTATTTCTTCCCCTAAAATAGCTTCTACTCTACTCCAAGCTATCTCGCTGGCTAATTTCAGGGTATGTTTCAATTTATCAACTATTTTGGCTCGATTTCCCTCAAAATTAGTCAACTTTGGGCTTGGGGGAATTTGTCGTAGCGGGGCTTGGTTTTCTCGTGCCGCCACTGTACTGTAATATTTTTTTGCCCAGCTAACTGCTAAGGAAGAAACGTTGACGCCTTTAGCGTCTGGGAGTTGGTAAATTTCCGCTCTGCTAATACCTTGCGACGCCAAACTGTCGCCCTGTGGAAGTTCGCCTGCTGCTGGTAAATACTTTGAAGATATTTGTGAAATACCCCTCATGACAAACCTCTTTTTTTTATGTAGTGGCACTCGACCATTTCTCCTAATTTTTAACGTTGCTAACTACAATTTTCTGCCTTTCTACCCTGACAGTCATCGGCCATTGTGCTTAAAACTATAGGTCATTTGGCTGTACTGCCTGCATTTTTTATTATAAGATATACGTTACGTTATTTATTGTGCTTTAGAACACCATCACCCTGTGAATCGCCACAGTATTTTTTTCCTGTCAAACCCGCAGGAAATAAATTTAATTTTTATTAAATCTTCCGGCTTAAAGTCAATTGTGTCTCAAAAAAAATGAGCTTTGAAATATTTTATCTTTGTTTTAAATCGCTGTTGTCGATCGCCCTAGTTTCTCAAAGAACCTATGCTAAAGCACCAGCGAGCGGTGATTTGGATTAATTTATTTCCATTGCTAAATTAAAAATGTATTTTTAGCCTTGCGGTTGTTCGGAAACCGTCAAAAATAAAACAAGCTGCTTTTATAAAAAATTAAATTTAAGATTAGAATAAAATTGATGTGCCTTTGGTTAATGCCATTGCCATTGCGGTTTTTTAGATTTTCCAATCGCCCGCAATTGATAGGCGTTTATTGAAGCGTTTATTCGACCGCCAAACCACCTTTCAAAACCGGAATTTAGATAGGCTGACCCGATCTCCCTTCAACACTATCAACTCCGGCTGGTTCGAGTCATCCTCCTGCAGAGAGAGCTTGCCCTCATAGGGATAAAATGGGGTTGATTGGGCCCCGCGGGCGATCGCTCCTGACAAACAGCACGGCCAGTACGTCTTTAAGGCTATGGCTTCGGGTAGGATTAATAGGACGAGAGGAAGTGGATAAAATGAGCGCCAGCAGCAATTCAACAGAAATCAAGTTCGGAACCGACGGGTGGCGGGGACTGATTGCCCATGACTTTACTTTTGCCAACGTGCGAAAAGTAACCAGGGCGATCGCCAGTTACCTAGAAACCGCTTACACCAAAGACCGCCCAGTTCTAGTCTCCTACGATACCCGCTTTCTGGCCGACGAGTTCGCCCGCACAGCGGCTGAAGTATTGGCAGATTTGGGATGGACTGTGAAAGTGGTCGATCGAGATTGCCCGACACCAGTCATCGCCTACAGCGCCAAGCATTTAAACTCCGCAGGAGCTCTGATGTTCACGGCTTCGCACAATCCCGCACCTTACTGCGGCATCAAATACATCCCCGACTACGCCGGCCCGGCAACCCCGGAAATTACCGATACAATTGTGGCAAATATTGCTGGTGCTTCTGATGCCCCAGCCAAAGGCAGTCACAACGATAAAATTTCGACTTTTGACCCGAAACCCGAATATCTGAAGTTTCTTTATACTTTGATCGATGTGGAGCGGATTCGCTCGGCTTCGTTGAAGGTGAAGTACGACGCTCTTTATTCGACTTCTCGCGGCTATCTCGACGGCGTTTTGGAACACTGCGGCTGCGATGTCGAAAGTTTTCACACCTACCGCGACGTGCTGTTTGGCGGCGGAATGCCCGAACCCAAGGGGGAACAGTTAGTCGAGTTGGTGGAAGTTGTTAAGAAGGATGCGGCGGATTTGGGTTTGGCTACGGATGGCGACAGCGATCGTTTTGGTATTGTTGACGAGTTGGGAAATGTCTTAACTCCGAATACTGTACTGTTGCTGCTGGCGCGTCACTTGGTGAAGAATAAAGGCTTGACTGGGGCGATCGTCCGTACCGTCGCAACTACCCACTTGCTAGACAATTTGGCCGCCAAGTACGGTTTAACAATCTACGAAACCGCAGTCGGTTTTAAATACATCGGCGAAAAAATGCGGGAAACTGCGGTGCTCATCGGTGGCGAAGAATCTGGCGGTTTGAGCGTTTTGGGTCACATCCCCGAAAAAGACGGGATTTTGGCTGATATGCTAGTTGCTGAGGCGATCGCCTATGAAGGCAAACCGCTTTCTCAGTTAGTCGAAGAAGCCATTAAAGAAGCCGACGGCCCCCTGTACAACAAACGCTTGGACTTGCACTTAGAAGAAGCCCACAAAGCAGCAGTTTTGGAATCTTTTACCAAGAATCCCCCGACGGAAGTAGCAGGTATCGGCGTTAAGGAAATCGGCCGCAAAGACGGGATTAAACTTTATCTTGAAGACGGCGGTTGGGTACTGCTGCGGCCTTCGGGAACCGAACCTTTGATGCGCGTTTACCTGGAAACCAATTCTGTGGAAAAAGAAAGCCAAGTTGCCCAACACATGGAAAAGGTAATTTCCCAGTTAGAACCTGTTTAAATTTCTACCTGTTCCAACGGGGGTTTTTCCCCTAGCGCTTGGGATTGTGAGGTGCGCGCGGAGCACCTCACATATTTTTTCTAAATCTTATAAAGCCTCTGAACATTCATCATCAATACTGCTGGGTCAGTTATATATTTGCAATACACTTGGATTTGTTTAAGTTTGGTATGTGTTAATTTATTTCTGTTTTTTTGACTTTTAGTTGATAAAAAATACTCAACTTTTTCCGCATCTACTTGACTTTTTCCTAATTTTATTGTATGCTATTATATAGTGGTATGTCTGCAAAAAAAATACACGTATTTAGATTGTAAAACAAGTATATAAGTTAAATTATTAGCCTGTAAACCAGTTTATGAAAACAATTCCTCTGCTCGCCATTAGTTTTTTAGTAGCAATTTTAGCAAGCGCGATCGGCATTATCTCAGTGCAGAACGCCGCCCCAGTATCCTTAAACTTTATCTTCTTTAAATCGATACAAATACCCGTAGGAGTAGTATTGGCCATGAGCATTAGTGCAGGACTCATTGGCGGTGCGCTGCTGCAACCTCTGTGGAACCTTTCAGATTCGCAAAACTCGCGTCCTAAATTTCAGACAAATTCAGAAGACTCTAACACCGCAGAATATTAAGGGACTTGCAATTAAATATAACCCCAGTTATACTCAAAGGGTTAGGAAACAAAAAATCTGACATCAGCAGTTGTGACTTGTGTGATTGGGATGGTAAAAACGATC
>JAUBST010000046.1:0-57961 GCA_036702215.1 Microcoleus sp. F6_B6
CCGAAACATAAACCTATTCATATTCACTCATTTATTTATTATACATCGCTGATGTTATTAAATTTTCATTCCTAAGTCTCCCCCCGACGAGTGGCTGCGACAATTAACCCTTCCGGTTGACTACAACGGACGCACGATCGGCTACCTCCAGATTGCCATCCCGTTGACGGATGCTCGGGAAACACTGAGAGAGTTACTGATTGTGATGGTGGTAACAATTCCCTTGACCCTGGGCGCTATTAGTCTAGCAGGTTGGTTTTTAGGCGGGTTGGCAATGCAACCCATTCAAAACGCCTATGCCCAAATGCAACGATTTACGTCTGATGCTTCCCACGAACTAAGGGCACCGCTTGCCACCATACTCAGCAATGCCCAGGTTGGCTTACTCAGCCCAGTCGATGCCGGCAAGCCCAAGCACTCTCGGTTGGAAAAGATTGCTGAAACGGCTAAGTCGATGAATCGGTTGGTGACGGATCTCTTGTTTTTGGCACGACAGGCAGGACAGTTAGACCCAAAGTCGCTTCAATCGATTCACTTGAATGACCTGTTAAAAGATACGATCGCCGCTGCATCAATACAGGGTGTTGCCCAGCATTTAAGCCTTCATTTACAACTACCTGAAGAGAGAGTTATCATCAAAGGCAATTCGGATTTATTAAAACAATCTATCACTAATCTACTCACCAATGCCTGCAAATATACCTTACCTGAAGGAACTGTGTGGCTGCGGTTATTGACTCAATCTCATCGCATTTTAATTCAAATAGAAGATACGGGAATCGGCATTCCCGATGTAGATTTGCCACACATTTTCGAGCGATTTTACCGAGTTGATGAGGTCCGAACACGGAAGAAAGGCGGCTCGGGATTGGGATTGGCGATCGCCCAGCAAATTGTGGAAGCTCACGGCGGACACCTAACGGTAAGTAGCGAGGTTGGGAAAGGTTCTCTGTTTCAAATAGAACTGCCCCTGTCATAGAAGATATCCTGAAGATTGTCACTCTGGAATCACAGTTGCGATCTATGGTAAAGATGTCGTCGCACTGAGTTTCAAACCCACATTCCGCGCAATACGCTTGGGCGGAGTGGAAAATTGTAGCGAAAATGTTTCCCGAGAGTGAAACGGAGGGTTCGTTCCCTCGGGGCCCAACCGTAGCGCGATCGGTTTTTTTTAGCACGCTACCCAAGCGTATTGGATTAAAGCAAACCTGGATGGAGCAAACCTGAAACAAGCAGAATTGACAGATGCAAATATTTATGCAGTAAGTATTGAGAATGCAGACTTCACTGGTGCTATCGTGCCTGATGGAGAAATATACAATCAAGAAACTTCGGAAAAATTATCCCAAAAACAGATATCTAGGACGCGCAAAATTATTCGTACTGACAAAGCACCCGCACCCGTTGGCCCTTACAATCAAGCGATCGCCGCTACGGGCACTATGCTGTTTGTAGCAGGTCAAATTGCGATCGACATTAGACTAAACGATATTGTCTACACCGACGATGTGGCAAAACAAACCGAACAAGTTATGGCAAATCTCGAAGCGATTCTCGCAGAAGCGGGCGCTACTTGGTTGGATGTCGTAAAAACTACGGTTTTCCTCAAAGATATGAATGATTTTGCCGCCGTGAATGCGGTTTATGCGAAATATTTTGATGCGGAAACTGCACCGGCGCGCGCTTGTGTGGAGGTTTCGCGTTTGCCGAAAGATGTGTTAGTTGAAATTGACTGTATTGCGGTTATTTGATTTCATCTTCTTTTAGAGGTCAGACTTTTTCCAGAAGTCGGGCATCTGGAATTCTGTGTTTTTAATGTTTTTGCAGTTGGGAAACTTGAGTTTTCGGCAATTCTTTCCATTCGGGTTCAATGGGTGAGTAGCAACAGTAGCACACCGCTAAACTGTCGTATTCAGCATTCGGAATTTCAGGCCTGTACTCCTCTACGCGCGAAACCTCCCAATCTCCCCAGCGAACGTGAGTGCTCGCAGCAGGGAATTTAGGATCGGCACTCTCCTTAAATTGGGCAAAGTTTCGCAGGCGATCGCCCGTTTTAGGCAGAGGTTTGTTTGAGTAGTCGTAGTGTTCTGCTAGGATACTCGTGAGAGCACCTGTATGGGAAAGCAATCTATCCTCCCATCCTGG
The DNA here is from genome assembly GCA_036702215.1 of Microcoleus sp. F6_B6. GTDB lineage: Bacteria > Cyanobacteriota > Cyanobacteriia > Cyanobacteriales > Microcoleaceae > Microcoleus. The sequence goes on from JAUBST010000046.1 coordinate 2,146, forward strand.
GGAAGAAAGCGATTCTGTTTTGAAAACGATCAACCGTTTTGGCATTGATTTATTCCTCTCTCTCGTGTTCGGGTTCGTATGGACTTGGTGGAAACTCTGTCAACCCTTCAAAGACACAATCAACCTTAAGTATCGAATCGTTTGTTTTTTCCCATCGGATTAATTCCCATCCCTGACGCTTGGCCATTTGATCGCATTTCTCTGGATCGGTTGCACTATGACGGCTAATATTCTCTTCGGGATCGTAGCGAGGTCTTGAGGTCATCTTTATCTGCGTTTTTATACAGACGCTGATGAAAATCAAACCTGCTATCTTCACCTGCAATGTCTGCGGTTTACAAGCCTATATCATATCATTTATAGTAACTATCTAAGCATACTTTATATTTTATTCAGTCCCCCTCTGCGGGGACTTCATTTATGTAGTTGCGGTTTCAACCGCCGAGGGTAAAGTGCGCGACTTTATTAACTTCTACAGCCGATCGCACTTTTGTCGATCTGTCGCTGTCGCGCACCTACTCCCCAATCAATCTGAAACAAGCAGATTTTATCTCAATTAGCAATGAGCAATTACTCATCACGAGTTAGCAATTAGCAATTAGCAATTACTCTATAAGTAATTACCAATTACCAACCGTAAACTATTTATTCAGCGCTTCGCGGGCGGCTACCGCTTCGTCGGGATGAATGTTCAATCGGGTCAAATTAATTCGACCTTTATTGTCAATTTCTCGCACTTTGACAATAACTTCATCGTTCACGGCTAACTCGTCTTCCACTTTGCCAACGCGGTAGTCAGCTAACTGGGAAATGTGAATCATGCCTTCTTTTCCGGGCAAAATTTCTACAAAAGCGCCGATCGGAATAATTCGAGTTACGCGGCCGACATACACGTCTCCTGCATTCAACTTGCGCGTCATGCCTTGGACAATATTGTAAGCCCGCTGAGCTTTTTCGCTGTCGTTGCCGGCAATTGTCACGGTTCCGTCGTCTTCGATGTCAATTTTGACACCGGTTTCTTCGGTGATGGCTTTGATCGTTTTGCCACCTGGCCCAATTACCAAACCGATAAATTCCGGATCGATTTTCAGGGTTAGCAAACGCGGTGCAAACGGCGACATTTCCTTGCGGGGAGTGTCGATGGTTGCCAGCATTCTTTCTAAAATTTGCAGTCTGGCCGGTTTGGCTTGGCGGATGGCATTGGCAATTACATCTAAGGGCAAACCTTTGATTTTCATGTCCATCTGCAAAGCGGTAATGCCGGTGTCGGTACCGGCTACTTTGAAGTCCATGTCGCCTAAAAAGTCTTCAATTGCCTGAATGTCAGTCAAAATTCGGACTTCATCGCCTTCTTTAATTAAGCCCATTGCCGCGCCGCTGACGGGTTGGGAAAGGGGAACGCCTGCATCCATTAAGGCTAGCGTTGAGGCGCAAACTGAACCCATTGAGGTGGAACCGTCGGAAGAAAGGACTTCTGAAACTACGCGAATCACGTAGGGGAAATCTTCTTTGGATGGCAAAACCGGCAGCAAAGCGCGTTCTGCGAGGGCTCCGTGACCGATTTCTCGGCGTCCGGGCGATCGCATCGGCTTGGTTTCTCCTACCGAAAACGGCGGGAAATTGTAGTGATGCAGGTAGCGTTTGTCTTGCTGCGGGTGCAAGTCGTCTCCTAAGTCTTGGGCGTCGCCCGGGGTTCCCAGGGTAGCTGCGGACAAGACTTGAGTCAACCCGCGATTAAACAACCCGCTGCCGTGTACTCGCGACGGCAGCACCCCTACGCGACAAGAAACGGGTCGCACCTCGTCTAGCTTCCGACCGTCTACGCGGACGCCATCATCGAGGATTTGCTGGCGCATGATTTTTTTGGTAACATCTTTGAAAACGTTGGCGATCGCCTTGGTGTTGGCGGTGGCCGCTAGTTTTACCGGGTCTTCTTCCGGGAGTTCGGCGATCGCAGCTTCGACTGCATTTGCCTTAACTTCGTCCAATGCTGCATTCCGTATTGTTTTGTCTTTTTCAAATCTTGACAAAATGGTGCGGATGGGTTCTCGGGCGCGATCGCGAATAAAGTTTTCCAGGGCAGAATCTAGGGATGGTCGTTCCTCTACCACCAAATCGATGCCCAATTCCGCCATAATTTCGCGCTGGGCTTGAATCAAGTCACAGGCTGCTTCGTAGCCGAAGTCGATCGCTTCGATGATATCCTGTTCCGGCAATTGGTTAGCGCCGGCTTCCACCATGATTACTCCATCAGGAGAACCTGCTACCACCAGATCCAACTCGCCTTCTTTGATTTCGCTGTAGGTGGGGTTGATGATGAAATCGTCCCCTACCAAACCGACTCGCACTGCCGCCATCGGCCCGTAAAACGGCATTTTCCCCAGCAGTATGGCCACCGAAGCCCCCGTCACCGCCAACACGTCCGGCGGTACTTGTTCGTCCATCGAAACCGTTGTGGCTACAACTTGAATGTCATCTCGCAGCCAGCTTGGAAATAGCGGGCGCAGGGGTCGATCGATCAAACGGCCTGTCAAAGTCACTTTTTCTGGGGGACGCCCTTCCCGGCGCAAAAATCCACCGGGAATTTTACCGCCAGCGTAGAGTCTCTCTTCGTAATCCACCAACAGGGGCAGGAAATCAATTCCTTCTCTCCCCGGAGATCGAGTCGCCGTCACTAAAACCGCCGTGTCACCCGACTGAATCAAAACTGCACCGCCTGCTTGAGGCGCTAGTAAACCAATCTTCAGTCTAATATCCCGTCCATCGAAGGATATCGACTTGTCTATCTCTACCATGTAGCACTGCTTCCTTATCTACCACATTCTTTCTCTGTCGGGATCGTAACATTACCACAGGAGGTTTGAGAGTCCGACGCCAAAACACAGGGATAATCGCCTCGCGATCGACTGTCTGTGTCTCGATTATAAGTATTTATACTCGATAATTATTTTTTGCAGTCTGGGGTCGATTCTGCGGTCGATCGCCCGCTAAACGCCTTCCATAGATGGTACTATGAATTTTCGTTTGGGAATTGGGACGTTGAAGGAAGAAGAAGGAAGAAGGAAGAAGGAAGAAGGAAGAAGGAAGAAGGATTTAGTTATCTAGGACAGGGAAGAAGCGGTAAAGTCCGCACGGCTCACCTACATATACAGGTTCTACCTAATTCCTATCTGGCTCGAAATATCCTTTGTTTGTTTAAATTTTTATTCATAAATCCCATAGAAATGCTGTAGTAAACCTCGCACTCAACTACAAATATCAGGGTAAAAAAAGATGGCAATTTTACACGGCAGTTGGCTCTTAGATAATCAAAAAAGTTGCTTATTTATTTGGGGAGAAACTTGGCGAAAAATAGGGGAAATTGAAACGGTAGACTCGGGGATAAAGTTGCCGCATCCCTTAGCAATGACCGAATCGGAATTTAAGAATTTCCTAAATTCCTTGCAGCAGTCTGGAAAACTCAACTGGCAATTACCGGAAACCGCAGAAACTCCCAAGGAAACAAGCAAAAAAACTCGGCGATCGCCCAAAACTCAAAGCGCCGTAGAAATTTCAGCACCCAACTCCTCAATTCAAAGGGAAATTCGGGCGATCGCACTTCCCACCCAAATCTCAGAATCGAACGCAAATCTGATGCCGCAGCACTCAGCAGCAGCACTCTCAGAACCGGCCCAAACCGAGGAAATTTACCTTTATCCCTGGCAAGTCGAGGGTTTTTGTCTCAACCCTCAAGCAGCTTTTGTTTTCTTGCAATCACTACCGCTTAACAGTACGGAACTAGACTCTTTTGTCGGCTCAGATTTGCGTTTTTGGTCTCATATTGCTAGGTGGAGTTTGGATTTGTTGGCAAGATGCAAATTTTTGCCGGGATTGGAGAAACAGTCCGACGGTTCTGCTATTGCCAAATGGCAACCTCTGTTAGATAGTTCTACAGATACACTCCGCCTCGCCACTTTTGTCAAGCAAATGCCGACGGCTTGCCGAACATATCAATCGAAGGAAGAAGGAAGTTCGGCAACGGATTCTGTAACGGATGTAACGGATAGAAGGAAGAACGAAGAAGGAAGTTCGGCAACGGATTCTGTAACGGATGTAACGGATAGAAGGAAGAAGGAAGAAGGAAGTTCGGCAACGGATTCTGTAACGGATGTAACGGATGTAACGAATAGAAGGAAGAAGGAAGAAGGAAGAGGGGGAAAGGAAGAAGGAAGAGGGGAAAAGGAAGAAGGAAGAAGGAAGAAGGAAGAAGGAAGAGGGGAAAAGGAAGAAGAATCCAGTCAATTGCCTTTAGCGGTGGATTTGCCGATGGGGGCTGAGGAATTGGTTTTAGGCTTTTTGAGTAGTATTGTTGATAGTCAAGTGCGATCGGCTGGTAGTTCTACTTTAGACATCAAAACAGTTTCTCCTGTGCGCGACTGGCTGCAAGCTTTGCACCAAGAATCTGGGATAGTTCAAGTAGAAACAGCAGCCTTGGAAAACTTGGGAACCAAGCTGAGCGCTTGGACTGCACCGCTGCAAAACCAACTATCTCAACAAAGTCAATTTCGCACTTGCTTTCAACTCATACCGCCGTCTCCTGGTAAAGCCAACTGGAGTTTAAATTATTGCTTGCAAGCAGCAGATGAAGCGGAATTTTTGGTAGACGCGACAACTATTTGGAACAACTCAGTTGAGCGTTTGGCTTATGCGGGCCGGACAATAGAATTGCCTCAAGAAACTTTGCTCAGCGGCTTGGGTTTAGCCTCGAAACTTTATCCGTTAATTGAACCGAGTTTGCAAGCACAGCGGCCTCAATCTTGTCAATTAAATCCGCTGCAAGCTTACGAGTTTATTAAGTCTGTAGCTTGGCGGTTTGCTGATAGCGGGTTGGGCGTGGTTTTGCCGCCGAGTTTGACAAAGACGGATGGTTGGGCGAGTCGTTTGGGTTTGAGCATTCAAGCGGAAACTCCGAAAGTGACTCCTGGCAAGGGGGGGTTGGGATTGCAAAGTCTGCTAAATTTTAAGTGGGAATTGACGATCGGCGGACAGCGCATTTCTAAGGCAGAGTTTGACAGATTGATCGCGTTGAATTCGCCTTTGGTGGAAATTAACGGCGAGTGGGTGGAGTTGCGCGCGCCGGATGTGAAAGCGGCTCAAACTTTTTTTGCCAGCCGCAAAGAGCAAATGACTCTTTCTTTGGAGGATGCTTTGCGTTTGGCGTCGGGCGATTCTCAGACGATCGAGAAATTGCCTGTGGTGAATTTTGAGGCTACGGGTCAACTTCAGGAATTGTTGAATACTTTGAGCGATAATCAAGCGGTAAGTGCGATCGCAACTCCGGCTAGTTTCCGAGGACAATTGCGACCTTATCAAGCGCTAGGAGCAGGCTGGTTAGCATTCTTAGAACGCTGGGGTTTAGGTGCTTGTCTCGCGGACGATATGGGATTAGGAAAGTCGATCGAGTTAATTACTTTCCTCTTGCACTTACAAGAACAAAATGCCCTAGATGCGCCGACATTACTGGTTTGTCCAACATCATTATTAGGTAATTGGGACCGAGAAGTCAAGAAATTTGGCCCGACTTTGAGAGTGTTACTGCACCACGGAGACAAACGCGCTAAAGGCAAAGCATTTGCGACGGCAATTAAGGGAAAGGATTTAATCATTACCAGTTACGCGCTAGTGTTTCGCGATGCGAAAGAATTTCAAGGCATTAAATGGCAAGGATTGGTTTTAGATGAAGCGCAAAATATTAAAAATTCCGAGGCGAAGCAGTCGCAAGCGGTGCGGCAAATAGAGGCATCTTTTAGAATTGCGCTGACGGGAACTCCGGTGGAAAATAGACTGCAAGAATTGTGGTCTATTTTGGAGTTTCTCAATCCTGGCTATTTGGGGCCGCGCAATTTCTTTCAGCGCCGATTTGCAATTCCGATCGAGAAATACGGCGATCGAGAATCATTGCAGAGTTTGCGATCGCTCGTTCGGCCTTTCATCCTCCGCCGCCTGAAAACTGACAAAGAAATCATCCAAGATTTGCCCGAAAAACAGGAGATGACTGTATTTTGCGGGCTGGCAACTCAACAGGCGGCATTATATCAGAAAATAGTCGAAGAGTCAATAACTGAATTAGAATCAGCCGAAGGCATTCAGCGCCGGGGAATGATTCTGGCTTTGCTGGTAAAACTCAAGCAACTCTGCAACCATCCGGCACTTGTGAAAGCAGAAGCTAAGCCGAAAGAATTGGAGATTAAGAGTCAGGAATCGGGTAAATTGCAGCGGTTGGTGGAAATGTTAGAAGAGGTGATCGCTGAGGGCGATCGGGCTTTAATTTTTACTCAATTTGCCGAATGGGGAAAACTCCTGAAACCGCATCTAGAACAGCATTTAGGGCGAGAAGTTTTGTTTTTGTACGGCGGAGTTCGGCAACAGCAGCGGGAAGAAATGATCGATCGCTTCCAGCACGACCCCCAAGGCCCGCCGATTATGATTTTATCCTTAAAAGCTGGCGGCACAGGCCTGAACTTAACCAGAGCAACCCACGTTTTCCACTATGACAGGTGGTGGAATCCCGCAGTAGAAAATCAGGCAACTGACCGCGTATTTCGCATCGGCCAAACCCGCAACGTGCAAGTCCACAAATTTGTTTGTACAGGTACGTTAGAGGAGAAAATACACGATATGATCGAAAGTAAGAAAGCTCTAGCCGAACAAGTCGTCAGCGCCGGCGAAAACTGGCTCACCGAACTCGATACAGACCAACTTCGCAATTTACTAATTCTCGATCGCAATGCTATTATAGAAACAGAAGAAGAATAATATAGCATTTCTCAGAAAGATGAGGTGCTATCGGGAATTGGGCATAGGGCATAGGGCATAGGGCATAGGGCATACCTCACCACGCTTGAGAACCACTATATAACCCATTCCCAACAGCATGACACGGAAGTCGCGAATACACGGATAGCTGTTTTTTTCTTTCTGAATTCAACATCCCAATTACTAATGCCCGATGCCCAATGCCCGAGTGAAGCCAGAAGGAAGAAGGAAGAGGGAAGAAGGAAGAGGGGAAGAGAAGGAGATAGGGAAAATTCCCTGTTTGGCCAATGCCCGATTCCCAATGCCCAATGCCCGATTCCCAATGCCCAATGCCCAATGCCCGATTCCCAAATAAAAAATCTAAAATCTAAAATCTAAAATCTAAAATCGAATGATTGACAGAGAATGGTGGACACAACAGTGGTTAGATTTAATCAATACCTACCGCTTCAAAAAGCGCTTAGAACGCGGCTGGCAATACGCGCGCGAAGGTAAAGTTCTCAGCATTAACTTCCCCAATCAAGAAGTAATCGCCGTAGTTCAAGGAACAGATCCCAAACCCTATCAAGTTTCTTTAGGACTCGACACATTGACTGATGAAGATTGGGATTACGTGATTGAAAATATGTCGCAAAGAGCAGTTTTTTCAGCTAAGTTACTAGCAGGAGAAATGCCGCAAAATATTGAAGATGTATTTGCCGCAGCAGGCAAAACGCTATTTCCGTTAAGCTTGTCAGATATTCGATCGCGCTGTAGCTGTCCTGACCCCAAAAACCCTTGCAAACACATCAGTGCAGTATACTACTTATTGGGCGATCGCTTCAGTGAAGACCCCTTCGTACTATTTCAATTGCGAGGCCGAACAAAAGAGCAAATCTTGACAGCACTCCGTCAAAGACGAGGTACGCAAGGAGAGGAAAATTCCCAACTCAACTCTGGGGAAAATTCCCCCGCTGCGAATTCTAAATTGCCGAAGGTCGATCGCTTTTGGGAATACAACCAACAGCTAGAATCATCTCTAGTAGTAATTGTACCCCCACCGAGCAGCGAAACAGTATTAGATATCTTAGGCCCGATTCCCCTTACCGCTGACGGAAAAGGAACCGCTGGCAAATCATCGCCCGCATCTGAGGCGCTAAAACAGCATTTTGCCAAAATTTACCAAGCAGTTAGCCAGCAAGCAGTTTTAGCAGCACTAAAACGGGGCGAAGGAGATTAACTTTTTTTGTTCGGCTATAGCCCTTGGGGCTACAATTTCTAATTGCGTTTAGCAGTAGAAGGCGGGTTTGTTAAGCGCAACCAAGTTGCCAAAGTGGCTACGGCGAAGACTGAAGCAAAGCTAAAAGTTAAGAAAGTCTCAAATGCTGACATAAGGCTGTTCCAATTGGGTGAACGTAAGGAATCTTGCTATTAGTTTTTATATCAGCATCGATCGAGCTTTTCAACCGATCGCGCACAAAGTTTTTAATGCTTAACGCTTTGTAACATTCCATCAAACAACATTACAATCGTTTCATATTATTGATAACTCCGATTAATTCCTGGGGGCGTTCGATCAAAAAATCGGGATTGTGTGCCGCCAAAGCTGACCGAGAATTAAAACCCCAAGCGACAGCAATTACTTTAATTTTAGTTTTTTTAGCTGCTTCTATATCTCTAATCTCATCTCCCACATAAACGACTTGTTCGGGATTAATTTTTTGTTTATTTAACCACCGATTAATTACTTTATGTTTTCCAAAAGTTGTTCCTGAATAAATAAAATTAAAGGTATTTTGTAACCCATTTTTTTCAAGCGAATCCAAAACATTTTCTCTAGAATTAGAGGTAATAATACCCAGTTGAAAACCGCTGTTTTTTAACTCTAACAAAACTTCTTTAATCCCGCCAAACAAATGAATATTCGGAATTTCACTCCGCAACTCTGCTTTCAGCTTCCTAATTAGCAGCGGGAATTTGAAGATGGAAATTCCCGAATACATCAGAATTTGCCAAGAATTTAAATTGCTAAGTTGAGCCAGTTCCTCTTTTGTTGCCGACTTAAATCCCAATTCGACTGACAAACGGGTGGTTATGCTCAGTAGAATATCGATCGTATCTGCTAACGTACCGTCAAAATCAAAAATAATTACTTTGGTCATTGGACAATTTTAGATTTTAGATTTTAGATTTTAGATTTTAGAGCGTTGGTAACAAGTTAAGCTAAGAAAGCATACCATTTTAGATTTTAGATTTTAGATTTTAGAGCGTTGGTAACAAGTTAAGCTAAGAAAGCATACCATTTTAGATTTTAGATTTTAGATTTTAGAGCGTTGGTAACAAGTTAAGCTAAGAAAGCATTTGTCAATCAGCAATTATGCTCGAGATTTACTCGGATTTTGGGCCCAAAACTGAGATTTGGGCGATGCTGCGATCGTGCCGAGGGTGATATTTATACTTACTCCCTATCAAATCGTCAATTTTCCACTCCTAAAACACCAGTTTTTTTGAGTAATATTACTGATTGACAAATGCAATTAAGTCTTAAATTGTCACCAATGATTTTAGATAGGAATGATTTACTCCATAATGTATGGGTTTTTGGTGCGCCCACAAGCACCCTACGGCTATTATGTATAGGGTAAAGTGCTCATCAGCGCACCCTTCGGGCGAACATCTCAACTTTTAATGATTAATTTGATTGGCAGCAGCATTTCGCCGCAGCATTTCGGGTTTAATGCGCCGCAGCGCCGAAGCTGTAAATCTGCGGTTCCATTCCTCGTCGGAGATGTCGGCTAATTCTGCAAGTGTCGGCGCTATGTTTTCAGGATAAGGCTCAAACTCTGCAACATCAGTTGGTTTGGCAAATCGCTGATTCCAAGGACAAACATCCTGACAAATATCGCAACCTGCTACCCAACCTTGTAAATTAGATGCAATTTCGTCGGGCAATGTTTCGGCTCGATTCTCGATCGTGTGATAAGCTATACACCGATCGGCATTCACCACAAAAGGCTCAGTAATTGCCGCCGTCGGACACGCCTCAATGCAGCGAGTGCAAGTACCGCAATGTTCCGTATGGGCAGCATCCGGCGCTAACTCCAAATTAGTCAAGATTTCGCCCAAAAACACCCAAGAACCGTATTCGCGCGAAATTACGTTACCATTTTTGGCAATCCAGCCAATCCCCGCCCGCTGCGCCCACACCTTATCCTGAATCGGGCCAGTATCAGCATAATACCGCGCTTCAATTCCCTCGCCTTGCGATCGCAGCCAATTTGCCAAAACCTTCAGTTTTTTGTGCAGAATTTTGTGGTAATCTAGTCCCCAGCCGTAGCGGGAGACTTTAGCATATTCGGAACCGCCCGGGCGTTGGTGAGGCGTGTAGTAATTGATGGCGACACATATTAAGGACTTGACCTCTGGCATTGAAGCGCGAATATCCTGCCGCTTCGCGTTAGCCATCCATGCCATATCCGCCTGATAACCTTTATCCAACCATGCCTGCAACCTTTGTGCCTCCTTGTCAGTGCCCTCGTCTGCCAAGGCTATCCCGACTTTGTGAAATCCCAACTCCAGGGCTTTGTGCTTCACCAAAATGCTGCTAATTGGCGCTTTCATTTGACACCAGGCAAATATTTACCTTTTGTATTGACAATTTTAATTTTATATGATATTGAAAGCGATTTTAACGATCGGCTTCGTGAATCAACTAATTCGGCGCACCGTCTAGTGACGCCGATCGCAATTTACCCAGCCTTTGATTATAGTTTTGTAACTAAGCTATATGTAATTTATATTTGCAAAAGTTAACAAAACGTTACATGATTTTAATCAAGGCAGCTTGAGAGTCCCTAACTCAAGTACCTAACTAAAACCAAAAATCTCACAAAATAAACATGGCAGTTAGTATTCAATCAGCTCAATCTATTTTTTCCAACACCGAGATTGCCAGCATTGTTCCGGCTACCACCGAAGCTTTCTACAAACTCAGCGTAGAAGACCAACTGGCACTGCTCTGGTATGCCTACACCGAAATGGGCGTTTCCATCACCGCAGCAGCACCCGGAGTAGCCAGCATGACGCTTGTCGAAGGCGTCCTCAACGACATTAAGCAGATGTCGCCGGCTGAGCAAAGCAAAACGATGTATGACCTAGCCAGCAACGCCGACACTCCGATCGGGCGGATTTACACTTCCTTGCGCGTCAACACCAAACTCGGTTTCTGGTACGAGTTGGGACAGTTGATGAAACAGGGCATTGTAGCTCCGATCCCTGCAGGCTATCAAATGTCTCCCGAAGCCACCGCAGTTCTAGAAACCATTAAGAAACTAGATCCGGGCCAGCAAATTACCGTACTTCGCAACACCGTAGTTCACATGGGCTACGACCCCGATTTCAGCCAAGAGTACGGCAAACGCTTTGCCCCCCGCAGCACTCCCACCGCTGTCGAAGAGCGGGTGAAAACCAAAATTGAGGGTATCAGCGAGCAGACTGTCCTCAGCTACATCGACTACATGAACGCTTTCGACTTCACCCCCGCCGTCGGTTTATTTGCTGAAGAAGGTGCCCTGCAACCGCCTTTCCAAAAGCCGATCGTCGGTCGCGAAGCTATCCTCAACTATATGCGGGAAGAGTGCGTCGGACTGAAAATGATGCCCGAGCGAGGCGTATCGGAACCCGCAGAAGATGGCTACCGCCAAGTGAAAGTCACCGGCAAAGTCGAAACTCCCTGGTTCGGCGCGGATGTGGGAATGAACATTGCGTGGCGGTTTTTGCTCGACCCCCAAGGTCAAATTTTCTTTGTGGCGATCGACTTGTTGGCATCTCCTAAAGAATTGCTCAATTTGATTCGCAAATAGGATATTCTGGTTCGGCCAGTCAAATAGACTCTACAAAAACCCAGATGCCAGCAGGTGTCTGGGTTTATATCATTTTAGATTTTAGATTTTAGATTTTAGATTTTAGATTCAAGAATTGAAGGATTGGAAATGACTGATGGCATCAGGGTTGGCAGCTTGCTTACACTTGCATTTTTTGCAAGTAGTATTGATTTTTGTCGGATCGCTCCCAAACCTGCGATCGACGCTCTCCGGTTCCTCCTTTTTTCGGAGAATTATTTTCCTGCCCCTACTTATATCTTTTGAGGGATTTGCTGCGACAAAGAGAATGATTACAGTATACTCATTCATCTAAAATCACTTTTTTTATGACCGCAACAACTAGACCTATTATAACTAGCTCTATAAAGATTGCCGACATCACAAACCCAGCGGTACAGCGATATTTTGAAACTTTAAACGCGGGGGATTTTGACGCGACGGCTAATTTGTTTGCTGAGGACGGGGTTCTGCACGCGCCGTTTGAGGAGCCAATTATCGGTAAAAGCTCGATCGCCGCTTATCTAAAAACAGAAGCGCGAGGAATGCAGATCCAACCGCAGCAAGGTGTCAGCAAAATTTTAGAAGATGGCAAAGTTGAAATTCAGGTTAGCGGCCGGGTGCAAACATCCGTATTTGGTATTAATGTCGGATGGCGGTTCGTCTTCAATTCTCACCAACAAATACTTTCTGTCACAGTCAAGTTGTTAGCTTCTGCCCAAGAATTACTAAATCTGCGGTCGCATAAGAAATTTGATGTTTGATAAGCTGTTTCACATTTAAATTGTCTATTTTGGTTTGATATTATGTCCGGTCGATTACCCCTAATACGGTAGGGGCTCCCCTAGCGAAAAATATCTGCCAATAACCCTCTTGTGTCACTTTCGGTAGAGATTATTATCCTACTCCTATTCTAATTAAAGTAGGGTGCGTCGCCGCCAGAATTCTGATTGTTGACGACTATCAATGAGCGACGCACCCTACCGCTATACTCTCGCCCGAAGTGACAAAAGAGAGATAATTGACAATCTCAAAAGCCCGCCCTTTTCATCGCGGTCACTCGATCGGACATGATATGACCTGTCGGTCGCACGTAAAGCTAAAGTCGTGCGATGGACAGGTTAATCGGCTTTTTCTCGCCCGAATGAGGCAGAAACCGGGTTTTTTCCAAATCTTGGGTGAAGTGCCACTCACGGTATAAAAATCCCGTTTCTGCGGCATTTGTGCGATCGGGACTTTACCCCTACAATCTTACAGTTTCGCCTGGCAGGGACGATACTGAACGACAAAGTGGCTGTCACCGCAGCGTGCGACAGACAGCCAAAGCGAGTCTAAAAGTGCATTGTCAATCACTAATCACTCATGACTAATGACCGACGACTAATTAAGATTTTTCCGGCAAACTCGCTTCCAACTTTAGACAGTTGCGACCGTCTATTTGCAAAGTGTAGTCCACCCGATCCATAAGTCTGCTCATAATCAGCCAGCCGTAGCCGCTTTCCTGTTTAGCTTCCGGCCTCGGGGGATTGTAAGTATCCATTTCGTAACCTTTACCGTAATCCCAAATTTCTAAACCAATATCCCTATTTTTTAAATTCAAGCGAATTAACACGGGCAAATTGGGTTGATCTTTGTGAGCATGGCGGATCACGTTAGAATAGGCTTCTGCTAACACCAAGCGCAAACGATTCGACTGACGAGGCCAATCGACGTGCTCTCCTAGCTCAACTTCCAAACTGCTCAGCAACCAATTTTCAACAATTGTTAAAAACCGCAAGTCGCTTGGCACATGAAGCTCAGTATTCATAAAAAAATCCCGTAAGTTTGAAAACCCTGTGTCTTCACACCAGGTATGAAACACGACGCGCCGAATCGATTCGGCCTCAATACTTGTCGCTATTCGGGGGATACTAGCCTTTTCTGTTTAAAAATCAGGCATTTGTCAGTCGGTAGAAAGCAGAAGTTAAGAGTATAGTTGAAAACTTTTGTTATGGGTATAAAGCCCATTCACAATTGATAATTATACCGATACTGCAAGCAGCGAGGTATAAAAAATCTGTGTTTCAATCCTTGGCTTTTAAGCGTTGGTTTTTTCTGACGAATGCCTTCTACCTTAACCCTTGACAGGTATTTAATCCCCCAGGAAAGCGATCGCTGGAAACTAGCTGCGCCATCGCCGGCTAGGTTTTTTACTGTGGTTTTTTACTGTTGACGATAACGCCGTCCTTTGCAGGAATAATCTGTGGGATGTCAACAAGCATGGCTTGAGTTTTTTGGCTCTCGCCCCCGACTATCAGTCGGGAGTCGCTGACAGATTCAAAGAACCTCCAGAGAGAGTATGGTTTGGTCGTCTTCCTGAACGGGATTGTCGGCTCGGATGTGAGCCAACAAATTGTCCAAGTTAAAAGAACCAGGTTCCTGAATCAAAAGTTGCCAAAGCCCTTCTTGTTGTAGCATAGAACGGGTTGGTTCACCCCCAGGGACTGCTTCAGTGGTCACGCTAGCTTCAGTAATCCCGTCACTCGTCAGCAGAAATACATCTCCTGACTTTAATTCGATCGTACCTGCTTTGCCTCTCCAAACTGGTAGTATCCCCAAGGGAATGCCGCGAGCTTTCAGGAAATTCGGCTCGGCTGGCGTTTTACCGCTAGCGGCTTGAGCTTTCACCTCCGAGTGAGACCAAACAATCGGGTAAATGTGACCGGCATTAGCAAAGGCCAGGTGTCCCGTTGACGGAGTGTAACGAGCTACAACCATTGTAATAAAATGGTTGTTGCCGATCAGGTCGTCAGACATACTGCTATTCATGTTCTGCATAACTCGATCGGGCTCTGGAGAAACTTCTTGGGAAAGTTCCCGCCGCATCACCGAAATCGCGCTCGCCATAAATAGAGCAGCCGGAACTCCCTTACCCGAAACATCTCCCACGGCTAGCCAAATATCCCCTTGGGAGTGGACGTAGACTTCAAAAAAGTCGCCGCCAACTTCCCGCGCGGGATAGCAGCAAGCTTGCACCCTGACAGTTTCAAAATCCGGCCAACTTTGGCGCAACAAGTTTGTTTGGATTTGGCGGGCCACTTCCAACTCGTTTTGCATCTGCTTGGCTAAATCCAGAGTGCGCTGGTAGAGCTTAGCTTGAGACAGGGCCAGAGCAGCTTGAGCGGCTACACCTTCTATTAACTCTATCTCTTCTGCCGACCAAGGGTTAGTGCCGCCAATCTGAGACAAAGCCAGTACCGCCAGCAATTCTTGCTGGTAAGTCAGGGGCACGGCAATCTCAACCGAGTTACCGTCCCCCCCGCTGTTTTGGTTCACTTGAGTTTGGCGGCTGGCTACGGCTTGAACCAGCAAATTTTCATCAAAAGAAAAGCTGCTGGCTTCAGAGATTTGGGCTTGGTAGGGGAACGTACTCGGCAATAGTCGATCGGCCTCTACCGGCCGCAGCATACAATAGTTGGCCTCAAAAGTTTGACCTACGGTTTGAACAATAGTTTGTACCATACTAGAGTAATCTAGCGACCCGCGAATCACGCTCATTACCTCATTGAACAGAGATTCCTTGCGTAAAGCGCGACGCAGTGCAACGCTGCGCTGCTTGTAGTATTTGTAAGTTTCTGAGGCTTGATTGATCACCAATTTGAGTTCTTCTGGATTCCACGGTTTGGTGATGTATTTGAACACTTGACCTGAGTTGATGGCCTCGACCAAATCTTCAACATCTGTGTACCCCGTTAGCAGAATCCGAATCGTATCGGGAAATCGCTCGACTGTTTTCCCCAAAAACTCGGTGCCATTCATTTCTGGCATCCGCTGGTCAGATATAATCACCGCCATCTCGCCCTGTTGGTCTAGAACTTCCAGGGCGCTGAGGGCGCTATCTGCTTTGTAAACCTGAAAGTCGCGTCGAAACGTCCGGTACAATAAATCCAAGTTGTCGGGTTCGTCATCGACTACCATCAGTTTCAGCTTGCTTCCATCTCCCCGACTCATCTTTCTTCCCCCTTGAAAACCCCCACCATAGCTGCAATCAGCAAGGTGGCGGGAGGAAAAGGGGGGCTGGATATATGCAACATATCAGTTACGTCAAGTTGAGTTAAAGAAACCCGTTTTACCTCAAGGTGAGCATTCCTTTCGCACCATCTGTTCGCACAACAGATGAGAGGCTTTCGATACTGTAACCCGCCTCGGTAGGCCGCTTCAATAGGGAAAATTCCCGAGTCAGCTTTCGTGCTTTGATAGGAGCAACGACCGTGTGAGCAGTCGGTATTTTTCTAAACACACCAGCTTCGAAAATGACTAATTAATGCTCTGATTGCAGAGTTTTTAACTAGCTGCACACTCTCGTCGGTGTGATTTTTAACACTTACTACTAACTCCTGTATTGCTACCTGAGTCTGGTCAAAACCGGCTCTATTTCAAGCCCCACTGTACCCGGAGGGTTAGCGGTGGGTTGTTGGCGCTATTCCCTACATCTTTGCTGAATCGTACTTGATTGCTGCATGCAAGTCTCCCTAATCTTTGAACTTTTTGCAGCAAGCATATGACTGCTGCCGAATCAAGTTATTCTTTCTGCCAGTCTGAGCTTAGCAGAACGAGAGCGGGGATTTCTAGCGACTTCTTCGGATTGCGGCCCGATCGGCTTTTTTGTAAGTACCTGCAAACTGGGTGTTCCTCTGAGTTGGTGCTTGACTGGTCGGTCTTCCAGACTGTGAAATGTAATGATTCCGATTCTCCCACCTGGTTTTAACCACCTTGGCGCAAGGTGGAGGAAAGTTTCTAAAGAAGCGAGTTCGGAGTTGACAGCTATCCTTAAAGCTTGGAAGGTACGGGTGGCTGGATGAATTCTGCCGTTGCGCTGCTTGGGGGGGAAGCTGGAGGCGATCGCAAGAGCAAGTTCTGTTGTAGTTTGAAAAGGACGGCTTTGCACAATCCGCCTCGCGATGCGCCGCGACAGTCGCTCCTCGCCGTACTTATAAATAATATCTGCTAGTTTAACTTCTTCCCAGTGATTGATAATCTCTTCTGCTGTCAAAGATTGCTGCTGGTTCATACGCATATCTAGTTGAGCTGGGTGGCGAAAACTAAATCCTCGTTCCGGTGTATCGAACTGAGCCGAGCTGACGCCCAAGTCTGCTATGATACCATCAAATTCGGCATCTGGGGACTGATATTCAGCAAAGTTGCCGTGCCAAAACTCAACGGGCGAGTTGGCAAATCGGGTTTGGCAAAAACGGATGGCTTGTGCGTCGCGGTCGATCGCCACCACTGCAACATCAGCCGCCGCCGCTAAAATCAAACTGGTGTGTCCGCCGCCCCCAAGCGTCGCGTCCAAATAGCGCCCGCCTGCACGTACAGCCAAACCCGCAATTAATTCTTGACCCAAAACTGGAACGTGATAGGTGTCAATACTGACATCTAATCCAGGGGTATCCTTCTCAGAGGGCTCGATATCCTTCATAATCTATAAAGCGAAACAAAAATCAACAATAGTCAGTAATCATTAAGTCATTTAATTATGTCAAGAATTGAGACTAGAACCGAACCGATGGTGCTCAACATGGGGCCGCACCACCCATCCATGCACGGGGTACTCCGGTTAATCGTCACCTTGGACGGCGAAGACATAGTTGACTGCGAGCCTGTTTTGGGCTATCTGCACCGGGGGATGGAAAAAATTGCCGAAAACCGCACCAACGTGATGTACGTGCCCTACGTTAGCCGCTGGGACTACGCTGCGGGGATGTTTAACGAAGCGGTGACAGTGAATGCACCGGAAAAGTTGGCAAATATTGCTGTCCCCAAACGGGCTAGTTATATTCGGGTAATTATGCTGGAGTTGAACCGGATTGCTAACCACTTGATGTGGGTAGGGCCGTTTTTGGCGGACGTGGGCGCGCAAACTCCTTTCTTCTATACTATGCGCGATCGCGAACCAATTCTCGACTTGTGGGAAGCAGCGACCGGTTATCGCATGGTGAACAATAACTATTTCCGCATCGGGGGAGTTGCCGCAGATTTGCCCTACGGTTGGGTAGATAAGTGCCAAGATTTCTGCGATTACTTCCTTCCCAAAATTGACGAGTACGAACGTTTAATTACCAACAATCCAATCTTCCGCCGCCGGATTGAAGGGCTGGGTACTATTTCTCGCGAAGAAGCGATTAACTGGGGACTTTCCGGCCCCATGTTGCGCGGTTCCGGCGTGAAGTGGGATTTGCGGAAAGTTGACCGTTACGAATGCTACGACGACTTCGACTGGGAAGTTTGTACCGAATCGGCTGGCGATTGTTTGGCCCGGTATTTAGTACGGATTAGGGAGATGCGCGAGTCGGTTAAGATTATCTATCAAGCCTTGAAAGGACTCCCCGGCGGCCCTTACGAGAATTTGGAAGCGAAGCGACTCGAAAGCGGGCCTAAGTCTGAGTGGAACAGTTTTGAGTATCAGTTTATTGGCAAAAAAGTAGCGCCGACTTTTAAGATTCCCAAGGGCGAACATTACGTGCGCGTTGAAAGCGGCAAGGGTGAGTTGGGGATTTATATTATCGGAGACGACAGCGTGTTTCCTTGGCGCTGGAAGATTCGGGCTGCGGATTTCAATAACTTGCAGATTTTGCCTCACATCGTGCGCGGCGTGAAAATTGCGGATTTGGTGGCAATTTTGGGGAGTATCGACATTATTATGGGCTCGGTTGACAGGTAGAAGGAAAAGGGCGATCGCATTTTTGGGCTGTTTGCTAAAAAGTGCGATCGCTCTTTTTTTGAATCCTCCATCGGCTACTATAAATTATGGAAGCTCAACCAAAAGAAATTCAGCGTTACGTCACACCAGATGGAAAAATTCCTTTCACTGAATGGTTGAAGTCTCTTCGAGATATCAAAGCTGAAGCCAAGATTCGCGGGAGGCTAGAGAGAATTAAGCTAGGCAATTTGGGAGATTGTCGCTCAGTAGGAGAAGGTGTTTTTGAATTAAGAATTGACTGGGGCCCAGGCTACCGCGTCTACTTTGGGCAAATAGAGCAAACGATTGTTCTCATCCTCTGCGGTGGAGATAAAAGCACTCAAGATCGAGATATTCGTAAAGCTATTGAATATTGGATAGATTACAGGAGTCGAGATAATGACTAAAAGTGTAAGTTACCAAGATGACTTGATTGAATTCCTGAAAAAGCCTGAAGCTGCTGCTGCTTATATCGAGGCGATTTTGGAAGATAAAAATGTTGAAGCGGAACTTTTACCACTAGCACTTAGTAATATTGTTGAGGCTCGCGGGGGCATAACTCAGCTTTCAGATATAGCTAAGTTGCACTATGAAAAATTAAAAAATTTGCTCTCAAAAACAGGAGGAGATGAAGTTTATCTGTTGGCGGCGTTTCTGGATGCTTTGGGGTTTCAGCTACAAATAGGGGTTAAATCTGATAGTTCAACATTCGAGGCTGAGGGTGCGATCGCAGTCGCAGAGCATATTCCCACAGTATAATGATTAATTATGGCAGTCCAGCAATTAGATATCAATGACAGTAACCCGGAGCTTTGCGCTTTAATCTGCGAAAGAATTGCCGCCAGCCCGCAGCGGCGTATTACTTTTGCTGAATATATGAATTTGGCATTATATCATCCGCAGCACGGTTATTACAATAGCGAGCGCCAGTCGATCGGCAAACAAGGCGATTTTATCACGTCGTCTCATTGGGGCGCTGATTTTGCGGAGGTTTTGGCGGAGCAATTTGTGGAAATGTGGGAATTTCTCGGCAAACCTCATCCTTTTACTGTCGTAGAAATGGGCGCTGGGCGGGGAACTTTTGCAGCTAATCTGCTGCAATATCTGCAACGGCAACATCCCGACTTATTTAAAACTTTAACATACATAATTGTTGAAATTTCGCCAATACTTCAAGCGGAACAACGCCAAAGCTTAAGCGATATCAAGTGCGTTAAGTGGTGCAATTGGGATGAGATAGTTAATAATTCAATTGTCGGTTGTTTCTTTTCTAACGAGTTAGTGGATGCTTTGCCAGTGCATCAATTCATTTGGGAAGAAGGGCAAGTTAGGGAGATTTACGTTGCCGCAGAAACCCCAAAACATGAACGAGACAAGATAAATTTTGTTGAATTAATTGGCGAAGTTTCCACGCCTAAAATTGCCGAATATTTTGATTTGGTAAGCATCGATTTGTCGGCGAGTGTTTATGAGGATCGTTATCGCAGTGAGGTTAATTTGGCGGCTTTGGACTGGATGAGTACAGTTGCTCAAAAGTTGCAGCGGGGATATTTGTTAACTATTGATTACGGTTATCCAGCGCACCGCTATTACAATCCGAGGCGCAGGGAGGGGACGCTACAGTGTTATTATCTGCACCGATATCACAATAATCCTTATATTAATGTGGGGCGGCAGGATTTAACGGCTCATGTTAATTTTACGGCGCTGGAAAGGCAGGGTGAATTGTGCGGTTTGGATGTGGTAGGGTTTACTCAGCAGGCTTTGTTTTTGATGGCGTTGGGTTTGGGCGATCGTATTGCTTCTCTGTCTACAAATGATGCGGAAGTATTGGATTTGGCAACGTTTTTGCGCCGAAGGGAGGCTTTGCATCAGTTGATCGATCCGATGGGTTTGGGAGGTTTTGGGGTGTTGGTGCAGTCGAAGGGGTTGAGGGAGGAGGACAAGGGGAGAATTTTGAAGGGTTTGATGGTGCCTGGTTAGTGATTAAAAGTTTAAATTCCACTAATCTCCACCAGTGGTTCACCTGCTTTCAATATCTCCAAAGCTTCAGGTAATGTTGCACTCAAAATCTCTCGCAACCGAGCGTTTGATGTATTGCCGCACGTCAACCAAATAATCTGTGGCGGTGAACCAAGGCGATCGACCAAATCAACAAAGTCACTGTCTTTAGTCATTACGATAACTCCCTGCGCTCTCGATGCCTCAAAAATTTCAGGATCTTCGGCATCTCTCAAGCCAATCTCGCGCAAGCCTACTGCTGTGACACCAAATGTGTTTGTAATCCAGGTGGCGATCGCCGGTGACAGATGTGCATCTACCCAAATTATTGTCATGCAACCAATACCGGATGATTGAGTTTGCGCGAAGCATACAAAAGAGATGCTTTCAGATCGTCTGCTTCAAGATCGGGCATTTCTTCTAGTATTTGTTCCGCACTCAAACCAGCCACAAATAAGTCCAGTACGTCTGATACCCGAATTCTCATGCCGCGAATGCAAGGGCGACCGCCGCACTGTCTAGGATTAACCGTGATTCTTGCGAATAGATCTGACATTAAAGTTAGCTCCTACAACGCTTAGTTATAGTATGAATGAGTGCGAGCGTAATTGTCAATAACTGGATTCCCATGATTATTAACTAATTAAGCTGTACCAATTACTTTTGTCATCACTTAAGCGCACTGACTAAGCGGCGGAAATTCCCATTTTCCAGAATATAAAGTAGATGGCAGCTTTAAACAATAGGCAGCAGGAATCACCTCGATCAACCACCAATTAAACATATCTCGTTGAGCCGCAGCAAAACCAGAAATAGCATCTCCGGTAATGGCATCATACAAAATATCCAAGATGGCATTATAGGCTGTTTTGGTGTTGAGTGTTTGCAGCAAGCCGTAGAAAATATTATAAGCTTCGTCAGTAGCTTGATATTTTCCAATTTTGTTGATATTAGGAAACAAGGTATCTGCCCAAGTTTCTGGGATTTCACAACTATCCTTCAGCCAACAAGATACAATTCCTTCAACGATATCAGCTTTGTGTTCTTCAGGAAAGTAATGTTTAATAGTCGGTTTAGCTGCTAATGCTATTCCATAAGCCATATAGACGTATCGCTGATGGGATATTAGATCGTTAGGCATTCCAAAGGCTGTCATTACTTCTACAAAAGCTTCTTCTACATTGCACTTTCCACCTCCTTCGTATAAATCGTCATATTTTCTGTCCCAAACCGTCTGAAGTGTTTCCTGTAATTGCTCTGGAATAGTTGATTTGCTGGGCAATTTAAAATCGGTGTAGTTACCTAGAGCAAACTTTATCATTGACTTTCCCTCCTTATGTATTTAATTTAATTGTAAATACCGAGCCAGCTAATGTTCAACTTCAGATATACCGCCACATTTCAAATTAACTGCAAACTCTGCTCTCACACCTCTTATTCAGCCCATTTTAATCGTTGTTGAATTGACATACCCTGCAATTTTTGACTCATTTCATATAAATCAACTTGCGGATAATCCCCATTAAATAGCGGAATTAAAGCCTCAACAACAGCAGCGATTCCCTGCGGCGGCACTGCATTGCCAATCTGCCGCCGCACTTCAGTCGTAGAACCTTCAAAAACAAAATCATCGGGAAATGTTTGCAATCTTGCCCTTTCACGATTTGTCAAAGAACGCGGTTCTAAATAATGATAACCCCAAGTTCCGCCACCTCCACCAGCAATGATTGTCGATGATGGTTTATCTGGATGAATTCGCCGATAAACATGACTGATCATGCCTTTAACGTAGTATGGACTGTCCTTGGGAATATCAGAGAAATTTCCTCCTGGTTTAATTCGATTTAAAATTTCAACGGTGCGGGAATGAATTTTATGATGTTTGTTATTGTCAAGAACTGCTTCCACATTTTTGAGTGCTTCGCCCGCTGTTCGATAGGGATATTCTCGATTTTGACCGTATGTGGGCTGAGGATGCACAAAGTTAAATCCTGTATCCATCCGAATGCCAACTAATAAAACTCTTTGGCGAAATTGGGGAACTCCGTAATCAGCAAAGTTGTAGAGTTTAGGTTTAACTAAGTAGCCTGGAGCGATACTTTCAAAGTCGGAAATTATTTGTTTGATTGCTTGATAATTATTGGCGCTTAATAAACCTTTGACATTTTCTGCTACAAAAGCTTTGGGCTTTTTTTTGTTAACAAAATCGAGAAAGTATGTATATAAATTGCCTCTAGTTCCTTCAAGTCCGGGGCGCTTCCAAATTAGGGAGAAATCTTGACATGGAAATCCTCCTATACATATTTCTGCTTCGGGAACTTGTGCAATGTCTATATTTTCTATGCTGTCGTTGACGATGACATCGGCAATGTTTCTGCTGAAAGTTTTGCAGGCGTATTTATTGGAGTCGATCGCCCAAACTACCTCAAATCCGGCTTGGTGGAATGGCAAGTCCATGCCGCCGCAACCAGAAAATAAGGATATGAGTCGCGGTTTTGTTGTCCAGGCGATCGGCTGGAGACGTTCGATTAACATAGGAGTGTAAAGTTAGCCAAGGGCGGGCTGGATGCCCGCACTACAAGAGTGTCATCATACCAAAACACGATCGGACTCGACTCATCAATTGATATTTCACTCTTCATCATCTAACTCGATCCCCGCTTGACGCAGTTTTTCGGCCAATTTTTCAGCGCGGAGTCGTTCGCGATCGCCCCGTTGGCGTTCTTCTTCTACTCTTTCCTCAGACCACAGCAACAACTCGCCTTCAGCATCCCACCACCTCAACCAACAGCCCGTCCTTCCTTCGTGGGTTCCTTCCCAAATACCCAAAAATAGGTCTAATCCCGGTATCCAATAACGTCCGTTTTCATCGGGTTTTTGCAAGTTGTAGTGCTCTGATTCTAAAGCGTAAACTTCTAAATGAGCGGTTTTTGCTCGGAATATGACGTATGTGGGTACTTTGATTACTTGCTCGTAAAAATACCACTTTCCCACCCGCGAGGTAAACTCAACCGAGTATTCTTCTCCATAAGTTTCTGAAAGAAATTCCATCACGATTTGGGGGATGGTTCCTTCTGTGTGCGGCGTGTAACTGCGGCGTACTTGCGAGACATTTTTTGGATTGACGGGTTTCACGTACATCCAATCTGGTGCTTTGCAGATAATACGCTGTTCGTCGCTAATTGAACCTGGGAAACTAATTCCGGCACACAAGGCAAAGTTGGAAACAATTAAGGCATCCTGCATTAATTCAGGAAATCCTGTTAGCGGCTGGCGCAAAGCGGCAGCTAATAATGGTTGGCTTTCGTCTTCCACGGGGTCGTCTGGTAGTTGAAAATCTTCTGGTAGTAGCGGCCAGGTGATTGTGAGTTGTGTTTCAGGATTTTTAGTTGCTACAGACATAGTTTATCGGAGGTAAAATGTTTTAATTCTTAAATTATATCTCTTGGTTTTTGGGATTAATGTTAATGGCTTAATGACGAGGCAGAGCCTCTGGATATGCGTTACCGGGCAGAGCCAATTAGTAACGACTTAAGCCGACAGTCCGCCAGGGGTTGAAACCCCTGGCTAATAGCTAAAGTCCTCTTAAGAGGACTGAGAAGAAGACTGTTAAAATAATTAGTCCTCTTCAGAGGACTTTAGCTTTGAGGCAGGGAATTCATTCCCTGCCGGACTTAATATGCAGCTATGATTTTCTGCTGTAGCTCGTTTGTCATTGCTAGTAGTTCCGATTGGGCGATCGCACTTTGTTCGCCACTCGCCAACCACTTCAATTGTACCGTCTCGTTTTCCGCTTCCGCATCTCCCAAAACTAAACACGCAACAGCACCACTGCGATCGGCTCTTTTAAACTGTTTCCCGAAAGCACTAGCACTCAAATCTATCTCTACGCTAAACCCGGCACTTCGCAATTTTTGAGCTAACAATACCGATTGCTGTTCTGCTTTTTCGCCCCTGGATACCAAATAGAAATCTAACTTCGGCGCGGGCAAAGGTTGCAACTTTTGCAGCAGAATAATCAACCTTTCGATACCCATTGCCCAACCAACTGCCGCAGTATCTGGGCCGCCCAATTCCTTGACTAAACCGTCGTAGCGGCCGCCTCCGCAAACTGTTGCTTGCGCTCCCAAATCGTCGGAGATAATTTCAAATGCGGTGTAGGTATAGTAATCTAAACCGCGCACTAATCTGGGATTTAACTGATAGCTGATTCCTAAGTTTTTGAGCATAAGCTGCACTTGCTCGAAGTGCGATCGCGATTCCTCACCCAAATAGTCCAAAATACTCGGCGCACCAGCTACAATTTCTTGAGTGTGCGGATTTTTGCTGTCCAATATCCGCAGCGGGTTTCGAGTCAAGCGATCTTGAGAATCGGCGTCTAATTTGGATTTGTGCGGTGTAAAATAATCGATTAATGCTTGCCGGTAATTTTGTCTGTCTTGCTTATTTCCGACAGAATTAATATCGAGTCGCAAATTTTTTAAACCGAGGGTTTGCAGGATGTCGCAGGCGATCGCAATTACTTCGACATCCGCACGGGGATTCGCACTTCCCAAGACTTCCACGCCAATTTGATTGAACTGCCGCTGTCTTCCTTCTTGCGCGCGTTCGTAGCGAAACATCGGCCCCGCATACCACAGACGCTGCACGTCACCAGCCGCGTACAAACTGTTTTGAATAAAAGCTCGGACTACTCCGGCGGTGCCTTCTGGGCGCAAAGTAGTCGATCGATCGCCCTTATCCTTAAAAGTGTACATTTCTTTGCCCACAACATCGGTAGCTTCACCGATGCCGCGTTCAAATAAAGATGTTTGTTCAAAAATTGGCGTCCGAATTTCTCGATAAGCCGCTTTTTTTAAAATGGTTCTAGCGACTTCTTCTATATTTTGCCAATATTGAATTTCAGCGGGCAAAATATCCCGCGTTCCCGGTAAAGTTTTAATTGCACTCATTTTGTTAGTCAGTAGTCATTAGTCAGTAGTCAGTAGTCAGTAGTCATTAGTTAGCGGTTATTTTTTGGTTTTTGGTTTTTGGTTTTTGGTTTTTATTGGCAGGTTTTTTGTTCGTTGTAGGCGCTCGTAATTAATGCCCAATGCCCAATGCCCAATGCCCAATTCCCAATGCCCAATTCCCCATAACTAATGACTTAATAATTCCCACGCTCCGTAAAGATCGCCATAATAAGCCAAAATGCGATCGACCCGCTCGCGACCTGCCAAATCGAACCCTTCAGGATACTGTATCCACAAACCCCCAACTTGGCTGTCGCAGTAATCAAACCGCTGCGACTGCTGCGGAATTAAACCGGTTTCCACCCCTTCAACTTGACGCAAATGGATTGCCACTTCGCGATATACCGCCAGCGGCAATCCAGGGCATTGAATTTGATAGCGGAGTTGTTTTTCTTGTGCCGTTTGCATCATTTATTTGCCTGTCCCCAACCAGAATGCCTACTTAAGATACTTCTTTATCGATCGGCCCCGGTAGAGGGCAGCAGTTAATATTGTCCAAACATACCTTTCCCCACTGCAACGCCCAGCGTACAAGCGTCACTCGATTGTCAGCGCGCGTCTTGTTCAAGATATTGCTAATGTGGTTGTCAACTGTACGCTTGCTAATCTCTAACTTTTCGGCGATTTTCTCATTAGTCAATCCGGCCGCTACTAACTCTACCACTTGCAATTCTCTGTCCGACAGGGTGACAGGGGTTCCAGAGACAATCCCACTCATAAATTTTTCCTATGTCTGCATATTTACCTATCTACAATTCTAAAGGATGAGGGATCGAGTATGAAGACAAAATTAAATTTGCTGTGCTACTTTTTAGGGCCCGAAGCACCAACTCGCTTGCAGAACGGGCAGGAGTGCAAACCCAGCGCTGAGACAGCATGACTCGCACCGACTTGCACTGCTGGCACCGTTCCGGTGGCGGGCGATCCCTTTACCTGCGCGCATCTGACATCCGGGCCAAGCCCGCAGATGTTTTCAGGTAAAACAACTGATACGCCTGCACTGCACTTGTGCGTTGAGAGAGGAACTGCCAGTATCAGTAAGTCTGATATTATAGGAGCAGCTATTAAAAAATAGCTTGCAATTTTTCTGGGATCGGTTAAAAATAACTATTGACCTGTCTACTGCAGGTCTAAAATCTAAAATCTAAAATCTAAAATAGATATGACTTATCCTCGCGTTCTGTGTCTGGGTGAAGTTCTATTTGATTGTTTAGCAGACAAACCCGGAGTATCTCTCGAAGAGGTAGAATCTTGGACGGCATATCCCGGCGGAGCTCCTGCTAATGTTGCCTGTGCTTTGGTTAAATTGGGGACGGCGGCGGGATTTATCGGTGCTGTAGGTGGGGATGAATTGGGGAATTCCCTAGTGCAGGTATTGCAAGAAGTAGGGGTTGATATCGCTGGAGTGCAGCGGCATCCAAGTGCGCCGACGCGGCAAGTTTATGTCTTGCGGAATGAAGCGGGCGATCGATCTTTTGCAGGTTTTGGCGCATTCGATACTGCTGATTTTGCAGACACCCGCCTCCTCGCTGCACAACTACCAGAAGTGCTGTTTGAAAATGCCGAATATTTAGTGCTAGGCACTTTAGAATTAGCTTACCCTGAAAGTCGAGAGGCGATCGGCCGAGCGATCGAGCTAGCAGAACAGTACGACGTTAAAATTATACTGGACATCAATTGGCGTCCCGTGTTTTGGCCAAATCCAGACGAAGCAAAAGCGCGCATTAGAAAAATATTAAAAAAAGTTGATTTTGTCAAGTTATCTGAGGAAGAAGCCGAATGGTTGTTTGACACTACCGATCCGGGAGCTATTACCTACCGCCTCGATTCCGTAGAAGGCGTTTTGGTGACTGCGGGCGAGAAAGGTTGCGCCTATTGTATCTCGGAAAATGAAGGAAAAATCCCCGCCTTTACAGTAGATGTTGAGGATACAACAGGTGCCGGCGACGGTTTTCTGGCTGGTTTTGCCAGCCAATTGTGCAAGGTGGGAATTAAGAGTTTAGCCACTCCAGAAATAACAAAAAAAGTTGTAACTTATGCGAATGCGGTAGGTTCGATGACAGCGATGAAACCGGGTGCAATTGCGGCTCAACCAACCGCCGCTGAAGTAGAAGCTTTCTTGTATTTGTACAAAAATTAGCACGCCAAACCTCTTCCCCGGAAACGGAGAGGGGGCTAAATTTGGTTCAGAAACCCGGTTAATCCGAAAAAAATAACTCTTATACAAATTCGCGTTAAAAATCCTCGATAAGACTAGGCGATTAAAATCGCTACTCTACAAACTCTCGCCCTAGTTAAGAGGGACTAAGAAATAAACTGGTATTTAAGCCCGATTTAGTATTACAGGTTTGATTGCGGGCAATTAACCGCACATTAGATGATTTTTAATTTGGCTAACGATTAACTCTAGTGGCTGCGAAGCATCTACGATCATTGCATCTAGTGGTTCTTCGAGAATCTCTAACTGACTTAACAGCAAGTCTGCTTTCATGTAGTGATTTTCGCGATTTTTTAACCTTGTGGCTAATAGCTGAAAAGAACCTTTTAGATAAACTATCTTCATGCGCTGTTGGTCGCGGCAGAGCATTTCGCGGTAAGATGCTTTTAAGGCAGAACAAGCCAAAACCACATTTTTATTTTCTAACAGCCACCTGTCTATTGCAGCTTGCAATTGTAATAGCCAAGGAAGGCGATCCGCATCTTCTAAAGGAATGCCCCGACTCATTTTATCGATATTAGCTGATGGGTGAAAATCGTCGGCATCGCTGAAATCCCAGTTGAGAGATTGCGCCAGCAATTTGCCAACAGTAGTTTTGCCAGAACCGGAAACTCCCATCACGATCGTAATCATGGCACCTATTTACCGAAATACTTGCAATTCGATCCAGTTGTGCGATCGACAAACCGGGTTTCTGAAGTTGCAGGATGAATTATACCACCCTAAAAAATTCAATAAACCCGGTTTATTTTTGATTCTAGATCAAATTTCTTCCATAGTGGGTCTAATCAAATTATAAGCCAAAACGCCGATAATTCCACCAAGCACTGGGAATACAATAAACGCCCACAACTGTTGGATTGCCCATCCGCCTTGAAAAAGTGCCACACCG
The DNA here is from genome assembly GCA_036702215.1 of Microcoleus sp. F6_B6. Lineage (GTDB taxonomy): Bacteria > Cyanobacteriota > Cyanobacteriia > Cyanobacteriales > Microcoleaceae > Microcoleus. Next base: position 30,641 of record JAUBST010000046.1, read on the forward strand.
ATACTTCTAGCTGGGTTAACTGATGTATTGGTTACGGGAATTCCGATTAAGTGAATCAACACCAGCATCAAGCCGATGGGAATTCCGCCGAAACCGACGGGATATTTGGGATGGGTAGTACCCATGATTGTAAATAACAGAAAAGCAGTCAGTACAATTTCCGTCAAAGCTGCTGCCAAAAGTCCGTAACCAGTGGGAGAATGTTCTGCAAAACCGTTAGACGCAAATCCCGAAGCCGCCGCATCAAAACCCGGTTTTCCTGATGCTATCATATACAAAACAAGACCGCCTAAAATTCCCCCTACAATCTGACCTCCTATATAATAAGGAAGCAAAACAGCATCGATCAGTTTTGCAACTACTAAACCGACGCTTACCGCCGGATTAATGTGGCATCCAGAGATAGGGCCGATCGTATAAACCATGATTAAGAGAGACAGGCCAAAGGCGATCGACACTCCCAAAAAGCCAATTTTGTCTCCTGCTAAAACCGCACTACCACATCCACCTAATACCAACACAAAAGTACCAAAAGCTTCAGCAACCCCAATCTTTATTTTTTTGTTCATACTCACAGTTCTTTGAAGTTTATGTTCCGTCTATTTCGCAGCCAGACGAATTCTAATTATCAAAAGTAGAACTCAAATTTGTTTAAGGCAGAGAAACAATACTAATGGAAATCCTTAGCACGGTGTAACTCTAACTTTCATAAATTTTACTGGCTTAAACTGAGACGGCGGAATTTGGAATCGATAAATTAGCTCAAACTTACTCTATTATAGAAAAAATGTCAACATAGAGTTAATTATTTGTATAAATTGTGCAATCTTCTGTATTCAATTCACAATAATTAACTTGACTTTTTGCCTAATTATGCGATCGTAATTTTACTTATTGTTGCTGATTATCCGATCGCACTTGCAGCTAAAACATCACTGCTAACCGACTGGTACCTCCAACCTTGGAAGGGGCGAAAGTCTTGCCAATCGGCGGTCATGTTGCACAGCAAGCGGAACTGTAGCGGCGTTCGGGGTTGGTTGAGGCGATCGACTTCTACGCGAACCAATTCTCGATGCTGCGAGATAAGTTGAAAAAAATCCCCGCAAAGATAGCGCGGACAATAGCCTACAATCCAGCGATCTTCAGTACACAAAAACAAAGCAGAGGAATCGTACCGATTTTGAAATTCGTGGGCTAAATACAAAAGTTCGCCCACTTGAAGCCCATTAATCCGTTCAATTGCCGGCTTGGGAAGGTGTCGCAGTCCACGTGCAAAAAAATGGATGCGGTAACGTCCATTTTCATCCGGTTCGGGACAGGGGAATACCTCAAAATTATCAGTTACCCGTTTCCCTCCGCTGCGGGCCAATAAAGCAATTGGGTCATCTTCGTGTTGAGGGATATTCAACCACTCTACAAATTCAGGGTAGTCAGGGCGCGATCGCGGCCGCACTCGATTGGAAAACAAGGGAAACAGTTTCTGTGAAGTGTAAACTTTATTGAAATCAGGGAAAGATGGCAAGGGTTCAAACCCGCACTTAAGTTTAGCTTCTCGAACACCATTTGTATAATTGAACTGGTATTCTTTACCGTTAAATGTCAATCGACCAATCGCAAACCAAGAACGGCTGACCGGGTCTTGCCAAGCCAAAAATAGTGTTTTCAAAGCAAATCTCCTGTCAATTCAAGTAGGGTTCGCAGTGCGTACTGCACAAACACAACTCACCTACGCGGCTTAAAAAATGTTTGCCCGATCGACCCTTGACATTTTCCTCTCAAAATGAGAGTATTATGAGATAACACAAAACTTATGCTGCATAACCGAACTTTTACATCACCTGTAGAGTTCTGGTAGACAGCGATCGATCTACAGATAAAATCTGTGGGTAAGTCGTGTATAAGCTGATGGAAACACAAAACAAAAACAGAGAAGCCAAAATCATGCAACCCATAACAACCAAACAACCAACCAAAAAAATTAAAACAAATGCACCTAATTTCGCTTCGCAACCTCCGTAATGATGCTGCTAAGTACCCGGATGTCAAAAACCAAATTGATAGCTGGTACGCAACTATCAACAAAGCAGAATGGCAGAATTTGGAGGATGTTCGCAAGATTTACCGAGATGCCGAAGCAGTAGGAAACTTTACCGTCTTTAATATCAAAGGCAACGACTATCGCCTGATTGTTGGGATTAACTATGACAACCAAACTGTTTTCTACAAATATTTCCTAACCCACTCTGAATACGACAAAGAAAAATGGAAAAATGACCCTTACTTTTGACCGAACGACTTACAGCAACTTGCTCGCAGAAATTGCTCCAAAGGCGATCGAAACTGAGGAAGAATACGATCGCCTCCTGGCAGTTGCAGAAAGGCTAACATTTGCTAAAAACCTCACTCCAGAGGAGAAAGTTTTATACAAGTTGTTAGTCACTTTGATTGATGTTTACGAGACAGAAAACTATCCGATAGACAAATCCGAACCTCATGAGATTTTGCAACATATCATGGAATCCAGCGGCACCCGCCAAGCAGACTTGGTTGGTATCATCGGATCTAGCGGCGTAGTATCTGAAGTTGTGAACGGCAAGCGATCCATTAGCAAAGCACAAGCTAAGGCACTCGGCGATTATTTTCAAATCTCACCTAGCTTGTTCATTTAATTTAAGATGAATCGATCGGTTACGATCTAATTCCATGTCTTGTAGGGGCGGCTTGGGCGACAATAATCGCCTAGAATCGACAATACAATAAACCCGCCCCCGCCCAGATCGAGACTAATCGATCGAACATAATATAAGGTGCGTCATATCCGAAACCCTCGATAAATTCTAGAGTGAAAGTCTGACGCACCCTACAACTGGTAAAAAGCAACTATCTAACACAGGAATTCGCGCGGATCGGTGACATACCCAGTCAGCGCAGAAGCCGCCGCCGTGTAAGGCGAAGCTAGATAAACTTGCGCTTCTTTATTCCCCATGCGGCCGGGGAAATTGCGGTTAGTTGTAGATACGCAAATTTCTGCTTCGTTCATCCGCCCGAAAGTATCTTTCGGCCCGCCCAAACAAGCGGCGCAAGAAGGCGCGGCGGGTTCGATACAGCCGGCAGCTAAGAAGATTTCCGAAAGTGTTTGACCTTCGTATTTTGTGACAAACAAATCTTCGTAAACTTTCTGAGTTGCCGGTACTAAATAAGTCGGAACTTTGACTTGGTTTCCTTTCAGAATGCGGGCGGCATTTAGGAAGTCGGAGGTTTTGCCGCCGGTGCAGGAACCGATGTAAACTCGATCGATCTTGACATCGCGGCAGTTGCGGGCTAAGTCGCGGTTGTCGGGAGAGTGCGGTTTGGCGACGACTGGTTCTAATTTGCTGACATCGTAGGTGCGATCGCTATAAAATTTAGCATCCCCATCGCTATAAAATGAATCGAAGGGTTTATCAGTCCGCGAAGTAACGTAATCCAACGTAGTTTTGTCCGGCGCAACCGTGCCGTTTTTGCCGCCAGCTTCAATCACCATATTGCACAGCGTCATCCGTTCTTCCATCGTCAAACGCTCAACTGTATCGCCCGCAAATTCCATCGTCCGGTAGTTAGCACCGGCCACGCTAATATCACCAATAATCTGCAAAATCAGGTCTTTTGCTAACAAATAATCCGGCAGTTCGCCGTTGAATACAAAGCGCATTGTCGCCGGAACTTTAATCAGCAATTTGCCTGTTCCCATGATAAAAGCCGCGTCTGTATTGCCGATACCGGTGGCAAATTGTCCGAAAGCGCCGGCATTGCAGGTGTGGGAATCGGTGCCGAAGAGCACTTCGCCCGGTCGGGTGTGGCCCTCTTGTGCTAGCGCTATGTGGCAAACTCCTTTGTAATCGGGATTTGCTTTGAAGTCCGATCGATCCGTGATGTCGTAAAAGTATTTTATCCCCTGTTCTTTGGCAAAATCGCGGAGAATATCGACGTTGCGGTTAGCGCGTTCGTCGTTGGTGAAAATGTAGTGGTCGGGAATTAGAACGATTTTGTCTGGGTTCCACACTTTCGCATTCTCGCCGAATTCGCGTTTGAAAACGCCGATAGTGCCGGGGCCGCAGACATCGTGGGTCATCAACACATCTGTTTCTACCCAGATGTTTTCTCCGGGCTCGACTTTAGTGCGGCCTGATGCTTTGGCTAATATTTTTTCGGTCAGGGTCATTCCCATAGTGCGATCGCTCTTTTTTATTAGATGCTACATAGTGTATTGTAATCGAAACATTATCTTAAAATAGAAATTATCAGGTCTCAAAAATCGGGAGTAATGACGATGACCTTGCTGACGTTACCCCTAAAAGTTAATCTCGATCGCGTTCAATTTACCGATGAGCAGTTTTATCAACTCTGTCTCAGCAATCCTGAATTGACGATCGAGCGCGATGCTGCAGGAAGGTTAATTTTAATCTCTCCAGTTGGTGGCGATAGCGGTAGTCGCGAGATGGATCTCGGCGGTGAGGTTTATATTTGGAATCGCCAAACCCAACTAGGTAAGGTGTTTAGTTCTTCTACGCTATTCAAATTGCCCGGTGGAGGATCTCGTTCTCCTGATGTAGCATGGGTGGAATTGTCTCGCTGGGAAGCACTGACTTCAGAACAACGACAGAAATTTCCCCCCATCGCGCCGGATTTTGTCATTGAACTGCGCTCGCGATCGGACAATCTGCACACTTTACAAGATAAAATGCTGGAATACCTGCAAAGTGGGGTGCGGTTGGGTTGGTTGTTTAATCCACAGAATCAGCAGGTAGAAATTTATCGACAGGGACAAACAAAAGAGGTTCGCTCTTTACCAACACAACTTTCTGGAGAAGATGTTTTACCTGGATTTGTGCTGGAAGTTCCATTATTTACCGATTGAACTATAAGAGGCGATCGCAGTGATGTTGCTAACATCTCGCGGCTTGTCTATAGCAGTTCTGAGGGCGATCGAGCTTTGGGCATCAATTCTCTCAGTATTGCCGAAGCAGTGCCGGAACCCAGCGATATTGCTGCCACGATCGTTGCTGGATTGGGGTTGTTTGCAGTCAAAATTAAGAGGCGATCGCTATTGGTTAAATGATAGTTTTACCAGGCCCGGTTGTTGATGGCGATCGGGTTTTAATTGTGAGTGAAAAAAATTAATAATATAAGACGATCGTGTCCTCACACATCAAGGTTTGCCAATCCCAAATAGCGAATCCCTTCTGGCGTCACGTCAAACCGACAAGGCAAAACCTCTACACCTTCACTCATGGCCTGTCTGAACAATTCTCCGTAAAGGCGATCGGCACTATCCCCCGGAGCAAAATCAGTACAATCCCCGCGATTAATAAAATACAGCATTACAGCCCTGGAACCCTGCCGCACCACTTCGATCAATTCTCTCAAATGTTTCTGTCCCCTCTCCGTCACTGTATCGGGAAATAAAGCCAAGGTTTCTTTTGCCCAAGTTGTATTTTTAACTTCCAGAAAAATCGGTTTTTCCTCACCAGTTAGCCAAAAATCCACTCTACTTTTTTGATCGGTGCCGTAAACAACCTCCGGTTGAATTAAACTGTAATTGCCCAAATCGGGAAACAATTTCAATTCCAAAGCTAATTTAACTACTCGATTTGGCAGCCCAGTATTAACTCCCACCCAAGTTGGCACAGTGTCGCAAACTTTAATTAATTCCCAAGTATAAGCTAACTTGCGTTTAGGATTGTCGCTGGGAGATACTAGCACTGGATTGCCCGGAATGTAAACACCAGTCATCGGGCCAGTATTCGGACAGTGCGCGGTGATTATTTCTCCCGAATCTAGTTCAATTTCGGCAAAAAATCGCTTGTAACGTTTGATGAGAATTCCGGGTAAAAGAGGAGGATATTTGTAAATTAAGCAAGTCATTCGATTTTAGATTTTAGATTTTAGATTTTAGATTTTACCTATAATTGAATACCTGGCTCAGAAATTTTGACATAAGTCGGGTAACTCACACAATCAGTCATCACTTATCAAGTATATATTATTTTTCTGCTTTTATCCACTCATTTGTTTCATCATTTTTAAAGTGTAAATTGTAGATTTAAGATTGAAGATTGACGCATCATAGCACGAAACGGCGGTTTGTTGTTAGGACGAATAGTCCCGATCGATTATTGAATTTCCGCAAGTCAATCGATTGCGCGATTTTCGATTTTCGATTAAAGAATTGACTGGCGCGAGATAAATGCTCTTTCTTGAGGATTTTCGATTTTCGATTAAAGAATTGATTCCACGGATAAATGACGTGGCGGGTACCACCTTTGAAATTCTTGGTCAGTAATATCGATAAAATTGGTATCAGCGCAATTCCCCCTAGAAGTTTTATGAGTTCATGATATGATTCTCCCGATTCGCGATTAAAATAAGTGAATCCCTTTAGCATTAGCGTTTGTAACCATTTGTGTCCCAATTACAGAAGCCCTCTCGTTCCCTCGCAGGGATTGCCGGCATTGTCGCAGTCGCCACTCTAATTAGCAAAGTCTTTGGATTGGTGCGCCAAATTGCGATCGCCGCAGCCTTTGGAGTCGGTGTCGCCGTCGATGCCTACAACTACGCCTACGTCATCCCTGGTTTTTTATTTATTTTGCTGGGAGGAATTAACGGGCCGTTTCACAGCGCCATAGTCAGTGTTTTAGCCCGCCGGGATAAAAAAGAAGCAGCGCCCTTAGTCGAGACTATTACCACCTTAGTCGGGGGCTTGTTGCTGTTGGTGACGATCGCTTTAATTATTTTTGCCGATCCGCTGATCGATTTGGTGGCACCGGGATTAAATAGAACAGCAGAAGGTTTACAAATTAAAGCAATTGCCGTCCAGCAATTTCGGATTATGGCGCCGATGGCATTACTTTCAGGCTTGATCGGCATTGGTTTCGGCACTCTCAACGCCGCCGATATGTACTGGTTGCCATCAATTAGCCCTTTATTTTCCAGCGTTGCACTTGTCGGCGGTCTGGGGATTCTCGCACTGCAACTCGGAGACAAAATTATTCAGCCGGAATACGCACTAATTGGCGGCTTAGTGTTAGCTTGGGGAACTTTAGCGGGTGCAGTTTTGCAGTGGTTGGTGCAACTGGTGGCGCAGTGGCGCGCCGGCTTGGGAACATTGCGCTTGCGGTTTAATTTTAAACGGCCGGGAGTGCAAGAAGTAATTAAGGTGATGGTTCCTGCGACCTTATCATCAGGAATGCTGCAAATTAATGTTTATACTGACCTATTTTTCGCATCCTACATCCCTCAAGCTGCCTCTGCGTTGGGTTACAGCGGCTTGTTAGTTATGACGCCTTTAGGCATTATTTCTAATGTAATTTTAGTGCCATTTCTACCCATATTTTCTCGCCTCACCGATCCCAGAGACTGGCCGGAATTAAAAGATCGAATTCGTCAATCTTTAATTTTGACTGCCCTTACGATGCTGCCTCTGAGCGCTTTAATGGTAACACTTTCCGAACCCATCGTCCGCGTTGTTTACGAACGCTATGCTTTCGATCGGTCGGCCTCGCAGTTTGTCACGCCGATATTGATGGCTTACAGTATTGGAATGTTTGTGTATTTGGGCCGCGACGTTGTGGTACGGGTATTTTACGCTTTGGGAGACGGAGAAACCCCTTTTCGCGTCAGTATTATCAATATCTTTTTAAACGCTCTTTTGGATTATTTATTGGTAGGAGCTTTTGGCGCGCCCGGATTAGTTTTGGCGACGGTGGGAGTGAATCTTCTTTCGATGGTTATGCTTTTGTACTTATTAGATAAAAAGCTGGGCCGCCTACCTTGGGGGCAGTGGAGTTTACCTTTTCTGGGGTTAACTTCTGGCAGTTGTCTAACTGCTTTCGTTACCTTGGCTACTCTGCAAGGCTGTCAAAGAGTTTTGGGTACTGAAGGTTTGGTAATTCAATTAGTGCAGTTGAGTGTGGCAAGTTTTGTAGGGTTAGGAGTTTTTGCCCTGTTTGTCAGTCAGATGAAGTTGCCGGAAGTTGATATGTTTGTCGATCGCATTCGGGGGCGTTTTCGCAAATAAATAAAATTGTCGGGGCGGGTTAAAAGCGAAATACCAGACACAACGCCCACAATCTGCGTACAAAACCCGCCCTTTACTACATTTTCCGCTGAAATTCCTCAAGCACATCCATCAACTGAACTTGACACTGCATCGGAATCAAATCTGCCAGCGGCACTTCCCGCTTGCCCCCGCCCAATTTGACTGAAATTCCTTGCAAAACTTGTCCAACTTTATCTTCATCTAAATTGCCATCTTCCAGCATTGGGTAAAGTTGTTGGGCAACAACGGTATGCAGGTGAGCATCACTAAGATACAAATGCCATTTGGCAATGTCAATGTAGACATTTTCGCCGATTTCGGCTGCTAAGGATTCGATCGCCTGTGTAGTATTAGCCATATCAAAAAAGCCAAAAGTTATTTGTTATCAATCAAAAGACTTAACAAATCGCCGACAACTGCCTTCAGCCAGAATCTTTGGTGAGGGGCGAATAATCGGCGATCGCAAAAATGTAAACCGCGTGGGCTAAAACTACTAGAGCCCATCCACCCGTTACCGAAATTGCCCAAGGCCAATCAGCCTTTTGCAAATTGTGAACAAACCACAAACCAGAATTGGTAGCAGAAAAAAGACCGACGTGGATGGCAAAATTCATCCGGTCATCTAAGCGGCGGTACTCTGGATCGTTGCGATCGGGTTTGCGGGGCCAACGAGGAGGCATAGTTTTTCACTTCATAATTAGTAGTTCCGTGCCTATTTTAATCTTAAGTGCAGCTTTTTGAATTCTACATCCCTCTCAAGGCAGAAAATTTAAGCCTCTAAATTTTGATAGTCCCCTGACTTGCCGCCGCTTTTACTCACCAGGCGAATCGACTCAATGGCGATCGACTTTTCCAATCCTTTCGCCATATCGTACAAAGTCAGCGCCGCCACCGAAACCGCCGTCAGCGCCTCCATTTCCACCCCTGTTTCCGCCTTAATTTTCACCGTCGCCCGAATTTGATACCCCGGCAACCCAGCATCCGGCATCACCTGCACCTCCACGCTACTCAGCGGCAGAGGGTGACACAGAGGAATCAAATGCGCGGTCTGTTTCGCCGCCATAATTCCAGCCAGCCTTGCAGTGCCCAACACATCACCTTTCGGCGCATTCCCCGCTTCAATCGCCGCAAAAGTCTCCGGCAACATCCGCACCCGACCCGCAGCCACAGCTTGCCGCACAGTCTGCACCTTCGCCGAAACGTCCACCATTTGGGCTTCCCCGCTGTTGTCGAGGTGAGTTAGCTGTGCCGCATCGGGCAATTTAGAAAAAGTTTGCGAAAGGTCTTGCATTATTTTGGTAATGGTGTTAATGTTAGATTCTGTGAGAAAAGAACTTAATCAATTTTAGATTAAATCTCAACTCAACAGGGGCTTGTAGCTTAGTTGGATAGAGTGCATGGCTACGAACCATGAGGTCGGGGGTTCGAATCCCTCCAAGCCCACTACTGAAAGTTATGAATTTTGAGTTTTGAGTTTTGAATTAAGAAATTAATCCAACTCAACATTCAAGACTCATAACTTTTTTAATTTGTACCTTTTACATAAAACTCACTCTTTGTGGAACAGGCATCTTGCCTGTTTCTGAGAATGGTGCGCGGGGACAAAAACCCGGTTTCTGCCTCCATATCTGTCGCATAGATTCACGATTTTTGGGAGAAACCGGGTTTTTGGGTAAGTCCCGTGATTGCCTCTTCCTTCTTGCTTATGTTAGATCATCGATTCAAAGCATAAAAATCTTTGCCTCGACCGATCGCAAATTTCATCGAATTAGACAAGCCCTTGTTAGACTGAGTAATAAAAACCAGCAAAGCCAAACCAGCGAGTCCAGCCGCAAAACCAAACATATTTCTGTAGCCAACTTGTTCCGCCACAAAGCCTAAAGTCGGGCCTGCAATCGCGATCCCCAAATCAAATCCGCCAATACAAAGCGAAAACAAGCGACCCCTTTCATGAGGTTCGCACCTGTCCGACATCAGCGTTACCATCATCGGCATAACCGTACCGCCCGCGCAACCTTCAACCAAAGCGGCCATTAAAAAAGCACTGCTGTTGTTAGCAAAATACAACAATAACATAGAGACCGCATAACAGATTAAGCCGCCAGAAATAAACAAGCCGCGGCCGTATTTGTCCGAAGCCCGTCCCGTGACCAACCGTATACCGAAACTAGCGATAGCTGCGGTAGAATAAAATAATCCAGGATTCAAATTAGCCTTGGTTTCTTGGATAAACAAAGGCATAAAAGTGCTCAAAGTCCCGAATACTAAACCAACCACCAATAACACTAAAGCCGGAACCCGCACTCTCGGATTCCACAGCATTTCCCAGTATTTTTGGCTTTTTTTGTCCTCCGATAGGGAGTCCGATTTTGTTAAATCTGCCAAATTAGGTTCCGCAATTTTGCAGGTGAAAAATACAGCCGTTGCAGCGAAAGCCGCCGACATCGCAAACAAAGGAGTATAACCAACCCAAGCTTGCACAAATCCGCCAATAGCCGGCCCAACTGCTAGACCAATAGGATTCACCAAACTCATGTAACCGATTAATTCGCCCCGCTTTCCTGGCGGCGACAAATCTGTTACCAAAGCGCTGTAAGCTGTAGTAAAAGCGGCGATACTAATGCCGTGAAAAACGCGAATAAGTAACAGTAAGGGGATAGATTGAGCTAACAGGTAGCCCAAAGGGGCGATCGTGGCTACTGACGCACCCAGAAGCAACACTTGTTTTCGACCCCTGCTGTCGGCTATTTTACCTAACTGCGGCCTCGACAGCAAAAGTCCGATCGCAAATGCACCCATCACAAAGCCAATTTGCTGTTTTGTGCCGCCCACAAATTGAACGTACAGCGGCAAAGTTGGCAGTAGCGAAGCCAAACTTGACCAGAATAGCAGACCTGCGGTGAATAAAGTCAGCAAACTGCGTTTGCGTTGGGGATCGATGTCGCTAAAAATATTCAAAATGCGAATTCCTGTAAAACCTTCCGAGTACACTCAAAGTAAGTTCGAGTGTCTCTATCATTGTGTTACAAATTCTTAATATTTGCACCAAAAAAATTGATATTCGACTCACGGTCAACCGTCAACTGTCAACTGTCAACTGTCAACTGTCAACTGTCAACATTCTTACCAATCAACCTCAGCCCTTTCCTCCACCACCCGTTCATAAACCCACTCGGTTTCCATCGCCAACTTCGGCCAACTAAACCGGCGTTCCAAATCCTCATAAGCATTGTCAACCAACCACTGCGCGTAACCCGGATTTTTCAAAACCTCCAAAATTCCCCATGCCAAAGAATCCCGATTGTTTGCCTCAGTAACAACGCCCGTTTTAGTGTGCAGTACCACCTCTGGAAGTCCGCCCGCATCCGAAACCACCACAGGTACTCTTGCAGCAAAGCTTTCTAACGCTACAATCCCAAAAGGTTCGTAAAGACTGGGGAAAACCGCGCAGTCAGCCACCGTCTGGAATTTGTCGAGATGTTCCTCAAACATGAACCCAGTAAAATAACACTTATTCCAAATTCCTAAATGCCAAGCTAAATGTTTTAGATTGTCTGTATTGCCGCCGCCAACAATTACAATTTTTGCTTGACCTCCCATCTCCCAAATTACTTTAGGTGCAGCATTGAGAAATACAGAAATGCCTTTTTCATAGCTAATTCTTCCTACATAATAGACAATTTTCTCATCGTCAGCAGCAAACTGGCGGCGGAAATTCATCGCGTCAAATTCGTGCCAGCGGGGTTTTTTCTCTGGTCTAATTCCGTTGTAAATTACCTCTATTTTGTTCCAGGGAGTCGATAGTACCCGTTCGGCTTCCCGCCGCATATAATCACTGCAAACAATTACTCGCCAAGCGTTGTAAGCGAGGTCGTTTTCCTTGGCGTTAATGTAGCGCTGCCCTTCATTGTGGATGCCGTTGAAGCGCCCGTATTCGGTGGCGTGGATGGTGGCAATTAGCGGTACTTTAAAGGTATGCTTGAGGGCGATCCCCGCATCTCCCACTAACCAATCGTGAGCGTGGATGATATCGAAGGGGCCTTCCTCAAGCATCAGTTTCCCGCCTTGGTGGCCCATGCTTTGGTTGAGGTTCGCCACCCAGTGAAAAAAGTCCTTGGCGTGCCCCACCACCACCCGATGCACACGTATTCCTTCCACCACTTCGTACATCGGCGCGTGGCCGAACTCTACTGTAATTAAGTGAATTTCGTGGCCCAGCTTTACCAATTCTGGATACAGTTCCGATACGTGGCGGGCGATACCGCCTACGATTCTGGGAGGAAACTCCCATGCCAATACCAAAATTTTCATCTTTCTACCTCCAAATAATTTATATAACTTAATGTTTAGGATTAACAGATTTATTGTAAAATGCTCCCCCTTAAATTTGAGTCGATCGTAAGTTGATGCCCGATGCCTGACTTTTGGCAGCAACAAAGACAGAAAATCATGCCTAAACCTGGTTTTTGCAGGAAATTGCCCGATCGCCATTACCTGATTACCTGAAAAAAACAGGTTTCCTCAAGATTTGAGCCACTGAGGGAAGCAATGGCGATCGTAACTACCCGCTTACCCTTTCTTCAAAATCGGCTCCAATTCGCGGCGAAAACTGGTCCAAGCAGCAGCCGATGCAGAATTAGAAACAGCACCCTGACGCATCAAAATAGCGCCGTCTTCAAAGCCAACAATTCCGTACTCTCCAGATTTGGACATTCGATCGATCGCCGGTACGATCTCCCGCAACTGTCCCCGTTCCCCGCGAAACGCAGCCTGATACTGCTGCAACTGCCACAAATCGGCAATTACATATTCCATCTTCACTGCCTTCCCCGCATCATTGCGGAGTTCAAACATCGGAAACCTGAGAATTTCCCGCCTGCTTGACAAAATCGGCACAATAGTATTCGTCGCTGCCACGCTAGCATCAGCAGGAATTTGAGCCAATAGCGGCCGCACTTGCAAAACGTGCTGCCATTGTCTGACGAGAGGAACCTGCACCCAAGGATCGATCGCATCGGGCAAAATCAAAGAAAAAGTGCGATTTGGGTTAGAAGTGAAGGTAAAAAATAGCGACAAGCAGATACAAAACGCCCAAAAGCGGCGAAACTTTGAAGATGAAGGCAGAGGAAATAAAGCAGAAGGAAAACGCAAAAACATTCTTTCCTCTCTCACCATTCTATCTTCTTCCTTTTGACGCTGGGTCCACCACAGAATCGTCCCATAAAAAAGCCCTGGAACCACAGTCATCGCATAGCGAATATTAATCGCCAGCACCGACTCTCCTTTCGCTAAAAATAGTTTCAGCAGCGGAAATCCAGCTATCATCCAAGACGCAGGCGCGAAAGCTGGCACCAAAGCTAATGGCAACCACTGACCGAGCAGGTATCTAATCTTACCAAAAAACGGCGTAAATAACTGAGCCACCAACCGCCCGGGATTGCTCACCATTCCCCAAATAATTTCTAGAGTAGAAGCTTCATCTCCATCGGCATATTGGCCGAAGCGCTCCATCATAAACCGCTGGGATATATCAGCAGAAAACAAAGGCATAATCAGATTGGTCAGGACGATCGTATAACCAAAACTGAGCATGCAGACAGCCAAGCCAGTCCAAGGGTAGCGCCGACTGCAAATCATGTAAAATCCGACACCAAACAAAACAATTCCCGAATCTTCTCGCACGGCCAAAATTAAAGTTGCCAGAATCCCAAACAGCCACCACCAGCGCTTCTCCATAGCCAGCAGCAAGCCAAAGACATACAGCGGGATTTGACAAATATCGTGAAAATTGCCCAAAGTCGGGCCGATGACCGCGTTAGCGCAGTAATAGCTCACAACAATTGTCGCCGACAGTCTCGGTTCCAGATAGTGTCTGGCGAGAGCATAGAGGACTCCTCCAGCCGCCGTAATTAAAGTCACCTGCAACACCGTCAAAGTGACGGGCGAGGGAAACAGCGAGTAAATTGGCAGCCACAGCATTAGCGCCGGAGTGAAATGCTGCCCCAACCGGTAGTAAGATACGGACGGGAGCTGATTTTGGTGAACCACATTAGTGGACAAAGCCGAAGAGAGGGAACTCTCAAACAAGTGACCCCGAGTGCCGTTCCAAAAAAGTTGATTGAAAATGCCTTGGTCGTAAGTAGCGTAAAAGCTGTAGTAGCGGTGCAGCGTCAGCAACAGGCACAGCACAAAAAAGGCGACCGCCACTTGAACCACCACCCGCAGCGACTCATTTTTCTTCCATCTCAAAAATATCATCTGCCCGCTTGCAATCAAATTATCGGACAATAGCATAAATCTAAAGTAAGTATTAAATTAAAGTAGAAGTGAAATAAATCGGCTCGGCAATGCTCAATTATTTTCACCCGATCGAAAAGCTCAACAGCGTCCATCCAACACCAGGCACCAGTGGCGCTGACTGTTCTCCCGAACAGCCGGCCAATTCCGCACCACTTTTACAGCTTTTGCTGTTTGTAGACAAGCGTCCCTCTTCCAGGGAACAGACCAGACACATCCGCAAGTCCCTAAAGGATTTGAAGGCAGAGTGGGACTTTGAGCTTCAAATCATCGATGTAGGAGAACAGCCCGATTTAGCCGAACACTTTAAACTTGTAGCCACTCCCTCGCTGCTCAAAATTCATCCCGATCCCCGACAAACCCTCGCCGGCAGCAATTTAATCGCCCAACTCGAACACTGGTGGCCCCGCTGGAAGCGTTCTGTAGAAGAATACGCAGCTCAGCAGCAGTCGGCTGCTGCTCTTGCGGAAACCCTGACTGAATCAAAACCCATCTATTCCGTTGCTTGCGCCGCCGAACTTGTGCAGCTTTCTGATGAAGTTTTTCGCCTCAAACAGGAAAAAGAACACCTGCAAGAGCAGTTGCAGTTGAAAGACCGGATTATTGCGATGCTAGCTCACGACTTGCGTAATCCTTTGACGGCAGCATCTTTGGCTTTGGAGACTTTGGAGTCAAGTCAGAAGGTGAAAGAGGGGGAAAAGTCGCGTTTGACACCGAGTCTGGCGGCTCATTTGATGAAACAAGCCCGCCGCCAAATCCGAATTGTCGATCGTATGATTACAGATATCCTGCAAGCAGCCCGGGGTACAAATGCTCAACTCCACATTGAACCAAAAAGAATCGAACTGGGGGCGATTTGTCAAGATGTAATCTTGCAGTTTGAAGACAAATTTCAGGCGAAAAGTCTGAACTTAGAAACAGACATTCCCGCAGACTTGCCCTTGGTTTATGCCGATCCCGAGCGCATCAAACAAGTCATGGTCAACCTGCTTGACAACGCCAGCAAGTACACGCCAGACAGAGGAACGGTTAATCTTTCAATTCTCCACCGCACCGCTTACAAAGTTCAAGTCAGCATTTGCAACAGCGGCCCGGGAATTCCAGAAGAAGATTGCGCGAGCATTTTTGAAGACAGCTTTCGCTTGCAGCGAGATAAATCAAAAGACGGTTACGGCATTGGACTGTCTCTGTGTCAAGGCATCATCCGCGCGCACTACGGTCAAATTTGGGTAGACTCTGTACCCGATAGAGGCAGTTGTTTTCACTTTACTCTGCCCGTCCAAAAATAGTTGACAGTTGATAGTTGACAGTTGACAGTTGCAACCGAATTTGACATTACAGCTCAACTTTTCCGCAGTGCAGCAATAATCTGTGCGTTTGCCTTGGGAAAAGTAAATTGGTCAATTTCGTCGAGTGTCACCCAGCGAATTTCATCGCATTCGAGCGTTTGCGGTTCCCCGCTGACGTGGCGGCAGTGGTGCACGTACAGTCTAACTGTAAATTTAGTGTAGTCGTGGTCAATCGTAATCAGCCGATCGCCAACTTCTACGACAATCCCCAACTCCTCCATAATTTCCCGTTTTATGCAAGCTTCGACTGTTTCCCCAGGCTCTATTTTTCCGCCCGGAAACTCCCAGAAACCCCCGTGCAGTCCGTGTTGTCGGCGCTTGTCAATCAAAATTTGTTGGCGATCGTTCCAGATTGCAGCAACGCCGATAACTTTGTGGGCAACAGGAGAAACAGACATATTAATTAGGAATTGGGAATTGGGAATTTAAGAATAATATCAATAATTATTCAATTATTTAATCTAAAACCTAAAATCTAAAATCTAAAATCTAAAATCTAAAATCTAAAATCTAAAATATTAAACCCCCATCTTGCGAGGGGGGGCTTGAAACTTGGATCGCTTAAATGTTAAGCATCTACTAATCGTCCGAGCCGTGCCTCTCACTAGCTTGTAGGGACTTTTCAAAAGTCATTCGCTGTTCGGCATTTTTCAGAAAATAACCGCTAATCATAGCCGATGCGAGCAATCTACCCAAATGTTCGCGACTGGTAGTCACTGTCACCCCGAAGTGTTCCGAAGGCAAATTCCCCAAAAGTCCAACAATATTTCGCTCCATTACTTGAAACACTTCGTGAGAAGTCGGCTTAGACAACTGAGAAACTGTGTCGGGAGCCATTGACTGCACGTATTGCCATAATAAGTTGGTATTTTCTCCGTCTTCTTCAAAGAATTCTGGGGATTTATTAGATGAATTACTCACGAGTACCTCCGTTTCAGAGACAGCTTGTTATGTTACACACGGGCGGTTAAATTAAATAACCATTATCCGATCGCTGCTGATCTTTATTACTAAGTAATTACTAATGTAGCAGGACAGTCGCAGCAACCAAGTGGGCACAACCGAATTAAAAGCGGCGGTTTTTACGATTTTAGATTGGGGATTGCCAGGGGTGGAGACCCGATCGCCTATCCCCAATCTACCTAGCTGGCTAGATAATCGTTGATATCTTGCTTGCGCTTGCGGAGTTTTGTCAAAGCTTCCCGTTCTATTTGCCGCACTCGTTCCCGACTGATGTTGAGACGATCGCCTATTTTTGCCAAAGTTAGGGTTTGCCCGTCTTCTAAACCGAACCGCAAGGCGAGCACTTCTCGCTGTTGCTGAGTCAGTTCCGCCATTAGCTGGTCTAAGTCAGTCCGCAGGGAAGATTGCAGGGCAAAATCTTCTGGCGTAGTACCCGTATCTTCCAACAAATCGCCCAACTCTGTATCTTGATTGTCTCCCACGCGCAAGTCCAGGGAAAGTGGCAGGCGCGCCCGATCGAGATATTCGCGAATCTGTTTGGGAGTCAATTCTAACTCGGATGCCAATTCAGCAGCCGTGGCCGCGCGACCTAGCTGTTGAGCAAGTTGGCGCTGAGCCTTTTTAATTTTGTTGAGCTTTTCGGTAATGTGGATCGGCAAGCGGATGGTGCGGCCTTTTTCGGCGATCGCCCGGGTAATTGCCTGACGAATCCACCAATAAGCATAAGTCGAAAATCTGTAGCCCTTAGTGGGGTCAAATTTTTCTACTCCCCGCTGCATCCCGATCGTGCCTTCCTGAATTAGATCCAGTAAATCTACATTCCGCTTGATATATTTTTTGGCAACAGAGACTACCAGGCGGAGATTCGCTTCCACCATTTGGCGTTTTGCCCTTTCCCCCTGTTCGATCGTCCGCTGCAACTGTGCCTCAGACAGCCCAACTGCCTGTGCCCATTCAGCCGCCGTCGGGTCGCGGCCTAACTCTTCGGCTAAAATATTTTTCTCCTGATGCAGTGCGGTTGAGCGCTGTACCTGTTTCCCATAGAGTATTTCTTGCTCATGGGTCAACAAGGGAACGCGGCCGATTTCCCGCAAGTAAGCGCGAACAGAATCTGTATCTGAGGACTTAAGAGTTTTCATGAGCTTTTCCCGCTGAGGATCTGTGCCTCTAAAGGTTTGCGGTAGTCGCAAACCCCTAGCTTTAGCTGGGAAGGAAAGCGGGCGGGGACTTGCGCTTTCCTTCCATTTAAAGAGGCTTAATTTTATGGTAGCTAGCTACTACTCCCAGTCAGCACCATCTCAGGTTAGGTTTTGGTTGGGGCGTGCACAATACTACGTTATGTTAAGAATCTTAACATTTGTGAGAGCACTTGGCTACATTTCTTCATATTTATTTCGTGTAATACCAATTTAATGTGAAGTTGCACATATCTCGATCCCCCTCGCATCCCCCTTAAGAAGGGGAGTAGGGGTTGACTTTGAGAAGAATCTTGTCCCCCCCCTTATCAAGGGGGGCTAGGGGGGATCGGATTCTATGCAACCTCATAAAAAATTGGTATAAGTCTGCACTGCACTGTATGAGAGTACCCGTAAACTAGCTTCAGAGTTTGCATCATGTTAAACAAAATCCCGAAAATTTCAGAGGGGGAGATGGGGAGATGGGCAGGGGATTTGATGTTTTTCCCACAGTGGAAGTGAACAATAAAATTTAAATGCCCGGTTTCTTGAGTTCGCCGATCGCACTCGCCGCTCAAGAAACCGGGTTTTTTACCGAATCTGCAGGCTGCAACCAGATATTTTGGTTGAAAAACCCGGTTTCTATTCTTCAATCTAAAATCTAAAATCTAAAATCTAAAATCGACTGACTTCTTTGGCGTTGAGCTTCGTACAAGATCAGGGCTGCGGCGATCGACACATTTAAAGATTCTACGCCGCGACTCAGGGGGATTTGGATTTGCCGATCGGCCAAACTCCTCAATTCTTCCGACAACCCAGAACCTTCGTTCCCCAAAACTATCAGAGTCGGCACTCGCAAATCTACTTCCCAATAACTTAAACTGGCCCCGGCGACGGTTGCTAAAATTTGCATTCCTCGATTTTTATACGCCCCGACTTCGGCGGTTAAATCTGGACTGACTGCCATTGGCAGCTTAAACCAAGTTCCTGCCGAGGCGCGCAGCACTTTGGGATGATCTAAATCGGCGCTGTCTGCGCTTAGCAGCAAACCGTCGGCATTAGCAGCCGCAGCCGTGCGGACGATCGCCCCCAAGTTGCCGGGATCTTGGATTGTTTCTAGGGCTATTCCTAAAGTTGACAATTCTGCGGGTTCTGTTGCGGTGCGGGGTGCGGTGGCGACAATGCCGTCGGGTTGGACTGTAGTGGCGATCGACTCTAACACTTTGGCACTTACTAATTCTGTGCGATCGGCTAAATTAGCAACTGCCTCCCAAAGTTTCCCGTGATCCTCCAGCCATTCGGGAGTGCAGCAAACCGTTGCTAGCGGGTATTTGGCAGCGCAAGCTTCCTCCAGCAAGTGCGTCCCTTCGAGTAAAAATAATTGTTGTTCCCTGCGTCCCTTCGAGCTGTGCAGCTTGCGAATTTCTTTAACTAGGGGGTTTTGAATACTTGTGAGCATTGTTTAATTCAGCAGAGCGAATGGGGTTATTGCCTGTATCGGGTTAACCCCAAACTTCTTTCTGCCTTTGGAATGCGGAACCCGGGACTTGAACCCGGAAGGCTTGCACCACATGAACCTGAATCATGCGCGTCTACCAATTCCGCCAGTTCCGCATCGGTCACGAATTACTACTTTGCCATAAGTTCGCCGATATGTCAAGTCTTTTGTGCGATTGATTTTTAATTCTTGCGGTTTTGCTTCCCGGGGCGATCGACTCGAATTCAAAGAAATCATATTGCTTGCGCCTTACTTGCGTGGGGTTTGCTAAAAAGTTTAGCCTATAAAACTGGTCAAACAATTTATCAAATTAAGTTAGGACACTCCTTGTATATTCTTGGTGAAGCTACTTACAGTAAATTGCTAATTTAAGGAGTAAAGTAGTGGCAAAATGTTTTATTACTTCCGTTAATTTACAGCGTTTATTATACTCTACTTACTTGCAATCTGTTGTATACTCAGAGCAGTCAATAGCCGAGTTTCATATGAGCCAATTAAATCTTGCAAAATTGCTATCACTAGCTGGCGAGCACATGAGCAGAGATCTCAAGGAACAGTTAATCTCTCATCCAGGGGAGTTAGGAACTGAGCGTGAAGAGGTTTTACGCAGTTTTCTTCGGTTGCACTTGCCCAGGCGTTTTGAAGTTTCAACAGGGTTTATTTTTGATTCAGCAGGCAACTTGAGTAAGCAGCTAGATATAATTATTGCTGATTCACTTGTTTGTCCACGTTTTGAAACACCTGGTGGTAAACGTATTTACCCTTGTGAATGTGTTGTAGCAGTGGGACAATTTCGCTCCTCCATCACATCAGTATCAAAGCTCAATGAAGCATTGCTAAATCTGCACTCGGCTAAAGACTTAGATCGCTCTGCAAAAGGCCAGGCTATTGACAAGAAATACGATGAATGGATCGACAATCGAGAAAATTATTTACACCAAATCTTCACATTTGTTTTTGTTACAGGTAAATCACTTTGTCTAGATACAATTAAACCTGAAATTATCAATTATATTAGTGCCTATGAACCACACCTGTGGACTAATGTAATTTTTGCACTAGATCAATATCTTGTTACATTTTGTTGTGATGATGGCGTATGCCCTAATCCAATGCACGCTCGTGGTATCTCATTCCAAAGTGCCTCTGATAGACAAGATATTCTCCTACGTTTTTACAAGCTGCTGGGTAGAGCAATTGAAGTAACAAGAGTGAGTGGACTTCCATACTGGCAATATCTGGATGGTGTGGGAGAGGATTGGAATGCTGATGTTTGGTATTCTATGGCTGAGTATCCACCCCCGCTCTTGCGCGATCTGTAACATCCAACAGTCTGCTTGGCGCGGACTTCGTTTGTGTAGCCCTAGACTTCAGTCTAGGACTACCTGAAAAAAAGGGAATCTAATCGGCCAAATCGGGGAAAACCTCGCGCACGGCCGGATGCACCAATCGGTGACTCTGCACGTTCAATCCCTTCGCCAAACTCTGATTTATTTCCAAAGCTTTAATCCCGCTATTTGCCAACTGCAAAACATAAGGCAAAGTGCTGTTATTCAAAGCTTGAGTAGCAGTCCAAGGAACCGCACCGGGCATATTCGGCACGCCGTAATGCACGACTCCTTCCTCAACATAAGTAGGATTTGTGTGAGAAGTTACCCGCAAAGTTTCCACGCAGCCGCCTTGGTCAACGGCTACGTCAACAATCACAGAACCGGGGTGCATCTTCGCAACAAATTCGCGAGAAACTAGCACGGGAGCTTTTTTCCCCGGAACCAAAACTGCACCGATTAACAAATCAGCATCGGGAACAACTGCTTCAATTTGCAAAGGACTGCTGTAGAGGTATTCTACTCGGGAACCGAACAGAGTTTCTAAATAGGCTAGGCGATCGATATTTACGTCTAAAATCTGCACTCTCGCGCCCATTCCTACAGCAATTCGCGCTGCTTCTGTGCCGACAATTCCGCCGCCCAAAATCACAACTTTACCCGGTCTTACCCCCGGTACACCGCCCAAAAGTACGCCGCGGCCGCCTTGCTGTCGTTCCAGAAACCGAGCACCGAACTGCACGGCCAAACGCCCTGCAATAATGCTCATCGGCGTCAGCAGCGGCAATTTTCTGTCCGGGAGTTCGACGGTTTCGTAGGCGATAGCCTGGACTCCGCTGCTGATTAAATGTTCAGTTAATGTGCGATCGGCCGCCAAGTGCAAATATGTAAACAGCAACTGCTCTTTTTGCATCAGCGGATACTCAGCAGGCAGCGGTTCTTTAACTTTAACAATTAGTTCGCGATTCCAGACATCTGAAGCCTTTAAAACAATCTTAGCCCCTGCTTCAACGTAGTCCTCGTCCGCAAAACCGGCCCCAGCACCAGCATTCGTTTCTACAAAAACTGTGTGGCCTTTGTCCGAACAAGCCCGGACACTTGTGGGGCCCAGCCCGACTCTAAACTCTAAATCCTTGATTTCCTTGGGGACGCCTATTTCCATCTATAACCTCTAATCTCAGGCATACGTAGCTCGAATCTAACCTAAAAACCATCCCCAGCGGGACAATACCATTGTAGATTTTAGATTTGGCAATCCGGCAATCCGGCTAGGAGAATATTTGTTTAATTTTTATCCACTGCGATCGCAATTTCCTAAATTTAGACTTGAATTACATAATTTTTTGATTGATAGATCGACCGCAGATGTATGGCTGATTAACACAGAGTAACGCAGATAATTTCAAGAAGAGTCAATATATTCGATCTGTCACTTATAATTTAACAGGCATAACTCGCCCCCCTATCTAAACAAATGCCACGGATACCTACCTTAACATTCGATCGCGGAACTCTATTGCTGCACCCGCCGCCCAAAGGCAGAGACTGGGTGGACTTTGCCACTTGGGACGATCGCGTCGAAAAATACCGCATTCGGGCAATTCACTACCGCCCGCTGGTAGAATGCCTCCAAGCCGACTGCATTCACTTTACCGACGAAGCTAGGGCATACGAACTACTCGAACTCGTACCCAGCGTGGAAATGCAGCCTTACCCACATCAAGAACAGGCCCTCGTAGCTTGGCAGGAAGCAGGAAGCAAAGGAGTAGTCGTCCTCCCCACAGCTTCCGGCAAAACTTATCTGGCACAATTAGCCATGCAAGTCACTGGTCGCAGTACATTAATTGTAGTACCAACTCTCGATTTAATGCACCAGTGGTATGCTAATTTAAAAGCAGCTTTTCCCGACATCGAAATCGGATTGTTGGGCGGAGGTTCGCGGGACAAAACGCCTATTTTAGTGGCAACTTACGACAGTGCAAGTATTCATGCAGAAACCTTGGGCAATAAATACGGCTTGCTGGTTTTTGACGAATGCCACCATTTGCCAACGGACTTTTATCGAGTAATTTCCGAATACGCGATCGCCCCTTATCGACTCGGACTGACAGCCACACCCGATCGCACCGACGGCCGCCACAGCGATTTGCATTTCCTGATCGGCCCGACAGTATTTAGCAAAAGACCCGAAGATTTGGCAGGCGATGCTTTAGCCGACCATAAAATAGTTCAAATCATGGTAAAACTGTCAAAAGAAGAGGGCGATCGCTACGCCGAATTAATCAACATTCGCAACGACTTCTTAAAACAGTCTAACATCAGAATATCCAGCCTCGAAGGTTGGAAACAGTTTATCATGGCAAGCGCGCGATCGCCCCTGGGACGGCGCGCCATGCTAGCCCACCGCCAAGCCAAAGAAATCGCCCTTTGTACCGAAGGAAAACTGCGAATTTTAGCCAAACTACTAGCAGAACACTCTCCCCAGCGCACCCTAATTTTCACCGGAGACAACGCCACAGTTTACCGAATTTCCCAAGAATTTCTCATCCCCACAATTACCCACCAAACCCCAGTCAAAGAACGCCACGAAATCCTCTCCCGCTTTCGCAGCGGCGAATACAAAACCCTCGTTGCCTCCCACGTTCTCAACGAAGGAGTGGACGTTCCCGACGCCAGAATTGCTATCATATTGTCAGGTACCGGCAGCGAACGCGAATACATTCAGCGATTGGGTCGAGTTCTCCGCAAAAGCAGCGATGTAAATAAGTTAGCAATTCTCTACGAAGTCGTCACCGAAGACACCAGCGAAGAAAGAACTTCTCAACGCCGCCGAGGAGGAATGCAGCCTCACAAACCCCAACCACAAACACAAATAGAACCGCCCAAGCCAGAATATCATAAATTAGAAACTGTCAAACCGACACCCATTTACGGAGTCAACCGAGAGACAACCAAAAAAGCAGCAGAATCACCCGCAAAATGGGGAGAAGACAATGATGAAATTCCCTGGTAGCAAGCCTAAATAAATTAGTTGCGGGAGGGGTAGTCTTGGCGAAGGAATGGCTGTATAATTAAATCACTGCTAGGTTTATTTAAATTAGACAACCTATAGCCGTTCTGAGAAAAATGAGGTACGTAGTTGGGCTTGGGCCCTCTCAGTTTAAGTGGTTATATAATCTGTCAATCATACCTCATATTTTTAAGAAAGGCTATACAATCTACAATCGATTTACGGAGTCAACCTAGAGGCGACTAAAAGAGTAGCACAATCACCAAAAAACTCATATTTATAAGGAAAATAGAAGATTGCCAAATTAGTGTATAATATCAATATTAACTAATTGATTTTACCGAAAAATGAGCGACATCCCACAACTAACTAACTTTAAAATTTTCCCCAAACATACAGGAGTGTGGGAGGGAGACTGGACAATCCTCGATGCCGACTACAAAGAAACCCAGCGTTTTACAGCAGTAGTCACCCAGAAAATAGTTGATAACGAGTGGAGGCAAACTAACCTTCAAACTTATGCCAATGGCAAGAGTGAAACCCAAAATTTTGTGGGTTATGTTGTCGGCGAAGGGGAAGTGCAAATAGAAGGTCTGGACTCGGTTTTTTCCAACTACAATGCACTAGCGACAGAAGTTGGAGATAATTTGATAATTTTTCAAGTATGGGACAAAGCAACTGGCTTTATGAGGGCTGTTGAAACCATCAACCTTGTCAGTTCCGATCGCCGAATTCGGACTACCCAAAGCTTGACAGAAGAGGGAAAACTTAGGGGTGTTATGGTGATTGTCGAACGAAGAATTGAGTAAAAGTTTTCACTGCTTATGCTACCCACTGATTTATTAAGTCACCGCCAAAACGGAGAATCGATCGTCCCTCTCCGTCTCAAGATAGATGCTAAAAACTTAGAAGCAGCTAAGGAAACGATCGACTGTTTCCAAGAGTCGATCGGCAAAACCCAAGGCGAGCTCGACGGGCGCTTGCTAGAATTAGAAGGCGACAGCCCGGATTATCGGCTGAAACGGGGATTAGCGCACCTGCTGAAAAGCGGTTTCTGCACCTTGGAAGTCATCAGTCCCCTAGAACCCTCAGAGTTGAGACAGCGGGTTTTTGCCTTGTCTGCGCGATCGACTCCCAGCCCTCAATCCACCCAATTAACCCTTGAAAAAATAGCAAGTGAACTCAGCCAAGAGTTAAACAGAGAAGTTTTGCCTCACGAAATCACTACAGGTTTATACGCCGATTTAAACGAAAACAAAATCCTCACTGAGTTTAATCCACCAACTCCCGAAAACTTGCTTCACAAATACAATCTTTCTCAAGTTCAAGGCATATTTTACCGAGCAAGTCAAGTCCAATTAACCGCCCACCGCAACGATCCGGGAGAATACAAACTCTTATTTCGCTATCTGAAACTATTTCAATTAATGACTTACATCGAAGGCGATGCAGACCACGGTTTTACACTGACAATAGACGGCCCTACAAGCTTGTTCAAACCCAGCACCCGCTACGGCTTAGCCCTGGCGAAAATGCTGCCCGCCCTGCTGCACGTCACCAAATGGAGTATGCACTCGACACTGCACACAAAAGACCCTTTTAGCGGCGTTTTAAAAATAGGTAAATTCACCCTCAATTCCGACTGCGGTTTAGTCAGCCACTATCCCCCTGGCAAGCCTTATGATAGTATGTTAGAAGCAGCATTTGCTGAAAGATGGAATTCCACAAAAACCGAGTGGCAACTAGAGCGAGAAGTTGATTTAATTCCGATTCCAGGTAGCGTGATGATTCCCGACTTTCGGTTAGTGCATCCCGACGGACGAGTATTTTTATTAGAAATAGTTGGTTATTGGCGGCCGGAGTATTTGCAAAAGAAATTTGCACAAGTACAGAAGTCTGAATGCGATAACTTGATTTTAGCTATTTCCGAACGGCTGAATTTAGAAAAAGCGGGGGTGAATGTAAATGACGTGCCAGCAAAAGTAGTCTGGTTTAAAGATAAATTGCTGCCCAAATCAGTCCTGGAACTCCTCGAAGAGTAAGCTATTCTGCATTTGAAATTAACTTTTAGGGCGGGCTAGAAGCCCAACCCCTAATCCCCACAAGAGTTTAAATAAAAATAAGTCTACTGTTTTGTTTCTCTCTCTGCGCCCTCTGCGCCCTCTGCGGTTCAAAAAAAGCCTATTATATGAATTAAATTCTCTTCAAAAAACATCCCACATTGTACGCTATACTAAAATAGGAATTCATCCAAATCCTTGCCACCGCATACTCTCACCCTAAAATCGATTGAAAAATGCCAGACACGAGTATTGTTGAAAGAATCAAAAAGCTGTTAGCCCTCGCCACCTCATCAAATGAAAACGAATCGACTGCAGCTGCAGAAAAAGCTTCCCTTTTACTGGCACAGTACAATCTCAGCCTCGCCGATTTAGGGCCAAATCACCAAGAAGAGATTGACGAAGACTCAGTTGAAACAACATCGAAATTTGTCACTTGGAAAATGATGCTGCTTTCGGGAATTGCGGACGCTAACGGTTGCAATGCCATGCGAAACACTTATAATGGCAGTATGTTTTTGGTGGGAACTTCTACAAACCTGATTGTTTGCAAACACCTGTACGAGTATTTGAGTTCGGCGATTGAAAAAAGGGCTAAATACCGCAAAGGAAACGGCAGGGGATTAGCCTATTTGAATGCTTTTCGGGTGGGATGTGCGACTAGATTGAGACAAAGATTGTTGGAACAAAAACAGGAGATGGAAAAGTCGGGGATTCCGGGTTCGGGCGATGCGGCGGCGACTCCAGCGATTGTAGTGCGATCGATGTTTGAGAAAAATCAACAGGCGATCGCGGATTATCTAGAGGGCCGAGGGGTTAAAATTAGAACGAGAACAGATTCTCAAGTCAGCAGCGAGGCGGGTTTTTATTCGGGGTATGAAGTGGGCGACAAAATTAGTTTGCACAAGCAAGTGCAGCCGGAAGGGGATATGAAACAACTTAATGAGTGTCTTTGAGTAGGGCGTGCGATCGTGAAAATCAGCTTCCTAGGTTAGAATTAAAAACAGAAACTAACAGAAGAGAGCCATGTCAGACCAAGATATCGCTAATATAATTACGATCGAACCGGGTAAACGAGGTGGTAAACCTTGTATTCGAGGCATGAGAATTACAGTCTATGACGTGCTGGAATATCTTGCTTCTGGGATGACTTATCAAGAAATTCTAGATGATTTTCCCTATCTCACCCAACAGGATATTTTAGCTTGCTTGAGTTTCGCCGCTAAACGGTAATTGGAGCGAGAGCGTTATAGTTAACTTAATAAGATACATAGGGTAAAAACATGACAGTTTACGATCTAACTATTGCTAAAATTAGCCAACTGCCGGAGTCACTTGTTCAAGAGGTGAATGATTTCATAGACTTTTTGATCCTCAAATACAACAGTGAATTGCCACAGCTTACTGAATCAGACTTTTCTGACTATTTAAAGAATTTAGAAGCCTACGAAGAAAATTTAGCCCGTGGAGAGATTAAAGGGTAGCAGCAGGGTAAACGCATCTAAATTAAGTTGACATAAAATCATATTTGTGCATGAGTTATTTTCTGACAAAACCATTCTTA
>JAUBST010000047.1:0-56361 GCA_036702215.1 Microcoleus sp. F6_B6
CCTGATTACGCTTGCCAGTGAGGCCGGCTATGAGCCTCCATTGTCAATACCGCAACGCTGTTGCGGTGAGCAGTTACAAGAAATCAAAGCTCTTTTGGGGAAAATTAAAGATGTACACCGCCACGAAAAATTGCAAGCGATCTATTGGCTAAAAACCCAAACCGTAGAAACTGTATCGTCAATAGCAGTCTGAGTAGGGAAACATCGTACCGCAGATCGCGAGATGGTTGTCTACTTATCGTCAAGTGGGAATGGCAGAATTATTATCCCACAAAAAACGTTCGGGAAGGCCAGAATAATTAATCCAGAAACCCTAGATAGATTAGAGAAAGAACTGCAAGAACCCGAAGGATTCAGTAACTATAAAGAAATCCATCAATGGTTAACAAGCTGTTGTGAAGTACAGGTGTCCTATCGGACAGTACATAGCGTGGGCGAGATATCGGCTCAAAGGGAAATTACGCATTGCCACGTCCCGTTAGCGAAAAACAGAAAAAAGGTGCAGTAGAAGAATTTAAAAAAAACTCTAGCGGTTCTCAAGCGTGGTGAGGTATGCCCTGCGCGGGCCTGTTTGCCCAATTCCCTGCGCGGGCCTGTTTGCCCAATTCCCAACGATGACCTCATGTTACGCTCGAAAGGCTATACCATCCTTGATAAAAGCCAGCCGCTCGTCAAAGTGAGAGCTTTTTAAAGCATTGACATAAAATTCGCTATTGGAGTCAAGACGAAAGTCGAATGGGGCTACATACAATGTTCATTGAAGGAAATTAACTGGCAAAGGAATTAAGCCTCACGGAAAAGTGCTTTCTTGACCGAAAAGCGAGACACAAGCCCCCGGCTGTCTTACGTGGGGATAAGTAGCTAGACAAAATTAATTACATAGTTTTCTCCAAATTCTTTCAGTATTTTTTCCACAGAGGTAACAAAAGTTCCCCAACTCTTGTAAGCAGATATCTCAATCCATTCATACTTAATAAACCGCAATTAAATTTAATTGAAATTTAATTCAGGAGAGTAAGAATGCAACTCGAAAAGAGTAATATTACGTTGTTTCCACTCTTCTTGTTTATCAACAATAGCATCACTGGTATGAATAGAAGCGTCGATCTGTGACAATCACCGTTGGCTTTTGAATTGTTTTTATACTCGGACTTATGCCCCAGGCTTATTGAAGTTTTTGGATAACCTTTTTTAATTGCCTTGGTGATTGTTTAGCCCACTCTTTTACTTGGGCTTTTTGCGAAGCGTTCAATAGTGGCTTAGAACCTCTTCCTGGTTTATTATAAAGTCCTACCACTCCCTCTAACTCCCACCGATTGAACCAGTTATAGAGGGTTTTATAGCTTATTTTAAAAATATTCATTAACTCTCGTTTTTTTACTTCATGCGAAGCTAGTATGAGGCAATGTGCAAGCGTGACGTACCTGATGATGTCGGCTTTGGCGATAAACTCGAGTCGAGCAATTTAGACGAAAGAGGATTTATTTCCCTGATAAACATCATATGAAATTCTAATTCACTCATAATTTTGCCTGGAATATAATTATACTATGTATTTGTGTAATTAATTATGTCTAAATACTTAAAAGTTTATCTGTTGTCGAGCAGGCATTTCGCTGTTATAAGACTATCGTTTTGTTGGTGCGCCCGATTTATCACCGCGCAAGCTCATAGGGTGAGATCGCACGTGTTTTTATGCCTGCTAGCTTATTACGTAGAATGGCATATGCGACAAAGATTAGCACCGTTGCTGTTTGAGGCAGAAGAGTGCGATAAGTCCTATGAACAGAATGAGCGTGGTTGTCCCGAATAAATCTAAGACTCCAGCAAAACGCAAAGCTTCAAGTCAACGTAACTCGGATAATTTTCCGGTTCAAAGTTTTCGGACGTTACTGAATAATTTGGCGACAGTTACTAAGAATCGAGTGCAACCGTCTTTGGGAGGTGTTTGTGCTAGTTTTGATAAGCTGACGATACCGAGTCCTTTACAGCAAAAAAGCCTTCGATTTGTTGGGAGTTCCACTAATTTTGTAGTCATGTATAGGGTGAGTGTGCTCACCCCGTTCGACTGCTGTCTGGGGGTTTGAAGTCGATCGCGATCGAGCGTCGGGGGTAAGTTCCGTTTAGCACCTGCTTGTACCTCCGGTGAGGCTGGTCACCACCGCCACTAACTCAGCAGCATCTACGGGTTTGGTCAAATGCATCTGAAAACCTGCCAATAGTGCCTGCTGACGATCGTCATTCCGGGCATAGGCCGTCAGCGCGATCGCGGGTAGCCTACCGCCCCGCTGCGCTTCAAGCTGACGCAACTTGCGGATCAGGGAGTAGCCATCCTCATCCGGCATCCCAATATCGCTCACTAAAACATCGGGCCTGCGATCGCTTGCGGTTTCGATAATCGTCAAGGCCTCCTTTACCGAAGCCACAGCCATGACATCAGCACCATACTTTTCGAGAATCGTACTCAGCAACTCTAGCGCGTCAGCCTCGTCCTCTACCACTAAGATTTGTAAGCCTTCAAGGGTCGGCGAGGACTGAAAGCTCCCATTCCCCTCGACGATCGAGTTTAATGGCTCTGGAGCGCTCGGTGGTAGATGGATAATCATCACAGGCAGTTTGACTGTAAAGGTCGTCCCCTGTCCTATCCCCGGACTCACTACCGTTACAGTCCCGCCATGTAATTCAACTAATTGACGCACAATGGCTAACCCTAAACCCAACCCCCCATAACTGCGAGTAGTCGTGCTGTCGTGCTGGCTGAAGCGATCGAAGACAAACGGTAGAAAGTCCGAGCTGATGCCTGCGCCAGTGTCGCTGACAGTAATTTCAACATGGGAATTAACCCGCTGCAAACTAATCTGGACTCGCCCGTCTTTAGGCGTAAATTTGAGGGCGTTAGAAAGTAGATTCCACACAACTTGCTGCAACCTATCGGCATCACCCAAGAGCGGACCAGCTTCAGAATCGAGGACGCTTTGCAGGCGAATTGACTTTGCCTCAGCCGCCAACTGTACAGACTCAATCGCCGATTCAATCACCGGCACGAGATTGACAGGACGGACTCGGAGGCGCAGTTTACCTGTGATAATGCGAGAAATATCGAGGATGTCTTCGATGAGCTGGGCTTGAGATTTGGCGTTTCGCTCGATCGTCTCCAAAGCCCGCGCTACTTTATCCTCACTCAGGTTTTTCTGCCGTAACATCGTTGACCATCCTAAGATCGCGTTGAGAGGAGTTCTGAGTTCATGAGAAAGAATCGAGAGAAACTCATCCTTGGCACGGTTGGCTGCCTCTGCGTCTGCCCGAATTATTTGTTCGCGCATCAATAATTCGTCTTTGGTGCGATTAGACGCTTCCAGTTGGGCAGTGCGTTCCTGCACCCGTTGCTCTAGCTCCACATTAATCGCCTGGATACGGCGGCGGCTCTCTTCTAGTTCCTGGTTTGTAAGGGCAAGTTGGGCTGGACTTGGCGTATCGAGCGCCACTGGAATTAAGGGAATTAGTAAAAAGGTGAACGTATAGAAAGACCAAGCACCAGTGACAGCTTTGATCAGTCCTGAAACCCAATAAATGGGGTGCCAAAGTGTCACTATTTCTATCAGGTGGGTTGTGCCACATAAGGCAAAAATAAAAAAGAAACCCACCAGCAGCATCACCGTGTGGGCAGGCAGATCCTTGCGCTCATTTGTAAAGTAAACAATGGCAACCGCCACCGAGTAATAAGCGAGGGTAGTCAAGGCATCTGACGTTATGTGCAGCCACACTAACTCCGGTTTCCAGAGGTAACAATGGCCGTGGGGAATGAAATTACTAGAAAAGAAGGTGCTCAAGAGGTGAGGCATATTAATTTACGGCACTGTCAAGTTAATTTAGAGCGTGTCATCAATTCAACCAGATGACCGCAGCAGCCAGAAGAATCGCACGCCGGAAAGTTCACCGCCTAGGGTGATAGGGCGTCGCGATTGCCTGATACTGCTTGAGCTTGGGGAAAAAGTTCTCAATCAAATGACCGGCTTTGTTTGTACAATTGAGCATCGTAAGTTTCCAGGGTCTTGCAATTGCGGCGAGGTGAAATCACGATGGTCTTCCCCTCGGCATTGAGGCGGTCAATCACGCGCCGATCTCGATCATAGCCCTTGTTAGCCAGCAGTGTATCCGGCACCGCTAACGGCTGCAGTTGGTCGCCTCCTGCTAGCGTCACCAGTTTTTCCGGGGGGTGAGGTGAAACCCCAACGGATTGCCCAACGCATCCACGCGATCGCATGAATCTTGTTACTCAATCCCCCTTTGCTGCGTCCAATTGCTTCATTCCTAGGCTCCTCAAAAAGCTCAGCAGGAAGATGTTTCTTTCAAGTGGGAAAATGCCTGAATTAAAACTAAGTGTACCGCCGGGGAAATAGAGGTTCAGTTGACAGTTGACAGTTGACAGTTGACAGCGAACTCTACCTGGAAGGAAGAGGATTGGAGTAATGAATAGTCTTATTTTAATTTCTCCCGCTTATGCTTGGGGCTTTAAAGCAATTCTTTCTGGTAAATCTGCTTTAATATATGTCAAAATTCGCTCCTAAAAACTAAAATCAAAAATGTTAGAGTTCGATCGCCTGTTCCAAACAATCGAAGAATTAGTAATGCTGCACTCACCCAGCGGTGCGGAGTCGGAAATTAACCAGCGGTTGATGGAAAAATTCGCCGCCTTGGGAGTGAATGCTTGGATCGATCGCGCGGACAATGCGATCGCCCTCATTAAGGGTCGCAATCCCGAAAAGTCGATCGCCATTACCGCCCACAAAGACGAAATTGGCGCCCTAGTTAAAACAATAGGCGAGAGCGGTCGCGTGGAAGTCCGCAGATTGGGCGGCGCGTTTCCTTGGGTTTACGGCGAAGGCGCGGTGGATTTGCTCGGAGACAAGCAAACAATTAGCGGCATTCTCAGCTTCGGTTCCCGCCATGTTTCTCACGAATCTCCTCAGAAAGCTCAGCAGGAAGATGTTTCTTTAAAGTGGGAAAATGCCTGGATCGAAACTAAGTGTACCGCCGAGGAATTAGCCGAGGCCGGAATTCGACCGGGCACGCGGATGGTGGTGGGAAAGCACCGCAAGCGCCCGCTGCGGTTGAAGGACTGGATCGCGAGCTACACTCTGGACAACAAGGCTTCAGTCGCGATTTTGCTGGCTCTGGCCCAATGTTTGAAAGAGCCAGCGGTGAATGTTTATTTGGTAGCGTCGGCGAAGGAGGAGGTTGGGGCGATCGGAGCTTTGTATTTCACGCAGCGCCAGCCGTTGGATGCGCTGATCGCTTTGGAAATTTGCCCCCTGGCGCCGGAATACCCGATTCGTGACGGCGAAAACCCGGTTTTGCTGGTTCAGGACGGCTACGGAGTCTACGATGAAGGATTGAACGCCCAATTGCGCGCAGCAGCCGCAGCAGCCGATGTAGAGGTGCAGTTGGCGGTAATTAGCGGTTTTGGGAGCGATGCTTCGATCGCCATGAAGTTCGGCCACGTAGCCCGCGCCGCTTGTTTGGCTTTCCCCACCCAGAACACCCACGGCTTTGAAATTGCTCATCTAGGGGCGATCGGCAATTGCGCCGCCATCCTCAAAGCCTACTGTGACGAGCTTTCGGACGAGTAGAAAAAAAACTTTCGCAAAGTAGTTGACAGATTGGGAAAGATTAGTTAAGGTAATAAAGGTGCGGAACACAAGCAAACGCAACGCGCCCCCATCGTCTAGAGGCCTAGGACACATCCCTTTCACGGATGCGACGGGGATTCGAATTCCCCTGGGGGTATTGAAAATTTAAGTCTGATATCAAAGTGATATCTAGTATGTAGGGTGGGCATCTTGCCCGCCCTTATTGCTATTAGGACTTAGACACGGGTAGCCAGAAGACGGGTGACAGCGCGCAGCAACAGCAAAAACCGGCTTTATTTAGTTTGGTTTTTTTGGTGTTGATTCGTAAGTCCCCCGATTAAATCAATTATCAGAATTAGCAATTAATTAGCAATTAAAGAGAATTTAAACAAGCTGCTATGGTTTTGTTTATTTCTTGTTGAAAAGGAAAGTTGGTAATTTTTTGAGACATCAAGTTTTTGTATCCGCTCAATAATTCGGGGCGGACTACTCGCTCAAAAACGATTTTGCGTCATTTGATACCATTTTTTTCAACCCACATTCCGCAGATATTTAAGCAGATTTAATTTCAGAGTAATTCGGAATTACCAAAACCTCAAATGATTGCATAGAAAGTATTTGATGTTTTTTAAAAGTATAATAATTTGTCCCAGTATACCAACCCTCAAAACCATAAACAAGCCATCTGAAGCGATAAACATCGTAAATTTAGACCATTTAGGAATAGTGGCAGGGATAATAGATGAGATGGAATTTGTAGAAGAACTCAACAAAAAAGTGGGAATAAGAATTAAAGAAACCATCAGCCCAGGACAAGTCATGAAATCAATGATTTTGAACGGATTGGGATTTTTGAGCGCCCCAATCTACCTATTCGACACATTTTTCCTCGGAAAAGCAACAGAACATCTAATCGGATCGGGATTAACACCCGAACAATTTGCCGGATGACAGAATCGGGAGATATTGAGATAAATACCATCAAGCTGGAACGACAAAACTCTTCACAGCAATTGCCATAAAAGCAGCACTAAAATTCCAAGTATCAATGAAGAGCGTGCACCTATAGCGGTTTGAGCGAAAGATTCCAGGGTAAGAGCATCTCAATCAAGCTTTACAAAAGGAGTTGAGAACAGTCATCATATAATCATTATTCATGGAGACGTACCATTATATCTCAAAATAGATAACGGAAATGCTGACGATCAAAGTGTTTTTGTAGAGAGACTGAAATAATTTAAAAACCAATGGACATTTGACGGAATCTGTGTAGCAGACAGTGCCTTATACACCGCCGAAAACTTGTCAGCAATGGCAGGAATGAAATAGATAACTAGAGTGCCATTAAGTATCAAATCAGCCCGAAATAAAATCTGCAATCTTGAAGATAGTGCCGGGGAAGACAGTCAGGTAAAAGGCTATAAAATAGCAGATCGAACGAGGGAGTATGCTAACATCAAGCAAAGATGGCTAGCGGTAGATAGTGAAATCAGAAAAGAAGCAGCACCCAAAAAAATAGCTTCTTCAAGTAGAGAAATAGTTAAAATTAGCAAAAACCTCACTGCGTAAGCTATCTAAGCATAAACTTGCTTGGATAGCTGATGCAGAAATCGCAATAAAAAGATTATGATATTCATAAAAATATCACCAAATAATAGAAGTTTAATGCCAATAAACACCAGTAATAAAACGACAGGCAAGTCGAAAATCTCCAGCCAGATACAGATGAAAGTTTATCAAGTTACAAGTGAAATATAAACCCGAACGTCAGTAATATCAGCAGAAAAAGTCAAAGCTGGGAGATTTATACTGCCTACTAATATCTTAGACATTACAGCAGTGAGCGATCGAGAGGTATTACTGGAATACAAAGCGCAGCAAAGTAACGAGAGAGGATTCATATTTATCAAAGCTCCGTTGTTGTTGACATCAAGCGTATTTGTAAAAAAGCCGGAGCGAGTAGAAGCAATTGGAATGATAATGGGACTGTGTTTGTTAGTTTATAATTTAGCACAAAGGAAATTGAGACAACAATGATCGGCTACCAATGAGGAGATAAAAAATCAGGTAAATAAATGAACAAATAAGCCGACAATGCGCTGGATATTTCAGATGTTTCAAGCAGTTCATTTAGTTACGAACGATGGAAAAAAGCAAGTCAGCAATTTAATCAAAGACCGTCAAGATGTATTAAAGCATTTAAGACACTATTGCTGTCAATACTATTTAATAGCCTCAAATGGATAACGATCGAGAGCGAGGTGTAGATATTCGTGAATAATTTTCATATTAGTCAAGACAATTTGCTATTGGCATGAGTTTCATTGGCTAAAAAGATGAGTTAGAGCGAGAAAATAGAGCCATGAATCTATTAAAAGAAGTCAATTATTTGACTTACTCGATCGAGGTAAATTTGACTGACGGGTTCCTGTAACGCTAAAACTGCATAAGTTCAACCCAAAAGCATTTGGGTTCCAAGTTTTCAAAACTGATAAAAAAATCCCAGCCACATCTGCGGAATGTGGGTTGTAAAATCCAGTCAACAATCAACAATCACTAACGGTGCAGCCGGACTCGATGTAATTCATCTGCGTTAATCTGTGTTAATCTGCCCTCATCTGCGGTAAAAAAAAGAGAATGTATTAACCGCCTCGGGCAATAGATTGACGCAGATTCACGCAGGTGAAAAGAATAGAGAGATGAATAATCTCCGATGCTAACAGATTTGATATAACTATACTGTCAAGTTTCCAGATCCGCGCAAAAACCCATACTGGCGAACAATTCCTCTCGTGGAGAGATCGAAATTTTAGACTCTTGTTCAAACTCCCAGATTCACGGCGCTGCAAGTAAATCTAAAATCTAAAATCTAAAATCTAAAATCGACTGACGGCACGCCCTACTCGGATGCTTCCGGTAAATCTGCTTTCGGCCACAGCAGCCGCAAGCCCATCACCGCAAATCCGATCGCCGCAACCCCCTTTACCAGCCTCTCAGGCAACACCTCTGCCGTGCCCAAGCCAATGCCCACGCCGATTAAACTCGCCAGCAGCAGTGCCGACGCCGTACCGAAAAATACAGCCCGCGGCGAGTTACAACTACTGCCGAGGGCGATCGCAGCTAATTGACTTTTGTCTCCCAATTCTGACAAAAACACTGTAATAAAACTGATTCCCAAAAGTTGCCAGTCCATGTTTTTTTAGTTGTTAGTTAGGTATTGTAGAAATCTAGGACTTACCGACAAGGCAGACAATTAACCCAGCACTTCCCACAGCAGAACCGCCGAAATCGCCAGTAAAATCACTCCGGCTGCTCTCTCCAAAGTTTTCGGAGCAATCCGGCTAGCCAGCCACCTTCCCAGCAAAACTCCCAGCAAACTGGTTGCTATCAAAGCCGAACCCGCACCCGCAAACACGATCCAAGGATTTCGAGATTCAGCCGTCATCAGCAAAATCGCGAGCTGAGTTTTGTCTCCAATTTCAGCTAAAAAAATAGTTGCAAAAGTCGAAGCAAAAATTGCCCAGTGCTTTGGCTTCAGTTTCTTTTGTTCCTGACAAATATCGGGATTTACAGTCACTGAGAGTTCAGCGGGCTCCGGGGTTAAATCAGCACAAATCTCAGTAACCTCTTTTATTTGCAGTTGTACCTGTTGTGGCAAATCATAATTGAGGTTTACTGAGTCAGAAGCAGACAAGCTTGGCGGAACAGAATCAAGTTTCACGGGCAATGAGTGCTAAACGCTATTTATTTTTGACTTGTACTTTTGATTCTAACTTTCTCTGTGCCTGCTTTTACCAAACCAGGGTCATCTTTTTTGCCGGAGATTTCAGCCGCTGATTCCTGGAACCACTCACCGCACCCAACAAGGGATACAAGCCCCCAAATTTATCTGTCGAGTCAATCTAAGAATCTAAAATCTAAAATCCCAAATCTAAAATCTAAAATTGACTGACGCCTACAAGCCCCCAGATTTATCAGCCGAGTCAATCTAAAATCTAAAATCTAAAATCTAAAATTGACCGACTGACTGGTTTATGTGCCGTAAGTTCGATCGCCCGCATCTCCCAAACCAGGTACAATAAAGCCCTGTTCGTTGACTGTTTCGTCGATCGTTGCCGTGTAAATCATCAAACTCGGGTACTCTGCACTCAGCCTCTTCAAAGCCGGAGGAGCAGCCACCACAGAAATAATCCGAATCAAGCTCGGGTCAATTCCCCGTGCAGTCAATTCCTGCATTGTCGCTACAATCGTCCCGCCAGTCGCCAGCATCGGCTCGCTAATTATCACCCGCGTTTGGGGGTTAAACTGCGCCGGCAATTTGTTCAAATAACAAGTCGGTTCCAGCGTCTCCTCATTTCTTGCCATGCCGAGGTGGTAAACCGAAGCCAGCGGCACAACCGTCTGAATTCCTTCGAGCAGTGCCAAACCCGCCCGCAAAATCGGTACCACAACTAACGGAGCTTCCGGGTTGATAAAAGTCGCCGGACATTCTGCCAAAGGCGTCTGCACTGTGGTTTCCACTGTCGGCAGCCATTCTCGAATCGCCTCGTAAGCCAGCCACCTTCCCAATTCTGTCATCGCAGAACGAAAAAGTACCGAGGGCGTGGCGGCATCGCGGGCAACAGCCAGCCAGTGTTTAATTAACGGATGCGGAGGAACGTAAACGCGCAGTTGCAGGGACATTAGAAAATTGGGGAGATTGCTAGGTTTGAGGATTTTATGCGGTGCGATCGATCTTATTCGAGCGCTTTCCTTCGGATCGCGAAAGCTAACGCCAACTGGCGATCGTCGATCGATCGCTCTGTGCAACTTATCACATACTTGAGGGTGCATACAAGCCAGAGAGTGAGAATCGACATCTTCAAGATTGCAGTCCCGGCTTCAAACCTCCGCTTCACAGCTCGCCTTCATCTAAGGACGACTCAACAGCAACCCAATAAACCTCAACTTGAGTTTTCTCTTTAGTCCTTTTCAAAGGACTTCAGCTTTTAGGCAGGGGTTTAAACCCTTGCCGGACTGCCGGAGTATTGCGGCAAGCACAAGCCGTCCCTTAGAACCCATTGGGCGATCGACCTCCATCAGCTTATTGATATATTTTTCCAATAGTATTGACATCAATTAGCAATAAGGCTATAGTGATTTTTAGTGTTCTCCTCTCAAAGGATCGGCAGACGGGGGCAGTCGGCAATGGTAGACTGTTCCCGCATTTTTTTTTTAAGCTGGGGCATCGGGCATTGGGCATCGGGCATTGGGCATCGGGCATTGCCGAACTTCGGTATTCTTGACATCCGTTACATCCGCTACATAATCCGTTGCCGAACTTCTTGCTTCGGGAGCGATCGACTGTAAAATCATAGAAATATTAAGATTTTTAACCGAATGTCAGCTCCTACCCAATCCCAGTTATTTTCTCCCAACTCCCGCCCAACAGAGCAAGAGTTTGATGTAATTGTCATCGGTTCCGGCATTGGCGGACTCGTGACGGCCACCCAGCTAGCCGCTAAGAAAGCCAAAGTTTTAGTGCTCGAAAGCTATACAATTCCGGGGGGGAGCGCTGGATATTTCGATCGAGAAGGCTACAGATTCGATGTCGGCGCCTCCATGATTTTTGGCTTCGGACAGCGCGGCACCACCAACCTCCTCACCCGCGCCCTGAAAGCAGTCAACGTCACCCTAGAAACTATTCCCGACCCCGTACAGCTTCACTATCACTTACCCGACGGCTTGGAACTTGAAGTACCCCAGCCTTATGAGAAATACTTGCAAGAATTAACTGACAGGTTCCCTAACGAACGCGAAGGAATCCACAAATTTTACGGCGAATGCTGGAGCGTCTTCAACTGCCTCAACGGGATGGAATTGCTATCCCTAGAAGAACCCGGATATCTGGTTCGAGTCTTTTTTCAGAACCCTTTAGCCTGTTTGGGATTAGTAAAATATCTGCCTCAAAATACAGGCGACATTGCGCGCCGCTACATAAAAGACCCTACTTTGCTGAAATTTATCGACATGGAATGCTACTACTGGTCTGTAGTACCGGCAGACTTGACGCCGATGATTAACGCCGGAATGGTATTTTCCGACAGACATTACGGCGGCATCAATTATCCCAAAGGCGGAGTCGGTCAAATCGCCCAAAAATTAGTAGAAGGATTAGAAAAATGCGGCGGGAAAATTCAATACAAAGCTAAGGCGAAAAAAATTATTACAGAAAACGGTCGCGCTGTCGGAGTTGAGCTAGCAACCGGCGAAGTTTACCGTGCAAAGCGCATAGTTTCTAATGCCACGCGGTGGGATACTTTCGAGAAATTGCTGCCTGCAGAAGAGATGCCCGCGAGTGAAAAGAAATGGCAGCAGCGCTATCAAAAAGCCCCCAGTTTCTTGAGTTTGCATTTGGGAGTGGAAGCAAGCGCCATCCCTGCCGGTAGTGCCTGCCACCACATTTTGTTAGAAGATTGGGACAAAATGGAAGCGCCGGAGGGAACTGTTTTAGTGTCAATTCCGACCGTGCTAGACCCTGATTTAGCTCCCGCCGGATATCACATCGTTCACGCTTTTACTTCGAGTTGGATGGAAGAGTGGGAAGGACTTTCGCAGCAAGAATACGAGGAGAAAAAGGAAGAGGCGGGAGGGAGAATAATTGAAAGATTAGAAAAGATTTTTCCCGGTTTAGATGCCGGTTTGGATTATATGGAAGTTGGGACAGCGCGTTCTCACCGCCGCTTTTTGGGGCGCGAAGACGGAACTTACGGGCCGATTCCGCGACAGAAGCTAATGGGTTTGCTGGGAATGCCGTTTAATCGAACTTCTATGCCTGGTTTGTATTGTGTGGGTGACAGTACGTTTCCCGGACAGGGTTTAAATGCGGTGGCGTTTTCTGGGTTTGCTTGCGCGCACCGAATTGCGGTTGATTTGGGTTTCTAGGGGTATTGGTAGGGTGCATCAGATTGTTCGCTTGAAATACGAGAGAAAATGTGAGGCTGCGGGATACCCTACAAAAAGACTAAAAACCCGGTTTCTCCCCAGAAACCGGGTTTTTAACTCAAAATTGGTGTTTTCCATTCTTTTAACGAGTTTACTGGTCGTAGCTGCCGCCGACGCCGATTTGAGTATTGTAGATTTTGGCATTAGTGATGGTCATATCTTCCATTGATGCGCCGGATACGTCAGCGGTGTTAATGATGGCTGCGGTCAGATTTGCCCGATCGAGGTTTGCGTCATTTAAACTGGCATTAGTCAGAAAAACTGCAGTTAAGTTAGCACCCGTCAAGTTAGCACCCGTCAAGTCAGCGCCTTCGAGGTTTGCCTGAGATAGGTTTGCACCTCGTAAATTTGCTTCTCTCAAATCAGCACCAATTAAATGGGCTCCCGTTAAATCTGCTCCGGACAAGTTGCACTGAAAACATTGCCCGGTTGACAATAACTGTTTGACGTGAACGGGATTTTCAGCGCGAGCCGGGGCTGCCCACACTAGGGGGGCAATTAACAAAGTAGCGGCTAATAGATGGCGTTTCATAATCGCTTTTCCTCACAGACTCTATCTTCAAGTTCTTGTCTTGATATCTACAATCGTAGCATGGTTGTTTTCGCAACTTGCGATCTATTTCACACTGTTGCTGTGATATCGATTGCCCTCAACAACGCATACACGGTCTCGACCAGCTTGCAAAACTTAACACTGCCGAACTTAATACAGTGCCTTTTTGTAGTAACCTCTTCTAGGTTAGCTAGGATAGCCAACTGATGCGTCTTTCTGAAGAGGGAGATGATTCGCAATGCTACAGATGATTTTAGTAGGTAATTTTATCGCAAAAAGTTCACAACAAATACATTATTTTTAATAAATGTGTCACGGGATAGAAAATTTAACATAAAATAAAGATATGCTTCTAACTTTATAGGTAGAGGAAAAGCAGTCACTGGCTCGATCCCCAGCCTCAGCTCTGCTGCATTTTTAACAAAAAATTTTAACTAAGTCTCAGGAGCGCAGTAAAAATCTACCTAGTGCTTGGAAATCAGCACTTTTTTGGAATGTCGCAAAGTCCACGCGATCGCAAAACTCAATTAAATATGCTCAAAAACGATTCTTCCAAGTATCTGCCAACCTTAGCTCAAGTAATAGATCCCTACCCCTTGACAGTTGCGCCCGATACCCCACTAGCAGAAGTAATTACCCTGATGGGCCAATGGCGCGGAACTTGCTCTCTAAACGCAGACATTCCACCAACCGATATCTATCAGCCACTAACAGAAATCGCCAATCCCCCCACCTCAAGCGCATTTAGAGACGCGACAGGTATCTGCGTCTTTGTCGTGGAAAAATCCCTAGAAAAATTATCCTCCCCCTCGGCTCCACATTCTCAATTGCAAGGAATCTTCACGGAAAGGGATCTTGTCGATTTGATTGCCTCGGGCAAAAACTTAAAAGGTGTCACCATCGCACAAGTGATGAGGCAGCCTGCTGCAACTCTGACAAAATCCGAGACTCAAGACATTTTCAGCGCCCTAATTCTGCTGGGACAACGAAGAATTAAGCACTTGCCAATATTGGACAATGAAGGTCAACTCTTAGGAGTAATTACCCCGGAAAGCATTCGCCAAGCCATGCTCAAACCGGCAAATCTCTTAAAAATGCGCCGCGTGAAAGAAGTAATGACCGCACAAGTTATTCAAGCACCTCGCTCCGCGTCAGTTAGGAGTTTAGCCGAGTTGATGGCCCAGCACCGCGTTAGCTGCGTAGTAATTACCGAATCAACAGAATTATCGATGGATTTACCGTTCCCCATTCCAGTAGGTATAGTCACAGAACGGGATATTGTCGAATTTCAAGCTTTAGATATAGATTTGTCCCAAACGATCGCCCAAACTGTGATGAGTACCCCCTTATTTAGCCTCAAGCAAGAAGACTCGCTGTGGGTAGCTCATCAGGAAATGCACCAGCGTTTAGTCCGCAGGTTGGTAGTAACGGGGGAACGCGGAGAACTCCTGGGAATAGTTACTCAAACCAACATACTGCGCGTACTTGACCCGATGGAAATGTCCGGGGCGATCGATGTTCTGCACGATTCAGTGGCAGAAAGAACTAAGGCATTGGAAAATGCGATCGCATCCCTCAGCTTGACTAACGCCAGACTAGAAAGCGAAATTGCTACCCGCGTTAGGGCCGAGGCCAGACTCCACCTTTTAGAATCTGCTGTAGTGAACGCTAACGACGCAATCGTGATTATGGATGCCGGAGACAGCGATATTTCCGACCCCACCATCATCTATGCCAACGAAGCTTTTACCCAAATGACGGGCTACCTACCCCAAGAAATCATCGGGCAAACCCCCAGTTGCTTGCGCGGCCCAGAAAGCGACCCCACCCAAGTCGCTAAAATTCGCTGTGCTTTCTCTCGCCGAGAACCCCTACGCCTAGAATTGATTAACTACCGCAAAGACGGTTCAACATATTGGGTGGAACTCAACAGCGTACCCATTGCCGACACCTCCGGGAACGTTACCCACTGGGTGTCGGTGCAGCGAGATATTACGGATCGCAAGCGCATGGAACAAGCATTTTTTGAAGAAAAAGAACTCGCTCAGGTTACTCTACAATCGATCGGCGATGCCGTAATCACTACTGACGCCAACGGCTGCATTTCCACCCTTAATCCAGTTGCCGAAACACTTACGGGTTGGTCTACATTGGAAGCTCAAGGTTTACCCCTCGCCAGCGTGCTGAGAATAGTTGACGAAACTACCAGGCGGCCGATCGAAAATATCGCCGAAATCGCTTTGTGCGAAGGTCGGATTGTTGACCAAGGACACAACAGCTTGCTGATTGCCCGCAACAACACCGAATTTGCGATCGACCACTGCCTCGCCCCCATCCACGCTAGCAGCGGCGAAATTGTCGGGGCCGTCATTGTGTTCCGAGATGTCAC
The DNA here is from genome assembly GCA_036702215.1 of Microcoleus sp. F6_B6. Classification (GTDB taxonomy): domain Bacteria; phylum Cyanobacteriota; class Cyanobacteriia; order Cyanobacteriales; family Microcoleaceae; genus Microcoleus. The sequence continues at coordinate 15,557 of JAUBST010000047.1, forward strand.
GCAAGTGCGAACTCAAGCGCGGCAACTTACCTGGCAGGCAACTCATGACCCCCTGACGCAATTAGTCAACCGCCGGGAATTTGAGTACCAGCTAGAGCACGCCCTACACGGCGCTCAAGGTTACGGGCAAGAACACGTCATGCTTTACCTGGATCTCGATCGCTTCAAAATAGTTAACGACACCTGCGGTCATGCTGCAGGGGACGAACTGCTGCGCCAAGTCAGCCAGCTATTTAAAAGCCATATCCCCAAAAGCGATATTTTGGCGCGTCTCGGCGGCGATGAATTTGCCGTACTCCTGTATCACCGTTCCGTCGAACGAGGATTGAATGTTGCTGAAACGCTGCTCTTAAGCATTCAGGGATTCCGCTTTGCGTGGCAGGACAAAACTTTTTCGATCGGCGTCAGTATCGGTTTGGTAGCAATTAATCCCAAAACAGCATCGACATCTGCGATTTTGAGTGCGGCCGATATGGCCTGCTACGCTGCTAAAAATAAAGGCCGCAACCGGGTACAGGTTTATCAAGCAGGCGATCGAGAATTAATCAAACAGCACGGCGAAACCGAGTGGGTGGTGCAAATTCATCAAGCTTTAGAAGAGAATCGCTTTTGCTTGTACTCTCAGCCGATCGTACCCTTGCTCAACTCTTCAACCACCGGAACCCACTGCGAAATTCTCCTGCGCCTCCAGTTGGAAACTGGTGAGTTGGTGTCGCCGATGGCGTTTATTCCGGCTGCAGAACGCTACAACTTGATGCACGCGATCGACCGCTGGGTAATTGGCACTTTATTTAGCAATTTATCTAAAATTTTCACGGCTAATTTATTAGTCCAAAACCCCGATGTAGACAGCGATAAAATAGTTACCTTCCCTGCTTGCTCTCTTTTGTCCGATCTGCAATCTTCCGCCAAATATCCCAACCTTTATTCAATCAACCTTTCTGGGGACAGCCTCAACGAAGAAAAGTTTATCGAGTTTATTCAGGAACAGTTTTCCATTCATCAAATACCGCCGCAAATAATTTGTTTTGAAATTACCGAAACCGTGGCGATCGGCAATCTCAGCAGGGCAGCCAGCTTGATTTTGCAGCTCAAGGAACTAGGCTGCCAGTTTGCCTTGGACGACTTCGGCAGCGGGATGTCTTCCTTTGCTTACCTGAAAAGTTTGCCAGTTGATTATCTCAAAATAGACGGCAATTTTATTAAGCATATTGTCGATAATCCTATTGATATCGCTATGGTGGAAGCTATTACCAAAATCGCTCACGTCATGGGAATTAAAACTATTGCCGAGTATGTTGAAAATCAAACCATTATGGATAAACTCAATGAACTTAGGGTAGATTACGCTCAAGGTTATCATTTGGGCAAGCCTCAACCTTGTAACTTCACATCTCCTATTTTAGAGGAAGTTTTGGGGGAGTTTCCTGTTGATTCTTTGGCTTTTAAGGCTAAGCTGGCTTGTTGAAGAAGGAAGTTCGGCAATCGATTCTCTAACGGATTTAACAAATCGATGTTGAGGGAAGAAGGAAAAGGGAGATTTTAGGTTGTGATATCATACCAAATCCGGGTATCGTACCCCCTTGATGTTTAGTAAAAGTATGGTGCGTCGCCACGAACAATTCTTGCTGCCCAGAAAGCGATCGAGCGACGCACCATATCATAGAATAAAGGGAATGAGCAATACCAATTTCCTAAAGTCCTGCTACAGATATGTCTTCTAAGCTGTTGTGCATTTAAATTGTATATTTGGAGTCCCGATCGAACAATCGTCAAATCCTCTCCCCCTCTCCCTTTCCCCCCCTCTCCCTCTCTAATACCATAGGCAATCTAGATGCAACACAGCTTATCGCTCTTCCATCACTCTTACGATAAAATAATAGAGAGAAGTGTCACAAACCGTTAACTGGCTTATGTTTGGGGGAAGAGAACCTGCATCGACAATAAAATTCGCGGACGATTACTGCCAATGGTACAGAAAACTATTTCCAGAAGTAAGAAGTTTTGAGGCGTTTAAATATCTCCGTGTCGGGATGATTTCCGATATTAAACGTAAAACGTTACCAGCAATAGCCCGTGTAATCGGATTGAGCCGCGAGCAAGGACTCTAAGATTTTATAACCGAATCACCTTGGACAATAGAGCAACTAAAGCAAGCAAGATTAAGGCTAATACTACAAGTGTTGGCAGGCCGAGAAATTGCGCTAATTATTGATGAGACGGGCGAGCGAAAAAAAGGAGGAACAAGCTACTGTGTGAAACGGCAGTACATTGGAAATTTAGCAGATCGGGCGATCGTTTTGGCTCACATTTAAAGGCGATCGCATTCCACCAAAAATCTCTACACCCCATTCTCTGCACCCCATTACGTTATAGCTCGATCGCGATCGACTTTATCAATAGTTCTTTCGTTACCTGCAGGTCGAGCTTAAACTCGATTTGCTCGCTCCCACATTACTCATTAAACCCAGTCTTAAGCTAAAGTTTCTCACCTTGAGTTTCTCTTGTTATGGTTATAATAAATTACTTTAACACATTCCTCAATCCAACAATTCACTGACCGCTACGCTAAAACCTGCAAGTACCCTTTGAGTGTTAACAACTTCATCGGGATTAAACAGCCGCCAACTTTCCCCTGCACTGACAAATATTAATCTAGCTTCAGGAAACAGCAACCAAACTTCTAAACATCCCGATGCCAAATATTCTCGAGCTTTTGCAAATAACTCTTCGCCGCTATCTTCGGGGGAAGCCACTTCCGCTATCAAAGGAAAACTTTGGGAAAATGCTGTAAAATTGCCTGATTCTGGCAGCAGTTCAGGAGTAATGTAAGCAACATCGGGACGGCGACCCTGCTTGCTAGTGCGGCAAAGGACTTCTGTAACAACTTCTCCTCCCTGTCCGCTGGAATGTTTGTAGTTTCTCCAAGATGTAGATAATTTAGATTGAGCGAGACCGTGCTTGAATGTCCTTCCTGTTTTCTCCACTAAGTTGCCGTCAACCCATTCCATTCTATCAGGAGGCTTGACTAAAAACTCTTCGAGAGATATGACTTTTTCTGGCTGAGATTGTGGGTAAATTTCGGGTATATTTTTTAATTTGGGATGTGATTCTTTATCTGAGTTTTGGTCGGCATTTTTGGGTATAATTATAGTAGCTGTCATGTTCGGAACCTCTTTTTAAGGATTATAATTGTACAAGCGATCGCTCTCGCTCGCATCAAGATGCTATTAGGGAAATTGGTAGATTTTGTCTTTTAAACTTAGCCCGACAATTTATATATCATAGCAATTCACAAAGGTGACTTTCATGATTTTCTCAAACCGTTTTTCTGAAGCCCTCACCTATGCCGCCGAATTGCACGCTACCCAACTTCGCAAAGGTTCGGGCGTTCCCTACATTGCCCATTTGTTGGGCACTGCTAGTATAGCTTCAGAATATGGGGCCAATGAAGATGAGGCGATCGCAGCTTTGCTTCACTCTGGCGATCGAAGATCGGGGCGGCCCCACTACCCGCGAAGCCATCCGCCGCCGCTTTGGGGATAACGTCACAGCGATTGCAGACGGCTGTACCGACAGTGACGAGACGCCGAAACCCCCTTGGCGTCAGGGAAAACAAGCTTATATCGATCGCATTTCTACAGCTTCTGCCTCGGTCAGATTAGTCTCGGCTGCCGATAAACTTTATAATGTTCGATCGATCCTGAAAGATTCCCGTCAATTGGACGACGTTGTTTGGGAACACTTCAAAGGTGGCGCATTGGGTTCTATCTGGTATTATCGTTCTTGAGTAGAAGCATTCCGCAAAGCTGAGTTAACGCCTATAGTGGAAGAATTAAACCGCACAGTTTTAGAATTGGAACAGTTTTCTGAAGGCTGAAGACTGAAGGTAAAAATCACTAATTATCAATTACCAATTACAGTCACAAAATGGCAAATGTTCGCTTAGAAAATATTACCCGACGCTACCAAAACGTCACCGCGATCGAAAACATCAGCTTCAAAATCCCGGACGGGGAATTTTGGGTATTAGTCGGGCCCTCCGGCTGCGGGAAATCCACAATTATGCGGACAATTGCCGGTTTAGAAACCGCAACTTCCGGCAATCTTTACATCGGAGATAATTTAGTTAACAACATTCCGGCGAGACAGCGGGATGTAGCAATGGTGTTTCAAAATTACGCGCTTTACCCGCACATGACTGTCGCAGAAAATCTGGCTTTTGGATTGCGGATGCGGAATGTTGACCCGACTAAAATTCAAGAACGAGTGGAAACAGTAGCCCGATCGCTCTCGATCGACCACCTCCTCAAGCGCAAGCCCAAACAGCTATCAGGCGGACAGCAGCAGCGGGTAGCACTCGGAAGGGCGATCGCCCGCGAACCGAAAGTATTCCTTTTAGATGAACCGCTTTCTAACCTCGACGCTCAACTGCGAGATGACACTAGAGCCGAACTCAAACAACTGCATCAACGGCTGGGAATTACCACAATTTACGTCACCCACGACCAAGTGGAAGCGATGACTTTAGCTGATAAAATTGTAGTTTTAAATGGGGGAAAAATTCAACAAATTGGAGAGCCGCAAAGCATTTATGCCAAACCGGCTAACCGCATGGTTGCCACATTTTTAGGCAATCCCGCTATGAACATTTTGCCTGTAATATATACTAACGAATCCTTTCAAGTAGGAAATCAAGCTTTAGCCTGTCCGCCCTCGATTCAGAAAAAGCTGCAGGCGAGAGAAGGACAAGGATTTGATTTGGGCATCCGTCCAGAAAATATAGAAATCTTTACGCCAAAAACAGCAGAAGATGATGATTTGAAAACCGATGTTTGGGCCTTAGAAAAAGTCCCCCTCGATGTAGAGGTAAAAGTAGTGGAACCTCTGGGGCGAGAAACTTTAATTCGGGCGAGTTTGCCGTTGTTGAGTGCTGAAACTACTGTACAGTTACAAATACCTGCGAGTGTTCGCTTGCGATCGAGCGATCGGCTGACGGTACAGCTTGACTTCGATCGACTATTTATATTTGACCCTTCCACTGGTGAGGCGCTTTATCCTTGACGGGATTGAACAGGACTTACACACGGTTGGCCAGCAACCAGGTTTTTATAGTCGCAGTGCCTAAGTCCTGTTCAATCTAAAATCTAAAATCTAAAATCTAAAATCTAAAATAGACCGATCCTTGCAGTGGGAAAGTCTCGATTCGTAGTTACAAAAGTTTACACTTGACATTTATGAATTTACCAACTAATGATACGATTAGTATTGCACAACGGCAAAATGTCCCCCCAAAAGCTGATATATCCTGGTTCGGGGCGATCGCGACCTACCAAGCAAGTATCTTCCGGGTAGGAAGCGGCTTTACGCTCCGACTTGGGAGCAACTAGCGAACTAAAAACTCAGAAAAACGTTCTAGCTGCATTTTTAGATGAACCCCGACAACCTGCCTCAAATGCTGCAAACAGGATTTCACCTAACTTTAGGTGCAACTTCCTTTTTAATTGAGACATTGCAAGATCCCCTGAAGCGAGAAGAAAATCTTGACAAACTGAAGTCAGATTTTGGGCGGCTAGCCGATGAGCTGCTGGAAAAAGGAGAAATGACTGAGCGAGAAGCCCGGAATTTTGTAGATACTATTTTCTCTCAACCGGGCGATCGGGAGAATGCAGACAGCGAATCTGTCTCGCCCAAGCAATCAGATGCAGCGACTGATGCTCCTCCCGACTCGGTTGTACAGCCTAACCTAAAGCTAGAGATTCAAGAACTAACTGCACACATGGCAGCGCTGAGGGCCGAGTTGGAAAATTTGCGCGCCGAAAATTCCCAGTATTAAAGAATCAAGAGTCTTTAACACAGCCGGAGTTTACTTGCCAACTTATTTAAGAGAACCAAACTTTAGTCATTGTCCCATTTTTCAGAACCGATCAGGTCGGCGATCCGATCGCGCAGCAAGAAGTCGCATTTTTCTAATTCGCACTCTACACAGGCCCATTCCCGAGGCGGAATGAATTGGCACAGGGTGTAGATAGGCTGTTGGCGGCTGAGTACGCCCTCGTGTACGAGGTGACGCGCTTCATCTTGGATCACATCTAAAGAGTATTGGATTTGGGGAATAGTGGAGTGAATCATAATGCGCCCTCAATGTTTTACTAAAAAATTTTATGGCCCTGGTAATAATATAGTCCAAACTTACGAATATGGAAGTTAAATTTTGTCCGTATACAGCTATACAATTCATTGCCGTAAATAAAAATAAATTATACGAATCATCAGTAAGTGATGGGATCTGTCTTAGGATGTGGAGAAGCAGCGCATTTTCCTCAGTAGCAGGCCGATCTGCTGGAAAGCTCTATTCAGGACTTAGGAACCCGCGTCCAATTCCCGGTTTCTGGATACTTCGCCACCAAAGGCAGAATTTCTCGCCAGAAACCGGGTTGATGAATTTAACTCCTAACGCAGCAAGCAGCCAAGGAAAGATTCAGAAGTCTGGCAACTCAACCATTACCAGTTCCGTCAATGCCGAATAGCACTTCTAGAACGAGAGATTGCGCTGTCGGCATCTGCCCATAACAAAATACATAAGGAATACTCGGAGGCAAGTGTGGCAAAAATTGCTCTAAAACGTAGGGACTGCCGTAAATTAACACAGCTTGCAGTTCTCCCGTCTTTAATAATTTCTTAAACAAATCTCGAGCTGCTTGGGTCAAGCCAGCACTGCCTCGAAAGCAATTGCCGCGAATGAAAATTTGCAGCAGTGTCCCAGAAAAATGCTCTGCACCTGTATTATCAGCGATCGCCCCTGTGCGATCGTCAATCAGTTGCAATTTGTAACCAAACTGTTCGGGCACGGCGATCGCCGGAGTGTGGTTTCCCAAAAACTCGCACCCCAAAACATCATCTACAACAATCAAATTCCGCAAAAGCTGGTTTTCTGGGGGCTTTGGAAGCTGCAAAGGTAGATTGCCGCCAAATTTCAAAGAATCTCGCAAAATATCGGCAGCAGTTCCCCTCGCATCAGGAGTTGCCAGCAAACTTAAGTCGATCGAGTCGATGGATTGTAAATTCTTGCTTTCCCCCTTGTAGGGGCGGTGTCCCTGTGCCCGCCCTGGTTGGGGGGGGTCAGAAATCGGCAAACCCACCTTTATTTTCGCTTTCCAAATTCGCTTGACAGATTCCTGGATTTGTGATATTGAAAGCCGCCCTTGAGTGACAGCTTCGCAGACAGCCAGAATCGCCCCTTCCGGGTCAAGGGGCATCAGCAAAACATCAGCACCAGCCTCAGCAGCCAAAACAGCAGCTTCATTAGCGCCGTACTTATTGGCGATCGCGCCCATCACCAAAGCATCCGTCACGATCAAACCTTCAAATCCCAACTCTTGTCGCAGCTTCCCGATCAAAATTTTGCGAGAAAGAGTAGCAGGAAACTCGGCATCCCAAGCCGGAATCAGCAAGTGAGCACTCATCACAGCATCGACCCCAGCAGCCATCGCCTCGACAAAAGGAGGCAACTCAACCTCAGCCAATCTCGCTGGCGAATGCGGCAAAACCGGCAATTCCAAGTGAGAATCAACCGCCGTGTCGCCGTGGCCGGGAAAATGCTTAGCTGTAGTCAAAACCGGGTGTTGACCTGCGCCCCGAATAAAAGCAGCGGCCAATTTGCCGACAATTTCCGGTGTCTCGCCAAAAGCGCGGACGTTAATTACCGGATTGTCGGGATTGTTGTTAACATCAACCACCGGTGCGAGAACCCAATTCAGACCGATCGCCCTAGCTTCGACCGCAGTGACAGCGCCCATTTGTTCGGCATATCGATCGGCTTTACCTGCATCGTGCCGCGCCACTTCGGCAATCGCCATCGGCGGCCCGAACCAAGTCGCCCCCGCGAACCGCTGACCGACACCTTCCTCAATATCCGCCGCCAGCAGCAGCGGAAACTTTGCCCAAGACTGCAATTGGTGCGATCGAAGTGCCAACTCCGCAGCACTTCCCCCCACCAAAATCACCCCGCCGACGCCCAAATTTTCCAGATAATAGCGGAGTTTGCTGGCAGTTGGTTCCCATTCGGGATAGCAAATTTGGTGGTCGAACAAGCAGCCAGAAGCGCGCACCACGAACATTTGGGCAACCAGTTCTGGTAAGGAAAGATTGTCAATCATGCGATTTTAGATTTTAGATTTTAGATTTGGGAATTGGGCATTGGGCATTGGGCATTGGGCATTGGGCAAACAGGGAATCGGGCAAACAGGGAATTGGGAATTTTCCGTCTCTCCTTCTCTTCCCCTCTTCCTTCTTCCTTCTTCCCTCTTCCTTCTTCCTTCTCGCTTCAATCGAGACTTTCACCCTCAGCGGATTCTTCATCGGGATCTAAAATATCCGGTTTGCGATCGGCAGAAAGCTGATTCAGCAGCATCAACATTTTATCGCCGCGTTCCAAAGAACGGTCTTCGAGAAAAATCACTTCCGGCGTCCGGCGCAGTTGCAATCGTTGGCCCAACTGGCTGCGGACGTAGCTAGTAGCAGATTTCAAACCCTCCATAGTCTCGGCCTTCGCCTCATCAGTACCGTAGATGCTGACAAAAATTTTTGTATGCTGAAGGTCTCCCGAAACAATTACATCGGTAACGCTAACCATACCGGCACCTACCCGGTCGTCCTTGATTCCATTCAGCAACATCAGGCTGACTTCCCGTTTAACCATTGAAGCTACACGCTCAATGCGACGACTTGTAGCCATAGCACCTACTCCTCTACTTTCCTAATCAGCCGTTTTTATCCCGATCCATAATTGTAGCGCGATCGGTATCGGGTGTTATGCGCGATCGTCCGAGTTAGGGGCGAGAGACAGCTTAGAGGAAAAAAAATGTTTGATTGCCTATAGGTGAATATATAGCTAATATAGAGAGGTAGAGTGAGAGACAGCTTCAAGGAAAAAAATGTTTGATTGGATTGTCAAAACCGTAGCCGATGCTTCAGGGTAACTAACCAGCTCAAGATAACTGAATCGGCAAGATTGAACAGAACTAACCCTTTCGATATGGGAGCCAAAAACTATCAACGATGTATTCATGACTTAGGATTAGGGGTAAAATATTATGAACTTGAATACAACGAAGATGGAACCCTAAAATATTAATAATTTTGCAGATAGTTCCCTCGATCGAACTTCATATTTCTCCCTTTTCTTATCATTCCTAATCAATCACTCAAACAGAAACATTCCTTGTTAAAAATAATTTTTAGCCGTCTTTTTTAGGAATAAAGCTTATGGAAAAAGAATTTACAATCGGTCAAAAAGTCCGAGTTGTGGCGATGCCGCCTTACGTCAAAACTGCCGAACCGATGCCAATGCTGCGACCTCCGAATTTAATTGCGATCGGCGCTGAAGGCGTTGTGATCGATCGGCGTCCCGGCAATTATTGGGGAATTCGCTTTGAAAAAGGTGCTTTTCTGTTAGACAGTCAGTACATTGAAGCAGCGGAAACAATTGTAGAAGGTAATGGCTAATCGACAAGGGGAAAGGGGGAATTGATATGAAATCCGGGTTATAGCAATTTCATAAAATAGTCCTACACTTAGTAGGTGCCATTTTTGTAAGTTACTACCCAAATATTAGGATGGAAAATGTCAGGAGTCAAAATTGAGAATCGGGAAACAGCAACAGAACTGAAACACCTGATGCGTCAAGAGAAAGATGCACAGGTGCCAAGAAAAACTGCAAGTTCTGTATTGGCTTAAAACCCAAATTGTAGACAGTGTATTGTCTGCTGCTGTGAAACTCACGGGAAACCTCGTACCACAATGCAAAGATGGTTTTCTAGCTATAGCGGTTAGAGCTCTCATATGAGGTACGTAGTTGGGCGAGCCCTCTTAGTTTAAGGATCGCGAATTAAATAACTTACAATTTTAATTGTTATTGCAGCATATCGGACAGCACATCAACGGGCAAGATATCGGCTGAGGGGAAAATTACGCATTTCCGCGTCCCGCAGCCGTGAAAAACAGAAAACAGGAGCAGTAGAAGAGTTAAAAAAAACTGCCAACCCTAATCAAAGCCAGTCGCTCCTCAAAGTGAGAGTTTTTTAAAGCAATGGAAAAAAGTGCGATATTGGAGTGAAGATGAAAGTCGGATGGGATTGCATAGGATTCAAATAAGAAAGTTAACTGGTTTCGGAATAAAACCGCAAGGTAAGGTGCAATGAGACTTTACTTATTTGTGGCTGTATGGTGCAGTATAACCGCTAACAGGAGCCAGCTTTTTTTTATGAGTTTACTCATTTAGATAAAGTGTGTTTTAAAAAAAATGTCGAGCTATTTGCTAGCGATTACCCGGAGGATTTACATATAATTAAAGTAGACAATGTACGGTGGAATAATTCTTTAAATTTCAGCATACCATAAAATGTTGCTTTACTATTTCAACCCGCATACAGTGGGGAAGTGAACCCAATCTAAAGACTGTGAGAATATGTAAAATAGCAATTGAAATGGTTGAGATTTGACCAAATAGAAAAGTTGAGAACAGCGGTGCAAAAAAAGTTGAAAAATTTTACTAAAAAAGTCATTGCTTCGTTGACGGGATATCCATTCATTTTATAGCAAGTTTAAATCTTTTGTGCAAAGGCATCATACTTGTTCAGAGTAGGAGGATTGAAAAGTTTAAACTTAAATAAAAATTGAAAAAGTTTCTTAACTACTTTCAAAGAGTTACATAGATATAGCCTTTCTCAAGCGTGGTGAGGTATGGTTGACAGATTATATAACCACTTAAACTGAGAGGGCCCTTTCGGCCCAACTACGTCCCAATTAATTTGCGGAACGGGGCAAACAGCCATTGTCAGCGGCCCGACAGTAAAAAGTGCGATCCTCTCGCCCGGGCTGCACTAACGGCAACAATTTACAAGCTCAAGAATATGCTGCGATCGGGTAACTTTTTACTATGACTCAGGTTTTAGCGTAGGTGTCAACGAATTATTAGCTTGAAAAACTTGCCAAGAATGCCATCTTATGAAATAATTTAAAATTGTTCAAAATCTCAACTATAGCGAGCTTCCAAAATAAAAATATATATGGATAGATTTCGAGTAGAAGTTATTTCTCAAACACCAAATCCTCAGCAAGTAATTTACGCAGCCCTCCATCAAGACTATACCGAGAATTTCGTGTTTGACGATCGCGATTCCTGGCCCTGTGAGGCAGAATGCGGACAAATTATTGTAAAAAGACTCTTAGCTGGCGATCGGGGGCATTACGGCCCCTTAGAACATCCCCAAATTATCTTTAATTGCGGCTATTTTCCCCACAGTGTCATGCAGCAAGCCAGGACACATCGTGTTGGAGTATCCTTCGATGTACAATCCCTGCGCTATACAGGCAATCAATTTCTGGATGTAGCAGTTGGCAAAAAAGATATAGAAGATATTTTTTACCTGCGTCCAGTAGATTATTATACAGACCGCGAAGGCAAAAAATACTACTATTCTCCCGAACAAAGACAACAAGATTTACAGTGGTGTCTAGAAGCAGCTAAACGTTATAAAATTGACTTCGACGGCGGTATGTCCGAGGAACACGCCAGAGGCAAATTACCCTTTGACTACCGCCAGCATTTTGTAGTCAGTTTCAATTTAAGGTCTTTCCTGCATTTTTCTGACTTGAGAAATAAGAAAAATGCTCAACTGGAAATTCAAAAACTCTGCGAAATGATGTGGCCTCATTTTGAGAAGTGGGCACCCGACATTGCGAAGTGGTACACAGCAACTCGTCTGGGAAAAGCAAGGCTAGCACCGTAATATACAGCGTACTCCAGGTTTGTGAAGTGTAGTAGGGACACCGTACCGTGCCTTGTCCCTACGGGGATTGAGCGATATGGGGTATACTTCATAAACGTGGAATCTGCCGTAGCCGAAGATAGAAGGAAGAAACAAGATGAAACTAAAAATCCTGCAATTGCATGAATCAGCCGTAATTCCCAAATACGCCCACGAGACTGATGCTGGAATGGACTTATTTTCGATAGATGAATTAGAAATTCCTCCTGGAAAAAGCAAGTTAATTCATACAGGTATATCCATAGAATTACCAGAAAAAACAGAAGCCCAAATTCGTCCCAGAAGCGGTTTAGCTCTCAAGCACCAAATCACTGTACTCAATGCACCAGGAACAATAGATGAGGGCTATCGAGGCGAAATCAAAGTAATCTTAATCAATCACGGTCAAACTTCTTTTCAAGTGACAAAAGGCATGAAAATTGCTCAAATGGTCATAGCGCCGGTCATTCGCGTGGAAATTGAAGAAGTAAAAATGTTAAGTACCAGCTCTAGGGGAGATAATGGATTTGGCTCGACTGGAATCTCGCCATAAATGACTTGTCTCGATACAGTTATAATTCTACATTTTAAATGGACAATACACCAGACAACTACGAACCCCCTCAAAGACCAAACTGGGACGAATACTTTTTAATGTTGGCAAAATTAGCCGCTACTCGATCGACTTGTCTGGCTTTTCCTGTAGGCGCAGTGATAACTAAAAACAGGCAACTTTTAGCCACGGGTTACAACGGTTCGCCGTCAGGTTCGGCACACTGTACAACTCAAGGCTTCTGCTATCCCGGTTTGAGTAGTTGCGACGCCAGCAAAATTTTGCCGTCAAGGGCGGTTCACGCAGAAGCAAATGCGATCGCCAAAGCTGCTAAACACGGTATATCTACTGCTGGGGCTAGTATTTACGTCACTTTAGAACCCTGCATCTATTGTTTGAAATTAGTCATTGCGGCTGGAATTCGAGAAGTGTTTTACGAAACGAGTTTTAACAGCGGAGAAAAAGCTGCTTTGAGAGATACTTTTATCAGTGAAGGTATTGTTGAGTTAAAACAAATTCAGTTATCTGAAGATACAGCAAAAAAGGCGGCTTTATTTCTGTTGACTCCTACATCTGTGTCCCAAAAATTAGTGTAGGATCGATCCTCTTCGCGGTTGTCGCAGCCACAGGAAATAACTGTGCTGTGTTCCTATAAATGATATTTATTCGCTGGTAATTTGTAGGGATACGGCAGTGCAGTATCCTAAATCCCGCGTGATACAAATGATATTTATTTTACGCTTTGTAAAGACACAGCACTGCCGTGTCCTTACAAAAAATAGAGATGGCAATCAACCAAAAAACGTCCTTACAAATTGTGAATATCGTGTAGTTGAATCAATCAAACTCATTCACAGCTTGCAAATAGTCGATCGCCGCATCTATCCTCGAAGAATACTTAAAAGCAAACTGATCGAACCAATATCCCTCATCGGAATTCTTATCCAACTTTTTCAGCCAAACCTGAGCTTGCCTAACTTTCTGTCTGTGCGTTTGTACCTCCAACTGCGGCCCCGCGACTTTTTCTGCTGGCTGCGGTTCCAGTGAAGCTGCTTCCTGATGTTGATTTGGCGCTTCGTGCTCAGCCTTAAGCGGTTGCTGTGAAGCCACTTCCCGAGCTTTTTTTTGCGCTTCGTACTCAGCCTTAATTTGAGCTAAATCCCGATCCAAAGGACTAGCATACAAATTTATATCTGATGTTTTAAATGTTGGATTTGACGGCGCTTGTGCTTGCACCGACGCCTGACTTTTCAACTCAGCAATTTTTTGAGATGCTTGATACTCTGCCTTAAGTTCACCTAACAGGCGATCGATCGATTCCATAACTTAAACCCCCCTAAAAAATTCTGCTGGGCCAACTGGCCCCAATACAATCACGGAAACTTCGCCCGCCTCCTCAATCAGTTATTGCATTCAGCAATACCTCCGTCAGGGTCATTCCTTCAATATCATCCATCGTGACAGTATCAACGATATCGAATTTAGCCCCGGCGCTTTGCAGTTCGTCATCCAATATCTTGAGAAACTTAGTTGCTTCCGGCGCATTCCCTACTTGAATGAAAGAAATCGCCAACTCTTCATCTCGATCGAGCTTCCGGGAAGCCTCTATAATCGTTTTCATCACTTCTTTGCGATCGTCCGGTTCCCCGTCCGTCACCACTAATATTGTTTCCCCATTTTGCTTGGTCTTACCGGATGCTTTGCGCTGAAAAAAATTGTTCAGGGCGTCTTGCAGAACAGCAGCTAAATTGGTAGTCCCCGCAGGTTCGTTTTCTTGGAAAATTTGCACGACTTTAGCTGATGTTACGTTGTCGTAGCGCTTGAAGCGACCGGAAAACACATAAACTGTTATGCCATCCGGGTCGAGTTCTTCGCATTTATTCGCTAATGCGATCGTCGATTCTTGCATGAGCGCCCACCGACTTTTACCGCCCATCTGGTCTTTTGTGTACATACTGCCGCTTTTGTCAATGATAATTGTATAATCGCGGTTCTGAAGCATAAGATTTTTCCTGTTAATTAAAATTTTCCCAAAAATATCAAAACCAGCGAGCAGAAGCTGTTGAGCTTTAGTTGCTCGCTGCGTTTTTTTAGTTGATTTGCGATCGCAAATACCGGAATTTAAGCTGCAACTAAAGCATCTTTAAGTGGCTTCCAGCTAAAAGCTCGATCGCCCCCCATCTCAACTGCTATTTTAACTCGCGGTTCTAACGTCGGCAAAACAGTCAAATACTCAATCTCCTGACTCGACAAAACTTGCCCTTCAATAATCCACAGCACCAGTCCTTTTGCTTTCGGCGGCAAATTGTCTAATTGAGTTTTCAACATCGGCGGCACGTAGTACGTATAACCCACAGCCCCTTCGTTGCCAGTAGTTTTCTTGCCCAAATGCGGCGGCCGCACGCCGTGAACCCCCGTCAAATACATCGCCAAATCGCCCAAACCCCGCGCCGAAATTGTGTACGCACCGTAGCCCGCAGCCCTCAGCCTGCGTAGGTAGCGCCCCTCAAATCCTCCCTCTAAAGGAACGTACAGGGCCAGCGACCCCGACTTTTCCAAATCCCGAATCAGATCAGATCCCGTCGTAATCAGTCCCATAAATTTGTGTTTCCTGCTGTATCAAAATTTGGTCGATCGCTGCTTGCGAGCTGGAAATATTATAAATCCTAAAGTTGAGGCGAAAAATTCTCATCGCAGCCTTGACAAACGGCAACCACTTCATATACTATTGTAAATTGTCGCCGTAAAGGATACTGGGTAGTTTGCTGCTCAAGTCCTGGGACAAACAAGCAAGACCGAGATAAAACTCGGAGATTTAGCAGGTAAAAAGCCGCAAATCTCAACCCTTGCAAGACTTCCACAAGCTCGCTCCCAAATTTAAAACTCCAATTTTAAACACCGAGGAAGGCTGTTGGTTGATAACAGTTAATTGCAGGAACACTGAAATAAATGTTTCTGCACAAGAGCAAGCGGATTGACGCAAACATCGCAATCCGAAACCTCTTGCGTACATAAAAGGAAAAAAATCCGTGTCTGTAGGCATTCTTGGCACCAAACTAGGCATGACTCAAGTGTTTGACGACCAAGGGAGAGCAATCCCTGTCACCGTCATACAAGCAGGGCCTTGTACAGTAACGCAAATTAAAACGAAACAAACTGACGGCTACAGTGCCGTTCAAGTTGGATACAACGAAGTCAAACCAAAGGCTCTCAACAAGCCAGAACTGGGACACCTTGCCAAGTCAGGGGCAAATCCATTGCGCTACTTGCAGGAATACCGCTTGCAAGATACCAGTTCATTTGAATTAGGTCAACAGCTAAAAGCAGATACCTTTACACCGGGACAAATAGTAGATGTCATCGGTACAAGCATCGGTAAAGGTTTTGCAGGCTTCCAAAAGCGCCACAACTTTAAACGAGGCCCCATGTCTCACGGTTCCAAGAACCACCGCGAGCCTGGATCGATCGGGCCTGGAACAACTCCCGGCCGCGTTTATCCCGGCAAAAGAATGGCAGGACGTTTGGGCAACGTTCAAATCACCGTCCGCAAACTAACAATTGTCCGGGTGGATGCAGAGCAGAATTTGCTGCTAATTAAGGGAGCAGTTCCCGGCAAAGCTGGCGCCTTAGTCAATGTTGTGCCTGAGAAAAAAGTAGGACGTTAGTCAGTAGTAAATAGTCAGGAGTCAGCAGTCAGTAGATAGTGGTTGGTCGTTAGTAGCAAGCAATAACTAAGAACTAAAAGCTGAAAACTAAGACCTGAAAACTAAGACCTGAGAACAGACAACAGACGACAGACAACAGACGACAGACAACTAACAACAGACAACTAACAACAGACAAAGGACAAAAGATATGGTTAATTGTGTAGTCCGAAATTGGCAAGGCGAAGAAGTTGGGGAAACAACTTTAGAACTGCGCGTAGCCAAAGAAGAAAATGCGTCTCACATCGTTCACAGAGCATTGACGCGGCAACTGAATAACGCCCGTCAAGGAAATGCTTGCACCAAAACTCGATCGGAAGTCAGAGGCGGCGGCCGCAAACCCTGGCGTCAAAAAGGCACCGGCCGAGCTAGAGCAGGTTCGATCCGTTCTCCGCTGTGGCGGGGCGGCGGTGTCATCTTCGGGCCAAAACCGAGAGACTTTGAAGTCAAAATGAACAAAAAGGAACGCCGTCTCGCTTTGCGGACAGCATTCCAAAGTCGCACCGAAGACATCGTTGTGGTTGAAGAATTTGCAGAGCAATTTCCGAGACCCAAAAGCAAAGAATTGCTGAGCGCGATCGCCCGCTGGGGCATCGAACCAGATACAAAAGTTCTGTTAATCTTGCCAGAACCGCAACCAAACGTCTACTTATCAGGACGCAACATCGAATTAGTAAACGTCATCTTGGCAACTTCCCTAAATGTTTACGACGTTCTCGCGGCTGACAAAATTATCGTCACATCTACAGCCATAGCTAAAATTCAGGAGATTTACGGTGAGTAAAATCGACCCCCGCGACTACGCAGATTTGATCCAGCGTCCGATTCTCACCGAGAAAGCTACCCGAATGATGGAATTAAATCAATTCACGTTCGACGTAGCCCCCAAAGCGACCAAGCCTCAAATCAAAGCTGCAATCGAAGAACTCTTTAAGGTGAAAGTCATCGGCGTCAACACCCAAAACCCGCCGCGCAAAAAGCGTCGAGTTGGCAAATTCGTCGGCTTTAAACCTTGTTACAAGCGAGCAACCGTAACTCTGACCGACGGAGACTCGATCCGCAAACTCCTATTCCCAGAAGTCTAGACGATTTTGGATTTTAGATTTTAGATTTTAGATTTTAAATTGCGGTTAACTGGTGGAAATTCTCGAACCAGAAAACTCGTAAGTTAACCAAAGATCGCCAATCTTCAACCTAAAATCTAAAATCGATAAACGTCAAATCCAAAATCCAAAATCCAAAATCTAAAATAGATCGATTATGGGCATCCGTTCTTACCGACCTTATACCTCCAGCACCCGGGAACAAACCGTCTCGGACTTTGCTGAAATTACCAAATCAGAACCAGAAAAGTCTCTAACCAGCAACAAGCACACCAAACAAGGCCGCAACAACCGAGGCGTCATCACCTGCCGCCACCGGGGAGGCGGTCACAAACGGCTTTATAGAGACATCGATTTCCGCCGCGACAAACACAGCATTCCCGCTACCGTCAAGGCGATCGAATATGACCCCAATCGCAACGCCCGCATCGCCCTCCTGTTCTACAAAGACGGCGAAAAACGGTACATCCTGCACCCGCTCAACTTAAACGTCGGTACAGTAATTGTCTCAGGCCCAGACGCGCCGATCGAAATCGGCAACGCCCTTCCCCTGAAAAACATTCCCCTCGGTACCAGCATCCACAACGTCGAGCTAGTACCGGGTAAAGGCGGACAAATCGTCCGTTCGGCAGGCGCAAGCGCTCAGCTAATGGCAAAAGAAGGTAGCTACGTCACCCTCAAACTGCCCTCCGGCGAACAGCGCAAAGTCCGCGCCGACTGCTACGCCACCATCGGTCAAGTCGGCAACACCGACGCCAGAAACATCAGCCTCGGCAAAGCAGGCCGCACCCGCTGGAAAGGTCGCAGACCCACCGTTCGCGGTAGCGTCATGAACCCCGTAGACCACCCGCACGGCGGTGGCGAAGGCAGAGCTCCCATCGGACGGCCGGGGCCTGTCACTCCCTGGGGCAAACCAGCATTGGGTGCAAAAACTCGACCCAAAAACAAGCGCAGCGACTCTTTAATCGTCCGGCGCCGCCGCAAAGCTTCCAAGCGCGGCAAGGGCGGCAGACAGAGTTAGTTTAATGGGTAATGGGTAATGGGTAATGGGTAATTGGAAATAACAAATTACCAATGCCCGATGCCCGATGCCCGATGCCCGATGCCCAATTCCCTATTACCAAAACCATGTCTCGATCTCTAAAAAAAGGCCCGTTTGTCGCAGATCATCTGATGACAAAAATCGAAAAGCTCAACGCCGCAGGCCAAAAACAAGTAATTAAAACTTGGTCGCGCTCTTCCACAATTCTGCCCCAAATGGTAGGCCACACCATCGCCGTTCACAACGGCAGACAGCACGTACCAGTCTACCTTACCGACCAAATGGTAGGTCACAAACTCGGAGAATTTTCCCCCACTCGCACCTTTAGAGGTCACGCGAAAAGTGGTGATAAAAAGGCGAAAAGATAGCCGAATTAGGTGACAGGTAATAGGTAATCGGACAAACTTTTTCCCAATTACCAATTACCTTTTTCCCAATTACCAATTACCAATTACCCAAATCGAAATGGTTATAGATACCACATCCGAAATTAAGGCGATCGCCCGTTACATCAGAACCTCCCCCTTCAAAGTACGCCGAGTCCTCGACCAAATTCGCGGCAAAAGCTACCAAGAAGCGCTGATTTTACTCGAATTCATGCCCTACCGCGCCTGCGAACCAATCGTCAAAGTTTTGCGATCGGCAGTAGCCAACGCCGAGCACAACGCAGGACTCGACAAAACCAAGCTAGTAGTTTCCCAAGCTTACGCAGACCAAGGCCCAGTCCTCAAACGGTTTAGACCCCGCGCTCAAGGTCGCGCCTACCAAATCCGCAAGCCAACTTGTCACATTACCGTAGTAGTAGCTCCGCTCGTAGAAAACTAAACCAGGGAAAAACGTAAGAGGTAATAAACAGCTTAAAGTTGAAAAAAATGGGTAATTACCAATTACCAATTACCAATTACCAATTACCAATTACCAATTAACTCATCAACTATTATGGGCCAAAAAATACATCCAATTGGTTTTCGCCTCGGCATTACCCAAGAGCACCGATCTCGCTGGTTTGCCGATCCCAAAAACTATCCAGAACTCTTGCAAGAAGACTTTAAAATTCGCAAGTACGTTAGTAAAACCCTCAGCAATGCTGGCATTTCATCGGTCAAAATTGAGCGGAAAGCCGATCAAATCGACCTAGAAGTGTTCACCGCCAGACCGGGTGTTGTCGTAGGCCGCGGCGGAGCAGGCATCGAAACCTTGCGCGTCGGTTTGCAGCAGCAACTCGGCAGCAACCGCCAAATCCGCATCAACGTCGTCGAAGTCCAGCGAGTAGACGCCGATGCCACACTGATCGCGGAATACATCGCTCAGCAACTAGAACGGCGCGTATCCTTCCGCCGAGTAGTCCGCCAAGCCATTACCCGCGCCCAAAAAGTCGGCATTCAAGGCATCAAAATTCAAGTCAGCGGACGCCTCAACGGCGCAGAAATTGCCCGTACCGAATGGACGCGGGAAGGAAGAGTCCCCTTGCACACGCTGCGGGCCGACATCGACTACTCCTACTGCACCGCTCAAACCATCTACGGTATTCTCGGCATTAAAGTTTGGGTTTTCAAAGGCGAAATTATTCCCGGACAGGAACAAGAGGCTGCACCAAATGCAGCAGTGCCCCGCACCAAACAAAAGCGCCGCCGCCAGAACTTTGAAGATCGATCGAACGAAGGCTAGCTAATTGTTAACTGTTAGTTGTCACTTGTTAAGTGTCAGTTGTTCCAAACCAATTAGCAATTAGCAATTAGCAATTAGCAATCACCAATTACCAATTACCCAA
Organism: Microcoleus sp. F6_B6; assembly: GCA_036702215.1. Classification (GTDB taxonomy): domain Bacteria; phylum Cyanobacteriota; class Cyanobacteriia; order Cyanobacteriales; family Microcoleaceae; genus Microcoleus. The sequence goes on from JAUBST010000047.1 coordinate 35,540, forward strand.
CTCCCTTTCGCCATGTTAAGCCCTAAAAGAACAAAATTCCGCAAACAACAGCGCGGGCGAATGAGCGGTCAATCCACCCGCGGCAACACAGTTAGCTTTGGTGACTTCGCGCTCCAAGCCGTCGAACCCGCCTGGATCACTTCCCGCCAAATAGAAGCCGGACGCCGCGCCATGACCCGTTATATCCGCCGGGGTGGCAAAATTTGGATTCGCATTTTTCCCGACAAACCAGTCACCCAGCGCGCAGCAGAAACCCGGATGGGTTCTGGTAAAGGCTCGCCAGAGTTTTGGGTTGCCGTGGTCAAACCGGGCCGGGTAATGTTTGAAATTGGCGGCGTAAATGAAGAAACTGCCCGCGAAGCAATGCGTTTGGCATCTTTCAAATTACCAATTAAAACCAAGTTCATCACTCGCGAAGAAGGCCAGTCATAGCGAAGAGCGAAGGTAGAATTAGGTCGGCATTAGTCAGCATTTTAAACGGCTACAGCAATTTAAAATTTGGCATTCACAACTTTTCTTTCCTTCGACCTTCCGCATAAGAGACAACTCTGTCTTCTGTAATACCGATCGCTAACGAGAACGCACACAATTATGTCTTTGCCCAAGATTAAAGAAGCTAGAGAATTAAGCGATGCAGCACTAGCAGAGCAAATTTTAGCCGCCAAGCGCCAACTAATGGAATTGCGGCTCCAGCAAGCTACCGGCCGCATGGAAAAGCCTCACCTGTTCAAGCACGCCAAGCACCGCGTCGCTCAATTGATGACAGTTGAACGCGAGCGCCAAATCGCTGCTGATGCAGAAGTGGCAGAAAAATCAGCCGCAGCTTCGGCTCCAAGCCCAGAAGTCAGCCAAGAGTGAGCACCAGCCTAGCCTCGGCTCGCACAGTAGCTAAAAAAAAGTCAATTGCACAACAAAAATAGGTAGCTATGGCAATTAAAGAACGAGTTGGCGTAGTAGTCAGCGACAAGATGGATAAAACCGTCGTGGTAGCAATCGAAAACCGCTCCTCCCACACCAAATACGGCAAAATCGTCGTCCGCACCAAGCGGTACAAAGCTCACGACGAAGAAAATCAGTGCAAATCTGGCGATCGCGTCCGCATCACTGAAACTCGCCCGCTGAGTAAAACCAAACGTTGGACGGTTGCTGAGATTTTCGGGACAAAAAACGGCTAACAGTTAATTGCGATCTCGCGCTCGCCCGATCGGTACTTGATTAATCAATTAGCCGTCAACAGTCAACAGTTAACAGTCAACAGTTAACAGTCAACAGTTAACAGTCAACAATCACCATGATTCAACCCCAGACATACCTCAATGTCGCCGACAATAGCGGAGCCCGCAAACTGATGTGCATCCGCGTATTGGGAGGCGGCAACCGCCGCTACGGCGGAGTCGGCGATGTCATCATTGCCGTCGTCAAAGACGCCATCCCCAATATGGCTGTCAAAAAATCAGATGTCGTCCGGGCCGTCATTGTCAGAACCCGCAAAGGCCTGCGCCGGGACAGCGGCATGAGCATTCGTTTTGACGATAACGCCGCCGTTATTATCAACGTAGACGGCAACCCCAAAGGCACTCGCGTTTTCGGCCCCGTCGCCCGCGAACTGCGCGACAAAAACTTTACTAAAATCGTTTCCTTAGCCCCGGAGGTACTTTAAAATGTACGGAAAAAAGGGTAAACCAACTAGCGAACCGCAGCGCTACAGAATGCACGTCAAAGCAGGCGACACAGTGCAAATAATTACTGGCAAAGAGAAAGGAAAAGTCGGAGAAATCTTAAAGACATATCCTAAAGTCAGCAAAGTAATTGTTAAAGGTGTAAACATCAGAACCAAGCACGTCAAGCCCCAGCAAGACGGAGAGTCCGGGAAAATAGTCACGTTTGAGGCTCCCATTCACAGCTCAAATGTCATGCACTATTCCGAGAAAGAGAAAATAGCCAGCCGCGTTTGCTATACATTTAGCGAAGATGGTCGGAAACTGCGACAGCTCAAAAAAACCGGAGAAATCATCGATAATTAGTCATTAGTCATTAGTCATTAGCTGACCAATGCTTTCCTGACAACAGTCAACGGACAACGGACAACGGACAACGGACAACTGACAACTGACAATCGAAAAATTCCCTGACAAAGCCCAGGGACAGTTAACGAAACACAAAAACTATGCCGGACAAACTCAAGGTTATTTATCAAGAAAAAATCGTTCCGACACTGATGGATCAGTTTAAATATACTAATATCCATCAGGTTCCCAAACTCGTCAAAGTCACAGTGAACCGCGGTTTGGGAGAAGCATCTCAAAACGCTAAGGCACTGGATTCGTCAATCAACGAAATTGGCATCATCACCGGGCAAAAACCAGTGGTGACGCGGGCGAAAAAAGCGATCGCAGGCTTCAAAATCCGCAAAGGAGTACCCGTCGGCGTTATGGTGACGCTGCGCGCCGATCGGATGTACGATTTTCTCGATCGGCTGATCAACCTCGCACTCCCCCGAATCCGCGACTTCCGCGGCATCAGCCCCAAAAGCTTCGACGGGCGCGGCAACTACAGCTTGGGTCTGAGAGAACAGCTCATTTTTCCAGAAATAGAATATGACCGCATCGATCAAATTCGAGGCATGGACATTTCAATTATCACCACAGCAAACACCGACGAAGAAGGACGCGCCTTGCTTAAAGAAATGGGAATGCCGTTCCGGGACAACTAAGCACTAGAGTAAGAAGCAAAAGATGGCAGCTAACGATACCATAGCAGATATGTTGACGCGCATTCGCAATTCTTGCATGGCGCGCCACCAAACAACGCAAATTCCAGCTACAAAAATGACCCGCAGCATCGCCCAAGTCCTCAAAAGTGAAGGCTTCATCGGCGAATTTGAAGAAGCAGAAGCAGAAGGGGTGAAGCGACATTTAGTGCTTTCTCTAAAGTACAAAGGTAAAACTCGCAAGCCCATTATCACGGCACTTAAGCGAGTCAGCAAACCAGGGCTGCGCGTTTACTCGAACCGTAAAGAATTGCCAAGAGTATTAGGCGGAATTGGCATTGCCATTATTTCTACCTCCAGCGGCATTATGACCGATCGAGAAGCCCGGCGCCAAGGTTTGGGCGGTGAAGTGCTTTGTTATGTTTGGTAGTCATTAGTCATTAGTCAGCAGTCATTAGTCATTAGTTATTAGTTATGGGTTAGTGGTTAGTAGCAAATAATGACAGCTAACAACTAACAACTGACAACTAAAAACTGACAGCTAACAACTGACAACTGGCAACTAACAACTGACAACTGACGACTAATTAACTAAAAACAAAGGACAAAAAACTATGTCGCGAATTGGCAAGCGTCCGATTAGCATTCCCAATAAAGTCACCATCACCCTAGACGGTCAAAAAGTAGCCGTCAAAGGCCCTAAAGGTGAGCTTTCCCGAGTGATCCCAGCCGAAATCGTCATGGGAATTGAAGGCGAGACTTTACTCGTTACGCGCCGAGACGAATCTCGCGTCGCCAGACAACTGCACGGCTTGTGCCGCACCCTAGTCGCCAACATGGTCGAAGGTGTATCCCAAGGTTTTCAGCGGCGTCTCGAAATTATCGGCACAGGTTATCGGGCACAGGTTCAAGGACGGAACCTGATTTTAAACGTCGGTTACAGCAAGCCGGTGGAAATGCCCCCTCCAGAAGGCATCACAATGGCAGTTGAAGGCAACACCAACGTCATTGTCTCCGGCATTGACAAAGAACTCGTAGGCAATACAGCAGCCCGCATCCGCGCGGTGCGTCCGCCCGAAGTCTATAAGGGCAAAGGCATTCGCTACAGCGGCGAAGTCATCCGGCGCAAAGCTGGTAAAACAGGCAAAACAGGTAAGAAGTAACAATGAAGCTTACTCGCAAAGAATCAGTCCAGCGCAGACACCGCCGTGTTCGGCGCAAGGTGTTCGGCACGGCCGAACGTCCCAGACTAGCGGTATTTCGCTCGGAGCAGCACATCTACGCTCAAGTAATCGACGATACCGCCCAGCACACTTTGGCCGCCGCGTCAACTCTCGATCCCGAATTGAAGTCAACTCTCAGTTCTGGTGCCAACTGCTCCGCGAGCGTGCAAGTCGGTCAGTTGATTGCCAAACGCTGTTCCAGCGCTGGCATAGTCAAAGTCGTATTCGATCGCGGAGGCAACCTCTATCACGGTCGTGTCAAAGCCCTTGCAGAAGCAGCTCGCGAAGCGGGGTTAGACTTCTAGAGGGGGTAATGGGTAGCGGGTAATGAGTAATTAAAAAGTAAAAAGTCAAAAGTTGAAAGTTAAAAGGCCAAATCCAAATTTCTTCTATTTTTACTTTTTACTCAAACAATTACCACTTGCCGATCGCCTTTCACCAATTACTAATTCCCACAGGACAAAACTATGGCAGAACAAAAAGAACAGCGCACCAAGAAAAAAAGCAGCAGCAACAAAACGCGCGAAAAAGAATCCGAATGGCAAGAACGGGTCGTTCAGATCCGGCGCGTTACTAAAGTAGTCAAAGGCGGTAAAAAACTCAGCTTCCGCGCCATAGTCATTATCGGCAACGAACGCGGTCAAGTTGGAGTAGGAGTCGGCAAAGCTAGCGACGTAATCGGTGCCGTTAAAAAAGGCGTCGCTGACGGCAAAAAGCACCTAATTGAAGTCCCCCTCACCAAATCTAACTCCATCCCCCACCCCATCAACGGTGACGGTGGCGGATCTAAAGTCATGATGCGGCCGGCAGCTCCGGGAACCGGGGTAATTGCAGGGGGAGCAGTGCGAACAGTTCTCGAACTAGCAGGAGTCCGCAACATCTTAGCCAAACAGCTAGGTTCCGGAAATCCCTTAAACAACGCCCGAGCCGCAGTCAACGCCCTCTCCACCCTCCGCACCTTGTCCGAAGTTGCTCAAGAGCGCGGAATTCCAGTAGAAAACCTCTACGGTTAGGGGACGCGAGAATGGGAAACTGTAAGTTTTGAGTGTTAAGTGTCCAGTTGAGAATAAAAAATCCGCAACTCAAAACTCACGCACTCAAAACTACTGCGTACCCCCTCTCTAAATACCAATTACCAATTACCAATTACTAAAACTATGAGATTGCAAGACGCCCGACCCAAAGCAGGCTCCCAAAAGCGCCCCCGACGCTTGGGCAGAGGTATTTCTGCCGGTCAAGGCGCGAGCTCCGGCAAAGGGATGCGCGGTCAAAAATCTAGAGCCGGTAGCGGCACTAGACCCGGTTTTGAAGGTGGTCAAAATCCTCTTTACCGCCGCCTGCCCAAGCTCAAAAGCTTTCCGATCGTTAACCGCAAAGAGTACACTACCATTAATGTAAGTAAATTAGCATCGCTGCCAGCAAACACAGAAGTTACTCTCACCTCTTTGATCCAAGCAAAAATTGTCACCGCAGACAACGGGCCGCTGAAAATCTTAGGAGATGGCGAACTGAATGTGCCTTTGCAAGTGCGCGCCTCGGCTTTTACCGCAGGTGCTCGCACCAAAATAGAAGCTGCAGGCGGAAGTTGCGAATTAGTTGCGTGAAGATTTGAGGTTTGAGAGCATGTCCTTTTCTCAAATCCTCAAGCTTGCTATCAGAAAATGATTTAGTCGAAAATCCCAAATCTAAAATCCCAAATCGTAACTATGGACGTTAGTAGAGAAAAAGCGCCAACTGCACAGGAGACGTTCATGCAGATGGCTCAAGCTGCTGGTTTGCGAGGCCGCATCCTCGTAACCCTCGGCTTACTGATTTTAGTCCGCTTGGGTGTCCACTTGCCAGTCCCCGGCATCGATCGAGTCGCCTTTGCCCAAAACGTCGAAAATAGCCCTTTAATTGGCTTTCTGGATTTGTTCTCAGGAGGCGGCTTGTCAGCTTTGGGGATTTTCGCGCTGGGGATTTTGCCTTACATTAATGCTTCAATTATTGTGCAACTTCTAACTGCGGCTCTGCCAAGTTTAGAAGACTTGCAGAAAAATGAAGGGGAAGCAGGGCGGCGCAAGATTTCTCAAATTACTCGCTACGTTTCTTTGGGCTGGGCAATTCTGCAAAGCGTTGGCATTGCGATTTGGGTCAGCCCTTTTGCTCAAGCTCCCGCGCCTCTATTCATAGCACAAACTGCTTTGGCCCTGACAGCAGGGTCGATGTTTGTTATGTGGGTGTCGGAATTGGTGACGGAGCGCGGCATCGGAAACGGAGCGTCGCTGCTGATATTTATCAACATTGTGTCGGTTTTGCCGCGCTCTTTGGGACAAACTTTTGAATTGGCTCAAAGCGGGGACACGCAAGTAGTCGGCCGCGTAGTCGTTCTGCTGCTGGTGTTTTTGGTGACGATTGTCGGGATTGTTTTTGTTCAGGAAGGTACTCGCCGCATTCCGATTATTTCGGCCCGCCGCCAAGTAGGCCGCAAAGTTTATCGGGAGAGTCGCAGCTATCTACCGCTACGGTTGAATCAAGGCGGGGTGATGCCGATCATTTTTGCATCTTCGGTGCTGATTGTCCCTTCTTTCCTCGCTCAGTCTCTCAATAACCCGTTTTTGGTTCAAGTGGCTAATGTTTTGAGTCCGAACGGGCCGACTCCTTGGGCTTACGCGCTGTTTTATCTGACTTTGATTCTGTTTTTCAGCTATTTCTACGCTTCGTTGATTGTCAACCCCGTAGATATGTCTCAGAACTTGAAGAAAATGGGCGCCAGCATTCCTGGAATTCGTCCGGGTCAGAAAACCAGCGATTATGTGGAGAAGGTTTTGAACCGTTTGACTTTCTTGGGAGCGATATTTCTCGGTCTGGTGGCCATTGTACCAACTGCTGTAGAAAGCGCGATCGGCGTGCAAACTTTTAGAGGTTTTGGCGCAACTTCCCTACTTATTCTAGTAGGTGTGGCGATCGAAACTGCTAAGCAAATTCAAACTTACGTCATCTCCCAGAGATATGAAGGAATGGTGAAGTAATCGCAATGCAATTTATTTTCATGGGACCTCCAGGGGCGGGAAAGGGAACTCAGGCTCAGATATTATCCGCTATCTGGAAAATACCCCACATTTCTACGGGCGAAATCCTGCGCGCCTGCGTGGTGGCGAAAACTGCCTTGGGTCTAAAGGCCCAAGCTTACATGGATAGGGGTGAGTTGGTTCCCGACCAATTGCTGATGGATATCGTGCAGGAACGCTTGAATGAACCGGACGCTAATGCTGGCTGGATTCTTGACGGCTTTCCCCGCACAGTCGCCCAGGCAACTTTTTTAGACAAACTGCTGGACGAGCGATTCGGTGCCGAGGGGAGTACACCGAACCCGAAATTTGGTCTCAAAGCAGTTAATCTCGACGTGCCTGACGACATTTTGGTTTCTCGCCTGCTGTCGCGGGGCCGCCAGGATGACAATGAGGAGACGATCCGCCGCCGGTTGCAAGTTTATCGCGAGCAAACTGAGCCTTTGATTGATTTTTACAGCGGCCGCCAACAGTTAGTTGCGGTTGATGGCGATCGAGCAATGGAATTAGTCACCGCACAACTGCAACAATCTCTCTCGCGAGACTCTTGAACCCTCTCAATACAGCTTGTTACTCACAAGCTTTTGCTAAGATATGTTAACTAGGAGCTTTTTGTGCGATCGGGTTTTGTGAGGGTTGCTAGAGACCGGATTGAACTCGATACTAACTGTCACAACTTTACTCAAGTAAAGCTAAAGCGAGCGGTTGGTTGAGTCAAGAAGTCGATCGAGTCGCCCTAATTATTGCCCCCCGTTCCCGTCTGACTCCTACCAGTAAATAGGTTTTGAGGCCAACGCCGGGACACTCCTAGTTAATCAAATGTAGAGTTGAGGTAAATACCAAATTGTCTAAGCAAGATTTAATTGAAATGGAAGGGACAGTGACGGAATCCCTGCCTAATGCGATGTTTCGCGTTGACCTAGATAATGGGTTTAACGTGCTGGCTCACATTTCCGGCAAGATCCGCCGCAACTACATCAAAATTCTGCCTGGCGATCGCGTCAAAGTCGAATTGACTCCCTACGATTTGACCAAAGGCAGGATTACTTATCGCCTTCGGAAAAAATAGGCTTAGATAAAACTTTCTAAAAACTAATTCTAAGTTTAATTTAGAGAGAATTTGGTAAAAAGCTTCAAATTTATGCTATAATGCTACGTTTGTAGTGTTGCCTAGAAGGGCGTCAACAACCCACCGGTGTACCGGGTTAAGTCATTGTTACACCGTAAAAGTATCGATCGCCAACACTCTGGCGCAGGCAAACTTTACCCAGCAATGGGAGTGGGTGCAAGCGGGCTCCTTCATGAAACAACCCGCACTTTATACAATTTAATCGAGGAGAGGCCTACACCTTGCCCAGCCTCTCCTCCCACCGCTCTACGGGCAGTCCCAGCGTGCCTGCTCTCCGGTAGAGCGGGGTTCTCCAGGCAGGAACAAAGATGAAAGTTCGAGCATCTGTCAAAAAAATTTGTGAGAAATGTCGCGTCATCCGCCGTCGCGGTCGAGTGATGGTGATATGCACTAACCCGAAACACAAACAGCGCCAAGGTTAGAAAAAAGGAAAATTGGGCAATGCACGCAGGTGCATCCTAATTGAACATTGTAGCCAAACAGGAAAACTAGGGAGACAAAAAGTGTGGCACGGATTGCCGGGGTAGACCTTCCACGCGATAAGCGCGTCGAAATAGGTCTGACATACATTTACGGAATAGGCTTGTCGAGGGCCCAACAAATTATCGCTGCAACAGGCGTAAATCCTGACACTCGCGTCAAGGATTTAACAGAGGCCGACGTGACAGCTCTGCGGACTCATGTAGAAACCACCTACCAAATCGAAGGAGACCTCCGGCGCTGGGAGTCAATGAACATCAAGCGCCTGATGGACATCGGAACTTATCGCGGTCGGCGTCACCGTTTGGGTCTGCCGGTGCGGGGCCAGCGAACCCGTACCAACGCCAGAACCCGTCGCGGCGTCCGCCGAACAGTTGCGGGCAAGAAAAAGGCACCTTCCAAGAAGTAACATCTTTTTTGGAAAAATACGCTGGGGGCTGCTGGCTCCTAGCGCTTCGGGACATTTGTTGAGAGAAACGTTAAAGAGACTAATATGGCGCGACAACAAACAGGCAAGAAATCTGGTGCAAAAAAGCAGAAACGGAATGTACCCAATGGGGTAGGCTACATCCAGTCTACCTTTAACAACACAATTGTGACTATTACCGACCTCAACGGGGAAGTAATATCCTGGGCATCAGCAGGTTCCAGCGGTTTTAAAGGAGCGAAGAAGGGGACTCCCTTTGCAGCTCAAACAGCAGCCGAAAGTGCTGCCCGCAGAGCCAACGACCAAGGAATGCGCCAAATAGAAGTAATGGTGAGCGGGCCCGGAGCAGGTCGAGAAACTGCAATTCGGGCGCTGCAAGGGGCGGGACTGGAAATCACCCTGATTAGAGATGTTACCCCAATTCCTCACAACGGCTGTCGCCCTCCCAAGCGGCGTAGAGTCTAAAACGATTTGAGATTTTAGATTTTAGATTTTGGATATTGGCTAACTGCTTAAAGTCAAAAACTAATGGTTCTAACTGTTGCCCCGTCCATCCAAAATCCGAAATCCGTTCAGGGGTATGCTCTGCAATCTAAAATCCAAAATCAAAAATCCAAAGTGGAAAAGGGAGGTCACTCCGTGGCGCAGTTTCAAATTGAATGTATAGAGTCTAACACTGACAAAGACCGCAGTCAGTACGGAAAATTTGTCCTGGAACCGCTCGATCGCGGTCAGGGAACAACTGTTGGGAATGCGCTGAGGCGAGTTCTGCTTTCAAACTTGGAAGGAACGGCAGTAACTTCAGTCCGAATCGCGGGCGTAAATCACGAGTTTGCGACGATCGAAGGGGTACGCGAGGACGTTCTAGAAATTCTCCTGAACATGAAAGAGGTCGTCCTCAAAACTCATTCTCAGCAGCCGCAAATCGGCAGGTTGCGGATTGAGGGCCCCGTCACCGTTACGGCCGATCGATTCGATTTGCCCTCTGAGGTAGAATTGATCGATCGTTCCCAGTACATTGCAACTCTCTCCCCAGGCTCAGTTCTGGAAATGGAATTCAGAATTGAAAAAGGCATCGGATACCGAGCAGTAGACCGCAGTCGCGATGATGGCTCGGCTTTGGATTTCCTCCAAATAGACGCCATCTTTATGCCGATTCGCAGAGTCAACTACAGCGTTGAAGATGCTAGGGTAGGCGGCACGGTCGAGAAAGACCGGCTGATTATGGAAATCTGGACCGATGGCAGCGTGACTCCTCAAGAAGCTTTGAGTCAATCTGCCCACATCCTGGTAGATTTATTTGCACCTCTCAAAGACATCACCCAAGATTCTCTCAAACCAGAGTATCCCGGTGAGGCCGATCCTACCAGCCAAATTCCGATCGAAGAATTGCAGTTGTCAGTCCGAGCTTACAACTGTCTCAAGCGGGCTCAGATCAACTCAGTCGCAGACTTATTGGATTATACCCAAGAAGACTTGCTCGAGATCAAGAACTTCGGGCAGAAGTCCGCAGAAGAAGTGATTGAAGCTTTACAAAAACGCTTGGGCATTACCTTGCCACAGGAAAAATCAGCTAAAAGTTAATCAACGGGTAACGGGTAAAAAAGTTCTGAATTTTAAGTAGGTGAGTTTTTAAGTTACAGAATTCACCGCTCAAAACTCGCGGACTATCCCGGCACCCAATTACCAATTACCAATTACCAACTGCTATGCGTCACCGCTGTCGCGTCCCCCAACTCAACAAACCGGCTGACCAGCGCCGCGCCCTGCTGCGCTCGCTGACCACCGAATTAATCCGCCACGGTAAAATTACTACCACTCTCGCCCGCGCCAAAGCGCTGCGCCCAGAGGCGGACAGAATGATTACCCTGGCAAAAGATGGCTCCTTGGCCGCTCGCCGGCAAGCTATGGGCTTTATCTACGACAAACAGTTAGTACACGCCTTGTTTGAGGCTGCCGGGGAACGGTACGGCTCGCGCAACGGGGGCTACACCCGCGTAGTACGAACTGTCCCCCGTCAAGGAGACAATTCCGAAATGGCGATCGTTGAACTGGTTTAATTCCATTTTGGGTTGGAGATTTGTGATTTATGACTGACAATCGAAAATCCCCAATCGAAAATCCCCAATCGATACAGCGCGTTGCTCTGGTGATCCAATACCTCGGCACAAACTTTCACGGTTGGCAGCGACAGCCGAACCAGCGTACAGTACAAGAAGAAATTGAAACAGCAATATCGACTGTTCTGGGACGCCCGGTAACGCTGCACGCTGCCGGGAGAACGGATGCGGGAGTTCACGCCGCTGCTCAAGTAGCCCATTTTGACGCCCCGGGCCCAATTCCGGCTCACCGCTGGGCAAGCGTTCTCAACTCTCGACTGGCAAAAGATATTTTAATTCGAGCTTCGGCAAAGGTGCAACCTACCTGGCACGCTCGGTTCTCAGCCAGTTGGCGGCGCTATCGCTACACCCTTTATACAGACCCGACCCCTAATTTGTTTGTGCGTCCTTTTGCTTGGCACTGCTATCACACCCCTGTGGATGAATCTTTGATTCAGACAGCTTTGACACCGCTAATCGGGCGGCATCACCTGGCTGCTTTCCACCGCGCGGGGTCTGCCCGCCCCCATTCCTGGGTGGACGTGCAAGCTGCTGAGTGTCAGCGTTCTGGGCCTTTTATCTATATTGAGGTTCAGGCGAGCGGGTTTCTGTACGGGATGATGCGGCTGCTGGTGGGGTTGCTGGTGCAGGTGGGTCGCGGGGAAAGGCCGATCGACAATTTCACAGATATCTGGGTCAACGAACGCCGAGAAATGGTAAAATATGCCGCTCCCGCTCAAGGTTTGTGCCTGCTGCGGGTTGGCTATTGTGAATTTCCCTTTCCCCCAGAGGTCTGGTACGACACCCAGCCAAAATTAGTCATTAGTCATTAGTCATTAGTCATTAGTCATTAGGTAACTACTAATAAAAAACTAAGGACAACTAACAATTAAAAACTGACAACTGACAACTGACAACTGACACCTAACAACAGTTAACAGACAACTAACAACAAACAATGAACAAAACTTACGTCCCTACTCAAGACTCCCTAGAGCACAAGTGGTACGTGGTCGATGCCGCTGACCAGCGGCTGGGCCGTCTGGCCACTGAAGTTGCCATGTACCTCCGGGGGAAACACAAACCGACTTACACTCCTTCTATGGATACCGGCGACTTCGTAATTGTCATCAATGCTGACAAAATCGCTGTTACTGGCAAAAAACGCACCCAGAAAATCTACCGCCGCCATTCTGGAAGACCGGGCGGGATGAAAACAGAAACTTTTGCCAAATTGCAAGCACGTTTGCCCGAAAGAATTGTCGAAGAAGCTATTCGGGGAATGCTGCCTCACACTTCTCTAGGCAGACAACTGTTTACTAAGCTGAAGGTGTACGCTGGCCCAAACCACCCGCACCAAGCTCAAAAACCAGAAGAATTAATTGTTCACACGATTCCCGGAGGAAATGAGTAATGCAAGCAACAGATACATCCGGTCGCGCTGTGTACTGGGGTACCGGCCGCCGCAAGTGTTCCGTAGCGCGGGTGCGCTTGGTTCCCGGCACTGGCATACTGACTGTCAATGGTAAAGATGGGGATTTGTACCTGCAATTCAACCCTACTTATTTGGCTCTAGCTAAGGCCCCTCTGGAAACTTTGGGTCTGGAAAATGAGTACGACATTTTGGTAAAAGTCGAAGGCGGTGGCTTGACAGGCCAAGCTGACTCGATTCGCTTGGGTGTCGCAAGAGCACTGTGCCAATTAGACCCGGACAACCGCAAACCCCTCAAAATTGAAGGCTATTTGACTCGCGACCCGCGGGCAAAAGAACGGAAAAAGTACGGTTTGCGGAAAGCTCGCAAAGCTCCTCAATACTCGAAGCGCTAATCAAGGGAAGAAGGAAGAAGGAAGAAGGAAGAAGGAAAAGGCAAAAATTATATCTCCAGATTTTATCTGGCTTTTTTTGAAGTTTATTTCCGATTCCTGATTCCTGGTTCCAACAAATATAAGGGAAAATTGCTGCTGTTGTTGGTGTACAAGTCCTGCGGCAGCTAAAATGGTTGTAAAGTCAAAAATTAGAGAGTAAAAAACAATGGCGAAAGCTGGCATTCACCCTGAGTGGTATCCCGAAGCTCAGGTTTATTGCAACGGGGAACTTGTGATGACTGTGGGTTCAACTAGACCAAAGCTTCAAGTTGATGTTTGGTCGGGAAATCATCCTTTTTATACTGGCACTCAGAAGATTATTGATACTGAAGGTCGTGTGGAGCGCTTTATGCGGAAATACGGCATGAGCGAGGTAGAAATGCCGAAGGCAGATGCTTCCTCTGGACCGCTGAAAATGGAAGAGCCGAAAGCAGATGCTTCTAAGGCTGCTGGTAAAGGCAAAAAGAAGAAGTAGCCGGATTGTCATTTGTCCGCAGTTTGTTGAGAGTAGTTCTTTCTACTGGCAACCTACCGCCCTCGGATTTTAGATTTTAGATTGAAGACTTGCTACGGCTGGCAGTAGAGATCGATAGAGTAGAGTTCGATCGAGATTCTATCCCAACTGTTCTTCAAATCTAAAATCTAAAATCTAAAATCTAAAATCTAAAATCGATTGACAAAGGACAACTGACAATGGCTGAATCTTATTTGCTGGATAAATTGAAGTCGGTAGAGCAAACTTTTAATGAGTTGACTCGCCGCATGGCTGACCCGGATGTGGCTAGGGACAATCAAGAGTTTCAACGGGTAGCGAAAGCTCGATCGTCCTTGGAGGAAGTGGTCGATACTTTTGCTCTGTGGAAAACCGCTCAGGACGATTTAGTAGGCGCTAAACAAGTTCTGAAAGAGGCAGCAGGCGATCGAGATATGCAAGAAATGGCTGCGCTGGAAGTTCAGGAACTTGAGTCGAAGCTGGAGAATTTGGAAAGTCGTTTGAAGGTTTTGCTGCTCCCCCGCGACCCGAACGATGACAAGAATATTATGCTGGAAATTCGGGCGGGTACTGGCGGAGATGAGGCTAGTATTTGGGCGGGAGATTTGCTGCGGCTGTATACCCGTTACGCTCAAACTCAAGGCTGGCAGGTGAAGTTGGTGAGTGAGTCGCTGGCGGAAATGGGCGGCTTTAAAGAGGTGATTCTGGAAATTACAGGCGACAGCGTTTACAGCAAGCTGAAGTTTGAGGCAGGGGTACACCGGGTGCAGCGAGTGCCGGTGACTGAGGCTGGCGGCCGGGTGCATACTTCGACGGCGACGGTGGCTGTGATGCCGGAGGTTGATGATGTGGAGATTCACATCGATCCGAAGGATATTGAGATGAGTACGGCTCGATCGGGCGGTGCTGGCGGCCAAAACGTGAACAAGGTGGAAACTGCTGCGGATTTGTTTCACAAGCCGACTGGGATTCGGATTTTCTGTACAGAGGAGCGCAGTCAGTTGCAGAATAAGGAGCGGGCGATGCAGATTTTGCGGGCTAAGCTCTATGAGATGAAGTTGCGGGAACAGCAGGATGAGGTGAAGTCCCGGCGTTTGGCTCAGGTTGGTACTGGTTCGCGATCGGAGAAGATTCGCACCTACAACTATAAGGACAATCGGGCTACCGACCACCGTTTGGGGGAAAATTTCTCGCTCAATACTGTTTTGGAAGGGGATATTGAGGGGATTATTCAGACTTGCATTTCCCAGGATCAGCAGGAACGTTTGGCTGAGTTGGCTGCTTCTACTAATTGATGGAGTGATGGGGGCTAGGCGCATTGTTTGCTCAGCCTCAGTTCCCTTGTTACGCGGGAGATCTGGTTGAGTAGGGCTTCCCAAATTGCATCGGCGATCGCCACTGGATACTTGAAATGTTCTAGGTCGTATTGTACGATAATTTCTAGGGGTGCTAGGGTTTGCTGGTTTCTACAACTGGCAATTGCTGCGATCGCCTCTTGTTGCCATCTGGCAAATAGTCTGTAGCTGAAAAAGGAACTGCATTTTTGTCCTTTCTGATTCAGGTAAACGACTATTACTTGATGTTGTTTGGGGTAGACTTTGACTATGCGGTTGACCGGCATTCTCAGGGCTTCGGCTGCTTCTTTTTTGGAGATTTGCCAGCACAGGGGTTTTAGCCAACCGGAGGCTGTGAGGCTTTGACGGGTGTTGCGTGTCTTGCGAGTCATTTTTACTGCCCCTGATTGGCTACAAATACAATTACGATTTCAAAAGTATTTACACTCTAACTGGTAAACTTTTTGCTGTCAAGCAAGAAAGACAGATTTTTGGTAGATAAGTAAACTAGGAGTTGTGTTGATCTGGTGACTAATACTGTGGACGCAGAAGCTAGGAAGAAACTGAGCGAAGTTGTTAAGCTAGCCCGTGGCGACCTGAGTTTTAGCGCTTTTGGTAGGCTATTGGGAGTCTCTGGGTCTGCTGTTCAGTATTGGGAAAAGGGTCAGGTACTCCCGGATACGAAAAATTTGACTCAGATTGCGGCAAAAGCGGGCTTTACAATGGAAGAGTTGATGGCTCATCTCGAAGGCAAACCAATGCCGGAACCTGTCAATACCAATGAGCTGCTGAAGAAAATTCAATGTATGCCACTAAGTGACTTAGCAGTGATTGTTCGAGCTGGTATGGAGCGACTGGCTGCTGCGGCTGTAGCTTCTGGGAAGTATGGTTGATATTCTGTAAAGTAGGAATTGTGGTTATCTCGTGGCTGATACCGTGGACGCAGAAGCTAAGAAAAAACTGAGTGAGGTTGTTAAATTAGCGCGGGGATCGATGAGTCTGACAGCTTTTGGCAAGCTGTTGGGAGTTTCTGCTGCTTCTGTCTTGTATTGGGAAAAAGGACAGGTACTTCCAGATACGAAAAATTTGACTCAGATTGCGACAAGAGCAGGCTTTACGATGGAAGAACTCATGGCTCACCTCGAAGGCAAGCCAGTCCACGAACCTCTGGATACTAACGACCTACTGAAAAAAATTCAGTGTATGCCGATTAGTGAGTTGGCAGTCATTGGTAGAGCAGTGATGGATAGACTCGCTTCTGCTGCTGAGTCTTCTGGGTAAGGACAGTTGATGTACATAGACCAGTTTACTTGTAGGTAAGGTCGAGTAGCTTGTAAGTCGTGAACATCCAAAATAGACAAAAACTTAGCGAAATCATCAAAACTGCTCGCGGAACAATGAGTCAGCGAGCGTTTGGTAAGCTTTTGGGCGTTTCCGCTACCGCTGTTCAGCTTTGGGAAAGGGGCGATACGGTTCCTGATACTGAAAACTTGGCTAAGCTCGCTGCGAGAGCTGGTTATTCGCTAGAAGAACTTCTGAGATTTTTGGATGGGAAGCCAGTGTCAGATCCGTTAGATATTCAAGATATTGTCAAAAAAATTAGGTTCTTGCCTCTGAGTCAGGTGGCGCTAATTGGCAAAGCTGTCGCGGAGAGATTCGCTGCATCGGCTGAGGCTGCTGGGGAATGAGTTAGGATCGATCGCGATCGCCCGTTTTGCAGAAGTAGATCCCGATCGCCCTTAAAAATTTCTACCACTCCTGCTTATCACAAATCGAGTAATTTGTCAAGGCAAAATCTACTTGATTGCGGAGTGCGATCGCCCTTATGGACTTAAGCACTCCAAGCAAAGAAACCGGGTTTTTTACCGAATCTGCGGGATACAACGCGTCTTATCGTAAAAAACCCGGTTTCTGGGCTCCTATGCGATCGCCCTTATGAAAAAACCACTCGCCCTATCCCTGACTCAATATGTCTAAAAACTCTCGGACAATGCGATCGGGTTCTTCTGTGCATCTGTTAGCGTCGCAATAGTGGATGATGCTGATACCGTGAGATGCAAACAGGCGATCGCGCGTTTCATCTTTTTCTGTGTCGGGATGCGATATTTCCAGAATACCCCATTTGCCTTGGTGGAATATGAGGAAATCTGGTTCTTGGTTTTGTCGCCCGGAGGGTGTGGTGAGGCGGGCTTTGGAGTTGGGGAAGAATAGGGTGTTTGTGCGATCGAGCGCTTCGGCTATTTTTACTTGTTCTTGGCTGTGAAAGCGCAGATCGTTCCAGTGATAAATCCGTTCTTCTATGCTCGACAAAATTCCCTGGTTATCTGCGTCTTCAGCCTCGATAATTTCATCTGATGCCGTCTTATTATCAGATATAATTGCACCGTGTAAATCTGCTGATGAATCTGATTCACTTAAGTTTGCGAATAATATTCTGGCTCCGCTTAAATTAGCACCGCTGAGATTAACTCCAATTACTTGAGTTCGATGTAATGTCACTTGATGTCGCCGCAAGTATCGTTTAAAAACAGAGCGTAAATTATTTTTTTTTACCTTTTCATCAAAAGCGTCGGAGAGTTGTTTCCAGAGTTTAGCAGCCAGGGCTTTTATGTATTCATCATTATATTGAGACAGTTGAGCAATTTCTTCATAGGAATGTCTGCCTTCCCAGCATTGTCTGAATATCAGCTCTTGCACGTCGTTTAAGCCTTCGCCATCGAGGAGAGTTTCTGCGATCGCGATTGCTTCATCAACGGTCATGGCTTAAGTTTCCTTAAAGTATATATTGGGTGAAGTTTTGACAATAAGAGGCTATATCTTAGGAATTAAGGCTGGCGATCGTTCAACCAATTAGTTAAATCTGAAGCTTCTGAAAAATCCAGCAGCGCCTCTCCTAAATCCTCTAATTCTTCTACGGATAAAGTCTGAATTTGCTCGGTTGTTTCAGGTGCGATCGTACCGATACGTCGAGTCAACAGGCGACTGAGGAACGACAGCGCCTCATTTTTCCTTCCTTCAAGGAGGCCATCTTCGCGAATTTCTTGGTAAATCACAGACCCGCGCATAGTTTCCTTCCTAAATAGTTGTCTGATTAAGTCTTTTTCAAATCTCAAACCTGCGAGCACTTGGGTACAAGCGAGTAAATCCGCTTGTTGAGTAGGTTCTTCTATTGTAGCAATCTGAGTAGCTATTTGCTCTAACAAAGTTCGCGGCGAGTTGGTTTGGGATAGTGTCGCGAGTGGGAGCAAGCCGGGGACGGACAGCAGTGAAGCGGGGTCTTGTTCCCACAGGCGAAGGACTCGGTAGCCGTGTCGGGTGTTCGCGTCTGTGTACTCCGATACAAAAACTTGTTCTGAGGCTGTTTGCTGCAAAAAAATTACTACTTGATTGATGGAACAGGAGTATTGCCGTTTGAGCCTAACGTAGTAGTCTAGCATCCTGAAGGCGATCGGCGGGTCGGAATAGGGTCTGGTTTCAAATTCCAGATGCAGGATTTGGTTATCGGTTTGCAGGAAAACGAGAGAATCGGCTCGGATGGGTTCTTGAATTAGTTCGGTTTTGAGTACCTGAACGTCAGTGGGATCGTCAATTGGTAGCAGCCAGTGGACGAAGGCGGCGGGGAATTTTTCTGCTAGATATTTGCAGGTGTTGTCGTAGGCCAAGGAAGTTGGGTTGTGAGAGGGGTGATTTAGAAGAGTTTAACCCTAGGGGCATCTACCTGAGAGAAGATTTTAGGGCGATTTGGGGAAAGTGATTACTTTTTATCACTTTTTATCACTTTTTATCACTGACAAAGATGAGATCGAGTTGGTAAAGTATTTTACTAATAGCTCGCGAGCAGTGCTCCACAGGTAGCAATACAGAATAATGAATAAGCGATTAAAACTGATATTTCTAACATCTACCATTATATGTGCAGTGCTGTTTCCTTCGGCAAGCTGGGCGCGGACTGTCTTGCAAGAAATCCAGCAAACAGGAGTTTTAAAAGTAGGGATTAGAAAAGATGCTGTGTTTTTTGGCTATGAAAGTTCAGAAAGTTGGACAGGCTATTGTGCAGGCTTTGCCAATGCTCTAGCAAGTAGTCTCAGCAAACAAATGAATACTTCTATTAGTGTCAGAGCAGTTACATCTACGCTCCCAACCCGCGAGGGAATAGTTCGAGATGGCACTGTACATATTGAGTGTGGACCAAATACAATTAGTCGCGAAAAAGAAGTACAGGAAAACATTAAATATTCACAGGCTTTTTTTGTCACGGGGACGCAATTTATTGTAAGGGCTGCCAACAAAAATACCAGCTTGAAAAATGCGAGGCTCGGTGTACTTCGAGGCTCAACCAATATACGTTCAGTTACCCAAGCATATTCAGAAGCTGAAATACAGCAGTTTTCTGAAAGAAGTGAGGGTGTAAGTGCTGCAATTAACGGTCAAGTTACTGCATTTGCTGGAGATAGTATTCTTTTGATAGGAGAAGCCGTGAGACAGGGAGTGCCGCTCAGTGCTTTTGAGATAGTACCCAACCAACCTCTATCCTGTGACTTTTATGGAATGATACTTCCTACTAACGATACTCAGTGGCAAAATACAGTGAACTCTTTTATTGGTAGCAGTCAAGGGCTACAGGTTTGGGGGACTTGGTTTGGAGGATTAGCACCTTATCTTAAAGGAACGCTTGACTATTGCAAGAGCAGATAAATCAAAGCGTTAGGTGTTTCTAGCTCCAAATGTCTTCTTAAGGGGGAAGTTATGAGCGAACAAGGAATAGTCAAAACAATAGTAGCTGGATTGATAGTAGCTGGTGTCGGAGCAAGTATCCAGATTTTTCAGGCTCAAATCCAACAATGTATGGGTTTGCAAGCAGGTTTCTGCCCTCTGACAAATGAGATATCATACGATGGAGGTGGTAGATATAAAGGTGAGATTTTACATGGTAAGCCACAGGGTAAAGGAGTATTTACTACTGCCAAGGGAGAGCGCTATGAAGGAGAGTTCAAGAACGGAACATACAATGGTAAAGGTACATACACCTATGCGAATGGGAATCGCTATGAGGGAGATTGGAGCGATGGAAATCGTAATGGTAAAGGCCTGTATATTTATCCAAATGGCGATCGCATAGAAGGTGAGTGGAAAGATAATAATTATATCAAGGGTGTGTATATTTACAAAAATGGCGATTTTTATGAAGGAGATTGGAGTGATGGAAAGTTCAATGGCAAAGGGACTTTTACCTATGCAGATGGCGGGCGTTATGTAGGTGACTTTCGTGACGGCGAAATCAATGGTTCAGGGAATAGGACTTTCCCTAAAGACAATGACAAGCAAAGTTATGACGGTGAATGGAAAAATGGCAGCTATAACGGTTGGGGTACTATGATTTGGTCTAATGGCGATCGCTATTATGGGAATTGGGTTGATGGAAAACATCATGGCTACGGAGTATACACATGGGCTAATGGCAACACCTATGATGGTGAGTGGCAAGATAACAAGCGCAACGGTTCAGGGGTAATGAAATATGCTGACGGCACTCGTAAATCAGGAACTTGGAAGAATGGCGAGTTCATTGCATCACCCAGCCCTTCACCAAGTCCCTAGTAGTAAAAAACACGCACTTGAATTACGATCGCCCTTTCACTCCCAAAAGCTAGCACCTTCTCACCCTCACCTTTCTACAACCTTCTCCGATCGCCTGCTTTGACAGTTTTTGAAGTCCGATCGCCCTTTCGTCAATTCCAACAAACACAAAACTCGATCGTCCTTTCCTCCCTATTAAAAAAGCAGATAGAAAGACGCGATCGCATCATTGGTGACAAGTGAAGACTTAATTGCATTTGTCAATCAGTAATATTACTCAAAAAAACTGCTGTTTTAGGAGTGGAAAATTTACGATTTGAGAGGGAATAGGTATACAGCAATTTCCAGGTTTATGGACTCAAGGGGTGACAAGGGGGCTGAAAATCAGCTAGAATAAGGGTTTGAGCCAACCATAACCCAAAAAAATTGGGGGT
>JAUBST010000048.1:0-51343 GCA_036702215.1 Microcoleus sp. F6_B6
ATTCGTGCTTGGATGGCTCCGACCGACCAACCCCACGAAAACTTCATCTTCCCTGAAGAAGTTCTGCCTCGCGGTAACGCACTTTAAAAAAATCAGGATTTGGATTTCAGATTAATTTAATATTTTTAAATTGAAATTGAAATCCAAATCTCTATTCCCCGGCACAGGCGCGGTACTCCCGTGCCCTACTGGGGAACAAAAAAACCCAAAATCCAAAATCTAAAATCGTTGGAGGTTCTACCGCGTGGTAACGCTCTCTAATTCTTACGTAAGCGGTCGCGACCAAGAATCCTCCGGGTTCGCTTGGTGGTCTGGCAACGCTCGTTTGATCAATCTCTCCGGCAAACTTCTGGGCGCTCACGTCGCTCACGCTGGCTTGATCGTTTTCTGGGCAGGGGCAATGACTTTGTTTGAAGTCGCTCACTTTATCCCAGAAAAGCCCATGTACGAACAGGGCTTAATCTTGATGCCCCACATCGCTACTTTGGGTTGGGGCGTCGGCCCCGGCGGTGAAGTTACGGATATCTTCCCCTTCTTCGTAGTCGGTGTTCTTCACTTGATTTCATCTGCTGTTCTCGGTTTGGGCGGCATTTATCACGCCGTTCGCGGCCCGGAAGTTCTCGAAGAATACTCTTCGTTCTTCGGCTACGACTGGAAAGACAAGAACCAGATGACCAACATCATCGGCTACCACCTGATTCTGTTGGGTGGCGGTTGCTTGCTGCTGGTAGCTAAGGCCATGTTCTTCGGCGGTGTCTATGACACTTGGGCTCCTGGCGGCGGCGACGTGCGTATTATCACGAACCCCACTCTGAACCCGGCTGTGATTTTTGGCTACTTGGTTCGCTCTCCTTTTGGTGGCGAAGGCTGGATTGTCAGCGTCAACAACATGGAAGACATCATCGGCGGTCACATCTGGCTCGGCCTGATTTGTATCGCTGGCGGTGTTTGGCACATTTTGACCAAGCCTTTCGGCTGGGCTCGCCGCGCCTTAATCTGGTCTGGCGAAGCTTACCTGTCCTACAGCTTGGGCGCTTTGTCCCTGATGGGCTTCATCGCTTGCTGCTTTGTCTGGTTCAACAATACTGCTTACCCCAGCGAATTCTACGGCCCGACGGGCCCGGAAGCTTCTCAAGCGCAAGCTTTGACCTTCCTGATCCGCGACCAACGCTTGGGTGCTAACGTCGGTTCTGCACAAGGCCCCACCGGTCTGGGTAAATACCTGATGCGCTCTCCTACTGGCGAAATCATTTTCGGCGGTGAAACGATGCGTTTCTGGGATTTCCAAGGTCCTTGGTTGGAACCCTTGCGCGGTACTAACGGTTTGGATTTGAACAAAATCAAGAACGACATTCAGCCTTGGCAAGCTCGCCGCGCGGCTGAGTACATGACTCACGCTCCTTTGGGTTCTTTGAACTCTGTGGGGGGTGTGGCGACTGAAGTTAACTCGTTTAACTTCACTTCTCCTCGTTCTTGGCTGGCCTGTTTCCACTTTGTGATGGGTTTCTTCTTCTTGGTCGGCCACTTGTGGCACGCTGGTCGCGCTCGCGCGGCTGTCGCTGGCTTTGAGAAGGGTATCGATCGCGAAAATGAACCAGTGCTGTCTATGCCTAATTTGGACTAATCGATCGAATTTATTTCTGATTTGATTGTCTAATCGAAAAAGGCTCCTGCTTAAAGGCGGGAGCTTTTTTTTGCTTCAATATCTGGAAAAAGCTGCCGATTGTCGATCGACTGTTCTCCGAGCCGACTAGCAACAGCTCGTTGGTGACAAGTTAAGACTTAATTGCATTTGTCAATCAGTAATATTACTCAAAAAAACTGCTGTTTGAGGAGTGGAAAATTTACAATTTCAGAGGGAGTAGGTATAAGTATCACCCTCGGCACGATCGCACGAGCGCCTAAATCTCAGTTTTGGGCCCAAAATCCGAGTAAATCTCGAGCATAATTGCTGATTGACAAATGCTTTTTTAGCTTAACTTGTTACAAATGGCAACAGATACAATCCTAGACGTAGAAACCCAGTTTCTGAGTTAACCTTCATCGGTGGCGGCGAATGACTCTGCAAGTCTTGAAACTTGACAAGTTTAATCAGTTAGGGTAAAGAGCTTGCAATGCCGACTCTACAAAGTTTATATTTAGAGTACAAAAGTTTTAATCCCACACAATGCAAAGTTGCAATGGAAAGTTGCAATTTTAAGACAGATCGCTACAGGTGCAACACTAATCGACGATCGCCATCAGGGTATTTATGTTTTATTAAATGGCTGTGCTTGCCGATTTTTTTAACAGGCACAAAACTTTTGGGCCACTTATGGTTATTGCCAGGAAAGCAAAAGATTAATAATGGACTCATTAAAAATCGAAAATGTCAAGGTGAGGTTCGATCGAGCAAATTTGCTCGAACGCATCGCCAACCGCATTCGCCGCTCTCTAGAACTGCCAGAAATTCTGAGCGCAACAGCAGCAGAAGTTCAATCCTTCTTGGGAACAGACAGAGTAAAAATCTACAAATTTCATAGCGACGGTAGCGGAGAAGTGATTGCCGAATCAATTAACGGCAACCGCTTGCCATCCCTGTTGGGTCTGCGTTTTCCAGCAGACGATATTCCCCCTCACGCCCGCGAACTGTTCGCCCAACTACAGGTGCGATCGATCGTCGATATAGATTCCGGGCAGCTAGGCCAAAGTCCGCGCCGCGAGGCGGTTTCCGACCAACTGCTGCCCGATGAAATGCGCTTTCGCGCGGTTGACCCCTGCCACGCTGAATATTTGACTGCACTCGGCGTCAAGGCTTGCTTGGTAGTACCAATTTTTCACGGCGAAGAATTATGGGGGTTGTTGGTATCTCACCACTCCGAGTCCCGAAGCGTGCAAGAACACGAACTGCAAGGCGTTCAGATGGTGGCAGATCAGCTCGCCGTCGCCATAGCCCAATCAACCCTCCTCGCCCGAGCCCAAGCGAAAGCCCAGCGGGAAACTGCCGTCAACCGCGTCGCCGCAGCCCTTCACTCCCAGCCGGCAATTGAACTCCAAACAGCTTTGGCAGAATCGGTAGCAGCACTAGATGCAGCCGGTGGCAGGCTGTGCATTTTCGCCACGCCATTCATTTCCGACAGCAGCAAGGTTGCGAATCTAGTTCCCTATTCGTATAACTCGAATCGGGAACTCACAGTCTACACTTGCGGCTCGGGGCCGAAGATGCCAATTTCGGCAAAATACCCGCAGGTTGAGCAATACAGCGTCTGGCACGAATATTTTAAATCCGGCGAGCAACAGGTTTGGGCCATTCCCGACTTGTACCAAATTAGCAGTTTGAGAAGCCTGCAACCTGCATTTCGATCGACCAAAATTCGCAGCATTTTAATCGTACCGCTCAGAACCCGCCAGCAAATATTCGGTTACTTGACCGTTTTTAGAGAAGAATTTGACACCGAAACTCTCTGGGCGAGACAGTTTGATAGCGACGAGCGGCTCGCCCAATCTCGGATATCTTTTGAAGCGTGGAAAGAGTCAAAAACTGCCCAAATTCGCGAATGGAAGGCTGAAGAAATTGAATTGCTCCAAATTTTTGGCCGCCACTTTTCTAATTCTATTAACCACTACCAACTCGACCGACAAATAGAAGAACTTAACACAAATTTAGAAAATCAAGTGCAAAATCGCACCGCTCAACTACAGCAGTTGACCAAACAGCAGCGAGTGCTGTTTGAAGTGGTGGCAAAAATGCGGAAATCCCTCGACTTGAACAAGATTTTTAGCACGATGTCCCAGGAAGTGCGGCGGGCTTTAAATGCAGATAGAGTTGGGGTTTACCGCTTCGAGTCCGCGTCGGAATTTAACGATGGCGAATTCGTTGCCGAAGATGTTTTGCCAGATTTTGTGTCAGCAATGGCAGTCAAAGTGCACGATCGCTGCTTTGGAGAAAACTACGCCAATCTCTACTCTCAGGGGCGAGTTCACGCAATGTCCGACATCAGACAAGCCGGACTGCAAGATTGCTACGAGCAACTATTGGAGCAATTTCAGGTCAAAGCTAGTTTAGTTGCACCTGTGATGAAAGGCAAAGACCTTTGGGGGTTGCTGTGCGTGCACCAATGTTCCGCTCCCCGCAATTGGGAATCTTCCGAAATCAAATTTGCTACCCAAGTTTCCGCTCAGCTAAGCATCGCTTTAGAACAAGCAGATTTGCTCGCTCAAACTCAGCAGCAAGCAGTTGAATTGCAGCGGGCAGCAGAGCAGGATCGAATACTGTTTGAGGTAGTTGCTAAGATTCGACAATCTCTCGATTTAGATACAATATTTAGCACGACAACTACAGAAATGCGGCGGATTTTCAATGCAGATAGAGTTGGCATTTATCGCTTCAATAAAAGTTCAAAGTTTAATGAAGGCGAATTTATTACCGAAGATGTTTTACCTGGTTTTTCTTCGGCAAGGAATGTAAAAGTTCGCGATCGTTTCTTTAGCGAAGACTATGCCAAAAAATACAGTCAGGGACAGATTCAAGTGCTACAAGATGTCGAAAATGCTGGACTTTCAGACTGCCATGTTGCTCTTTTAGCTCAATTTCAAATTAGAGCTCAGGTGATTATGCCGCTGATGAATGGCAGCGAACTTTGGGGTTTGCTGTGCGTGCACCAGTGCGGCAGTTCCCGCAATTGGAACAGTTCGGAAATCCAGTTTGCTACGCAAGTAGCAACTCAGTTGAGCGTAGCATTAGAACAAGCAGATTTGCTTGCTAAAACGAGGCAGCAAACTATCGATTTGCAGTGGGCAGCCGAGCAACAGCGGATACTGTTTGAAGTGGTGGCTAAAATTCGAGAATCTCTCGATATCAACGCGATTTTTAAGACTGCAACCCAAGAAGTTTGTCAGTGCATGCAAGTTGATAGAATTGCTGTCTATCAATTTAATCCTGATTGGAGCGGTCATTATGTGGCCGAATTTGTGAAAGATGGCTGGATAAAATTGGTAGGGGAAGGTATCAGTACGGTTTGGCAAGATACTTATTTGCAGGAAAACCGAGGCGGCAGATATGCAAATAATCAAACTCTAGCCGTTGACGATATCTATCAAGTTTGCCACTCGGAGTGTGTTGTCGATATTTTAGAGCAACTTCAGGTGAAGGCTTATGCGATCGCGCCGATTTTTGTCAGACAAGAACTTTGGGGTTTGCTGACAGCGTATCAACATTCTGGACCCCGCTGTTGGGAAAGTTCAGAAGTTAACTTTTTAGCTCAGATTGCCAATCAATTAGGTGTTGCTATCCAACAAGCAGATTTGCTGGCTCAAACCAGACGCCAAGCAGAACAAATCGCTCAAAGTTTAAAGGATTTGCAGCACACTCAAGCTCAATTGATTCAAACTGAAAAAATGTCTGGTTTGGGGCAACTGGTAGCCGGGATTGCTCACGAAATTAACAATCCGGTTAATTTTATTTACGGCAATCTCAATCACGCTAGTGAATATACTGCTAGCTTGCTGAATTTGCTGGAACTTTACCAGCAGCAATATCCTGGTTATAGTCCTGAAATAGACAAATTGAGTGAAGATATTGACTTAGAATTTTTGCTACAAGATTTGCCAAAATTGCTATCGTCAATGAAGGTGGGAGCCGATCGCATTCGTCAAATAGTTCTATCTTTAAGGAATTTCTCTCGTCTTGACGAAAGTCAAATGAAGGCGGTTGATATTCACGAGGGCATTGACAGCACGCTGTTAATTTTACAGCACAGGCTGAAATCTAATGCGGACAGTGCTAACATTGTCCTAGTGAAAGAATACGGCATCTTGCCTCGAGTTGAGTGTTATGCTGGACAGTTGAATCAGGTGTTTATGAATGTAATCGGGAATGCGATCGATGCTTTGCAATCGCACAAGTTGCTCGCCGGTCAATCTGTAGCTCCTCAAATTAAAATCTCTACTGCTGTCGGTCAACTTAATGGTACTATTCCTAGTGCGCTGATTCGGATTTCTGATAACGGTACGGGAATTTCGGAATCTATGATACAACGCATATTTGACCCTTTTTACACGACTAAGCCAGTGGGAAAAGGTACTGGATTGGGACTGTCAATTAGTTACCAAATTGTGGTAGAGAAACACGGCGGCGTTTTAAAATGCAATTCGGAATTGGGGAAAGGTACTGAGTTTGCGATCGAGATTCCGCTTCGACAGCAGCCAGCAGTCATTAGTCATTAGTCATCAGTCATCATCTCTCTTTTGTGACTTCGGAGACAGTATAAAGCTAGGCAGCAACTAAATCTGTAACTACTCGATTGTGAAAAAGAGTTCAAAAATCCTTCATCAAAGAGTTTATTAACCATTTTTAAAGTGTTAGAGAACTCATCAAAGCATATAACCCGGATTTGGAATCAGGCTT
Organism: Microcoleus sp. F6_B6; assembly: GCA_036702215.1. Taxonomy (GTDB): domain Bacteria; phylum Cyanobacteriota; class Cyanobacteriia; order Cyanobacteriales; family Microcoleaceae; genus Microcoleus. Next base: position 6,386 of record JAUBST010000048.1, read on the forward strand.
GCTCGTGCGTATGCGATCGCATAGCCATCTTGCGGCATCGCGTGTGACAGTTGCCTCAGCCTTGATGCCACAAGATGCCTATTTAATTAACTTTCATAGATTAATTCAGCTCTTTTGTAGTTCTTGTTGGAGAGTATTCTTGACACGATCGTACTCACCCTCGATTTGAGCCAAAAGAGTTGAGGCTCGATCGAGTTCACCAGAGGTACTTATAACTTCTAACCTGCTACAAAGCTGGGCTAGAGGAGTCGCGCTTAGGTTCGCACTACTGCCTTTGAGGGTATGAGCGGCTCGGTTTAGGGCTTGAGTATCCGCTTGGGCGATCGCTAATTTCATAGTTTGTAGCAACTTTACGGCTTCCTCCAAGTAGCAGTTCGCCAGCAAGCTCATAATCTGGGTTGAATCTTCATCGATGCTGCTACAGAAGGCTTGCAGTTCCGCGAGGTTAACCGCTGGCACATCAATTTCTGGCTTCTTGCTATCTGATTCCTCCTTTTGGGCTTGCTGCGGTTCCTGGCTGGGCGGACACTGACTCAGCGCTTGGATGAGAGCATCTACTCGAATTGGTTTACTGATATAGTCATTCATGCCAGCATCAAGACAAACCTGGCGATCGTCCTGCATGGCATTCGCCGTCATGGCAATAATTCGGGGACGAGTATGAGCCGGCCACTCCTGGCAAATACGACGGGTGGCTTCTAGCCCATCCATCTCTGGCATTTGTACATCCATCAGCACTACATCATAAGGCTGGCGATTCAGGGATTCCAAAACTTCTAATCCATTGGCAGCAATATCGGCCCGGTATCCCAAACGCTCTAACAGCAGCAGTGCCACCTTCTGATTCACCAGATGATCTTCTGCTAACAGAATTCGCAGTGGCAGTCTCTGGGCAAGTTTCATATCATCCTGAACAGATATATGAAGTTGTTGTTGAACTTTTGTCGGTTGAGCTTGTAGCACATGGATCAGTATTTGATAGAGGTGGGATTGTTTGATGGGTTTGCTTAAAAAAGCCACAAAATGGGTGGAGATATCTGAAGAACTGGCTTCGGGGGAGCCCATTGAAGTCAGCAACACGAGGGGTAAACGGTGGCACTTAGGATACTGGTGGATGGCTGAGGCGAGTGTGAGGCCGTCCATTTGTGGCATTTGCATATCTAAAATACCGACATCAAAGGTTTCTCCACCCTCAAGCCAGTTGAGCGCTTCCACCGCCGATTGGGCAGCCAGACTCTGCATCCCCCAAGTCTGGGCTTGCAACGTCAGAATTTGTCGGTTAGTTGGCTGGTCATCCACGATTAATAAACGCTTGCCAGATAGTTCTAGTGGCATTTCCATCGGTTCCGCTAACTCAGTAGCAACAGAGGATGCCACAATCGTGAAATAGAAGGTAGAACCCATTGTGACTCGATCGAGCTTAGCGGCTTGCCATTTTGGTGAAGGGGTTCCTCCGACCTGGCCTCGGCTTTCAACCCAGATCGTGCCGTTCATCGTTTCACTAAGTCGCTTGCTAATCGCCAGGCCTAAACCTGTCCCTCCATACTGCCGAGTCGTCGAAGCATCTACTTGACTAAAAGACTTGAACAGTCGATCGAGGCGGTTGGCTGGAATGCCAATACCTGTGTCTTGAATGGCAAACTGGATTTCATACAAGTTTTCTGACTCAGAAATCGCTTCGTCAGAATCAACAGCAGAGGCTTGCACCGAAATGGTAACTTCCCCAGTTTCAGTAAACTTAATCGCATTGTTGAGCAAGTTAACTAGAATCTGGCGGAGACGGGTGACATCACCCAAAATGAAGTTAGGAGTCTGAGGCTGGATGAGGTAGCCCAACTCAATCCCCTTCTCCTCTGCTTTAACTGCAAGTTGGTCGATCGTACCTTCTATGCAATCTCTCAAGTTCAAGGGATACATTTCTAGCTCTAGCTTGCCCGACTCAATTTTGGAGAAGTCAAGGATGTCGTTGATGATACTCAGGAGGGTATCCCCACTATTGCGAATCGTCTCGATAAAGTCTCGCTGTTGAGCCTTGAGTTCTGTATCCAGCAGCAGTCCCGTCATACCGATAACCGCATTCATGGGAGTGCGAATTTCATGGCTCATCATCGCCAGAAACTCGCTTTTGGCTCGGCTGGCAGCTTCTGCTTCCCGTCTAGTTTGTTCCAGGGCACAGTTTTTCAGAGTTAATTCTTCTCGCTGTCGAGTTTCTTGCTCTAGTAATTTGGCTTGAGCTAGGGCAATTCCTACTTGAGCCGCGACTGATTCTAGCAACTCCACTCGATCGGCAGTCCAATCATGGTAGCGATCGCACTGGTGCAAACAAATGGCACCATTCGGTTCTCCTTGGTAAGAGGTTCGCACTGCTAACATGGATCTTAATTTGAGACTGGTAGACATTGAACGAGCACAGGTGAGCAATGAATCGCAATAGACATCCGGGGAGGCGATCGCTCGATCTTGAGCCATCAACTGTTTTGTATAAGCAGGACTGGCCGCCAGAAGGTCATGCTCCCCGCTGGGTGCATATCCGGGTGCTAGATACTCTGCAACGACAGGAAACTGAGGCAGTGGATTGTCCTGGTACGTGCGAATTAAGCAGCGACTGACCCCAAAAGCTTGCCCGATCTGAATAGCAGCCGTTGCAAATATCTGCTGAGCATTGAGGCTTTGACGAATTTCTTGGGTAATTTGCTTCAGCAGTAGGGCTTTTTGCAACTGTCGCTGCAGTGCTTCTTCTGCCTGCTTGCGATCGGTAATATCTTTCATGAAGCAGTGATGCCCCACAAACACATTTTGCTCGTCACAAGCAGAGATCATCACCAATTGTTTATAAAAGCTAGAGCCATTTTTGCGGATTCCCCTAGCCTCAACTTCGACTCTGCCGTCTCTCAACATCTGCTGATAAACAGCCGCCATCTTCTCAACATCTTCAGGATGAACGGTTCTTTGCCATTCCATCCCTAGCATTTCCTCAAGCTCATATCCGCAGATGGCAGCATAATTAACATTGACAGAGATATAGCGTCCTTGAGGGTCTAGCCGAGAAATACCTGCCACGGCATTTTTTAGCGCCGCACTCATTTGTTGCAGTTCCGCTTCGGCTCGTTTGCGATCGCTAATTTCAATTAGAATGCAACCCACTGCTATAGGCTGCTCTGCATCCTTAAAAATGGGGAAATGAGAAACTAGCCAGTAGCGACCGGCACCTGTTTTACTGGATACTTCTGTGCTCCTTTCCAAGTTGATGGAAGGTTTTCCTGTTGTTAAAACCTGTTGTAACAGTGCATTTATACCAGGAGCAAATTCCCCCAAAATATCATCGGTTGTCTTACCTAAATGAGCCTCCACAGAGCGGCCGTTAATTTCAGCTAGTGCCTCATTGATTTGTAAAAATCTCAACTGCCGATCGTGGATACACAGCCCCACCCCTGCTAGGGAAGCTCCTTTAAAAAAAGCATTTAACAATTGCTCTCTGGCTTGAATTTCCTGCTCTAACTTTTTGCGCTCGGTAATATCGCTGTGAGAACCAGTCATGCGGATAACTTTGCCCGCTTCATCCGAAAGCGCTTGCCCTCGAGCCAGAATCCACTTGTAGCTCCCATCCTTGCAGCGCATTTGAAATTCTGTAATATAAAAGGAAGTTTTGCCCTCAAAGTGAGCTTGAATTACTTGCATCACCGAACCGAGATCGTCGGGATGCACCCGCTCGATCCATGCGTCCAGGTGATTGGGGATTTCACGGTCTTCGTAGCCCAACATTTCTTTCCAGCGAGCCGAGAAGAATACTTCATTAGTGTTGACGTTCCAATCCCATACCCCATCATTACTACCGCGTAGGGCGAGTTCCCACCGCTCTTCACTGGCTTGCAGGGCTGCTTCTGCCTCATGCCGTTCAATTTCACTACCAATCCACTGAGCCATCAGCTTCAGTAATTCCACATGAGCAGATTTAAACCTCTTTGCACGGGGAGATTTACTAGAAAAGCTGAGGGTACTGTGGACTTTGCCTGCAACTAAAACTCGTGTTCCAATATAAGCTTTCATGCCAAGGGCAAGATAGGCAGGATGGTAACGCCATTTTGAAGTGCCTATATGTTCTACGGTTAGGGGTTCATTTGTATCTAAAGCTTCACAGCACAAAGTTTGCTTAATATCAAAGACATAACCTCGTTTTAGGGCTCGATCGGGCGATCGCGCCACCATCACCTCATAAGTATTATCTTGCACGCGAGCCAAGATGCCACTTTCAAGCCCAAAATTCTGACATCCCATGTCAATCAACGCTTGAATGCGCTGCTCAAAATTGAGATTGTGGGTAGCTGAGACTTCATATAAATCTCGTATCGCCGCCCCTCTTGTTCTTAGTTCAGCTTCGGCTTTTTTACGTCTCTTAATTTCAGCTTTCAGAGAGCGATTGATTTTGGATAATCTTTGCGTTCGTTCTTGAACCCGCTGTTCTAATGTAGCGTTGACCTGTTTAATCTCCCTAAATTTTTGATTCAGCGCGCTCGCCATCAATTGAAAATTGCGAGCAAGCTCATTTATTTCAGTAACAAAACTATGTTTCCATTCAAATGTTTCTTCTGAAAGCTTGTTGGGTAAGTCAGTAGTGGCAAGAGCTAAAAAAGATAACGGCTTTACCAGTCGTTCGCTAACCACCGTTGCCAACAAAAATGCCAACATTGTGATGACGAGAAGAATAATCAGATCGATCCTGTAGCGATTTTGTAAATTTTCTACATAGGGAGCTGCTGGAATTTCTAAGCGCAATCTCCAGTCGAGATCGGAGGTAATCGTAAATTCCTGTATGTATAGAGAGTTTTTCCAACGGATCATCGGATAGTTTCCCTTGCTAGGAACCCACTGCTGCAAGGTTCCCTCTAAGGTGCGAGTGCTGCCATCTTTTGACTCCCGAACACTGGTCAAAAGCTTTGGGTCGGATTGATTGCTCCCAATGACTCGGTTGTTTTGATCGAGCAATGTAACGCGTATTTGCTGATTGTTTTGCTGGAAAATGTATAGATATTGGATCTTGCTCAATGGTAATGAACCGTGGATCAGACCAAGGAAATTACCTTGAACTTGCAGGGGAACATTCAATCCTACATGAGGTTCGTTAATTAATAAATTGTTCTGGACAGGAGTCATCCAAGGTCTCAGGCGCTCTCGAGCCAGGGTAATTAGAGATTTATGTTCGGTGCTTTGTTCGATCGACTGCCGACGGGTTTGATTTAAAGGAGAAGAGGCAGCTAAAACTGTTCCAGATGAATCTGCGACATAAATGTTGTCGAAATCTGGAAACCACTCCTCGATCAGGCTAATGTCTTGTTGCAGTCGTTCGGATGATTCAATTGCTCGATCGGCAGCAGTAGCGGATTCAGGCATGAGTAATTTTTCAGCTAACGTATTCAAAGCTAATAGATGTCGCTGATGCCACCTAGATACATCGCTACTGAGATTTTTCCCGTTTGTTTGTAGCTCAGTTTGCACGTTCGTCTGAATTTGAGCGACCCAGTATCTACCGTCAATAACTAATAGCAGCAGTCCGGGAATAAAGACAAAAGCAACTAACAGATGAAAAATAGTTTGTTTTAATGAGAGGGCATGGATATTCTTTGAACGACCAACCTGTTTATCGACGGGTGCATAAACAACGATCGAGCTGGCAACTAAGGCATTAAAAATGCCGTTTACTGCTTGTTTGCACGTAACTAGCAGGACTTGATCCGCATCCATATGCAGCATTTGACCGTAGAAAAGCCAAACGAGAGGCATTCCAATTAAGAACCAGTAAAGCCCATCAAATAAAAGAAGGTTCGGATGTTTGCGCTTCTTGCAAAGACACCCTACAAATAGAGCCTCAATTACCAAAATAATCGTGGCGTATGGATGATTCCAAAGGACATAAGTATAGCTGCCTGCTATTAGACTGCTCAAACCTCCCCAGCCCCAGCCGAAATAGTAAGTAATAATCAGTATTGCAATACTGCCAAAGAGGAAATCAACCCCAAAGAAAAGAGGCCAACTGAAATAGTTACCCAGAAAACCCGCACCAGTGAGAAGGGCGATCGCACCTAACCATCTTTTATTATGCACTGAGCTAGCCACTCCCATAAAGTTTTACAATCGTTAGTTGCTGAATATGACCTGATTCTAATAAGAAAAGAAGCGCCATAGAGCCGATCTGTTATTTACCTAACAGTTTCCACGTACATCGCACCACCGATTATTTTGGCTTTAAGACTACAATCAAGGTTTACTCATGCACGAGTTGAGTTTTCGATCGATTTTTTTCATATGGTTCACGAACTAATCTAGTTAATTGTTCTTTAACCTTAATGGCTGACGAAAGACTCGATTCTTTGGTTTGTAGCTCCTGTTTAACTTCACTCAGTGTTTTAATTAATTTGGTAGGCGCCGCTCGATTTTTAGATGTGACGGGGCCTTTGTATTTTTGCCTAAAATTTTCTTCAAAGCCAAAGTGTTGTGCTATATACAAGTCTAAAAAATCTACAATACCTTTTATTTCTTCCTTGCCACGGTTTGCGAACCGGACATCCACTAAGATATTGAGTCGATCGCTCGATTGTTTGTCATGGGAGTTAAATTCTGGAATACTAATACTTAAGGAATCATTCCAAATGACGGGAGGCATAGTGTTTCCCCTGATGATTTAACCGGTGAGTTCATTAACTGTATAACTCTGGGTACAAAAAGTATTGCGACCTTGGGATTTGGCTTGATAAAGTGCTGCATCGGCAGCAGTAATTAAAGTTTCTGGCAAGCTCTCTCGGGTAGGAATTAAACTGGTAATACCGAAGCTGAGCGTAATGCAATTATGCGGAGAACTCTTATGGACTATTGCTAAAGCTTGGATGCGAGCCTGCATTCGCTTAACGATTTGGACTGCTCCCTCAAGCTCTGTGTCCGGTAAAATCACTACAAATTCTTCACCTCCATAACGTGCTACTAAATCTCCAGCTCGATTAATACTGCGATTGAGATCTGCCGCAACTTTCTTTAAACATAGATCCCCTGCTTGGTGTCCGTAAGTATCGTTGTACTGCTTGAACAAATCGATATCACACAAAATCAGTGACAAAGGAGTTTGCTCTCTGGTCATGCGCCGCCACTCCTCCTCTAGCTGTTGGTCAAACTGACGGCGATTGGCAATCTGAGTCAAACCGTCAACTGACGCTAGGTATTTTAATTGTCGATTGGCGGCCTCTAGCTGCTTGTAAAGTATGGTTTGTTGCTGTTGCAGGTGGAATTGGTGAATCAACCGTCGCACTCTCTGTCGCAGAACAGCCCAGTGAATCGGCTTAGTGATATAGTCAGCGGCTCCCGCTGCAAAAGCTCGATCGACAGATTCTTTGTCTTCTAAGCTAGTAATCATCAAAATAGGTGGGCGATCGCTCTCTGGCACTTCAGATAATTTTTGACAACAAGCAAAGCCATCCATAGCAGGCATCACTGCATCTAGGAGGATGAGGTCTGGATGTACTTCCTGATAAGCTGCTAGCCCTGTCAACCCATCAGTAGCTTCGACCACTCGGTATTTTTCCTTCTGTAAATACAGTCGGAGTTGCAAACGCATCAAGGCATCGTCATCTACAATGAGAATTAGAGAGGACGGTTCCGTAGATGGATTAGTTGAAATGGCTGACTCTTCTAAGGATTGATACATACGTCACGGTGTATCTCAAGCTCTGGAAACATTCTAGCCTAGCATATTTTGAGCTTGGGCTCGAAACTGAAATTGTGGCAAATATGTCATAAATTATACAGCCTCTAAGCTGCCGCAACAACGTTCTGGGCAGTGTCGGGTTTGTTAAACCAACAGCCATAGTCTACTTAAAATTTCTCGCTTTTTTTGTGGGATATAAAGTCTGGTAACTGGCGCTAATTTTTGTAAATATGTAATTATTTTTGGAAGCGTCAAACAGTTTTTACAACGTCGAACGAGCTTTGAGGAACGATCGCCTGTTATCTTGCGATCGGCGCTGGGATAATACGCTATATTTCTCAACTTAATTCAGGCTTTTTCAAGTGCATCAAATTCCTGCCTCATTTTTGAGCGATCGTCCGCTCTATTTTTGGGGAATACATCTGATGGTCAATCGATTGCGCGATTTTAGATTTTAGATTTTAGATTAAAGAATTGACTTGCGCGAGATAAATACGTTCGGCAAGTGTCATCGGATACAGGTTTTTTATGTCTCCACGGATGAATCACGTGGCGGGTATCCTCGATGGTTTCGGTCGCACGATCGCGTATAGCTTCGCCCTTGGTTGAGCGTTTGTTCGCACCAGGAAGCTCTGACTGCAAAGGCGCAAGCTTTGTTAAGAAACATCTACAGCGTTCTGCGCGAGCTGAGATAGGTTTTGTCTCTCCTTTCTCGCAATAATCCCGCCAGATAGTGTCTAAATTCCTGTCTTTGGGCTTTAGTGGGTAACACATCGTCAAAGCGTTGGCACAATCTTTCAAAGCATGGGGGCATAGATGTCCAAACTGTTTCTCTCATCAGATTCCATCAGGAAAGAGACTAACCTCAACAGTTTACTCTATACATCTTAGCTATATTTATCGCTCAATTTTTAGCTAAAGTTCCACTATTAAAAACAGAAGCTATACTATAATCACTGGGAAACAGTAAATTAGGTTGATGGAGGTCACTTACTATGGAAGTAGCACTGTTTAAGGTGGGAAATATGAGCGAAGCCACTTCCAATGCCCTTCAAAGTGCTATTGATGGTATGTTTAAAAATTGGAGTGCTTCTAACCCTGTATTGTCCTGGTTGATGAGTCACCCGTGGTGGATATCTTTAGGAATTTTGGTGCTATTTATATGGATTACCAAGAAAATATTACAGGCTTTAGGTAACTTTTTGGAAAAAGGATTGTTATTGATTCTGCAAATTCCTTTAAAATTTATGCAAGGGGTTGTGAGTCTCGGCTTTAAATCTGCAAGCAATCTCGGTGGAGTGGTTGTAAACTCATTGATTTCAAAAAATAGCCAAGACAAAAATAATTCGGTTTTACAATTGAGGGGAGTTGAATCAAACAGTTTGGAGTCTCAAGAACGACTTGCTCATATTTTGACAAGGTTGGAGACGATCCGACAAGAGCAGAATCAGCTTTTACAAGAAGCGTCGGCTATTTTAAGCAACAAAATTAAGGCAGAGTGAGAAGGTGTGGCCCGATCGCAACTCGTGGTAAATTTAATAGATCCAGGCTTTCCATCAAAGCCAGATCCATGAAAGCTTGTAGTCGATCGCTCAATACGCCATGCCCGATTCCGAATTTTCCGACGATTTAAAATGGACGCCAGAAGCCAAGGCGAAGCTGAAAAATATTCCCTATTTTGTCCGGGGACAAGCTCGCGTCCGCATCGAGCAGTTGGCCCGCGAAGCCGAAACCGAAGTCGTCACCGTTGACTTAGTTGAGCAAGCTCGCATCGAGTTTGGGCAATGAAGGATCGAAAGGTACGCTAAAGCTTTAAACTATAAGTTGCCTGATTTTGATGTTCACAGAGCTACTGAGTCACCCGTGCGGAAAATAGTTATTGCTGGCAACTGGAAAATGTACAAAACTAGGACTGAATCCCTAGAGTTTCTTCAAGGATTCATGTCCTGCCTGACGGAAACCCCAGAGGAACGGGAAGTCGTGCTTTGCGTTCCCTTCACTTCCTTGGCTGTCCTGTCGAAAAATTTGCACGGGGGCCGGATCAGACTCGGTGCTCAGAACGTCCACTGGCAAGAGTCTGGAGCTTTTACTGGGGAAATTTCCGGGCCAATGCTGAGTGAACTTGGTGTGCGCTATGTCATCATCGGCCACAGCGAGAGGCGCCAATATTTTGGGGAAACTGACGAAACGGTGAATTTGCGGCTGAAAGCTGCTCAGAAATACGATTTAATTCCGATTCTGTGCGTTGGGGAAACCAAGCAGCAGCGAGATGCAGGGGAAACTGAAGCTCACATTTTTTCTCAATTGGCAAAAGATTTGGTTGATGTTGACCAAGAAAAGTTAGTCATTGCTTACGAGCCGATTTGGGCGATCGGCACTGGCGACACTTGCGAAAGTAAGGAAGCTAACCGAGTTATTGGTTTGATTCGCAGTAAATTGACTAATCCTGACGTGCCAATTCAGTACGGCGGCTCCGTCAAACCGGAGAATATTGATGAAGTCATGGCTCAGCCGGAGATTGACGGGGTTTTGGTTGGTGGTGCTAGTTTGGAAGCTGCGAGTTTTGCTCGAATTGTCAATTATCAGTAATAGGTAATTGCTAATAGGTAATTGCTAAGTGGTAAGTGGAACAAGGGCAGCGGGAATTAAACAGCGATCGCCTAAAATTGTGATGCGCCGTTGAGTGTTTCTCGGATCGGGAGAATTAACCTATGACTGCGATCGTTAAACCCAAACCAGCCTTAGACGAGTTCTTCAAACTTTTTGAAACTGAACCTGCCTCAGAATTTATCGAGGGAGAAATCATTCAGAAGCCCATACCTCAAGGTGAAGACAGCGTACTTCAAGGTGAACTCTGCAATACTATCAATCAAGTAGCGAAAACTCGGAAAATTGCCAATGCTTTTCCCGAGTTGCGCTGCACTTTTGGCGGCGCATCAATCGTGCCAGATGTAGCAGTATTCCGATGGGAAAGAATTCCTTTTTTGCCGTCTGGTAGAATTGCTAACCGCTTTGACATTAATCCAGACTGGTCGATAGAAATTCTCTCTCCAAACCAAAGCCACACAAAAGTGCTGAGTAACTTACTCCACTGTTCGCGAAACGGCACTGAGTTGGGGTGGTTACTAGATCCAGAAGAAGAGAGTATTTTGGCAGTATTTCCAGGACAAAAAGTAGAACTGTACAAAGGTGCAGCTCTGTTGCCAATAATTGATGAAATAGAATTAGAATTGACAGTTGATACTGTTTTTAGCTGGTTGAGTTTTGGTTGAATTAAGAATTGCGCTCCTGCTTTATTCTTTCGTCTCTTAGAGAAGCATTTCGTTTTACAAGAAGCAATTTCAATCGCCGATTGATATCATGTCAGGTCGAGCGACTCCGATTTTTGTAGGGGAGGGTTCGCCAACAATATCTGCCAACAATCTCCAATCTCAAAAACCGTTCGGCTGACGCTCACGGCGAAGCCCGCCCCGATCGGGATATTATGGTTAATCGATCGCACATGATATGAGAAGGTGATATGACAAATAACCTAGAAAAAATTACCATTAGAAATCATGCTTTCGAGTGGGGAAAACGCACTTATTTAATGGGCGTTTTGAACGTTACCCCTGACAGTTTTAGCGACGGCGGAGATTTCAATACCATAGAATCTGCTTTGGTGCAAGCGGAAAACATGGTAAAATCCGGGGTAGATATTATCGATATTGGCGGTCAATCTACTCGACCTGGTGCAGTGGAAATATCATTAGCAGAAGAGATCGATCGCGTGATACCTCTGGTGCAAATACTGCGGCAAAAAACCGATATTTTTGGCTCAGTTCCTATTTCGGTCGATACTACCAGAGCGCGGGTTGCGAAAGCTGCGGTTGAGGCGGGAGCGGATATAATTAACGATATTTCGGGAGCTACTTTTGACTCGGAAATGCTGTCAACTGTTGCTAAGTTAAAAGTGCCAATAATTTTGATGCACATTCGGGGGACTCCCCAGACGATGCAAAAACTCACAGATTATAGCGATTTAATTGGGGAAATTGGGGAATTTTTCGAGAGTCGAATTGCGGCGGCAGTTGCTGCGGGGATTGACAAATCTCAAATAATTATCGACCCCGGTATTGGCTTTGCCAAGACTTACAATCAAAACTTAGAAATTCTGCGGGAGTTGCCAAAGTTTCGTGTTTTAAACTGTCCGATTTTAGTCGGAGTATCGCGAAAAAGCTTCATCGGTCACATTTTGAATCAGCCAGAAGCGAAACAAAGAATTTGGGGGACAGCGGCGGCTTGTACAGGTGCGATCGCAAATTTGGCAGATATTTTGCGAGTTCACGATGTCAGAGAAATGCACGATGTTTGTCTGGTTGCCGACGCCATCTTCAGAAATCAATCTTGAGTCGTTGGTTGCTCGATTGCTTGGAGATCTCCACCGTTAGACGGCAGATCGACATCCGGCATAGAATCCATCAAATTGTTGAGAGCTTCTGACATATTCTTCGGGTCCATAAACAGAATTTTGGCATTGCCGCTCTCGCCGAGTTTTTGTTGAGCATCCAAGTATTTTTCTGTTACTAAGTAATTCAAAACTTGCTTGCTATTCGGATGGGAGTCTAAAGCTTCAACTAAGAGCCTCATATACTCCTTCGTCCCGATCGCCTTATTGACCATTGCTTGCCACTCGCTCTTAGTGGCCCGCTCCAATTCCATAGCTTCTTGCACCCTTTTCGGAGGTGTAATACTTTGAATTTCTACGCGAATTACTTTGACGCCCCAAGTTTCTGTAGCTTCGTCCAACTTTTTGAGTAACTTTTTATTCATGTCATCTCGGGAACCCAAGATGTCTTGCATTGGCAATCGACCAATTTCAGCGCGAAACGTCGTTAAAACTAAGTTGGCGATCGCATTTTCAATTTGATCGATTCCATAATAAGCTTTCTCTAAAGTCACAACTCGCCAATACACAACGGCATCGACTTCGAGAGCCACATTATCTCCCGTGATTGCTGACTGAGGTTTAATATCTAAAACTCTTTCACGGGTTGTGTCCACGCAGACGACTTTTTCGACTAGGGGACTGATAAAGTGGAATCCTGGCTTGAGGGTGCGCTTGTATTGACCCAAACGTTCCACTAAAGCTTCGTCGCCACCGCTGACTATTTTAACGCTGGAGTTAACAGCGTAGCCGAGGATGAGCGCAAAGAGCATGGTAAGAATAGACTGCCCCATTTCTACTTTCCTGCTAAGGTTGATTGAGAATCGATCGAAATTCTACTCTAATTTAACTCAAAATCTGCCTCACAGTGCTAAGATATCACGACTGTGAATAAGTCCTAACAGTTACTCGTATTCCCTCGGACTCTTGCCTTGGAGTCTTGACTCGGACTTAATGTGCCCGATTTGACGGCAGGATATCAACAACACATTTCCACAAAAATGAAAAACGATCGAAAGTTTTGCTTGTTCAAACCTTTGAGGTGGATCGCCCCAAGCATTTTGGTGGGTGCAGGAATCTGCAATGCCGCAGCGGCCCAACCAGCACAAGCTGAGACAATCGCCCTGCAAATCTCCCAAAACTTGCAGTCGCAGAACTTGCAACCACCGCGCCGAGGCCCTGCTGTTCGGGAAGTTATGTCCTACGAGATGAAGGGAGACGAACTCAGGATTTGCAAGCAGGAAGGCAACTCCGAGAAAAAGTGCCAAGTTGTAGGTAAAGGCTACACGGTGGGTTTGAGAACTGCCAACGACCTTTACGGTCAAGGAAATATGGTCAATGCCGAAGCTTTGTACCGGCAACTAATTGCTCGCTATCCCAAACAAGCGGATGCTTATTACAAGTTGGCAACTATGCTGTCGGGGCAAGGTAAAATGAGCGATGCGATCGTTCTATTCCAAAAAGCAATTGAAGTCAACCCGGAGCACGCCAAAGCTCACAACGATTTAGGCGTGGCGATGGCAAGTCAGGGGCAGTTGCCCGAGGCAATTGTTCAGTGGAGACAAGCAGTTAAAATTAACGATCGATATCCCGATGCTTTAAACAATTTAGGAGTCGGTTTGTACCAGCTAGGAGACAAGGCAAACCAAGCGGAGGCAGTAGCCAGTCTCAAAAAAGCGAAGGAGTTATTTATCAAGCAAGGCAGAACTCAAGCTGCTAACAGAGTAGATAAAATTTTGGAAGAAATTAATTCCCAGTCGAGCGGGTCTTAATCTGCATAGGTTATTGGTTATTGGTTACTGGTTATTTAGTTAGTAGTTATTGGTTATTAGAACAAACAAATAACTACTGACTACTGACTACTGACTACTGACTGCTGACTTCCTAAAGCATTTCCTTCAAAACTTGTAAAATCAAATCTCCATCCACCCGATCGCTCACCGCAGCCTCACCCAAGCGCACCGGCAGCACAAACCGCACCTTGCCATCCTGCACCTTCTTATCGAGTTGCAAAGTATGCAAAATTTCCTCAACATCTAAACCAGCGGGCAATTTGGCAGGTAAACCCGCTTTTTCAATCAAAGCAGACTGGCGGCGATCGCACTCAGCATCCCACATTCCCAACTCCACAGCCAATCGGCTTGACGCAGCCATGCCGATTGCCACTCCTTCCCCGTGATTGATCGCCTTGTAATTGGTCAAACTTTCCACAGCATGACCGATCGTGTGCCCGTAATTCAAAATCGCCCGCAAACCCGATTCCTTCTCGTCTTTGCTGACCACCTCAGCCTTAGCTTGGCAAGACCTACTCAAAATTTCCGCTAACAAATCCGCCTTCACATAGCGCATTTGATCCAAACGCTTGCAATTCTCCAACTTATCGAAAAGTTCGGCATCCCAAATCACCCCGTACTTGATGACTTCCGCCATCGCCGAACGAAACTCTCTCGCCGGCAGAGTTTTGAGTACATCCGGGTCAATCAACACCAAGCGCGGCTGGTGAAAAGCCCCGATTAAATTCTTCCCTAAAGGATGATTGACCCCGGTTTTGCCGCCAATAGAAGCATCAACCATCGCCAGCAGCGAAGTCGGAACTTGCACGACATTAATTCCCCGCAGCCAAGTCGCCGCAGCAAAACCCGTCATATCGCCCACCACCCCGCCGCCCAAAGCCACCATTGTCGAGGAACGTTCTAAACGGTTTGCCAACGCCGCACCGTAAATCTTCTGCACCGAATTTAAAGTTTTGTACTGTTCTCCCGGTGGTAAAATGCAGCTACTGACTTCCAGACCGACCGATTCGAGGGCTGCGGTTGCTCTTTCGCCGTACTGGCGAAAAATCGACTGATTCGACACCAGCAGCACTTTTTTGCCCAAGCTTAGATCGCCCATCAGACTGCCGAGTTGGTCTAAACCGCCCGATCGCACGCAAATATTGTAAGATTGTGGGCCCAAGTCAACTTTAATTATGGATTGCATATTTATCTAATTTAGATATTAGATTTTAGATTATCAGAAAATTGGGTTGAAAACCCCGTCACTTCGACTGATTAATGTCGATATAGTGTCGCTCTAGTATGGCATACTAGAAATAGCACAGGCTGAAAAACCGCTATCACAAGACAATATAAATCTGGGGTGTCCCCACTTGACAGGATAGGAAGTAGTAAGGCGTAGTGGATGGCGATAACCACGATAAACACAGCTAGGGTAGCCAATGAGCACCCGTTAACCAGCAAAATCAAATACTTGATATTCAAGTTGTACCGTAGGGCATACGGAAACAAGGGGAGCAATCCTCTAAAGCTTGCGGAGATAAGCCCGCTGGGACTCCTCTAAATTAAACTCGAAACTTAGTTCTATTGAACGGGTTTTTGGTTTAAGTAGTGCCGAAAGGATAGAGAGTTTTAAGGTGTATCAGTGAACCAAGAATCCCCACCCCTTAAGGCTGGGGAGTGTCAAAGGTCTTTTTATTGATTGTTTTGGAGAAATTGCAATGACTCTTAGCGGAGCAATAACTTATTTTGGGATTTTTGGCGGAATGGTCGGCTTGGCGACAGTGCTGATGTTTGGTCTGCGGGCTGTCAAACTCATCTAATTTGCTAATTTAGATGTCTCAACCAGAGGATTTAATCTCTGGCAAAAGTATCATTTCGACAAAGTATTTGCGCCAAAAATCTCTAGATTTATCGGTAGATTGACCGCGCAAATACTTTGTTTCATAGAACTTGATGTTATAAGTGGCAAATTTAATATGAGACCCAGACTAATTTGGTTAATGCTAAAATCTAAAATTTAAAATCTAAAATTTAAAATCTAAAACCTAAAATCTAAAACCTAAAATCTAAAATCTAAAATCTATCGATTCCCCAATTATTCACCTTGAGGATGAAGGAGCGATCGCACTTGCTATAAAACACGATCGCTCCTGATTAATTACAAAATTCGTTCTAATTGAGTCGATCGCACTTCTGCCAATTTCTGGGCCCCTGTCGTATCAAAAACGATCGCGTGTTTAGTAGTCGGCAACAACCGCTGTAAAATCTGTATGTATCCATCAGCATCGCCCCGGCGGTGGAACCGAGCAACCACCAATCGCTGCATATTTGGCAATTGTCGCACGATACACCAGGGATGAGTGTTTAATTTGGGCTTGGATGTTGGTATCATAGGGTAATCCTTCCCGCCGAAAGCGGGATTTGGTAGAAAAACGGTCGCCCTTAAGTTTTCGAGGCTAAGAGGGCGATCGTTTTCAGTGTACATAGCTATTGTCGGGTATATATGCACCGATGTCAAGCCAAATATGGGCTACGTTAGACTGCGGATTCGAGAACTAGCTGAGCAAAGAGGTTGGACGTTCAAAGAAGTTGCCGATCGCTCGGGAGTCAACTACAACACAGTAAAAAGCTACGGGAGGCGCGATGCTTTGAATACAGTCGATCTTTCTGCTGTCTACAAAATTGCCCGCGCCTTCGACGTGACGATGGAAGATTTGGTTGAGGTTTTGGAAGATTGAGGGCGCACCAATGGGGCGAGTTCGACTAAAGATTCGAGAGTTGTCAGAAGAAAAGGGCTGGACGCTGCAAGACGTGGCAGATCGCTCAGGGGTGAATTACAACACGGTTAAAGGGTACGCTAGACGCGATGATGGGATGAGTATGGTCGATCTGAGTGCCGTTCAGAAGATCGCCCTTGCTTTTGATGTCATGATTGAAGATTTGGTCGAGTTTTTGGAATAGTAAGGGCGATCGCGCTAATGGGATACGTTAGATTGCGGATTCGAGAACTAGCTGAGCAAAAGGGTTGGACACTAAAGCAAGTTGCCGAGCAATCCGGAGTTAATTACAACACTGTCAGAAGCTACGTTCAGCGCGATGCTTTGAATACAGCCGATCTTTCTGCTGTCTGCAAAATTGCCCGCGCCTTCGACGTGACAATGGAAGATTTGGTCGAGATTTTGGAAGATTGAGGGCGCACCAATGGGGCGAGTTCGACTAAAAATTCGAGAGCTGGCAGAAGAAAAGGCATTGATTTTGCAGTATAATGCAGTAAGCTGTTGCGCGTTTAAATTGCATATTCGGGACGGGTTCGCGTGCCAATCCCACAATAGTTTGAGTGATTTTTGACACACAATTTAAATGGAGAACAGCTTAGAGTTTTGCGCGTGACAAGCACAGTGAAGTCCGGTTAAAAAACATGGTTCATTCCATTGCAACACATTCACTAGAAGAGTTTCTCGCTCAACCAAATATTGAGTCTTCGCCCGCATGGGAATTGATTGCTGGGCGGGCTGTTCAAAAAACTATGCCAACTCTGTTTCACTCGCGACAGCAAAACAACTTGGTTAACTATATCAACGATCGTACCGATAGATTTGAAGCAGTCCCAGAATTGCGCTGCTTGGTACCTCCCCATTCACCTGTGCCAGATATCGCGATCGTAGCGTGCGAGCGGCTTCCTGATGAAGACGGGCCGTTTGATGGAGCGCCAGATTGGTTGATTGAAATTCGATT
Source organism: Microcoleus sp. F6_B6 (assembly GCA_036702215.1). GTDB lineage: Bacteria > Cyanobacteriota > Cyanobacteriia > Cyanobacteriales > Microcoleaceae > Microcoleus. Next base: position 24,015 of record JAUBST010000048.1, read on the forward strand.
GCCAAATCAAAGCACTTTAGACTTGCAGAATAAGATTCTCCTTTGCCTTAGCAATGGAACGCAATTAGCATGGTTAATAGATTTATCTCGCCAACAAGTTTGGGTATGGCAGGGCGATAACCTACCCCTAGTTTGTTCGGGAGCAGACATTTTGCCAACTTTAAGTATTGTACCAGAACTTACTGTTGATGCTGTGATGGCAATGACGCGGCGACAATAGGGGGTTTTAAACACTGAAACTCTGAATAATTGTCGCAGAATTTCGTCTGACGCGCCCTTTCCCCTAAAATAACTTCTACTCCCTCAATCCAAAATCTAAAATCTAAAATCTAAAATCGAAATGACTCATTCCACCGATATCGTCACCCTCGCCCGCTGGATGGCCGCCGACTTCAGCAACCAAGCCCAAGCCTTTGAAAACCCGCCATTCTTCGCCCACATCCGCGTCTGCATGAGACCTTTGCCCGTCGAACTTTTGGATGGGATCAGCTTGTACCTAGAACAAGCCTACGATATCGAACTCCACGTACCGTACCGAGTCCGAGTTTTGAAATTAGTCCCGGCGGGCGATCGAATCGACATCGAAAATTATGCCATAGAAAACGAAGAACAATTCTACGGCGCTTCCCGCGACCCGCAACGGCTGCAAGAAATCAAAACAGCACAACTGACTCTGCTTCCCGGCTGCACCTTTATTACGCAGTGGACGGGCAAAAGCTTCAAAGGGTTTGTCGAACCAGGAAAAGGCTGTGCCGTGGTCAGAAACGGCAAAAAAACCTATCTAGACAGCGAATTCGAGATAGACCAAGACAAATTTACTAGCCACGATCGCGGACGCGACCCAGAAACCGACGCCCACGTCTGGGGAGCTCAGGCCGGCCCTTTTGAATTCACCCGCTGGGCCAGTTTCGCCGACGAAGTTCCGGTTTAATCTCAAAAAACAGAGTACCTCCTCGGCGAACACGCGCTTATTAAAGGTTCAGAATGCACCAATACCTGGTACATTAACCCAGTATTGGCAAGCAAGATTCACCGTTGATTTATGAAAGTCCTGGTTATTGGTGGCGATGGCTATTGCGGTTGGGCAACCGCACTCTACCTTTCTAACAAAGGTTACGAAGTTGGCATCCTCGACAGCTTCGTGCGGCGGCACTGGGATCTGGAACTGTGCAGCGACACCCTCACTCCCATCGCACCGATTCAGCAACGACTCCAGCGATGGCAAGATTTAACGGGCAAGTCGATCGACTTGTTCGTCGGTGACATCACCAACTACGATTTTCTCAGCAAAAGCATGAGAAAATTTGCACCAGAGGCGATCGTCCATTTCGGCGAACAGCGTTCGGCACCTTTCTCGATGATCGATCGCGAACACGCAGTCCTCACCCAAGTCAATAACGTCGTCGGGACACTCAACCTGCTGTACGCCATCCGCGAAGACTTCCCCGATTGTCACCTAGTGAAATTGGGGACAATGGGCGAATACGGCACGCCGAATATTGACATTGAAGAAGGCTACATTACGATCGAACACAACGGCCGCAAGGATACACTACCCTATCCCAAACAACCAGGCAGTTTCTACCACCTGTCAAAAGTCCACGACTCCCACAACATCCATTTTGCTTGCAAAATCTGGGGTTTAAGAGCCACCGACTTAAATCAGGGCGTAGTCTACGGCGTGCTCACAGATGAAACCGGCATGGACGAACTGTTGATCAACCGTTTGGACTACGACGGAGTATTTGGGACAGCATTGAACAGATTTTGCATCCAAGCTGCGATCGGTCATCCTTTGACCGTTTACGGCACTGGCGGACAAACTCGCAGCTTCTTAGACATTCGGGATACCGTGCGGTGCGTGGAATTGGCGATCGCCAACCCCGCCGAAGCCGGACAATTCCGCGTCTTCAACCAATTCACCGAACAATTCAGCGTCGGCGACTTAGCCTCCTTGGTGCAAAAAGCAGGCATGGCAATGGGATTAAAAGTAGAAATCAACAACATCGAAAATCCCCGAGTCGAGAAAGAAGAACATTATTTCAATGCCAAAAACACCAATTTGCTAGACCTCGGTTTGCAACCGCACTATCTCTCAGATTCCCTGCTCGATTCTCTGCTGAATTTTGCTACAAAATATCAGCACCGTGTCGATAAAAACCAGATTTTGCCGAAGGTTTCTTGGAAGTAAGTTCTGGTATCAACCTGCGGGGTAAGAGATTTTTTAACGAACCGCGAAGGCGCGTTCCCCGCAGGGGTTCCCGAAGGGTAGGGCGCGAAGTAAGAGAAAAGAAGGGAAGAGAGGAGAAATGTTTGCAAGTTCTGCAGGGATTTGGCTGTAGATTACTTTTGTCATATCTATCCTTTTTTATCTTTTGCTCTGTGTTCTCTGCGTCCTCTGCGCTGAATTGAAAAATTGCATTAGGTTTTTACTGCTGGCTTTTTGGGAATCAAGCCGTGAAAAGTCGAATTCTCATTCTGTTGGTTTTGGTGGTTCTGCCGGGATTTTCAGCTAGTGCAGTCTGTGCTGATTATTTAATACCGGAATGGGCTGCACTGACGGCGAGCAATCAAAATTACCGCGCCCGTTAGCAAATCTGCTGGTGGGGAAAGGGAAATCTTAATTGCCAAAACTGCACAGGAAATTTACAGAATTAATTGCTTTGCTGAAGGTGTGGGGTTGCTTTTAGGTGGATAATTGTATCAACTTGCATTCAGAGAATTGGCATTTTATCCCAAAAGCTTCTCGCTCGGAATTAGCGGTAGTGCAACAGAAAGCAGAAGTGTAGAAAAGCAGCCGATCGCACGCCATGACTTACTACCCGCGACACAGTATATCCTGTTACCGATGACCTTGGCCTCTGGCTGTGATTATCGGCTCCCTAAGTAGCTTACTTTTTATGAAAATTGCTCTTTTCACTGAAACATTTTTGCCAAAAATAGACGGCATTGTGACGCGCCTGATTCACACTGTAGATCACTTGCAGCGCGCGGGGGAACAAGTTCTGATATTTTCTCCAGATTACGGGATTAAAGAATACAAAGGTGCCCGCATTTACGGTGTGGAGGGTTTGCCTTTGCCGATGTACCCGGAACTGAAAATGGCACTTCCTTCTCCGGCTGTCGGTCGCCAATTACAGCAGTTCAAACCGGATATTATTCACGTTGTCAATCCCGCTATTTTGGGATTGGGCGGCATATATTACGGCAAAAAGTTGAACATTCCAATTTTGGCTTCTTACCACACGCATTTGCCGAAATACTTGCACCACTACGGTTTTGGAGTCCTCGAACCTTTATTGTGGGAACTGCTCAAAGGTGCTCACAATCAAGCAGAATTGAATCTCTGTACTTCTACAGCGATGGTGGAAGAACTCAGAAACCACGGGATCGATCGGGTAGACTTGTGGCAGCGGGGCGTAGATACGGAAATGTTTGTACCGGAATTGGCAAGTCGAGAAATGCGATCGCGCCTTTCTGCAAATAACCCAGACAGTCCCCTGCTGCTGTATGTCGGCCGCCTCGGTGCAGAAAAAGAAATCGAACGCATCAAACCAGTCCTCGCAGCCATTCCCGACGCCCGCCTCGCCTTAGTGGGAGACGGCCCGCACCGGCAAAATCTCGAACAATATTTTGCCGGCACCCCCACTAATTTTGTCGGCTACCTCAAGGGGCAAGAACTCGCAACAGCTTACGCATCGGCCGACGCCTTCATTTTTCCCTCCCGCACCGAAACCCTGGGCTTAGTCCTCCTCGAAGCAATGGCTGCGGGGACGCCTGTAGTGGCGGCGCGCAGCGGCGGCATTCCCGATATCGTCACCGACGGCGTTAACGGATATTTATTCGATCCGGCTGACGAAGAAGGAGCACTCGCGGCCGCCAAGCGTCTGTTTGCCAATCCCGAAGAACGGGAAACCCTGCGCCACAACGCTCGCAAAGAAGCCGAACGCTGGGGTTGGGCCGCCGCCGCCGCACAACTGCAGCGGTACTATCAATCCGTGGTATTTGCTCAGTCTGTGCCCAGAGCGGCTTAAATGTCGGGAACTGTAGTACCTTTAAACATCACCGCCAGCTTAGCTTTGCTGTTCGATCGCCAGTTGGTAGTGAGGAGGGATGTTTTCAAAGACCGGTCGAACTTTTTTGCTGCATAAATTACCGTCGCTATCCTGCTGTTGCGTTTACCGTTAAACTATGAGTAAGCTCTGTAGGAATGCCTTGCGCGCTGCTTTCATAGCGCCCTTTACCTGACCGGATACGGTCGCCGAGTGCGCTAAAACTGTCGCACCGCGCGCTGCTGTCGTGCACAGAGCGTCAAATCCACACTGCACTCTCGATCGAACTAAAGCCTGTCACCTAATTTTCAGGCCTTCTGTTTTGCTAACTCAAGTTCAGCTTGAATTGACGAACCCTCATCACTATCGAGGTTGTAAAAAAGATCGATCGACCACGTATCACAAGCACACTGAAGTTGCGCGCGCCACTTTTGAACTCACGATTCATCACAGCGACAAGCGAGTGCCGATGCCCTTGCAAACAAATTCAAAAGTTTGCACAGCCCCCGCATCTAGCGCCGATCGACCTGCAGTCAGTCTATCCCTCTGAGCAAGCAGTTAATCATGACATTCTCCAATACTGGTAGCGTTCTGGCTACACTGACTCAAGTCAATTTTATGGGGGCATTGACCTCCCGTGTTAAGAGCCTGCCAGTTCCTGAATTAGTGTGCCTGCTGGATTTTATCACGGCTGAATTTCAGCAATTTATCCGGGCGATGGACCTGATTAACAATGAAGCACTCGAAAGTCTCTTAGAGCAACTTTTAGATGCCTTCACTGTCAAAATCGGTCAAATTTTGCAAGCAGACCGGACAACAATTTTTTTGGTTGACTCCAACAAAAATCAACTGTGGCACAAAACAGTCGATCCGCTTACGGGTGAGGATGTAGAAGTGCGCTTGCCTATGGATGCAGGCATTTTAGGCTACGTAGCAACAACCGGAAAATCGATCAATGTTGCCGAAGCTCGATCGCACGAGCATTTTAATTCCGAAGTAGACGAACCACCGGGCTACGAGATCGAGACCATCCTCTGCATGCCGATTTTTAGCAGCAAGAGCCAACACGAACCCGTAGCGGTGGTCAGACTGTTAAATAAAGCTGGCAATGTCTCCTTTACCGAGGAAGACGAACAGCAGTTCCAGGCTTTTGCAGATTCGATCGGGATTATTCTCGAAAGCTGTCAGTCTTTCTACGTCGTGGCGCGCAACCAGCGAGGGGTTGCCGCACTGTTGAGAGCCACCACGACTTTGGGTCAAAGTCTTGACTTGGAAACAACTTTGCGCTCTGTCATGGATCAAGCTCGCGACTTGATGCAGGCCGATCGCAGCACGCTATTTTTGTTAAATCGGGAAACCAACGAACTTTGGACAAAAGTCGCTAAGGCCGACGGTACAACGATGATGGAAATCCGTATTCCTGCGAATAAGGGAATTGCGGGCTACGTGGCTTCGACCGGTCAACCTCTAAATATTACAGATGCTTACGACGATCCCCGCTTTGACCCATCTACAGACCAGCAAACGGGATACCGCACTCGGACTGTCTTGTGCATGCCCGTGCATAACGCTAAAGGTGAGCTGATCGGGGTAACTCAGCTCATTAATAAGAACCAAGGTACTTTCACCCCTTCCGACGAAGAGTTTTTGCGAGCGTTTAATTCCCAAGCGGGAATGGCGCTGCAAAATTCTCAACTGTTTCAGAACGTGATGGTGGAAAAGCAGTATCAAAAAGATATGCTGCAAAGTCTTTCTGATGCAGTCATTTCCACGGATTTGAAGGGGCGAGTTGTTACGATCAACGAAGCAGCCCTAGAATTGTTGGGCTGTCCGGTAAATCAAGCTAAAAGCAAACACAATCCCCAGATTTGGGAAGATAAACTGGTGAATCGCTATGTTTGGGAAGTTGTGCCGATCGACAATTTGCAATTTCGACTAGAAGACAGTCTCAAAAATGCTGCCCGACATTACGTTCCCGAACAAAGTTTAACTGTGGGACTGTTGGTAGAAAAAACACTTAATTCCCAACCACAAAAAGAAGAAGAAGAAAGTTATATTTTGGCCGTGCCCGATCGCGCTGAGCCTAATTTATATTACGCTTGGGGCGAAAACCGCGCGTGGACTGAGGAAGTAGCGCTGGCAGAATTAGCTAATGCCCAATCTCTATTTGCCCTGCGAAATTCTGCCCTGTATCACCCTTATTGCCCGCTGCCCATCCCCGCCTCTCGAATTAAAGTAATTGAACGCAGTTTGAATTTGACTGTCAACCCGCTGCTAAATCCAGAGGGCGGCGTGCGCGGCGGTTTAGTGGTACTCGAAGACATCAGCCGCGAAAAGCGGATGAAAAATACGATGTACCGCTACCTGACTCCTGGAGTCGTAGATAAAGTGATGGCCTTGGGCGAAGGCGCCTTGATGGTGGGCGAACGCAAAGAAGTGACTATTTTATTTTCCGACATTCGCGGCTACACCACCCTGACCGAAAATTTGGGAGCGTCGGATGTGGTATCTCTGCTGAACGAATATTTTGAGACGATGGTGGAGGCCGTTATCCACTACGAAGGCATTTTAGACAAGTTTATCGGCGATGCTTTAATGGCGGTGTTCGGCGCGCCCCTGCCGCTGAATCCCCCCGAAAGTCACGGTTGGATGGCGGTGCAGTCGGCTTTAGATATGCGCCGCCGTTTGAAAGAGTTTAATGATTCTCGCCCCGGCGAAGATCCGTTTCGCTTCGGAATTGGGATTAGTTCTGGAGAGGTGGTTTCGGGAAATATTGGTTCTCAAAAGCGAATGGATTACACGGTTATCGGGGATGCGGTGAATTTAAGTTCGCGATTGGAACAGCTTACAAAAGAGTACGGCTGCGATATAATTTTGAGCGAATTTACCTACAGTTTGTGTCGCGAAGGAATTTGGGTGCGAGAGTTAGACAAGGTGCGGGTTAAGGGCAAAAATCAGCCAGTTGGTATTTACGAGTTGCTGCAAAATAGTTCTGAACCCATTGATGGGGAAACCGTGCGGTTTTTGGAACTTTACACTAACGGTAGGGAGGCTTATATTGCTAGAAATTTTCAGAAAGCTATTAGTTATTTTGAAGCAGCTTTAGCAATGCGACCGAGCGATAGACCTGTGGAAGTTCACCTCGAACGATCCCTGAGCTATTTGAAAGTATCCCCGCCCGATGATTGGGACGGCGTGCATACGATGACAACAAAGTAGTAAATTATATTACATTCGAGCGTTCAAAAGTAAAAAGATTTGATAAAGTCGTGAGATATTCCTTATGACAGAGTTAAGAAGTGTAAAAATGTGAAATCATAAGTTTGGATGCCATATTAAAGTTTAGAATTTATTTCCAGGCTAGCAATTAAATGAGTTATTTATCTGTTCCGAATGCCCCAAACGCCGATCGCATTCTGGTGGTAGACGACGCACCAGATAATGTTTTGTTGGTTCAAACAATCCTAGAAGAAGAAGGTTACGAAATTAGCACTGCGGAAAACGGCTTTTCTGCCTTGAGTCAAATTGACAAGTCAGCCCCGGATTTGGTGCTGCTAGACGTGATGATGCCGGGAATGGACGGTTACGAAGTCACTAAACGCATCCGACAAAATAAGGAATTGCCCTTTATCCCAATTTTGCTGATTACAGCTCACGACAGTGCTAGCGTAGTCCAGGGACTTGACATGGGAGCAGACGATTTCATCCGCAAACCAGTTGAAATGGACGAACTGCTGGCGAGGGTTCGATCGCTCCTGCGGCTAAAACACAGCGTAGACGAGCGCAATTCGATCGCCATCCAGCGCGAAGATTTTGTCTCCCGACTCGCTCACGACTTGCGGACGCCCCTCGTAGCAGCCGATCGAATGCTAACTTTAATGCAGCAGGGAGCTTTGGGAGAAATTTCCGTTCCCATGCGCGACGCTTTCGGGACGATGGTTCGCAGCAACCAAAACCTGATCGCGATGGTAAATATGCTGCTGGAAGTATACCGCTACGAAGCAGGCCGCAAATCCCTAAGTTTCGCTGCCGTGGACTTGCGCCAGCTTATTACTGAGGTAACTGAAGAACTAGCTCCCCTAGCGGATGATAAAGGTTTATCCGTAAATTTAGACTTGACCGAAAGTGCAGAAAGTGCCCCGATTGCGAAGTATCCGGGCGATCGTCTGGAACTGCACCGCTTGATGACAAATTTAATCGGAAATGCGATTAAATTCACCGACAGCGGCTCAATAGATGTCAGCTTAAAAGCTGCCAATTCACCTGCTTATACTAGCTTCAAAAACCAACCGCTGGCATGGGTAATCATAGAAATCAAAGACACCGGCCCCGGCATTTCGCCCGCAGCACAAACGAAGTTATTTGAAAGGTTCGGGTCGGGAACTCACAAGAAATCCGGTACAGGTTTGGGACTGCACCTCTGCCGCCAAATAGTCGAAGCTCACCGCGGCACGATCGAGGTAAAATCAGAGCTGGGCAAAGGCAGTTTGTTTACTATTCGCTTGCCTTGTTAGAACGGTATAATTAACTCTAACTTTGGGGTGCGAAATGGCCAAATTATTACAGATCAACTGTAATTGTAGGCTGCAAAGTGCGTACCCGATCGAATTATGGTTAATTTACCCGATGTCAGATTAATTACTTGGCAACCGAATTTATGGCAATATGTCTAACTGTCCAGTGTGCGGTGCTGAATACATAGAAGAAAAAGCAGAGCTTTGCTCGATTTGCGGCTGGGATTTGACTCCCTACCCGCAACGTGCTAAGCCTTCCAAAACTTATTTAAAAAAAGAACAAGTTAGATTGCAGTGGGCAAAACAAATGTGGGAATTGGCCCGCAATCAACAAAATTGGTCAGCTAAATTTGATGAGTTGCAGGGGGAATTGCAGGAAAATGCGATCGCCCGCACGTACCTTCAATCTCAGTTAGAATGGGTTTTGTACCGCCTCGAACAACTAAACCCCGAATTCATTGTCAGCACTCTACTGCGGCTGGAAGACAAAATCGCCGCTATACCTGACAAAACTCCGGCTATCTCCGAAGTGGGGATGGACTACCGACAACTGACAAAGCTATTAGAAACTGGAAAATGGCGCAAAGCTGACGAACACACTTGGGAAATCTTGCTGCAAATCGCTGTCAGGGAAGACGAAGGGTGGCTGAGTGCAGCCGATATTGACAGTTTTCCTGCTACAGACCTTCGCACGATCGACCAACTTTGGCAACAATACAGCAGCGGGCGGTTTGGGTTGAGCGTGCAGCAGCAGATTTGGGAAAGTACGGAGGCAAATTATACTGAATTTTGCGATCGAGTCGGCTGGCGAGTCAAGGAAAATTGGAAATATTACAGCGAGCTCTCCTTCAGCGAAAATGCTCCCCCCGGACACCTCCCCGTCACCGCATGGAGACAGCGCGCCTGTTACGGTGCCGGTAAACTCACCGCAGCAGAAAACTTTGCCCGCATCGCTGCGAAACTGGCAACTGGCGATCGGTAATCATCAAAAAAAAATCAAAATTGACATTAACTGCTATAATCAAAACGGTTTAGCAACTGGGGCTGTGGCTCAGATGGATAGAGCAAGCGCCTCCTGAAGAATCGGGCACCCTGCGAGGAAACTCTGGGAGTGAATGTGGTCAAATTTGGTGAAACCTAAAGAGTTCGTGGGTTCCTATGACTCTAAGGCAATACCAAGCCAAGCCTGATTTCAGCGCGATTGTGCGATCGCTTATATTGAAATCAGGAAGGTTTAGAGACTAGACGGTCACCACCTAAAAGCTGCAAGCTTATGGTGAAGGTATAGTCCAGAGAGTGGGGAAACTCACACAAATCTGAAGCGCTAGGTCGCCGGTTCGAACCCGGCCAGTCCCGTTAACAATCAAGAAAAATTAACAGCAGGAGGGGAAAGTTTAAGTTTTGCCCCTCTTTTTTGCATATCCGCTAACGAATTCGCCCGCAGACGAATACTTGCTGGAAGACGAGGACTTACGCAGAACCTCTATAGAGGTTCATCTGAAATCTCAAATCTGAAATCTCAAATCACCTGTTTAAGCCCCACAACCAGCGTAGAGTCAATCTAAAATCTAAAATCTAAAATCTAAAATCCTACGATCCCTCGACCCTTTTTTAATTTTTAATTTTTAATTCCTGTTAGTAGGCTATACGTGCGGTATTTTTTGTTATGGTTCCTTTGTGAGTTACATAAAATTTTTATAGGTTTAGATGTGGTTAAGAATCAATTCAAACACGCAGCGTTACAAGCGTTTGAACACTTCACGCAGTTTTTGGTTCCTAGTAGGGCTTTTGATGGCGTGTTGGTTTGGCTATCAGCAGGTTAAGAGCGAATTTCAGAAACCCCAAGCTTTGTTAGTTCTAGGTGGGGCTACGGAGCGAGAGGTGTTTGCGGCCAAATTTGCTCGATCGCATCCTGAATTGCCGATTTGGGTGTCGTCTGGCAGCAATCCGGAGTTCGCGGAATGGGTGTTTTCAGAAGCGGGAATTGAGTCCGATCGCCTGCACTTAGACTACAGAGCGGTGGATACGGTAACAAATTTTACCACCCTGGTAGATGAATTGAAAGCTCAAGGGATTGAAAGCGTGTATCTGATCACTTCTGACGATCACATGCGGCGAGCTCGGATTATCGGCGAAATCGTGCTCGGCAGTCGAGGCATTAGCTTTAAGCCTGTGGCAGTTCCGTCTGGTCGAACCCCCGAACCGGTGGAAAAAGTTGTTCGCGACGGCGCTAGGGCTATTCTTTGGCTGACAACCGGTTATACGGGTGCTAACTTCAGCCAAGCCAGAATTGAATAAACCGAGGAAAGCATTGAGCAAGTTTTAAATTTTTTCCCATTCCCTCTGGTTTGAAAACTTGTCTCCGATAGCGATTTAAGGCACCGGGAAGATGCTGATGACAGATGCGTAATATCATTTCCGGTTACACTCATACATGATGTTGACGGTTGACTGTTGACCCCGCGAACAGTCAACCGTCAACAGTTAACTCGAATTTACTACTCCGATGCTAACGGATTTGATATAAAAGAAGAGAAGAGAATAGAAGGAGTAGTCTAAAATTAGTAGATGAACTTCAAAAGCTAAAGTTAATGACCGACCAAATTCTGCCGCAAGTTCTAGAGCAAATTTTGAGTGACAGCAAAACGCCGGATGCTGTTTTTTCGGCTTTGGTGCCGGCTTTAGGCGAGGTGTTAAATTGCGATCGCGTCTTTCTCTACCTCCGCAATCCTGAAACGAAAATCGGCAGAGTACCTTACTGCTGGCGTCGCAACTCTAACTATCCCGAGGTTTGGGACGCGGAATGGAACAAAGAACCAGAATCTTTAGGGGAAGAAGACCCTTTGTTTGCAGCAGCTTTGCGAACTGAACCTTCGATTTTTGTTGAGGATGTTGAAACAGCAAATCCTGAAGTAGTCAACAAAAATTTTGAGGCAAAAGAGTTCGGACATCGAGCTTTGATTCACGCTCACCTTTGTGCTGACGGCTTATTGTGGGGGATTTTGCAGCCTTGTATGTTCGATCGCCCCAGAGTTTGGACTGACTTCGACAGCCAAGTTATCGCAGCAGTTACAGAAAAAATTTCGCCTTTAGCTGTCGCTTATGTCACCGCCTCAGCATCAAAAGATGAGCCGTAAAAATCAATAATTTACTTGCAGGGATCGGGTGGGCAATTAATGAATGTCAACTTAAGACTAAAACTACGTCTAGATTGGGGTTTTAGCCGAATCTCAATCCGCTTCCCGGCAGACGAAAGACCGCTTCCGTTTCCCCCTTTTTAAGTTAGGGGGGATCTATGCGCTAATGTTCAAACAAAAGTAGGGTACTAAATTTGAGCTGATTGTTCTCACCAATGGTGAGGTGTGCATCGCCCTACAGATAGACTTTGTGCACAATTCTTGTTTAAAAAACGCCCCAATTTTGAATGCCCCGACTGCTGAAAATCCCTTGAGCCCGACTAATATCATCCTCACTGCCATCTACTACTACCAAATAATCCCCCGCCTGCAGGCGATCGGTATAAACTCTAGCTGTTTCTTCGGGAATTCCCAAATCAGTCAAGGCCTTCACCACCCCGCCGAAAGCCGCAGCCGCGACGCCAGTGCTTGCTACGCCAGCCACCAGTGAGGCGCCGAAAGTCCCCGCTGCAATCATCGGCCCGATTCCGGGAATAGCTAAACTGCCCAGACCCACTAGCACGGTGGCTAAAGAAGCATTTGTCAGAGTTTCTCCTACAACTCCTGCTCCTGTGTCTAGATCTTTATCGCCCACCTGAGCGATCGTTTCAGTCTCGCCTACAGCCTCGCCTGCATCCCTAGCAACAACCGAAACTTTATCCATTGGAAATCCGGAAGATTTCAATTCTGTCAGAGCTTGCTCGGCATCTTCGCGGTTAGAAAACAATCCCAACGCGCGGGTTTGATTGCTTGTTACCATATCTTTCTTCTTATCCATTGTAAAATTAAACTCAAATTCAAGCCTAATTATTGCGCTTGTTTTCAATCACTTATATTGATATTTTTCGGTTTTTATCTTCAGCATTCATCTATCTGTAGATATAACCTGAAAAACAGCAACAAAAGTTATAAAATCAGCGACCCAAATCGTGCATGGCATTAATCTCGATCGCACATCTTTGAGTCAGCGCTTCCAACTCCTCGCGATCCGAAGAACCGGGCGCTTCAATTAGCTTGCCAATTCGCACCGTCAGCGGCACCGGACGCGGCAATCCCGAACCTTTCGACGCAATGGCGTGAGTTCCCCACAAACTAACAGGTAACAGCGGTGCTTTTGCCTTAGCAGCTATCAGCGCCGCACCTAATTTCGGTTCAGTAATTCTGCCGTCTGGCGTGCGAGTTCCCTGCAAAAATACACCCGTCGCCCAGCCATTTTCCAAAGAGTTGATAGCGGATCGAATTGCACTGCGATCGGCACTTTCCCGCTTGACTGGATAAGCACCGTAAAGCGTAATTGCCTGCTTCAAAATAGGAACTTTAAATAACTCTTCTTTTGCCATAAATGCGACGGGCCGCCTCATGCAATTAGACAAAATCGGCGGGTCAAAATCGCTGGCATGATTGCTGACTACTACCAGCGGCCCTTCTGTCGGAACATTTTCTGCACCGTAGATGCGGCCTCGAAAATACAGGTGCAGCATCGGGCTGACAATTGACCATTTGAATAAATAGTAGAGAAGTAAACTTTCGACTGGTTCGCGACTTTTGCTCACAGAAAACCTGAGATTTTAAATTACATCGAATATTAGCCTATCAGATCGAGTCCGTTTGAGATGATTCGGCGGTTGAAACCGCTTCTTGTCAAACGAAGTCCACTCCAAGCGGACTGAAGAATATAGTCCGCGCAGGCGGACTTTGCTTGTGTAGCGCCAGAATGTATGCTGGCGAATTCCTGAATGTCAAAACTTTGCAAAGGCTCAATTTCCGGCCAGCATCGCTTTTTGTCCTTCCGAAGAAGTCGCGTAGCCCAAGAAATCCTTAACTGCTTGGCTAGGAGGATTTTTATAGGCGTAGTACAACTGCCGCTTGTATGGATAGTTACCGGCATCCGGCGTCGCACCGTTAACGGGAACAACGCGCACCGTTTTCTGATTGGCTACTTGAGCGAATGTGGCATAGCCAATGCCGTTGTTGCCTAAAGCTTGCAGCAGGGGAGTTGTCGCATCTCGATCGAGCGTGGTAATATTTGGCGTCGCGCCAAACTCGCCACCTCCGAGCACTTGTTCTTTAAACGTTTGGTGAGTGCCACTAACTGCCGGTCTGTTAATTACTTTCATCGGGCCCGCCGGGCCGCCGACTTTCGACCAGTCTTGAGTATTTCCCTTGAAGATATCTTGGACTTGCCCGGAGGTTAAACCTCCTTTAAACGGGTTGTTAATGCCGACTACGAGGGCGATCGTATCTAGGGCAACGGGCACAGCAGCCAAACCCTGACCTTGTTCTTGAGCCGTCAAAGGTCGCGATACCGCTGCAATATCGGCTGTTCCCGCCGCCAAATCCTGAATTCCTTTTTCAGAACCGTTCGCTTTGGTATCGACTGTAGTGCCGGAAAACTTGCCTTGAAAGCCGTTCTTGAGGTTCTGATTGATTGTCACCATGCTGGTAGAACCGTCAATTCTCACGGCCGTGCCCGCAGGTACGGAAGCTGGAAGTGCAAAAGAACTAGCTGCAACAGGCGAAGCACCGCCGACTACTGGCGCGACTGGAGGTGCGACAGCATTGCCGGCGGGTGTGGGAGTGGGGGTATTATTAGCATCCTGGGAGGCTGGTTTATTGAGAAAAAAGAACCAGCCGCCGCCGGCGAGCAAGAGAAATAACAAAATAAAAACTATGGGGGGAGGCCCGCTCTTAGCCATAAAATTGTCCTTAGCTGGGAAGTTCTTTGTTGTGGGAGTCGTCTAACATTTGCAGCCTGCGATTAACTTCATCGTCTAAGGTCATATTTTCTAATTCTGCCTGAAGTCTTTCTTGGGGGTTCTCGGATATTTCTGCTAAAGCTTGCTGTTTGAGGTGGCGGCCGTGGACGGCGTTTTTGGCTTGCTCAAACTGCGATCGAGCTGAATCGATACTGAGGTCGTTGTTGACTTTGGATATGGCTCCGAGGGCTTCGTTAATCTCGGCCATATCTTTCATATTTTGCATATCGGTTTTGTAGGCTTCCAGCTTCATCCGTTCTCGATTTAGCTTGTCTTTGGAAGCGTTGACGTAATGTTCGGCTTGTTTTACTTGGGATTCTAATTGCGGCAGAATTTGTTCTGTCTGAATTACCTTCGCCATTGCCAAGCGGGCTGCATCTTCGTTGCCGTTGCGCTTTGCTGCGATGGCTTGGCGCTCTACGGTTTGCATTTCCCTAACTTTTTCTTCATATTTCGTTTTGGCGCGCTGGTAGGCTGCAACTTGGGTGGAGACTGCTGCTGCTAGCTTTTGCACTGATTCTTGCATCGATCGCAAAGATTCTTCGGCCACCGCCACCGACACCTGGCCGCCTGACTCTACTGGCAGTCCCCACAGCCAGTTCCACGCACCTACTATGGTTCTGCCTGCCTTGTCGCCCATCAACCAGTAAAGGACTTTTTTCATATAAGTACCAGATAAGCTTGGTTTTTATGCCTAGTTTACATCAGGATTTGTCGATCGATTGCGCGATTTTAGATTTTAGATTTTAGATTTTAGAATTGAACCATTGACAAGGCCCAAAAACGGATACGCTGCCACGTACAGGAGTCGTGGAAAGATCAAAATTTTCGACCCTAGTTCAAGATCCCAGATTTATCTCGCGCAAGTAAATCTAAAATCTAAAATCTAAAATCTAAAATCGACTGACTTGCGCGAGATAAATTGGGGGGGCAAGTTTCATGGGATACAGGTTTTTTATTTCTCGACCGATCGATCGCGTGGCGGGTATCCTGGATGCTTGATTGTCAGGTCGATCGATTTCTCGCTTTTTGATTGATATTTTCTAGCTGTCTCGATGGTCTATCCCCAATTTGCACAACAGGCAATATTCGGATTTGCCTGTTGTGCTGTTTATTTTTCGACACTCTTCGGGCTCATTAACTTTCAAGTTAATAACCTGCCGTTTAATAACAGGCTAAAAATAGATTAAGCGGGCAAATCTGCAAAACTGCTAACATTTACCAGCGCTAAATCGGGACAAGTCCGTTTGATCAAACCTGTGAGAACTTTGCCCGGGCCAATTTCCACTACCCGATCGATTCCTTGTTGCGGCAATTGCAGCGAAATTTCTCGCCACCGCACGCCTTTGGTCATTTGCTGAGTCAACCGCTGCTTTAAAGTGGCTGCGCTGGTAGTGGCTGACGGTTCTGCGTTTGAGAGCACCAGCATTTTAGCATCGGAAAATCTTGCAGACTTTAAGGCTAGTTGAAACTCTGCCGCGACTGATGCCATCAGGGGAGAGTGAAACGCACCGGAAACATTCAATTTAACGGCGCGTTTGACTTTGATTTTGGCAAGCAAATCTTCTACTGCAGCGGGCGTTCCAGAAATCACGACTTGTGCTTCGCTGTTGTCGTTTGCCAGCACTACGTCTCGGCTGTATTGAATTTGCAGTTCTAGTTCCTGCCTGTCGAACCCGATCAAAGCCACCATTTGCCCGCCGGAGGCAGTGTCCATGAGTTCGGCGCGGCGTTTGACTAAGCGCAATCCGGTTTCAAAGTCAAAAACGCCTGCTGCGTAGAGGGCAACGTATTCTCCTAAACTGTGACCGGCAACTACCGCTGGTCGATCGCTTTTTTCTCGCATTAAGTCGGTCAAAATACTTTCTACTACGAACAAGCAAGGCTGAGTGTAGAGAGTCCGAGATAGTTTTGCTTCTTCTTTTTGGCAAACTTCCGGGACAGACCAACCTAAAATTTCTTTAG
Source organism: Microcoleus sp. F6_B6 (assembly GCA_036702215.1). Classification (GTDB taxonomy): domain Bacteria; phylum Cyanobacteriota; class Cyanobacteriia; order Cyanobacteriales; family Microcoleaceae; genus Microcoleus. Next base: position 40,478 of record JAUBST010000048.1, read on the forward strand.
CTAGCTCAAATTTAGCTTTAGCTGTTGGCAAGTTTAATAAGTCTGCACCCATCCCGATCGCCTGGGAACCTTGTCCGGGAAATACCCATGCTGTTTTAGTCATTTTTCCGGTAATCTGCTAATTGGTGGTTGCTAATTGGTGATTGCAAAAATTTTTTCTTTCCCGCTTCTAAGTTCGCTCGCTGGTATCCGCTATCTTTCGGTTAACGAACTATCTACTCGCGACTCATAATTATAACATCTAACTGCGATTTTTACCAGGTTTATTTTTTTTCGCTACTTGAATTCAGATTAATCGCCGTAGCTTAATTTTCAACCTTCAAGCCGGGGAAAGTCGATCGAAGAATAGAGGATTTTCCATTTCAGCACGCGCTTGTCAATAACTGCTGTCCGGGTGGTGCACCGCTGCGAAGCTTGCCCTATGTATGGCGTGTTAAAGGATTTTTATTTTTCAAGGGTCGCACTCCCAACTATCACGCTTGGCAAGTTTCAAGCTGCCAAATATTATACCAGTTCTCAAACAGAATAAAATTTCTGATCCGCGATCCCAACCCATACTTCATCAGCGATTCCCTATCCAAAATCGCCAATCGAAAATCAAAAATGGTATTACCGTGATTCCCCAATCGAAAATCGCCCATCGAAAATCGAAAATCGCTTTACCTTCCCCATTTAAAAATCGCAGCCCCCCAAGTCAAACCTGCACCGAAACCGGCAGCAGCAATCGTATCGCCCGCTTTAACTTTACCCAGACGCACGGCTTCGTCTAAGGCAAGGGGAATTGAAGCCGCTGAGGTATTGCCGTAATTTGCCAAATTGCTCATTACTTTTTCGGGGGGAATCTTTAGCCTTTGGGCCACTGCATCTAGAATCCGCTGATTGGCTTGGTGCAACAGCAGCCAGTCAATTTCTGCTGCGCTGACATTTGCCCGAAACATAGCTTTTTCTATGACTTCCGGCACTTTTTTCACGGCAAAGCGATAAATTTCTTGACCGTTCATTGTGATAGGATGAAATCCGCCAACTCCGACGCTGACGCCCTCAATTAATTCTTTTGACTCGGCTTTGTAAGGCAAATTGAGAGACGCATTTTGCGTGCCGTCGCTGCGAATTTCAAATCCTAAAAAAGAATCGACTTCTGAAGCCTGCAATACCACCGCACCTGCACCGTCTCCAAATAGAATGCAAGTACCCCGATCGGACCAATTTACCCAGCGAGATAAAATATCTGCTCCGATCAGCAAAACATTTTGATAAACCCCTGTCCGAATGAACTGCGAGGCTGTCACTAAACCAAAAACAAAGCCCGAACAAGCTGCTGTCAAATCAAAAGCCACAGCTTTTGTCGCGCCCAACTGATATTGAATTTTACTGGCAGTGCCAAACAAATCGTCAGGACTGGAGGTCGCCAAAATAATTAAATCAATATCGGCAGGCGAAATTTGTGCCATTTCGATCGCCTTTTGAGATGCCTCTGTGGCTAAATCGCACAAAGAAGTGCGATCGTCCGCCAGCCTGCGGGAGCGAATGCCCGTCCGCGCCCCTATCCACTCGTCATTCGTTTCTACTATCTGACTCAAACCGTTATTATCCAGCGAAACCTGCGGTGTACAAGAACCGCTACCCGTGACGGCAATGCCGAACCCTGATTGCTGCAACATTCCTCTCCATTTACTCGCTGTTCGATCGAGAAATTAAAAATTAAAAACTACCAATTAAAATTATTTTTTAAACTGCTGCAATTACTTTTTTTAAGCAAAACAGTTGGTTTAAGCTGACATTTTTAATTTTACATTTTTAATTTTTAATTCCTACTTACTGCCTCTAATTCACAGCTTCTTGTTCCAGAGCGCTTTGGCGATTGGACGATCTAATTCGCTCCAGCACTTGGTTGTCAATAGCCTCCTTCGCCAAACGAATGGCATTAAAAATCGAGGCAGCTTGAGACGAACCGTGGCTGATAATGCAAACTCCAGCAACGCCCAACAGCAAACCGCCGCCGTGTTCAACGTGGTCTACCCGCTGCTTGAACCCTTTGAGGCTTTCTTGCAGGAGGGGAGCGCTAATTTGATTTTTGAGTCCGGCCGCCAATTCTTCCTTAAGCACTTGCATCACGACTTCGCCCACCGCTTCGGCAAACTTCAACAACACGTTACCGACAAACCCGTCGCAGACAATCACGTCGAAGTTCCCCGACAGCACGTCGCGGCCTTCGGCATTGCCCACAAAAGGAATGTTCGGGTTGTCCACCAATAACTGGTGGGTTCGCACCGCTGCGTCGTTGCCTTTAGAAGGTTCTTCGCCAATGTTGAGCAGGCCGATTTTAGGTTCGGCGACGCCCAGCACGCACTGGCTGTAAATAGTTCCCATAAGAGCGAACTGCTCCAAAAATTTGGGGCGGCAGTCCACGTTAGCGCCGACATCGAGAATGAGTACAGAGGTGCCCGGTACCATTGTCGGCAAAACCGCACCGATCGCAGGGCGATCGATTCCGGGGAGACGCCCCAACCTGAGCAGGGCAGCAGCCATTGCCGCGCCGGAGTGACCGGCGGACACGACAGCATCAGCTTGCTGCTGCTTTACCAAGTTCATCGCTACGTTAATCGAAGCGTTGGGCTTGCGTTTGAGGGCACTCAAAGGTTCTTCGTGCATTTCCACCGCTCCTTCTGAAGGAACGATTTCTAGCTGACCTTTAGAGACGCGGCCGATCGCGTCTTGTTGCCGGAGCGAGTCTTCTATTTGCTGCGGGTCGCCCACGAGCAAAATCTCTACGCCTAATTCTTCTTGTGCCTTAAGCGCTCCAGCTACAACTTCGGCGGGGGCATGATCCCCACCCATAGCGTCTATTGCAATTCTTGCGCGTGTCGATCCCATTGACCAATGTTTGAGAAACACTAAAAATTCTACCAGGAATTGAACCTCCCCACGTCTAAAGCCGGGGGATTCTTGCCCACCAATCAAGGCGACAACGGGACATTCAAGTATCCCTCTACTCACTCAAACAGCTTAAAGCTGAGATTGCGTATACTTTCTGAGTCCTTCGTATGTTTAAGTTTGAACGCTCCATACCCTGCCATTATTTGCCCTTTAACTATTCCAAATCTAGTTGGATCTGTCCGTTGCTGGGATTGCTCCATACTAGGGTACTTCAATGCGCCGAAGGTTATTCCTACTCACTTTTCGCTTGTGCTGATTATACACGGCGGTTGAAACCGCTACCGACTTATCCCCATGTCGGTAGCCCGGGGCTTGCGTCTCGTCTTTCGGTCAGGAGCTTGAATCCACAAGTCTGAATAAAGAACTAAAATCCGATCGCTAGGGCGATCGGACAATTCTTATTTCCGACTACTCTGATAGGACTTGTTTTGTCACTACTTTACTATTTTTGACTGCAAATTGAAAAAATCAATGAAATAGTTTACATGACCGCAAGCACTTTAGTCCGGAAACCCCGGATTCATCCGTGGAGCGAAAAAAAAGCTCCCCATCCTCATCACTTGCCCCCGGATTTATCAGTGGGAGCGCTTTCTTCAATTCTTTAATCTCAAATCTGAAATCTCAAATCGATTGACTTTAGGAGTAAAAAATGCTGGATTTATTTAGCTCGGGGATGATGTCTCTGTGGCTGGACATGGCTGGGGTAGGCAGTGCCGCGCCTAATGCTGCGTCAGTGCTGGCTTGGCGGGGAGGGATACCCGGGCTAGTGGTGGCGGAAGATTTGGCTTTTGGGGGAATAGATGCGGCAAATCCAGACTTGCCTGCTGAAGCCACGGTGCGGGAATATTTAAAAGATTTGAAGGACAAGAACCTGATTGACGGGAATCAGGGAATTTGGGTGCAAGCGGGAATGGTGCCGCTGGTAAGTCAGCAGGGGAAGACGCTGATGCCTGGGGCTTCGCTGACTAAGATTGCGACTTCTCTGGCGTCGCTGGAGACTTGGGGCCCGGATTATCAGTTTGAAACACGGTTCCGGGGAACTGGGCCGATTAGGAATGGGGTGTTGCAGGGAGATTTGGTGGTCAGCGGCGGGGGCGATCCGCTGTTTGTGTGGGAGGAGGCGATCGCGGTGGGCAATGCTCTCAATCAAATGGGTATCGATCGCGTGGCGGGAAATTTGGTGGTGACAGGCAATTTCCGCATGAATTACGAGTCCGATCCTTTGGTTGCGGGGGAGATACTGCGGCAAGCTCTTGAGGGTAGCAATTGGCCTCCGGACGTGGTGGCAATGTATTCTAAGATGGCTCCAGGAACTAGAAAACCGCAAGTAACGGTTGTCGGCAGCGTCATTGCTGAGAAATTTGTGAGTTCGGGGGATTTGCTGCTGAAGCGCCGATCGCTCCCTTTAGCCGAAATTCTCAAGCAGATGAACGTCCACAGCGACAATGAAATGGCTCAGATGCTGGCAGACGATTTGGGCGGGGCTAAGATAGTGCAACAGCAAGCGACTTGGGCAGCAGGAGTGCCGGAGGAGGAACTTCAGTTAGTTAACGGTTCGGGATTGGGAGTGGAAAATCAGATGTCTCCGAGGGCCGCTTGCGGGATGATGCAGGCGATCGCGCGCAACCTTCAGACTACTGGGCTGACGATTGCTGACTTGTTTCCGGTGTCCGGGCGCGATAAAGGAACTTTGGAACACCGGCACATTCCGCGATCGGCTGTGGTGAAAACTGGTACTTTGGACACCGTGATTGCTTTGGCTGGAGCCATACCCACGCGCGATCGGGGTTTAGTGTGGTTTGCAATTATCAATCGCGGCACCGATTGGGACTCTTTGAGAGCGCAGCAAGATATATTTTTGCAAAAATTGGTGCAGCAGTGGGGAACAGCATCGATTTTGCCACTAGCAATTACACCGCACATTGACGGCGCCAGACCGGCCTTGGGGGCAGCAAATCGCAGCGATATTTTGGTCGGAGGTTAAGAAATCGGGGTTGAGTTGGGGTTCGGGGAAGGAGCGCTGACAAAATAGCTTAGAATTGGAACAAGACTATTGTGCAAGAAGATGATCAAACTGCGATTGAAGAGATACGGGAAAAAACGCGAGACCAGCTACCGGATTGTAGCGATGAACAGTTCTACCCGCCGCGACGGCCGTCCCCTAGAAGAGCTCGGCTATTACAACCCCAGAAATAACGAAACCAGGCTGGATGTTCCAGCGATTGTCAAGCGCCTGCAAGAAGGCGCTCAGCCAACTGACACCGTGCGTGACATCCTGAGAAAAGCCCATGTATTTGAACAAGTCGGAGCCGGAGCCAACGTTGAATCCAGCACAGCAACAGCCAGCTAGTCCCAACTACGCTGGACTGGTTAAGTTTTTAATTGGGCCTTTTTTAGAGACCCCAGGTTCTTTGCGGGTTGATTGCGAACTGCACCCGCGCCAATCGCGGGTCTGGGTTAGGCTTGCTTTTGAAGATCCGGACAAAGGCCGGGTTTACGGTAGGGGCGGACGCAATATTCAGGCAATTAGAACTACGCTCGAAGCGGTGGCGCAGACGGCGGGTCAGTCCCTCTACTTAGATATATACGATGGTGAAGCGGGCGATCGCGGATCGGGCCCGCCCAGGGGCGATCGCGATCGCCCGGATCGCGATCGCCCGGATCGCGGCTCGCGGGAGCCGCGAGGCGACTTCCGACCCCGGACGCCACCTCCCTCGCCCAGTCCCTTAGCTAGCAGAACTCCGAGAGAACAACCTCGCCGTACTAACACACCTACGTTTAGAACGAGCAGAAATACTCCCGGTTATTAACTAACTGCACAGCCAAGAAAGAATTTTAGATTTTAGATAGCCTGTTGTAGACTTTGTATTACAAGCCCCGTTAGATTTGAGATTGCCGATTTTGCGATCGGACACAAATGTAAAATTTTAAATTTCAAATGTCAGCGGCATCAGGTTAATCTAAAATCTAAAATTTCAAATCTAAAATCTAAAATTGCCTGACTTAATAGAAGGGAGATTTGATTTGTGCCTCAAGCACCAAACTCATTTGGGAGCTAAATCTAAAAGACGCCTTAGATACTAGGTTTTACCTAGTAACGGGCGTCTTTTTGTTCGCAAATAGTGACGACAAGTTGAACGTTTAGTTGTTAAGTTTTAATTGCTTACTTGGAGGAGCTTATGTTGGCATGAATGAAAAACTAACAATAGAGTTACCGAGCACTCAAAGCGCAATGTCGCTGGCTGGTAATCAAGAAGAAAACCTGAAAACGATCTCTAAACAAACCGGTGCTAGCCTGGTAATGCGAGGGCAAGAACTGCTGATTTCCGGCACACAAAATCAAGTAGAATTGTGTCATAAATTAGTGCGATCGCTATCCGACTATTGGAAATCCGGCAAAACTATTACCGGAGTTGAAATCCAGACTGCCCGCCAAGCTTTGGATACCAACCGCCAAAATGATTTGCAAGACTTGCAGCGAGACGTTCTCGCCAAAACGCGCCGCGGCGAAGAAATTAGAGCCAAAACCTTCAAGCAGCGGCAGTACGTCCAAGCAGTACGCACTCATGACCTGACATTTTGCATCGGCCCCGCCGGTACTGGCAAGACATTTTTAGCAGCTATTTTCGCCATCCAAGCTTTGTTAAGCAAACAGTACGAACGGCTAATCTTAACCAGGCCGGCCGTAGAAGCTGGCGAAAAATTAGGGTTTTTGCCGGGAGATTTGCAGCAAAAAGTCGATCCGTATTTGCGCCCGCTTTACGATGCCCTGCAAGAAATGATCGACCCTGAAAAAATGGCTGATTTAATGGAAAGAGGCTTGATCGAAGTAGCTCCTTTAGCTTATATGCGGGGGCGCACTCTCAGCAATGCTTTCGTAATTTTGGACGAAGCTCAAAATACGACACCGGCTCAAATGAAAATGGTGTTGACTCGTCTCGGCTTTCGATCGAGAATGGTAGTCACGGGCGATATCACTCAAACAGATTTGCCACCAAACCAAGAGTCGGGATTGGCAGTCGCCCAAAACATTCTGCGCCACGTTGAGGGAATTGCTTTCTGCGAATTCTCTCAGGCGGATGTGGTGAGACACCCGCTAGTGCAGCGGATTGTCGCTGCTTACGAACTGCACGAAAAATAGTCAGCAGTCAGCAGTCATTAGTTTGTGGTTATTGCTGATTGGTTCTAATTCCCCATTCCCCATTCCCCATTTCCCATTCCCCAATTAAATTATGCCTAACCTGAAAGAATTCTTAGAAGCTTGCGAAAATTTGGGAACACTGCGTTTAATCGTGACTAGCAGCGCGGCTGTGCTGGAAGTGCGCGGTTCAATTCACAAGCTGTTTTATGCGGAATTACCGAAGGGTAAATATGCCAATATGCACGCCGAAATATTTGAGTTTCACCTGAATATGGACAAAATAAAACAGGTGAAGTTCGAGACTGGCGAAGCGAAAAGAGGCAATTTTACTACTTATGCAATTCGTTTTCTCGACGAACAAAATGAGGCTGCTTTGAGTGCATTTTTGCAGTGGGGAAAGCCCGGAGAATACGAACCGGGACAGGTGGAAAACTGGCACGAATTGAAGGATAAATACGGGGAGGTTTGGGAACCCCAACCTGTTGATGAGATTTGAAGCTATTTATTTCAGAAGATTGTAGCAAAATCATCAAAACATCTGGACGTTCAAGTAAATAATTGCTCTACTCCTAAATGTAAAGCTTGATAACAACGTTCAACACTTCTGTGAAATTTGTGGTAAAATGCCTCAAAAAAAAATAAGTAAATGAAATCAATCGCTCAAACATTTCCAGTTGTTAACAGCCATAATGAATGGGATTTACTAAAAGAAGTAATAGTAGGTTGTATAGAAGGCGCTTCTGTACCTGCAAGCGAACCTTGTCTTGATGTTGATGTTCCTCCCCAATATCAAGACTTTTTCAACAAATATGCAGGTAAACCTTTTCCAGAAGAGTTAGTTCAAGCAGCAGCTAAAGAACTTGAAGAATTTTGCAATATCTTGGCAGCCGAAGGAGTCAAAGTAAAACGTCCCGATGCAATCGATTTCTCACAACTTCACTAGAAATAAGCTGTTCTACATTTAAATTGTCTGTTAAAAAACAATTCCCGTGTTGTGGAGTGGGCGTCCCGCCCGCGGAGAATATACAATTTAAATGCGCGACAGCTTAGTTGCTGCAATTACTCTAGACATTGCATTTGGTTCTAGCCAATTTAATGATGCTAGCGCCAGAAATTATTCTTAGGCGCTAACAACAAAGGTATGTGCCAGAGTGCACAGTTGTCCATCAATACACAAGCAGCAAACTAATTGAACCTACCTCCGTGCAAAAAATGAAAATCTGGGTGAACTAGCCACTACTTATACCCATGCAACGAGCAAACCGCACTGGGTGGGGACGATCGTACTTGTGAGTGCGATCCCCCCAAACCATTCGAGAAAATCGGAAAGTTCCTGCTTGCGATCTTCGACATTATCCGCAAGGATCAGAATTTGTTTGCCGCTGCAGCGTTCAATAATCGCGCGAACGTCGTCTTTATAAGGCCGTTTCGCGTGATCTACAAACACCAAATCCGGCAGCGGAATCTCATTGGGAATTTGCTTAATTGCCTCCTCAGAAGGACAAACCCACTGCCGAATCTGGCTATCAATTCCTGCTTGTTGAAAGTGTTCCCCGGCTTGCTCTGCTACAGATTTATCGAACTCGACGGTGTGGATGATTGCCTGAGAATCTCCAAGTGCGAGGTAGCAGGTAGAGAGACCGTATCCAGTACCGAGTTCAAGGATAGTCTTTGGTCGTACAGCAGCAACAACAGCTTGCAAAATTGGGCCGGTATCTTGACGAATCGGATTTCGCCAAGCACTTTCGCCGTACTGTTCGCCACCGAGGACACGGATTTTTTCTATTACGGCTAAAACTTGTTGGTTCATATGTAAAAGTGCGTGCGATCGTCCTATGCGAGTTAAACAGGACGATCGCACAGACTCTATTTGTAGGGTGGGAACTGCCCGCCAAAACTCTACAGGTGGTGTAAAAGTTCAGTCTGTGCGATCGTCCGATTTGAGTTAAAAAGAGAAGGTGGTTCTGATTGCTCCGACAACAACATCCGGGTTGCGATCGTCATGGTTGGGAGCGGTCAACCAGAAGATACCAGGAGTAATGGTGATATTGTCGGTCAGTCGATGGGTATAAAAGGCTTCAACATGAAATCCCACGTCGCGATCCTTGCGCTGTCCCGCAGGAAAACCAATCGCTTGAGCGATCGCCCCATTGCTCGTACCAGTCAACCGAGGTTGCACCCCAAAAACAAGACCAGCTAAGTTGCCTTCTTTGCCCAAGTCATAAAAAGCTAGAGAAAAACGATAGTCCACCACATTAGCATCTCCCTTCGTACCCTTGCCCAAGGTACGAGCATTAATCAAACCGACAGAACCGCTCAACCCCAAAGTCCGCGAGACTCGATAAGAGATTCCAGGAAGATATGCGTTGGCGACAACTGCTCCTGCCCCTTGAATTTGGGCAGCGTTACTGCCGCTGAACGTATCAACCCCAAATTGAGGAGAGTATAAGTGGACATAATTTAAAGAAATATCGAGCGGGCCGAAATCGAAGACCGTTCGTATAGAACCACTGTAGCCGGCTTTGGAGAAACCTACACTCGGGTCGTTAGTCCTGAATTCGCTGCCGGCGGCGAAATCGAAGTTCAACCACGGAGTTGCTCTCCACTGTACGCCAATCCCTGTCTGCTGAATGGCGGGGTACAGAATCGGGTTGATTGAACCAAAGTACGATAGAGCTCCTGTAGTCGGACTGGCAAATGGACTCAGGGGTGCTGAAAGTAGCCGGTTGCTAGAAAAGGCATTTAAAGAAACCAGCAGTTTGTCACCCACCGGGAAGCGGTATCCCAATCCGATCAAATTCAAACTTCCATTTCCTGATATGTCGGATGGCAGGAAACGAGTTTCATCAGTCGGGCCGCTGAGACGGCTTTGCGGAAATTCGGTAGCTGTGTTAAGTGGCCTTAAATTTATGGATTCCAGAACGACGAACAAGCTGTCTTGACCCGTGAAGCTGCTATTCAAGTTGAGTTGGAGTCGATAGCCCAATGTAGTGTTATTCGCATCGCTAGCATTTTTGCCAAAAGCATCTCCCAGATAAGTCAACACCTGACCCGTCAGCTTTGTGGTGGTGGAGAATTGGTTGGCTTCGAGTTCGGCAGTGCGAGCTTCCAAAGCATCGACGCGCCCGCGCAGGGTTGCCAATTCCGCTGCAAATTCTTCTTGCAGCCGTTGGACGGCAAGCAAGTCTTCTTTGGTCGCTAAATTTGTCGTTCCACCAGTAATTACCTCCCTCACTTTATCCAAGCAGGCGTTTAAACCTGCGGCAAATTCGTAGCGCGTCATTGCCCGGTTGCCGCGGTAGGTGCCGTCGGGATAGCCGGCGATACAACCGTACCGTTCGACTAGAGATTGCAGTGCTTGAAATGCCCAATCTGTTGGTTTCACGTCGGATAGCTGAGAGACTGAGGTCACTTGGTCCATCGACGATGTGTTGTCTTCTGATAATTCCGGGTTGAGGGGATTTTGCAAGTCAGGCTCAACAGGGGTATCCCGATCGAGAAGCGATGATTCGGGGTTGAGGGTTTTTTCCCTGGCTGGCTCAACTGAGGTATCTTCTTGTGGAAGTTCTGCTGTTAGCCCTGAGACTGGAATCACTTGTTGGGTCCAGGTGCTCTCTGGCGGCGGATCGGAAACTAGGGAATTTTCCTTTGTTGGATCTGACCCTGTTTCCAGATTAGAACCGATCTGTTGACTGAAATCTGCCGTTTTGTGCGTTGCTATTTCAGTATTAGTAGGGGTTGGAAGCAGGCCGTTCGGGGAGTTCTCGCTCACCTTTTCACCGCTAACT
>JAUBST010000048.1:51443-52890 GCA_036702215.1 Microcoleus sp. F6_B6
GCGTTGCTATTTCAGTATTAGTAGGGGTTGGAAGCAGGCCGTTCGGGGAGTTCTCGCTCACCTTTTCACCGCTAACTACTGATTCTGGCCGTGGATCTGCTTCGACATTATTTATTTGGGGATCGGTTTCTTCGCTGTTGGTTGGTGAAGCTGTCGGTTCTTCAGTAATTGGGGAATCGACTGCACGGGCGATCCCCAACGGCATCAGTCCACTGCCTAAAACAGCTAGCGTAACTACTAAAGTTTTGCCAAAAAGTGTATTCATTGTATATTGACCTCACATCCTAGCTGCTAAAATATCACAGCTTGCGTACTCACTCACTTTTTTTTTGATTGTTTGCTGGGAGCCAGCAATTTCCCACTTTTTTTTGTTGCGTTTGATGGGTAGCTTGCTACAATAAATTGTTTGACGCATGCGAACCTAACAACTTAATCCTGCTTTTAGCCGATTGTGAGGAACGTAGCGTTACAATAGCTTTACACGTCGATCGAGCACAGAAGGCATAAAGCAGAAGCAGAAAAAGTTAGCCCGTGAGATGCAGTTTGGTATGAGAGCAATTTGGGGTTTTTGTTTGGTTTTGACCTTACTTCTGTGGTGCGGTGGTGCGAGTGCGGGAGTTTTGAGCGATCGCACATCCAGTTTTCCCAATTGGGAAGGCAAACCTCCTATTGCTGCTATAGCTAAGGGAGATTTGGTTTATCCAGATTGGATGGCCGGTACTTGGAATGTTGCGAGCACTTTGGTAGATTTAGCATCTCCTTTAGCCCCAAATATTATGACGCCCGGTTTTGAAGGCAACCGCCGCTATTTGCAGCAGCCAGTATTGTTTAAAGTGCGGTTTCAACCGGAAAAAAATATTGGTTTTGGTTCTAATTATATATCTAAAAAAGCTCCAAAAATTGTAGCCGATCGCACTTTTAACGGTTTGAATATTGCCAAGGCTTATTTAGGCGACGGTGGCGTACTTTCGGTAAAAGTCGATCCGAACAATCCCAACCGCCAAATTACAGTTTTGAAAGGGGAACGCCAATTAATTTCGATTGTTACCAGTCGGGGAACTGAGACGCCGAATCCTCGCGAGTTTGTATCGACAGAGATTTCTCAGCAGGTGTTTCGGGGAGAGTCTGATATTTATTTAAACGAGGTGGAAACCACCACGGCTTATCGAGTTGTTGGAGGCAGAGAAAATGGCGATTCTGCCAGTAAGAGAATTGAGGCGGATCAGGTGACAGCGATTTACTTGTCGCCGCAAGACCCGGATTATTTTGCTGCTGGGGGGCATCCTGTGGCTTTGTACCGATATCGGTTGGAGTTGGTGCCGGCATAATTAAGCTGTCATCTCGATCGACCTAGCAACGATCGGCTTTTTCGCCCATCTCTCCCCTGTCATCAGCTTTCCTAATCACAGCCATCAGTTTAACTGTCGTTACACCCCTTTACAAACCT
>JAUBST010000049.1:0-41665 GCA_036702215.1 Microcoleus sp. F6_B6
ATTCGTGCTTGGATGGCTCCGACCGACCAACCCCACGAAAACTTCATCTTCCCTGAAGAAGTTCTGCCTCGCGGTAATGCTCTGTAAGCATCGCCAAAGCTCAAAAATTGCAACATTTTAAAAGGGTAAGATAAAGCAATTTAGGCTTTACCCTTAATGTTTAAAAAGCTCCTGCCTGGTGGCAGGAGCTTTTTGTTTCAAGGAGTCGATCGAATTAGTGCTATAAAAAATTATTTTGTACAAAATAAACTCTACCTGCGGCTAGATCGCGATCTCTATCTCCAGTTAGGCAACGAACTAAGGAGTTTAACTTTACAATTCTAAAAAATTAAAATTCCCAGTTGCACAAAAACTCCTCACAAACCATAAAAACATGAAAAAATTAACGATCGCGGCTATTTTAGCCATTTCCACACCGCTAGTAATTCCAGAAGCCGCCCTGTTGGCTCAATCGGCATCCCCTGCCACCAACATACCCGTGCCTCAATATCCCGGTAAAGTTGCTCCGCCTCCACCTCCGGGCGACATACCCTTGCGTCGTGTCCCCAGTTCAGTTGCTCCGCCGTCGCCCGGAGGATCGCGCGACTATCGTTTAGTTGAAAAAGCTGCACGCGACATCGCTAAAGCTCGCAGAGATGCTTACGAAATGGCATCCATCTCGGGCAGAGTTTCTTCCTCTGAAGCATCTGAATTTGTCAGCACAGCAGGGCGAATTCTCTCAGACGCTGAATCTGCCTACAGTGGCGGTCGATATTTCTCGGCTTCTGAAAAAGCCAAAGCTGCATCGGCTTTGTACGCAGCCGCCAATACTCTCGATCGAACTCAGCTTGCCTACGCGGTTGACCGTCGCGGGCCAAAAAAACCTGGCAGAGGCAATTATGTAGAAGCTCCAGACAAAGCCAGAGAGCGCATCGCCAGAGCCGAAGCTGAACTGACTTATTACCGATCGACCGATGCTACGGCTTCTCAATTGATCGATCGCGCTAAAAACATGGTGGGAGGAGCTACTCCCGTCTCTACATCTGGTGATGTCTCCTATCTGGGAAGAAATCGAGCTGCCGAACACGCAGCCAAAGCTGCCATGCACCTGATAGCCGCACAGCGCGGATTCTAAAGAAAATATCTGCCCGACGGGCCCAAACCGATCTCGCCCGTGCTGCTGTAGAGATCGACCTAAAACCTTGCACCAGCAATTTGCCCTCATCTTACAAAAATCTCAATTTGCATCCCCCCACTTCTAATTCCTTGTGTTATTCTAATAGTTGTGACTACTGGAACGATACTCAGAACGCAAGTTCTTTCGGTAACGCTGGCAATGGCTAGCGCACAAATCATCACATTAAATCTTGTATTTAGGTGATGTGCGTTCAAATATAAAGCCATTTAGCTAAACCTGGAGGTGATGCCCATGATAGAAAGTAGTAAACGCATGGGTCATCAGATTGGAAACTACCGGCTGTGCGCCGGGGCCGCTCACTAGCAGTCAGCCGTCGTTTCCAACGGGAAACGACTTCCACGGGGAACCAGGCTGAGCTAGGGATTCTCCCGGCAGTCAGGTTCTAATCTGAAGACCCGCTAGACCGCTCTCACCTCAAATAGTGTTAAATCTTGAGTATTAAAACTTGAGCATCAACACTATTGGTGAGAGCGGATAGTTTTTGGTAGGATTTTCCGCAGGTGGGCTGTGAATCTGCCATTGGTAATCCCAAAGTAAAATAAATTATGGCTGACCTACTTAACGATACTGACTTAACGATACTGAAATTCCAGAGCGGGCCGCTCAATTGTCAGGCTGGACGGTTGAAGGCAAAAAACTGCGGTGTACCCGTTTATTTAAAGATTTTATCCTTAGCGATCGCCTTTGTGAATAAGTTAAGTTGGTCGCCCCGTCAGAAGCCGCAGGAAATCACCCCGACCTAGAAATCTCCTATAACAAAGTTACAGTTAACTTAACAATCCACGATGCCGGAGGCTTAAGTGAGAAAGACTTTGGGCTAGCACAAGAGATTTCTACGCTAGATTAAAAGAGTGCCAGTTGACCCAACAATAGCTCTCCATCTAGCCACAGTCCCCGATCGCGGAAAGCTCGCAAATAAAAAATCGACTTGGGGTTAAAATCGGGTGTGAAAAAGTCGAGAGGCCAAACGTTCAATGTATAAAAGGCTATTCCCCATCATCCGACCATGATCGTATTTGAAAAGCCAGAGTTCAAGAACGAGTCTGCAGCGGCAGAAAAAACCGATCTGATAGAAAAGCTTTTAGATATTGGCGCGGCTCTGTCGAGCGCCCAAGATTTGGGTGACTTGTTAAACTTAATTTTATCCAAAAGTAGGGAAATTACTTACAGCGATGCTGGCAGCGTTTACTTAGTAGATCACAGCGACGAAACATCTAAGCTGCTATTCAAGGTAGCCCAAAACGCTTCTCAACCCAGACTGTCGTTTAAAGAGTTTGCTCTGCCGCTGACAGACAAAAGTTTGGCGGGATACGTGGCAATTACAGGTCAAAGTTTGAATCTGTCTGATGCCTACGACTTGCCCCCGGGCGTACCCTACCAGCTAGATACCAGTTTTGACAGGGATATTAATTACCGCACTTGCTCGGTAATGGTGCTGCCGATGCAAAACCGACAGGGGGAAACCATAGGCGTACTGCAACTGATCAACCGCAAAACAAAAGCAGATGCGGTGCTGACAGCAGAGAATGCCTGGGAATCGACGCAGCAGTATTCGGAGTGGGAAGAAAGGATAGTTCGCTCGCTCGCTTCTCAAGCAGCAATCTCGATCGAGCGCAATCAACTCCAAGAAAGCATAGAAAATTTGTTCGAGGGCTTCGTCAAAGCCTCGGTACAAGTCATAGAAGCCAGAGACCCCTGTACCTACGGCCATTCAGAACGAGTAGCAGCCCTGACAGTACGCCTTTCAGAAGAAGTAAACACCGTCAGCAGCGGAGGACTGCGCTCTGTTTACTTTAACAACCGCCAAATTCAAGAACTTCGCTACGCCGCCCTGCTGCACGATTTTGGCAAAATTGGAGTGCCCGAAGCAGTTTTGACCAAACAGAAAAAGCTCTACCCCGCACAGCTAGAAATTATTCGCCACCGCTTTGGCTTAGCTCAGCGGACGATGGAAATGGAATGCGTCCAGTCTAAATATAAATACTTGCTGGAGCATTCAGCCTACCGAAAACACCCGAGCCAGGAGCCAGAGTGCGCTCAATGCCAGGAAATCGAACAGCTAGATATTAAGCTAGCAGAGGCGAAAACCCGATTAGCAGAATACTGGGAAGTGCTGCTAGAGGCAAACGAGCCTCACGTTTTGGCAGCAGAACCCCTAGCTCAACTGCGAGAAATTTCTCGACAAACTTACAGAGATATAGATGGGGCAAAGAAACCCCTGCTGAACCCAGACGAGATATTACAATTGATGGTGTCGAGGGGCAACCTGACGCCGGAAGAACGATCGGCAATAGAATCTCACGTAACTCACACTTACGAGTTTCTGAAACAAATTCCTTGGACAAAGGATTTAAAAAATGTTCCAGATATTGCCTCCGGACATCACGAAAAACTCGACGGCACAGGCTATCCGCGAGGTCTAAAACAGTCAGAAATCCCCATTCAAGCGCAATTGATGACGATCGCCGATATTTACGACGCATTGACAGCAGGCGATCGCCCCTACAAGCGAGCTCTGCGAACAGAGGCAGCAATGAAAATTTTGCGGCAAGAAGCAGCTCACAATAAAATCAACGCCGATTTGTTAGAACTGTTCGATCGCCGCCAAGTCTTTAGCGTTCTCGGACACAGCTTGGAGGTTAAAGTCGAATCAGCCTAGACGAGTCGGGCGTGCTGTGCTAAAAAGTAAATAGGCGATCGGACGCTATCTAGCGTCAGCAGTCAAATCAATTCACAGCCCAAGCCTGGTCTGGTTTTGACGCCATTGAGCACAGGTCAAAAAACAGGCTCTCTGCAGCCGTCAGTCACATCTATATACTCGGTCAGCCCGAAAGAATCAAAAGAAAAAGTGAATTTTAGGTCTCTTTTTAGAGTATGCTAGTTGAGCAACGACTGACCACATAGAAGACTAGAAAAGTTTCTCTGTAATCGGTGTGAGGATGAGAGTGAATATGTCGAAATTTTTGTGGAGTTACTTACTAATCAGCCCAGCAGTCTTAGGAGCTACCCTAGTAGTTTCTTCGAGCGCAATGGCAGCAGACGCTCAGCAGGCTGCTGATGCGCTCAATCCCGCTGCCGCCAAAGCTGAAACCGCTGAAACCTCCGAAGCGAAACTAAATGCTTTAGCTGCTGTTTCCGAAACAACTGCAGCCTCCGAGCCAGTAGAAGAAATTTCCGAAGCCGCTGGCAGCGAAACCCACGCAGCGATTGCAGATTCGACGGAGGCTGCAACTGAAAGCGCGATCGTCGGAGCCAACACAGCCCCTGCTGAGGCAGAACCCCAAGCGGCATCACAACCTACAAGTGAATCTTTAGCCGCAGTTGAGTCAACAGTCGCTCAACCAGTAGAAAATTCTGCCCCGGCAGCCCAACTAGAAATTCCAGCCCCGGCAGCTACCGCTCTCCCAGAGCAAATCGGTGCAGTTCAATTAGAAACTCCAGCCCCGGCAGTGGCAGAGTCGGCAGAACAGAGTTTGCCAAAACCGGCTGAATCTTTAGCCCAAACTGCCGCACCACAAGAGCAAAACCCAGCCGCCACATTAGAACAGCTCAACCAGTACAGCAGCGAAGGTGCTGCAAGCGGCGAAACTCAAGGTCAAGTAACCTCTGTTTCCCAACTTTCCGACGTGCGGCCGACAGACTGGGCCTTCCAAGCACTGCAATCCCTAGTTGAGCGCTACGGCTGTATTGCCGGGTATCCCGACGGCACCTTCCGCGGCAACCGGGCAATGACCCGCTACGAATTCGCAGCCGGTTTAAATGCTTGTTTAGACAAGGTGAGCGAGCTAATTAGAGGTGGCACTGGCAACTTCGCTACGAGAGATGACTTGGCAGCCCTCCAACGTCTGCAAGAAGAATTTGCAGCGGAACTGGCAACCCTGCGCGGTCGCGTCGATGCTTTGGAAGCTCGGACAGCCGAACTCGAAGCCAACCAATTCTCCACCACTACCAAGCTGACCGGGGAAGCTATTTTCGCCCTCAGCGACGACTTTAGCGGCGACGTTAGGGTTTTTGGCAGAGACCACACAGCCATCGGTAGCGACAACAACGAAACCGTGTTCCAACAACGGGTGCGTCTGAATTTAAACACTAGCTTCACCGGCAGAGACTTGCTGCTGACCAGGCTTCAAGTCGGCAACGGTCAAAGGTTCAACCTTGGGGCTACCAGCGAAGGCACTCAAACTTGGAATGTCGTCGGCAGAACCGACAACGTTTTTGCCCTCGACACCTTGCTGTACAAGTTCCCCGTCGGTCAGCGACTGAACGTTAGCCTGATAGCCAACGCTGGCGTTTGGGACGACATTATGCCGACTGTCAACCCTTACTTTGAAGACTTTGACGGCGGTAACGGGTCATTGAGCACCTTTGGACAGCGGAACCCGATTTATCGCTTGGGCGGTGGCGCAGGTATCGGCTTTGACTATGCCTTCGGTGGCAGGGGCTTGCTGGGCGGCGTGTTCGGCCCGACTTCTCTGTCCTTCGGTTATTTGGCGTCAAATGCAGCCAGTCCGGCTAGGGGTGCAGGCTTGACGAACGGCGACTACACGGCGATGGGTCAGTTGACTTTTACCCCCGGACGCAACTTGCAAGTTGCTTTCAACTACAACCACGGTTACTTTAGCAGAGGTAACTTTGGGTTTGACAATGGTTTATCGAATGGAGCAGGCAGTCTCGGCGGTTTCACAGGTACCGGCGTGGCTAATTCTCTCAACGGTTTGAGCGAGGGCTTTACCTTCGCCGATGGCAGTGAGTTCCGCGCTCGCAAAGTTGTCACCAACTCCTACGGTGCTCAGGCTTCGCTGCGACTGAGCCCGAGATTTATCCTGGGTGGCTGGGCTGGTTTAACCAATGCCCGCATTCTCGGCATCGGCGATGCGAGAATTTGGAACTACGCTGTCACCTTGGCTTTGCCTGATTTAGGGAAAGAAGGCAACTTGCTAGGGTTCGTGGTAGGTCGCGAGCCTTACTTGGATAAACTTGAAGCTGCCAGCAGTTTGCGGAGCTTCCGCAACGATAATTCGTATCACGTCGAAGGGTTCTACAAGTTTCAGCTATCGGACAACATTTCTGTTACTCCGGGCGTGATTTGGGTGACAAATCCCAATCAAGATGACCGTAATGATGACATCATCATTGGTACTCTGAGAACTACTTTCACGTTCTAAGAACGGGTTAGAGGAGGCAGGGAGGTTATACCCTCTCTGCTGGCCGCTCTAAAGGCCAAGTTTAGCCCTGCCTAGCGCAGGGCTTTTTTGTTTGCCGGATGAATAGGGGGCCGACAATCTATTAACAATTTAAAATTATCAGTCATAGACGCAGAAACCCTGTTTCAGGAGGTAAGGCTGTGGTGGAAGGGAAGAGAGTCAAAACGAGAAACTGGGTTTGTTGGGGTCAGATTGCGTTCCCAGGATGAAGTGATGAAAGTCGATTAAGTTCAGTGGAAAACCGGGGTATAATAAAAGGTAAAGTTAGGAGTTAGAATCGGGAACTCAATATTGAGGAGAATTTTAACATCTGACTTCGGAGTTGATAATTCTGATATTTGAAGCAATTATGGTAGAACTCTCCTGTAAAAGCGAATACGCAATCTTAGCTTTGCTGGAGCTTGCCGATTGCTACGACGAAGGCGAGCCTCTGCAAATTCGCCAGATAGCGGCTCAGCAAAATATTCCCGATCGATATTTAGAGCAGTTACTGGCTACTATGAGACGCTGCGGGCTGATTCGCAGCCAGCGAGGAGCTAAGGGAGGTTATATCTTGGCGAGGGAACCCTGGAAGATTACACTCCTAGAAATTATCAACTGTCTCGAAGGCTCAGAGTTCGATCGCTCTGAAAAAGACTCGCCTGCTCAAACTGTAGAAAGTGCGGTAATTTGGGAAGTTTGGCAAGAAGCCCGATCGATTGCCAACTCGGTTTTGCAAAAATATACGCTACAGGATCTGTGCGAAAAGCGCAATGGCAGACGGCAGCTCGATATCATGTATTACATCTAGTTAGTATTGCCAACTAGGAATTAAGATTTACTTTCAACCACAAACTGACAAAGATTATGCGTATTGCTGGCGACATTACAGAATTGGTAGGGCGGACGCCCCTGGTGCAACTCAACCGCATTCCCCAAGCTGAGGGCTGCGTGGCTCGGATTGTGGTAAAACTCGAAGGCATGAATCCGGCAGCATCGGTGAAAGACCGCATCGGTGTCAATATGGTCAATCAAGCAGAGGCCGAAGGGCTGATTAGTCCAGGCAAAACGGTTTTAGTGGAACCGACTTCTGGCAATACCGGAATTGCCCTGGCAATGGTGGCGGCGGCTAAGGGCTACCAGTTGATTTTGACGATGCCCGATACGATGAGCACGGAACGCCGATCGATGCTGCGAGCTTACGGGGCCCAACTAGAACTGACTCCGGGAATTGAGGGCATGAGCGGCTGCATTCGCCGCGCTCAAGAGATTGCGGACACAACTCCCAATGCGTATATGTTGCAGCAGTTTCGGAATCCAGCGAACCCGCAGGTTCACCGTTCGACAACGGCTGAGGAAATTTGGGAAGATACAGACGGCGAGGTGGATTTCCTGATTTCGGGAGTCGGCACAGGCGGTACGATTACGGGTGTCGCAGAGGTGATTAAGTCGCGGAAACCAGAGTTTAAGGCGATCGCCGTTGAGCCCGCCAACAGTCAGGTACTGTCGGGCGGAAAGCCAGGGCCTCACAAAATTCAAGGTATCGGTGCTGGTTTTGTGCCGCCGGTGCTGAATGTGGATTCGATCGACGAAATTATAGTTGTTACGGATGACGAGGCGATCGCCTACGGCCGCCGCTTGGCCAGAGAAGAAGGACTTTTGTCCGGTATTTCCAGCGGTGCGGCACTATGTGCGGCAGTGAAAGTCGGCCAGCGTCCCGAAAATGCAGGGAAATTGATTGTGATGATTCAGCCTAGCTTCGGCGAACGCTATCTCAGCACTCCCTTGTTCCAAGATCCAGAACTCAATCTGGCGATGGCCCTCAACTAGGTCAGCCTCCGACCCAAGTCGCAGAAATAGAGAGCAGGGCGTAGACTGTACGCTCTGCTTGGCTTTTTAGTAGATTAAAGAATGGCGGTAGATTGTAGCTTTCTCGATCGCGAATGATATCGTTTCCGGTTGCATCGGAATGATTTAACCGCAGAGGGCGCTCCAGAACGCAGAGGGAGAGAATACAGAGAGGAATAATTCCGATGCTACCGGATTTGATATGATGCCGAATTTCTGAAGGAGCTTTTTTTGAACTAACCGCTTTCGGCGTGTTAGCGAAGCGGGCGCTGAGCGCTTTTGTGGCGAAGGAAGAGCCAAGAAAAGAAGGGCTAACTGTTGGCGGGAGCAGCTTTATAGGAGTCCCCAATGTCGATCGGCTTCCAACTTCAAAAGCCTCAATGTTTTTCTAAAATAGATTTATGATAATTTGAAAACTGACGTTTTCAACTTACACTTTTTGGCATTTATATCAGATAAATACCTAAAAAGTTAGCAAATAATGATATTTTTGTCAAGCACTTTTTCGCAGATTATCCAGATTTCAAGGAAATAACAGCGTGTCTTCAGTTATCAATCACTACAAAACCCTAAAAATTAGCCCAACAGCAACACAAGCCGAGATTAAACAAGCATACCGCCGTTTAGTCAAATTATTTCATCCAGACAGCCAGAGTTCCACAGCCGGTCACGAAGAGATTGTCCGCCTCAATGCAGCCTATGAAATATTAGGAGATGCCCAGCACAGACAATCATACGATCGCCAACTTTCCCAGCAAAACGAACCGCAATCACCCTGTGCACCAAACGTCAGCCGCCAGCAACAACAAACAGCAAGGGACGCCGACGAACAAATGGAACAGTGGCTGATTAAAGTATACAAACCAGTCAATAAAATGCTCAACAGCATCTTGAAGCCGCTTAAAAAAGAAATAGACGAATTGTCAGCAGATCCGTTTGATGACGAACTGATAGAAAAGTTTCAAAATTATATCGAAACCAGCCGCGACTTTCTCAAAAAAGCTCATAACTTTCTTAGATCGATGCCCAATCCATCTAATGTAGCCGGAGTTGCGGCCCATCTTTACTACTGTATCAATCAAGTCGGAGACGGGATAGAAGAATTGCAGCTATTTACCCTCAATTATGACGATCGCCACTTGCACACCGGTCAAGAACTGTTTAGAATTGCAGCTAGACTGCGACGGGAAGCACAGGATGAATTAAAATATAAAAGTTAAAAAAGCAGATTGTTCCCTCTTCCCTCTTCCTTCTTCCTTCTTCCCTCTTCCTTCTTCCCTCTTCCTTCTTCCTTCTTCCCTCTTCCTTCTTCCTTCTATCCTTTACATCCGTTACATCCGTTACAGAATCCGTTGCCGAACTTCCTTCTTTCAAATTCCAAAAAGAACTTGAATTCGCTTGCGAATTTTAATAAAAGGAGTTTGTCCCAGAGAGTCGCCATCTAACAATCCCAAATCTCTCAAAGCTTGCTGGCGTTCCGACAATTTTTGAGCAATCTGATCGGCTAAATTGGGTTGTTCTCTTAAAAGTTTTTGCAAATCGTGGCGTTCCACCACAAACAAAATTGCATCGTCGCTAGTTTTAACAGTCGCCGTTCTCGGAGTTCCCAAAAGCAAAGATATTTCCCCAAAAAACTCGCCCTCGTGAAGCGTAGCAATATACTGATCGGCTTTTTGAGAAAGAACTTCTACAGTACCCGAAAGAATAATATAAAAAGAATCGCCAGGGTCATTTTCTTTACATACAACTTGTCCCGCTGGAAACAGTTGTCGGTAGCCGTATTCAATTAACTGTCGCAGTTCTAAATCCGTACACTGTTCAAAATAAGTTACTCGCCGCAACAAATCTCGCAGCGTCCAATTATTTGGGGATTTAGGCGCTGGATTTTTATGTTCGGAAACGGGGGGATTAGATTTGATGTCGGCTGAATGTTTAGCATTCTGGGGAAAAAGTTTGCCGTTGGAATTATCGTCTTTGCGATCGTGAAAAAGTTTAGTTAACTCTTGCGGGTTTCGCAGCCACAAATCCCGCTGGGGAAAGGGAATTTCGATATTTCGGTGGCGCAATTCGTAATCTATTAAAAAATTGACCGCGCTTTTAATAGCATCGCTTTCCTGCGGCTGGTCAATCCAAACTAAAAGTTCAAAATTTAAAGCGTTATCTCCAAAACCGCAAAACCATACTTTAGGAGAAGGATGGGACAAGACATTCGATTCCATCCGCGCCGCAATTAATAGCGCTTCCGTAACTATTACTGGGTCCGATCCGTAAGCAACACCGACGGGGATGTGGATGCGGCATCTAGCGTCTTTGTAACTCCAGTTAATAATGTTAGTTTCGACAAATTTAATATTTGGTATAATTACAAATAGACCGTCAATAGTTTTAATGATAGTAGAGCGGATCGAAATTGTTTCTACTGTTCCTAAGAACTTGTCTATTTCAATAAAGTCTCCGACTCTAATGTGGTGCTCGAATAGCAGGGTGAGACCGCTGATAAAGTTGCTGGCGAGATTTTGCAAGCCGAAGCCAAAACCTATGCCGACAACCCCAGCCAAGACGGTGAGAGAAGTGAGGTTGATGCCGGCACTTTGCAAGACGAATATACAGCCAATAGTTGCTAAAATATA
Organism: Microcoleus sp. F6_B6; assembly: GCA_036702215.1. Taxonomy (GTDB): domain Bacteria; phylum Cyanobacteriota; class Cyanobacteriia; order Cyanobacteriales; family Microcoleaceae; genus Microcoleus. The sequence goes on from JAUBST010000049.1 coordinate 10,839, forward strand.
GCTAATGATGGTGGAAATTGCTTCTCGACTGCCGCGATCCAATCTCATCCGAACTAGCACGCTGCGCTTGATTCCTTCGCTGATAATCTTAGCTACAATCAAGGCAAATATAGCTAAAATTATCAGTTTAACGATCGCACTGATGGACAGATGAGCGTCCCCGATATAGAAGAGGGGGGTTGTTGTCGCACCAGACAAATTTTCAAAAAAGCGATCGGCTCCTGCAGTAATCGAATTCATTAATATTTGGTAATGGGTAATTGGTGATTGGTAAGGAGTGATTAGTTTTGGCCGCAACTGAACCGCAAACTGCTAACGATGGCAGGGCCAAGACTAAAAAGTCGAAATTCCGGGCGCGCGCTGTTACAGGTGCGGGTGAGTGGCACTCTCTCAAAGACTCGTAACTGATGGGTTAGCAACTGATGGCGAGAAACTGTTTTGTAGCGATATTTTCGGCCGGATATCTGTGTTGCGGCGTAAAATGGGCCTGGCGGCTCGATCGAATAGCGACTTGTTGCCAATATCTGGAAAATTGGTAGAAATTCATTTACAGCACCCTCAAATAATCGAAAAATTCCAGCAAAATTTAGTTTATCCTTAAGAAGAGAGTCCTTTACAGAACTTAACAAGCTTACCCTACTTGACTTTTATGCAGTGCATCATCAATCGTCGGGCACAGTTTTCGGCGAGTCACCGGTACTGGCTGCCGGAGTTAAGCGAAGCCGAGAACTTTGAGCGGTTTGGCCCAACTGCCCGCGCACCCGGACACGGACACAATTACGTCCTTTACGTTTCCATGATAGGCGAACTCGACGAGTACGGTATGGTACTCAACCTGTCTGATGTCAAGCACGTCATCAAGCGGGAAGTTATCAAGGATCTCGATTTTTCCTTTCTCAACGAAGCGTGGCCGGAATTTGAGCAGACTCTGCCAACTACCGAAAACATAGCACGGCAAATTTGGCTGCGGCTAGCCCCTCATTTACCTGTGAGTAAAATTCAATTGTTTGAACATCCCGAACTTTGGGCTGAATATTTAGGAAACGGAATGGAAGCTTATCTAACTTTGTCCACTCATTTTAGTGCCGCCCACCGGTTGGCTCGTCCCGATTTGAGTTTTGAAGAAAACTCGGAAATTTACGGCAAATGTGCTCGTCCCAACGGTCACGGTCACAATTATCATTTAGAGGTGACTGTTAAAGGGGAGATTGATGCGCGGACTGGGATGATTGCTGATTTGGGAGCTTTGCAAAAAGCCGTTGACGATTATGTTGTTGAACCTTTCGATCACACTTTTTTGAATAAGGATATTGCTTATTTTGAGAACGTTGTGCCGACTGCGGAGAATATTGCGGTTCGGATCGGGCAATTATTGCGATCGCCCGTTCGGGAATTGGGCGCCCAGTTGCACAAGATTAAGCTGATTGAAAGTCCGAATAATAGCTGTGAAATTTACGGCGCTGATTTAGAGGAAGTGGTGGCTGAAGTTCAGCAGCCGGAAGCGGTTTTAGCTGCGGTTTAGAGTTAAAAATCGGGTCGGTAGGGGCGGCTTCACCGGGATAGTTGGCTAATTGTGCAGATTGGTGAAGCCACCCCTACCAGCTTAATGATGATTCCGAGTGTTATTCAACCGGATTAGGCGCGAGAATATATTCTTTCATCAAAGTTACACAGCCAGAATTGCTGGCAGTTTTCCTGAAAATTCAGACTCCTCTCGTATTTTGGAGATAGTAAGTCAGCATTCCTCATGTCAGCTATTCTAACTGCTGAGAGTATGAGGTCGATCGCCCGATCGCTGACAACCAAGCACCAATTTCTCCTAAATGAGTTGACGTTTATGCGCGTCTCAAATGTAGCTCTCTTGACTCTGGCTGCCCTCGCATCCCACAATTTAACTGCTAATACTAGCACCAATCCTGCTGCACCTCCTATTTCTCCTCAGACACCGCAAGCTAGCAACTTTGTTGATGCCGTAAATAATACTGAATCGCCTCGGGCTGAGTCAATTAGCGAGCCTGAGACGATCGCCCACGAACAATTTTCCCCAAATACTACCGCATCGCGTCGGGCTGAGCCAATTAGCGAGCCCGAGACGATCGCCCGCGAACAATTTTCCCCGCGAATTGCCGTAAAATCACCGACAGGTTTGCTGGTAGCGGCCGCTCAACCCGATTCATCTGCTGGTGCAAAAACCAAGGCGAATACTCCTGCTGCATCCGGCGATGAACTAACAAAATCTTTACAAGAAACCTGGCTGGCTAAATTAATCGAAACCGGGGCTGAAAGCAATCCTCAAGTTCGCGAGGTTTTCGCTTTTATCTCCCCGTCTGATGGCCGTGCTGAATCTGGATACGGTTTTAATAGTACCATAACTCTGCTCAATATTTTACTAATTCTTGGTACTGTATTTCCACCAGTGACAATTGCCTTTTTTTGGATGATGCGACGGCTGATAATCAAACAGTTGGTTGCTGATGCCAATAAACGATTGCAGGGAATTGGTGTATTGGAATCCGAACTCATAAATTCTAGCCAACTGAATCAAAAGTTGAGGGAGGAATTAGAAGCGCAAATGGGTGCAGCTAAACAATCGATAGACTTTTTAACTAGAGAAACTGAACTTTCCAAATCTTCTGTCGAGCAAATTGAGACTCTCAAATCTCAATTTCTCATGCACCTGCAAGTTTTGCTGAAAGAAGTTGACGAGAAAAAATATCAAATTGTTCAAGAAATTTCCCAAGTTCCCGCAGTTGTTGCCAAAGAAGCTCTCAAAATCGCACCTCAACCGGCTTTAAACAATTCCCCAAATTCGCAAACTGCACCTGCTAGGAACGAAAATTTGATTGCTGACGATTATGTCAAGCAAGCCGAAGGGCTTTATTTTCAAGGCAATTATGACGAGGCATTAGTCTGCTTGGAAAAAGCTATTTTAGCTAATAATAATTTGGATGAGGCTTGGTATTGGCGCGGAAATGTGTTAATCAGATTGCAGCGCCCGGAAGAAGCACTCGCCTGTTACGACCAAGCAATATCGATTAAACCGGATAACTACGAATTGTGGTATAATAAAGCGCATTTGCTGGGCAAATTGCACAGGTACGAAGAGGCGATCGCCTGTTACGAGCGAGCAAGTTCGAGCGAATCCCGAAAATACGGTTGTTGGCACAGTATAGCGGCTTTGTTGGGTCAATTGCAGCATTACGAAGAAGCGATCGCCAGTTACGATCGCGCCCTCGCTATCAAAGCAACCGACAGCGAAATTTGGCACAACCGAGGCGCGATGCTGGCCAAAGTACAGCAGTACGCAGCAGCAGTTGATTCTTACGATCGCGCTCTGGAACTCAATCCCAAGAGATATGAAACTTGGTACAATCGAGGCAATATGCTGTGGAGACTGCTGCGCTACAGTGATGCTATTGATTCTTACGATCGGGCGATCGGCATCCGGCCCGACAAATACGAAGTTTGGTACAATAGAGCCGCTGTGCTCGGAAAAATGCAGCGATATCAAGAATCGGTCGAATCCTACGACAAAGCAATCGCCCTTAAACCGGAGGATTTTGAAGTGTGGCACAACCGAGGCGCTGCTTTCGACAAACTGTCGCAGCACGAAGCAGCAATTGCATCTTACGAATCAGCAATTACCCTGAATCCGGAGTGTTACGAAGCTTGGTTTGCCAAAGGGGAATCTTTAGCAAAATTGCAGCGCACTGAAGAAGCGATCGCAGCTTATGAGAAAGCGATTGCTATTAAGCCCGACTCCTACGATGCTTGGCGTCATGTGGGGATAGCTTTGTCAGAATTAAAGCGGTATGAGGAAGCAATGGCAGCTTACGATCGAGCTATTGCCATCAAACCAGAAAATGCCGAAGCTTGGCGCGATCGAGGTGCAATTGTATCACAATTAAAGCAGGATACAGACAAAGTTGATTCCGTTGATTCCGGGGAAAAAAAGACTTAAATTAACTCCAAATCCGGTTGTTCAAAATTCATAACTGTCAGGATAATCGGGAGGCGAACCCTAGTTTTAAGTTGATAACGGATGAGAATATGTTACCTGTATATCGAGATAAACTTTGGCAGCGCCAATCAAATTTAGCTGTAGTAATGGTTGACGATAAACCATATACACAGTTATTTGCGAGTTTTAACCAAACTTAATAGCTGGAATTTAAATGCTTTTTATCTGAGGTTTATCGTCAGAATTTTTTATTTTTTTGCCGCTCTGTTTGGGGCGGTTTTTTTATGGTAAATTTAGGTAAGCTGCAAACAAGGAGAATAGTTATATGTCTGTTCAGCTTCAAAAACGGTTGTTTACAGTAAAAGAATATCATTTGATGACTGAGGCTGGTATTCTCTCCGAGGGCGATCGGGTAGAACTCATAGAAGGAGAGGTTGTTAAAATGGCTGCAATTGGAACTCGTCATGCAAGTTGTGTGCGACGACTGATCCGCAGTTTTAGCGTGATTCCACAAAATCTTGCTATTTTGGGTGTCCAAGACCCTATCCAGTTGACGGAGCGCACTGAACCTCAACCAGATGTTGTATTGCTGCAACCTCGTGCTGATTACTACGCCACAGCCCATCCAATATCGTCTGAAGTTTTGCTGTTAGTTGAGGTTTCAGATAGTACGGTTGATTATGACAGAGATGTGAAAGTATCGATTTACGCTCGATCGCTCATTCAGGAAGTTTGGCTGGTAGATTTAGTTGAAAATTGTTTGGAAGTCTACCGTCAGCCCGGCCCGAATGGTTATAGTTTAATGCTCAAGTTTTGGCGCGGTCAACAAGTTGCGCCGCTGGCTTTTCCAGATTTAGAAGTGAGCGTTGATTTCATATTGGGTTAATAGAAATTTTTATATTATTAAATTTTACTAATTAAGGGGGCGATTTTAATTCGCAAAATTTAGATTCTTCCTTCTTCCTTCTACTATAATAAGTTTAATTCCTCAAATCAGTCCACGTTTTATGACTATTGCCAAATCATTTGAATTGGAAGTCACGCATCTCCCAGACCACACTGAATTACCAGAGTCGGACGGTACTTTTGTGAAAAACTTTCAAGAACTTCCTCAAAGCATTATTCTCACTGATTCACTCCGACCAATATTGCAACGACTTCATCCTGACGGACGCTACCGCATCGGCCAAGATTGCGGGATTTATTGGCGTTTAACTGACCCTCTCGAACGCGGTGCCGAAGCGCCCGATTGGTTTTATGTGCCGAATGTTCCCCCACTATTAAATGGTGAGGTGCGACGTTCTTATGTATTGTGGAAAGAATACGTTGCACCGCTGATTGTTTTGGAATTTGTGTCGGGGAACGGTGCAGAAGAACGAGACAGAACCCCGCCGCCCGAACCAGGTCAAGCCGAAGAACAAAAGGTGGGCAAATTTTGGGTTTACGAACAGGCGATTCGCGTTCCTTACTACGGCATTTATGAAGTGAAAAAAGCCTCTGTAGAAATGTACCATTTAGAAGACAATTGCTATCAGCGCATGAGTGTAAATGAGCGCGGTCGCTATCCGATTCCTCAGCTTGGAGTTGAGTTGGGAATTTGGCAAGGTGAATATGATGAGATGAATTTACCTTGGTTGCGTTGGTGGGATAGTGAAGGGAATTTGCTGTTAATTGGAGAGGAACGTGCCCGAGAAGAACGCCTGCGGGCGGAACGAGAACGCCTTCGCGCTGGAGAAGAACACCTTCGCGCTGAAGAAGAACACCTTCGGGCGGAGGAAGAAAAACAACGCGCCGATCGCCTAGCAGCAAAATTGCGCGAAATGGGGATTAATCCTGATGAGGTGTAATTGTTTTTAGGTTGTTAAATGGGGTGCGATTCCCTTCAGGATAGCTTCGCTGGCGTGTACTTTTTAAACAGCAGAAATATCAGAAGTCAGGAAAGGGCGATCGCACTTTCGATCTCCTCACTCCATTGTTTATATTAAGATTTCCTTAATTGCTTTCATCTGGTACAGACATCAGTGCTACTATTAACAACTTAGCTAGGGGTGCCCGAATATCCGGGCTGAGAAAACACCCTTAGAACCTGAGTCTGGGTAATACCAGCGGAGGGAAGCTGTTTATCAAGGAAATTAAATATGCGTACCGAATGGATCGCGAAGCGTAGCGGGCAGAGCAATGTATCTCAAATGCACTACGCCCGTCAAGGTGTAATTACTGAGGAAATGCACTTTGTTGCTAAGCGAGAGAATCTCCCGCCAGAACTGATCCGCGCGGAAGTAGCGCGGGGACGGATGATTATTCCCGCTAATATCAATCACCCGAATTTGGAACCGATGGCGATCGGCATTGCGTCTAAATGCAAAGTCAATGCTAATATCGGTGCATCTCCCAACTCTTCCAATATGGAAGAAGAAGTTGACAAGCTTAAATTAGCAGTTAAATACGGCGCTGATACCGTGATGGACTTGTCCACCGGCGGCGGCAATTTGGATGAAATTCGCACTACGATTATCAAAGCTTCACCGGTGCCGATCGGTACTGTACCAATTTACCAAGCTCTAGAAAGCGTTCACGGTAATATGGAAAGTCTGACCCCCAATGACTTTCTTCACATCATTGACAAACACGCTCAACAAGGTGTTGATTACCAAACAATTCACGCCGGAATTCTCATTGAACATTTGCCGCTGGTGAGGAACAGAATTACTGGCATTGTCTCTCGCGGCGGCGGTATTTTGGCACGGTGGATGCTGCACCACCACAAACAAAATCCCCTCTACACTCACTTTAACGACATCATTGAAATATTCAAAAAATACGATGTTTCGTTTAGTTTGGGAGATTCTCTGCGCCCCGGTTGCACTCACGATGCTTCCGACGAAGCTCAATTAGCCGAACTCAAGACTTTGGGTAAATTAACTCGCAAAGCTTGGGAACATGACGTGCAGGTAATGGTGGAAGGGCCCGGACACGTGCCGATGGATCAAATTGAGTTTAATGTCAAGAAACAAATGGAGGAATGTTCGGAAGCACCCTTCTATGTTTTGGGGCCGTTGGTGACAGATATTGCGCCTGGATACGACCACATTACCTCAGCAATTGGGGCGGCGATGGCTGGTTGGTACGGTACTGCAATGCTGTGTTACGTGACGCCGAAGGAACACTTAGGATTGCCGAATGCTGAGGATGTCCGAAACGGGTTAATTGCTTACAAAATTGCAGCGCACGCGGCGGATATTGCGCGGAGGCGGCCGGGCGCGCGCGATCGCGACGATGAACTCTCGAAAGCGCGTTACAATTTCGATTGGAACCGTCAATTTGAGCTGTCATTAGATCCAGAACGGGCAAAGGAATATCACGACGAAACTTTGCCTGCAGATATATACAAAACTGCTGAATTTTGTTCGATGTGCGGCCCTAAGTTCTGTCCTATGCAGACTAAGGTTGATGCCGATGCTTTGACGGAATTAGAGAAGTTTTTGGCTAAGGAACCTGTAGCCCAAAGCTAATTGGATTAATTAGTAGGGTGGGCAAGGCCCACCTTACTTAATTGTAAAGCTGTTGCAAATTTACATTTGTGCTAACTTGTTACTTTTAAATTCATCCTCAGTTATGTTTAATGAAAATAAGCCACCCATCGCTGGTATTTTCCCGATAGTTGGTTCGTTAGCAGAATATTTTGAGCGAAATTTAGTTGTTATAGATGTTGGTTGTAGATGGGGATTTGCTAATGTTTGGTCTCTTTTTGGTTCTCATGTCACCTTAATCGGATTCGATCCAGATCCTGCCGAATGTGAGCGATTGAAGAGTACCTATCAAGGCTCTTCTGATGTACATTTTGTTGCTAAGGCATTGGCAGATTCCGAGGGTAAACTGCCACTTTTTCTCACCGCTGAACCAGCTTGTAGTTCTTTATACAAACCTGACTCATCACTTACAAGCTCTATGCCTCATCTAGCTTGTGCAAAATTGGTTGGTGAAACAAAGGTTGATTTAACGACATTGGATACCTGGGCTTCGTCTACTGGTGTCAATGAAGTGGACTTCCTTAAACTTGATACTCAAGGATCGGAATTGGGAGTTTTAGAGGGCGCTGAAAATTGCTTACAGTCGATACGCGCTTTACAAATTGAAGTAGAATTTAACCCTATTTATTTGGGTCAGCCTCTTTTCAGCGATATCGACTCTTTTCTGCGTAAGCGAGGCTTCGTTCTGTGGCGACTAACAAATCTTTGTCACTATAGCAGTTTACCAGAAGCCTCAGCATTCAAACATAAAGACGTACAAATTTTCGACGGGCGGGTCGTTCCCGTTTCAGCACAGGGAGGGCAACTTTTTTGGGGAGAGGCTTACTATGTCCGAAAAGAAATAGCTTATTCAGAAGAAACCAGTGATTGGCAAGCTTGCCTCCGCGATGGCGCTATAATTAGCACTTTGGGATTTCGCGATCTTGCCGGATCTAGACTGCAACAAGCACTACACCATGCACCCTCAAATATTGTCCCTGCAATCAACCGAGTATTAACAAAATATTACTCACCATTGGTATAATGTTTAGTTAGTAGGGTCGGCAATGCTCGCCTTAGTTAAGGTTATATTAAAAGGAGTTTCCGAAAAGGAAAATAGCGCTCTTCCCTGCAGGTACTTTTTTCTTACCAACGAATCCAGTAATTATATATTTTTTAATGGAGGCAGAGCCTCTAGATATTTATTACCAGAGCCTGGTCACGAGAAAGTGTCAATTCGTAGGGTGCGTTACACTGCGTTAACGCACCCCCAACCTCATGCAGCGTTTGAGCTAAATAAAAGATTTACCTCGATATGTTAGCTTGTGCAGTTTGTTGGCACGTTGAAAGAATGCGCCGATCGTTTGAGCTAATTGTGCGAATAGAATGCAGATTGCTTAGCTGAGTATTGATTTCAACTGTTTGAACCTTTCCGGCTGAGATTGCCTTCCCGGACAGTGTATTTCCCTGGATTTTACCAGTGAAGCACGCAAAGTCCGATCGCGGCGCGTAGATGGCACCAACGACGCGATCGTTCTGGCGTTGAAACACAATATAGTTTTGAAGAACTTGGTTGGGCTGTGGCGAATCTCCGTACAGGTAAATACCATCTGGCAAAGCACCAACATTAGTCTTAGATGGATTTTGTTGTGCTTGAATCGGTTGTTGCTGAATGCCAACACCAATTAGTGTCAGAGGACAAATAAAGGCTGTTGCCAGTAGTTTCCATTTCCTTTGAATAGATGCAGGTAAAATCATTACTGCTTCTCCTTGCGGCGTCATGTAACATCTTAAAACAGTGTTCTCTAGTTAATATCTCACTCAGGTTATAATTCCGCTATGCTAAAATCTGCCGATTGGTAGAGATTCTGAACCTGAAAGCTTGCGCTTGTTTAGCACCGAAAACTTTATTTTCCCTTGTCCTCCAAGTACCTGAGCTGATTTTGATAAATTTAGAGCGGGCATAGTTTCTCATCCCACCCAATAAAACACCGATCTAAGGTTGATGCCGATGCTTTGAAGAAATTAGAGAAGTTTTTGGCTGAGAAACCTGTAGCGCAAAGCTAGTTGCTAGGGTGGGCGGAGTGTTTCCGCCCACCCTTCCAAATTCACCAGGCGCTAACTTTTTGTTTGGTAGAACACAAAACATTCTGGATAACTTCTATAGCAACAGCTTCAACTACATTAATACTTACACTATTACCCAGTTGATGATAAGCTTTCTCATCATTAGGATGCAGAATAAAACTATCGGAAAAACCTTGTAACCGCGCTGCCTCGCGGGGAGTAATCCTACGGACTCGGTTATGATAGTAAACTCCTAATCTATTAGCATCACTGGCAACAATTGTTACAGAAATTTTCTGCGGGTCTAGAAATTTATAGACTTCAAAGGAAAAGTTACCGGATACAGGTTTGTATAGATCGTTGTTCCGTTGCAGGTACTTTTTTGTTACCAAGGAATCGAGAATTTGATCGAGATTGGGATGAGCAAAAAAAGTAGCTATTTGCTCTTTAGTTAATAGATTGCCATCTTGGTTTGAACCAAATTCTTTATTGCGCCTTTTCAAGATAAAAAGATTCATTAATTCAATTTCGTCTAAACTGCACTCGCCTCGCAAACCCAGTTCCCAAGAATGAATCGAATTGCCACCGCGATAGTCAATTAGCCGCCTACCGTGCAGTCGGCTGAAATCATTGTTAACTATTTGTTTTAAGGCTTTAACAAATTCTGGCGAACAATCATATTTTGGATCTGGATTGTCTTCCAAAATATCTGCAACTGTGACAGGTTGACTTAACGGGGAAAATAACGATAGCTGTTGATGACTAGAGGAATGCGAATCTTTTGGGCCTACGTCGGTAATTAGCTTAAATTGGGGCGAAGCATTTAAAATTCCTACTAGGTAAACTCGGACGCGGTTCTGAGGTAAACTAAAGTTAGAGCTGTTGAGCAAAAAATAATCTAAGCTGTAACCTCGGCTTGTGATTTCGCCCTTAATAGTTTCGAGGGTTCTGCCGCCGTCGTGGCTGACAAGCCCCCGCACGTTCTCGAAAATAAATGCTTGAGGTTTAAAGGTATCAATTAACCTGGCAATCTCAAAAAATAGGGTGCCTCTGGTGTCTCCAAAGCCCTCTTTTTTGCCAGCATAGGAGAAAGACTGACAAGGAAATCCCGCTAGTAAAATTTCATGTTCAGGCAGTTTGTCAATTAATCGGATGTCGCCTAAAGGTGTGTCGGCAAAGTTTTTCTGGTAAACTAACTGAGCGTCGGGATTGATTTCGCTGCTTAATACGCATTCTGTTTCCAGATTCAAGGAACGAGCAGCGGATTCAAACGCTAATCTCATGCCGCCTATTCCTGAGAATAAGTCAATAAAACGGATTTTTGGCATAAGAATTTTAGTTAGTTTAGATTTTAACACCATTTCTTAAGTATACCATCTCTTTAATCTTTGTTAAGCGCAAATTAATCCCTCAAAAAATCGCAAAATACATTAACTTCATTGTGGGAAAATGCAACAGTGCAATGACTGTACGTAGACAAGTTTCGGATTGCATTTTCCCTCTCAAAGTTACCAGCGCCATCAATGACATAAGCCATTTTATAACCGGCATTTTCAATCTGCTCAAATCTAGCTCTTGCTTGTCCAGCTTTACGTTCAATTACACTATTTGTTGTTACCTGAAAGCTAATCTCTATTGCAACAAACTTATCTTCTTTAGAAAGAACTAGATCGAATGTTGTTAGTCCTTTTTCGCTTTCTTGGTCAGTATGTCTAACGCCGGGTAAATTAGCGTTAGGTCTAATAGCTATATCTATAACCCCTAAATTATCTTGTAAGTATTTTTTGACAAAGTTTTGAGCGATTTGACCTAAAGTATTGGATTGTGACCCAGAAGTTATCCGGCTAACCCAGATATATCGTTGTTTAATAAACTTATTTAATTTATCTGGTTGACCTAAGTAATTACCAATTTCACATTTAGCTAGAACCTCAGCGCTTTTTTCATTCAGTGAACTAGCGCCGAACAGAAGAATTGCTATTAAATCTTTATGTGCCAAAGATAGAGATTGATTTTGGAGGATTTTTTTACCGTCAATCCCTAGTTTATTATTGCTTAGTTGACCTGATGCTGGTAGAAAACTGAATTGATAAGAGTAAGTTTGCAGGTTCCAAAGGTAATCTAATCTCTTTAAGGGAAACATAGAATTAAACTGACTATTCACTCTTTTTATCATTTCTCCCCCAAAGTCCGCCAGTACAATTAAATGCTTCAGGAACATATTTGCAGAAAGTGTTGAAGCTTCTACTATTTGAAATAATCCGCTTAACTCCGAAACTGGGACGCTAAGAATAGCAATAAATTGCTCTTGAGTTTCTATCAATTTTGGTATGACACTGAGTTCTGCTTCCTTTTGAGATAAGTCGGAAGGCCAAAACATAGAAGCTAACTCACGGATTTCTTCAACTGTTCTTCTGTAATTTTGAGTTGACATTTTTGGTTTTGTGTGGTCTTAAGTGCTGTGAGTTTGATGCGATCGCCCCCCCTTCTCGCTATTAAATGTTCGGCGGCCGTTGACGGGATTCTTCTGAGGAGGAGGCTGGCGATCGCACTTTTGCCTATTTTTTGCTACTCATCCATTTTTGAAGATCCTTAATCGTAAAAACCGTTTCAAAGTCCAATCCAACAGAGCGATAAAACTCGGCACCACCTTGCTCTCTGTCAATCAGCGACAACACGCGATCGACTTTATAACCCGCACCCCGCAACCGTTCCACCGCCTGCATCGCCGACTTGCCCGTCGTCACCACATCCTCCAAAACCGCCACATTCGTCCCCTCTGGCAACAGCGGCCCCTCAATATACGCCATTGTCCCGTGTCCCTTCGTCTCCTTTCTGACAATTAAAGCTGGTATAGGTCGATCGCCCAAAGCCGAAACCACGCTCACCGCAGTTACAATCGGGTCAGCACCCAAAGTCAAACCGCCCACAGCTTGCACGTCCGACGACAGCATCGACAACAGCAAACGTCCCGTTGCCAAAGCACCTTCAGCGTGCAGCGTCACCGGTTTGCAGTTAATGTAATAAGAACTTTTCTGCCCTGAAGACAGCACAAAATCCCCTTCGCGATAAGCAAACTCGCACAACAAATCTAGAAGTCGATCGCGCAACACCTTTAAATCCGCAGCATCCATAACTCACACCGTGTAAAAAACACAAATAATCCGCCGATAATCAGTTTATAGTGGAATCGGAATTAATTAAGGAGGCCCAAATATATGAGTCAAAAGTTAAAAAGCCTGAGCGGCGCGTTGATTCTCGCTGTCGCCTCTGCCGCAATGGCATCCGTCAAACCAGCCCAAGCACAAACAGAGCGATTTCACCCAATTGCCGACGACTTCAACCGACAATTCTTTGAAGCTTCAGGAGACTTTTACCAAAACGTCAGCTTGCAAGGTTACTTGGGCGACTATTTAGGCATCGGTTCCCCCAGCGGCGTCGTTGCCTTTCCCGAAAAAGAAATTGAGCGGGATGCCAGTCGCGTCAACGGCTTTTACCGACGAATAATGCAGCGGCAAGTTTCCAGCGACCCGATTCTCCGCGTCCCAGATGCCGTCAATCCCTTCGATGCCTCAGTCATGGCACTGCCTGCCGCTTGCCAGCTAGCACCTCAACCCAGCGGCTGTTTCCCCACTCCCACCGGGCTCCAAGATCAGTTTACACTTCCAACACAGCAGCAAGATTCACCGACCGATCCAGGGCCCGTTAGAGGACTTTATCAAGTATCGCCGACCCGCAAAAATTAATCGATCGACAGTTGCGAGTTTTGAGCCGAGGCGGGTTTACTCTCATCTCGGATTTGTATGAGAGAGAAAGTCTCAACCCGCCCCAAAAATTAATGTTTTGGCAATCATTTCGGTAAACGCGCAACTGGCTTTTTTTCACGATCGCGGTTATTTTACACGAATAAATATTATCCAATATTTATCAAACAATGCTGCCGTCAGGCATGATGGTTCCTTTCAAAATAGCTTGGCTCAGATTAGCTCCCGCCAATTTCGCTCCCCTGAGATTGGCGCCGGTCAAATTCGCCCCTCTCAAATCAGCTTTGCCGAGGTTTGCCCACCGAAAATCGGCAGCGCTCAACTCCGCGAAATTGAAATTGGCTCTGAAAAGATATGCTGCAGTGAAGTGAGCTTCCCCGAGGTTAGCTTTAAAAAAATTGGCTGCATAGCAATGTGCTTCAATCAATTCGCCTTGAGTGAGATTAGCTTGACTGAGATTAGCAAAGTTGAAGTTCGCGCCCATCGCATTAACTCGAAACATCACCGCACCGATTAAATTCGCCTCACCGAAATCGGTTTGTTGGAGATTTGCACCGCTAATGTCCGCCCCAATTAAATTAGCACCGCTCAAATCAGCTCCTCTGAGGTCAGCCGCTTGGAGGTTTGTGCCAGTTAAGTTAGCTTTAATTAAATTAGTTTCTAACAGTTGCGCTCCGGAAAGATTTGCTAAACTGAGGTTAGATTCCGCGAATTTAGCCGCAATTAATTTAGCCTTAAACAAGTCTGCTTTACAAAGGTTCGACCGCCAAAGATGCGCTCCTCTGAGATTTGCTTGTGCGAGATTAGCTTCGCTGAGATCCGGTTCTAGATTCGGGTTGAGATTTCTCCACTCAATCCAAGTAACTGCACCTTTTTTCAGGAGCGCTAAATGCTGTTTGTTTGCCATAATTACATCTCCTTTAACGGCTATTCCTTGCGACCAAAAATTGCTGGATTTTCCCTACCAGCCACGCTTTCCACCGCCGCAATTGCTGCCTGGGAACCTGCTATAATATCTCGTTCTGCGCCGCCGAGGTAAAGCCGTCCGAAACTACCGACAGCCTGAACCTCTAAGATGTTAATAGATGCGCCTTTTTCTGCTTGATTGGCCGCCAGCGCTGCATAGGCCGCCGGTTCTACTTCTAAGACGTAAAGCGTTTGTCCGGCCAGCAGCAACTGTCCCCGGCGGGTGCGGTTGATTAATTGTGTTTGGTGGGCGTCAATATTGCGAATAATTTGACTGGAAATCACTCGCGGTTTGATACATTCTTCTCTGCGGACTCCGATGAATTCTAGAATTGCTTTACCTGCGGCCCGCGTTTCCCCCTGCTGACTCGAGTGTACTTCCAGAAGGCCGTACAAGCGTTCGACTACCTGCACTCCCGGACGCACCGAGGCAGATTTGAGGGCGACATCGGTAATTCGGTTAATTTCGATACCGGGCGAGATTTCTATCCACAGCGACGCATCCCCCGGCAGCGGCAAGAATCCGGCGGCGACTGTACCGATGTATGCTGCGTGCTGGGGCTGCAAATTGTCTAGAAATACGTAGCTGCGTAACTCTATTCCCAAAAGTTTTTATCTCCGTCGATCGAGTTCCAACTGTTGTCTGTGCAATATATGAGTTTACCGTTTTTTGTCAACAACACCTGGTCTGCTGTCGAGAGTGCCGGAGTGCCTCACAACCGAGTGAGGTGTCAGACCCGCGATTTATAGTGCCGGAGTACCTCCGCGAGCAATTTTAAATTTCGTGCGGCTGCTATAAATTTGATATCAATCTGTAGTTATACGTGGAACATAACAATGTTTACTGCTAGAGGTGGATTTAACTTTAAAAGCCGATCGATATATTTGTGATAGTTAAAGATTTTTCCCAACGCAGAGAGCATTTGAATTATGAAACGTTCTGATTTATCCAAAGCAATCGGTGCAGGTATTATAGCTGCTGGTTTAGCCATAGCACCAGCTCATCTGCCTGCTTCTGCTCAGACAGATACAACTGGCGGTACTAACAGCACCACCACCACAACCACTCCTCGCTCCGATGTCTACAATACAGAAACCGATCGCGATTTTGATTGGGGATGGTTGGGATTGCTAGGCTTGTCTGGTTTGTTGGGTTTGATTCCCCGCAAACGCGAAGAAAATGTCCGCTATACGACTACAACTGGCGATCGCGACCCCGCCGTTCGCACCGACTACCGCTAAGAATCGAGTCTTAGGGCTGTGGGCATGATGCAGGGACGGGATGTTTTAACCTGTCCGACCAGCACAAATAATCATCAAAAAACCTCCATCTGTGGGGTTTTTTGTTTGACATGATGCGCGATCGTCGAACGACAATAGCACCCTCAAAATCAAGAGACACAGGAGTGAAAAGCAAGTCTTGAACCTGCAGGATGCTTGTTCCACAATTATGGGAGATGTCTAATCAGAAATAACCAGACTTAAGATTACTTATATCAAATCCGGTAGCATCGGAATTGTCGCGGGCGGGGGCGGGTTTATTATATTGTAGATTGCGGGCAATTATTGTTGGCAAACCTGCCCCTACAAAATTTAACATCATACAAGTCCAAGTCAAACGAAAATAATATTACATCTTCCTTTCTTATTCCCTTCTTCCTTGGCGTTCTTTGCGTCTTCGCGGTTCGTTAAATAAAGACTTTTCCGACACAAAAAGACCTTAAACAATGTTTGGGCCCGATCGATCGAGTACCTCCAAAATCGCCT
Source organism: Microcoleus sp. F6_B6 (assembly GCA_036702215.1). Classification (GTDB taxonomy): domain Bacteria; phylum Cyanobacteriota; class Cyanobacteriia; order Cyanobacteriales; family Microcoleaceae; genus Microcoleus. Next base: position 26,873 of record JAUBST010000049.1, read on the forward strand.
GCACCAACTTATCGGGATCTAAAGGCTTAGCAATGTGGCGCCAGAACCCCGCAGCCAGGGCCTGCTGATAGTCAATTTCTCCAGCATAAGCGGTGAGGGCGATCGCCGGAACCAGTCCCCCTCGGTCGGGCGGCAGAGCCCGAACTTGCTGCAGGAACAGATAACCGTTGGTGTCGGGCATTCCAATATCGCTCAACAGCACGTCCGGCACAGACTGAGTTAAAACCGCCAAGGCATCGGCCGCGTTAGCAACTGCTGTAACACTTGCCCCAGAATTCTCAAGCAGAAAAACCACCAAATCTCGCGCATCGGCATCATCATCCACCGCTAACACCCTGATACCGCTCAAATTGAAGGATTGTTCCGGCGGCGCAGTTGGCGCAGGACTTCTGTGAGGTTGCACGGGCATCAGGGGTATCCAGACGGTCAAGGTTGCGCCTTGGCCTTCGCCGGGACTGTCGGATTTCACCGTGCCGCCGTGGAGTTCGACGAGATGGCGGACGATCGCCAATCCTAAACCCAATCCGCCAAACTTGCGCGTCATCGTGCTGTCAGCTTGGCGGAAGTAGTCGAATACATAGGGCAGAAAATCAGGTTCGATACCTTTTCCCGTATCAGTTACAGTAATTTGGGCGTTTGTGTCCGCCCGATCGAGAACGACTTGGATGTTGCCTCCCGCCGGGGTGAACTTGACGGCATTTGACAGCAAATTCCAGACTACCTGCTGAAGTCTCCCCGCATCGCCCAACACCGGGCCGAGATTCGGTGCAAATTGAGTGCTGATTTGAATCGATTTGACTTGGGCCGCCAGACGCACCGTTTCAATGGCAGCGCCGATGACCCCGGCTAAATCCACAGGTGCAATATTCAAGCTGACCTTGCCTTGCAAAATCCCCGACACGTCGAGCAAATCTTCGATAAGCTGGGTTTGCAGTTTGGCGTTGCGCTCGATCGTCTCTAAGGCGTAACGCTGCTTGTCCGGTGTCAGAACGTTCGCTCGCAGCAGCTTCGTCCAGCCCACAATCGGGTTTAAGGGAGTCCGCAATTCGTGGGACAAAACAGCCAAAAATTCGTCTTTGACGCGGTTAGCCTGTTCTGCCTCTTCCCGCGCGGCCTTTTCGAGCGCCAGAAGGCGTTCCCGTTCCGCTGCGGCAAGTTTGCGATCCGTAATGTCAGTGTTGGTGCCGCACCAGCGCAGCACCTTGCCTCCATCGTCGCGAATCGGCACGGCGCGGGAGAGAAACCAGCGGTACGATCCGTCTTTGCCGCGCAAAGGGAAAGTATCTTCCCAGAGTTCGCCTGTTTCAATGCAGCGCCTAAATTTTTCGACAACGCGATCGAGGTGTTCCGGGTGGTGCACTTGCTGCCAGCCCCAGCCTTGCATTTCCTCTAGGGTGGTGCCAGTGTAGTCAAACCAGCGCTGGTTGTACCAGAAAATCGAGCCGGTGGCATCTGTCATCCATGCCAACTGAGCGATGTTGTCAGCTAGAGCGCGGAACCGAGCCTCGCTTTCGTGCAGATCCTGCATGGCTCGCGCGTGCAGGATCACGGTCCAGAGGCGAGCCACCACTTCTTGCATCAGCCAAACTTCATCGGGCCGCCAGTGCCGCACCACCTTTGATGTCACCAGCAAAAGAGCCACCCAGCGCCCTTCCTGAAGGCAGGGAACATCGACCAAAGCGCGAATACAGATGGCACCGTAGTTATCGAATAAAGGCGCTGTATGGGGGTAATTAGCGGTATCTGAGATGACAAGTGTTTGACCTGCCACAGACAGGGCTTTCAGTTCTGGGGTCTTAAAGTCTGAGATGGGATAGGTGCCGACGGTGCTCGCCAGGTCGGACTGGTGCCAGTCTTGCCGGACAATTGCCCGATCGGCTTCTAAATCGATTTCGTGCCACATGCAGCGATCGGCATTTAAATATTCTCCCAGACTGTGCATGGCTTCCCACATCATTTCTGCTGGGTTAGAGCGCTGCCGCAAGCGGAGTTCGAGATCCGAGAGAAACTGCTCGTTGAGTTGGGCGCTTTTGCGATCGTGAATATCGGTATTCGTGCCGATCCACTCGACAATCTCGCCCCCTGCGTCGCGAATTGGCACGGCGCGGGACAAATGCCAGCGTTCCATTTGGTCTGCTGCCCGCCGCAGGCGCAGCTCAACTTGATAAACTTCTCCGGTGATGAGAGATTCTTGCCAGCGGGCAAAAGCTTGTGCCAAATCCGAGGGCGGGACTAGGGATTCCCAATTGTTTTGAGCGGCTTCCTCGTAAGACATTCCCAGATATTCCAACCATTTTTGTTGATTGGTAAAGCGAATTTCTCCGGCGGAGTCTACGTTCCAAATCAGGTGGGGCAGCGACTCAGCCAGAAAGCGGAAGCGGCGGTCGCTTTCTGCTAAGCTTTCTTCGGCTCGTTTGCGATCGTCAATATCAATCCCTATCCCCGCCCATTGCACCACCTGTCCTCCCCTGTCTTTGACGGGAACAAGTCGCGCTAAATGCCAGCGGTAAGTAGCATCAAACCTGCGAACCCGACACTCGAATTCGTAGGCTTCCCCTGCTTCAATCGCAGGAGTGCGCGTGGCGACAACTGCTGGCAGATCGTCAGGATGAAATAAGTGCAGCACCGGCACAGCCAGCGGCAATTCTGGCCTGATGCCCGTATAGGTTTTCCAGTGTTGGTTGCAAAACTCTAACCTGCCGTCGGCGGTGTTGATCCACATTAATTGGGGGACGCCATCGGCGAGGGTGCGGTAGAGATTTTCGCTTTGCCGCAGTGCTTCTTCTATTTGCCGGCGCTCGGTTTTGTCCTGCATAATTTTCAGCAAACCTTGCACCTCGCCGGCTGCGTCGCGCAGGGGCATCACCAGCCCGCTGCCCCAAAAGCGGCTGCCGTCTTTGCGGACGTGCCAGCGCTCGTTTTCTGCCTTTTCCTGAGTCAGGGCGATGTGCCTTTCTGCTTCGGGCTTTCTAGCAGCAGAGTCTTCTGGGGTGAAGATGATGCCTCCGTCCTGCCCGACGATTTGGGCTTCGGTATAGCCCAGCAATCTCTGGGCGCCTGCGTTCCAACTGGTAACTTGTCCGTCGGTGTCGGTGGTGAAGATGGCGTAGTCTTGGGCGCTGTCGAGAATCAACTGCAGGTGGGTTTCACGATCGCGCAGTGCTGCTTCTGCTTGTTTGCGTTTGGTAATGTCGGTTGTGAAGCCGACAACTTTGGTCACTTCACCTTGCTGGTTGCGGATCGAACAGCCGCGTTCCCAAACATCGATCCAGCGCCCGTCTTCGTGCCGGACTCGGTACTCGCCTTCGTAGCGATCGGCACTTAAGCTTGAGTCCGCCCCGGCAAGGATGCGCGCCAAATCGACGGGATGGATGCGTTCTCTCCACCACTCTGGTGTTGCGGGTGCATCCTCTGGGCGGACACCGACGAGGGAGTACAGTCCCTCGGAACGGTAAACTGAGTTTGCTGCGAAATCCCACTCAAACACGATGCCGTCGATCGCCCTTGCAGCTAACTGAAAGCGGTTGTTGCTTTCTTGCAAGGCGAGTTCGGCCATTTTGCGATCGGTAATTTCCTGTACCGCGACATTCATCCCGACTATCTCCCCGCCCGTGTCTTTGAGCGCCCACCAATTCACGAGCCAAGTGCGTACAACACCGGGTTGAGCTTTGGTTTCACCGCTGATTTCACAATTTTGCATCGGTTCTCCGGTGTCTTGAAGGCTGCGGAACACAGCTTCGGCGGTGTCTGCCAAGCCGGGGAATATTTCGCGCACCGTCCGGCCGATGTGCGCTTCCACGGACAAGCCGTTGATTTGGGCTAACTGCTGGTTGAGCCGCACGTACCGCAAATCTGTGTCTAAAACGGCCAAACCCACGGGACTTGTTTGGTAGAGCGACTCTATCTCTAGAAGTTGACGGCGCACGGTTTGCTCGCTCTGTTGCAGCGCGAGTTCGGCGTTTTTGCGATCGGTAGTATCAAATAATACTCCGATAAACCGTACTGCTTCGCCGGCAGGGCCGTATAGATAGCGCCCGAACGCGCTCACCCAGCGGATTTCTCTGCTGTCTGCCCGGACGATCCGGTATTCGGGGGAGTAGAGCGATCGGGTTTGCCGAGCTGTTTCTACTGCCTGCAGGACTTGCTTGAAGTCGTCTGGATGCAGGCAGTTTTGCCACGCAGCGAGGGTTGTTTCGCCGCCCGGTGTCTGTTCGCAGCCGAAAATGCTGAAATGGGTCGCCGACCAAATTACTCGATTTGTTCGCACGTCTAAATCCCAGGTTGCCATGCCCGAGCCTTCGATGGCGATGCTCAAACGTTCTTCGCTTTGTTTTAAGGCAATTTCTGTTTGTTTGCGATCGCTGATATCTGTGAGGGTACCTACGGCCCGCACGGGATTGCCTGAAGAGTCCCAAATTGCTCGCCCTCTGGCTAAAACCCATTTGTAGCGCCCGTCCCGACAGCGGATGCGGTACTCGCAGGAGTAATGTGAGGTTTCTCGATGCAAGTGCTGCTGCCAATTGCTTTGCATTATCTCCACATCATCGGGATGAATGTAGCTCAAAAATTGGCCCAAGTCCTTGACTTCTTCGGGCCCGCGTTCCAAAATCTCTAAACCGCGATCGCTCAAAATCTGGCAATTGGTTTGCAGGTTTAGATCCCAAATGCCGTCGCTGTTGCCGGCACAGGCTAGCTGCCAGCGTTCTTCGCTTTGTCGCAAAGCTTCTTTGGTTCGATTGGCGCGATCGATTTGTACGGCGGCAACGGCAAAGTCTGCTAGGGATATCGCGATCTGCAAGTCTTCGGCATCGAATTGGCGGTCGGCATCGTGAGATACAATCCATATTGCCCCCAGCGGTTGATTTTCTGCTTGCAGCGGCACGACTAACGCTTCGGCGACCGGCAATTCTAGCTGCTGCAAGTCGGTAAAGTATTTTTCTGGAGCGAAGTAAAGCTGGGGAGTTTGGATCTCGATCGGGGTTCCTGACAAATGCAATTTGCGGGGTGTGTTTCTATGTTCTGCTGCTTCCCACGCTCCTGCCAAGGCTTCCCACTGAAAGATTTGTTCGGAACTGGCATTTTCTTCTAGCAAGCAGACTCCCACGCTTCCTGCGCCGCACAAATCTTGAGCGATCGCCACCAGTGTTTTGAGCAGCCTGTGGGGTGAGGTTGCCAATTGTCTGGCCAGTGTTTGCAGCGCTCGGTTTTCTGCTTTTCGATCGTGAGATCGAGGGGTGCGGCGCGACAGTTCATCGGCGATCGGAATATCAGTTAAATTAGTTTGTGGGGTTTGCCAAGCTTCCATCTATTAGTCGTCTCTATGTCTTTCGGTCTGAGCTGGCGAGCGTATATCAGCACCCTGTTAAAGCATTTGCTATAAATTATAGCATCTACCGAGAAACATAATTAGTTATCTCTCTTGGGAATTACGTTTTTGTTTTCAGGCTAGTTGATTGCCTTTGTTGCCTTTACTCTTGTCGCCACCTTATGCACAATTTTATTCTAAAATTGCGCTTTTTTCCATATCTAACTCGCACAGAAATTCCGTCCGTGCTGGCTTGGGAAAATACTGCGATAGTTCAGTCGCTAGGTGCGATCGAACAGCACGGCCACCATTAACCTTTAATTGTAGATGTCCCAGGGCGGCGGTGACAGGCAAAGCGCTGGCAAAGTTAGATGCAAATATTCCCGCTTAGGCTTTGCCGCCTTTGCAGTCTGGCAAGTCGAACGAACACTGCCATTTTCCCGGTACAATTATGCTCGGCGATCGGACGCTTTTAGCAGTAATCGGCGAAATGGCAGACAGTATTTACCATGCTTGATTGCGGCAGTTAGTGTTAACGAATTGCTGCGGCGGACAGCCGCAGGTAATGGAAATTGCGGCGCGGGACATTCATCGCAAATATCGGGATTTCTCTGTTTTTTCGCTGTTTGTTTGGCGGGTTCCGAATGTTGCTGCTGAATTCTTCAGTCCAGGACGCAAAAACATCGCTACAACGAGAAACTGATTTTTTTGGGAAGCGTGCGTCCTGGACTGTTATTCAGTGCGAAGGAGTTGGAGTTTGGGATGCACGCTGGTGATGCAGAAACGAGTTTGATGTTGTCAATTTTGCCGTCGCAGGTGAAAATGGAACTGGCTGTTGCAGAATATCCGAAGAATTTGCCGATCGACAGTTTGCTGAGTATGGAAGGCAATTTGCTTTTTGCTTGGCTGACGCGAGATTTGACTGAAAGCGGTGTGTTGGGCGATGCGACGGCGGCGACGAAAGAAAAGGGAGATCGTATTCTCGAGTCTCTCTCAGACGGTTGGGCACAAGTTATCAAAGATGTTTGCAAATTTCGACACCCGCGCAGTAATTCGATTTTAGATTTTAGATTTTAGATTTTAGATTTTAGATAGGGGAATAGGGAATGACTGATTGTGTAGGAGTTGGGACTTTGCGTAGAGTTGCATTCTTTTTGAAGGGTGTAATTAAAAATTAAGAATTAAAAATTAAAAAATATTCTAATTTGTGTCAAAATGAGTCTAAGAAATTTTTTGAGTTGGAAAACTGACGATGAGTGTAAATTCTAAATTGCAGCGCGCATTTGAGCAAGGTCGCGCCCTGAAAATTATCAGCGGTTTAAATAATTTTGATGCCGCAAACGTTGCGGCTGTCGTCAAAGCAGCGGATCTCGGCGGTGCTTCCTTTGTCGATATTGCTGCCGATCGAGATTTGGTATTGATGGCAAAACAATTGACAAATTTGCCAATTTGTGTATCGGCTGTGGAACCGGAAAAGTTTGTGCCTGCGGTAGAAGCTGGCGCCGATTTGATTGAAATTGGCAACTTTGATGCTTTCTACGCAGTAGGCCGCCGCTTTGAAGCTGAGGAAGTTTTGCAGTTGACTCGCGAAACTCGATCGCTATTTGGGAACATCACTCTTTCTGTAACAGTTCCCCACATTTTGGCACTCGACAAACAAGTGCAGTTAGCAACAGAATTAGTCAAAGCTGGGGCTAACATCATCCAAACTGAAGGCGGCACCAGCGCCCAACCAATTCACGCCGGCACATTGGGATTAATTGAAAAAGCAGCGCCTACTTTGGCCGCAGCCTTTGAAATTTCCCGCGCCGTATCCGTCCCCGTACTCTGCGCTTCCGGTATCTCCAGCGTCACCGCACCCCTTGCTATTGGAGCCGGTGCTGCGGGTATTGGTGTCGGTTCTGCTGTCAGCCAACTTAATAGCGAAGTGGCGATGATTGCGGCTGTTCGCAGTTTGGTTGAAGCTTTGGCTTTGGTTTCGCGATCGCACTTGCCAGCTTCCATTTAATTAAGAAGGAAGTTCGGCAACGGATTATGTAACGGATGTAACGGATGTCCGTCGGAAGAAGGAAGAAGGAAGAAGGAAGAAGGAAGAAGGAAGAAGGAAGAAGGAAGAAGGAAGAAGGAAGAAGGAAGAAGGAAGATTTTTCCCATCCCCCACTCTCCCACTCTCCCCTTCTCCCAATCTTCCCCTCTTCCCCTCTTCCCCTCCCCCACTTTTCCACTCTTCCTTAATAATTAAGAAACCACACGGCATAATCATCTAATAACTGATTGTTGCGGGAGATTACATCAACTGATTCTAACTCTGATAAAGGCAACATAAACTTTTGGCGATCGCCGACGCGCTGCACTTCCACAAATATGCCTTCTTCCTGAACCACCAAATCCTCCAACCGATTAATTGTGAATCTATCAGTATAAGAAGGTTGAGTTTTTTTGAGTCGTGCATATTCTTTTTTGTTGCCCGAACCCATTGTATATTCTTCTTCCCATTCAAACTCTTCTATGCCGGTAACGCGGCACGGGAGTTGAATGTTTTGCTTGATGTACTCTAGATATCTGACTGAATTTTTTAGGCTGAAATCAATAGTTTTTGACCCCAAAATTTTGCTAATTTTAGTTTCAAATTGCTTGGTGTTAAATGGCATATTTTCATCGAGATGCGCTAAAATCTCTGGATCGAACCCCGATCTCAATTCGGATAATTCCTCCAGCAGGCGCTGAAAGTCGTTTACTGGTTTCGGTCTTCTGCCTGCTACAATGGTTTCATCAAGCTGAACTGGAGGAAGTTCGGATTGTGAAGGAAGAGAGTTGCTTCGATCTGGGCGATCGTCCACTTTAGGCTGGTTAACTTTAGACTTGTTAACTTTAGGCTGGTTAAGTTTAGGCTTGTTAACTTTAGGCATCGCTCGGTCTCGCTGGCTCGGTTTATCAATAAAGTATATCTTGGCAGAAGTACATTCGTGTCTGATAGGAGGAAGCTGCAATGCAACTACTGAAATCACCTGATGAATCACCAGTCTATCAAGGACAATTCGGCGAATTTACGATTACTCAAAACGATCGCGCGGGAGTGTTGATTTACCGCGCTGGATTGGGGGTGGCGGCGCTGTGTTTTGCGATCGGCACTACTCTGGTGCTGCAACAGGGCGACAACCCGATGGCAATCCAAGCTGTAACACCTATTTTTGCTTGTTTTTGGATAGCTTTAGGTGTCAGCTTAGCAACTATTCACATTTACATGATTGCGCTGCACCGAACACTACAGGCGTTTTGGGCGATCGGCGGCGCGGCAGCATTGTTTGTCGCCCTACAAAGCAGCCAACCTCTAGCTTTAGCAGTGTACGAACATCCAGCCACGCTGTGGGGAATTGGCTTTACTTTTGCCGCCTTAAATGGCATTTATTTTAAAGAAGCTTTCTGCTTCAACCGCCTCGAAACAAAGTTTTTGACTCCAGGAGTTCCTTTCTTAATTTTAGGACATATTTTCGGCTTTTTGTCAGCCGAAAACGAACAATTTTTGCTAGGACTTTGGGCTATTTTGTTTATCATCTTTGCTGTACGCAAGTTTTTTCAACCAATGCCGCAGGATATCGGGGATAAAAGCGTTTTTGAGTATTTGAAACACCAGTAATTTGGGGATGGGGCATTGGGAATGGGCCAAACAGGGCATTGGGAAATTCTATCACTTTCCCGCTATTTCCCTCTTGCCCAGTCTCGCCGAATCTGCCTCCATACCCGAAAATATCTAGATCGAGTTAAAATGAGAATTCGTCTAATCCGTCGTCGAGAAATATGGGCAGTTACCAGGGAAGGTTGGGTAATTGCCCTGATGGGATTAATAATTGCAATGCTCTTAATTCTCACAAATATCCATCCGTTTTTGGCGGTGAATGCGCCGATTAAAGCTGATATATTGGTTGTCGAAGGCTGGTTGCCGGATTATGCGATCGAAAGTGCGATCGCCGAATTCAAAAAAGGCGAGTACCGCCAATTAATTACCACAGGAGTTCCTTTAAGTAAAGGCTACTATCTTGCTGAATATAAAAATTATGCTGCACTAACTGCCGCGACTTGTATTGCGCTAGGATTTGATAAAAACAAAGTAGTAGCAGTACCGGCAGCGAGTGTTGTCAAACACCGCACTGCTGCTTCTGCGATCGCACTTCGCGATTGGCTGGCTGCTTCTCCCCTAAAAGTTGAGTCAATGAATCTTTATTCTTTTGGCCCTCACGCCCGCAGAAGTTGGATTGTATTTAAAGAAGTGCTGAATCCTGCCATTAAAGTCGGGGTTATAGCGGCAGAACCGCAAGATTACAATCCCCAAGAATGGTGGAAATCGAGCGAAGGTTTTCGGACTGTAATCGGAGAAATTATTGCTTATATTTACGCCCGTTTCGTAGATTGGAAAGCTTAGTCAGTAATTGTCAACCTTTGTCTTAATTCCCTTCGCGTTCTTAGCGCCTTTGCGGTTCGTAAAAAAATATTTATATAGCAGTTTTAAATTTGTAGAAATACAGGACAATGCTGTGCCGTTTCCTACCATGATTCAACCAAAAATGATAAAATTATTCTCAGATAATTTGAGGGCAACTCGTTGTTAGAAGAACGCGCTTACTGGTTAGCATGGTCGCAAATTAACGGCGTCGGGCCGATTTTATTGCAAAGATTGCACCAAAGTTTTAAGAGTTTAGCAGAAGCTTGGACGGCAAAACCAGTAGATTTAATGCGAATCGAAGGGTTCGGCAAGCAGATAATTGAAACCATTGTGCAAGAACGAACCAAACTCAATCCCGAAGAATTTCTAGAAAAACATCTTATAAAAAATCCCTGTTTTTGGACGCCCGCAGATCCAGATTATCCCCGCTTATTATTGGAAATTCCCAATCCGCCACCAGTGTTGTATTATCGCGGTTTAGTTGATGTAAAAGAGAATCAAGGAATTACGCAGACGGTGGCAATTGTTGGCACTCGCAGCCCTTCGGAATACGGCAGAAGGTGGACTCGCAAAATTAGTACGGCTTTAGCCAGAAGCGGTTTTACTGTGGTTTCGGGATTGGCTGCAGGCATTGATACAGAGGCTCATACAGGCTGTTTGGAGGCGGGAGGAAGGACTTTTGCAGTGGTGGGGACGGGAGTAGATATTGTATATCCTAAACAAAATGAGAGGTTGTGCGATCGCATTTTGCAGCAGGGATTGGTAATTAGCGAATATCCGGCGGGCACTCAACCGAATAAAACTAATTTTCCCCGCCGAAATCGCATAATTGCTGGGTTAAGCCGCGCTACAATTGTGATAGAAGCTCCGCATAAATCGGGTGCTTTAATTACTGCTTATCAAGCGAATGATTTTTGCCGGGATGTGTATGTTTTGACGGGCAGATTGGATGACGAGCGTTCTTTTGGTTGTTTGGAATTGCTGAGTAAAGGTGCTCATCCGATTCTGCCGAATAGCGATCGACTTTTAAGCGAAGACAGGTTGTTGGAAATGCTCGGAGCTATGCCAAAATTGGATAATGCCGAGCAGTTGTCGCTATTTCCTCCAAATCCGACGGTTGAGAAGCAAGAGCCTCCGTTGGAGCCGGAATTGGCTAAGGTGTTAAGTGCGATCGCCTCTGGGCCGATTTCTTTTGATACAATTGTGGAAGCAGCGGGATTAGAAGCGGGAAGAGTTTCTAGTATACTTTTGCAGTTGGAATTGTTGGGATTAGTTTCGCAGTTACCGGGAATGCGATATCAGCGGTGCTGATGTGAAAAAAAACTGGGCGGTTGAAACCGCGTCTCCACAGACAAAATCCGCCTGCGCGGATTGAAGATTATTCGGCGGTTTCAACCACCGAGTGAATATGGCCAAGGGATAAGGGATTGCTCCCCCGGCGCATTCAATATTAGAGCAATCCGAAATTAGCAGCACTAATACTGCTAGCAGAAACACCTGCCAGAGAAGCTAAAATCTCCCCTGTTTGAGCCAACCGAATTAATGTCGCGCCGCTATCTTGAGCAATCGCCAATTGCGAGAAACTCAACCCGTTACCCAATACTAACAAGTCTTTACCGATTTCAAAATCAGTAATAGTATCAGTACCGGAATTGGTAGAAAGTAGGAACTTATCTACTCCCATTCCTCCTACCAAAGTATCAATTCCCAAACCGCCATTGAGTAAATCATCTCCCTTACCTCCGTAAATAATATCATTACCATCATCGCCGTTCACAATGTCAGCACCACGGTTGCCAAACAAGGCATCATCACCGCTACTTCCCAGGATTGTATCGCTACCTTTGCCACCGAAAATAGTGTCATTTCCCAGAACTCCATCCAGGGAATCATTCCCCCTCATCCCCATCAACACATTATTCCCGCTGTCGCCCGTCAGGATATCGTCGCCATTTGTACCGAGAATTGCATCCGGGGAATTGCTGCCCAAATCCGCATCACCGCTGACAACAGGAGTTGCAATCCCAGTCGGCAATACTACAGCTTCAATTCTGCTATCTAAAGCAGTACCAGTATTGTCAGCTACTAGCTGGGAAATAGGTTTATTTCCCGTACCAACTGCTTTGAAGTCTTGAGTTGTTGGGCCCAAGGCTACTTGTTGGAGGCGGGCAAGTGATTCAGGAATTGATGTTGCTGTTGGGTTGGAGACAGCCGCATCTATGCGTTGATTGGCTGTTGCCATTACTGTCGCCGATTGCGAGGTAATTTGACTGACTTGTTGGCTGTTGAAACTGGGGTCTATTTGCTGGATTTTGGCGGCAGCTTGCTGAATGATTGGTTCTAAGGCTGCTGCATTGCTGAGGTTTAAGACTGTACCTGATTGAATTTGAGCCGTAATTGAACTGACAACAGCTTTGACAATATCGTTGTTAGCTGCACTGGAAGCACCGTCAATCAAAGCGCTGGTTTGAGTGATGAAGTTTTGGACTTTCACCATTGCGGATAAGACTTGGACTCCGCCCGGTATGTTGTTGTTGGTAGCTTCTATGGGGTCGAAGCTAGTTAGGTCAACATCGGCGGGGAGAGAAAGGGCGGCTTTGACTAAAGATTGTGCTTCTTCAGGTGCAATTCCTTTGTCGATTAAGTCGGCGACTAAGCTGGTTAGGAGAGTGACAACACTTGCATCTGGTGGTGCGGTGACTGGTGTTTCTAGGGGTAAGCCGGTGGCGGTGTCAGTGCCTCCAATCGCAACTAAATGGCCTTCTGATGGGTCGATTTCTCCGTTGTTGTTGGTGTCGAAGGTCTCGAAGGGGATATTGAGATTAAATTTACCGCCACTGTCAGTGGTAGTGGATGGTTCGTTGGTGTCTTTGACGCCGTTTTTGTTGGCGTCTAGGAAGAGGGTTGCACCGGAGATATAACCGTCAATCACTACGCCGGTGCTGCTAAATTGCAGCAACATACCCTTACCCTCATATGGACCCGTCTCGTCGTCGCTGACACTAAGACCCGCCCTGTCGGTTGCTATTAACTTAATCCTGAACTCCTGCGCTATGGGACTTGTGCCACTGAGTGTACGGGTAGCTTTATTGAAGTTGAGCCAACTTGGCACGGGACTGCCGTCCATCATAGTTACATCGTAGCGAAGCGTGTCACCTTGATCGGGGTCTGTGAAGGTGTTCTCCGGAAATTGGTACTCGAATGTAAAGGGGGTATTGCTTACTATGGACCCGTGATGCCAAGGGGTTGTATCGGGGCCGTAGTTGATGACAGGCGGACGGTTGAGGGCTTTCCAGACATTTAAACGCCCTCCGCTGACCGTTTTTCCATTCAGAGAAGTAAGCGGGTCTGTAGTCTTCATTAAAATATCTTTTAGCTGTGCAGGTGTCCGGCTAGGATCTTGAGCTAAAAGCAGGGCTGCCGCTCCCGCTACGTGGGGAGCCGCCATTGAAGTTCCATCCTTGAAACCGTACTGATTACCAGTCAAAGTGCTAAGAATGTTCTCCCCTGGAGCCCCTAAGTCTACTGAAGTTTTTCCATAGTGGGAGAACCAAGCTAACTGGTCATTGTCAGTTGTGGCTGCTACCGCAATGATATTAGGGAGATCGTAACTGGCAGGGTACTGTGGGTAAGAATCATTGTCCAATCTACCAATGTTACCTGCTGCTGCTACGAACAAAACGCCCTTTTTATTAGCATCGTCTATCGCATCTTTCTCAGCTTGGGAGAAATAATCACCCCCATAACTAGCGTTAATCACCTTTGCACCCTTTTGGGTGGCATAGTTAATAGCTTTGACTATGGCATCGACTGAAGTTCGGCCATCAGCCTTAAAAATTTTTAAGGGCATAATGCTAACATTTTGGCTTACACCTACAACGCCAATGTTGTTATTACCAACTGCACCAATAGTACCCGCAACATGATTTCCGTGACTGTAACCACCGTCGTAACGGTAATCATCCATTGGAGCGTTATTATTATTTATGAAATCGTAGCCACGCACGTCATCTTTATAGCCGTTGCGGTCGTTGTCAATTCCATCGCCTGCTATTTCCCCTGTATTGCTCCAGATATTAGCAGCAAGGTCTTGGTGGTTGTAGTCCACACCCGTGTCAACTACTGCTACTACCACATTTTTGCTGCCTTTTTGAATATCCCAGGCTTCTGGCGCATCAATATCAGCATCCGGAGTTCCACCTATTTGTCCGGTATTATTCAAACCCCAGAGTTGAGTGAATTGTGGATCGTTGGGTACTGAGTTGATAGAGACCAAATAGTTGAGTTCAACGGTCTCGACCCTGGGATCTTGAGCTAAGCTGGTTTGAATCGCTAGCAAATCTGCATTTGAAGCCAACTTTACTAATCGCCATTGATCCAATTCATCTGGCTCCGATGCTGAGTTGAGCTGTAAGCTTGGGGGTACAAGGTCTTCGACTGCGAGCGCGCCATTAATTTGAAAAACACTCTGGATGGCAACATCGTTTACATTAGGTCTCAACTTAACCAGAAGCTCACCTGGCTTATATTCCACCCCTGTGGAGGGATCGGCTGCGACTCGCGCATTGCTAGCAGTCTCGTTATCCCTGTTAACAACAGTGGCATCCGGTGCGTTAAGGCCGTTGTAGCCGCTATCCGCACTCACAGCAGGGGCAGTCACAATCTGATAAGTCTTATCGCCGTCAAATACTCGATCGTCCACACCCCTGATCGTAATAGTCTGCCACTGATTCCAATTAGCAGAATTGAAGGTAACAGTTTGCGGGGAATTTACTCCCTCTGCCTCATTGCTGCTACGCAAATCAATTCTCACATCAGCAGTAGGTTGGCTGTTTAGTCTGATGGTGAATTGGTCTGTGCCACCAGTTTCTGTAGTTACTAATCCCGATGCCGGACTAATAACAATGCCAGGACTTCCAACTATCGGCGTCGGCGTCGGAGTCGGAGTACCAGTTGTCGGCGTCGGAGTCGGAGTACCAGTTGTCGGCGTCGGAGTCGGAGTACCAGTTGTCGGCGTCGGAGTCGGAGTACCAGTTGTCGGCGTCGG
>JAUBST010000049.1:41675-48655 GCA_036702215.1 Microcoleus sp. F6_B6
GGAGTACCAGTTGTCGGCGTCGGAGTCGGAGTACCAGTTGTCGGCGTCGGAGTCGGAGTACCAGTTGTCGGCGTCGGCGTCGGAGTACCAGTTGTCGGCGTCGGCGTCGGAGTACCAGTTGTCGGTGTCGGCGTTGGTGTCGGAGTACCAGTTGTCGGTGTCGGCGTTGGTGTCGGAGTACCAGTTGTCGGTGTCGGCGTTGGTGTCGGAGTGCCAGTTGTCGGCGTTGGCGTCGGTGTCGGAGTACCAGTTGTCGGCGTTGGCGTTGGTGTCGGAGTACCAGTTGTCGGTGTCGGTGTTGGTGTCGGAGTACCAGTTGTCGGCGTTGGCGTCGGTGTCGGCGTCGGAGTTGGAGTTGGTGTTGGTGTTGGCGCTACATCGTCATCCGTAATCGCCACTGTCACCGCTGGAACCACAACTACATTATACTTAGCATCACCGCCGCTCACACTGTGAGTGATATTACCGCTGTGCGCGCCTTCGACAATTGTATCGTCAACAGCTTTCACCGTTACGGTTTTAGCGACATTCCAATTATCCGCAGTGAAAGTGATAGGCGCGATCGCCTCTATCTGATTACCTGTTGTGAGAGTAATGGTAACGGGGGCGGAAGGCTGCGACGTTAACTCGATCCCGTAATTGCCATCCGCCCCGTCTTCTATAGCAGTTGTGCTCGTAGGTGTAATGCTGACACCTGCTGTGTCGTCGTCGGTAATCGCTACACTGACATCCTGAATTGTTGTGCCGCTATACTTAGTGTCGGTACTGGTAACAGTGTGAACGATCGTGCCGCTGTGCGTACCTTGGGCTTTGCTGTCGTCGGTAGCGGTGACTGTGACTGTTTTGGCAACATTCCAATTCGTGCTGTCAAAGATAACAGGGGCGATCGCATTTATTTCACTTCCAGCATTAAAGTTAATGGTAACAGGAGCGATCGGCTCTGACATTAACTCAATGTCATAACTGCCCGTCGCGCCGCCTTCTGTAGCAGTTGTTGCCGTGGGAGTAATAGAAATACCAGCGGTATCATTGTCCTTATTGCTGAGGCTAACATCCGCTACATCTTTGTTGTTGTAAATCGGATCTGTACTAACAGTAGCCGCCGTGAGAATCTTGTAGCCAATATCGCCGTCAGCAATGCTATCGTTAAGCCCTGTTACTGTCACCTGCTGCGGTGTATCCCAGTTAGTAGTAGTGAAAGTTAAACTATTAGTCGAAACTGTTCCCTCGGCAACATTATCACTGTTCAAGCCGATAGTCACATCAGCAGTTGGCTGAGTATTCAGAACAACAGTAAAGTTAGCCTTGGTGCCATCTTCACCAGTAGTTAATCCCGCCGTCGGATTCACCGTAATTCCCGGAGTTTCATTGTCACTGTTGGTGACGGTGACATCATCAGGATCGAGGTTATTGTAATTAACATCGGTACTTACAGCAGCAGCGGTGACAATTTTGTAAGGTATAGGGCCATCAGCTACTAAATCGTCAACTCCACTTATCGTTATTGTTTGCGGTCGATCGTAGTTAGCAGGAGTGAAAGTTAAGCTATTACTTGAAACTGTTCCCTCTGCTGGATTGAAACCACTCAAATCGATGGTAACGTTAGCTGTTGGTGCAGCGTTTAATTTGACTGTAAATTCTGCCTTACCGCCAACTTCTGTTGTTGATATTGCCTTTGGAGTGACCGTAATGCCGGCAGTGTCATCATTAGTAATAGTTGTGGTAGCGGTAGCCGTCGCAATAGTCGGTGCGCCACCCGGTGAAACTGAATTTGATAAAGTAATGGCAACAGTTTCATCCGGTTCTATATTGCCATCTCCCAATACATCCAAAGTAATAGTTTTGGATGTTTCCCCTG
Source organism: Microcoleus sp. F6_B6 (assembly GCA_036702215.1). GTDB lineage: Bacteria > Cyanobacteriota > Cyanobacteriia > Cyanobacteriales > Microcoleaceae > Microcoleus. The sequence continues at coordinate 43,534 of JAUBST010000049.1, forward strand.
CCGCAAAACTGATTTTACCAGTGGCAGCCGTTGCGCCCGAAGTGCCGCCGATATTATTGTAATCAGTGCCGTTGGTCGCAGTGCCTGTAATGGCATAATCTACCGTACTCCAAAGTTCCGTGCTACCGCTGCGAGTAATAGTAAATGTCGCAGGAGTTTTGCCGGAATTGCCTTCGGTAATAGTGGGATTGTCGGCAACAATTGAGTAAGAACTATTCCTATCCAATATAGCCACTTTCGCTTGACTCGTTCCGCCGACAACACCGCCAGTAATCGCACCCAAATTGAGAACTATTTGTTCGTTACTGTCAACGATATTGTCAGCTTTAATAGTTACTGCAATATTCTGGGTTTCAGCGGTATTGCCGGCCGAGAAAGTAAGGGATGTAGTTGAAAGAGTGTAGTCTGCATCTTGAGTAGCTGTGCTACTGGGGTCGATAACAATTGGTACAGTTACATCACTTAAGGGAGTGCCACCGCTGATAGTAACCGGGACATCAATTATTGTGTCAGTCGTGCCTTCATTGACGCTGTAAGTGTTACCTATTTTGGGAAGAACGAAGGATACCGTATTGGGTGTATTTAGCAGCACCGAAACGTTATCTGAACCGCTGTTCGCAATTGCCAAATCCGGGAGAGTATCAGCATTAAAGTTGCCGGCAATAAGGGACGCTGGACTTGTCCCTGCAGCAAAGTTAATGGGTGCACTAAAACCGCCATTGCCGTTGCCTACTAAAATTGCAGCGCCGCTGGTTCCTGTTACTGCTAAGTCAAGTGTGCCATCTCCGCTAAAGTCTTTCGCCACAATGCCGTTAAGTCCTGCCCCTACGTTAACAGTAGTGGCCGGGCCAAAGCCACCAGTGCCATTTCCCAATAGAATTGACACACTGTTAGAACCGCCGTTAGCTGTGGCTAAGTCGAGGAAATTGTCTCCGTTAAAGTCGCCAGTGGCGATCGAATTTGGAGTTGGCACATCCCCAAAATTAGTAGCTGCACCAAATCCGCCCGTACCATTTCCTAACAGAATTGAGATATTGTTAGATAAGCTGTTGCCAACCGCTAAGTCGGGGAAATTGTCAGCGTTAAAGTTGCCTACAACAACGGAACCAGGAATCGCACCAACATTGAAATTAGTGGCAGCCCCAAAGCTGCCAGCACCATTTCCCAACAAAATTGAGACGCTACCAGAAACACCTTGAGGGTTAGCGTTTACCACCGCTAAATCGAGGAAAGTGTCCGCGTTAAAGTTCCCGACAGCTATTGAAAGGGGAGTATTACCCACATTGAAATCATTACCTACATAGAAGCCGCCAGCACCATTTGCTAACAGAATTGAGATACTACTACTACTACTATTTACTACTGCTAAGTCGGGAAAATTGTCATTGTTAAACAGTCCCGATGTGACGTAACCCGCACCTGAACCTACGGCAAAATTGGTAGCTGCGCCAAAACCCCCTGTGCCATCCCCTAACAAAATAGAAACGTTGTCGTCATTCCGGTTTGTTACTACTAAGTCTGGGAAAGTATCAGCGTTGAAATCCCCTACATTAATACCTTTGGGGCCTGACCCCGCGCCAAAATTTGTAGCTGCATCAAAACTATTCAAAACGTACTCGTAAGCTGCTAATACTTCGGGTTCAAATACCAGCGGCGTTTCTATTTTCCCGGTTCTGGCTTCGAGTTCCCAGTCGCCGCCCTTTGCCGCGCTTCCTGTGAGGTTTTTGGATGCAGCAACATTGGTATTTGTGAGTTGGGCAATTCGCTGGATGAAGGTGAAACCATCTATATCTAAATCTACATCTAAATCTCTGGCTTGTTCCCCGATACCGCCGGGGAATGAATTCCCCGTCTCATAGCGAAAGTCCTCTGAAGAGGACTGTTTATTGAGGTTGTTTCCAGTCGGTTTCAACCGACTTGAGCTTTGAGCCGGGGAATTCATTCCCAGGCGGACTTTCGGGTAAGCAGTCGGTTTCAACCGACTTGAGCTTTGAGCCAGGGAATTCATTCCCAGGCGGACTTTCGGACAAGCGCGAGGTGCTGATGCCACATTACAACCGTAAATCAGAATGTCCGCACCCAGATTTAAAGCACTCCGCCACTGCCGCAATCTCTCGGAATAAGTTTCTACATTATCTGCACTCAAGCAGCCATTACCCAGTTGCAAGCTACCCGGAGCACCGTGAGAAACTATGTGAATGCTGTCAATATTGCTGCGAAGAGCTAAAATTTGAGTAATTTGGTCGATCGCATCCCGGTTCCCATCCAAAACGACTACTTCCGTACCCGGTGTTACTCCGGCAATCAAACTTTGATAATTTTCTACTTTAGTATCAATAAAGGCGATCGACCTTACTGAAACTTGATTATTTAAATTTGGCATACTGCACCTACTAATAGCTAAAAAAAGACAATGATTCCCCTGTTTCGCGACTGGCATCGGAAACACTTTCTGAAGGTTGTAGTAACAATAACTGTTTTTTAAGAGAAAATCTATAAAGTTTTCTTTAAAAACACCTTTTTAATTAAAGTTTTGATAAAGGTGGGGAATTTTATTAAGTAATATTACGGACGAGCCAGCGCGAGGTGGATGACGTAACACAAAAACAATTCAATAGCAAGTGTAATTACACTGAAATATTAAGAGCGTATTTTTGATACATATCTGCGATCGGGTTGGGTCCTTTGTTTCAAGCCCTGGCGGACTTTCGGGCAAGGGTGGGGGCGGGTTTACGAGATAATGGCCTAATACCCATTATCTCGTAAACCCGCCCCTAAAACTTATTCATTACCATCTTTACGGGCGATTCCCTACGGGATAGCTTCGCACGCGCGGACTTACTTCAAACTCCAATAAAATAAGTGCTTGCACCCACATCTTTCTTAAATCAATCCGAAATTAGCAGCGCTAATACTGCTAGCAGAAACTCCGCCCAGAGAAGCTAAAATCTACCCAGTTTGTGCAAACCGGATTAACGTTGCACCGCTATCTTCGGCAATTGCCAATTGGGAGAAACTCAAGCCCTTACCCAATACTAATAAGTCATTACCAACCTCAAAATCATCGATGGTGTCAATACCAGAATTGGTAGATAATCAGAAGCGATCGCTCCCTACATCCCCTACTAAGGTATCATCGCCCAAATCGCCACTGAGGAAATCGTTACCCTGACCGAAACCATCCAGGATACCCGCCACGCGATCGATCGGTCCAGAAATAAAAAACCTGTATCCGATGACACTTGCCGAACGTATTTATCTCGCGCAAGTCAATTCTTTAATCGAAAATCGCGCAATCGCGCAATCGATTGACCTCCTAGCAGAAGATCATTGCCTTGACCGCCGTAGAGGGTATCGTCGCCCTTTTCACCAATTAGGATGTCTTCACCTCGATTGCCAGAAAAGAAGTCAGTACCCGCACCACCAGTCAAAGTATCAAAACCCTTTCCGCCGTAAAGGGTATCGTCACCAATTCCACCATCTGTTACGTCGTTGCCTTGATTGCCATTGATCCAATCATTGCCATCAAGAAGACCAAACAACCAGTCATTTCCTTTTTTACCGCGCAACATATCATCGCTAGCGCTGCCGATAATGGTATCATCTCAGTCTGTGCTTTCGGCAGTATTTTCCCCATCTTTAACGAATTAAATACCGCTTTCTGGGAATGGTTCTTCGGGTGTAGACGGTGTACTGGAGTAATCTGGATCTAAAGTATTGCGAACTGTGGGATTGTTAGGAATTAAAATTTAATAACATCATTGATGTATAATAAATAAATAAATAAACGAGTTAATATGAATAGGTTTATGTTGGGAGCGTGTAACTTTTCCGATGAGTATAAATTCTGGCAAATTCCAGCATTACTTTTTTACGGATCATCAGTATAATAGGCGATAATTATCATCTCTTCCGACTTGAGATAGAACTATGACACCCGAATAACAACAGGCCATTAAAACACATCTAGATGCTATTTCTGCCATACTTTATGATGATTGTAATCCTGATTTATTGCAGACATTAGAAGATATTGAACTCGCAGTCAGAGAGCAAGTTTTGACTCATGTGACACCGCATATGGGCTTTTTTTTATCTGCTCAGCTACCGGTACAAAAGCCGGAAGAATCAAGACATTAAAAAGCACTCTAGGTAATTTAAATATCACCCAGAAACAAGCAGATAAACTAGGCTGTGGCAGTCGTAGTCGGTTGAGTCCACATTTAGAAAACTGTTGCTGTATAGTGAGTGCCAATGTTTCTTATCAGGATGCAGCTCTTGATATTAAGTATCTAACGGGGGTGACTGTTCCGTCTAAAACACAACACAGATTAGTACATTATCAAGACTTCAGGGAACCGATATCAACAGAAGATATTTCAGAGCTAAGTGCAGATGGTGAAAAAGTACGACTCAGGGCAGCTCAAGGAGAAAAATCTGAATGGAAAGACTATAAAGCAATTGTATCAGAAACTGGTATAATAGCTAGCTTCAATCAAAATGATATCATCATTAATTGGGCAAATAAACAACCGCTAGCAAAACCTATAACTTGCTTGGGCGATGGACATGATGGAGTGTGGAATATATTTAAGGAAATCAGTTATGAACAGAACAGAAGAGAAATTCTCGATTGGTACCATCTGAATCAAAATCTTCAGAAAGTAGGTGGTTCAATGAAGCGACTTAAGCAAGCAGAAGCATATTTGTGGAAAGGGAACGTAGAGAGCGCGGCAGCTCTATTTACAAAGATGAAGAAAAAATCAGCAGTAAATTTTTGCAAATATTTAGAAAAGCACAAACAAAGGATTATCAACTATGAAGTTTTCTCAACGGATGGCATCTGTTCAATTGGTTGGCTGAGCGGTAGAATCAGGGATTAAGCAAATAGCCAGACGAATTAAAATATCAGGAGCAAGTTGGAAATCAGAACATGTGGGACAAGTATTAGCTCATCATTGCGCTTACTTGAACGGCTTAATTGGAAATCAGAGACAAGGTGCATGAGTATAATTGCTCACTCAGTGCAAAAGTGACATGCTCCCGCCAAAACTGCGGAATGTGGGATACAAGCTTAACTTGTTACGAAGGAATCGGCACAAAAAACAAAGCCCCAATCTGA
>JAUBST010000050.1:0-47435 GCA_036702215.1 Microcoleus sp. F6_B6
ATGAATTACGCACTTGATTTAGCTAAATACTTGATCTTATCATGTTTTAGGTTGAAATTAAGATGCGTTTACCCTGGAGGAGGATATAGACCGTGCAAAAGAAGAGTCACACGGGTTAGGCTTATTCGTCCGTTCCTTAGTAGGACTCGATCGGGAGGTAGCCAAGCAGGAACTAGCGAGGTTTATATCGGGTAAAAATCTTAACTCCAATCAGATTGAATTTGTGAGTATGATGGTGGATTATTTAACCGAACATGGCGCAATGGATGCAGCCATCCTTTATGAATCTCCATTTACCGACATTACGCCACAGGGGCCAGACGGATTATTTACCTCGACTCAGGTAGATGAACTATTTTCTATTCTTGAAGAAGTTTCTACACGGGCTGCTGCATAAGGCACAGCAGTAAAACTTGGGGCGTTACAAATAATCTTGGCTGAAGCACAATTGTGATTACAGTTAAACCTGGCTTTGGCGTTGCTGGATTGAGGTATGATAGAGAGTGATCGAGAATAACAAAAAAACATCAACAGAGAACTAAAATCAATGGAATGTCCTGAATGTAAGTCAACTCATGTTCACAAGAATGGGCACAAAAAAGGCAAACAGAATTATCTTTATGTTAACTGTGGTAGGCAATTTATAGACTGTTATGAAGCTCAGAAAGGATACGTAAAAGAAGTTAAACAACAATGCCTATCGATGTATGTTAATGGCATGGGATTTCGAGCGATTGAGAGAGTTACAGGGGTACATAATACAACAATTATGGCTTGGGTTAAACAAGTAGGAGAACGGCTGCCCGATTATTACACTCCCGAGACCATACCAGAAGTAGGAGAATTAGATGAGCTAGAAACATTTGTTAAGTCAAAAAAAATAAATTTTGGTTGTGGACGGCAGTAAACCACTTTCAAGTAGGTATTTTAGGGTGGGTGTTGGGGGACCATAGCGCTCAGACATTTAAACCTTTATGGGATGAGGTAGTGAGCACATGGAAATGCTATTTTTATGTGACTGATGGATGGAAAGTTTACCCCATGTTTATTCCAGATGGAGACCACATTGTTTGCAAAACTTACATGACCAGAGTAGAAGGAGAAAATACCAGACTCAGACATCCGGATAGCTCGCTTAAAAAGAAAAACTCTTTGTTATTCTTAATCAGACAGCAAGTTGCTCAAACATTCAATTCGATTACTAATCCACTATCTTAAGTTTAATAGTGTTCCCGTTCCCTATTCAATTAATCATTACGATCGACTGAGATGAAGAGCGATCACTCTCTATCATACCTTAATCCAGCAACGCCCCTGGCTTTTTATGCTGAGGAACGCACCGACTGGCAGTTTCTCCCGCCCTGGAATATTTAAAATCCAAGATAGCCAGCGATCGCCTAAGTCGGTATGGAGAATAACCGCCGTTGCTAAAACTAACAAAAACGGAATTTTTAGTAGTGCAGTCTAAAAAAGTGTACGTCCAAGTTCACCCCCACCCTGCCACCTCATCTGTCGCGCTCCCTAGGATATGTAACCACCAACCTTTCAGATTTTCCTGAGTCGGGGCAAAAACGCGCCACAGTCCAATCCCTCCACCGCCCACAAGGAGCAACACGAGCAATAACCAAGGGGACGATCGCCGTGGAGAAGCGGACTCTGAATGGATTTGAAGATTGGTGTTTCAAGAAGGTTGTAATTCCGATGATTCCATAGTTTACTCATGATTTATCGCCAAGGAGTTTTGCTATCAGCCATCAGTAGTTAGCTGATAGCAAAATGTTTAGAAATCAAGCATTGGAAACAAAAATCTGTTTCTGTGCTTCAGAAACGAAAAATGCGAGTATAACTATTCCACGTTTACCCAAAAATCAGCCGTGACAATTTGACCATTACGATTGAACTGCCCCCAAAGCTTATATTTTCCTGGTTGGGGGAAACTGGTCATAAAGTGAACCTCTCCTGCTGGAGTATCTTTCAAGGCATGAGCATGAATATAGTCGGCTTTTGTCAACGGTGATGACTGCTTGAGGATAACTAAGTGTCCTCTTTCGCCTAAATAGGGCTGTAAATCCTTCAGCGGTTGGTTGCTACTAGCATCTTGCAAATTGAAAATTAAATTAACTCCTTGTCCGGCTTTTATTTGAGGTGGAGAAAACGTGAGGTTAGCCTTAGTATTTCCCAAAGTCTTTGTGGTAGCCATGTCAACTTTTGACCGAGCTAGAGTTTGACCCGGCACTTGCATTTTTAAGACAGAAACTTGTTCGGATTTTCCGGCGGGTTTGTAATCACTGAACAGCGTGTAACCACCTGAGTCGGGAAAATCAGTTTGAACTTCAAAGCGTCCATTTCCTTTATAGGTGGGGTGAATATGATTGAAATATTGGAGATTATCGCTAACGACAATCAGGTGCATTAATTGTTCTTGGAATTTATCAAAACCAGCAATAAACTTTCCCTCTTTGTTTTGGATTTCAATTACCAAAGGTGCGGGAGTTTTGGGCGCGATATTGGAGGGAACTGTCAGCTTAGCGATAGCATTCGCAGGTTCGGCATCTGACTGTCCCGAATGATTACCATGATGGTGTTGTTCTCCAGCGTCATGGGTTTTGGAATTCTCCATATTATGACCCTCATGAGGATTTTTTTTATTAGCTCCTGATGTCTGGGAATTATCCATTACATGACCCTGGTGAGAACTTGTATTTGCTACTTGTGAGGCAGAAGAAGTTGATGTTTCGCCCGATTTCGTATTTGAGGGTGAGGAGCAAGCTTGAGCTAGCATGAGAGTTGAAGTGATAGCAATTGCAGTTAAAAATGGCTTCATTGTTGTCTCCAGTTAGTAAACTTGAGGTTGTCGATTTATCAGGGGTTCAGACTTTGCTGTTCTCGTTTGGAGTTTCTAGTTAAGGGCATTCTTGTAAATGAATCCTATAAACTACTGATAAACTCCACAGTTAAGATGAATATTTAGGATTGGCGGCTAGCCCAAAGCTAACCGCTGGCAGGAAAAAAACTAACAGGTTTACACGGATGGATAGCCAGCCGCAGCTATTGCTTCTTTGATTGCTGTTTCGGAGGCTTGAGTTTCTATGCTGACAAGTTTGGTTTTTGGATTGGCTTGAACCGAGGCAGTAGAATCAAGCGTTTGAATAACTTCGGTGATAGCATTCATGCAAGCAGAACAAGCCAGTTTAGGAACAGTTAGTTGCAGTACCATAGCCTTCAATTTCTAATCGATGGTGATTAAGGGGTAAAGTTTGTTGAGTAAATCAATCGTGAACTTACTCAACCTAATAACAGCTTAAATTCTCTATTCGACTGGAGAGTCAAGGGGGTAGCGAAAAAATATTGACAAATTTTTCCAGAATAAATCGACATATAAGTAGGTAGGCGGAAAAAATTATTTTTATCTAACGAAAAGCTTACTGTGGTGATTGAATTTAAATTTAACACGTTGGGTACGGTAGTTTTTTCTTTCTCCTCTATCTAACTTCTACTCCCTGAATTACGGCGTAGGCAAGCTCTAGCTCATGGTCAAATATTGACCCTACTAATTCATCTTTTTTAATGTGTTGCAACTCTAATATTTAGGCAGCAAGAAGATATATAAGCCCTGATTTTCCCATTTTGACCATAACTGTTGAACTTGCCTTAATCAGTGTATGGGGCCGTTATTTTGAGCAATATTATTTTTTGATAACAAACCAGTGTGTCAACTTCTATAACCTCCGTTGACACACTGATCGAAAAAATTAAGCTATAGAAGAATTTACTTTTTTTGAATCAGAGGACAAATGATGGAATCAACCTTTTCTAGTAAGGTGGGCGCACCTGAAAGTAATCCTTCCAACTCTAGTTGGAGGATAAGTAGTTGCTGAATTTGTAGATCGATAGCGAGCAGTTTATCTTGCAACTGGACTTTGATGTGTTCACAAGGCAACTCTCCCCCATCGTGAACCGTCAATAATTCTTGAATCTCGGCTAAAGTTAATCCCAAAGTTTGGGCGCGTTTAATAAAGCTTAGCCGATTCAAAATATCAGAATTAAATAATCTATATTTTCCCTCGGTTCTGCCTGATGCCTTGATTAAACCGAGTTCCTCATAGTAGCGAATGGTTTTGATAGGTACGCCGCTTTCCTTCGCAACTAAACCAATGAGTTTTTGCTTTTCTTGAACTAACATACTCATTTCCTCTACTGAATCCAACTCTAAGCTTATGATAAACTATCCAGTGGGATGGAGAGTCAAGAGGGGCTAAACATTTTTTTGAATGACTGAGTGGCGATCGCCTGAATGTCGCAACTTTGGGTAGCAGTAGGCGTTTGGACAAACCATTCGAGCGCTCGCACTTGGTTGATGGTCAGTTATTTAAGGCTTGAGCAGCCATTTCATCTGGGTCAGAGACGTTAGCGGCTTGCACTTCTATGGTACCGCGAAACATATTCATGCCACAACTAAAAGTGTGTTTTCCTACGTCTTCGGGAGTGAATTCAATGGTTGTTACTTGATTCAAAGACAAATCGGTAGCAACGCCAAAATCGGGAATCAGCACTTTCGCTAAACAACCACTAGAAGTTTCACGTAAAAAGTGGAGTTGAACGGGTTTACCTGCTTTAACTACCAGATGATTGGGCGTGTAGCCTTTGTTAACAATGATAGTCACTTTCTGGATGCCCTGGTCAACAGTTGGATTGATTTGCATAGCTTCAGCGTCAATTATTGTTTCAGGCTGATGTGTTGACATGGATGAATTGAACTGGGATTCTGTTAGTGTTTGAGGCTCCTCGAACCTCGTTGATTCAAGTTGTTGGTCTTCGGCGGCGATAATTTCGCCTCGAAACATATTCATGCCACAGCTAAAGACATAACTGCCAGCTTTTTTAGGTGTGAATTCAACAGAGGTTACTTGATTCAGAGGCAAATCTGCTGCAATATGAAAATCTGGAATTAAGACTTGTTCCAAACAACTGCTAGGATCTTGGCGGTGAAAGTTAAGACGCACGGGTTGTCCAGCTTGCACAACAATGCGGCTGGGTTCATAGCCACCATCAACGGTGACGGTTACTTCTTGAATGCCTCCACTGGCTGTAACTGCTTTCTGAGATTTGGGTTTGCTAAGGAGAAACCACCAAAGTTCTAAACTAATTAATCCGATTCCAGCCAAAGTAACTAAAATCTTGTTACTTAAGGGTTGTTCAATGCGATGAAACTGACTTTTTTGCTGTGTTTGAGTTGGGTGTGTTTCATGGGTATTTTGCGCTATTCCTTCACCAGATAACATTCCTAGTACAACCCCGAGACTAGCAATAGTACCGATAATTGTTGTTTTGCCGATCATTTGAAAAGCTCCTAAGAAATACAAAAAATTATGGGAGTAAGAGCGGGTTTTGAACGAAGGTATTTAGTAAATTTCCTTCGTGATTGACTAAACCCGCGCTATCGTTCGATGTTTCATTCATCAGAGTGCAAAAATAGGCTACGTTAACACTCCAAAAATTGAACCGCAAATTACCCCAAGCAGAAATACAAATCCTGCTCATGTTCCTAGAAATGTAAGTTGCTTGTCCATCATTGTTCCCTCTTAAGCAAGAATCAAATTAGCCAACACTTTTGGGTCGAAAGTTACGGAGACGTAACGCATTTGTTAGTACAGAAACGGAACTAAATGCCATTGCTGCCCCGGCAATAATTGGATTGAGGAGCCATCCAAAAATCGGGAAAAGAATTCCGGCGGCGATGGGAATGCCTGCAACATTGTAGACAAAGGCAAAAAACAGATTTTGTTTGATGTTTTGAATCGTAGCGCGAGACAGTTGGATGGCAGTAACAATGCCTTGTAAGTCACCAGAAATTAGAGTGATATCGCTAGCTGCGATCGCGACATCTGTTCCTGTGCCAATTGCCATGCCTACGTCAGCTTGAGCAAGTGCAGGTGCATCATTGATTCCATCCCCCACCATTGCGACAATTTTTCCCTCTGCCTGAAGATTTTCGATTTGAGCGACTTTTTGATCGGGACGAACTTCTGCAATAACTCGTTTGATGCCGACTTCCTGCGCTATGACTTCTGCCGTGCGACGGTTATCACCTGTTAGCATTACCACTTCTAATCCCATCTTTTGTAAAGTGCGAATTGCGACAACAGAAGATGGTTTCACGGCATCGGCAATGCCCATAATTCCTTCTACTTTGCCATTTACGGCAATCCAGATAACCGTCTTACCGAGATATTCCAATCGATCCCACGGTGGCTGCAAACTACTGGTATCAATTCCCAATTCATTCATCCAACGATGAGTTCCAATTTGCACCCATTGATTGGATACATACCCTTGCACACCACTGCCTGCGTTAGCCTCGAACTCCCGTGAATCCGTCAACTCCACTCCTTGAGATTGGGCATATTGCACCACCGCTTCTGCCAGAGGATGTTCTGAATTCCGTTCGACGGATGCAGCGAGACGCAGAAGTTTTAGCTCGTTACCATTGGCGGTACCATTAACCGTTATAAAGTCCGTTACAGTGGGTTTACCTTGCGTAATCGTGCCTGTTTTGTCTAAAACAACAGTTTGCAGTTTGTGCGCCAGTTCTAAACTATCTGCACCTTTAATCAAAATTCCGTTTTCTGCCCCTTTACCTGTACCCACCATGATCGAGGTTGGCGTGGCTAAGCCAAGCGCACAGGGACAAGCAATAATCAGCACGCCCACGGTGGTAATCAATGCCATTGTGACGTTGCCCATGATGTTGTACCAGATGATGAAGGTAGCGATCGCAATGGCAATCACAACAGGGACAAACCATCCCGTAACGCGATCGGCTAATCGCTGAATCGGTGCCTTGGAGCCTTGCGCTTGCTGCACCAGTTTAACGATTTGCGCCAAAAACGTATCTTTACCCACTCGTGTGGCTCGGAATTTGAAGCTTCCAGTCTTGTTAATAGTCGCTCCAATCACTTCATCACCAGGCTGCTTTTTCACGGGTACACTTTCACCCGTCACCATTGCCTCATCAATCGTTGAGGAGCCATCAATAATCTCGCCATCCACGGGAATCTTTTCACCCGGACGAACTAGAATGACATCTCCCAACACTACCTCAGCGATGTGAATGTCCACCTCTCGTCCATTACGAATTACCCGCGCCGTTTTTGCCTGCAAACCCATAAGAGAACGAATTGCTTCTGAGGTTTGTCCCTTAGCGCGGTTTTCCAACAGTCGTCCTAGCAAGAGCAATGCAATAATTACAGATGCCGCTTCAAAGTACACATCTGGTTTAAGACCCTGACTGATAAACCACTGGGGAGAGAAGGTGGGAAATAGAGAATAGAGGTAAGCTGCCCCTGTCCCGATCGCTACTAGCGTATCCATTGTCGCCGTATGGCGCTTCAAGGCTTTCCAGGCATTAATGTAGAAAGACCTACCCGCCCAAAACAATACTGGAGTAGTGAGTACAAGTTGTAGCCAGGGATGGTGCAGCCACATGGGAATGAAGGGAATAGGCAATCCCGTCATCGCAGGCAGCGAGCCAATCACGATAACGGCGCTGATAATACCGCTAACCCACACCTTGCGGGTCAAGTCCTGATTTTCACTTTGCCGCGCCTGCCGTTCTGCATCATCTTCTGGGGCAAGTACATCATCTTGCATCGGCAGAGCAGAATATCCAGCCGCATCCACGGCATCCTGAATCGCTGCTACATCAGTTTGGCTGGGATTATATGTAACGCTGGCTTGTTCAGCTCCAAAATTAACATTGCACGTCTCAACTCCCGGAACTGAGCGGATTGCCTCTTCGATGTTACTTGCACAAGAGGCACAACTCATGCCTCGCAGTTTCATAGTGGCGTTTTCCATACAAAACCTCCTTATTTTCATCCTTAAAATGGGTCTGAGAAATCTTTAGTGACAGGTAACGGGATAACCTGCTGCTGTAATTGCCTTTGTAATGGCAGCTTCAGATGCTTGAGTTTGGATATTGACCAGTTTGGTTTTGGGATCTGCCTGAACATTTGCGGCGGCATCTACTGTCTTGATGGCTTTGGTAATGGTTTCACAGCAAGCTGAACACGCCATGTTAAGGACTTTTAGCTGTAGTCATGGTTGTATTTCTCCTTTCCTTTGAGGGGTTAATCCTATCTTGCAGTATCCAGTCCACTGGAGTGTCAAGGGGGAATGAAAAGAAATTTTTGAGAACCTCTAAAAAGGAGAAATCAACACCCTGGGCACGATGATCTGCTGTCTCTTGAATCCCTAGGGCGTGTTTTCAAAGTCGGTGTATCCTAGATTGGGCGACGATCGCACGCAGGGAGTCATGCTTCCCTTCAATCAAGGCCAAGTGTGCACCTGTCTGCGCCAATACGGTTCAGTTAAGGGATATGCAGTGCTTAAAACAATAAATACAGGAGGATTCATTATTATTCCAGTACCTCTGTGTTTAACTTGTTTAGAGCGAAATTTTGAGACAGGCTTTTTCACAACTCTTGGGTTGTTTCTATGAACACTTTCAGGTAGAAGTTGGTCAAATATCTCCAAAGTTAACCAATTAAAAAAAAGGGAATTTCCTGTGGTTGTAATCGCTGGAATTTTGGAACCGTGCACGACGAATAACTCGTAATGTTCCAGTAAAAGAAAGACGCAATGGTGAAACACCTGCACTGCTTGCTGCTTGAAAAATCAATGATCGTACAGCTCTTCGGTCCTAGTAGTAAACCATAAATTTCTTGTACCACTTCTTTCGGTATTTGAGAACGAATATGAGTTTTTCGTCCCAATAAATGTACTTTGAGTTCATCAATAGTATTCTCGACTTCCCAAAGTTGATGATATTCACCAGCAAGTGACGGGGCTGGAAATTTTTCCGCGTTCAACAAGCTGGTAATTAAACGATATCTAATTTGTGCTTCTGGGCGGTCGTAATTCTCAATTGTGTACTCAATTACTCTTACCTGTATGGGCTGAAATCCCTTTTTTCTTAATTTGCTGTCAGGGATAAATCCAACTCAAATATGAACCATCATCTAATTGTGTTTCGTTTAAGAATTTAACGTTGGATAGAATTCGCCCCAAATACTCACAACCTTTACTGACTGTAGCTTCTATCATCGCATAGGAATGTAAGCCTCTATCCCACATCAATAGCATTCCTGGCGTTACTGAGCGTAACAACTTTAACGCTCTTACTCTTTCTCCCATTTTATATGGACACATTAAGGCATCAAATATTAAATGTGTTCCTGCCTCTACTACAATCGCCGATTACTAGAAAATAGTCTGCAATAGCAGCCAACTATTTAATCCTACTATAATACTACCCACTAACCAAGCTAAGACTTTCAGCCAAAATGGATTCACAAACTCTCCCATTAAGTTGCGGTTTGAGGTAAACATTACCAAGGGAATTACTGCAAAGGGTAATTGCAAACTGAGAATCACTTGACTGAAAACCAGCAAATTAGTTGTACTGCCTTCACCGAACAGGATAATTGAGATCAAAGCTGGTACAATTGCCACCAGTCGAGTCAGCAACCGCCGCAACCAAGGCCGCAGACGAAAATTCAAAAACCCTTCCATCACAATCTGTCCTGCTAGAGTTGCAGTCAAGGTAGAGTTCTGCCCCGAAGCCAATAAAGCAAAGGCAAAAATTGCACTGGCAGAACCCACACCCAGTACCGGAGAAAGGAGTTTGTAAGCATCTTGAATTTCTGCTACTTCTTGATAGCCGGAAAAGTGAAAAGTTGCAGCAGACAATATCAGAATTGCTGAATTAATAAACAAAGCTATTGACAGCGCTACGGTAGAATCAATTGTGCCAAATTTAATTGCTTCCCATTTTTTATCAGAAGCTTCTTCCCAAGCGCGAGTTTGCACGATCGATGAATGCAGGTAGAGATTGTGGGGCATCACAGTTGCCCCCAAAATACCAACCGCAATATAAAGCATTGCCTGATTTTGCAAAATCTCTAGGCTGGGAACATACCCAAGTAAAAGTCCTCCGGCATCGGGTTTGGCAAAAATTATTTCTGCGATAAAGCAACCGCCAATAATTGCAATAATCGTAATCACCAAAGCTTCTATATAACGAAAGCCTTTACCTTGTAAAAATAACACCATTATCACATCTAGCGCAGTGATGCACACTCCCCAAACTAAGGGAATGCCAAATAGCAATTGCATTCCGATCGCACTGCCAACAAGTTCAGCTAAATCGCAAGCAGAAATAGCAATTTCACAAAGTATCCACAGCAAAAAACTGACTCGCGGACTGAAATAATCTCGACAAGCTTGTGCCAAATCTCGTCCCGTTGCCACTCCCAAACGCACGCAGAGTGATTGCAGCAAAATTGCCATCAAATTAGATAGCAAAATCACACTTAATAGCGCATAGCCAAACTTTGCTCCCCCCGCTAAGTCAGTCGCCCAGTTTCCCGGGTCCATGTAACCCACTGAAACCAAATATCCAGGCCCTGCGTAAGCCAGCATTTTACGCCAGAAACCTTTGCTGTTGGGAACCGGGATACTGCGGTGGACTTCTGGAAGGCTGGGTCTGTTTTCGGGGTGAGTCATTGGTTTTACTGTTAAACAATTTTCATATTGTTTTCATAATGTCACAAATTCCGTTAAATTTCATCAGTCGTATGGCTCAAAATCCGCCAAAGTTGCAAGAAATATGAAGTTGTGTATTTTTTATCTAAAACTCCAGGTAATGTGAATGCAGCAACAGAATGTGTGATATGCTCTGAATATCAAATCGGTTCTGGTGAAGAACAGCCACCAGAGGTAACGGGGAAAGTTCGGTGTAAGTCCGGCACTGTCCCGCAACTGTGAAGGAGACAAGTTCTCCAAGTCAGGATGCCCGCCGATACCAAAATTTACTTTATTCATCTGCGAGGTACATGATGACTACTCAATCTTCTTCTTCGGTTTGGCAACAAACGGCACGGTTGACGCTTTCAACACCCGTGCAAGCGACGCTCTACATCTCCCTATGCGCTTTGACTGTCTGGACTGTTTACTTTACAACTTATCCCGCTGTCCATAACAAGGTACACTCTCTGCGCCACCACACTTTGATGGTTAGTTGTCACTAGACAAGATTGTTTTTATTGGAGATATTGCAGTGCGATTCGTTTAACCGGTTGGGGCGGGTAAACCTGCGAGCTTTCTCACAGTGCAGACAGGTTAAATAAACCCGCCCCCACCCCGCGCGAGATTCCTTAAAAGTCCAGAATTAAAATGTCAAAATTAAAGTTTTCTGCGCTCATCAGTGCTGTCTGCATGATGAGTATCTTTTTCTATGGTTGGGTAGGGTTTTCGCAGTCTCCACAATCAACTGTGCGACTGACTTCTGAACCCCCAATCAGCCAGATTTTACCCTTTGAAGCCGAGGCAACTACACCTTTATCTCCAGTGTCGTTAAAGCTGCAAGCTTTAGATGCAGCGGGGATTCCCTTAGAGAATGCTCGAATTAGTTTGACAATTTTAACTCCGCCTAAAAATCATTGGTTTACCACCGATTTTCCGATCGTGGAGGGAACAAAGTTGCTGGATATAGAGGCTGTTGCAGCTAAAGGTGAGTTACAAATCCAGCAAATGCTGCCGATTAGGGGAAATTATCAATTGTTAGCAAAGGTGACTCCGATCTCAGAAAATGCTTTTACTCCTTTTGAGCAAACTTTAACACTATCCGTGCCGGAAAACGGGGTGAAGTATCGCAATTTTTGGATTTTAGCTGTGATTTTGTTGGCTGTTGGGCTAGGTGGCGGCTTGGCAATTGGAGGAAAGCCAAAAATCAAAGCAGGAGAAATAGCCCCCGAGAGAGTGCGATTGGTGTTAAGTGGGGCGATAATAATTGCGATCGCTACCTTGTTATATGTTAATGTCAGTGCTGAAATTGCCCAGTCTGAGATGTCGATGCCAATGTCTCACATGACAGAATCTAAACCGACAGAAAAAACTAGCCCCATTGTGAAATCTCAGGGTTTACAGGTGCGACTTTCTGGAGATGTTAGTGCGACAGTAGGGAAAGCTGCTAATTTACAAGTTCAAGTCACCGATACCAAAACAAATCAGCCAGTCACAGATGTATTGTTCAATGTTAAAGTCACCCAACTCGAAAAGGATTGGATTGCTTTTGCCTACAAAGGTGTCCCGGATGCAGCCGGAAAACTGATATGGCAAGAGCAGTTTTTTGATGGCGCACCTCATAAAGTAGAGGTAGAAGTTTCTCCCCAACCCAACGGGGCCCGTCAGTTTTCACCATTCCAGGTTTTACAAAGTATTGAAGTTGAGGGAGTCGCGCCTCCTCTTTCAGTGCGGTTGACTGTTTTAGCTTACTTTACAGGCATTGTAATCGCGGGGATGGCGATCGGATTTGGATTGCAGCGCCGTTTGCTTGGGCTGCGGCTGAGAGTAGGGCGCATTTAACCGGATTTCGGATAATTTAATTTAAGTGCGATCGACTACGATTAGGTCGATCGCCAGAAATCACTCTTGTCAACGTTCCTGATTTGAGATCTCTTTAAATTCGCGAGTTCCCTGATAGCCAGATAAATCCGCTAACTCCTGCAAAGATTTTTGCCCTTGGTAAAACTTCCCGTTAATTTCCCAAGTGGGAGTCCCTTGAATCTTCGCAGCGTCGCAAAGATCGCGCCTCGCATTTTTCCCTCGAGGATTGCACTCAATATAATTGATAATGCCCGCCGCTTCTTTGCCAAAACTTGCTTTCTGTGCTTGACAGTGCTCGCAGGTAAAAGAGCCGTACATTTTAGCTCCCACTCTTTTTAAATGCTGCGCTAAAGCAATTTCTGAAGTACCGGAAGATGTTGTAGTCTTGATGCTAGTCTCGTTAGCTGTACCGAGATTATTCACATCGGCATAAAGAGCCAGAGAGGCAATCAGCACTAACATAGACACCACAATTCCTATAAAAAATAGTTGCCCGATATCATCCCATTCGCGACCTATTAATGCTAAGACAAACAAGCTAGTTGCAAACAAAGCAGACGCAATACAGTAAATACAAGCTGCTTTGATATCAATAGCCAGTACATACATCAGATAGCCGCTGAAAATCGTCATAGCCGTGCCACCAGCAAACAGAAATAGTCCCGTCCAAGACTCTAACTTAGAGCGGAGACTCTTCTGTTCTGCGGGATTAACAAGTAGGGGAGCTACGGCAAAAACTATCATGCTCAAATAGCCCAAAAAACCGAACAAAGAAAGAGGCAAACCAAAGACATAGGCATAGGGACTCGAAAGCACGATATCGCAGCCTTCGATCGGACAAACTGCCGTTCCGTTGGATAACTTGACCACTGTTAGATAAGCAGTGATCGCAGCCCCTATCGAGGCAATTCCTGCCGTGAGCGGACGAGAATAGCGGTGAATCCAAGGCATGGAACGTTGACGACGCATAATATTTTTTCCTGTGCTGGATATTTGCCATGACTAAATTGTATTACCAACCATTTTACACTTTGATGAAATAAGCCACAATTCCTAGAAGGATTAACACTGCTCCGGTTAATCCTTGTTCGTGATCCTCGAAAAAATGCAGCTTTTCTTCTAAAGCATTAACTCCTTTCATTCCCAAGTCTACTAGCAAAACCATTCCCAAAACTGTCACCACTAAGTAGACGACAGAAACTACAAGTATGCCGCTCCAACCAATCGTTCCTGCTGAAAAAAAATAGGCTTCTATTTCGATGCAAGGCGAGAAAAACATTCCTGTTCCTAAAACAGCTAGGATTTGAAATTGCGATCGCTTGGTAGTTAAATTAACTGTTTCAGCGTGATGGTGGTGGTGCCTGCGAGAACTATCTAACTCTGCCCAAAGATAGATAATTCCTAAAACTAATAAAACTAAAGGCGCAATTATTTTAGCAGCCTCTACATAGGTAGCAGCGAACTTGTAACCGAATAAGCCGACGACAATTCCAATTAAGATAATGCTGAGGGTATGAGCAACTCCTGTAATTACTGTAGCTCGCAAAGTTTCGCTGCGAGACCAATTTTCAGTTTTACCAATCGCAATTAAAGGCATCCAGTGGTTGGGAATTAATGCGTGAATAATACTAAGAGCTAGACTTCCCAACAGAATTTTGAGCATACTTTCCATTTGCTTTCCTCTACAAATTGCTACAATGAGGGAGGAATTGCCCCCCTCCTGGAGTTTTCAGCCGATTATTTTAAAACTCTAGTCGCATTAAAAATAGCTGCTAAAGCCACCCCAACATCAGCAAAAACTGCCTCCCACATGGTAGCTAACCCAAAAGCACCCAAAGCAATAAATATGCCTTTGACTAACATGGCAAAAATGATATTTTGCCAGACAATATTGTGAGTTTTTCGGGCAATTTGGATGGCTTCAGCCACCTTTGACGGTGCATCTGACATAATTACAACATCGGCAGTTTCGATCGCCGCATCGGAGCCCAAACCCCCCATCGCTATGCCAACATCAGCTCTAGCAAGCACTGGTGCATCATTAATTCCGTCTCCAACAAAGACAATTTTATCGCCTTTTTTAGATTGACCGATCAGTTTTTCGATCGCCTCGACTTTTCCTTCGGGTAGTAACTCGGCTAAATAGGAATCTAAACCGAGTTTTTTCGCAACACTATCGGCTACAGCTTGATTATCTCCTGTGAGCATCACGATTCGCTCAACACCCAGTTTCTTGAGGTCGCGAATCGCCTGTACTGCGTCTTCCTTAAGCTCGTCAGCAATCAAAATATACCCAGCGTAGCGGTTGTCTACCGCTAAATGCACGATCGTACCTTCAGCATTGCAGACATCGTGAGCGATGTTTTCTCGGTGCAGCAAACGGTCATTTCCCGCAAGCACAATTTGATTATTTAATTTTGCTCGGATGCCGTGTCCCGCTATTTCTTCGTAATCTTTCACATCCGATGAATCTATTTTTGGGCCGTAAGCTTCCAGAATAGATTTCGCGACTGGGTGATTTGATTGAGATTCTACTTTAGCCGCTATTGCCATTAACTCGGTTTGGGAAAAACCATTTCTAGGCACAATTTGTGCTACTTTAAAAACTCCTTTGGTCAGAGTTCCTGTTTTGTCCAAAACAACTGTCTTGACTGCTGTCAGGGTATCTAGAAAAGTCGAGCCTTTAACCAAAATACCGCGCTTGGCTGCACCGCCAATTCCTCCAAAGTATCCCAGAGGAATGCTAATCACCAATCCGCAAGGGCAGGAAATAACTAACAAGACTAGGGCGCGGTAAACCCATAAAAATCGGTCTGCATTAGTTGCTCCTGAAATGAACAAAGGCGGAATTAAAGCCACTGCTAGCGATGCAAATACTACAAACGGCGTGTAGTAGCTGGCAAATTTGCTGATAAATTTCTCAGTTTCAGCTTTTTTGCTTCTGGCATTTTCTACTAATTCCAGAATTTTGGAGATTGAAGATTCGCCGAAGAGTTTGGTAACTTTGACAGTGAGAACTCCTGTCTTGTTAATCGTTCCTGCTAAAACTGTTTCTCCAACTTTCACAGTCCGAGGTACTGATTCTCCAGTTAGTGCAGATGTGTCAATCTGAGAGTTGCCCTCTATAACTTCACCATCTAAGGGAATTTTTTCTCCGGGTTTGACAAGGATGATATCGCCGACAGCTACGGTTTCTGGCGAAACTTTTTTGATGTCGCCATTTGCCTTGAGGTTGGCGCTGTCTGGGCGAATTTCTAAAAGCGAGCGAATTGATTGACGCGATCGCCCAACGGCAAATTCTTGAAAAAGTTCTCCGATTTTGAAAAACAACATCACCCCGACTGCTTCAGGGAGTTTGTGAATAGCGACAGCGCCGAGTGTTGCTATAGTCATTAAGAAATTTTCATCAAACACTCGACCTCGCAGAATATTGCGGCCCGCACTGGTTAAAACATTCCATCCGCTTAAAAGATAGGCTGGGATGAAAACCAGATATTCACCTATAGAATAGGGCGTGTTGTGGAGTTTTTCTTCAAAAATTAAACCGCCGACAAATAGTACAACAACCAATATCACAGGAATCAATTCTTGCTTGAGGTTAAAATCTCCGTTCCCGTGGTCGTGGTCGTGGTCGTGGTCGTGGTCGTGGTCGTGGCCGTGGTCGTCGTGGTTATGATTCTCATGGCTGTGTTCGTGGTGGTCGTCGTGACTACAGCAGCCAGAATCCGATGCTTTTGTCTTTTTCATTATGCCTCCTAGATGGAAAAATAAAATTAACTTATGAACACATATTCATACTATATCTCCAAAGCTAACAATTGGGTAAATTATTGAGTTAAAAGTTTGGCTGCTAGTTAACTTAAGAATAAGAATTATTATCGTTTTGTTCAGGTTAAGTAAAAATTATTGACTAATATTATTTGCTTGCCTGCGTCCCCTCGCATTGCTTGGTTTACCATTGCTGCGTTTTTGATGCTTTGACTATCCACGATGGCTTCAGACGGACTCACTGTTCGGTTCTGGCTAACCCAGGCTCTAAGTCGGTCATGTAGCCTCAGCAAAGTTCCGTCTTTACGCCAGGTGCAGAAGTAGCGATATACGCTCTGCCAAGGTGGGAAATTTCCCAATAAGTCACGCTAAGTACAGCCTTGGGTTAACGGGTAAAAAATCGCATTCTGGACATTCTAAACCTCAACCTTGCAAGGAAGATCCCTAAACTTTGCAGATGGAATTAAAGGTTAAATTAACTCCCCTTGTTGCAGGGTAAAGTTGCTGGAGTACATTTTACCCATAGCTATCTTCGCTACTGTTTCTATGTCTCGACTTCGGCGATGAGAAAACTCAAACGAAGCGAGAAGCGTTCAAATCGTTGCTGCAAAATCTGTTAAGCGATATTGCTACGACCGTTGTTGCTTCGTTCTGTCGCGTTGTGCATCTCGAATAATACTGATTCCACCCCACACGACTAGGCTTGCGATTCCAAATCCAACAATTAAATCGGGAAACCGAGAATTAAATAGAGTGACTAGCAAACCTGCGACGATCACACTGAAATTTGCAATTACATCATTCTGCGTAAATATCCAACTTGCCCGCATATGTACCTCACCCTTACGATGCTTTGAGAGAAGGTACAAACCATAACTGTTAGCAATCAGCGCCAAGAAAGCAATTCCCATCATCCAGCCTGATTCCGGTGAACTCTCCCCCCAAACAAATCGTCGAATCACATCGACGACAACCATCACGGCTAACGCGATCTGAAAAATACCACTTAGAGTCGCTGCACGATTCTTGTGATGCGCCGATTTGCCAACTGCATAAAGCGACATCGTGTAAACCGAAGCATCTGCAAACATATCTAATGAGTCTGCAACTAGGGCAGTTGAATGCGCTAAAACTCCTGCCACAATTCCGACGACAAACATTGTGCCATTGATAAGTAACAGAATTCGCAGCGTTTTACGCTCCGCAGCGTTCTTCGCTTCCATGTGACATCCACACTCTGACATTGTGCCTCCTGATTAGCTTGTTGTTATTCGTTCTTTGAGCAGTTGTAGCGGGTACATTCATAAACTCCTTTTGCTACATCAGCCATTAACTCTTCAACCATTTCCAAAATCTCATCAACTCGTGCATCAGCGAGTTGATAGCTTGTGTACCGTCCTTGCTGTACGGTGTTTACCAGACCGCAATCACGGAGACAGCCCAAGTGGTTTGAGGTGTTAGATTGCGATAGCCCGGTTGCTTCAACAATTTCACCCACGGTCATTGGACGCGATCGCAGCACGTCCAAAATCGCCAATCGTGATGGATCAGAAAACCCACGAAACAGTTTTGCTTTTAAACGAGTGGACTGGGATTGAGCAGAGACAATCATATGCTTAGTTCCAATACAAAGCTCTTTTGTATCATCATATCAGCAAATAATGATATGTAAACACGTGAAAGCTTATTTATACCCTTACGTGAGCAGCGTCGCAGTTCCCACATCCGCTATTGCCCCAGCCGGAGCATCGTTAATCCCATCTCCCCCATCGCTACAATTTTCCCTGGTGCTTGCAGTGCTTAGATTTGAGCTGCTTTTTGGTCTGGTCTACGTTCAGCAAAAACGCGCTGGCTACCAGCAGAAGGGGCCATCGACTCAACTCATGCCTTGGAGTTTGACTGTGAGATGATCCATATATGCACTCTGAAATTGGGAAGGGGTAATATTCTGACTTCTGTCTTCAACTGCCTGGATAGCCAACAGATGCGATCGGTTTCCTAACTTCATTTTCCAATTTCACAATTTAAATTGTCACCAATTTCGTCTTGAGATCGGCTTTAACAAAGGCGGCTGAGTCAAATGCTGAGACTGCTTTCGTTATCGTATTCGCACAAGCCGAACAAGCCATCTTGGGAACTTTTAGCTGTACAGTCATAGTTTGAACCTCAGTAGAAACTACTCTGCTCAATAAATGAATTAACTCCATTGTAATGTCTCTAGTCAACTGGAGAGTTAATGGGATTGCGAAATAAATCAGGAATTATGGAAAAAGTGGTTGGACACCCTACCTATAGGGGTAAGGCGCGCACTGTGCACCCTACATAATTAGGTTCAAGTCAGTCCTGTCAATCTTAAATTTGAGTTCGATCGACGGCACAGGAATAATTTTTTACAATTCCCAGTCGAAAATTTCATCATAATTTCATTTATATGTGGAAAGCTGAAGATAAATGGCAGTTTTAAGCATATAAAATCTATGAAACCAATTTCATTAAAAACAGGCTTTGCAGCCCTGATATTGACCGCCGCAGCCGCTTTAACCAGCGGAGTGTTGGCAGCTTGTTCAAAAGCCCCTTCCCGCGAAACTCAAGCCCCAAATGTTACGGCTGCAACCGAAGCAAACAACAAGCAAGACATGGCACAAGGCGGTGGCATGGGTGGCATGAATCATGGCATGAATCACAATATGTCAATGGATTTAGGCCCGGCTGATGCCGACTACGATTTGCGATTTATTGATGGCATGACAGTACACCATCAAGGTGCTGTAAAAATGGCTCAAGATGTGCTTAAACAATCCAAACGCCCGGAAATGAAAAAACTTGCCACTGATATAATTGCTGCTCAAAACCGCGAAATCAATCAAATGAAAGAGTGGCGAAAAGCTTGGTATGCCAAAGCCAGCAGTACGCCAATGGCTTATCACGCTCAAATGGGTCACATGATGGCAATGACTCCCGAACAGATGCAAAGCATGATGATGAGCATGGATTTAGGGGCCGCTGACGACCAATTTGACTTGCGATTTATCAATGCGATGATTCCCCACCACGAAGGAGCTTTAGTGATGGCCCAAGATGCTTTGAAGAAGTCGAAGCGGCCGGAAATAAAGAAATTGTCCCAAGAGATTGTGACTTCGCAAAAGCAAGAAATCGAGCAAATGAAAGAGTGGCGACAAGCTTGGTACAAACAGTAATACCCTATTTCAACCGCATTTCATTTTTATCTGCAAAACTGATCTTTGAGTTCAGATTCTCCCCTACTCAATCATGCAATACTACCGCCGTGTCCGCTCCTCAGCACCGATAGTTCACTTTTCGGGAATACTCCTGACTCTTTGGTTATTCATCGAGTCCACCCCAGTTTTTGCCCACGCTGGCCACGGAAATGAATTTCACCAAAGCGGCGAAACAACTCAAACTCCTGCTGCTATTTCTGTGGATGCCGCAACAGCAAAACGATTAGGAATTAAAGTCTCCCCTGCCGCTCGCCAGCGACTAGATATCGGCATCAAAACCACAGGACAAATTGAAACTTTACCCAACGAAAAAGTAGAAGTTACGGCTCCGGTTGCTGGGAAAGTAGTAGAGTTGCTGGTTAAGCCTGGCGACAAAGTATCAAAAGGTCAACCGGTTGCGGTTTTATCGAGTTCAGAATTAGGACAGTTGCGGGTTGAATCTCTCTCGAAACGTGCCGAAGCTGAGGCAGATTTGCAGCAAGCCGAAGGAGATTTCAAACTAGCACGAGAAAATTACGATCGCCAACTTCAAATATCCGCCGCAGAAATCGCCCAAGCCCAAACCCAACTGGCAGCGGTAACTAAGCAGTACCAACAAGAACAAGAATTAGTAAATAAGCGTTCAGTTGTGCAAGCCGCTAAAGAAAACTATCAGCGCCAAGTTGAAATAGCGCAAGCAGAAATAGCGCGGGCAGAAACTGAACTGACAGTGGCAAAAGAACAGTTCGAGCGCGACAAAGAATTAGTGGCATCAGGAGCGATCGCGCGGCGCACAATGCTGGAGTCGCAAGCCCACTTCGCCGAAGCAAAAGCCGCTGTTGCTAAGGCAAAAAGCCGTCCTGAAGTTATCAAAGCCGAAACCGAAATTAAACAAGCCGAAGTAGACCTCCCAATGCGGGAATTGCGGGAATCTCAAGGCAGAGTAGCAGAAGCAAAAGCTCAACTTACCAGAGCTCAGAGCCGCCGGGAAGTCCTAGAAGCCGAGAACCAACTCAAACGCGGCAAAACTGCCGTCGAAGTCGCTCAGTCGCGCATTCGCTTGGCTGACGCAGCCTATCAAGCGCGGCTGCAACAATTAGGAACTGTTGCCAACGATCGAGGACTCGTTACCGTAGTTGCTCCGATTTCGGGGACGGTAGCCGATCGCTTCATCACTCCAGGAGAGTCAGTAAACGCTGAAAAACCGTTGATGAGTCTGTTAAATGACAGCCGCGTTTTTGCCACAGCCAACATTTACGAAAAAGACCTGAATAAAGTAAAACAGAGCCAGGAAGTCAGGGTAAAAGTCGCTAATTTACCCGATCGCACTTTCAAGGGAAAAATCGCCTTAATTGGGTCATCCGTGGAAGGAGAAACGCGGGTGGTGCCGGTGAAAGCAGAACTAGATAATATTAACGGTGAATTAAAGCCAGGACTGTTTGCTGAGTTGGAGATTTTAACCGACAAAACTGCAACAAATATTTTAGCAATTCCGAGTGCGGCGGTAGTGGATGTTAGCGGTAAAAAAACCGTTTACCTCCAAAATGGCAATGCTTATCAAGCTGTTGAAATTGAACTCGGTCAAACTGCCGGAGATTTAGTTGAAGTGAATAGGGGTTTATTCGAGGGAGATTTGATAGTAACGCAGCGAGCACCTCAACTTTACGCACAATCTTTGCGGGGCGGCAGCAAGCCCTCAAAAGACGAGGAAAAGAAAGAGGCAACTCCAAAGGTAACAGAGGTTAATTTTAATAATTTACCCGTGTCTTTATGGTGGGCGGGAATAGGGGGAGGAGTTGCGATCGCATCCCTGACTTTCACAGCCGGCGTGTTGTGGGGAAATCGGCGCAAATTGCCAGCAATAGCAGCGGATTCTGGAAACAATGCTGCAAATAATGATTTTTCCACCTCTACATCGGCGTTGGACAATGAACTACTGTTACACAATGATAACCATCATGTTAAAAGTCAAGAGACAGAAGTCAAGAGTTTGAACTAAACAATTGCGTGAATATAGCAATTTAGTTTGCAGAAGTATGTATCTATTAACTCCCCGATAATAAAATGTTCAGCACTATTCTTAGATGGGTAATAAACCGCCGCTGGCTAATTGTTATCGCTACCCTTATTGTTAGTCTTTGGACATTGTATCCCTCTTCTGTCACTCTCCGAAAAATGGGGGTCAAACCCTGATTTTTTCGTTAGGTGTCGTTGGCTGTAATGACGAAAATTCGTCAGAATTTCGGAAAGTGACAAAAGAGGGTTATTCTCAAAATACTGGGAATAATATTATTTTTTAGGAAAATTGCTGCCTGAGAGGGAGGCATTTAGACTAGAAGTTAAGGGAAAATTTTAGAAAAAGGGTTAGAGTCATGAGCTTCCTGCATAAAGTTATTACTCCCCTGGGAATCGCCGCCGTCTTATGTGGACTGCCTACTCCTGTTGTCTTAGCTCAATATGAGTTCCCTTCCCTAGCGCAGGGAGAGGCAGCAGAATTCTTAAACCAGGGTCTACAAAAAGCAAAGCAAGGAGACAACCCTGGAGCGATTGTAGACTATACTAAAGCGATTCAATCCAACCCCAGCTCATTTGAAGCCTACCTAAATCGCGGTCTTGCTTATCATGACCTGGGAAGCTTCAATAAGGCACTCGCTGACTTTGAACAAGCCTTACGCATCAATCCAAACAACGCGATCGCCCTCTACAACCGAGGAGATGCCCACATGGATGTCGGAAATTTTCCAGACGCGCTGGAGGACTTAAATCAAGCAATTCGGCTCAATCCCAATTATGCGGAAGCCTACAATCAGCGATCGGTTGTCTACGTCAACATGGGTGAGCCCAAAAAATCTCTAGCAGACTTGAATCAAGCGATTTGGCTCAATCCCAATTATGCCGATGCTTATTACAACCGGGGAAAAACTCGTACTGAATTAGGCGATGCAAGGGGAGCGATCGCAGATTACAACCAGGCTTTGCGCCGAAATCCCAATTTAGCTGAAGCTTACGGCAATCGGGGACTTCTCTATTACCAAATGGGAAACAGGCAAGTTGCCTTAGCCGACTTGCAGCAGGCTGCTCGACTGTTTATGAAGCAGGGAGACTCTGATAGCTACCGACAAACTCAAGTCTACATCCAACAGGTTCAGCAGACATCCAAGCCCTAATAGCTTGCTCAATGCTCTTTGATAAAAAGAAAGCTGCCAGTCTAATCTTTCTCTTCGCCGATTTGAGGTGTTGAGGCTGGAAGTAATAAATCCTACGGAGGAACTGTTGAGATAATCCGCTAACGAATCAGTGATTGATGATAGGAGAAGAACATGACCAAAAATAGCTATCACTCAACATCCGTTGCTCGCCCTAAGCCTTGATCAGTCCATGAGGATAGCTCCTCTAACGGTTCTAAGTGAGTGACGGTGTGAGTCCCTGGTAGTGCTTTGGCAATCGCTAACTCAATTTCCTCACACAAAGCATGACCATGTTGCACCGTCCATGCTCCCGGCACCAGAACGTGGAAGGACACAAATTGATGTGACGCAGCTACTCGTGTACGCAGAGCATGAAACTGAATGCCTTGCTGTTGGTAGGGGGCTAAGACATCCGTAATAATTTGTAGCTGTGCTGCCGGAAGTGCTGTGTCCATCAGCCCCAAAGCGGTTTCGCGCAGCAACAGGACTCCTGTCCACAAAATGTAAGCAGCGACAAGCAAAGCGATGATAGGATCGAGTATGAGAACGCCAGTTAATTTCACCAACAAGACACCAAGCAAAATACCCAGAGAAATCCACACATCAGTGAACAAATGCTGCGCGTCAGCCCGCAAGACAACCGATCGCAAGCGCCGTCCAGCTCTCAACAGGACTAAGCCGACACCGCCATTAATCCCTGTTGCGATTAGAGAAAGTCCTAATCCTAGTCCTAACTGCCCCAATGGTTGTGGATGAACTAAGTGCTGTGAGGCTTCAACAGCTATAGCAACGGCAGCTACCAAAATCAGCGCCCCTTCCAGTCCACTAGAGAAGTATTCAGCTTTGCCATGTCCAAAATTGTGTTCGACATCGGGGGGCTTAGCTGCTAACGTCAGCGCCCAAAACGCTACCAGTGCCGTAATCAGATTCACAGGTGATTCAGCGGCATCAGAAAACAACCCCACCGAGCCAGTTAAGAAATAAGCTCCAAACTTGAGAGCCATAGCAGCGAGGGCAGCGACAATCGAGAAGGGTGCGTAGGAGTGTGCTGACTTAGTGTTCATAACCTTCAATAACGACATTCCTCAATCACAGTGTAAAGGAAAGCCTTGAAAATCTCCAATGAGCAATCTGGAATTAAGTAAAGTGTATGAAAAAACGTCAATTACGCTGGCGTTTAATCGTCGCTATTCAGCGTAGTTACTGCAGCAAGTTGGCAGCCTCGCGGCTCTACCAAGCGTTGGCTCAACAGGAACCCTGTCAATCTGATCGGGAGATTCTGCTGATGTTAGCCAAGAAATCAGAACGGTCGGCAATTCGCTATGCCGTGCGACTGCTACGGCTAAGTGGAGCTTTGCCTTGTGATGCTGATAAACGGCGTTGCACAATTGGGGGATGATTCAAGAGGGCAGGGGCAGGGTCTTGTGTTTTAGGTAGTAAATAACCAGGCGAAGGGAAATTTCTAACATGGATAAAGATTTTGAATAACATAAAGTTTTTCGCGCTAGGCGAGCTAAATAATACCGAGCGCCGAGTATTTTCTCCTTCGACACGAGTCATATAGGTTTTGCTGACTATACGATCACCCTGATTAATAAATTGCGGATAAACTACATAGCCATCGGTCACATAAAAGAAACATTCCCATCCCCGAATAATCTTCCATAACGGTTTAAATGTTTCTGAAGACCGCTCCCCTAAAACAAAGGCTAAAATCCCCGGAAAGCTCTTGTTTACAACAGTCCAGACCCATATTTTGTTTTTTTTACCGACGTAAGTTTGTAACTAATCAATTTGAGCAACTTCGGGAATGTCTTGGTAATCCGGTTCGGATGGGTTTGCTATTTCCTGCATCTCTTACCCAATTTATCACGGTGTTATGACACACTCCAGTCAGACGTTCTCTGCGTCTAAATCCATTTCCTTCAACATACAACTGTAAGCATTGTCGTTTGACTTCTTCTGAATAACCTCTAAAGAGAGTAAATTTTATAAATTGCCGACCGCAGCCCTTGCAAATATGGTTCTGTTTTCCTCTTTTCAAGCCATTTTTATTTATATTGGTGGACTGACATTCAGGACAAATCATATTTTAACTTGATACACATTCCCTGTATATCATACCATATATGTGCAACGCCTGGTAAACTTGGCGAGCGCTTTTCTCGCTGGCTGCTGGGGAGTCGTAGGCGATGGGCGATGAGTTGGCGAATATTATCTTTCATATTTACACCTAAACAAAGCAAACGTATACAGAGCAATGTTTTGAGGCTCCTGGGTTCCTTACACTGTACTATTGGTAGATTTACACTGATAAACCCTATTGAACTCCCTCAATTAAACTGCAAATTTGGTCGCGATCGGGATTATCTAAAGCTCGATCCGTCCAAAGTTTTTTATAAGCTTCCAACTCAGCTTTGAACGCACTCATGCGCTGAATTTCCTCCTCAAGAAAATCAATTTTGCGGCTTAATAAGTCTTGCACCAGCGGACAAGCTATTACTCCTTGACGGCGAGATACCAAAATTTTCTGAATTTCTTGAAGAGAAAAGTTGAGTTTTTGGGCTTTCTTGATAAATTGCACTTGTCTCGCAGCATCGGCTGTGTAGTAACGGTAGCCGC
This sequence comes from Microcoleus sp. F6_B6, assembly GCA_036702215.1. Classification (GTDB taxonomy): domain Bacteria; phylum Cyanobacteriota; class Cyanobacteriia; order Cyanobacteriales; family Microcoleaceae; genus Microcoleus. The sequence goes on from JAUBST010000050.1 coordinate 25,244, forward strand.
TACTGCTGCGTAAGGCAGGTTCCAGTAACCCTAGGCTTTCATAGTATCGCAGGGTGCCTACAGCAACACCAGTTTGCTTGGCTAGTTCTCCAATTTTTAGTAGCTGCTGTTCTAGGGATGCTGTTTCAAATGTGGTCATAGCAGTTCTAGGTAAGTTTAAACCTTATCATTATAGCGGTAGCCACTTTCACTTCTTTGTGCTGGTTATAGTTACCCAATTTTTTATGATAAAATATTCTATATTGTCAATAATTGTAGTTAATAAAAAAGCAGCAGTAAGTCAAAATTGAGTTACTGCTGCTGTCGGATATTCTCTTGTTGATCCCCGTGCGAAAAACCCGCGAGGGAATTTACACGCACTGGGGAAACTAAGGATTATTTATCGCAATTAGCTTGAGGGCAGTCAGGAGTAGGAGTAGTACAGGAGCCGGCGGCAAAGACAACAGCGGCTGTACCTGCTGTCAGGAGAACTGCCGTCAAAGCTGCGAGAGTGAATCGTTTTGTCTGAGTTGCTTTAATCATTAATTTTCACTTGAGAATCTAGGATCGAAAAGTTTCTTTAGGAAACTATACATAGCATAAAGCCTCAAGTCGGCTATAGAGTCAAGGGGAAAAACATTAAGAATTGTAAAATAATTTAATTTCCGCTACCACGCTCCAAATACCTGTATGAAAGTCTGGAGATTTCATCCTGATTTCATTTTTGGGTGTCAACCTAAATTAAATGGCGATTTTAACGCTGAAGAGCCAAAGATTCAAGGGAAACTACAGCAGCCAGAAGCTTTAAGTAAGATATGCTTAATTCTATTGTCAAATGGTCGATCGCCCAACGGTGGCTAGTTGTCATCGCCTCCATCCTCATCACCCTTTGGGGATTGCGAGTTTTGACACAAATGCCGCTTGATGTTTTTCCCAGCTTTGCTCCCCCCCAAGTCGAAATTCAAACCGAAGCACCGGGACTTGCTCCTGAAGAAGTCGAATCTCTAGTGACTCGACCCATAGAAAGTGCGATTAACGGCACTCCCGGAGTAGAGACTGTACGCTCCTCTTCTGCTGTAGGCATTTCCGTCGTCAAAGTCATCTTTGGTTGGGATACCGAAATTTACCGCGCTCGCCAGTTAGTAACAGAACGGTTGCAGCAAGCGCAAAATCAACTTCCTCAAGGGGTAGAAACCCCGCAAATCTCCCCCGTCAGCTCTCCACTGGGAGCCACCATTAAATATGCTTTCACTACAGATACGACACCTTTAATGGAAGTGCGGCGAATTGTAGATTGGCAAGTAAAAAATCGCTTTCTAGCAGTTCCCGGTGTTACTCAAATTGTAATATTTGGTGGTGATGAGCGCCAGTATCAAGTATTAGTAGAACCTAATAAGCTGAAAGAATTTAATGTTTCCTTGCAGCAAGTTAGTGAAGCAGTTAAAAAAGCAAATGTCAACGCTCCGGGCGGATTTTTAATTAGCCCAGACGAAGAATTGTTAATTCGGGGCGTGGGGCGAATTGAGTCGATCGAGGATTTGAAACAATCTGCGATCGCAGCCAAAAATGGCACGCCAGTGCTGCTGAGCCAAGTAGCTGACGTAAAAATCGGTGCAGCACTCCAACGTGGCGACAGCATCTTAAATGGCAAGAAAGCGATTATAGTCATTGTCAACAAACAGCCCGCTGCTGATACCCCAACAGTAACGAGGGCAGTTGAGGCGGCGATGGAGGAAATTAAACCGAGTCTGCCTAAAGATGTCAAAGTTACTGTCACTTTTCGGCAGGAAAATTTTATTGAAGCTTCGATTGAAAACGTGAGGGATGCTCTCCGGGATGGCATCATTATTGTCTCGATCGTACTAATTTTATTTTTAATGAACTGGCGCACAGTTATCATCAGTCTCAGCGCCCTCCCAGTGTCTTTGCTGCTGGGAATGATGATTTTAGATTGGACAGGACAAGGCATCAACACGATGACCTTGGGGGGGCTGGCTGTGGCAATTGGTTCGGTAGTAGACGATGCGATTGTGGACATGGAAAATGTCTACCGTCGCTTGCGGGAAAACCAGCAGGCGGGAACACCGATTCCGCCGCTAGAAGTCGTGTTTAATGGCTCCGTTGAAGTGCGTGTCAGCGTGTTATTTTCCACAGTAATTATCGCGGTAGTCTTTGCGCCAATTTTTGCGCTTTCTGGCGTAGAAGGTCGAATTTTTACGCCGATGGGCGTGTCCTATTTGCTGTCAATTATCGCTTCGACATTGGTAGCGCTAACATTAACTCCGGCACTGTGTGCTTTGCTATTAGTCAATCGCCGTTTGCCCCCGGATGAAGCTTGGATTGCTCGTAAATCTCACCAATTATATCGCCCAGCTTTAATGTTTTCTATCCGCTTCCCTCAGATTGTTTTGGTAATAGCTGTTGTTGGATTTGTAGCTTCAATGGTGATTTTACCTAGTTTGGGGCGAGTTTTTCTGCCGGAGTTTCAGGAACGCAGTTTGATCGTTGCTACTTCTCTCTATCCGGGCGAGTCTTTAAATGCTACAAATCAGGTGGGTTTTGCCATTCAGGATGCTTTGAAAAATGACAAAAATTTTGAAGCTTTAGCTTTGCGTTCTGGACGTGCTCCAGGCGATAGCGATGTCGGCGGTGTGAATTTTGGAGAAATGGATGTAGAGATTAGTTCACAGGGAGTGAAAAACCGGGAAGCGACTATTGAAAAGCTGCGAAAGGAATTTGCGAAAATACCGGGCGTTGCAGCTAATATTGGCGGGTTTATCTCGCATCGGATGGATGAGGTGCTGTCGGGAGTCAGAAGTGCGATCGCGGTTAAAATATTCGGACCTGACTTGGAACAATTAAGGGCGATCGGTAAACAAGTAGAAGCCACTATGACAGAAATTCCCGCTGTTGTAGACTTGCAACTAGAACCGCAAGTACCCATCAAACAGGTACAAATAAAATTCGATCGCACTGCGGCTGGTCGTTACGGTTTGGCGGTAGGCGACTTAGCAGAAATTATTGAAACTGCTCTCAACGGGCGAGTCGTTTCTCAAGTTTTAGAGCAACAGCAAGTGTTTGACTTAGTTGTGTGGTTCAATGAGGGCGATCGGCACAATTTAGATATTATCCGCAACTTGTTAGTTGATACTCCCAGCGGACAGAAACTCCCCCTCGCACAAGTTGCCAAAGTTGACTACGGCACCGGCCCCAACACCCTCAACCGCGAGAATGTATCCAGGCTAATTGTCGTTTCTGCTAACGTCCAAGGGCGAGACTTAGGCTCTGTTATCGCTGATATTCGCAGCCAAGTAAAACAAAAAGTGCAATTGCCATCGGGATATTATATTCAGTATGGCGGGCAATTTCAGGCTCAAGAACAGGCAACTCAAACATTAATTCTGGCTGGCTTATTAGCCTTTGTCGCTATCACGGTACTGGTTTACTTTGCCGTTAAAACAATTCCAGCTACCGCCATGATTATGATAAACTTGCCCTTAGCATTAGTCGGCGGCGTGATTTCAGTTGCGTTAGGCGGCGGGATTATTTCAGTCGCTTCAATGGTGGGATTCATCACCTTATTCGGTGTAGCTACCCGCAACGGACTGCTGTTAGTTGATAACTATAACAACAAGTTAGCAGATGGTATGCCTTTGCAGAAAGTCATCGTTGAGGGTTCTATGGAGCGGCTAGTGGCGATTTTGATGACGGCTCTTTCATCTGCCTTGGGGATGGTTCCTTTAGTAATTGGCAGCGGCGCAGGTAAAGAAATCCTGCAACCCCTAGCAGTTGTAGTGCTGGGGGGCTTGTTTACTTCTACTGCCTTAACTCTGTTAGTTTTGCCAGCTTTGTATTCTCAGTTTGGGAGGTTTTTAGTTAATAAAACGACTGTCTTAACTGAAACTAAGATAGTTGAGGCAAGTTATGATGCTTGATTTTAAACCATGATTTTATTTCTAACATAGTTATGTAAGTAAGTCGGCTAGGAAAAACCGAACTCTGTTTAGATAAGTAAAGAAATAATATACATCTAGCGAGGTAACTGATATTTAAGACGGGTACTAAAAAAAGGATATTCCTGCATAGTAAAAATTCCACGCTAATTTCATTCCTCTATGAAAAGCTGAATATATAAGGAAACCTAGTGCTGCTAGAAGCTAGATCAATAATTATGAACTGTGATTATGACCTTTTTGTGATTGGTGCAGGGCCTGGAGGCGTTGCTGCCGCTAGACAAGCGACAGGTTATAGTGTCCGTGTTGCGGCAGAACGGGATCGGGTAGGTAGCACCTGCGTTATTCATGGCTGTATTCCTGAGAAACTGATGGCTTATGCCGCTAGATTCTCTCACGTTTTTGAAGATGCTGATGAATATGGCTGGGGAAGCCGTAAAGCCAAACATACCAGGAATTGAATATGCGATCACATCCGGCCAGATGTTTGAACTCAAGCAGCAACCTGAACATATCGCCATTATTGGCAGCGACAAGATTGCCATAAAGTTTGCAGGAACTATGAATGGTTTGATCTTAAAGGTTACTCTAATAGTGCTTGAAGACCAAATCTTACCAGGTTATGATGAAGAGCTTCGTATTAATAAAAATTAAAAAAATCTGCCTTCTGGAAAATTTCATCCTAATTTCATTTTTGGGTGTCATGATTTCTAATCATTGTATGCAAAGATAAAATCAAATGAAAACGCTCAAGTCAAGCTTAGTTATTGTAGGCAGTATCGGATTGCTATTTTTGGGAGCTTGTGGCAAAGGCGACGAAAAAAGTGATGCAAATAGCAGCCCAACATCGGCTCCTGTCGCCTCTAAGCCTGCGCCTTCTGCTCCCAGTGCGGGAACTGCGGGAACTGGTAAAACAGATAATGCTAAGGCATATAAAGGGGGTCAAGTTGTTGAATCTGGAGCTTACCACTTAGAATTTGTAGCTGAAAAAGAAGATACCGGAACTCACTTAGATTTTTATTTGCAAAAAGGTGATAACCACGAACCAATTCCTAATGCAAAAGTGTCAGCTCAAGTGCAGTTACCCAATGGAAAACAGCAAACCCTAGCCCTCAAATACGACGCTGATGGAAAACATTACACTGTTTTGTTTCCAGTCAAAGATGCCGGACAATATCCCGTGAAGATGGCTGCGGATATTAACGGAGAAAAAGTTGACGGTCGTTTTAGCTTCAATCAATAGAATGCAAGTTTTCTTACAATTGATCGGAAATCCCCTAAAATGATTTAAACACAGGATAAGCAGTACAGCTTTCGCGCAAAATGAATAGTCTAAATTACCAAGATTATCCGGTTGAGCGAGGAATAGAAGGAAGAATCATTTTGATTTCCTAGCATTAATGAAAGTCAATGCTCGGAAATTTATAAGAGTACAAAATCCCTAATCAAAGGAGGAAAGACCATGAAAACAGTAAAGTCAGGTTTAATTGTTCTGGGTACTGTGGGGCTAATATTTTTGGGAGTTGGAAGTAACAACAGCCAAGCTGCTACTTCAGCCAACAGTTCTGCCGTCTCGTCTTCAAAACCCATTGCAAGAACAGAGATAGCCGCCACTCAAAACAAAGGCGGTCAAGTCGTTGAATCAGGACCATATCATTTAGAGTTGGTGGTCGAGAAAGAAGCCGATAGACTCACCTTGATTTCTATTTGCAAAGAGGCGACAACCACCAGACAATACCTAATGCGAACATAACAGGTCAAATTCAGATGCCCGATCGCACTCAAAAGGCTCTTACCTTCACTTACGATCAGAAAGGCCAGCACTATACAGCTTTGCTGCCTGGAAAAGTTGCTGGTCAGTATCCGATGAAGATTACTGCTGATATTAACGGTCAAAAGGTAGACGGTCGATTCACCTTCACTCGGTAAACTTTTTAGTAGGTTGAAGCTGCTGTTGACTGGTTGACTGGTTGCTGGCGGGCTGTTTGTTGTCGTGACCAACTAATGCCCGCCAACTTCCGTTTAGAAAGAAGAAAGCAGCCATAGGCACAACGCAACACGCCAGCATTGCTATCCCCATACCCATCCATTGGAGAATTGGGTTTTTTAGTTTTTGCTGGCTAATTTTTATAAGTTTCATTCTGTCATTTTCACAGTAGGGTAATTCTGCCATTTTATGATACCATACCGGATTGCTGTCAGAGAATGAGCTATTTACCTGGACGATAAGTCACATCAATATTAAAAATTTCATCAAGATTTCATTTGTGAATATAAACCTTAAATTAAGGGCGTTTAAACGCTGTCTGACCAGACAGTAGCGGTGATAGTGTTGCACCGCACCATGCTATAGAGATACGGCACTGCCCAAAGGTTGCCAAATTAAGACTGAAACCCCTGATAAATATCTATCGTTTACAGCCGAGTGTTACCCCCCTAAGTACCCCTTTTTTTACAATGCAAAAAGCTTTTAACAGGTTCGCTGAATTTGACTTAATTCGAGCTTTGGCGATCGTCAGTGTTGTGATTACTCATGCTGGTTTTTTGTCATTACCAGATCGCAGAATTCTATTTATCTCGATCGATACACTCCAGTTTTTCTGCGTACCTGCATTTTTACTTCTCAGTGGTTTTTTTCTTACCAACAAGCGTGAGAATCAAAATAACCCAACGCTGATATTAAAGAAAAGGCTATCGCGAATTATACCACCCTATCTTTTTTGGTCGGTAGCCTTCTACATTTTTAATAATTTTGGCAACCTCAAACGATTTGATTTACTTGGATTAGTTAGAGATGTGCTGACAGGTTCTGTGCTGCCCCCCTATTACTTTATAGTTGTGATTGTTCAATGCTATTTGTGGTGGTGGATTCTAGTTAAATTAAGATTTTTAGAACCCCGAAAAGTTTTGGCTTTGGGTTTCACCATTCAAATAGTTTTTACCATAGTTTTTTACTTAGTTGCTCTCAAATACTTACCTTCCATACCTATACCGCTGATAGAGCGCTGGATTTTTAGTTGGATTTTGCCGTTTTCCACTGGTTTAGTTCTGGGCAGTTGTTATGACAACCTTCAAGGATACCTTCAGCGCCAAAGAATGCTTATTTTAGCCGCAACTATCTTGTTCTATCTAGCAAGTATTGGGGAATTTTACCTACTCAGTGAAGTGAATTCGGATGCCTGGTTTGCCCGATCGTTTTTTAAACTATCTACTCAAGGATACGCAATTTTGTTCGTACTGTCGATATTGGCATTTTCTCAAAGCATCATACTTCCCAGTAAAGTATCTGGATTAATCAAAATATTGGCTGCTTACTCATTTCCTATATACCTGCTAGATTTGATGGTAGTAAAGTATGTTGATTTAGCGTCTTATAAATTTATGTATTCTCCCGATCCCCTGCTCAAGCTCGGAGTTTTAGTGACGGTAGATTTGCTAGTTTGTTTTGGGATTATTTACCTGTTGCAAAAACTTTTACCCAAGAATTACAGTCAGTACATTCTGGGAATTTAATCGGGATTTACGCCACATCCCTGGGGCATAGGCGCTGGAAGATGTGGAAAATGGGTTTAACAATTTCATCCTGATTTCATTGTGGAATGTCAATGTAAAGTTAAGGAGAGTTAAATGTGGCTCAATCATTTAAAACATTAAACTTTTCAGGGATATTTACCTATCAGCGAACACCCACACCATCACCCATCCTGTTGCGATACAGTTTCAGTGCGCTACTGAATGCGAAAAATGCGCTGACTTCTGCATGGGAGAAATGCCAGAATGCCGCCGACTCTGCCGAGATTGTGCAAACATCTGCTGGACTTGCGCTAGTTTTATGAGTCGCGGTTCGCGCTTTGCAGAGGCAATCTGTAAAGTCTGTGCGGATATCTGCGAAGCTTGCGCTAGCGAGTGCGAGAAACATCAAAACGAACACTGTCAAAAATGCGCTGAAGTTTGTCGGCACTGTGCTGCGGAATGCCGCCAGATGGCAACTGCTGCTGCTTAATTAATCGCGCTTCGGCAAGGTTGGATTTGTAATACTCACCTTGTCTGCAAACAGTAAGGAAGAGGCAGGCTAGAGCCGATTCAACTGAATGTTTTGAATCAATGAGGTAACAGTATGGACAAAAAATTAATTATTTACAGTTTTGCTGGTTTAGTTGCTGCTGGGGCGATCGCAGCCAGTGGGCTAACCAATAGCAAAGTCCAAAATCAAGGCTCTCAAATGGCACCCATGCAACAGGGCGATGCGTCAATGGGCGGAATGCAACATGGGGAAAAATCCAATAACCCCGAGGAAGGAAATTCAACAGCGACTCAGACAACAACTACTCAGGCAAAACTCACTGCTTCAAGAGACATCGCCCCCAAAAAGCCGGTTAAGTTATTGATTGATGTTCAAGGCTCAGCCGGGAAAGCGATCACTAATTTTGACACTTTTCAAGAAAAGCTGATGCACCTAATTGTTGTCAGCGACGATATTCAATTTTTCAGCCACCTTCATCCCACCTATAAAGGAAACGGTAGCTTTGAAGTCGAGGCTAATTTTCCGCAACCAGGGAGTTATACGCTGTTTGGCGACTACAAACCATCAGGCAAAACAGAACAAGTTTCTTTGATGAAAAAACAAGTTGCCGGCGACAAGAGGCCCGCCGCAGCAATTGATTTTAATTCGACCCAAACGTTTGGAGATACCAAAGCTAATCTCACCTTCTCTCAACCAACGCTCAAAGCGGGTGAAGAAGTCACCCTAATGTTTAACTTGCAACAGAAGTCTAACAATCAAGCCGTTACTGATTTGCAGCCTTATTTGGGAGAACGAGGGCATTTAGTCATCCTCAAACAGTCATCCCCACTGACAAGAGCAGATTACATTCACGCCCATGCTATGAAAGATGCTCCCAATGGTCAAGTACAGTTTATGACCAGTTTTCCTCAGCCCGGAAAATACAAGCTGTGGGGTCAGTTTAACCGCAATGGCAAAATTGTCATTGCTGATTTTTGGGTAAATATTCTTTAGCAGCAAGCATTCATCATTCGTAGATTCGTCGAGTTCAAAAATTCACTAAATTAATTATGAAACTGCAAAACATTGTAGGAACAAATAAGAAGTTGGATGTGAAGGCGATCGCCGTCGATAAAGAGCTAACTCGCCAAATTCAAATTCGTCTCATCGACTTAGGTTTGCTAGACCCTCCAGCCAACGGCATCTTTGGCCCTGTCTCTACTGCGGCTCTGAATCGATTTCACAAGCTGATCCAGTGCACTGACGAACCAGGATTTATCGGAGCAAAAACAGCCGAGAAACTTATTGAAGCCAAGCGATCGGATCTCAAATTTCCACCTCCTGTCCTCAAGATAGTTAAGGAGACATTTCTCAAGGCTAGACCTATCGATGCGTTAAATTTATCAGATGCAGAGAAACAAAAATGCGATTAAAATTCACGTCTCACTGGTTCAGATTTCATCTTAATTTCATAATTAGCTGTCAATCTAGTTAATAAGAAGCTAACTCTTCAAATATGAATGTTGAAGTAAGTTGGCGTACTGTACTTAATTCCCTAGAGAGTCAAGACTATGAGAACACTCATTTACGGTGCTGTATTTGCTCTGTCAGCCACAGTTTTAGTTCCTGCTGTCCATGCGAGTACCAGAACAGGGGCCGAGAATTTTCCTCACATTGATAGTTCAGTACAATTCCCTGAGACTAAGGCAAGAATTGTCAGGCATACTTTCCGGCTGCACATTCCTCAAGGAACTCGGGCTATTTCTCAATTAAAAATTAGCGTTCCTGCGGGGTTAACAGTCAGGGATGATATCAGTATATCTGACGATTCAGGTCAAAAAATTGACACTAAGGTTTCTGTCAACAGCAATCAAGTTATACTAACCTTCTCCCAACCTCTTTCTCCCGAAACCACAATCAAAATTACCATGAATAAAGTAATAATTTCTGGAGTTTCTAACGCTTGGATGTACCAGGTTGCGGCTAAATCCGTTGGCGACAATACAGACATTCTCCTCGGTATAGCACGGGTTCGTAGCTATCAATAAAAAAATCAGGTGTTACGGCCGATCTTTCATCCTGGTTTCATTCATAACTATCAAACTAAGAAATAAGCAGTTAGTTTTCAAGGAGTGCTGTCATGAAAAAAATAATTAGCATTGGTGCAGCATTTGCTTTAATTCTTGCCTCTTCTATCTCCACAGCAAAAGCAACAGGAATACCGGGAAATTCCCAATCACCTCACATTGTCGGAGGCCGTTCTTATCCTGACTACCCAACTTGGAGAGCCTTCCACGATTTTGACGTTCCCGTTGAGGGAGAAGCCATCTCAGAACTGTCAATTCAGTTGCCATCACTGCGAATCAAGGGTATTGAAGTAAGCAGGGCAGGCAAGCCGGTGAAAAGATTGATGCAATAACTTCTGTTAAATCGAGTCTCAAGTTTCTGTTAATAACCGAAAAGCGACAGTAGTTTTCTCCCAACCTGTTTCTCCTGATACCACCATATCGATTGATATGCGGGGCATTCACACTCCAGGTTACAGTCACAATTGGAGGTACACGAGCGCTGGTAAAATGGTGGGAATAAACGCAGAAATACTACTCGGTACAGTTTTAATTCACACCTACTAAATATAGCTGGCATTTGGTGATTTTAAATTGCAAGTAACTTGAATAAATTAGAGAAAATTGCAATTTAAAATTTGCTATTTGTCATTCAAAAGCCAAAAGTGGGGGTCTTCTAGGCGTTGCTATCTGTTTGCTAGTCAAATTTTGAAGGAATTTACTACTATAAATTAGAGTTATGAGAGTTTTGCTAGTTGAAGATGAGCCAGATTTAGGAAAAGCGATCGATCGCACTTTGAAGCAAGAAAAATATATCGTTGACTGGGCCCAGGATGGCTGTGAAGCTTGGGAATACTTAGAAAGTCATTGGACTCAATATAACTTGGCTATTTTTGACTGGTTGCTTCCAGGATTTTCAGGGTTGGAACTGCTGCGAAGATTGCGCGCAAAAAATAGCGTATTGCCAGTCTTGATGCTGACAGCAAAAGACCGAATGGAAGATAAAGTGGCTGGACTCGATGCGGGGGCTGATGATTATTTAGTGAAGCCGTTCGGGATGGCGGAACTGTTAGCAAGATTGCGGGCTTTGCAAAGGCGATCGCCCCAAATTCAACCGCAACAGCTACAGGTAGGAAATCTCGTTCTCGACTGCGGCAATCGCACTGCTTGTCATCTCGAACGCAACGGCACAAACCAGATAATTTTGCTGACAAAAAAAGAATTTCAACTGTTAGAATATTTTATGAAGCATCCGAACCAAATTGTCACCACCGACCAAATTCGGAATCAGCTATGGGAGGTTAGTGCAGATACCTTTAGCAATGTCGTAGCAGCTCAAGTGCGCTTGCTGCGGCGCAAACTTGAGTCGGTTGGCGGCGCGAATTTAATTGAAACTGTACACGGCGTAGGATACCGGATGAGAAATTAAAGTAGGGTGGGCATTGTTCAGAACCCCTTTTATTTACCAACAGTCCTGGACGCAGCTATTGTGTCTGTCATGAGTCAAACGCAACGCAGTGTAGTGAAGCCTCTGTGAGATTCTTCGGTACACTCAGAATGACAGAATTACGTTGAAATGCGTAAGTCCTGACCAATTACCTATTAAGAATTACCAATTACCAAGTTATGAAAAATGAATCAAAATAAACTATTTAACCGGACTCGCTGGAAATTAGCCATTTCCTATGCAGCAGTAATGGGTTTGATTTTAAGCTTGTTGGGATTTGGCGTATATAGGGCGATCGCCCACGCTCAGTGGGTAGCCCTAGACCGCGAATTAGAATCGGTAGCGGGGACGCTACACGACAGCCTAGAACTCAAATTGCAGCAGCCCGGACGCTTGGAGCCAATAGTAAACGAACTTTTGCCCAACCTCCGCCTAATTGGAGTTAACGGCATTAAAGAACAGTTGCCAAGCCGCCATATTTTAAGCGCTATCAACCAAGGTTATTACTATATTCGTTTGTTTGATTATTCTGGGGAATTGATTGCTATAGCAGGCGCTTATCCAGCCGAATTACCACCAGTATTTAACTCCAAACGCTGGCAAACAATAACTGACACCAAAGGCAACGTTTATCACCAAATTTCTGTAGAACTGCACACTAAAAGCCAGCAAGATTGGGGATATTTTCAAGTGGGGCGGAGCCTGCAAGACTTTAATGATTATCTCAGTGCAGTGAAATGGGTTTTAAAATTAGGATTGCCTACAGCATTGATTTTGGTCGGCTTTTCTAGTTGGTTATTGGCAGGATTGGCAATGAAACCGATTTATGCTTCTTACCGACGAATTCAACAGTTTACAGCGGATGCCGCTCACGAATTACGAACGCCTTTAGCTGCTTCGCAGGCGACAGTAGAATCAGCGCTGTTGACGTCTCAATTGGATGAAAAAGAGGCGCGGGAAACTTTGCGGACGATCGATCGCCAAAACCGACGACTGACTCAGTTAGTGGCTGATTTGCTGCTGCTGGCTCGCATGGATAATCAACCGCTACTCTATCGCCCTCAATTGTGTTGTTTGAATGACCTGGTTAGCGATTTAGTCGAGGAATTGGCAGCAATGGCGATCGCAAGAGAGGTAGCGCTAACATCGGAATTGCGGGTGCATCAGCCATTGACTATTATCGGTGATTCTAACCAGCTTTACCGCTTAGTTTCTAATTTAATTGTCAATGCCATTCAATACACTTCACCTGGTGGCAAAGTAAATATTATTTTAGAGAAAAGTGACCATTTAGTTGTGATTCATGTTCAAGATACAGGGTGTGGGATTGCAGCAGAAGATCAAAGGCAAATTTTTGACCGTTTCTATCGAGTTAACAGTTCACGCGCTCGCGTTACTGGCGGATCGGGATTGGGGTTGGCGATAGCGCAAGCTATAGCCTTAGCACATGGCGGTAGCCTGACTGTGCAGAGCAAATTGGGTACGGGTAGCATTTTCACACTGCGATTTCGAGAAAGAAATGCGGCGTTGGTGAATGATGCCATGAATCATTGACGAATCGGCACATCCTAGAACTTGGGCGTTGGGCGTTGCACATTTATGGTATGATGGACAAATATACTTAACTAACTAGGGCTTGCTGAATAAGTGGTTGAAGTAAACACTGTATGGATTTTCGGACGAAGAAAGGTAGTAATGTGCAAGAAAAACAGGTGAAATAGATCAAAATCCCTGCATTACCATCTGCGAGCATATACATAAAAGCGGAACTTTATCTTCTCCCACCCTTGGAGTTTGAGCTAGCCAACCGATACAAAGGGCTTTTTCCAACTCGACCACACATGATTTTTTAGGACCGATGGCTTGTGCAATCATCTTTGATAAGTCGCTTCTTCACTCCTATGTTTTTAAAGATGGTTTTTTTCCATTATCACTCGCTTTCCTCGACCATAAAACTTGTTGATAATACGATGATATTATACAGGGTCGGCAAAGCATTATTCTTAGCAAAATTAGCTATTCCATTTTGTTCAATATTTAAATTAAAGCTGATGTAAAAACTCAACATTTGTATCTGACGGCTTACAACTTAGAATTCGGAAGACAAATGAATTTGGATGCAAATGTTAATCAACCTGGAAAGCTTACCCTCCCGGCACCAATACTTGCTTCTTAAATTCGGCGAAAATTTGCTAACGGCAGCTTCACCTTATAATAATCGCTAAACGAATAGCATTAATGTGGGATGGCGCTAAATATCATTCTTCAGCAGAGTTAAACGGAACTTACCCCCTGCGGGGTAGTCCCGAAGAGAGCGATCGCATACGAGCTATAGGTTTGCTAACTTCGCTCTGCTCACTGGTGTAGCCATGTAAATTAAGATTTTGTTAAGACTTTTTAGAGTCAGAGCATGAGAGAATTGTAGTCATGCACATCGAAAGAGTCCCCAACCGCAATTCCCTACCAGCCCTCCTCTTAGGACAGTCTGATCGAGAAGAGGGAAAAGTACGCAAGCGCACTCTAGCTAACCTCTCAAAATTGCCGGATGATGTCATCGAAGGACTGCGAATTTTACTCAAAGGTGGCAGTGCGATTGATCGTTTAGAATCAGCCTTTGAAATTCAACGTTCCTTACTCCACGGCCGTGTGGCTGGGGTGTTAGGCACGCTCAAAAATATCGGGCTAGAATCATTAATTAGCGATCGAGCCAGTCGCCAACGGGATGCGAGTCACCGCGATGCGGGGTGGCACGCATTATCGACCCCACCTCAAAATTGGTCACAGCACGCGGACTATCGGCAGATACTCAGCCGGCACTAACCAACCGAATCAGGGGCTGCACCGGCGTGTCCCTTACCACCTTTTTATACACTGCAACAAACCGCCAGCGGTAACTCTCATAATGTAGGCTCCACTGCCAGAGCGATGTTCTACGACTTCGACTTGTGTCAGGTCGTGCCCCAAAACCCGCACTGGGAAGATTTGCCCATTCTAGTTGTGATGGCTTACACAGATGCCGAGTCAATCTAACAGGTGTTTGCGGCTGGCGCGGGTGACTTTATTAGCCTTGCCAGCCGATAAGGATAACGCGGAGCTGTAGTCAGAAAGTCTCCACGTAGAGCTTAATGCTCAAACTTTAGGGTTTCTAACGCTCGTTCGCGCCAATATAAAAATAAAGGCAAAGCACAAGATACACCAATGCCAAAAGTAGCGACAACGTAAACAAACAACCAGCGACGAGACAAACCTAATCGCTTTAGCTCAATAAATGAAAAACAGAAGAAGACATCTGCACAAATGAGCAAATCTATTGCTACGGCAGAAGCGACATGATTAGCGAACGCATTCTGGAAAAACAAATCGAGATCAAGACCATTCTGGAGAAAGAACTTCAGCAGAAAGCTCCAAGGCGCGATCGCACCAATAATCGTTAGCAGCAGATAAAGCGATTGGGTTGACAGAAATTTTTTGGATGTAGGTAGTTGCCGCTGTAGATAAGTTGCATTGGACATAGGTTCACTTTCCTTTTGTGATCAGCACTTCAACAGAGAGTTGGTTTGACGAAGCGTAAAAGTTCGTCATCAACCCTGTTGCTCTGATTGTCACCCTCCGAGATAATATAAACAATTACCTACGAAGTAATAAGGATAGTAAAATGGCGAGCGCTTCAACCTCAACGCAATCAACTCCAAACCGAGACGTATCCTTTGGGAATCTGCTCAAACACTGGCGCAATCAACGCGGTTTGAGTCAACTCGATTTGGCTTTAGCTGGCAATGTCTCTCAGCGGCATATCAGCTTCTTAGAATCAGGCAGAGCTAATCCCAGCCGGGATATGGTACTGCAACTGGCGGCTGTGCTAGATGTTCCTCTGCGCGATCAAAACATCATGCTCACGGCGGCGGGCTTTGCGCCGATTTATTCCCAAAGCGATTTATCAGCGCCTGAAGTTGAACCGATCCGCAAAGCCATAGAGTTTATCTTGCGCCAGCAAGAACCCTATCCGGCATTAGTAATGGATCGTTATTGGAATTTAATCCAGAGCAATACAGCCGCGCAACAGCTCACCAATTGGTTAGTTCATCCAGAGAAGCTGCAACACCATTTCTGCATCAACGGCAGGATTAATCTGATGCGGCTGATGTTTCATCCTCAAGGGTTCAAGCCGTTTGTGGGGAATTGGGAAGAAATTGCCAGCCATCTGATGCAACGGGTGTATCGAGAAGCGTTCGTCGATGGACCTAGCGACGAATCTATGGCTCTTTTCCAAGAACTACAAGCTTATCCAGATGCCCCCCGCTTGTGGCAGCAATCCCTACCCCGCACCTGGCAACTACCCTTGTTGACGGTACAGTTTGTCAAAGACGGACTGAGCCTTAACTTATTTTCGGCGATCGCCACGTTAGGTACTCCTCATGACATCACGTTGCAGGAACTGCGGATTGAAAGCCTGTTTCCGGCAGATGAGGTGGCGCAAACCAATCTTGCAAACTTTTACAGGGATACACCGGCACCCCACTAGAGATGGGTACTTCCCAGAAAGCCGGGGCCGGTGGGCTAATATGGGCACAGATATCGTTAGCGCACTCAATGCCGAAGTATTCCCCTGAAACAGTCGAGGCCATCTTAGAAACCATCCGCACAACGGGCAGCGCGAGGGCCGACCGCCCAATGAGTGTCTGGTTACTCGCGCGTCGCTTCGATATTAGGAAAAAGCTCTATCCTGATAAATCTTTGTTGATATTAAACACAGAACAAAATTACAAATATCAACAAAATGGTTACTAACAAGACATACATCGCGTCTCTCTAGACCTGCGAACCAGCATTCCCAGCAGTGTACGTGCAGCAGATGCAAGCAACCTCGTTCTGAAAGTTAGGCACGAAAACGAATTAGAAAGGGTACGGGATCAAAATCAACAGTTGGTGGAATTTCGATCACAAGTTGAGACCACGCAGGCTGCGATCGAAAAGCTGAAGTTTAATGACAGGCGTTTTGGTAGCTACAAAACCTGGCAGTCATTCCGCATCCTGTCCTAGTTAGGTCGATCGCCAACTCTCTAGCGTCTGTCTCATATCCTGACCTAGCAGTAGCACTTCTAAGTCCTAGATGGAGAAATTTGATTTTCTTGACCTAATTGCAACGATCACAGACTCTCTCGCCCTTAAGACACCGTATTAGGGTCTGCTCTTAACCTGCCTTCATACCAACAGTTTAGCCGATTGCAAAGCGCGGGCCCGACAACAGAAGTTTACGCGACTGTCAAGGCTGACATAACGGCTGCTGCGCTGCTAATTTTTTCGCACTTCTGAAATTTGATTTTTAATTCAATTTAGATACCGTAACTTGACTATTAAATCAATTCAGCTTTTGTTAAAAACGCTAAAAAATCACTAATTTTGGGGGAGTGCTAAAGTCAGGCAAGTGCCGTATAAAGTCAGGTATTTGCTGTACAAAATTAGTAAGAATGCAGGCATTTGCAGGGACTGCACTATACCTGTTTTTATCCGATTTTTATCGGAAAATGTCCGGCAAACGCCTGAATTTTTCGGTCAACTTACTGCTTTTTTGTGCTGTTCGTGCCTTGGCTTGTTGAGGCTGGTTTGCGCTGTTCTTGATTAATAGCAAGCAATGGTTTTGTCCGTACAAAGCTTTATTTAGGGCTTGCTGAATAATCGATCGCATATTGCGTGGCCTGGGTTTTGATGATGCGATCGAGAATAAAGTCGCCGTGATAAACAGGTAAAATAGGTCAAAACCCGTGCATCACCACCTGAGAGCATGTACAAAAAGGTTGAGCTTGCTCCCGTCCCACCCTTGGACTTTGAACTAGCCAACGGCTCTAAATTGTCACTCCTTAACCGTTGCGTAAAGAGGGCCCAAGTAATACCGTGGTCAGAATTTGAATCAGAATATGCTCAAAACTTCCCCACAGAAATGGGTGCACCAGCTTTCATCATGGAGGATGGCGTTGGGGGCATTAATTATTAAGGAAAAATTAGGAATTAGCGATCGGGAAACAGTAGAACAAATCCGTGAAAACCCGTATCTGCAATACTTTATCGGTCAATCAAGCTACAGTAACGAGCTGCCATTTGACCCATCACTATTAGTTCACTTCCGGCAACGAATTAGTCCCAACCTAATTAATAAAGTGAACGAACGAATGGTCGAAAAAATGTGGGAAATTACCCCAGTTAAACCCGAAAAAAAAAAGGATTCGGACGGCAAAAATGAATCACCCAAGTTCGGAAAATTAATCATAGATGCGACCTATGCCCCAGCCGACATTACCTATCCTACCGACTTAGGACTATTAAACAAAGCTAGAGTTTATACAGAAAAAATTATAGATATCCTATACAAACAGATCAAAAGTAAAATCAATAAAAAACCAAGAATCTACCGTAATCTAGCAAGAAAAGACTACTTAACAGTAGCCAAATAAAGACGATCCACCCGAAACAAAAAAAGACAGGCACTTAAAAAACAACTCCAATACTTCAAAAGAAATCTAGCTCATATTGAACAGTTAATCGATTCAGGTGCGAGCCTAGAATGTCTGAATAAAAAGCAATACAAAACCTTGCTAGTCCTCACAGAGGTCTATCGCCAACAGCAATAGTTATTGGATAATAATAAACAGAGTATTGAGGATAGAATAGTAAGTTTAAGCCAACCCCATATCCGTCCCATAGTCAGAGGAAAAGCGGGAAAAAGCGTAGAGTTTGGAGCCAAACTCTCAGCAAGTTGCTTTGAAGGATATGTATTTTTAGACCGGATAAGCTGGGATAATTTTAACGAATCAGGGGACTTAAAAGCACAAGTAGAAGCATATCATAGGTTTACGGGATACTATCCAGAATCAGTTCATGCCGTTAGCGAAGCCCTCGAAGAGGATCGCATTTACCGTACAAGGGAAAACCGAGCATGGTGCAAAGAAAAAGGAATTAGAATCAGTGGGCCGCCCCTAGGAATGCCTCCAGCAACTGTGAGTAAAGAAAAAAAGAAGCAAGGCAAAGAAGATGAGAGGATTCGTCAGGCAATTGAAGGAAAATTTGGGGCTTGCGTAAACGAAGATTTAGCCTAAATCTGGTAATGACAAAACTTGAGAATACCTCGAAAAGAAACAACTTTCCTTTATTTCAAACATCGGACGATCGTCCGATGTTAATGACGAAGGTCGAGCGCTCGAAAAGCGGGTTATGCCTTGACTTTTACAGTTGCCAACACGATAGCCATCGACTGTAGACAGCGATCGCTCGAAACGCAGGAATTTGCAGTAATACGTCTGGCATTTGCAGTATAAAATCAGTGAGATTACAGGCATTTGCAGGGGCTGCACTCTACCTGTATTTACCTGAAAATATCCTGCTTTCCGTCTGCAATTTCCTGTCAAATTACTGCCTTTGTGTGCTGTTCGTGCCATAACCTGTTGGGACTGGTTAGGGCTGTTCTTGATTAGTAGCAAGCAATGGTTTTGTCCGTACAAAGCTTTATTTATTACTTTTAAATAAAAACAATGCACCTCATGAATGCGGAATCCTAGCCGCCTGGTCAGGTTTAAGACTTTCTTAAGCTTTAATGACAAATGTAGCTAACTGTAATACAAATTAATCTGAATATTATACAGCTATAAGAAATGAGAGGGAGAAAGGAGCTGACAACGCCCTCGCCTGTCGAGCCGACACTTAAAAAAGCAAATGGATCGATTGTCAGTTATTGATTCGCGCTCGCAACCAGTTATCCTCAAATGGCGGGGGTCACTTTACGCCCCTAGTTTGCTATTTTGGGGTGAAGTTGAAAGTAGTTAGAGATTTATAAAATGAGATAAACTCAACTATTTTTATGACTATGAAGCTCAAGAAATTTCCTCAACAGCAGCAAAACCAGAGACTTTCGAGTCGGCTGGAACTGAGATTGTCTGACTCAGACTACAATCAAATCAAAGCAAGAGCAGAGCAAGTCAATTTGAGCATGAGCGACTTCATGCGCCGTGCAGCTTTGAGGAGAACCATGCCGCGCCCTCTAGCTGCATTTGACTTAAAAGCCTATCAAGTTTTATGCAAGATTGATGCTCAACTTAGAATTGCAGGAAACAACCTCAATCAACTTACTAAAGCTTGCAATAGTGCTGTGGCATTGGGAGAACCCGTTGTTGTCAATACAGAACTCTTAGAAAGAGTACAGCAACTCATTCGAGAAAACGGGAAGGCAATTAAAACAATAGTTGCAAACCTCGCCAAATCTACAGTACGCTAACTATTAACAAGCTTGGGCTTTACCGCCTGAGCAATCAATTCTGTGCAACTGACGGCTTTTCGGTTATGATAGGCAAACAAATCAAAGGTACAGGCTTTCGGGGCTGTCTAAACTACGTGCTGGGCAAAACAGACGCCGCTCTAATTGGCGGTACTATGTGCGGACAAACTCCTGAAGAACTCGCTGCTGAATTTGCTATCGCCCGACAACTAAGACCTAACCTGAAAGTAGCAGTTTTTCACGCCACTTTATCTGTCGATAGCACCGAAAAACTAGAAGATTCTGAAGAAAATGACCAACGCTGGCTGGCGATTGCAGCCAACTACATGAAAGCGATGGAATTTGACAACAACCAGTACGCAGTTGTCAAGCACAGCGATACAGAACACGACCACATCCACATCGTCGCCAGTCGCATTTGCCTAGATGGAGGTGTTGTTGACGATAGCTGGGATTATTACAAAAGCCAAGAAACTATTCGCCAGCTCGAACGGAACTACAACCTGGAAACTGTTACACCCAGTTGGGAAACAGACAAGCGGGCTCAGACTACAGGAGAACACAGGCAATTAAAAAGCAAGGGAAACAAGAGCGTCAGGGTGCAATTGCAAGACCTAATTGATGAAGTCACCCAAGACAACCCAAGTATGCCAGAATTCGTTAAACGGTTGCAGCAACAAGGCGTAGAGGTGCAAGTCGGATTGACTCGAACTGGCTTCAGTAAAGGCATTTCTTACAATTTAGATGGAGTCGCTTTAAGTGGCACTCAGTTGGGTAAAGCTTACACTTTTTCTGGATTGCAGAAGCATCGAGGCGTTAGCTATGACAAAGGGCGAGATAACGCCCTAATTGAGGCTTTAATGCAGCCACAACACTTAGCTATCGCCCCCAGTGAGGCAGAGGAAAATAAGCTAGACTCGTCACAATCCGAGTTAGTAGCAACCCTATCTGCAACAGCAAATGAGTTAGAGTTGTCACAATCTGAGCTAGAAACAACCGCACCTGCAACTCCTGCAACAGCAAATGAGTTAGAGTTGTCACAATCTGAGTTAGTAGCAAGCGTACCTGCAACGAGTGCAACAGCAAATGAGTTAGAGTTGCAATTATCAATCCTGCCTGAAAGGAATGAAACTCAGTGGGCCAGAGTGCGATCGCATCTAGCAGTCGAGTACAGTTTACCTTTAGAGTTACTCGATTTATTGCACTCTCATTCTTGGTTGTATGCCGGCTCAGAAAAGGCTGTGTTTACAGGACGGACGCTTGACGGGGAAGCCAGCTTCGCTTTTGTTCTCGATGAAAGAGGCGACTTTAGTACAACCCATCGCCTGTCATCTGAAGCTGCTTTCTGGGTAGCCACTACTGGAGAAATTGAGCGAGCTGTGATTGCCTGTAACCCAATAGAAGCCCTTTCAATTTTGCTTATTGAACAGGAAAATAACCCGGATAACTCTACAACACCACCACCCACAATTTACCTAGGAATTGAACGAGCTTCACAACTGCCTATAGAATTCTTACAAGAACTCGATAGCGTTATTATAGCGATTGCAGAAGATTATATGCTCGCTCGAAATGCAAGCGAGCTGCTACCGAATGCAGAACTTGTTAATCCACAGTCAAGTTGGAATGATATCTGGATACAATTAATTGAGCAAGAACAGCAAGATATTCAACAAAATAACCAACAGTATAAACGGCACACCCAAGACATCGAACTGGATTAGTTATTGCCACTTAAAAATTGGACTTTTATTAAATAAAAGCGCTAGCTAACAAATTTCATGGTTGCGACATAAATTCCTGGATAGTTCTGCCATATCAGGGTTGTGATAACGGTGGGTCAACCGTTTTATCCCCCCAAGTATCCTTACCAGGTCGGACTACCAATTACTGATTACTGCCACTAATTATGACAGCTTTTTTAACGTATTTATCCACTAGTTTGGCGTAACTATTAAGTAAATTCAGACGGTGCTTGCTCAAATAATTTGTGAGTCAACATGGGTAAAAATAAATTATTTGTACATTTTAGCGTACTCACTAACATTTACGAAAAAACAAATTTATGAGCGCTGTCGCGCCCAAAAATAAAGCATCGGAAAAAAAATGGAACTATCGCAAACCTACACTTATTACTTCAATAATTTAACCTGCGTCCACCAAACAGAAAACGAACTGTACATCATGAGCAGGGCAACAACACTTGTCCTGAATTTTCAACAAACAAGCTATCAAACGCTCGACAAAATAATCCACGCTCTGCGACTTTTGAGAGACAAAAAAGTCCAAGACCGAAAGTCAATTATTGAACAAGAACTGCTGGCATTAAACTTCCAATTCACTCAAGAAAGCAGCAACCGTAGCAACAACGACAGCAGCAATGGTAGCAGCAACGGCAGCAACAAAAACTGCGAGCTAAAAATCGACTGGTAATTCAATTATGCCGGAGAGACAAGTTTGTTTCTCCGGCAGCCAATAGCA
>JAUBST010000051.1:0-46326 GCA_036702215.1 Microcoleus sp. F6_B6
TTGATAATTACAGGTAATCCGTCATCAGTCCGAATCGCTCGATAAACTAATGTTCGACTCCCCGCATAAACTATTTGGCTGATTTGATAGTTGGGAATTTGAACGATTTGCGTGTTATCGTCGATTGGCACCGTGTTTCGATCAAAATTATTCACGATCTTAATTCCTTAATGAGTGTTATGGTTAATTTGTGCGAAGGTGAAGAGAAAAGCTTAGTTAACGTGCCTTTAAATTTTGTTAACTGGGTTTCTCGGCCTGAATTGGTAGGGCGATCGCAAATTCCGTTCCCCTACCCAATAGAGAATTGACGTGAATTGAACCGCCATGTTTTTCGACTACAATCTGGCGCGCGATCGCCAA
This sequence comes from Microcoleus sp. F6_B6, assembly GCA_036702215.1. GTDB lineage: Bacteria > Cyanobacteriota > Cyanobacteriia > Cyanobacteriales > Microcoleaceae > Microcoleus. The sequence continues at coordinate 361 of JAUBST010000051.1, forward strand.
TCCCAATCCCGTTCCCTTACCCACCGCTTTCGTGGTGAACAAGTGGTCAAATATTTTTTCTTTGACTTCCTCCTTCATTCCCTTTCCATTGTCAACAATAGCAATTTTTACATTTTTATTTTCCACGAAAGTTGTAATTGTAATCCGGTTGGGAGCAGCTTGAATTTCTGAGAAGGAGCGTCCGTGACTTGCTTCTTCTAAGGCATCGATAGCATTGGCAACAATATTCATAAATACCTGATTTAGTTGCCCCGGAAAGCAATTAATTGCTGGAATAATTCCGTAGTTTGTGACAACTTCAATCGCAGGACGACTATCATTTGCCTTGAGGCGATGGCGTAAAATTAAGATCGTGCTATCAATCCCTTCGTGGATATCGAATATCTGCTTTCGATCGCTATCAGTACGGGAGAAAGTGCGAAGACTCTTGCTGATCGATGTGATGCGCTCACTACCATCTTTCATCGCTTTGATTAACTTGGGTAAATCATCTCGTAAATATTCTAGGTCAAGTGTCTCTAATTCCTCTTCTATTTCAGCCCCAGGTTGGGGGAATTTATTTTTGTAGAGGTCAATCAGCCCAAATAGAGCGTTAATCGAATCTTGGACAGCATCAACGTTGCCAATAATGCAGCCGACAGGATTATTGATTTCATGAGCAACTCCCGCTACCAACTGCCCTAAAGCCGAAAGTTTCTCCTGTTGTACCAATTGAACTTGAGCCTGTTGTAGCGCCTGGGTACGTTCTACTATTTGTTGTTCTAAAGTATCCGTCAGCCGTTTTAAGCGCCAGTGGACTTTCACCCGTGCTAGCACTTCTTCTTGTTCAAACGGTTTAGTGATGTAATCTACCGCCCCTAACGACAAACCTTTGACTTTATTTTCAGTATCTGCCACAGCGGTCATAAAAATTATTGGAATCCCCTCAGTGGCTGGATTTTCCTGGAGGCGGCGACAGGTTTCAAAACCATCTAATTTGGGCATTTCAATGTCAAGTAAAATCAGTTCTGGGTGATTGTGCTCTACCTGTGCCAAGGTATCTTCACCATCCATCGCCATGCGGACTTTGTAACCAGCCATTTTTAAGGCTTGAGAGAGGACAGATAAGTTAGTAGGATTATCATCAACAATTAGAATAAATGGGTTTGTTGAGTATGTCATGGTTGTCTGTTTCTGAATGTTAAGCAAGATAGTTGTGGATAAATGCCCGCAGTTGCTTGATTTCACAAGCATCGGCGAGGCGGCTGACTTCTTGGAAAAAGACCGCTGTATTGGCATCTTGGCTGTGCTGGGCAATTTCGAGAACGCCATCGATATCGCCGATTTGAGACAGTTGTGAAAGTTGGTTCAGAATAGCGATTTCTGGTGGTTGAATATCAGTGATAGCAGGGACTCGATCTGCTTTCTCGTGGTTGTTTTCAACATAAATCCAATTCAGTTGGAGATATTGTTGCAGTTGTGCGAGTAATGTTTCTGCCTGTACGGGTTTGGGAAGAAAGTCATTGCCCCCCGCCACAAGGCTTTGGTGGCGATCGATCTCAAATACACTAGCAGAGGAAACGAGAACGATTTTGTCTTGGATTTGGGGATGCGATCGCAACCTCCGCAAAAACTCAAACCCATCCATTACAGGCATAGCTAAGTCGGTGATAATTAAATCCGGCAACTCATTCAAGGTTTGTTCAATTCCTTCAAATCCATTGCTGGCTTCGATAATTTGAAAACCGATAGGTTCTAGTAAATTGACTAACACTGAACGATTTTCCCAACGGTCATCGATGACCAGGATTTTGCGTCTCTCGCCTTCGTAACCCTCGATTGTCCCTTCGGAAACAACTCTAGAAGCCGCCGCCCAATCTTTGACTGGTGGGAGTTCCATATCGAACCAAAAGGTGCTACCTTGCCCTAGCGTACTTTGGACATGAATTTTGCTTTGCATCAACAAGACAATTTTATGACTAATTGCTAGTCCTAAACCTGTGCCTTCAGCTTGTTTTTTAGTATTGCCAACTTGTTCAAAAGGGAGGAATATTTTTTCTACCTGTTCTGGGTTCATACCAACTCCGGTATCCTCTATTTGAAAACGAACCTTTTGCCCAACAGATTCAACCTTGAAGCTGACGCTACCCTGATTGGTAAATTTGATGGCGTTACCTAGTAGATTAATTAAAACTTGACGGAGGCGTTTTTCGTCGGCAGCAACTCCGACTGGGAGTTGAGGATCGACTTGGAAGTGGAAGGTAATGCCTTTTTGTTCGGCACGAATGCGATTAATTTCAACAATGCTTTGGAGAAAGGAAGGAAAGTGCAAAGGTTCAGGATATAGATCGAGTTTACGGGCTTCAATTTTCGACAGATCCAAAACATCATTAATCAGCGTGAGTAGGTGAAAGCCGCATTGGTAAATGATATCGACGCCTTTGTGTCCTTTTGGCGTAAGAGGTTCATTGCGTTGCAGGATTTGGGCATAGCCCAGAATGCCATTCAACGGCGTGCGAAGTTCGTGGCTCATGTTGGCAAGAAATTCACTCTTGGCATGGTTGGCACTATCGGCCATTTCTTTGGCACTTTGAAGCTCGATAGTTCGTTCTGCAACCCGATCTTCCAGTTCGGTGAAAGACATTTTCAGTTGCGCTGCCATTTGGTTGAACGATCGCGCTAACCCAGCTAATTCTTTGATGTCTTTAACTTCAACGGTGCGCTCCAGTTCGCCTGTGGCGATCGCTTCACTGGCTTGCTGCAATTTCAAAATCGGATCGGTAATCCATCGGGAAGTATAAATTCCCAGAACGGTTGCCAAAACCAACGCCCCCAAACAGAGTAGAATTGTGCTGCGAGTGTTGGCATTGATTTGTGCCATAAAATCTGATTCTGGCACTACAATGATACTGAGCCAATCGATACCTCGTTCATCTTTAATATTTGAAACTTGCACGAATTGCCGCTGATTTTCCAGCATAAAATCAAGCTGTTGGCTCTGGGAAATGCTGTTAAAGTTGCCAAATCGATCGAGGACTGCTTGGGCTGTTGCGCGAATGACAGAACTTTCAGACTTGACCGCAGGAATTTGTTGCAAATTATTTTTTTGATGGTCAATAATGTAAGGCTGTGCGATCGTGGAACTGGCAATCAAGTTACCCGATCGGTCGATGATAAAAGTTTGTCCTGTTTGACCCACCTTAAGTTGCTTGAGAAAGCTATGAATCTTGCTAATCCTAAAGTTATTATTTTCCACCCCCAAAAGCACTCGATTTTTGTCGTAGATTGGCTGAGACAGAGAGATTGTGATTAATTTATATGTTTTACTTAAGTATGGCCGAGATGTCCAGATTGGTTTTCCGGCTTTTAGTGCAGCTAGATACCACGGTCGAGTACGAGGATCGAACTTTGCTTCAGTGCCGATCGACCTAGTTCGTTGACCGCGATCGCCCAGACTGTAAAATTCGCGCTGAGGGAGATTGGCTTTGTGACCAACAAGAGAAAGGATGCCGTCCTGGGATTTATCCTCTAAGGTAATGCCCGTGCCGTCAGCCAAGCCAATTTGTATAAATTCGACTAGATCTTGGTTGACTAACTGCCAAAAAGTCCGTTCCAGTTGCGTGACATCGGTTAAATCTAACTGCCCCTCTTGAGCCGCCGCCACGATCGTTTGTCCTACAATATAAGGCTTTTCTAGATAAGTCCTGACTTGCAGGTCGATGCGATCGCCGACAGCTTGACGCAACTGACTGGAAACATCATTGACTGCTTTGTGCCCATTTTGCAGCGATAGATAACCAGTTAGTCCGACTGTCGCAAAGATTTGCAACACGAAGGGAACTACTAGCACAAGTTGTAAAGATAGAGTTTGAGGGGGATTAAGGTTAGATTTCATTACGGTTCTCTTGGAGATAGATTTAAAGAAAAAGCTGCTCGCCTTTTTCTCCAGATACTGTGTTTGCAGACCATCGTAGCATGAGTTTTTTTATCGAGGGTTTTACCGTCACAAACTTTTATTTTCGATCGCACACCATTTAATTTTTTAAATATCTCCTTTCATTGGGAGCGATATTATAAACTCGGTACCTGCCTCTATTAGAGAATTAACATGAATGGAACCTCCATGTTTTTCGACGATAGACTTAGCGATCGCTAATCCCAATCCCGTTCCCTTCCCCACCGCTTTCGTGGTGAACAGGTGATCGAAAATGTGCTGCTTTACCTCTTCCGTCATGCCAATACCATTATCGAAAATGCGAACAATCGCCCAGTCATTATCCTTCATTTCTGTCCGAATTGTAATCCGATTAAGATTAGCTTGAATCTCCTGAAAACTGCGTCCCTGATTCGATTCTTCCAGCCCATCGATCGCATTGGCGAGGATATTCATAAATACCTGATTGAGTTGTCCGGGGAAACACTCAATTAAAGGTAAGTTATCGTAGTTGGTAATCACTTCAATGGCGGGACGTTGGTCATTCGCTTTCAGGCGATGTTTGAGTATTAAAAGCGTGCTGTCAATGCCTTCGTGAATGTTGAACGGCACTTTATAATCTCGATCGGCACGGGAGAAAGTACGTAAACTGGTACTGATATTTTTGAGCCTGTCACACGCTGTAGACATGGAATCAATTATCTTAGGTAAATCTTCTAAGGTATATTCCAAATCGATTTCTTCGGCATGGTCGATAATTTCCTCGCTCCGATCGGGGAAAGTTTCTTGATAGAGTGTCAAGTGTTCGATTAGTTCGGCAATAGTAGGTTTAGTTTCAAGGAGACTGGCAGAGATAAAACCGAGGGGGTTATTCATTTCATGCGCCACACCAGCCACTAAATTACCTAAAGCCGACATTTTTTCACTTTGGATTATTTGTAATTGGGCATTTTGCAAGTTGTGTAATGCTTGTTCTAGTTGTTGGGAATATCCTAGAGAGCGCTCATACAATAGAGCATTTTCTATAGAAATGGCGGCTTGAGCGCAGACTAAATTGAGCAGTTCGACGCGATCGCTCGTAAATGCCCCTATTGCTAAACTATTTTCCAGATATAAAATGCCCATCAACTTGCCTTGATGCAAAATCGGACTACACAAGATACTCTTTGGCTGCTGGCGCATGATATACGGATCGTTGGCTAAAGTAGGATCTGCTGTCGCATTCACCAGCACAACAGCCTGATTGTTGTGCTTAACTTTGTAAATGAGCTTTAGGGGAATTTCCTGACTCTCCTCAACAGGAATCCTCTGCAACACAACTGGGTTTGTTCCCTGGGTAATTGAGCCTTTAATTAGCAGGCGATCGTCTCGTAGCAGTGTTAATACGCATTTATCTGCCCCGGCATTTTCGATCGCGATCGAAAGCAACGATGAAAGCAGTTTTTCGAGTTCGATTTCACCTGAGATAGTTTGAGAAGCTTTGAGAATAGTTTTTAAATCTAGGGTATCTGAGACACTGCTACTGGTAGAAGTAGCGTCATTGGTCGATGTGGCAGTCCCTAATGCGAAAATAGTTTCATTAGTTGAGAGCTGAGAACGGGTTTGCTGTAATATGGGGGCAAGCAGTTGGCGATAGCGTTTTTCTAAGTCGGCAACTTTGGCTTTAGCGCCCCAGCGAGTATAGCCGTAGTAGGCTTGGGTGATGTATTCTCCAGCAATGCGCTGTTTGCCCCACTCCAGGTAAAATTTTGCCGCCAGTTCGTTGGCTAAGGCTTCTTCTTGAACATATTGGTTAGCTTGAGCTAGAGAAATCGCCCGATCGTATAGGTCAATGGCTTCACTTTTTTGTCCTAACACTCGACATTTTTCTGCTGCTACCAAATCAACCTTATGCTGATAGTTCATTGGAGCATGGTGCGCCCAGTGCTGTAAAAGAGTTTGGTTTTCTGCGACTCGCTCTAATGCGGTTGATACCTCACTAGATGATTGACTCAACTGTGTTAAAGCAATCAAAGAATCATAGAAATAAAATGCAGCTTCGCAGACCATTCCCGTAGCTGCAGTTAAATAGTTTCTGCCTGAGAGTGCATAATTGTTAGCTGGCTCAATTTCCCCAAACAAAAAGCAAAGTGTCAGCTTATACAAATAGAAGATATACAACCCAAATATGTCATTTGCAGACAGCAGCAGGGGCAAAAATTCCGTCTCTTGGAGGGCTGACCCAGACAACAGGGTGGGGTGCTCTGCCCAACCTAGTAAATTTAAAATAGATTGCCAATATATCCGGCAGTAATTAGCGGTGATCGATTGGTTAACTTGCACCAAAGCATTGTAGTAGGTGCGCGTATCCTGCTCTAAAATGTCTAAGGGCTGACCGCACCAAAAAGAATTTAGACACAAACAGTGGCCAGTATACCCGACGATTTCCAGCGCTCCGACTTCTAAAGCAATCGTGTAGCTCTCCCTCAAGAGTGGTAACGTTTCTTTGAGATGAGATTTGCGGTGTCCGATAGCTATTCCCATCGTCATTAATACTTCAGGTTTGGTCGCTTTAGCATCTAATTTTGAGACGACATTCAATGCCAACTGACTAAACTGTGTGGCTAAATCCACATCTTGCAAGAGATTACAGACAATGCTGCTATAGCAAACATAGTTAGCAGCGGAAAGAGCGATGTTGCCATGCTGCAAGGATAATTTGACTGATAAGGAAGTCAGTAATGGAAACAACAGAGAGCCACAAAGGTAAGCTGCTGGCTGAATGCTTGTGGCAATCTGGAGAATGGCAATAACGCAGGCATCAGTCATCATCGGCAGATGAACAAACTCTGCAACTTCCCTGTCGCCAATCAAATCGCTAATCTCTTGGATTAACTGTTGAATATCGGCTGGTGTCGGTGATTCGGCTATCGTTACGCCCAACTGTTGCAAAAGCTGGATACCGATCGCGATCGCTTCTGTCAGTTTACTCTGGGAGATTTTTGCTCGAATTCTAATTCGATAAACATTCACCTGTTCCAGTAAAAATCGTGTCCGGGCAAGGACTGTCTCGATCGACTGTTCCATCGCCTCAAAGTCACCGCATAAAGAAGCTAATTCCGCCGCCTCGTCATGGAATGATAGTGTTATTTCATAGTGCTGCTGCCAAGCGTTTTCTCCCAACAAGGATAATCCAGTGCTGGCATATTCGCGACTAGCTTGATAGGCAGTGGCGCTTCTGGCTTTGCGACAGGCAATTAGATTGAGTTGGGCTAATTCTTCTCGTTCTGTTGGTTGGGTAATTAAAGCCGTGCCGTAGTTTAATTGATTGACGATTTCTAAAATACGGTCTTCTCTTGCTGGTGCGGAAATCTGTTGCAGCAGTAGTTTTCCGATTTGGTAATGAGTCGCCTGTTTTTGGTCGTTGGGAATTAGGGAATAGGCGGCTTGCTGAACGCGATCGTGCAAAAACTTGTAATTCACCACCTCCGAATTTTCGGCATCCTCCCGTCTTTCTCGCCCCATATAAAACTTGTAGACTTCACTTTCAGGCAGGATTAACCCCTCTTGCAAAGCCTTCCACAAATCCGCCGCCGTTTCCGTTTCCAATTGCTGGGAGACAACTGCCAAAGTCCCCAAATCAAATTGATTCCCAACACAAGCAGCCAACTTCAACACATTCTGAGTCCCTGGCGGCAATTTTTGCAACTGCAACGCCATAAACTCGACCACATCATCCGTCAGCGCTGCCTCCCGAACTCGCACAATATCGCACTGCCAACAACCAGCAACCCGGTCAAACTCAATCAGCCCATCCTGATGCAGTGCTTTGAGAAACTGCGTTGCAAAAAAGGGATTTCCTTGGGTTTTTTGTGCCGCCAAATCAGCCAAAGGTCTGGCCCGAGATGGATCGCAATTGAGCGTATCCGCAACCAAATGATTGAGACTTTCTGAACTCAACGGTTCCAGGGTCAGAGTATTCACCGTCGCCCCAGCTTTTGCCATTGCATCCAGTGTCAGCATCAACGGATGTGCTGCAAACACTTCATTATCTCGGTAGGCACCAATTACTAATAAATAGCCGGTTGCTGACTCGGCAACCAGCAGTTGCATTAACCGCAGCGAGGCGGAATCAGCCCACTGCAAGTCATCCAAAAACATCACCAGGGGATGTTCTGGTTTGGTGAACACATGAATAAAATTTTGAAATAGCAAATCAAACCGATTTTGGGCCGCCGTTCCTGATAATTCGAGTGCGGGCGGTTGTGGCCCAATAATTCTTTCTAGTTCGGGAATTACTTCAATAATGACTTGTCCGCTATCGCCCACTGCTTGCAATATTTGAGTTTGCCAATGTTTCAACTGCTGGTCACTGGCGCTCAATAATTGTCCCATTAAATCTCGAAATGCTTGGACAAAAGCTGAGAAAGGAATGTTTCGGTTAAATTGGTCGAATTTGCCTTTGATGAAATAGCCGCGCTGGCGGGCAATTGGTTTGTGAACTTCATTGACAATTGCAGTTTTGCCAATCCCAGAAAAACCCGCGACTAACATTAACTCACAGCCTCCACCCTGTTCTGATGGCTGCTGGGAAAAACCTGCTACTCGATCGAATGCTGCCAGTAATTCGGCAACTTCGGTTTCGCGACCGTAGAGTTTTTCGGGTATGAGGAAGCGATCGCCCACATCCCTCTGCGCGATCGTAAAACTCTCTATCCTACCGTTTTCTTCAAGTTGCTGCCAACAAAATTCTAAATCGAATTTCAGTCCCAAGGCACTCTGATAGCGGTCTTCGGCATTCTTTGCCATTAATTTGCTGACAATCTCCGAGAGTACCGGCGGGATTTCGGGATAGATTTCATGCAGTGATGGCGGTTGCTTGGCAATATGACAGTGTACCAATTCCATCGCATCGTTGGATTGAAACGGCAATTGTCCCGCCAGCAATCCGTAAAAAGTCACGCCCAAAGAGTAAAAGTCTGTCCGGTAGTCAATCCCCCGATTCATCCTTCCCGTTTGTTCGGGAGACAAATAGCCGAGTGTGCCTTCGAGCACGTTAGGATTCATCAATGTTTGAGTTTCCCTTGGCAGCAAAGATGCAATACTAAAGTCAATCAGTTTGACTTGTTTTGTATGCGGATTAATTAAAACATTCGCTGGTTTTATGTCTTTGTGAATTATCCGGTGGCGGTAGAGTATATCTAATATATTGCTCAGGTCGATCGCCACTTGCAAAAACTCGCTCAGAGTCGGCGCGGTTTCCCCTTGTTGCATCCATTCATTCAGAGGAATTCCCCCAAAGTCTTCCATTACCAGTGCATAACTGTTTTGGTGGGGTTCCAAACTGTATGTTTCGATGATCCCGGGCAAGTTGAGGTTTTTGGCGATCGTGTACTGATTGCGAAATTGCACCAGTTCGCTGAAGCTGGGATGGTTACTCCGCAAGACTTTGATGGCGACTGGCTGTTTGTCGTCAATGCGGAAAGCTCGATAAACTAGGGTGCGAGTTCCTGAGTAAATGCGATCGAGCGTTTGATAACCTGTCAATGTAAAATATTGAGTTTTCATATTTTTATTATCCGGCTCACGGGCGGGCTATTTGTAGCTTAACAAAAGGGAAGATAGTTTCCAACTCCTGTGATAGTTAAATATAATTAATATGACAGGCTGAGACTTGTGATTTATATCACTAAAAAATGGTTTTTTTAAAATAAACCAATCCAATTTTATTTAAAAATTAAATAGCCTCATCCATAGGGGAATAGTGAATAATAAACTAAGGCAGCCCATGCCGATCGCAGTTACGGCTAATTCGCGATCGAGATTGAAAGCTTCTGCCAGCAATGTAGTACCAAAAGCAGGAGGCATCGCCATTTGCAGCACTAGCACAAGTCGCGGCGCGCCCGCGATACCCAAAAACGTTAATCCCGTGCCAATTACCAAGGGAACAAAGAGCATTTTAATCAACAGACAAGCCAAAACTTGTTTGAGATTGTGCAAGGAATTCAACTTGCTCAACTGCATCCCGATCGTAATTAAAGATAAAGTAATTACAGTCCAAGCACCTGTTGTTAACAATTCTGCGATTTGTGCCGACAGCGGCAACCTGCGCGAGACAAACCCTACACCAAAAGCCCACAGTGCCGGATTCAGAAAAATTGCCCGCAGGGGACTTAACCAACTCTGACGGCGATCGCGAATGCCGCAGACAGAAGCAATAGCAACTCCCAGTATATTGATTGCGATGGTAGTGCCTAGCAAGTCGTAAAACAACGCCCAGGCAAAGTGTTCGGGACCTAATAAGGACAAGGTGACGGGAATGCCTAAAAAACCCGTATTACCCACCATCGCTGCCAATAAGAAGCTGCCTCGAGCGGGCAAACTCCAAGCGCTGGTTTGTTCCGGGCTATTTTGGGCGATCGGATTAAGAGTCTTGAAACGTTCCTCGCCGACAGCGAAATTTATCAAAATCCCAGCGAGTCCTCCACCTGCTAGAATTGCCAGCCAAGCTATCAGCGGCGCCATCCAAATAGCGCCCGACAAATTGGCGCTGCGGATAAAAGCAACAATGCTCAATGGCGTGCCAAAGAAGAAAAGAAGCTTGGCTAAATATGTAGAATAGCTTCTCGGTAACAGGCGGCCGATAAAAAATCCCAACCCCACCCATCCGAACACATTTAGATAAAGTTTGAGCAGCGGATTTTCTAAATAAACCATGATTGACTAAATATTTACTAAACGACTGACCGAAACCATCCAGGATACCCGCCACATGATTCATCCGTCCACAAATAAAAAACCTGTATCCGATAAAAGAGCCGAACGTATTTATCTCGCGCAAGTCAATTCTTTAATCTAAAATCTAAAATCTAAAATCTAAAATCTAAAATCGACTGACGCAGATCCGCTACTTTTGCCAAAACAGCCCACCTTTAGCCTAGCGCCGCAGTTTTCCCTGGCACCGCAGCGCTCAATATTAATGCTTATTCAGCCTCGCAGATAATTTTCCACACAGGCCTTGACATCCACAGAAGCGCGTGTCAGGATTAAGTTGAGGAATAAGTCAACATAGGTGAAAACTATGGCACGGCAAGCAAAACAATCATCTCAAGTCAAAAGTTCCAGCAGCCAAGCAGCCTCCAATACTCGCACCAAATTTACCCTCTACAATTTTGCCGGAAACGCCAAGGCATTCTATCTAGTCGATCGCATTAATTTAGAAAGAACACCAGGCGATATCCCAGAAAAATCCGTCGCCCACAGCATCATCATCATCGACCGTTCCGGCTCAATGTATTATGACTTAGAACCGCTGAAAGAAACCCTAATCAAGCTTTTGACCTTAGACGAGTACAACAATTACCAGCTAATTGTCAGCCTGATTTCCTATGCTAGCAACCGGGACGTAATTTGTCACTTCCAGCGAATTCCCATTCAAGAAGTGCTGAAGTTTGACTCTCAATACATCAAAGAAATTCAAAAAATCCGCACGGCTGGATCTACCTGCATATCGCAGTCGATGCAACTCGCCAAATCCCTGGTTAAAGCGGGAGAAATGACAGCGATCAATTTGCACACAGACGGCTATGCAAATGACCCCAGCGCCAATTCCGAAGCTGCAAAACTAGGGGAAATTTGCGAAGAACTCAAAGACATGGATGTGTTTGCCAACACGATATCCTATGCCTCTGCTGACTTCAAACTTCTCTCCAAAATCGCCAACACATTATCGGGAAATTGCATCCGCGCTGGCGAAGTCAAAATGGTTTACAATGCTCTTTACGACAGCACAAAACTTTTAGGCAGTTCCGTTGCACCTGCGCTGGAAGAACCGTTAATCAAGGAATACGATTATCAAGTTTTTGTTTCCCAAAGCGGCAAGAAAATCAACGGTTCATCGAGCACGCTGAAAATCTGCGGGCTGAAAGCAGACGATCGGGGACTGTTTTACAAATATCAGAAAGTCGCCAAAGATAAGTATGACAAACTAGATGTTCCCGTTGCTCAAACTGATGAGTCGCTGTTTGCTTTTGCGAAAGCTAACCTCGCTGACGGCAATTTAAATACGGCTAAGTATGCGCTGGCGAGCACCTTCGACGCTACTTTGACGGAAAAACACGCGAAAGCTTTGACAAATGCCCAAATAGCCGAGTTTGCGGAAGATTTGGAACAGGCTGTTTTTGCGCCAGAGGTGTTGAAAAATCATGAAATTGGCGATCGGGTAAAAGTCAGCGATAAAATTTCCCTGCTGGAGTTAATCGAGATATTGGAGGAAAACAGCAACAGCATCATCATCAACTTGAAACACTTGCAAGAAAATTATCAGCGAAAAGGTTTGAAGCGAATTGAGGGAAAGCGAGACGAAAACGGCAATCTTGTCAAGCCTTGGCTGAAAACTGAATTCTTAGATGGTGGCGAATACGTGCAAATGGGTTCATTTGCCATCAATCAAAATACCGCTACCATCAATATGCTGATTACCCGGAAAGCTAAGCTGGTAAAAGTTGAGGATGAAACTTTAATCGCAGAAGTGGCGGGAATTCTAGTTACAGACCTCAATACTTTCAACAATTATACCATTGTCAGCGACGGCGAAGTTAATATTAAGTCGCTGCGAACCAAAATCAGCAGCAAACCAGTGTTTGATTTGCTCAACAAATGCGGTGTCTTGGAAAAAGACGGTTCGCCAGTGCAAGAATTTGACTTCCGTTCAGAGTACGATATTAAGTTAGAGACTTTGCCGCTGGTGCCTTTTGACGGGCGTTACGGCAGCCTTGACGGAGTGTTTGAGGAACTCGCAGAAATCAAAATTCTCTCCAGCATTCTCTCGGCTCATTTGAAGGAGGAATCCGAGACTTACACTGCGGAACAATTGGAAGAATTGAAACAGCATTATCTGTCAAAAAACCTTTACATCAACTTTCCGACGACGACGGAATACACTGATTTAAAAAGTGCGATCGCCAACGGTTCAGTAGATTCGCGAGTCAGCTACAAAATCGACATCGGCAGCAAAAACATCCTCAACTTCGGCAAATTGCACTCGGCCAACAAATTTCTCGATCGCCTTTATGAAGTTTACCGCAAAAACACGGGCGAAAAGCTAGCAAAACCGACATTTGACATCGCGTTAGATGAGCCTGTTGTCTTCGCGCACAAAACGCTGTCATCCCGCACAAAAATCACCAAAGTTGACGACTTGATGAAACTGATTTTCGATGAGTTTTTGGGGTTGGAGGATAGCGGAATTGTTAGCGCTATTTTAGCCAAAGTGGGTGCAGATAGTTTGCTGCGCCTTTTGCAAGCGAAATGGCAGGGAGAAGATGTCAAGCGAGAGGAGTTTGTCGCTGCTTTAGCTAATGCGAACGAGCGATTGGAAGCTTCTGCTGAAAAAGTGTACAGGGAAAAAGTTTCACCGCTGGTTTTCTATATCGGTTCTACCGGACTTATCCCGGATGAAATGGAGGCAAAAGCGGCGACTGCTGAGGAAATTAATTCTAAATACGGCAACTTGCAATTTTCTAAAGATGAGCAAGAGGGGATGTTTTTTGAAATGGGAGACTGCATTATTAGCGTGTATGCTAAGAATGAGTATTTCACGGTAGGGAAGTAGAAATTAGGGTGGGCATTATTTGCCCACCTTGGTTAAATATTTTTATTGAAAGGGCGCTCGAGTCACGCCGGAGAGTTTGCTCAGAGTTGACTGCTTTACTGGATCGGTTTGTGGAAATTGTTAACAGGGCGATCGCAAGATGATTGGGAACATCTCTATTTTGCAAATAGACTGCTAAGCTATTGTGCCTTTAAATAGGTATAGCTTTTCTCAAGCGTGGTGAGGTATGATTGACAGATTATATAACCGCTTAAACGTATAGGGCCGGGGCCCAACTACGTCCGCGAATCTTTTTGAGAAAGGCTATAATAAAAACTGAGTTTATTAAACTCATACAAAAATGCCAGCCAAAAAACCACTTCAATCCCAACAAATAAAGAAACTAAGGAATGAGAATTAAATAACTTCCACAATAACAATTAAAATTGTAAGTTATTTAATTCGCGTTCCTAAGCTGTCGCGCATCTAAATTAGATTTTTAGGGCGGGCTTTCTGGCCCACTCCACAATACTTTTAATAAAAATTACTATACAAATGAGATGCACGCCAGCTTATATAGCCTTTCTCAAAAAGATGAGGTATGAATGACACCTTATATAACCATAATAACGTATAGGGCCCTTTCGGCCCAACTACGTCCGCGAATATGAGAGCTAGATCCGCTATAGCAGTTCTCAATCTGAGTGAGGTATGCGCTATGCCCTATGCCCTATGCCCGCCGATCGACTGTGCACCTCATGTTACGCTCGAAAGGCTATATTGCATCGCCTGTTAAATGAAGGACAATTAATCATTAAATGGAATCGCCCAATCAAAAACAAGGGTAATGCTCGTATCCCAGTTTAAATGTGCAATAGCTTATCTCAAAAAAAAATAGGCTAGCTATATTTCACAGCGCCTATCTCAATCCAAATTTTAATGGCTCCCCGCAACGCCGTCTTACCTCAGCTTTTGACCTGGTATTCTACCAGGTGGGTACCGTTGGCTCGGACTTAAAGTTTCTGGGTACAAGCCCAGTTTACTGCTGTCCAAACATCTTGATTCCCTAGAGTTAAGAGTTATAGATCAAAAAAACATTATTGGCAGTCACCAACGTCGCAGTAGAACCTTTATTTAATATATACCAACTAACCAGATTTTGGCAACCTTCGAGCAATTTAACTTGGATACCAGATAGATTCAACGGTTTGAGCGATCGCCTCTGCTGGCGATCGCCCCTGAGCCACCTTGTCGGCGTCTAGCACAACTGTGACGTGACCGAGTTTGCGGCCGGGACGCGATACTTTCTTACCATACCAATGGACAAAAGCACCGCTAATTTGTGCCAGTTGTTTTCGTTTGGCTAAATAGTCGGACTCAGCCGACTCGTAGCCGAGCAAATTTACCATCACAGCGCCTGCACATTTGAGATCCGAATTGCCCAAAGGCAGTTGACAAACTGCGCGCAAATGCTGTTCAAATTGTGAAGTTTTGCAAGCATCAATTGTAAAATGTCCCGAGTTGTGAGTGCGGGGTGCAATTTCATTGACTAACAGCTTGTTATCGGCGGTTAAAAATAATTCAATGCCGAATACGCCGACAGCTTGCAAACTGTTGAGGAGAGTGCGGGCGATCGCACAAGCTTCTGTTTTTACCTCTAAACTAATATCAGCGGGCGCAATCACCAGATGACAAACCTGATTTTGCTGCTGAGTTTCCACGATCGGATAAATCGCAATTTCGCCATTTGCCGATCGAGCTGCGATCGCAGCCAACTCGCGATCGAACGGCACAAACTCTTCCACCAGCAAAGACTGACCTTGCAGTTTAGCACGAATTGACTCAAAACTCCCCCGATCCTTAACAATAAAAGTACCTTGGCCGTCATAACCGTGGCGGCGAACTTTGACGACAAAGGGAAAGTCGATCGATCCAGCATCAGAGTCTCTTTCAATCTGCACGGTGTCAGCAACAGAAATTGCCGGAAAGTCGATCGCCACCGCCTTAAACAATTCCGGGGGCAAATCCGCGCTGCAATCCCATTCCCAAAACCTCGGAGTTGGCAAACCCAAATCTTGTAAATAACAGCGCTGAACGTATTTATCCAACAAAGGAGAAAGCGACGACAAACTCGGCTGAAATAACACCCCTTGCTGTTCTAGCGGCCGCAAACCATCCAAATCCACAAACTCATTTTCAAAAGTAATAACATCGCAGCCATCCGCCAATTGAGCCGTAGCCAAAACATCATCAACAGCCCCCAAAACAGCACCAGCAGCAACAGAAACTGCCGGATCTGTAGCATGGGGAGTTTGCACTACCAATTCAATACCCAGCGCCCTAGCAGCATCCCCCATCATCCAAGCTAGCTGGCCGCCGCCGACAACTCCCACCCGCTTAAATTTGGCAGGCGAACTCGCAGCGGTTTGATTTGATTTCATGTGAGTAAAATTCCGCAGAGTCAACCTGCCTATCTTATCGCTATTTGCCGCCGGATGAATTACAGTAATTGAACAATTAAAAGCCATAAAATAGTTTTAATTGCACGATTAAATCGACGCAGAACCCATAAAAATTGGGCGGCGAAAGTCTTTAATTATTGCACGATCTCAGCCTTTGGGAAACAGCGGTAGAGCCCGACCCCTCCAGAAAAGTGCCACATCTAGCAATTCCCTAGCGCCAAGCATGGCATAATTGACAGCACTGCAAAAAGCAGATAGACAGATGCCAACACTGAAAATCAGACATTCAGGGAACAAAATTTATAGGTGAGGATACTGTGAAAGTTTTAGTTGTGGGAAACGGAGGTCGCGAACACGCGATCGCAAAAAAACTGCTAGAATCTACGCGGATTAAACAAGTATTCTGCGTACCTGGCAACGGCGGCACAGCTACCACCCCAGGCTGTCAAAATCTGTCGCTCAACATCAACGACTTCCAAGGCATCGAACGCTTTGTGATGGTCAACAACATCGGATTAGTGATCGTCGGCCCCGAATTGCCCCTATCGCTAGGCATCGCCGACTATTTCCAACAGAAAAAAGTCATGATTTTCGGGCCCACCAAAGCCGGCGCCCAAATTGAATCCAGCAAATCCTGGGCCAAAGAATTGATGCTCGAAGCAGGCATCCCCACACCCAAAGCTGCCGTATTTACAGACGCAGAAGCAGCCAAAGCATACGTTCTGGAACAAGGAACCCCAATAGTCATCAAAGCAGACGGACTCGCATCAGGCAAAGGAGTCACCGTTGCCACCACCGTCAAAATGGCTCACAGCGCCATCAACACCATTTTCCGAGGCGAATTCGGCACCGACAACATCCGAGTCGTCGTCGAAGAATTCTTAACAGGTCAAGAAGTCTCGATTCTCGCCCTCACCGACGGCATCACAGTGGAACCGCTGCTGCCGGCCCAAGACCACAAAGCTATCGGCGAAGGCGACAAGGGAGCCAACACCGGCGGTATGGGGGCCTACGCCCCAGCGCCCATTGTCACCCCGGAACTAATGGAAAGGATTCAAGCAGAAATTCTCGAACCCACCCTCGCAGCACTGCAAAAACGCAAAATCGACTACCGGGGTGTACTCTACGCAGGGTTAATGATTGCGCCCGACGGAGAACCCACAGTCTTAGAATTTAACTGCCGTTTCGGAGACCCGGAAACTCAAGCGGTTTTGTCGCTGCTGGAAACTCCTTTGGAAGATTTGGTGCTCGCCTGCTGTCAGCAGCGTCTCGGTGAATATTCCAACATTCGCTGGAAGTCGGGGGCCTCTGTTTGCGTAGTTTTGGCTTCTGGGGGCTATCCTGGAAGTTATCAAAAAGGCAAAGTTATTACAGGTATCGAGGAAGCTCAAGCCAAAGGAGCAGAAGTGTTTCACGCGGGTACTCAGTTGAAGCACCAGCAGTTGGCGAGCGACGGCGGTCGGGTTTTGGGCGTCACTGCGACGGGAGAAACTTTGGAACAAGCTATCTCCACAGCTTATGCAGCAGTTGATTGCATCCAATTTGAAGGCGTCTACTGCCGCCGGGACATCGGTCGCCGAGCTCTGGGCGATAAAAATTAGGAATTGCGACATCGGCCGCCATCCGAAAGCCAAGCAATCTCAATGTAGAAATGTAACAATGAAGTTTGGTATCTCTGCGGTGGCGGTAGCGGACAAGTCGCAGCAGAAAATTCGATCGGGAGCCAACTGAATTGATCTTGCTTTTAATATTGAACTGGTGAACTGGTGAAATGCTGGCCATACTAAACAAAATCGGAGAAATTATTGCCCGCTGGTGGTCGGATTTTACCCTCCAGACCCGCCTGATGGCCGCTGCTACCCTCGTAGTGTCGTTAATTATGAGCGGCTTGACATTCTGGGCCGTGAATACTATCCAGCAAGACGCCCGACTTAACGATACTCGTTACGGCCGCGACCTCGGCCTGCTGTTGGCGGCAAATGTGGCGCCGCTGATTGCCAAAAACGATCGCTCCGAAGTCGCCCGCTTTTCCCGCCAATTTTACAGCAGCACCTCCAGCGTCCGCTATATGCTTTACGCAGACGAAGCCGGGGATATTTTCCTGGGGATACCCTTTTCGGAATCCGAGGTGGAAACTTCCCTGACGCTGCGCCGCCAGATCAAACTTCCCGATAATTTTCTCGCCGATATTGAGGCGAGAAATTTAACTTCTTTGCCTTTGGTACGGCAGCATTTGACGCCAGATGGAGAAGTTACCGATGTATTTGTGCCGTTAATTCACGAAGACAAATATTTGGGAGTTTTGGCGATCGGCATTAACCCAAATCCCGCCGCAGTTATCTCTTCAAATCTGACTAGGGATGTCACTTTAGCAGTATTTGTCACTATTTGGGTGATGGTAATTTTGGGCGCTGTATTTAATGCCCTGACAATTACTCAGCCGATCAAACAATTAGTCTTCGGGGTCAAAAATATTGCCAGCGGGAATTTTAAGCAGCGAGTTGACCTGCCTTTAGGGGGAGAATTGGGCGAGTTGATCGGCAGTTTTAATGAAATGGCCCAGAAACTCGAAAGTTATGAAGAACAAAATATTGAAGAACTGACAGCGGAAAAAGCTAAGTTAGAAACTTTGGTATCAACGATTGCTGATGGCGCGCTTTTATTAGACGCCAATTTGCAGGTGATTTTAGTTAATCCGACGGGGATGCGGATTTTTGGATGGGAAGGCAAAAATGCCCTCGGAGTAAATGTTCTGAACATTTTGCCTTCGGAAGTGCAGCAGGAGTTGGCGAGACCTTTGCAGGAAATAGCCGCGGGCGATCGCGACGGCGGCGAATTTCGCATCTCGATGAGCGAACCACTTAACCGTACAATTCGGATTGTTTTAACTACAGTCATCCTGCACAAAGCGCCCGGTGCCGAACCGCTGTGCAGAAGCTGCATCCGCCACGAGGAAGATACCTGTACCGAACCACAATGCCCGGTAGCTGTAGAGTGTACTTTCTACGAGCAAACCTCCAAGCATCAAGGTTCCGGAAATTACCGCGAAAGCCTCAAAGGCATTGCAATGACAGTCCAGGACATCACTCGGGAAGTAGAACTAAATGAGGCTAAAAGCAATTTTATCAGCAATGTTTCTCACGAATTGAGAACGCCTTTATTTAATATCAAATCTTTTATCGAGACTCTCCACGAGTACGGAGAAGACCTTCTAGAAAGCGAACGCAGGGAATTCCTAGAAATTGCCAATCGCGAAACCGATCGACTGACTCGTCTAGTTAACGACGTGTTAGACTTGTCGCGACTGGAATCCTGCCGAGTTTATCACTTGGAAGCTGTTGACCTCCTGCAAGCTGTGGAACAAACCCTGCGGACTTATCAGTTAAATGCTAAGGATAAAGGCATTGAATTAGAGCAAGAAGTTGACCCGTATTTGCCGCCTGCTTTAGGTCATTACGATTTGCTGCTGCAAGTATTTGCAAATTTAGTAGGAAATGCCTTAAAATTTACTGAGTCCGGCGGCAAGGTGGCAATTCGAGCGTATTTGCTAGAGTCGGAGACGCCCACCCACAAAGACGGTCAATCCGTCAACCAAAACTTATCACCGGATGCTAAACATTTTCCGGTAGTGCGGATCGAAATTTCTGATACTGGGATTGGCATAGATCCTGAAGACCAACAAGCAATATTCGATCGCTTTTTCCGGGTAGAAAACCGAGTACACACTTTAGAAGGAACGGGATTAGGTCTTTCTATTGTCAGAAACATTATTGACAAGCACCACACTAAAATTAATTTAGTTAGCGAAGTTAATGTGGGTACGACTTTCTGGTTCGACTTGGCAGTTTATCAGCCGAAACAAACAGTAGAGTTGGAGAATTCTTGGCCAGTGGAAGCAACGGTGGAGAGTGAAACAATTGCGAGTCATATTAAGTGAACCCGCTTAATTAAACGTCAAACGCGATCGGTTTTAAAGCCCCGAGTTCTTTAAAAAATCGGGGCTTTTCCTATTCTGTTTCAAGATTCTCCTAATACGCCTGACCAAACGCTGATATCATGTCCGGTCGATTACTATAATATACGTAGGTTGGGTTAAACGCAGTGAAAACCCAACATCCAATTGTGTTGGGTTTTCACGCAAGTTCAACCCAACCTACTGCAGGAATCGCGGTCAATCGATCGGACATGATATGACATCATCAGTTTTTACTATCCTTAGCTGTTTTATCTAAGCTCAATTTTACCGATAAAACTACATACCAAGACCAATAAGTACCAACCCCTAATAGTCCCCCCTCTGTCAAATTGGTCATTAGCATAAATGTTAATAAATACAAAGGCAAACCTGATTCGGGAAAACTTCCTTTAACTAGGTACTTTATACCTCTAAATATATTATTTAAAAATGACCCAATAAACAACAATAATCCGGTCCAACCCAGTTCGCAAAGTATATCAATAAAACCATTGTGAGAGTGGGGTGGCACAAAACCAGTTTTAGCTACTATAATTCCGTAAGCAGGATTTTCCGAGCCACGCCACGACTGCCAAAATCCTTTTATTCCATAACCAAATAAGGGATTAGTTTGATTAACTCGGTCAATAATTAAAGGCCAAAAATCGGTTCTACCGGTTAAAGTCATATCTTTTTTCAAACCATCCACGATAATAGCCTCTAAGTTATTTAATACCAAAATACTTATACCTATACTACCGACCAAAAATAAGATAAAGCAGACAAAAGCCCATTTTACAGGTAATCTTTTTAAAAGGGCTAAATAACTCCACAAACAGATTAATACCACTGTCAAAATCCGACTAGCACCGCTACAACCTTTTTGCAATCCTACTAAAGATATTAAAACGATAAATAATGATAAATATCGATACTTGCGCTCCTTAAAAGCATATAAAATCCATAAAGAAGCCGTATTAGCCATTTGAAAAGAAAAAGGGTTTTTATGACCGAAAAGTCCAGTCCAACAACCGTCCGGCGCTGGATTTGTTTTCACAACTGACCATAAAGCTAATAAACCAGTTAGCCATCTCAATAATCCATAAATTTCTAACCAACTATACACTTTCCCTACATAAATAGAAACCAGTGTTACTACCCAAATAGCAAAAATAGCCTTAAAAGTAATTTCAGGAGTTTGTGACCACAAGCCCGATAAAGTCATAACCAACAAAAATAAACCTAAAAAAAGGTCTCCTGCTATCCATTTAATGCACGTAGAAACAGTTTTTTGGGTGGTTTTAGTTAAGCGGGGAAATATCATTAATGTCATTGCCCCATAAATGACAATTTGACCGATCATCGTTGGGGGTGTAGTTTCTAAGTTGTAGAAAACGTTAGGATGGAGTTTGGTAAAGGGCATGACTGTGATACCCGACCCACCAGTTACGGTAAAAAAAAGTATCCCCACAAAAATTTTTTCTAATGTGGCACTCAATTTCGGATGGCGTGCGGCTAAAATATAAATAGTCACAAAGACGATCAGCGTTAAACACAATAGCATCAACGCAAACATCGGCACCCTTAAAATATCTTTCATGGCTTTACCTCTATCATAAATTTGTTACTACCTATGAAATGGCTTGCTCTCCGTGCTTTACAACTGCCACTGCTGGCCCTGGTACTCGCTCTCTCCTACCCTCAAACCAACCTAGCTCAGTCGCCAGCCCCGACAACAAGTATTAATACTGATTACTATCTAGGTGGTGGAGACAATATTAGAATTGATATCTACGATCTGCCTCAGCTTAGTGGGGAGTATCAAATTCCTGCTGGTGGAGCTATTCAAATCCCCATTATTGGTAGTATTTCCGTTCAAGGATTAACTTTAGAACAGGCAGCCCAAGTTATCACTAGAGCTTATGGCAAGGTGGTAAAAAGACCTTTAGTTACAATCAGTTTACAAGCTGCCCGCCCGCTTAACATTTGGTTATCGGGTGAAATAAGTCGTCCGGGATCTTACTTATTACCCCTAGCTAATGGAGGTGGAACTAGACCATCAATCCAGTTTCCCACGCTTCCTCAAGCTTTAGAAAAAGCTGGGGGTATTCGGGCTAGCGCTGATATTCGACGAGTAATTGTGCGGCGTCGGCTGATGGCTAACAAAGAAATAACTATCACTTATAATCTGTGGGATTATTTACAAACTGGTCAGACCAGCCAAGATATCACGTTGCGAGATGGAGATCAAATCTTGGTTCCCCCTCAAGAAACAATTAATTTAGCAGAAACAAATCAACTTAGTGAATCTAATTTTTCTATACCAGCAGAGCAACCCCGTACTGTCTCAGTATTCGGAGAGGTAAAGCGTCCCGGTAGATATGTAGCCATTGGTGGTGATACCCAAAATGGTGAAAGAACCAACGGACAGCCGACAATTATTCGTGCTCTACAACTAGCTGGGGGAATCACATCAATCGCCGATATTCGCCAAATCCAACTCCAACGTTATACTAGAAGTGGCAAACAACAAGTTAGAACTATTAACCTCTGGCAATATTTGCAAGAACAAGATACATCTCAAGATACTATACTACAAGAAGGGGATATCATCTTTGTTCCGACAGCGACGGCGATCGATCCGGGAGAAGTTTCTGTTCTAGCTACTGCTAGCTTTGCTCCGGGGACTGTGCAGGTGAGTGTTATCGGAGAAGTCAATGCTCCGGGTGGACTTAAATTACCTCCTAATACTACCTTAAATCAAGCAATTATGAGTGCGGGGGGTTTCAGACAAAATCGCGCTAACTCTAGATATGTGGAACTGATCAGGCTGAATCCTAATGGCACTATATCCCGATCGCAAGTAGCAATTAATTTGAATCAAGGAATCGACGCTCAAAGCAACCCACAGATTCAAGATAATGACATAATTATAGTGGCACGTTCGAGGACTGCTATCTTGGTAGACAACATTAACACTGTTCTCTCACCAGCTAGTAATATTATTGGTGGAATTCTCGTTCCCACCCGACTCATAGAGCTACTCAGACTGTTCGGAAATTAGGAATTAAATAACATTTTTGCTATGGACAAAAAACAGTTGTCTTCCCTCAAGAATGACCTTAACGGTCAATATTTGTCTGTTCCCTCCGCTAATTACCTAGCTAGTACCCCAGCAGAGGATGACCAAATTCTTGATGTGAATTGGGTAATAGCTGTCGTCAAACGTCGTCTTCTGGTGATGGGCATAGTAGCTGTCAGTATAGCTGCTTTAAGCGGTAGTTTCGTGCTCAAGGCTGCCAAACAATCTATTACCGAGTATGAAGGAAAATTTACTGTTTTAGCAGAACCCATTACGGCTGGCGATCGGCTATCAAAGCTCTTGGTTCAAGCTGAAAATAACAGTTTAGGCATCACAGACTTGAACAAAATTAAATCATCAGCGGAAGAAGGTTCCTCGGTGGATTATCAAAGTTTATCGCGGGTTTTAAAAAGCCCAGAAGTGTTGCTCCCATTATTTTATGAGTTGCAGAAAAAATATCCTAAATTTGACTATAAAAATTTCAGCAGCCGCTTGAATATCCAACGCGTTACTTTCTTGCGAGATGGGAAGCAGGGTGGTACTAAACTCCTAGATGTTACCTACCGCGATCGAGATCCCAAGCGCATCCAGTATGTGCTGGATGAAACTGCAAAATATTACATAGAATATATGGAAAAAGAGCGTTTAAAAGTTAGCAAACAAAGTATTGATTTTATCGATCGACAAATGCCGCCTCTCCAGCAGCAAGTAGATAAATTGCAGCAAGAATTACAAAAGTTAAGACTTGAGTATAACTTCAATCAACCAGAAATACGCAGCCGAAGCCTATCAGATCAGCTAGATAGTGTAACTAATCGTCGCCTAGAAGTGCAAGCACAACTGGCAGAAAGTAGGCTTCAATATGAAAGCTACAAACAAAGAGCGTTAACGGGCGATAATCGTTGGATTGTTGATATTCGCCCCAAGTCTTATGAAAATTTAATTGGCAAAGTAAATGAAATAGACTCGCAATTAGCTTTAACCTCTACTCAATTTTATGAAAATAGCCTTCCCATGCAATCTTTGCGAGAAAAGCAGCAAAGTTTGCGTGATTTAATTAAAAGAGAAGCTGATACTGTCCTCTTGCAGATGGAAGCACAAATAAAACAGTTGGAAGCGCGGGATCGAGTGATAACTAACAGTCAAAATTTACTGCAATCAAAAATCACTCAAATGCCCCAAGCTCAACGTCGCTATGAAGACATACAATTAAAACTAGAACTAGCTAAAGATACTCTCAAACTGTTCATAGAAAAACAAAAAGCTTTACAACTAGATGCAGGTCAAATTGAGGATTCTTGGCAAATTATATCTAAACCCCAGTTACTCACAAACGAAAATGGTGAACTCTACCCAGTAACAGAAAAACCAACCCGCCGCCACCTAGCGATCGCACTCGTTATTAGCACTTTACTAGGCATTGCTATAGGTTTTCTAGTAGAAGTTTTAAATACTGTTTTCCATACTCCAGAAGAAATTAAATCAGCAACTAAACGCCCTCTTTTGGGAGTCATTCCGATCGCCAAAGCGATGAAAATTAAATCTCGTAGAGGTGAAAGTGTGCCCGCTCAATTCACTAGCGTAAGTTCAAATACTAACAGTGCAAGCCTAAAACGAATCATAGTTTCAAATTACAAAGATTTTCCTGTGGTCGAGGCATTTCACTACTTATACACAAATATTCAATTATTAAATGCTGAAAACCCAATAAGTTCTTTAACCATAACTTCGACTATTAAAGGTGAGGGTAAGTCCACTGTAGCACTTTATTTAGCTAAAACTGCTTCTGCTGTTGGTAAACGAGTATTATTAGTGGATGCTAATATGCGTGTGCCTCAACTGCACACATACCTGGGCCTATCAAATATGAAAGGTTTAAGTAATGTTTTAAGTTCTGATTTAAGCTTAAATGAGGCTATTCAGCGATTACCAGACGATGACAATCTTTTTGTCCTCACAGCAGGTACTATTCCCGCCGATCCAATTAAATTACTTTCATCGAGAAAGATGCACTATTTAATGGAACAATTCCTAGCCTTATTTGATTTAGTCATTTACGATACGCCACCTTTGATTGGTTTAGCAGACGGTCATTTACTGGCTTCTCAAACTGATGGTACAGTGCTGATAGTAAAACTAGAAAAAACCGATCGCGGGATGGTAAATCAAGCTTTAGATCAACTAAATGTAGCGGACTTTAAAGTGTTGGGAGTAGTAGCTAATGGGGTTAAATAACAAAGGCTAACATGGAGTTAGATAGCCAAAGGAAGAGGTAAAGTCTTTCTCAAAAAGATGAGGTATGATTGATAAGCTGTCGCGCATTTAAATTGTATGTTGAGGGCGGGCGGGACGCTAGGGCCCCTACTCCCCACAAGAATTTGATTGTTTTTTAACAGACAATTTAAATGTACAACAGCTTAGATTATATAACCACTTAAAGTAAGAGGGCTAAAGCCCAACTACGTACCTCATATGAGAGCTAGATCCGCTATAAGACTATTTGGGAGTTTTGATTGGAGAGAGGTCTTGACTTAGGATCGTCAATTAAATAATTTCCCTTTTTTCTTGTGGGATGGGCCTGAAAGCCCTTCCTTTCTGGACGGGCTTTCAGGCCCATCCCACAACAGTCAAGAAAAGTGGATGTTATTTAATTCTCATCCCTTACTGGATATAGCAATCGCCACATCAATTGTACCAAGATTTACGGTAGTTCTAAGAGTGCCTCCCCCCACGGATCGGGGCAATTACGGGGGGAAAGAGCCCCTACAACAATTACACAATTCATTGAGGAACTCTATAGGGTTTGGAGTTAGCCTACAGTTTGATTTTTTAGGGGAACTGGTAGAAAAATTTGAGGTAAAATCCCAAATAAGTAAATCAATCTAATTAAACGTAAAACGATCGCGCTTTTACAACCCCGACTTCTTCAAAAAGTCGGGGTTGTAATTAGATCGAGAATTAAGAAAGAGTCTTTCGAGCGCGTTCCGATCGCTCTTGAGCGGTATCCATAACATCCGCCATTTTATCCACCATTTCCCCTGGGTAATTTTCCAGTACGCGAGTAGAAAGGGAAATGCGGCCGCGACTTTCATCGAGGTCAACAACGATCGCTTTCAGGGGTTGACCGGCAGCAAACAGCTTTCCAAGGTTATCAATATATTTTTGGCTGACTTGCTTGATGTGCAGCAAACCGCTAACTCCTTCCAAGTCCACAAACACGCCAAAAGGCTTGATGCTGCTGACTTTTCCTTCCACCAACTGACCGATTTGCAAATCCTTGAAGGCGTTCGATTGAGTGGCCATCCGCTGGGAAAGTACGAGTTTTTCTCGATCGCGATCGACCTCCAAAAAATTCACGCTCAAAGATTGACCGATCAGCGATTCTAGGTTATCGCGTTCCACTAAGTGCGATCGGGGAATAAAACCGCGCATTCCCTGAACATCTACAGTCACGCCGCCCTTATTGGCCCCAGAAACCCGCACCTGAAGAACTTTACCGGTTTCCTGCAATTCAATTAAATCTTCCCAAGCTTGCTGAATTTGTAACTGCCGCAGAGACAAAGTAACTTGGCCATCTGCATCTTGTTCGCGGATAATCAAAAAGTCCCGTTCCTCGTCCAGCGGAACCACTTCCGACAAATCCGTTACTGTTCTCAAAGCAGCCTCTTCGATCGGCAAAAAAGCCGAAGACTTGCCGCCGATATCAACATACGCGCCGTTTGAGTCGTACTCGAACACTTTGCCGCGCACTACTTGTCCCTTCTGGAACTCGTAATTGTGCTGTTCGAGGGCTTTAGCAAAATCATCCATTGAAAAGGATGGTTTTGCGCTTTGAGAACCTGTAGATTTGGAATTCATGTCAGTTTAGTTGTCAGTTGTCAGTAATTTAGTTGGCACTCGTCAGTAGAAAAAATTTTCCCACTCTCTCCATCTCCCTATCTCCCATCTCCCACTCTCTAAGCTGGTTGAAGTTGCTGATGAAATAGCTGCTTCACCTGCTTCCACGAGTCGGCTGCTGCCGTAGCGTCGTAACTGCCGCGGTGGTCGCAGAAGAAGCCGTGATCGGCATTGTAGCGGAAAATTTGGTGAGAAATACTGTGTTTTTGCAATTCTGCGGCGATTTGGTCAACTTGTTCTAAGGGAATGCTGGGGTCTTGAGTGCCGAAAAAGGCGTAGAGAGTGCCTTTAATGTCTGCTGTGCGGGCGATCGTGGGGGCGCCGCCGCCGGGGGTTAGGGTGGCGATACCGGCGCCGTAGAACGACGCTGTAGCCTTGATTTCGGGCAAAGTAGCGGCGAGGTAGGCGACGTGTCCTCCAAAGCAGAAACCGATGCAGCCAAAACTTTCTGGTTTGACAGAGGGTAGAGTTTTGAGGTAATCGATGGTGGCTTGGATATCGCCGAGAAGTTCGGAAGCGGTGGTTTTTTCTTTGTATTCTCTGCCGATTTTGATGTCTTCGGGTGTGTAGCCGGTTTCAAAACCGGGGGCTTGACGCTGGTAGATGGCCGGGGCGATCGCCACATATCCTTCTTTTGCTATTCTTTGAGTAACTTCGCGGATGTGCGAGTTGACGCCAAAGATTTCTTGAATTACGATAACTGCGGGAAATTGCCCTGGGGAGGCTGGCTGGGCTAGGTATGCAGCTATTTGCAAATCCCCGTTAGGAACTGTGATGTTTTTGGTGCTAATTTCGGCTTTTGTCATAGGTAGTTTTAAGGTAAATGCCACTCTACTGATTTTAAGTTAATTGGGTAAACTTTTAGGCACTTAGCCAATAATATTTTTCGGAACCGCGAAGCGCAAATACCGCAAATATGGCAGGTAAAAATTCGCTAATTATTGACGGGTTAGGTTTTGCTAAATAAGTCGGATTCGAGCATTCTTAGCAATTAATTGGGATTAATTACCGGCAAAATATATGTTTTGGTCTGTGATTTGCTCAAACATAGATTTTGATAAGCCTATGGGTTAGAACCTTTGATCGGGCTTGTTATTAATATTGTTGAGATAAGCGTATAACTCGATTAGCTGTTAAATATGAGCTAATTTTTTTTACTATATCGGAGTATTTTTTAAATTGATTTGCTTTTTTGTGGGCGGAATCGTTGTGTGTTTTTTTGTAATTTTAAGTATTCTTTTAGGGCTATATTGCGGTAGGTTGTTGGTTCTTCCTTGAGCTTCCCTTTATGGGCAGTGGATCTAGTACAGTGTGTTTGAGTGTGGTGAGTTGAGTGAGACTGAGTATGATAAATTACGATCGCCCCGCCGAACCAAGTCATCCAACCAGTTGAAGAGATTGATGTCGGCTAGGACTCAAGTCTAAATTACGATCGCCCTGCCGCACAAAGTCATGCAACCAGTTGAGGAGATTGATTCCGGCTAGGACTCAAGTCTAAGTTACGATCGCCCTGCAGAACAAAGTCATCCAACCAGTTGAGGAGATGGGTGCAGGCTAGGACTCAAGTCTAAATTACGATCGCCCTGCGGCACAAAGTCATGCAACCAGTTGAGGAGATGGGTGCAGGCTAGGACTCAAGTCTAAATTACGATCGCCGTGCCGCACAAAGTCATCCAACCAGTTGAGGAGATGGGTGCAGGCTAGGACTCAAGTCTAAATTACGATCGCCCTGCGGCACAAAGTCATGCAACCAGTTGAGGAGATGGGTGCAGGCTAGGACTCAAGTCTAAATTACGATCGCCCTGCCGCACAAAGTCATGCAACCAGTTGAGGAGATTGATTCCGGCTAGGACTCAAGTCTAAGTTACGATCGCCGTGCCGTACAAAGTCATCCAACCCAGGGAAGACAGTATTTGGTTTTTCCCGCTGTGCGCTTGCTGTCAGGGTAAGATCGAACGTATTGGTGGGGTAGTGCCAGCCGATCGCACAATATTTTTTGCTTAGTTTCCGTGAATCGGTAGGTGTTAAAATGGGGGTATCAAATTTTTCGGCTCAAACTCATGTCCGGCAAGAGTTTGATGCCCCCAGTCAAAAAAAACGATTCACGGAAATTGTGAAAGCGTTACAGGATAAGGTTTTGGAGTGAGGAAGAAGAATTTGCTATTGACAAGGCCCAGGCTGGAATGGTACTTTTGTTTTAGATTCACGGAACTGCACCTTGAAAACCAAATACAGCAAGGCTTCTGGAACGGGCTGCCGGAAAATGCCTAAAACCCTATCAGGGATTGAAACGCCGATTCTGTTTAGCTTTCCGCCAGCTCGCCCGGCCGGAAAATGCCTAAAACCCTATCAGGGATTGAAACTCCTCAATCTGCTCAAAAACTCTCGCTATTTCTTCGGCCCGGAAAATGCCTAAAACCCTATCAGGGATTGAAACTCGGCAAGTTCTTCGAGTTCCCGGTAGTTGCCTTGGGCCGGAAAATGCCTAAAACCCTATCAGGGATTGAAACACTGCTGGAATAGGTGCTGTCGTTTTAATTGGCGGCGGCCGGAAAATGCCTAAAACCCTATCAGGGATTGAAACGAACAACTGCTGCAACTGACGAGCTACGTCGATCGCCGCCGGAAAATGCCTAAAACCCTATCAGGGATTGAAACAGCCAAAGTGCGATCGCTCCTGCGACCAAAAGCCGGAAAATGCCTAAAACCCTATCAGGGATTGAAACCGACCTGTCAAGGCAATGGCTACATACTAACAGGGCCGGAAAATGCCTAAAACCCTATCAGGGATTGAAACATTTCTTTTTCCTGAAAATGTGTTCATCGACAAGCCGGAAAATGCCTAAAACCCTATCAGGGATTGAAACGCTACGGACACATCTTAGTCCGACTTGAAAATCCTCAGCCGGAAAATGCCTAAAACCCTATCAGGGATTGAAACTTCCAATGCCAACCGCAAAGGTAGTCGAAATCGCTAGCCGGAAAATGCCTAAAACCCTATCAGGGATTGAAACCAATGCTGCTCTATTCAAGCGGCTTACCCTACATGGCGCCGGAAAATGCCTAAAACCCTATCAGGGATTGAAACACGGACAAAAAATAGCACTTGCATAAGAATGCTTGTGGGCCGGAAAATGCCTAAAACCCTATCAGGGATTGAAACAAAACTGAAATGGTTGGGGAATCGGGCATCCGCTAGCCGGAAAATGCCTAAAACCCT
This sequence comes from Microcoleus sp. F6_B6, assembly GCA_036702215.1. Lineage (GTDB taxonomy): Bacteria > Cyanobacteriota > Cyanobacteriia > Cyanobacteriales > Microcoleaceae > Microcoleus. The sequence continues at coordinate 30,461 of JAUBST010000051.1, forward strand.
ATCAGGGATTGAAACTTATATTGGTCGAGAGCAACAATTGAAACCTGAAGCCGGAAAATGCCTAAAACCCTATCAGGGATTGAAACTTGGGTTATCAGCCAGCAGGTTAACGAAGTTGTGCCGGAAAATGCCTAAAACCCTATCAGGGATTGAAACCAATCCCTCCAGTAACATTGCTTTCTCCAAAGTTCGAGCCGGAAAATGCCTAAAACCCTATCAGGGATTGAAACCAAATAAACCCCTTGCTCTGGTAGTGGCTCAAAGGCCGGAAAATGCCTAAAACCCTATCAGGGATTGAAACGCTCATAAATTGATATTTTTGTTTGTTTTTGGCTGGCCGGAAAATGCCTAAAACCCTATCAGGGATTGAAACTCCAACTATTAACCCTAAAAGGAGTAGCGGAATACGCCGGAAAATGCCTAAAACCCTATCAGGGATTGAAACCGAGTCCTCATCATCTTCATCTGACGGGGGACTAAAGCCGGAAAATGCCTAAAACCCTATCAGGGATTGAAACCCGGTGACCAAGTGCGAACCGTGACGGTACACCCGGCTTTTTTCAAGCCGGAAAATGCCTAAAACCCTATCAGGGATTGAAACTGCCTGCTGATTGTAACCCCAGTATTGAGAATGGCAAAGCCGGAAAATGCCTAAAACCCTATCAGGGATTGAAACTCTTTACACTTCTTCAGCAACTTCTAATCTTATTGCCGGAAAATGCCTAAAACCCTATCAGGGATTGAAACATCCAAATCCACTTCTACTGATGGGGCCACTTCTACTGAGCCGGAAAATGCCTAAAACCCTATCAGGGATTGAAACGACTAAAGCAATGACCGCTTTTCAAATAACTGTGCCGGAAAATGCCTAAAACCCTATCAGGGATTGAAACTACCAGGAGCCGGGTTCGCAAGTTGCTTGCCAGCGCCGGAAAATGCCTAAAACCCTATCAGGGATTGAAACTTTAAAAATCAATGATCCTTATTGGGTTCCTCGGGCCGGAAAATGCCTAAAACCCTATCAGGGATTGAAACGCTTCATTGGCGGCAAAGTATCCTCAATTGAAATTTGGGCCGGAAAATGCCTAAAACCCTATCAGGGATTGAAACAAACTGGCAATTTTTCCGATCCGAAGAGTTGTTTTTTGGCCGGAAAATGCCTAAAACCCTATCAGGGATTGAAACAGCGCCATTAGTGCTAGTGGCACTAATGCGCTAGTGCCGGAAAATGCCTAAAACCCTATCAGGGATTGAAACAACTTTGAGCCTCAAAATCTTCAATTGTCAATTTCGCCGGAAAATGCCTAAAACCCTATCAGGGATTGAAACAACCGCAAGGAGACGCCGAAGTTGAAAATCAACATCAAGGCCGGAAAATGCCTAAAACCCTATCAGGGATTGAAACGTAATCTGCGAGGAAAACGACTGGATTAAGAAAGGCCGGAAAATGCCTAAAACCCTATCAGGGATTGAAACAAGGATTTTACCCCTCAAAACATAGCTCTCGAACAGCGCCGGAAAATGCCTAAAACCCTATCAGGGATTGAAACGATTTTAACTGCGCTTGGCGCTTCTTTTTCGCATCGCCGGAAAATGCCTAAAACCCTATCAGGGATTGAAACAACGCTTAACACAATCATGATTTCGTCGTTGTGGATGTGCCGGAAAATGCCTAAAACCCTATCAGGGATTGAAACGGGAAAAAGGGAGCAATTCGCCAATTCTACATTCGCCGGAAAATGCCTAAAACCCTATCAGGGATTGAAACTCTTGCGCCAACTTGCGGTACGGCTGAACAAAACCGCAAGCCGGAAAATGCCTAAAACCCTATCAGGGATTGAAACGTTTTTCACATCTCGCAAGAATTGTTTAGCATAGCCGGAAAATGCCTAAAACCCTATCAGGGATTGAAACCTCTAACCAGCCAAGCGTCGTAGGCGGCGTGAAAGTCTGCGCCGGAAAATGCCTAAAACCCTATCAGGGATTGAAACTCAAGTGTTTTTGTTCTTAAGTAAGCTTTGATTAAGCCGGAAAATGCCTAAAACCCTATCAGGGATTGAAACGAGCCAAAGTTGACCTTCGGGAGCTAAAACTGCGCCGGAAAATGCCTAAAACCCTATCAGGGATTGAAACGCGCTTTGTATAATTGAGTATAAAGGCTGTCAATATCGCCGGAAAATGCCTAAAACCCTATCAGGGATTGAAACCTGACTTTTTGACGGTTCGTATCTTTTGAGCAATATTTAAACGCCGGAAAATGCCTAAAACCCTATCAGGGATTGAAACTCATCTCACCAAATACCCAAAGCTAAAATCCAAGCCGGAAAATGCCTAAAACCCTATCAGGGATTGAAACAAAATTTGAAACGTGTGCTGCGTAGCTAGCGCCATTACCGCGCCGGAAAATGCCTAAAACCCTATCAGGGATTGAAACGCTGCCACCACAATCCCGATCGTTCTCCGTCAAGGCCGCCGGAAAATGCCTAAAACCCTATCAGGGATTGAAACCTGCCGGCATAAAACCTCCTGTAAGATCGGTAAGCCGGAAAATGCCTAAAACCCTATCAGGGATTGAAACGTTTAGCTTGCGGGGATTGGTGCAGGCGATCGGGTTGGGCCGGAAAATGCCTAAAACCCTATCAGGGATTGAAACGTGATTCACAAGCGAAATCAACGAGCTGTACTTTTAGGCCGGAAAATGCCTAAAACCCTATCAGGGATTGAAACAGTGAAATATATGCTGGACTGAAAATCCACGTGTCACGCCGGAAAATGCCTATTTCCCCATCTAGGGCTTGAAACGCCCAAACTACAAAATTATTGGCTCAAAAATAGACCTCTCCTCTCTCTTTTTATCTCCTCCCATAACCTCAAGCAATCGATCGACTACCCGCCTCCAAGTAAAATTTTCAGCCACAAAAGCCGGGCCCGCAACCCTAGCTTTCGCAGCGATTCCAGGCTGTTCGATCGCCCTTTGCATCAAATCAGTCAAATGTTCCCACTCAGGAGCTAAGATAAATAAGGTTTCCCCGTAACTCGTCACAGCAGTAAATTTACTCTCAATCCGCAGTGCAAAGTCCGATCGCGTAAAATCATCGGTAGGGCCGCCCGCAGTGCAAATAACTGGCAAACCGCAAGCCGCAGCTTCCAACACCGGCAGATTAAAACCTTCTGCCAAATAAGGAGAAACATAAACATTTGCAGCTTGGTAAAACTCTGCTATTTGAGCAAAAGATAGCTGGCTACCAGTATAAATTAATCTCGGTAAAACCCTCGCTCTTTCGGCATCGTTGAGCACAACTCGGCAGGCTTCGGCAATCTCGTCTCTCGACGGATAAAGCAGTTGAGAACCTTTTAAAACTAATCTCGCATGTGGATATTTGTCAACTACCGCAGCGAAGGCTTTTAATAAAGGGCGAATACCTTTGCGATCGGTTTGTCCTCCGATGTTTAAAAATATAAAATAGTTTGACCAGCCGAAGCTTTGGCGCAGTGATTGACGCCGATCGCCCGCAGCAGGATAATAAATCTGAGGATCGACTCCCAAAGGTACGACGGCAATGCGATCGGCCTCAACTCCGCTGCGAATTAAGCCGGCTTTTGACCAAGCTGAAGGTGTAATAATTTTTGTTTCTGAGTTAACGGGCGTTTGGTCGATCGACTTAACACCCATCCCCTGTAATACTGTACTGGTAACAATCCCCCATTCTGTGGCTGCAAATACCCAAGTTTGAGCGCTGCTGGATGCCGAGAAGTTCCACGGGCAGTACATTCGCAGGGTAACATCGGCTGACTGATTTACCGCAGGGTTCTTAATGCTGCGAAGTAAAGTTTCATTTGGGCGATCGAACAAACTAATTGTCGTCTCCCAAGCTGCGTCAATGTAGGGCATATCGCGGTGGAAAAGCTCAATTTGTCCTCGCGGGCGATCGAGCATTTCCAGAAGTTGAAATTGATTGGCTACGCAATAGGAATGATAAATAAAACGCCAGCCTTCCACAATAATCTGCAATTCAAAACTCCCGCTTTTGGAATTAAAAATTAACCTAATAATCAGAAATTGGTAATTAGTAACTAGCAGAAATTACCAATTACCAATTACCAATTACCAGAAAGAATAGGTTTACAGGCAGAACCCTCATCAGGAGAAATTAAAAGAAGACTGTTCATTACTCCAATCCTCTTCCTTCCAGGTAGATGTCGCTATCCCAGGTCAACTGTGAACTGTCAACTGTTTGCTGTCAACTGAACAATTCCTTACTTAATCACTTGCCAATCCATAATCCGCCACTGTCCCTCTTGACGGATCAAGTCGTAGCGCACCCGCAGGTTTTCGTTGCGCGAAGAAACTAGCTGAGATCGATCGAACACTTCGGCTTTTTCCGCGACTTGGGCTTCTACTTGGGCGCGATCGGGATTAGTCGGATTTGTGGTAACTCCATTAACTTGCAGTTTGTGTACGTAACGCTGGTGAGCGTTGTTGCGCTGTTGAGCTTCTGCCATTAATTGCCAGCGAGACAAAGCCGGTTCTGTCAGAACTTGCCTTAATTCTTCGATAGCGTGATTGGGGCCCAAAGCCGCTGCTTTCGCCGACAGCCAGCTTTGAACTATTTGTCGGGCTGATTGCTCAGTGATTTCTCCCGATACTGCGCCTGCAGCGCTCGGTTCTGGGGCCGCGGCCAAGGCAGGGATTTCTAGGGGCGGTTCTTCCAGGCGGACGAGGGCTTGCTCTCCTCGGAGGGATGGGCCCGATAGGGCTTGCATCGCGCTAGCCAACAGACTGAGTATTAACCACAAAAGTAACAGGCTCAGGACACCTGCGACTAGAAGCAAAGCCAGCCTGTTTGGAGGCATGGACTTGACTTGGGCGGTAATTTCTGCAGCCTTGGTGCGCGCCCGATCGACCAAATCGCCCTTTAGCCCCTTGCCGCTTGCTCCGCTGCGCCCTGAATGTTGGCGTCTGCGCTGTTTGGAAGTCGAGTCTGCAGGGTGTGGAACTGTAGCTATCGGGATAGAGACGGGGGCAACAGCGCTCGGCGCGGTCACTGTTGCCGGAGATTTCGCGCCCGAGGCTGCGGTGGAAGCATCGCCCGGTACGGGGGTCAAGGTGACGGTACTGGCTCCCTGCTTGGCTGTGGGTGGCTGTGGGGGTATGGCAGCGGGCGATCGGCCTGCTGCAGGTTGCAGTCGCCCTGGGAGCTTGCCGGCGCGGGGCTGCACGACGACCCATTCGTTGGCGGTTTCTGCGTCCTGCGGCAAAGCTTCTAGGTAAGCTTGTACTTTCGGGTCCGCAAAGTAGTCTTTCAGGGACACTGACTCGTTGGCCAAGTCGCGGAAGTGGGGAAACACTTCTTCTTGCAGCCAGTGTTCGGCGTACAAGCACAGTCCGGGCAACAAGTCGGGTGAATCTTGGGAATGTTCGCGAATGAAGGCCAGGGGTTCTTTTTCCGAACTGAGTTCGAGAGCTCTGCTGGCTTCTTCTGTCTGGCCCAGCAGCAGGGAACAGACGGCTTTTTCCAGGTGAACGTCTTGGCGGCGACCTAGCTGCATCAGCATCAGCTTCGCCCGACGGATCATCGACGGCTGTCTGGCTGCAAATCCTTGGGCTAACAGCGTGTAGACCGAGAGGTAAGTGGCGACTGCGGAGGGGCGGCCGGCTTCGGCTTCAAATAGCGCCTGCTGCTCGCTGCTGGTTAGGTGTTTACGCATTTGCTGCACGAACCGGAGGAAGTCTTCTATTCCTAAACCCGATCGATCGTCTCCCGAACCGTCGATACCGCCTCGTTCTTGAAGCATTTCTCGCAGGATTTGCAGTCCCTTGCGACGCTCGTCCACTTTTTCTTCGGGGAGTGATAATAGCTCTAAAATGTTGTACGGACGGAGTTTGTATATGTCGGCTTGCATTTCACCCCTCACGCTTGCAAATAGGCCCTCAAGCAGCAGCAATTCTTGACCTGCTTCTAACGATCTTGCGGCATTTTCGTACTGACCTTGCTGCCACTGTTCGCGGCCGAGTTCTAGACAGGCAAGGCTGACGGTTAAAACTATATCTGGCCTCACGAGCTGGGGGTCGCCGAAACGACCTTCGGCGATCGCGATGCTGCCATTGTTAAGATACGGGCGACCCAGCTTCTGTACGAGTTCGTATTCCCCCAGTTCTTGCAGTATGAGCAGGGCTCCTACGAATTGGTTGTCATCGATTTCAATACTTGGAGTGTGGGGGTCGGGAGCAGCGTCTAAAGCCTTGGACTCTGCCGGAACGGTTTCTCCTGCGTCTTGCAGGATTGTGGCCGGGCCTGCTGAGGTTTTTGACCTCTGGTGCTTGGCTTCGAGTGCGGCTTCCGACTCTCGATCGTAAGTTTTGGCTAAAAAACTGGCATCGTAAGCTTTGCGCCCCTCTGAGTCTGACAGAACGGCGCAGGCTTCATCGAGCAGTTGTTTGCGGGCGACGATCGCAACTTCGGAATACTCCCTGCGCGGAAGCTGTAAAGTTCGATCGCGGTGAGCCTGCTGCAACTGTTCGGCAGTAGCTTGAATCGGTAGACCCAAAATCCGGTAGTAATCTAGTGGAATTAACATAAGTTAAAGAACTGTCCACTTCCCCAAAGCGCTAGCAACTGAATTAGCCTATCTTAAGTGAGATACTCCCGCAAACCAAATCAAAAATTCTGGTGTTGGCTTCCAACCGCCCCATTCACGGTATGTTGGACTTGCCGTAGAGATACTCTGATTTTTTTCCCTCTAGGGCGTTTTACAGTGAGGAAAATGCAAAAGCTCACTGCCCGTCAGCTAAATGAGTGGTTTGACTCTTGAGCATTTTCGGGTTTGAGAGTAATGGAATTATATCATTCGCGTGCATGGGGTTTAGATGGGTGTTGGTTCTCCGAGTCCCGGCAATCCGCCCCGATGGCCAAACTCATTTTAACTTTTGAGGGGGTTTGGGGCAGCTCTAAGTCCCACCCTGTACCCGTTGGGTCAGCGTTGGGATACATGGACTCCCCCAAGCAAAATTTATCTGGTCAATCAGGCGTAAAATTTGCAAGCTAGAGGGACTAATTTTATCAGAAATATATATAATTCTAAAGGGATGTGAAAACAATGCAGCATCAAGCCGTCAAAGTTAGGCTATATCCGACAACCCAACAGCAGGGGATACTAGCTCAACACTTTGGCTGTTCCCGCTGGTGGTGGAATTACGCACTAAATATGTGTATTGAAACCTACAAAGCCACGGGTAAAGGCTTGACTCAAGTTGCGTTAAACAAACTCCTGCCCAACCTTAAAAAACAAGAAGAAACACAATGGTTGTCTGAGTGTTACTCTCAGGTTCTGCAAGCTACTACGCTCAACTTGGTAACTGCTTACAAGAACTTTTTTGAAAGGAGGGCTAAATACCCTAGATTCAAAGCCAAGAAAAATAGGCAGTCAATTCAGTATCCGCAGTCAGTCAAACTTGTTGACGACTTTCTCAAGTTTCCCGGTCGTGTCGGCCTTGTCAAAGCCAAGTTACATCGACGGATTGAAGGAACCATCAAAACTGTAACAGTCAGTGTTACTCCTTCGGGGAAATACTATGCCTCTGTGCTGACAAAACTCGCAGGAGATAAACCAGTTGCTTGCATTGGTGGAAAAGTTGCAGGAATTGACTTGGGGTTGAAAGATTTTGCGATTGTCAATGATGGCATCAAGACATCCAAGTACCCTAATCCCAAGCATTTACCAAAAAATCAGCGCAACCTGAAAAGAAAGCAGCAAAAATTAGCCAGAAAGGAGAAAGGAAGCAAGTCTAGAAATAAAGCCAGGAAACTGGTGGCTAGGGTTCACGAACGAATTAGCAATGTCCGCCAAGACTACTTGCATAAGCTGTCAAGAAAGCTTGTTGACGATAACCAAGTCATCGTAGTCGAAAACCTTCATCTTAAGGGCATGGTTCGCAATCACAAACTAGCTCAAGCAATTTCTGATGTAGGTTGGGGAATGTTTGTCAATTTCTTGCATTACAAACTTGACCGCGAAGGTAAAGTGTTAGTAGAGATTGACCGATGGTTCCCTAGCTCGAAACTCTGCTCAAATTGTCACTATCAGGTGAATGAAATGCCATTAGGTGTTAGGGTATGGACTTGCCCTAGTTGTGGTACTAATCACGATAGAGATGGCAACGCTGCAACCAATATCAGAGCAGAAGGAATCAGAATGCTATCGGTCTTGGGAACCAGGACTGCTGCTGATGGAGGGGATGTGAGTCCGAGACTGGGACGCAAGTCCAAGTTGACGCAATCCCCGTAGAAGTCAGAAGCTCACGCTGTACCTTTATGTCAGCGCTGGGTAGTTCACATGTCTAGGAAGCCGATCGTCGGGTATTAATTATTTATGGTTCAGGAACGGACTTTACCAGTTTTTGACGCGCAAAGCGTAACCATTTCTCGGGATGAGGGCTTGATGCTCTACGAGGATATGGTCTTGGGGCGCTATTTTGAGGACAAGTGTGCTGAGATGTACTACCGGGGCAAAATGTTTGGTTTTGTCCACTTGTACAACGGTCAGGAAGCTGTGTCTACAGGCGTGATTCGATCGATGCGCCGGGATGACACCGATTACGTCAGCAGCACCTACCGGGATCACGTTCACGCTTTGAGCGCGGGCGTCCCGGCGCGGGAGGTAATGGCGGAGTTGTTCGGGAAGGAAACTGGTTGCTCGAAGGGCCGCGGCGGTTCGATGCACATGTTTTCGGCCGAACACCGGCTGTTGGGAGGTTATGCTTTTGTGGCTGAGGGAATTCCTGTAGCTACGGGGGCGGCTTTTCAATCGAAGTACCGCCGCGAAGCTTTGGGGGATGAGAGTTCCGATGGCGTGACTGCTTGTTTTTTTGGCGACGGTGCTGCAAATAACGGGCAGTTTTTTGAATGTTTGAATATGGCGGCTTTGTGGAAGTTGCCGATTATTTATGTTGTGGAAAACAACAAATGGGCGATCGGGATGGCCCACGAACGAGCTACCTCTGACCCGCTGATTTACAAGAAGGCTCATGCTTTTGGCATGGCTGGTTTTGAGGTTGACGGGATGGATGTTTTGGCGGTGCGGGAAGTGGCGAAGGAAGCTATAGCGCGGGCGCGCGCCGGCGAAGGGCCGACTTTGATCGAGGCTTTGACTTATCGCTTTCGCGGCCATTCTTTGGCCGATCCCGATGAGTTGCGTTCTAAGGAAGAGAAGGAATATTGGTTCCCCCGCGATCCGATTAAGAAGTTGGCTGCTGAGTTGATCGATCGAACTTTGGCAACTGCTGAAGAATTGAAAGAGATCGATAATAAGATTCAAGCAGTAATTGACGATGCAGTGGATTTTGCTGAGAAAAGCGCCGAGCCAGATCCTAGCGAATTGTATCGGTTTATCTATGCAGAAGATGAGTAAGCTGTTGTGCATTTAACTTGTATGTTTAGGGCGGGCATCCAGCCCGCCCCACAAGAGTGATAAAACTCCGTAGGGACAAGGCGAAAGCCTTCGTCCCTACAGCACTTCCTCACCCGAAAATACGCTGTAAGACTTGCGTACAAACTCTACTTGTAGGGTGTGCGCTGCCAACCTTACAACCATAAATTAGGGCTAGAATCAAAGGTAGACTTTCTATACGAAAAGAGGCGATATGATAAATCTCGATCGCGATCTAACTCAAGCAAGCAAAAATATGGGTGCAGTTCGAGTCAAAGTCAAGCTAACGAATGCCATTGATGAAGAGTTAGTCAAGAGAGGATTGCTCAATCCAAATCTGTTGCGCGTGTACGAAGCAGAAGCACTCATAGATAGTGGTGCAGTACGCACAGCTATTCCTGTAAAAGTCTGCGAACACCTGGGTTTAAGAATTAGGAGTCACGAAATAGCAAAATATGCTGATGGCAGACAAGAAACAGTGGGATTGACTGGGCCTATTATCATTGAACTGGGAGGGCGCGAGACAATTGAGGCAGCAATGGTTTTAGGCGATATGGTGCTAATCGGTAAAACTGTCTTAGAAACTTTAGATTTCCTAGTAGATTGCCAAAATCAGCGTCTAGTTCCCAATCCCGAAAATCCCGAAAGGCCTGTATTGAGAGTTTAATACTAAATTCAGGTTAAATACCTCCTTGATTTATTATCTCCGAGTGCCGACATCGGCATGATGCCAGCATTTTTAATCAGCATAAATTCAACGGTTGACGACGGCTTGTAGCCGTAGAACGATTCTTGAAACTCATCTTGACAAAACTTACGCACAGCCTCAATATATAGTCTTTTGTATGGCAAACCCCCCGTGGTGGTCTCCATACCTGGGATGATTGCGTAAGTCCTACTTGATTGATTTGCGACCAAGAAAGTTATGGTTTAATGATTGCGAAAAAAATCGACCGATAAAGGTAAGGCTCGGCTCGCCGGAACCTGTGAAATTAAATCTTTTTGAGATTGAATTTCACGAACGCTTAATGATACCGCAACTGGGATATAAGATTCTATACTAGGTGTTAGCTACAGCAAACTACTACAAGATTAGCCGATCGCCCATCCTGTATATCGCAGCAAATACAGCGCCACCCCCAACCCGCAAATCTCTCTTGCAGAAAGTAGCACAAACGTGATACCGTATAAGCTTGTGTCCAAATAACACCAGTTCATGCCAAAACTCAAAACTCGCAAAGCAGCCGCAAAGCGCTTTAGAGCGACCGGCAGCGGTAAAATTGTGCGCCGTAAAGCTTACAAAAGCCACTTGCTACAGCACAAAAGTTCAGCTCGCAAAAGCCGTCTATCTAAGCTGGTCGTCATCGACGAGACCAACGACGCTAACGTGCGGTTAATGCTTCCCTACTTGTAAAGTTTAACGGAAATTAAAGATGACACGGGTAAAACGCGGTAATGTCGCCAGAGCGCGCCGCAAAAAAATTCTCAAATTAGCCAAGGGTTTCCGAGGCGCACAGTCGAAACAGTTCCGCACAGCTAACCAACGGGTGATGCAGGCGCTGCGTAACGGTTATCGCGATCGCAAAAAACGCAAACGCGATTTCCGCCGTCTGTGGATTGCTCGGATCAATGCCGCATCGCGCCAGCACGGCACCAGCTACAGCAGACTGATCGGCAACATGAAAAAAGCCAACATCGAAATCAACCGCAAAATGCTGGCACAAATGGCGATAGTTGACCCTGCAACATTCGGTAAAGTCGTGGAAATGGCTAATCGAGCCGGAGCCTGAAAGTTAGATTGATTTTCAGAATGCACAAAGCAGAAGTAAGAAAGATTGAACTGTCTGCCAGAGAAGGAAAACTCCTGATGAATTTAGGAGGTTGATAGCAACTTTCCTTCTTTGTTCTTACTTCTGGGCTGTTGCTTTTTCAGAAATCGCGATCGGGCCGGTCGATCGCTATTTCGTTGTTTTTTATACAGTTGCAGAGGCAAATCTCAGAGATTGCTAGCGCCTTAAAATAAATAAGACCTTCCACAGACCTACCTAATTTTAAGAAAAACATGGATAGTAATTTGCTCATTATTTACTTGTCAGTCCTGCTCGCCATACTCGGCAGCACTTCCTGGTTTGTGGTGCGCCAGATTCTCAAAACTCGGAAGCTGGAAATGTCTCTGGAACGCTTAGAAAATAAGCTGACAGCAGAAAAAGGAACAGCACAGGAATACTACGAATTAGGAAGTATCTATGTAGATAAGAAGCTTTACTCCCAGGCGATCGTACTGTTTCAAAAAGCCCTGAAAGCCAAAGACTTAGAAGGCGAAGAAAATCAAGCCTTTATTTACAACGCCCTCGGTTTTGCACACTTTGGTCAAGAACAGTACGACATCGCCATCCGCCACTACAAAGAAGCCCTGAAGTTGGAGCCAGAATACGTTACATGTCTCAACAACCTGGGTCACGCCTACGAGCGGAAGAAATTAACAGCTCAAGCCTTGGAAATGTACGAACAAGCTCTCGCCTGCGATCCAGACAATACCACGGCCAAACAGCGAGCAGAGTCCCTTCGGAAGCGTTTGGTAATCTATAATTGAGCGTCCATGTTAGGAGCAATAGAGATCCCGCAAACCTGGTTTCATTCAGAAACCGGGTTTTTTCTTCACATAGTCCAAGATACAAAACTATCCAACACATTAATGCGTTAGTTTTTAAGAACAGGAATTCGGAGTGAAGCTCGATCGCACACCGTCCCAGCACTTTAAATTACTGTCAAGATAAAAGCAGTACCTGCAACGCCGGTCAGTTCTAAACAATAGAAGGAGGAGAACGTAGTGACATCAATTCTCGTTGTCGAAGATTCGTGGTTGACTCGCAGGGTAATCTGCAAAATCCTGCGAGCAGAAGGATACGAGACTTGGGAAGCATCCAGCGGCCCAGAAGCTCTAGAACAGCTCGGCACTAAAACCCCAAACTGTATGCTCTTAGATCTGCTGATGCCAGAAATGGAAGGTCGGGAAGTCCTGCAAGCCATGCGCGATCGAGGATATAAAATTCCAGTGATCGTAATTACCGCAGACATCCAAGCAAGCACCCGCTCCGAGTGCATGGAACTCGGAGCCCTAGCAGTCATTCACAAAATGCCCAACTCAGACGAACTGATCGGGTGGATCAAAAAAGCTCTCAGTGTCAGCCAGGAGAGCACCCAATGAAATTAAGCACTCGACAGCTTGATGCTTTGCAGGAACTCGTCAACATCGGGATCGGTCAAGCCGCAGGGGTTTTGAACGACATGATTGACTCGCCGATTCGCTTGCAAATTCCCTACCTTCAAATCCTTACTCCCATCGATGTGGAACAAGAGTTAGAGCAGCACCTCAACGGCGAGCAAATCGCTGCTGTCCAGCTCAAGTTTACAGGCTCGTTTGGAGGCATTGCCCAGCTAGTCTTTCCCACCAACAGCGCTGCCCTGCTGGTGACAATGCTCACAGGGGAAGAAGTTGGAACTCACGATCTCGATTCAGTCAAAATTGGTACGCTGAGTGAAGTGGGAAATATTGTAATTAATGGGGTCATGGGTGCAATCAGCAACGTACTTCAGCAGCGCCTCAACTACTCAATTCCCACCTATAGCGAAGGGACGATTGCTAATTTGCTGATATCTGGCGGTTTAGCTACTGATACAGTTGTTTTATTAGCCCAGACCAGTTTTATGATTGAAAGGCTTCACATTGAAGGAGATATCATTCTTATTTTCAATGTTAATTCCTTTGACACCTTGTTGACTGCTATCAATCAACTTGCCGGGGGTCTATGATTGAGGAGAGCAAAAGTATTAAGGAAAAGTTTGGGGTTCTCGACAGCGTACCAGTCGGCGCCTGCTTGCTGCAAGATGATTTTGTGGTGCTGTTTTGGAACACTTGTCTGGAAGAGTGGACAAAAATTCCCCGCAGCCAAATATTGGGAACAAAGATCACAGCACATTTTCCTCACCTGACTCAGCTAAAGTACGCCACTCGCTTCAAGCAAATTTTTGCAGGAGGCCCGCCAACAATTTTTTCTTCTCAAATTCACAAACACCTGATTCCGGCAACTTGGCAAGACGGCCAACAGCGAATTCAGCAAACTACTGTGACTGCTGTGCCGGCCCAAGAGGCTGGCATAGAAGAACAGGAGATTAGAGACTGGATTCTCCATACTCTTGAGTTGGAATCAGACGGTACTGTCGGAGTCGGATCGCCAAGAAGTGCTTTTTTGTCTAGGGAATCTGCACCCTCAGTTTCGTCATCAATATGGCCGGGGGTCAATGCCCCATCGTTCTACGCGCTGCTGGTGATTCAAGACGTGACCGACCTCACCCACCGCATCCAAGCTTACCGCACAATGCGGGATCAAGCTTTGGAAGAAGTGCAAGTGAGGCAGCGGGTGGAGGAAGAATTGCGGTCGAGCCAGCATTTCATTCAGCAGATTGCTGACGCGGCGCCTTATTTGCTGTACATCTACGATTTGACCGAACAGCGCAACGTCTACGTCAACGGTCAAGCTTCTAAATTGCTGGGCTACACTCCCCAAGAAATTTTACAGATGCAAACTGCTTTGTACTCGAGTTTGGTGTACTCAGAAGATTTGCCGAGGCTCAAAGCCCACCAGCAAAAATTTCCCTCCGCCCAAGACGGGCATATTTTGGAGTTGGAGTATCGCCTCAAACATCGATCGGGCCAATGGCGCTGGTTTCGCTGCCGCGACCAAGTTTTCGCCCGCACAGCCGACGGCTGCCCCAAACAAATTTTCGGCACCGCTCAAGATATCACCGAGTACAAGCGGGCAGAAGAGACGCTGCAGCAGCAAAACGAACGAGAACTGCTGATGGCTACGATTACTCAGCATATCCGCCAGTCTCTGGATTTGGGCGAAGTGCTCAGCACGACAGTGACAGAAGTGCGTCAGTTCCTGATTGCCGATCGAGTGATGATTGTCCGCTTCAACCCCTGTACTGGCAGTCTCTGCACCGGCCCGGCGACGGGGGCGGTGACAGTGGAATCTGTAGCTGCCAACTGCCAGCCGATGTTGGGGGAAACCCTGGAAAATTTCTGTTTTGACGAGTTCTATCTCGAAGCGTACCAACATCGAGCGATCCGACCGATCGCCGATGTCTTGACCGCAGATTTGCCGCAATATCAAATTGACTTGCTCGCACAATTCGCGGTGAGAGCTTATTTGGTAGTGCCTTTAGTGCAAGGAGACGAGTTGTGGGGGCTGCTGATGGCTCACCAGTGCAGTCCCCGGCAGTGGATGCAGTTAGAAGTAGAGTTGCTGTCTTCTCTGGCCACCCAGTTGGCGATCGCCATCAAGCAAGCAGAACTCTACCAGCAGTTGCAAGCAGCCAACCTCAAGTTAGAGCGCTTGGCCAGTTTAGACGCACTCACGCAGCTAGCAAACCGCCGCCGGTTCGATCAGTATTTAGAAACCGAATGGCGCAGACAAGCGCGGGAACAAACGCCTCTGTCCCTGATTCTCTGCGATATTGATTCTTTTAAAAGTTATAACGATACTTACGGGCATCAAGGCGGAGACGAATGTTTGCGACAAGTCGCTGCGGCGATCGGCAATGCAGTCAATCGCCCCGCCGATTTAGTAGCTCGCTACGGAGGCGAAGAATTTGCCGTTATTTTGCCAAATACCTCGATTCAAGGCGCTGTGGTCGTAGCCGAACACATACAGGTCAAAATCGCAGCTTTGCAGCTTCCGCACGCTGGTTCTCAGGTGAGCGAGTACGTCACTCTCAGTCTGGGTGTAGCGAGTATTGTTCCTGGATCTGAATCGGGAGCCGAAATTCTGATTGCAGCAGCCGACCAAGCCCTGTATCAAGCTAAACGACTTGGGCGCGATCGTATCCAACTATACCAGCCCGAGCCTGCGGGCAAGGCGAATGGGACAGGCAGTTCTATACTTCCTGCAGATTTTTCTCTGCCCAACACTAATTTACCCTCTCCCACTAACGCTTGACGAATTGCAATATTTGTTGATTCCGAGTAGTTATACCGCTCCGCAAAAAAATGCCACTGTAAGCCCGCGCTCTAAACACCGATCTCCCTCTTCTGTCACTTTGCGGATTAAAGAAGTAAGAAATAAGCCAGAGCAACCAAAAGAATAAAAGAGTTGGAATTGATTTATTCGATAAATTAAATCGTTGAGCCCAAACAAAAAATTAGGATTTGGGAATATTTACAATCAAGGATAACTCATTGGTAATACCAGTTTTATAAAATAGTGCTACACTTGATAGATGTTGTTGTAATTACTCAAATTAAGGAGAGCCAATCTCAGGAGTTGTCAATATTAACATTACCGAAACAGAAAAAGAAATCGTAACTGCTCACCGCAACTGCGTTGCGGTATCGCAAATGGAGCCACAAATGGCGAGGAAAATACTTGCACGTGTTG